>DATLJE010000013.1:0-163586 GCA_035539095.1 Luteimonas sp.
ACCGTCAGCCAGATGGTCGACCAGGTGCTCGCGCTGGGCAGCGACGACAAGACCGCCGAGCAGCGCTGGATGCTGCTGGCCCCGGTCATCCGCGAGCGCAAGGGCGAGCACGCCCAGGTGTTCGAGCAGCTGCGCGCGCAGGGCTACGTGCGCGTGCGCGTGGACGGCGTGCTGCACGAGATCGATGCCGTGCCGCCGCTGGCGCTGCGCGTCAAGCACACCATCGAAGCGGTCATCGACCGCTTCAAGGTCCGCGACGACCTCAAGCAGCGCCTGTCCGAATCCTTCGAGACCGCGCTCAAGCTCGGCGACGGCATGGCGATCGTGCAGTCCCTCGACGACGCCTCCGCCGCCCCGCTGCTGTTCTCGTCCAAGTACAGCTGCCCCGTCTGCGACTACTCGCTGCCCGAACTCGAGCCGCGGCTGTTCTCGTTCAACTCGCCGGTCGGCGCCTGCCCGACCTGCGACGGCCTGGGCGTGTCGCAGTTCTTCGACCCCGCGCGCGTGGTCGTGCACCCCGAGCTCTCGCTCGCCGCCGGCGCCGTGCGCGGCTGGGACCGGCGCAACGCCTACTACTTCCAGCTGATCCAGTCGCTGGCCAGGCACTACGGCTTCGCCGTCGACACGCCCTGGAACGAGCTGACCGAGGAATCCCGCCAGGCGGTGCTGTTCGGCAGCGGCAAGGACGCGATCGCCTTCAGCTACCTCACCGACGCCGGCGGCCGCAGCCAGCGCAAGCACCGCTTCGAGGGCATCGTGCCCAACCTCGAGCGCCGCTACCGCGAGACCGAGTCGGCCGCGGTGCGCGAAGAGCTGGCCAAGTACATCAGCGAGCGCCCCTGCCCCGACTGCGGCGGCGCGCGCCTGAACGCCGCCGCGCGCAACGTCTTCGTCGCCGATCGCCCGCTGCCGGACATCGTGGTGCTGCCGATCGACGAGGCCGTGGCCTTCTTCGGCAAGCTGCAGCTGGCCGGCTGGCGCGGCGAGATCGCCGCCAAGATCGTCAAGGAGATCCGCGAGCGGCTCACCTTCCTGGTCGACGTCGGCCTGGACTACCTCACGCTCGAGCGCAAGGCCGACACCCTGTCCGGCGGCGAGGCGCAGCGCATCCGCCTGGCCTCGCAGATCGGCGCCGGCCTGGTCGGCGTCATGTACGTGCTCGACGAGCCCTCGATCGGCCTGCACCAGCGCGACAACGAACGCCTGCTCGGCACCCTCACCCGCCTGCGCGACCTGGGCAACACCGTGATCGTCGTCGAGCACGACGAGGACGCCATCCGCCTGGCCGACCACATCGTCGACATCGGCCCCGGCGCGGGCGTGCACGGCGGCGAGATCGTCGCCGAGGGCAGCTATGCCGATGTGCTGAAGGCGCCGCGCTCGCTGACCGGGCAGTACCTGAGCGGCAGGAAGCAGATCGACGTGCCGTCGCTGCGCCACAAGGGCAACGCCAAGATGCAGCTGCGCCTGCAGGGCGCGGGCGGCAACAACCTCAAGGACGTCGACCTCACGATCTCCGCCGGCCTGTTCACCGCCATCACCGGCGTGTCGGGCTCGGGCAAGTCGACCCTGGTCAACGACACCCTGTACGCGCTGGCCGCCAACGAGATCAACGGCGCCTCGCACAAGCCCGCGCCCTACCGCGCGGTCAAGGGGCTGGACCTGTTCGACAAGGTGGTCGATATCGACCAGTCGCCGATCGGGCGCACGCCGCGTTCGAACCCGGCCACTTACACCGGCCTGTTCACCCCGCTGCGCGAACTGTTCGCGCAGGTGCCGGAGGCGCGCGCGCGCGGCTATTCGCCCGGCCGCTTCTCCTTCAACGTGCGCGGCGGGCGCTGCGAGGCCTGCCAGGGCGACGGCCTGATCAAGGTCGAGATGCACTTCCTGCCCGACGTGTACGTGCCCTGCGACGTCTGCCACGGCAAGCGCTACAACCGCGAGACGCTGGAGATCCTCTACAAGGGCCACAGCATCCACGACGTGCTGGAAATGACGGTGGAGGACGCGCTGAACCTGTTCCAGCCCGTCCCCGCGCTCGCGCGCAAGCTCGAGACGCTGGTGGACGTGGGCCTGAGCTACATCAAGCTCGGCCAGAGCGCGACCACGCTCTCGGGCGGCGAGGCGCAGCGCGTGAAGCTGTCGAAGGAGCTCTCGCGCCGCGACACCGGCCGCACGCTCTACATTCTCGACGAGCCCACCACCGGCCTGCACTTCCACGACATCGAGCACCTGCTCGCGGTGCTGCACAAGCTGCGCGACGACGGCAACACCATCGTGGTGATCGAGCACAACCTGGACGTGATCAAGACCGCCGACTGGGTCATCGACCTGGGCCCCGAGGGCGGCCACCGCGGCGGCGAGATCATCGCGCAGGGCACGCCGGAGGAGGTCGCGCGGATGCCGCAGTCCTACACCGGCCAGTTCCTGGCCAGGACGCTGGGCTTGGACAAGGCGGCCACCAGGCCGGCAGGCGCCAAGGGCGCGAAGGCCGGGCGCAGGAAAAGCGCCGCGTGAGCCTGGACAACCGCACCAGCCTGTTCCGCATGCCGGTCGCGCTGCGCTGGCGCGACCTCGACGCGTTCAACCACGTCAACAACTCCAACTTCATGACCTACCTGGAGGAGGCGCGGATCCGCTGGTTCGAGTCGCTCGGCGAGGAATGGGTGACCGACGCCAGCGCGCCGCTGCTGGCCGCGGTGCAGATGAACTACCGGGTGCCGATCCCCTACCCCGCCGAGGTGATCGTGGAGCTGTTCGCCGATCGCGTCGGCAACAGCAGCGTCACTCTCGGGCACACCATCGCCAGCGCCGACGGCGCCACGCTGCATGCCGACGGGCACGTGGTGATGGTCTGGGTCGAACGCGCCAACGGGCGGCCGACGCAGCTGCCGGCGGCCGTGCGCCGCGCCGCCGCGGGCTGACCGCGGCCGCCACGCGGCTCAGTCGATCCGGGTCGCGCCGGCGGCCTCCTCGCGGTCGCGCAGGCCGTGCCGGGCCATCAGCCGGTACAGCGTCACCCGCGAGATCCCTAGGTCGCGCGCCGTCGCCACCAGCCGGTGGCCGTTGCGCTGCAGCGCGCGCTCGATCGCGATGCGCTCGCCCTGGCAGCGCGCGGCGTCGAGGGTGAGCGGCGCGCCGGCGTCCAGCGCATCCTCCAGCCGCAGGTCGCGCGCGGTGATGCAGGGGCCGTCGGCCATCACCACCGCCTGGCGCACGCGGTTGATCAACTCGCGCACGTTGCCCGGCCAGGCGTGGCGCTGCATCGCGCGCAGCGCGCAGCTCGAGAAGCCGCGGATCCGGCGCCGACCGTCGCCGGCGTGCCGCCGCAGCGCGTGGGTGGCGATCAGCGCGATGTCGTCGCCGCGCTCGCGCAGCGGAGGCTGCTGCAGCTCGATCACGCGCAGCCGGTGCAGCAGGTCCTCGCGGAACCGCCCCTCGGCGACGGCCGCCGCCAGGTCCACGTGCGTCGCCGAGACGATGCGCACGTCGAGCCGGATCTCGTCGTGGCCGCCGAGGCGCTCGATGCTGCCTTGCTGCAGGAACCGCAGCAGCGAGGCCTGCGAATCCAGCGGCAGGTCGCCGATCTCGTCGAGGAACAGCGTGCCGCGATGCGCCAGCTCGAGGCGGCCGAGCTTGCGCTGCGCGGCGCCGGTAAACGCGCCGCGCTCGAAGCCGAACAGCTCCGACTGCACCAGCCCCTGCGGGATCGCGCCGCAGTTGATCACCACGAACGGCATGTCGCGGCGCGCCGAATGCCGGTGCAATGCGAGCGCCGCCAGCTCCTTGCCGGTCCCGGTTTCGCCGGCGATGTACACCGGCACGTCGGTCAGCGCGGCCTTGCGCAGGGTGCGGAACATCGCCTGCATCGCGGCGCTCTCGCCGACCATGTCGTCCAGGCCGAAGGAGCGGCCCGCGCCGCGATCGTCCGGCAGCAGCGCCGCCATCCCGTGCGCGTGGCCCAGGACCGTGGCCAGCAGTGCGTCGTCGCAGGGCAGCGTCACGTAGTCGTGGCAGTAGCCGTGCACCAGCCGGCGCGCCCAGCCGTCATCGAGCTGCCCGGGCGCGACCACCGCCACCCAGCCGATGCGCGGTTCGGTCAGCGCCGGCAGCAACCGTTCGAAGGCGCGCTCCGCGGCGGCCGCGTTCGACTGCAGCGCGCCCGCGCGCAGGTCGAGCAAGGCGGCGAAGCAGGTGCCCGGATGGCGGGCGATCAGCCTGGGGATCTCGTCAGCGCCAGGGACCGGCCAGATGCGCCAGCCGCGCGCGGCCATGCCATCGGGAACGCAAGCCGGGGCGCCCGCCGCGATCGACAGGCAGACCAGATCCCGGGTTTCCTCCGCGCTCGGCATGCATCCGCTCCATGCACGCCCGCCCCCCCGGGCATCCTGATTGGTGACGACGATTCAGGGAACGCACGCGGGCGCATGGAGCGGTCACGCAGGGATCGGCGCCGCGCCCACGCTTCATGAATGCGGCGCACGCGGCCTTGCCGCGCCGCGCCGGCGCGCGAACCACGGGGATTCAGAACATCACGGGCACGCGGACGTTGAGCGAGACGTCCGGGGTGTCGCGCGTCACGCCCACGCTCAGCGCGACGTTGAGGCTGGTGCGCTCGTTGAAGCGATACGTGCCGCCGAGCACCAGGGTGCCGAGCATCAGCCGCACCGCGCCGGGGGCGTCGTCGCCGTTCTGCTGCGTCTTGCCGACCAGGTTCTGGTCGTAGCCGAAGCTGATCGCCGCCTTCTCGTTGAGCGCCAGGCCCACGCCGAGGTTGAAGCCGATGATGTCGCCGGCCTCGACGTCGCCGATGAACTCGGTGGTCGTCTGCGGGAATCCCTCGGGCGCCCCGGTGAGCACCGTGCGCGAGACGTTGTCGCGCGGGAAGTTGTGCAGGTAGCTGAAGCTGCCGAAGAAGACCACGGGGTCGGACGCGTACAGCCAGGTCATGCCGGGCTGGATCGAGGAGAACCCGCTCCCGGTCGGCAGCTCCAGCGGCAGGCCGGTGCCGGTGGCGTTGGCCACGCAGCGGGTGATGCAGTCGGTCGGCACCTCGAACAGGTCCTTGCCGCTGCGGCTCTTGTAGCGCAACCACAGCACATAGAACGGGCGGTCCGGGCCGTGGTTGGGGAGCTGATAGCGGCCGGTGAGCTCGACGTCGCCCAGTCCGTGGCCGTCGGCGTTGAAGACGCTGTCCTGCGCGGTACCGGTGAAGATCTCGCGGCTGACCGTGTCGCTGCTGACATAGCTGTAGGGCAGCTTCGCCTCGAGCTCGAAGCGGTTGCTCAGGCCGTATCGCCCGGTCAGCGCCGCGGTGATGCTGGTGGTCTTGACCTGGCGCACGTCGATCAGGCCGATCAGGATCGCCGGGATGATGGTGTAGCCGACCAGCGCGACGCGGTCGTTGGCGGAATAGCCCACCTGCAGCGACGGTTCGAGGATGAATTTCCCGCGCGGCGTCAGCACGCCGGGCTGGTCGAAGATCTGCGCCACTTCGGGCGGGCGCAGCGATTCCTCCGGCGGCCGCCCGACCTGCATGTCGTCGGCGGCGCCGCCCGACTGCATCGACGCCATCGCGGCCTGAGGCGCGCCGACGGCGGGCGCCGCCATGCCGGTGGCCGCGAAGGCCGGCGCAAGCGGCGACGCGTCCGCAGGCGCGCCGCGGGCGCTCAGCGCGTCCAGCCGTCGTTCCTGCACCTCGCCGCCGAGCGCATCGATCCTGCGCTGCTGCTCCGAGAGCATGCGGCGCAGTTCGTCGATCTGCCGGTCCTGCGCCTGCAGCTTCGCTTCCAGCTGCCCGATTCGCGCCGATTCGCCGGCAGGCGACGACTGCGCGTGGGCCACGCCCGCGATCGCGAGCGAAAGCGCGCTGGCGAGCAGCACGCGCGTCGAGGTCTCCCCTGCCTTCCGTTCCATGGTCGCCCCTTGCCGTTGTCGCACCTGCCTGCGGACGCGCCCGTCAGGGCGAGCCCGGTGCGTTGATCACTGCGTTGTTCAGCGCATCGCCGATGTTGAGCGCCTGGAACAGCCCCAGCGTGTTGACGCCGACGTCCAGCGTGGTCCGCGCCCGGATGTCCTGCCCGTCGAGCGTGTTCTGGATCACCAGCCCGCCGTTGCCGCCGCCGCGGAAGACGTTGCCCGGCCCCACCTGCACCAGCTGCGTGCGCGTGAGCTTCGACAGCTCCTGCGCCTGCGCCGGCGTCATGTGCGCGATGTCGGGGATGTCGACGCGCAGGTACGAGACCATCTGCCCGTTGACCCACGCCACCCGCTCGATGCCGAACGAGAGCTGCAGCCCGGACGGCAGCACGAAGCCGCCGCGCATGCCGTCGAGGTCGGTCGCCGGCACCACCATCATGGTCCACGACCGATCGAGCCGGTCCGCACCGGGGTCGCCCGCATGCGCGCGATCGTTCCAGCCGATGCCGGCCAGCGCGATCAGCGCCACCACCAGGACGCGGGCCGTCGTGCGCCTCATCAGATGTCCCCCGGCCCGCGCCTGGGCATCACGATCGTCTGCAGGCTCTGCCTGCCGATGCCGGTTTCCAGCGGCGCCTGCGGCGCGATGCGCCAGTCGCGCGGCTGGTTGAAGGCTGCGAACTCGCGGCGGTTGTGCACCACGAACAGCACGTGGTTGTCCCACAGGTGGTCGAAGTCGCGGCGCGCGATCGCGCGCGTGCCGCGCGAGGGATCGCCCACCAGCACGCGCCCGCCGCGCACGCCCTTGACCACCACGAAATGGCGATAGCCGCGGTCGTTGAGCAGCACGATCGCCGGCAGGCCCTCTTCGAGCAGCTTGTCCAGTGGCAGCCGGAAGCCGTCGGCCTGGAATCCCTGCGACTGCAGGTAGCGGCGCATGTCCAGCAGCGAGAAGCCTTCCTTGCGGATGCGCGCCTGGTCGCCGCTGGCGTACATCTGGCGAAACACCTCCGCCTCGGTGACCGGGTATCCGTACTGGAACGTCAGCAGGGTCGCGGTCGCCGCCGAGCCGCAGCTGAAGTCGTACTTCTGCGGCACGGTGGTCTTGAAGCGCGCTTCCTTGAGGCTGGTCACGCGCACCGAGTAGGCGCCGCCGAAGGGCACGCGCACGTCCGCGTTACCGGCATGCGCCAGGGTCGCCGCGCACAGCAGCGCCACGCCGGCGAACGCGGAGCGGACGAGCGCTTTCACGGCGTCGGGTCCACGAATTGCAGGTTCACCGCGGTGCCGCTCTGGATCAGCACGTTGGAGCCGCTGTTCTGGATCACCGTGGTGATGCCGGTGGCGTTGGAGAACGCGCCGCCGTCGATCGAATTGAGGCCGCTGACGACGTTGTCGGCGCTGTTGCCGTCGACCTCGCCCTGGTCCAGGACGCTGGTCTCGACCAGCACGTCGCCGCCGCGCAGCGCGTCGAGCGCGGCACTGTCTACCGGCGCGCCGATGGGCGCGGCCTGGCTCGCCCCGGGCGGGGCCTCCTGGCCGCCCGCCCGGGCCGTGGCGGAGATGGCGAGCGCCGCGCACGCAGCGATCGCGGTGAATGCGGAAATGGCCGGTCGCATGCTGGTTCTCCTGCTGGACCCACGCCCTTGCTGTCCCGAACGCATTGCGTCCGCCGAAACGGCAAAACCCGTGCACGCGCCGCATTGCGACCACGTGCACGGGCACGACACCGGGGCACCGAAACCCAGGGGAAAGCCGCGGCGCCCCGTACGTCGATTTACGGGCCGACGGTGAGGTTGGCCTGCACGGTGACGCCCTGCTGGATCAACGAGGACGCGCCGCTGTTCTGCGCGACCACCATGATCCCCGCCGCGGCATTGGCCGAACCGTTCATCGCGTTCGACATGTCGAAGCTGCCGGCGTCGGCCGAGTTCGAGCCACCGGCTCCGCCGGCTCCGCCCGCACCGCCCATGCCTGCGCCCGCGACCGCCGAACCGCCGGTGCCGCTGCCGCCCGCGCCGCCCATGCCACCCGCTCCGCCGGTGGCCGTGGCGTCGCCACTGCTGCCGTCGTTGGTGCTGCTGGACGATCCGCCGGTCGCGCTGGCGCTCGAGGTCGCGCTGGCGTTGCCGGACGATGTCGCGCTGGCGCTGCCCGCTCCCGCACCGCGCTCGCGCGAACGCGCACGGGCGCTGCTCTCGTCGTAGGCGCCCGCGAGTCCGAGCGCGCCGGTGAGCGTGGCGCTCGCCGAATCGCCGTCGCGGGTGCTGTTGGCGGACGCACCGCCACCGCCGCCACCGCCGCCACCGCCGCCGCCGTTGCCGTCGCCACCGTCGGCATAGCCACCGACGCCGTATCCGCCGTCACCGCCGCTGCCGCCATTGGCGTTGCCGTTGTTGGTGGCGACGTTGCCGATGTCGTAGACGCTGTTGCCGCTGACGACGCCGGTCAGGTTGGTGGTGGCGATGGCCTGGTTGGTGTTGAACGAACTGGTGTAGGTCGTCGTGGTGTTGTCGCGGTTGTTGCCGTTGTAGCCCCCGTCGTACATCGCGTTGTTGTCGCCGGGTCCACGCTCGTTCTGCTGGGCCAGCGCCTGTCCCGAGACTCCCAGGGCAAGCAGCACGGCCATCGCGATCAGGCTCTTGTTAATGCGCATTGTCGTTCTCCTTCAGGAAGATGGCGCCGCACGGCCCAGGCCCGGGCTACGACGGCGACGCACGACGGCTATCGCAGGTTCGATGCCATGCAGGAGGAGCCGGGCGCAATGCACTGATCGCAGTGCGTTTTCTGCCGGGAGGGCAACGCGGCGAGGTGCGGCCGGAAAGTGGCTCGCGGCGAAAAACGCAAAAAACGTTTCAGGGATGAAACATTCCGGGATGGCGCCGTTGCATTGGCCCGCCGCGAATCGCCCAAGCCATTGATTCGCAGGCGAACGCGCCCCGCGCATGCGCGCCGGGGATGTTTCATCGATGGTCATGGCGGCCCTGGCCGCGCGTGCGTCCCGCTACAGCGCGTCGGGCTTGCGCACCTCGAACTCGCCGAGCAGCTCGCCGCCGCCCGACAGCGCGAACGACACCACCACCCGGCTGCCCGCCTTGAGCGGCGCGTGCGGCCGCATCAGCATCAGGTGCATGCCGCCCGGCTTGAGCACGGCGACGCCATCGGGCGGGATGCGCAGCTGCGGCAGGTGGCGCATGCGGTTGACGCCGTCGACCAGCCGCGTCTCGTGCAGCTCGGCGCTGGCGAACGCAGGGCTGGCCGCGGCGGTGATGGTCACCGGCGCCGGGCAGCGGTTCTCGATGCGGCCGAAGCCCGCCATCATCGGCATCCCGGCCGGTCCCAGCCGCACCCAGCCATCGCGCACCTGCGGATGGCAGGCATCGGCCGCCGGCGCCGCGCCGGACATGCCGCACAGCGCCAGCGCGAGGACCGGCAGGAATCGGAGCGTGGCCATGTGCCTATGATAGCCGCTCGCGCGCGGCGGCCGCGGCCATGAACGACAACGACAAGGCAACGCAATGACCACGCTGATCAAACGCACCGACCACGGCGACATCCGCGAACTGCAACTCGACCGCGCGCCGGTCAACGCGCTCAACCCGATGCTCTGCGCGCAGCTGGTCGAGGCGCTGCGCGGGGCGGTGGCGGACGGCGTCGGCGGCGTCGTGCTCTCCGGCGGGCCGAAGGTGTTCTCGGCCGGGCTCGACGTGCCGTTCCTGCTCGCGCTGCCCGATCGCGGCGCGCTCACCGAGGCGTGGGAGCAGTTCTTCATCGCCGCGCGCGAGCTGGCGGCGTGCCCGGTGCCGGTCGCAGCGGCCGTCAACGGCCACGCGCCCGCCGGCGGCTGCGTGCTGGCGCTGTGCTGCGACTACCGGGTGATGGCCAGCGGCCCCTACCGCATCGGCCTCAACGAGACCCAGGTCGGGCTGGCCGCGCCGGAAGGGATCCAGCGCCTGATGCGGCGCGTGATCGGCGCGCACCGCGCCGAGCGCCTGCTGGTGTCGGGCGAGATGGTCGAGGCCGGTGAGGCGCTCGCGCTGGGCCTGGTCGACGAGCTCACCGGCATCGACGAAGTGCCGGCGCGCGCACTGGCCTGGCTGCAGCAGTTGCTGCAGCTGCCGCGCAAGCCGGTGCTCGCCACCCGCGCGATCGCGCGCGCGGACGTGGTCGCCGCGCTGCAGCCCGAATGCATCCGGCTCGATCGCTTCGTCGATGCGTGGAGCGACCCGGACACGCAGGCCGGGCTGCGCGCGCTGGTGGCGCGGCTGGGCAAATAGCCGGGCGAGCCCGCCACGGAATGCCGGCGCGCGCGCCTACGCCTCGCCCGTGGCGACCGGCCGCGCGGGATCCTCGATCCAGCCGCTCCACGAGCCCGTGAACAGCTTCGCGCCGGGCAGGCCGGCATGCTCCATCGCCAGCAGCTGGTGACAGGCGGTCACGCCGGAACCGCACATGGCGGCGACGTCCGCGGGCGCATGCGCGCCGAGCAGCGCGCGGAATTCCGACGCCAGCGTCTCGCGCGGCTTGAAGCGGCCATCGGAGAGGTTGTCGGCGCACGGACGGTTGACCGCGCCGGGCACGTGGCCGGCCACCGGGTCGATCGGTTCGGCCTCGCCGCGGAAGCGGTTGGCGGCGCGCACGTCCACCAGCATGCCGCCGTGCGCCAGGTGCGCCTGCACCTGGGTCGCGTCGAGCAGCCGGCTGGCGTCGAATTCGCCCGGATACGGCGGCGCCGGCACCGGCGCGCGCACCGCGGCGTCCAGCGGCAGGTCGAGCGCGGTCCAGCGCGTGATCCCGCCATCGAGCACCGCCACGCTTGCGTGGCCGAACGCGCGCAGCAGGAACCACAGCCGCGCCGCGAACACGCCGTCGCCGGCGTCGTAGGCGACCACCTGGTGCCGCGGCGTAATGCCCCACGCGCCGAGCGTGCTTGCGAATCCGGCCGCCTCCGGCCACGGATGGCGTCCGCTGCCGGGAACGTGGCGTCCCGACAGGTCGTCCTGCATATGCGCGTACAGCGCGCCTGGCAGGTGCGCCTGCTGGTACGCGGCCTCGGCGACGGCCGGGTCGAGCAGCGAGGTGCGGCAGTCGACGATCGCGAGGTCGTTGTTGCGGCCCAGTGCCGCGGCCAGCGCCTCGGCATCGACCAGCGTGGTCCATCCGCTCATGGCAATCGCTCCAGGCGTTCGCGCAGGTTGAACAGGATCGAGGCGGTCGCGCCCCAGATGCGCTGCGCCGGCGCCGCCGGCGAGCGCAGGAATTCGAGCACCTCGCGCCGGCGCCCACGATAGTCGATCGCGATGCGCTGCAGGTTCCCGGGCGCGAGCAGCCAGTCCAGCGGCACCTCGAACACGTCGGACACCTCGGCCGGGTCGGGCGTCGCGACGAACGCCGCGTCCACGCACGCCACCACCGGCAGCACGCGGAAGCCGGTGACGGTCGCCAGCGGGTCGAGGTAGCCCAGCGGCCGCGCCTGCGCCGATGGCAGCCCGATCTCCTCGTTCGCCTCGCGCAGCGCGGCGGCCACCGCATCGGCGTCGTCGGGCTCGATGCGGCCGCCGGGAAAGCTCACCTGCCCCGGATGGTGGCGCAGGGCGTCCGTGCGCCGGGTCAGCACGACCTGCAGGCCAGCGGCGCGCGGCAGCAGCGGCACCAGCACCGCGGCCTGCGCGGGGGGCTGTTCCGGGACCAGCAGGTCGGCGAGCTCGAAGCGGTTCCAGCCGTCGCCCGCGGGCGCGGCGGCGAGCGGATGCAGGGCCTCGCGCAGCCGCGGCAGGGTGGCGTGGAGGGAGTCCGCTTCGACCATGGTCAGGCGCGTTGCATCTCGCGTTCCGGCAGCACGGATTCCATCAGCCGCAGGCGCTCGTCGTCGTTCATCTGGATCCAGCACGCGATCTCGAGCGAGGTGCGGTGGCAGCCGTGGCAGTAGCCGTCGTCGCCCATGGTACAGACGCCGATGCAGGGACTGAGCACGGCGCGGAAAACGGTGTTCATCGATGTGTCTGTCCGGCGCGGCGCGCGGTTGCGTGGCGCATGAAAAAGCCGCGCCGGTGGTTGGCCGGCGCGGCCTGGTTGCTTCAGGCGACCCGGTTTGCGCGCCGGCTTGCGGCAGTTGCGGCCCGGGTCACTGGATCCCCGCCTTCGCGGGGATGACGCACTGGCAAAGGCGATCGCGCTTTGCGCGATCGCGCCAGTGCGTCACTTGACGCTGACGAGCTGGACGTCGAAGACGACGGCCTGGTTCGGGCCGATCGGCGACTGCGGGGTGTTGCCGTAGGCCTTGTCGGCCGGCAGCACCACTTCCCAGCGCGAGCCGGACGGCATCTGGGTCAGCGCTTCGCGCAGGCCCACCAGCGGGATCTGGCTGAGCTTCATGCTGACCGGGCCGCCCTTCTGGCCCTGCGGCGGGTTGAAGGTGTCGACGAAGGTCTGGCCGGTGGTCAGCGAGCCCTTGTAGTTGATCTGCACTTCGCTGGCCTGGGTCGGCTTGGCGCCGGTGCCGTTGGTGACCACGCGGTACTGCACGCCGCTGGGCAGCGTCTTCACGCCGGCCTTGGCCTTGTTCTGCGCGAGGTAGGCGTCGCTCTTGGCCTTGTTGGCGGCCGAGTCCTTGTCGAACTCCGCCTTGGCCTTGGCCACCTGGCGCTGCTGCATGTTCTGCACCGCGGTGCGCAGCTGGTCCACCGGCACGGCCGGCTCCTTCTTCGAGTAACCGTCCTGCACCGCCTTGATCACGGTGTTGACGTCGACCGCCTCGCCGCTCTCGATGAGGTTGCGGCCAAGGTCGTACCCGAGCGCATAGCTCAGCTTGCCCTTCTCGGACGAGGTGTCCTGCGCCGACGCGGTGCCGCCGACCAGGGTCAAAGCCGCGAGGGAGGCGGCGAGCAAACGCAACTTCATTCGGTGGATCTCCAGATTGGTCCGTTTTCGAGGGTCCATCATGCAATTGGGGCGGTCGAACCGCCCCATTTGGACGGGGTAGGATAGCGGTCGCAGGGCTTAACCGCCACTGACGACCGCCTTCCGACCCGCGCCGGCCCGGCAAGTTCCGCGGCCGTGGCATCGCCTGCCGCAAGCACCCGAACCCGAGAGAACGCTTCCATGACCGACTCCCCCCTCCTCGTCGCCGACCACGACGCCGTGCGCCTGATCACCCTCAACCGTCCCGACAAGCTGAATGCGCTCAATGCCGCCACCCTCGACGCCCTGCACGCGGCGTTCGACGACGCCGCGGCGGACGACGCGGTGCGGGTCGTGGTGCTCACCGGCGCCGGCGCGAAGGCCTTCGTCGCCGGCGCCGACATCGCCGAGATGGCCGGGCTCACCCCGGTGCAGGGGCGCGACTTCTCGCTGCGCGGCCAGCGGATGATGCGGCGGGTGGAGAAGATGCCCAAGCCGGTGATCGCGATGGTCAACGGCTTCGCGCTCGGCGGCGGGCTGGAGCTGGCGATGTGCTGCCACCTGCGGATCGCCGCGGACATCGCGAAGGTCGGCCAGCCGGAGGTCAACCTCGGCCTGATCCCGGGCTTCGGCGGCACCCAGCGGCTGCTGCGCCTGGCTGGTCGCGCCGCGGTGCTGGAGCTGTGCCTGACCGGCGCGCCGGTCGACGCCGAGCGCGCGCGCCAGCTGGGGCTGGTCAACCGGGTGGTGCCTGCTGCCGAGCTCGAGGCCGAGACGATGAAGCTTGCCGGCCAGCTGGCCGCGGCGGCGCCCCTGGCGCTGCGCGGGATCCTCGACTGCGTCAACGTCGGCGCCGACTGCGGGCTGGAGGAAGCGCTGGAGTACGAGGCGGCGCAATTCGGCCTGGTGTTCTCGACCGGGGACATGCGCGAAGGCACCGGCGCCTTCCTCGAGAAGCGCAAGCCGCAGTTCCGCAACGCCTGAGCCGGCCCGGCATGCGCAGCGCGGACGAAGCCACCGCTCCCTCGCCGCCGGCGTGCCCGGCGTGCGGCGGCGCGCGCGCGCTGCAGGCACGGCGGCTCGCCGGGCTGCTACGCGAAGACGACCTCGATGCGGCGATCGATGCCGGGCTGATGGAATTCGTTCCCTGCCCGGAATGCGCCCACGCGGGCGAGGCCGCGGCCGCATGCGCGCTGGTCGCGGCAGCGCAGGCACGCCTGCTTAGTGCCTGGGCGGCGCGCGATCGGCATCACGCACGCGACGCGCGCCTGCAGCGGCGCGCGGCCGAACGCGCCGCGCGCCGCGCCGCGCCACCGACGCCGGTTCCGGGCGCGCCGGCGCTGCCGCCGGCCGCCGCCGCCGCGCTCGCTCGCGCGAAGGCCCGCGCGGCGAAAAAGCCGTGAGCACGGTGAAGAAGGCCACGCGTCGCGGCCGCAACCTGTCCACGGCCGAGATCCGCGAACTGTTCTCGCGGCTGGCCGAGCTCGATCCTAAGCCGACCACCGAGCTTGAGTACTCGACGCCCTTCGAGCTGCTGGTCGCGGTGATCCTCTCGGCGCAGGCCACCGATGTGGGCGTCAACAAGGCCACGCGCAGGCTGTTCCCGGTGGCGAACACGCCGGCCGCCATCGTCGCGCTGGGCGTCGAGGGGTTGAAGCCGTACATCTCCACGATCGGCCTGTACAACGCCAAGGCCGCCAACGTGTTGGCGATGTCGCGACAGCTGCTCGACCTGCACGGCGGCCAGGTCCCGCGCACGCGCGAGGCGCTCGAGCTGCTGCCCGGCGTCGGCCGCAAGACCGCGAACGTGGTGCTCAACACCGCCTTCGGCGAGCCGACCATCGCCGTCGACACACACATCTTCCGGGTGTCCAACCGCACCGGGCTCGTGCGCGGCAAGGACGTGCGGGCGGTGGAGGACCGCCTGCTCGAGGTCGTGCCGCGCGAGTACCGGCAGGATGCGCATCACTGGCTCATCCTCCACGGCCGCTACACCTGCAAGGCGCGCAAGCCCAACTGCCCGCACTGCGTGATCCGCGACCTGTGCCGGTTCCCCGACAAGACGCCGGGTTGAAGCCGCCGAGCGAGCGCCGGTGTCATCGCGCGGTCATGGAAACGAAAGACCGCCGCGGCATGCTCGCGGGCAACCAGGTTCCGCGGGACGCGGCGCCGCGCCACGCACGCGGGAAGATGTCGCCGCTGTCATGGCAACGAAATATTCACGCCTTAGGCTGCGCGGCATCTCTCCACGCCCCAGGCATGCCATGAAACTTTCCCGCCATACCCTCTCGTTCGCCCTGCTGGCCGCGCTCGCGGCCCCCGCGGCCCACGCCGAGATCGCGATCGATTCGATCGGCGGCTCGGACGTCTCCCTCGAAGGCCTGGTCCAGGCCGACGCGAACTGGTTCGACAACGACCTGGCCGACCTCAACGGCATCGGCGCCAACGGCGAGGACAGCGAGTTCGAGCTGCGCCGCGCCGAGATCGTGCTCAAGGGCAAGGGCCCGGGCAACTACGAGTGGGTCATCGGCTACGACGCCAAGGCCGACAAGTTCCTCGACACCAACGTCAAGTACAAGATCGGCGGCAACGGCAACCATTACGTCCAGGTCGGCCAGTTCAAGCAGCCCAACAGCATGGAGGAGCTGTCCTCGACCAAGAACAACGACTTCATCGCCAAGTCCGCCTCCACCAACACCTACGGCATCTCGCGGCGGCTCGGCGCGGCCTACGGCTTCGGCACCGACGACTGGAGCGTGACCGCCAGCTACTTCGGCCGCGAGCTGACCCGCAACCTCAACCACGGTAGCGGCTACGGCTTGCGCGGCACCTGGGCGCCGATCAACGGGAAGGGCAACATCCTGCACTTCGGCCTGGCGTACGTGAACTACGACACCGACGCCGATACCTTCCGCGTGCGTGCGCGCCCGGACGCCGACCTGGCCACCGTGCGCCTGGTCGACGCCGGCAACATGACCGACACCGACCGCGTGTCCACCACCAGCCTCGAAGGCCTGTGGGTGCATGGCCCGTTCAAGCTGCAGGGCGAGTACTACACCAGCGACATCAAGCGCCTGGCCAACAGCGACTACACCAGCACCGCGGGCTACCTGCAGGGCCTGTGGAACCTCACCGGCGAGACCTGGGGCTACAAGGGCGGCGTGCCGACCACGCCCCTGCCCGACCAGCCGGGCAGCGGCATGTGGCAGCTGGGCCTGCGCTACGACACTATCGACCTCAACGACGGCGCGGTGCAGGGCGGCAAGATGGACACCTGGACCGCGGGCGTGAACTGGTACTGGCGCTCCAACTTCAAGTTCGCGCTCAACTACGTGAAGGTCAGCAGCGACCGCCAGGACGTCAGCGACGACCCGAACATCATCGAGGCGCGCGCGCAGTTCTACTGGTAAGGCCGGATACCTCTCCCATCCGACCTGGGGCGCGGCGGGAGCCGCGCCCTTCTTGTTTCCTCATTTCCTTTTCCGGATCGAGGGACGCGTTCTTCTTGCCATCCCTCTTTTTGCGGCTTCGGCTGGCTGCGCGGGGGGAAGTCGCCGTCCGGGGAATCGCTCTTCCCTCGGCAGGACATCCTGTCCTGACGAGGGCGCCGGCCATCCATGGCCGGCTTGACGCGATCCCCCGGCCGCCGCCTTCCTGCCGGGCGCGCCTCTCTTCGATCGCAGGAAATGTCTTCGTGCCCGCGCCGTAGGTCGGGCCTACGCGCCCGACGCCCGCACCTCCGGGCGCCGCGGATACAAACCCTCTCCCGCGCAGCGGGAGAGGGAGGCGCACAGCGCCGGGTGAGGGCCCGGCTTTGCGCCGCGCACCTGTCAGCCTGGGCACCATGCGGACGAAAATCGTCGGGGACGTAGCCCCCGACCTACGGTCTTCAACCGAAGCCAAGCAACCCGACGTCGCCGCGGAGCCGGGAGGGCCGGGGCCCGCGGAAAGTGCGCCATGGATGGCGCACGGCCCTTCCTCGGGCCATGGACGGACCGCGGAAGGGAGGAGCGGGCTCCGGCTCTCCCGGCGCCTGTCCGAAGCCGCGCTCTTGCTGATCAGAAGCCGTCGTTCTCGCTTCCGTTCGAAGTCGCCGCTGCTGTTCTCCCGAAGCTGCGATGCGAGATGTCACGTCAAGCCACCACCCGATGCTCCGTCATCCAACCGACATCCATGCGACACGAAGCTGTCACGCGGGTGTTATGGAATGCGCCGCGAGCGGGCAAGGCCCGTGCAGCATCCACTCCAGGGAGTCATCCGTGCGCAAACCATCCGTCTTCCACGTCGCCGTCGCCACCGTCGCCATCGCCTTAGCTTCCAGTGCGCAGGCCGCCGACGTCACCGGCGCGGGCGCGTCGTTCATCTATCCGGTCATGACCAAGTGGTCGGCCGACTACAGCAAGGCCACCGGCAAGCAAGTCAACTACCAGTCGATCGGCTCCGGCGGCGGCATCGCCCAGATCAAGGCCGGCACGGTCGACTTCGGCTCCTCCGACGCCCCGCTCAAGCCCGAGGAACTGGCGAAGTTCGGCCTCGCCCAGTTCCCGTCGGTGATCGGCGGCGTGGTGCCGGTGGTGCACGTCAAGGGCGTCGAGTCCGGCGCGATGAAGCTCGATGGCGAAACGCTCGCCAACATCTTCCTCGGCAAGGTGAAGAAGTGGAACGACCCCGCCATCGCCGCCCTCAACGGCGGCCTGCAGCTGCCGGACAAGAAGATCACCGTCGTCCACCGCTCCGACGGCTCGGGCACCACCTTCAACTTCGTCAACTACCTGTCCAAGGTCAACGCGGAGTGGAAGGACAAGGTCGGCGAAGGCACCTCGGTGAAGTGGCCCACCGGCATCGGCGGCAAGGGCAACGAGGGCGTGGCCGCGTACGTCAAGCAGATCGACGGCGGCATCGGTTACGTCGAGCTGTCCTACGCGCTGCAGAACAAGCTCACCTTCACCCGCATGAAGAACGCCGCCGGCAACTTCGTGCAGCCGCGCGACGAGACCTTCTCCGCCGCGGCCGCCAGCGCCGACTGGGCCAGCGCCACCGACTTCCACCTGGTGATGACCAACGCACCGGGCGCGGACGCCTGGCCGATCACCGCGACCAATTTCATCCTGATGTACAAGCAGCCGAAGAACGCAGCCAGCGCGAAGGACGCCAGGGAGTTCTTCAAGTGGGTCTACGCCAACGGCGACGCCCAGGCCAAGGCGCTCGACTACGTGCCGCTGCCCGACGAGCTGGTGCGGCAGATCGAGGCGTACTGGTCGCAGAACATGGCGTACTGAGCCGGCCACCGGCCGGCAACCTCCACTTTCGGGTTCTCTCCCCCTTGTCGCGGGCCTTCGGGCCCGCCTTTTTTTTGGAGGATGTTCGCGGTTCCTCGCAGCAGCCGGCACGCGATGGTTTCGCAGGTCGAGCCTACGCGCCCGACGCCCCGGATGGCGGCCGTCGGGCGCAGTCCCCCGCGATCATCGGGACGTGAGCCCCGCAGCCGTCGGGGCGGTAGCCCCGACTGCGGCTCCACGCTTGAATGGCCACGACGCCTGGCGAGCCCCTGTCATCGTCGTGTAACAAAAACATCATTTCATGTGCGCATCCCGCCGGCGATCACCGCGCCGACCCACCGGAGCCCACATGAAAACGTCCGCCTTCCGCCCCGCCGCCCTCGCCCTGTCCACCCTGCTGTTCGCCGTCGCCTGCCAGCCTCCAGGCGACAAGGCGCCCGCCGCGAACACGGCTGCTGGCGCACCCGCAGCCGACGCGCAGGCCGGCGACAGGATCTCCGCCGAGATCACCGGCGCCGGCGCCACCTTCATCTACCCGCTGATCTCCAAGTGGTCGGCCGACTACAACAAGGCCACCGGCGCCAAGGTCAACTACCAGTCGATCGGCTCCGGCGGCGGCATCGCGCAGATCAAGGCGGGCACCGTCGACTTCGGCTCCAGCGACAAGCCGCTGTCCAGCGAAGAACTCGCCGCCGCGGGCCTCGGCCAGTTCCCCTCCGCGATCGGCGGCGTGGTGCCGGTGGTCAACCTGGAAGGCGTCGAAGCCGGCCAGCTGCGCCTGACCGGCGCACTGCTCGCCGACATCTTCATGGGCAAGGTCGCGACCTGGAACGACAAGGCGATCGCCGCCGCCAACCCGGGCGTGCAGCTGCCCGCCACGAAGATCAACCTCGTGCACCGCTCCGACGGCTCTGGCACCAGCTTCAACTTCACCAACTACCTGTCCAAGGCCAGCCCGGAGTGGAAGTCGAAGGTCGGCGAAGGTACCTCGGTGCAGTGGCCGGGCGGCGTCGGCGGCAAGGGCAACGAGGGCGTGGCGTCCTACGTGCAGCAGATCAAGGGCTCGATCGGCTACGTCGAGCTGGCCTATGCGCTGCAGAACAGGATGACCTACCTGTCGCTGCAGAACGCCGCGGGCAACTGGGTGCAGCCCAGCGCCGCATCCTTCCAGGCCGCGGCCGCCGGCGCCGACTGGGCCAATGCGAAGGACTTCAACCTGGTGATCACCAACGCGCCGGGCGCCGACGCCTGGCCGATCGCCGCGACCAACTTCATCCTGATGCACAAGCAGCCCAGGGACGCCGAGCGCCGGCAGCACGCGATCGACTTCTTCAAGTGGGCCTACGAGCACGGCGCGCAACAGGCCAGCGCCCTCGACTACGTGCCGCTGCCGCCGCAGCTCGTGCAGCAGGTCGAGGCGTACTGGGCGGCGGAGTTCAAGTGACGCGGCGGCGCGATCGCGCAACGCGCGATCGCCTTTGCCACTGCGTCATCCCCGCGAAGGCGGGACAAGCGCGAAGCGCGCAGAACGGCCGAAGGCCGGCCCCGCAGGGGCGAGCGGAGCGAGTAATCCATGGAACCTTTGCTTTTCCCTTTCGTGCCTGAAGGCGAAAAGTCGCTGGATCCCCGCCTTCGCGGGGATGACGGCAGGACAAGGATGACGGCAGAGGCGGCAGCCAGCACACCAGCGTCAGCAGAAGCAACTGCAAGACCAACGTCCATGGATTCCCGCCTTCGCGGGAATGACGAACAACCGACAAACGTGGATCCCCGCCTTCGCGGGAATGACGGACAACCGACAAGCGTGGATCCCTGCCTCCGCGGGAACGACGAGCCGACCAGACGGATTCCCAGCACGTGAACGCCACCACCCTCCCCGCCAGCGCTTCGACCTGCGACCTGCGCGACGCGCGCAACGACCGGCTGTTCCGCCATGCGCTCGCCGCTGCGGTCGTGTTCGTGCTGGTCGCGCTGGCCAGCGCGGCGCTGTCGATGCTGTGGGGCGGCCGCGGCGTGCTCGCGCACGAAGGACTGAGCTTCTTCTATTCCTCGGAATGGAACCCGGTCGAGGACAGGTACGGCGCGCTGGCGCCGATCTACGGCACGGTGGTCACCGCGGTCATCGCGATGCTGATCGGCGTGCCGGTCAGCTTCGGCATCGCGCTGTTCCTCACCGAGGTCGCGCCGCGCTGGTTGCGCGGCCCGGTCGGCACCGCGATCGAGCTGCTCGCGGGCATCCCCTCGATCATCTACGGCATGTGGGGCCTATTCGTGCTGGTGCCGGTGATGACCGAATACGTCACGCCCTGGCTCAACGACCACCTGGGCACGCTGCCGCTGGTCGGCGCGCTGTTCCAGGGACCGCCGCTGGGCATCGGCATCCTCACCGCCGGCTTCGTGCTGGCGATCATGGTGATCCCGTTCGTCACCTCGGTGATGCGCGAGGTGTTCCTCACCGTGCCGACGCGATTGAAGGAATCGGCCTACGCGCTCGGCTCCACGCGCTGGGAAGTGAGCTGGGACATCGTCCTGCCCTACACGCGTTCGGCGGTGATCGGCGGCATCTTCCTGGGCTTGGGCCGCGCGCTGGGCGAGACCATGGCGGTCGCCTTCGTGGTCGGCAACGCCGTGCGGCTGTCGCCGTCGCTGCTCGAGCCCGGCACCACCATCGCCGCGCTGATCGCCAACGACTTCGGCGAGGCCACCGAGACCTATCGCTCGGCGCTGCTGCTGCTGGGCTTCGTGCTGTTCATCGTCACCTTCGTGGTGCTCGCGCTGGCGCGGCTGATGCTGGCGCGGCTGGCGCGCCGGGAGGGCAACTGATGAACGCCATCGCCGCCCACGTGGTCGCCGACCGCCTCTACCTCCGCCGCCGGGTGCTCAACGGCGTGGCGCTGACGCTCTCGTGCGTCGCCGCGCTGTTCGGCCTGGCGTTCCTGGCCTGGATCCTGTGGACGCTGGTGGCCAAGGCGGCCGGCGGCATCGACCTGGCGCTGTTCACGCAGATGACGCCGCCGCCGATGGAACGTGGCGGCCTGCTCAACGCCTTCTTCGGCAGCGCGGTGATGTGCGCGCTGGCGATCGCGATCGGCACGCCGCTCGGCGTGGCCGCGGGCACCTGGCTGGCCGAGTACGGTGGCGCGCGCAGGGTCGGCACCGTGGTGCGCTTCGTCAACGACATCCTGCTGTCGGCGCCGTCGATCGTGCTCGGCCTGTTCGTCTACACCCTGGTGGTGATGCAGACCGGCGGCAACTTCTCGGCGCTGGCCGGCGCGATCTCGCTGGCCTTCATCGTGCTGCCGGTGGTGGTGCGCACCACCGACGAGATGCTGCGGCTGGTGCCGGTGCAGATGCGCGAGGCCGCGCTGTCGCTGGGCGTGCCGCAGTGGAAGGTGATCGTGCAGGTGCTGTACCGCAGCGCCTCGGCCGGCATCGTCACCGGCATCCTGCTGGCGCTGGCGCGGATCAGCGGCGAGACCGCGCCGCTGCTGTTCACCGCGTTCGGCAACCAGTACTGGAACGCCAACGTGATGCAGCCGATGGCGAGCGTGCCGGTGGTGATGTACCAGTACGCCGGCAGCCCCTACGAGACCTGGCAGCAGCTGGCCTGGGCCGGCGCGCTGGTGCTGACCGTGTTCGTGCTGCTGGTCAGCCTGGCCGCGCGGGCGCTGCTGCTGCGCAAGCGCGTGGCCCACGACTGAAGGTACGAGCGATGTTCACTTCTTCCTCCCGGAATCCCGCCATGAACGACCTCCACATCCACGCGGACGGCCCGCGCATCGCCGTCGCCACGCCGTCGCGCGCGGCCGCGGACACGGCGGCCGTACCGGCCAAGCTCGCCGCGCGCGGCCTGGACTTCCACTACGGCAAGTTCCACGCGCTCAAGGGCATCGACCTGGAGATCCCGGAGAAGCGCGTGACCGCGCTGATCGGGCCCTCGGGCTGCGGCAAGTCGACGCTGCTGCGCATCTTCAACCGCATCTATGCGCTGTACCCGGGGCAGGTGGCCACCGGCCAGGTCCTGCTCGACGGCGAGGACATCCTGTCGCCGAAGTACCCGATGAACCGGCTGCGCAGCAAGGTCGGCATGGTGTTCCAGAAGCCGGTGCCGTTCCCGATGACGATCCACGAGAACGTCGCCTACGCGATCCGCCACCACGAGAAGCTGTCGAAGGCGGAGATGGACGTGCGGGTCGAGCAGGCGCTGCGCCAGGCCGCGCTGTGGGACGAGGTCAAGGACAAGCTCGGCCAGAGCGCGCTGGGGCTGTCCGGCGGCCAGCAGCAGCGGCTGTGCATCGCCCGCGCGGTGGCGCTGCGACCCGACGTGCTGCTGCTCGACGAGCCGACCTCGGCGCTGGACCCGATCTCCACCAGCCGCATCGAGCAGCTCGTCGAGGAGCTCAAGGTCGACTACACCATCGCCATCGTCACCCACAACATGCAGCAGGCCGCGCGCGTGTCCGACTTCACCGCCTTCATGTACCTGGGCGACCTGGTCGAGCACGGGGCGACCGAGACGATCTTCTCGAATCCGACCAAGCAGCAGACCGAGGACTACATCACGGGGCGGTTTGGGTGAGGGAGCGCGCCAAGCCGATGCCCGATCGGCATCGGGCGCGTTCCCGAACGCCCGGTCATGGATGGCCGGGCCGGGCAATCCGAAGCCCGCGTCGTTTCGCCATGGATGGCAGCTGCGAACCATCGAACCAGGCACTCCTCCAGGACACCCCATGAACACCCAACCCCACGACCACATCGTCAAGAGCCACGACGCGGAGCGCAGCCGCGTGTCCGGCGAGATCCTGCGCATGGGCGAGATGGCCGCCGCGCAGCTGGAGGCCGCGCTCGACGTGGTCGAGCGCCGCGACGACAGGGCCGCCGAGCGCATCATCGGCAACGACGAGGCCATCGACGCGCTCGAGCGCCAGGTCAGCCACGACGCCATGACCCTGGCCTTGCGCGGGCCACTCGCGCGCGACCTGCGCGAGATACTGGCCACGCTTCGGATCGCCTCCGACATCGAGCGCATCGGCGACTACGCCGCCAACGTCGCCAAGCGGTCGATGGCGCTGAACCTGTCGCCGCCGCTGCCGCACACGCGCGGGCTGCACGCGCTGGGCACGCTCGCCGTGGCGCAGGTGCGCGCGGTGCTGGCCGCCTACCAGGCCAACGATGCCGAGGCCGCGCAGCGCGTCCGCGCGCGCGACGCGGAACTCGACGCCGAGTACACCGGCCTGTTCCGCGAGCTGCTGACCTACATGATGGAGGACGCGCGCGCGATCACGCCCTGCACCCACCTGCTGTTCATGGCCAAGAACCTGGAGCGGATCGGCGACCACGCCACCAACATCGCCGAGAACGTGTGGTTCCAGGTCCGCGGCGACGACGCCCTGCCCCCGCGCGAGAAGCGCGACGAGACCAACACCGCCACATAGGGCTGGCCCCGGCCCGACATTCGCGCAGCGCCATCGGCCATCCCGCCGGCCGGGTCGCGGACGTCGCATCCGCCGCCCCGTCTCGCCGCCTCCCGGTAAACGCCGCCTGAACCCGGACGCCCGATCCGCGCCCGCGGCACACCGTTCGCGCCGCCGCCCTGCTCTTCTCCCCGTCCGCGGCGCGATCATGCGCCGGCACGGGAGCATCCATGGCCGACGCCCAGTTCCAGCAGCAGCTGCAAGCCGCCCGCGACGGCGACCGCGCCGCGCTCGAATGCGTGCTCGCGCGCTCGCGCCAGGACCTGCGCCGCCACGCCGAGTACCACTGCGGCATCAACGACGTCGAGGACGCGGTGCAGGAAAGCCTGCTGCTGGTCTCGCGCAGGCTGGGCAGCCTGCGCGCGCTCGAGGCGTATGCCTCGTGGCTGTTCCGGATCGTCAAGCGCGAATGCAACCGCCTCAAGCGCGCGCGGCGGCGGCTGGTCCTGCTGCCCTCGCTGGAGGAGATCGACGGCCCCCACTACCCCGCGCCCAGCGGCCTGCTGCGCGACGTCACCGCGGCGCTGGCGGCGCTGCCCGCGCACTACCGCGAGGTCATCCTGCTGCGCGACCTGGAGGGACTGACCATCGCCGAGATCGCCGCGCGCCTGCTGCTGCACCCGGAAGCCGCCAAGGCGCGACTACACCGGGCGCGCAGCCTGGCGCGACAATACCTGTCGCCCGGACCGGCGTTATCCACGCCTTAACGGCGGCGCGCTAGCATCCCCCCACCACAACGCGGGGCAACCCGCATCCCAGGAGAGAAAGCCATGTCCCAGACCAGGAAACCCGTTGCCCTCGCGATCGGCGCCACCCTCGCCGGCGGCCTGATGCTGTCCGGTTCCGCCTTCGCCTCCACCCAGCTCGCCCAGGGCTATCTCCTCGGCGCCCAGGACGCCGCCTCGGCCGACAAGGCCAAGGAAGGTTCCTGCGGCTCCGACAAGGCGGGCGAAGGCAAGTGCGGCGTCGCCGGCATGGATTCGGACAAGGACGGCAAGGTCTCGCGCGCGGAGTTCACCGCGATGCACCCGGACAAGGCCGCCGAGTTCGACGGGATGGATACCAACAAGGACGGCTTCATGGACGCCGACGAAGGCAAGGCCCACCACGAAGGCAAGTGCGGCGCCGACAAGAAGGCCGATGACATGAAGTCAGACGACATGAAGTCCGAAGGCAAGGCCGGCATGGAAGGCAAGTGCGGCGAGGGCAAGTGCGGCGGCTCGATGTAAGGATGTCGTCCGCGCGAGGGCGCGCGCTGGCGTGGGCGCGCCCCGGGTCGCGCCGGTTGCCATGAGCGGCCTGCGCGCGGACAGCGTCGGGCTCGGCCTGCGGCGGTCCCTGCTGGGATCGCTGCAGGCCGCGCCGGCCGGCAGCTTCGACTTCCTCGAGGCCGCGCCGGAGAACTGGATCGGCGTCGGCGGCGCGCTCGGCGACGCCTTCGCCGCCCTCGCCGACCGCCACCCGCTGGTCTGCCACGGGCTGTCGCTCTCGCTCGGCGGCCCTGCCGAGCTCGACGAGACCTTCCTGCGCCGCGTGCGCCGTTTCATGGACGCGCACGGCGTCACCGTGTACAGCGAGCACCTGAGCGCCTGCGGCGACAGCCGCGGCCAGCTCTACGACCTGCTGCCGCTGCCGTTCACCGAGGAATCGGTGGCGCACGCGTCCGCGCGCATCCGTCGCGCCCAGGACATCCTCTGCCAGCGCATCGCGGTCGAGAACATCTCCTACTACGCCGCACCGTTCCGGGCGATGGCCGAGATCGACTTCGTCAACGCGGTGCTCGCCGAGGCCGACTGCGAGCTGCTGCTGGACGTCAACAACATCGTCGTCAACGCGACCAACCACGGCTACGACGCGGGCGACTTCCTGCGCGCGCTGCCCACGGCGCGGATCCGTTACGTGCACGTCGCCGGCCACCACGACGAGGCCGCCGACCTGAAGGTCGACACCCACGGCGCCGCGGTCGCCGACCCGGTGTGGTCGCTGCTCGCCGAGGCCTATCGCGTGCACGGCCGCAGGCCGACGCTGCTCGAGCGCGACTTCAACTTCCCGCCGTTCGCCGAGCTGCTGGGCGAACTGGACACGGTGCGCGGCCACCTGCGCGCGGCCGGCGGCGAGGCGCGGCATGTCGCCTGACGAAAACGCGGCGCATCCTGCGTCGACGGGCACCGGCGAAGCCGCGCGCAGCGGCGCGCTGCGCGTGCAGCAGGACGCGCTCGCCGCCTACATCCGCGACCCGCAGGCCAATCCGCCGCCGCCCGGCATCGAGGCGCGCCGGCTGAAGGTCTACCGCGAGCTGTTCTTCGACAACGTCGCCAACCTGCTCGCGGGCAACTTCCCGGTGCTGCGGCGGATCTTCGGCGACGCGGGCTGGCCGGCGCTGGTGCGCGACTTCTACCGCGACCACGACTGCCGCACGCCGCTGTTCACCGAGCTGCCGCGCGAGTTCCTGCGCTACCTCGAGGCGCGCGGCGACGATCCCGCCATGCCCTGGCTGCGCGAGCTGGCGCACTACGAATGGGTGGAGCTCGCGCTGCAGATCAGCGAGGCCCGGCGCGAGGACGTCGCGCACGACCCCGGCGGCGACCTGCTCGCGGGCGCGCCCGCGCCGTCGCCGCTGGCCTGGCCGCTGGCGTACGCGTGGCCAGTGCACCGCATCGGCCCGGATTACCGGCCCGTCGAGGCGCCGGCCGGGCCGACGCTGCTGCTGCTGCGCCGCGAGCCGGACGGCAAGGTCAGCTTCCACGGCCTGAGCCCGCTGACGTTCCGCCTGCTCGAGCGGCTCGAACTCGAGCCCGCGCTCACCGGCCGCGACCAGCTGGCCGCGCTGGCCGCAGAGGCCGGCGCAGGCGACGTCGACGCCTTCGTGCGCGACGGCGCGGCGATGCTGGCGCAGCTGCGCCGCGAGGGCACGCTGCTCGGAACGCGCCTGTAGGAGCGCACCAGGGCGCGACCGCTTTACCGGGAAAGCCTGCGGCTCGCGCCCTGGTGCGCTCCTACAGGCCGGGATGGCTCTGCTAGGCTGGCGCGATGATCCCGAACGACCCCGCGCCCCCCGTCCGCAGGATGTCCGAACGCTTCCGCGGCTTCCTGCCGGTGGTGGTGGACGTGGAAACCGGCGGCTTCGACTGGAACCGCCATGCGCTGCTGGAGATCGCCGCGATCCCTGTCGAGCTGGGCGCCGCCGGCGAACTGGTGCCCGGCGAGGTCGCCAGCGCCCACGTCGTGCCGGCGCCGGGCACCGCCATCGACCCGAAGTCGCTGGAGGTCACCGGCATCGACATCGACCATCCGTTCCGTTTCGCCAAGCCCGAGCGCGAGGCGCTGGACCACGTGTTCGCGGCGGTGCGCGCGGCGATGCGCCGGCACGAATGCCAGCGCGCGATCCTGGTCGGGCACAACGCGCACTTCGACCTCAACTTCCTCAACGCCGCGGTCGCACGGGTGCAACACAAGCGCAACCCCTTCCACCCGTTCAGCGTGTTCGACACCGTGACCCTGGCCGGCGTGGCCTACGGCCAGACCGTGCTCGCGCGCGCGGTGCAGGCCGCCGGGCTGGAATGGCGCAGCGAGGACGCGCACTCGGCCGTGTACGACGCCGAGCGCACGGCGCAGGTGTTCTGCACGATCGCGAATGCGTGGCCGCGGGCGATGGTGGCGGCGTCCGGACAAGCAACGGCGCCCGGCGCGCCCGCGACTTCCCCGTAGTTGCAGCGGCGGCGAAACCGCGCGTTTCTCGCGATGTGACCCGGTGGTCAGCCCGCCCGCTGCCGCACCGCCTCGAACAGCACCACGCCGGCGGCGACCGACACGTTGAGGCTTTCCACCCCCTGCGCCGCGACGCCCGGCATCGGGATGGTCACCAGCTGGTCGCACTGCTCGCGGGTCAGGCGGCGCAGGCCGTCCGCCTCGCCTCCGAGGACGACGGCGACGTTGCCGCGCAGGTCCAGTCCATAGAGAGAGGCATCCGCATCGCCCGCCAGGCCGTAGATCCACACGCCAAGCTTCTGCACCTCGCGCAGCGTGCGCGAGAGGTTGGTGACGCGCACCACCGGCACGCTGTCGGCGGCGCCGGCCGAGGTCTTGCGCACGGTGGCGTTGACCTGCACCGCCTTGTCCTTCGGGATCACCACCGCGGTCGCGCCCGCGGCCGCCGCACTGCGCAGGCAGGCGCCGAGGTTGTGCGGATCCTGCACGCCATCGAGCACCAGCAGCAGCGCCTTGCCGCCGGCGGCCTCGACCAGATCCGGCAGCGCGTCCTCGTCCCAGGTCCTGGCCGCCGCGTAGCGCGCCACCGCGCCCTGGTGCCGCAGGCCGCCGGCGACGCCGTCGAGCGCGTTCGAAGCGACGCGTCGCACGTCGATGTCCTTGCGCCTCGCGCTGGCCTCGATCTCGGCGATGCGCGGATTCTTCGCGCCCGCCTCCAGCAACACCTCGCGCACGTTGCCGGCGTCGTGCTCGATGGCCGCGGCCACGGCGTTGATGCCGGCGATCCATTGGTTGTCTTTGCTCATGGGTGCTCGTGAACGGGTGATTGGTGACGGGTGCGGGCTGGGGGCAATCACGATGGCGGGCATGCACGGCGTGCGGTCCAACCATTCGTGTCATCCCGAGCGCAGCGAGGGATCCGGCCCGGACGACAAGATCCCTCGCTGCGCTCGGGATGACAATGCCGAACTCACCGGGGATCGCCTCTAGTATTTCTTCTTGGCCCGCTTCGCCGGCTGCCCGCGCGGCGGCAGCGGTTTCGCGCCGGCGCCGCGGCCGTCGTCCTCGACCAGCCGGAAATCGATCTTGCGCTCCTCCAGGCTGGCCTTGAGCACGACGATGCGCGCGCGGTCGCCGAGGCGGTACTGGCGGCCGCTGCGCTCGCCGGTGAGCGTCTTGCGGATCGGGTCGAAGTGGTAGTAGTCGTTCGGCAGCTGGGTCACGTGCACCAGGCCGTTGACCTTGGACTCGTCGAGCTCGACGAACAGGCCGAAGCTGGTGACGCCGCTGATCACGCCGTCGAACTCGCTGCCGACGTGCTCCTCCATCCACGCCGCGCGATAGCGTTCGTCGACTTCGCGCTGGGCCTCGTCGGCGCGGCGCGAGCGCTCCGAGCACTGCAGCGACAGCGCCGCCATCGCGCTGTGCGAGTAGCGGTAGCGCTCCGGGTCGCCGCCGGCCAGCGCGTGCTTGATCGCGCGGTGCACCAGCAAGTCGGGATAGCGCCGGATCGGCGAGGTGAAGTGCGCGTACGCCTCCAGCGCCAGGCCGAAGTGGCCGATGTTCTCCGGCGCGTACACCGCCAGGCTCTGGCTGCGCAGCACCACCGATTCGAGCAGGGCCGCGTCGGGGCGCTCGCGCACGGTTTCCAGCAGCTTGCGGAAGTCCATCGGCCGCACCTTGCCCCACGGCGGCATGCGCAGGTGGAACTCTTTCAGGAATTCCAACAGGTCGAGGTACTTGGCCTCCGGCGGTCGGTCGTGGTCGCGGTACGGCGCCGGCACGCCGGCGTCGAGCAGGAACCTCGCGGCCTCGACGTTGGCCGCGATCATGCATTCCTCGATCAACTTGTGCGCGTCGTTGCGCTGGATCATGCCGGCCTGCGTCACCTCGCCCTGCGGACCGAGCACGAAGCGCACCTCGGAGGTCTCGAAGTCGATCGCGCCGCGCTGCCGGCGCGCCTTGTCGAGCACGCGGTAGAGCTGGTGCAGCCGCTCGACCTGCGGCAGCTGCCTGCCGATGAAGGCGCGCGCCTGCTCGCGGTCCTCCTCCGGCACGCCCTCACCCACCGCGTTCCAGACCTGGGTGTAGGTCAGGCGCTGGGCCGAATGCATCACCGCTTCGTAGAACTTCGATTCCGCCACGTGTCCGCCGCGGTCGACCTGCATGTCGCAGACGAAGCACAGCCGGTCCACCTTCGGCTTGAGCGAGCAGATGCCGTTGGAAAGGGTCTCGGGCAGCATCGGCACGACGAAGCCCGGGAAATAGACCGAGGTCGCGCGTTTGGTCGCCTCCTCGTCGAGCGGCGTGCCGGGCCGCACGTAATGCGAGACGTCGGCGATCGCGACCACCAGGCGGAAGCCGCCGCGGTTGGGCTCGCAATACACCGCGTCGTCGAAGTCCTTGGCGTCCTCGCCGTCGATCGTCACCAGCGGCAGCGTGCGCAGGTCCACGCGCGCCGCGGCCTCGGCCGGCGCGACGTCGACCGGCACCGCCGCGGCCTGCGCCAGCACCTCGGGCGGGAATTCGTGCGGGATCTCGTGGCCGTGGATCGCGGCCTCGACCGCGAGCGACGCGGTCAGCCTGTCGCCCAGCACCGCCAGCACGCGGCCGATCGGCGGGCGCTGCGCGGTCGGCGGCTGCACGATCTCGCACACCACCAGCTGGCCGGGCCTGGCGTCCAGGCGCGCGTCCGACGGCACCTGCACGTTGCGCTGGATGCGGCGGTCGTCGGGGACCACGTAACTCACGCCCGACTCGAGCTCGAAGCGGCCGATCAGGCGGTTCAGGCGCCGCTCGAGCACCTCGACGATCGCACCCTCGCGGCGGCCGCGGCGGTCGACGCCGGTGACGCTGGCCAGCACGCGGTCGCCGTGCATGGCCTTGCGCATCTCGTACGGCGGCAGGAACAGGTCGTCGCCCACGCCGGAGTCCGGGCGCAGGAAGCCGAAGCCGTCGGGGTTCGCGATCACCGTGCCGGGCACCAGGTCCAGCCGCTCCGCCGGCACGTAGCCGCCGCGGCGGTTCTGCAGCAGCTGCCCGTCGCGCACCATTGCCGCCAGGCGCTTGCCGAGCGCGTCGAAGCGCTCGGGCTCGGTCAGTTGCAGCTGCTGCGCCAGCGATTCGGACGACTGCGGGCCGCCGGCGTCGGCGAGCAGCTGCAGGATCGCCTCGCGGCTGGCGATCGGGTTCTCGTAGCGGTTGGCCTCGCGCGCGGCGTGGGGGTCGTGGAGGCCCTGCGCGCCCGGATGCGCGGGAGGTGCTTTCCCCTTCCCTGCGCGGGCCGGGCCGGCCGGCTTCGCAGCTCCCGGCGCGGGACGCCCCTCCGCCGCGGGCCTTGCGCCCTTCCAATCGCCCGAGGCCGCGCGCACCAGCGATTCCGGCATCCAGCCAGGCTGCTGCTTCGCCGCCCCTGCCGTTCCCCGGCCCTTCGCGCCGCCACGTTTTGCCGCCGGCTTGCCCTGCGCGGGGCCGGTCTTGTCGCGGCCTTTGCCGCGCTTGCTGGGGGTTTTCGCCATCGCGCGGATGGTACACGGCCGCCTTGCAACGCCGCGTGGCCGCTGGCGTTGACAACCTCCGCCTTGCACCGCAACATACGCGCCCCACCTGCCCAGGTGGCGGAATTGGTAGACGCACTAGTTTCAGGTACTAGCGGGTAAAACCGTGGAGGTTCGAGTCCTCTCCTGGGCACCAGGGTTTCCGGAGACCCCCGCTTGCGGGGGTTTTTCACGTCCACGCCCGAGGCCGCCCGCGGCCCGGGACCCCGCCTGCCGGCATGGCTTGAAGCCCGCCCGCAACGGGGCTAACGTCGACGCATCGTGACCGACCCGCGGACGACGCGCGCAGCGCGCCGTCCGCTCTGCTTTGGAGCATGCAATGGCAACACCCGCCGATCCTGCGCGTCCCCCGATCGTGATGTCGCGCCTGGACTACGACCGCATCGAGTCACTGCTCGAGGGCGCCGGCGAGCGCGGGGTCGACACCTCCGCGCTGGAGGCGGAGATCACCCGCGCCGAGGTCGTCGAGCCGGCGCAGATGCCCGCCGACGTCATCAGCATGAACTCCACCGCGCGCTTCCGCGACGAAACCACCGGCGAGGAGCGCGAGCTCACCCTGGTCTACCCGCGCGACGCCAACGCCGAGACCGGCCGCGTCTCGATCCTCGCCCCGGTCGGCAGCGCCCTGCTGGGCCTGCGCGTGGGCCAGAGCATCCACTGGCCGCTGCCCGGCAACCGCACCGCCACCCTGCGCGTGCTGTCGATCCAGTACCAGCCGGAGGCGGCGGGCGAGCTGCATCGCTGAAGCGACGCTCCGGTTCTCCGAAGGCCCCCGCCTCGCGCGGGGGTTTTTGTTTCGGGCGGGAGCGGCTCCAGCCGCGATCTCTTCGGGGCGCCTTCGCGAGCATCCCGGGAACGACGGAACTTGCGACCGGCAGCCGATTTTCCTCGGCAACCACGTAATTCGAATCGCTTCGCGCAAGCAAGGCGAAGCGGTGCAGGTTCGCGGCGAAAGCCCGTGGCCGAAGCCGTTCCTACGGCGCGAACGGTAGAATCGCCGGATCGCTTCCGAGCCAGGCTTCCACCCCCGCAATGACCGACCCCACCGTCCGCCCAACCTTCCACGGCTTCGAGCAGATCCCGCTGCGCGAGTACGCCGAGCGCGCCTACCTCGACTACTCGATGTACGTGGTGCTCGACCGCGCCCTGCCCTTCATCGGCGACGGGCTCAAGCCGGTGCAGCGGCGGATCATCTATTCGATGAGCGAGCTGGGGCTCAATGCCACCGCCAAGCCGAAGAAGTCCGCGCGCACCGTCGGCGACGTGATCGGCAAGTTCCACCCGCACGGCGACTCGGCCTGCTACGAGGCGATGGTGCTGATGGCGCAGCCGTTCTCGTACCGCTACCCGCTGATCGACGGCCAGGGCAACTTCGGCTCGCAGGACGATCCCAAGTCGTTCGCGGCGATGCGCTACACCGAGTCGCGCCTCACCCCGATCGCCGAGGTGCTGCTGGGCGAACTGGGCCAGGGCACGGTCGACTGGGTGCCGAACTTCGACGGCACCCTGGAGGAACCAAGCTGGATGCCGGCGCGCCTGCCGCACCTGCTGCTCAACGGCACCACCGGCATCGCCGTGGGCATGGCCACCGACATCCCGCCGCACAACCTGGGCGAGATCGTCAGCGCCTGCGTGCGCCTGCTCGACGACCCCGACGCCAGCGTGCGCGACCTGTGCGAGCACGTGCGCGGCCCCGACTATCCGACCAGCGCCGAGATCATCACGCCCGCGGCCGACCTGCTGGCGATGTACGAGACCGGCACCGGCAGCGTGCGCGCGCGCGCCACGTTCGCGAAGGAAGGCACCAACATCGTCGTCACCGCCCTGCCCTACCAGGTCTCGCCGTCGAAGGTGATCGAGCAGATCGCCACCCAGATGCGGGCGAAGAAGCTGCCGTGGCTGGAGGACATCCGCGACGAGTCCGACCACGCCAACGCGGTGCGCGTGGTGCTGATCCCGCGCAGCAACCGGGTCGACGCCGAGCAGCTGATGGGCCACCTGTTCGCGACCACCGACCTCGAGAAGAGCTACCGGGTCAACCTCAACATCATCGGCCTGGACGGCCGGCCGCAGGTCAAGCACCTGAAGGCGATCCTGTCCGAGTGGCTGGCTTTCCGCGCCGACACCGTCACCCGCCGCCTCAACCACAGGCTCGAAAAGGTCGAACGCCGGCTGCACCTGCTCGAGGGCCTGCTGGTCGCCTTCCTCAACCTCGACGAGGTGATCCGCATCATCCGCACCGAGGACGAGCCCAAGGCCGCGCTGATCGCGCGCTTCGAGCTCAGCGACGACCAGGCCGAGTACATCCTCGAAACCAGGCTCAGGCAGCTGGCGCGGCTGGAGGAAATGAAGATCCGCGGCGAGCAGGACGAGCTCGACGCCGAGCGCGACCGCCTGATCGCCACGCTCGGCTCGAAGGCGAAGCTCAAGAAACTGATCAAGGACGAGCTGTTGGCGGATGCGGGGAAGTTCGGCGACGCGCGCCGCTCGCCGCTGGTCGCGCGCGGCGCCGCGCAGGCGCTGGCCGAGACCGAGCTGGTCGCGAGCGAGCCGATGACGATCGTGCTCAGCGAGAAGGGCTGGGTGCGCGCGGCCAAGGGCCACGAAGTCGACGCGCGCGCGCTGTCCTACCGCGAGGGCGACGGCCTGCTCGCGGCGGTGAAGGGGCGCAGCACGCAGCAGGTGGCGTTCCTGGATTCGGCGGGACGCAGCTATTCGACGTTCGCGCATTCGCTGCCTTCGGCGCGCGGCAACGGCGAGCCGCTGACCGGCCGCTTCTCGCCCGCGCCCGGCGCTTCCTTCCAGGCGCTGGCGAGCGGCGACAACGACACCCGCTTCGTGCTCGCCTCCTCGCACGGCTACGGCTTCGCCACCCGCTTCGAAAACCTCACCGGGCGGCAGAAGGCGGGCAAGGCGATGCTCTCGCTGACGCCGGGCGCGCACGTCGTGCAGCCGGCGCAGGTGCAGGACGCCACGCGCGACCGCATCGTCGCCGTCACCAGCGCCGGGCACCTGCTGGCGTTCCCGGTCGCCGAGCTGCCGGAGCTCGACAAGGGCAAGGGCAACAAGATCATCGAAATCCCCAAGGCCAAGCGCGGCACCGAGCACGTGGTGGCGATCGCGGTGGTGTCGCCCGGGGCGACGCTGTCGGTGAAATCGGGCGCGCGCACGATGTCGCTGTCGTTCAAGGACCTGGACGGCTACCTCGGCGCGCGCGCCAGCCGCGGCGGCCTGCTGCCGCGCGGCTGGCAGAAGGTCGATGCGCTCTCGGTCGAGTAACGCCGCTTCGTCGTTGCCGCGCAGCGGAATGGTGCCGCGACGCCAGCCGCCTTCCTTCACGCCCATCTGACCTGGACAGGGGCCCCGCATGGATCCGACCGATTGGCACCAGCGCTGGCGGGAAGGCCGCATCGGCTTCCACCAGGACCAGGTGACGCCGCTGCTCGAGCGGCATTGGCCCGCGCTCGGGCTGGCGCCCGGCAGCCGCGTGTTCGTGCCGCTGTGCGGCAAGACGCTCGACATGCCCTGGCTTGCGGCGCGCGGGCATGGCGTGCTCGGCGTCGAGCTCTCGCCGCTGGCGGTGGCGCAGTTCTTCGACGAGCAGGCGCTGTCGCCGCAGGTGCGCGAATCGCCGTTGGGCACGCACTTCGTGGCCGGGCCGATCGAGATCATCTGCGGCGACGCTTTCGCGCTGGACGCCAGCACCCTCGCCGGCTGCGAAGCCGTTTACGACCGCGCGGCGCTGATCGCGCTGCCGCGCGAGATGCGCGAACGCTACGTGCGCGACCTGCACGCGCGCTTGCCGACCGGCTGCCGCGGGCTGCTGGTCACGCTGGAATATCCGGCTGCCGAGAAGGCCGGGCCGCCGTTCCCGGTCGATGCGGGCGAGGTGCGCCGCTTGTACGACGACGCGTGGACGCTCGAATGCCTGGAGCGGCGCGATATCCTCGCCGGGCAGCCGGGGTTCGTGGCCGAAGGGGTGACGTCGCTGCATACCGCGGCTTGGCGGCTGGAAAAGCGGGTCTAGCGTAGGGCGGAGCGGCGGCGATCGCGACCGGCGCCCACAGGCGTGTGTCGACTGCCCCCGCTCCCGCAAGGATCGGTTGCTCTCCCGGGGTCAAGAAGGAATCCGCATGGCACGCTGGCTCAAACGCACCGCGCTGCTGGTCCTCGCGCTGATCGTGCTCGCGCTCGTCGCGGCCTGGCTGCTGCTGCGCGCCAGCCTGCCGAAGCTCGACGGACAGTTCGCGCTGCCGGGCCTGTCCGCACCCGTTTCCATCCAGCGCGACCGCCTCGGCGTGGTCACCATCGACGCGGCCAACGAGACGGACGCCCTTCGCGCGCTCGGCTACGTGCACGCGCAGGAGCGCTACTTCGAGATGGACCTGATGCGGCGCACCGCCGCCGGCGAGCTGTCGGAGCTGTTCGGGCCGATCGCGCTCGACCTCGACAAGCGGCATCGCGTGCATCGCATGCGCGCGCGGGCGAACGCGCAGCTGGGCGCGATCGCCGGCGAGCGCCGGCCGCAGCTGCGCGCCTATGCGCAGGGCGTCAACGCCGGGCTCGCGGGCCTCGACGCGCGGCCGTGGCCCTACCTGCTGCTGCGCACGCAGCCGCGCCCGTGGGCGCCGGTCGACTCGGCGCTGGTCGGCGACGCGATGTACTTCGACCTGCAGGACGCCGACGGCGGCCGCGAGCTCGCGCTGTGGAAGCTGCGCGCCCACCTGCCGCCGGCGCTGTACGCGCTGCTTGCGCGCGACGGCACCCGCTGGGACGCGCCGATCGCCGGCGCTGCCCGCGGAGAAGCGGAGTTGCCGGGGCCGGAACAGGTCGACTTGCGCAAGCTGCCGATGCCTGCGCATCCCGCGTCATTCGTTTCTGCCGACAAGCCGTTCAAAGGTAGCAACAACCTCGCCGTTTCCGGCAAGCTCACGAACGACGGCCGCGCGATCGTCGCCGACGACATGCACCTGGGCCTGCGCGCGCCGAACATCTGGTTCCGCGCGCGGCTGCGCTACCCGGATCCGCGCGCGCCGGGCGGCAAGGTCGACGTGCAGGGCTTCACCCTGCCCGGCCTGCCCGCCGTGGTGGTCGGCAGCAACGGGCACGTGGCGTGGGCGTTCACCAACAGCTATATCGACACCACCGACTGGATGCGGGTGTCGCCGTGCGCCACACGCAAGGCCGCGGCCGCGCCATGCACGCCGGTCGAACGGCATCGCGAATCGATCCGCGTCGCCGGCAAGCCCGATGCGATCCTGGAGGTCGATGACACCGCGTGGGGCCCGATCATCGAGCGCGAGGCGGACGGCAGCGCGCTCGCGCTGCGCTGGACCGCGCACCTGCCCGGCGCACTCGACTTCGGCCTCGCCGACCTCGCGCACGCGGGCGACCTGGATGCGGCGCTGCGCATCGCCGACCACGCCGCGATCCCGACCCAGAACATGCTGCTCGCCGACAGCAGGGGGCGGATCGCGTGGCGCCTGCTCGGCCCGCTGCCGCAGCGCGCCGGCGGCTGCTCGGCACAGGCGCTGGTCGAGGGCACGAAGCAGCCGGCCGCGGGAAGCCCGCCACCCGCGGCCACCGCTGTCGCCGGTGCCACCGCTTCGCAGGCAAACCCCGCCGCTTGCGCACCCTGGCGCATCTCGACGGCGGCGGCGCCAATGGACATCGATCCCGCCTCCGGGCGGCTGTGGACCGCCAACGCCCGCGTCGTCGACGGCGCGACGCTGCTGCGCGTCGGCGACGGCGGCTACGACCTTGGCGCGCGCGCGCGCCAGATCCGCGACGACCTGTTCGCGAAGCAGTCGTTCTCCGAACGCGACCTGCTCGCGATCCAGCTCGACGACCGCGCGCTGTTCCTGCGGCGCTGGTGGGAACTGCTGCGTGGCGAAGCGGCGCGCGCGCGATCGCCCGCGCTGGCGTCGCTGGCCGACGCCTCGAAGACCTGGCAGGGTCGCGCCAGCGCCGACTCGGCGAGCTACCGCATCGTGCGCGCGTGGCGGCTGGCGGTGATCGCGCGCCTCAAGGACGGCCTGGCGGCGCCGGCGCTGGCCGTGCTGGGCAAGGACTTCGAGATGCCGAACCTGCCGCAGTTCGAGGGCGTGGCGTGGCCGCTGCTGCAGCAACGGCCCGCGCACCTGCTGCCGCGCCGGTTCGACAGCTGGGATGCGCTGCTGGAGGATGCCGCGCGCGAGGTGCGCGACGGTTTGTCCGAGCAGGGGCCGCTGGCCGATCGCACGTGGGGCGAGCGCAACACGGCGCGCATCTGCCATCCGCTGGCGGGCGCGATCCCGCTCGTCGGCAAGCGCCTGCTGTGCATGCCGCCGGACCCGCTCGACGGCGACAGCAACATGCCGCGCGTCACCGCGCCGGGCTTCGGCGCCTCCGAACGCATGGTGGTGTCGCCCGGCCACGAAGCCGACGGCATCCTCCACATGCCCGGCGGACAGAGCGGGCATCCGCTGTCGCCGTTCTGGGGCGCGGGGCACGAGGACTGGGTGCACGGGCGGGCGACGCCGTTCCTGCCGGGCCAGGCCGAGCATGCGCTGGGACTGCACCCCTGACGGCCTCTCGCGGGAGCGGCTTCAGCCTCGAGCTATCCCTGCACCAAGGCAGCTCTTGTAGGAGCGACGGAAGTCGCGACCGCCGCCCACGACGAAATCCTGCCGCGACTTCCGTCGCTCCTACAAGGAGGCGGGATCGTGCGAGGAATCGGCATCGCGACATCGTTGCGAAAGCTCGCGGCTGAAGCCGCTCCCACAGCACGGGACCGGGTTCAACCCAGTGCGGCGTTGTGCACGTCGGCAACCGCGCGTCCGGACGGATCGGCCGCCGCCGCGAACGCCGCGTCCCATTCGATCGCCGCCGGCGACGAGCACGCGATCGACTTCCCGCCCGGCACCGTGCGCGCGCAGGCCTCGCCAGGGAAGGCCGCGTCGAACAGGCTGCGGTACCAGTACGCTTCCTTGGTCGCCGGCGGATTGAGCGGGAACCGTCGCGCCGCGTCGCCGAATTCGCGGTCACCGACGATGCGTTCGGCGTGCGCCTTCAGCCCGTCGATCCAGCCGTAGCCCACGCCGTCGCTGAACTGCTCCTTCTGCCGCCACAGGATCTCGTCCGGCAGCACGCCGGCGAAGGCTTCGCGCAGTACCGCCTTCTCGATCCGCCGCCTGCCGTCCGGGCCGGTGCCGGCCATCTTCGCCCGCGCATCCATGCGCATCGCCACGTCGAGGAACGCGACGTCCAGGAACGGCACCCGCGCCTCCACGCCCCAGGCCATCATCGACTTGTTGGCGCGCAGGCAGTCGTACAGGTGCAGCGCGTCGAGCTTGCGCACCGTCTCCTCGTGGAAGGCGCGCGCGTCCGGCGCCTTGTGGAAGTACAGGTAGCCGCCGAAGACCTCGTCGCTGCCCTCGCCGGAGAGCACCATCTTCACCCCCATCGCCCTGATCCGGCGCGCGAGCAGGAACATCGGCGTGGAGGCGCGGAGGGTGGTGACGTCGTAGCTCTCGACGTGGCGCACCACGTCCGGCAGCGCGTCGATGCCTTCCTCCAGCGTGTAGGTGAAGCCGTGGTGCACGGTGCCGATGGCGTCCGCCGCGACCCGCGCGGCGGCCAGGTCGGGCGAGCCGTCCAGTCCGATCGCGAACGAATGCAGCCGCGGCCACCAGGCCTCGGAGGAATCGTCGTCCTCGATGCGGCGGCGCGCGAATCGCGCGGCGACGGCCGCGACCAGCGAGGAGTCCAGTCCGCCCGACAGCAGCACGCCATAGGGCACGTCGCTCATCAGCTGGCGGTGCACGGCTTGCTCGAAGGCCTCGCGCAGCTCGGCGTGCGACACCTCGACGCCATGCGTCGCGTCGTGCGCGCGCCAGGGCCGGTCGTAGTACTTCCGCAGCTCGCACGTGGCGCCGTCGTACCAGTGCCCGGGCGGGAACTGCGCGACGTCGTCGCACAGCCGTGCCAGCGCCTTCATTTCCGAGGCCACCCACAGGCGGCCGTCGCCGTCGTGGCCCCAGTACAGCGGGCAGACGCCGATCGGGTCGCGCGCGAGCACCACGCGCCCGCGCGCCTCGTCCCACAGCGCGAAGGCGAAGATGCCGTTGATCCGGCCGAGCCAGGCGCCTGGATCGGGATCCTGCGCGTACAGCGCGTTGACGACCTCGCAGTCCGATCCGCTCTGGAAGTCGTACGCGCGGCGCAGCGACTGCTCCAGCTCGCGGTGGTTGTAAATCTCGCCGTTCACCGCCAGCACCAGCGCGCCGTCGGCCGAGCGCAACGGCTGCGCGCCGCCGGTCGGGTCGACGATGGCCAGGCGCTCGTGCACGAGCAGGGCGCGCGCGCTCGCGTGCACGCCGCTCCAGTCGGGACCGCGATGGCGCTGGCTCGCCGAAAGCGCGACGGCGAGCGGCCGCAGCGCGGCCAGGTCGGCGCCGGGCCGCAGGTCGAAGGCACCGAGGATGGAACACATGGCGGGACTCCTTGTGCCGGCCGTGGCCGGCGGTGGGAGCGCCCTGCGCGGAAACGAAAAACCCGCGCCGGGCGCGGGTTTCGGGATACCTGTGGCTGGAAAGGCTAGTGCCCTGCCCGGTCGCCCGCCCGCGGTTCGCGCGCGCGATTGTTCGCGCCGCGATTATTGCGGTTGGCGGCGTCGCGGGCGGTGGCGGTGTGGCGGGGCATGGGGCGACGCTATCGCGTTCGCAGGCCACTGGCAAGCGGAAGATCGCAGGTCGGGGCTACGCTCCCGACGCCCGGCGTGTCCGCGGCCCAAGACGTCGGGGACGTAGTTCCGACCTACGACAACCAAGCGTCGGGGGCGTAGCCCCGACCTACGGCAGCAGGCGCTCGATGAGGGCCAGGTAGAGACCGGGCAGCGCCTCCAGGTCGGCGACGGCGACGTGCTCGTCGACCTTGTGGATGCTGGCGTTGACCGGGCCGATCTCGATGCACTGCGCGCCCAGCGGCGCGATGAAGCGCGCATCCGAGGTGCCGCCGCCGGTGCTCTCCTCCGGCGCGGCGCCGGCGAACGCCGACAGCACTTCGCGCGCCGCGGCGCGCAGCGGGCCTTCGGGGGTGAAGAACGGTTCGCCGCCGCGGTGCCAGTGGATGGCGTAGTCCAGGCCGTGGCGGCGCAGGATCGCCTCGCATTCGCCTTCCAGCCGCGCGGCGTCCCAGTTCGGGTTGTAGCGCAGGTTGAACAGCACCTGCAGTTCGCCCGGGATGACGTTGTTGGCGCCGGTGCCGGCGTGCACGTTGCTGATCTGCAGGCTGGTCGGCGGGAAGCTCTCGTAGCCCTCGTCCCATCGCCGCGCCGCGAGTTCCGCCAGCGCGGGCAGCGCCTGGTGGATCGGATTGCGCGCCTTCTCCGGGTAGGCGACGTGGCCCTGGATGCCGCGCACCGACAGCGTCGCCGACAGCGTGCCGCGACGGCCGACGCGCAGCAGGTCGCCCAGGCGCCGCGTCGACGACGGCTCGCCGGTGACGCACCAGTCGATGCGCTGACCGCGCGCGCGCAGCGTGTCGGCGACGCGGCGCACGCCGTCGATGGCGTCGCCTTCCTCGTCCGAGGTCAGCAGCAGCGCGACCGTGCCGCCGTGCGCCGGGCGCGCGGCGACGAAACGCTCGAGCGCCACCACGAACGCGGCCACCCCGCTCTTCATGTCCGCCGCGCCGCGGCCGTAGAGCATGCCGTCGCGCACCTCGGGCGCGAACGGATCGCTGGCCCAGGCGTCGAGCGGCCCCGGCGGCACCACGTCGGTGTGGCCGAGCAGCAGCAGCACCGGGCCGCCGTCGCCGTGGCTCGCCCACAGGTTGTCGACGCCGCCGAAGCGCAGCGACTCGCAGGCGAAGCCCGCGCGGCGCAGGCGCTCGGCCAGCAACGCCTGGCAGCCGCTGTCGTCGGGAGTAACGGAGGGGCGCGCGATCAGTTCGCGCGCGAGGTCGAGGACTTCGCTCATGCGCCAATCCTAAGCCGTGGGGCGGGCCCCGGCCCGCCGTCCACGAAATGCCGCGGGCCACCGCGGCCCGCCCTGCCGCCGTCAACCGGATCCTGCTGGACGCGCTGGCCGGACAAGACCCGTCCTACGCGATGCCGAAGCGCTTCTTGAAGCCGTTGTCGCTGAATCCCTGCGTCACCACGCCGTCGTCGGTGGCCACCACCGGGCGCCGGACCAGCTGCGGGTATTCGCGCAGCAGCAGCTTCCACTCGGCCTCCGAGGCCGCGGCCTTGCGGTTGTCGGGCAACTGCCGCCAGGTGGTCGAGGACTTGTTGACGAGCGCGTCGAAGCCGCCGGCCTGGCGCGCCCATTCCACCAGCGTCTCCGGCGCGGGCTTGCTGGCGCGGTAATCGACGAACGCGTGCGCGACGCCGAAGCGGTCGAGCCACTTGCGCGCCTTGCGGCAGGTGTCGCAGTTGTCTAGGCCGTAGAGGGTGGTGGTCATGCAGGATCGCCTTCCGGTTCTTGTTCGAGCCCGTCGAGAGGTTCGTGGGAGCGGCTTCAGCCGCGATTTCTCCGCGCCATCATCCCGGGAAAGCCCGTGGCTGAAGCCGCTCCCACAACGACAACTTCTCCGGGGACAAAGCGTTGCACTACTGCCGCAGCAGCTCGTTGATCGAGGTCTTCGCCCGCGTCCTCGCATCCACGTGCTTGACGATCACCGCGCAGTACAGCGAGTGCGAGCCGTCCTTCGCCGGCAGCTGGCCCGACACCACCACGCTGCCCGGCGGCACGAAGCCGTAGCTGGTCTCGCCGGTCATGCGGTTGTAGATGCGGGTCGACTGGCCGAGGAACACGCCCATGCCGATCACGCTGTGGTGGCCCACCACCACGCCCTCCACGACCTCCGAGCGCGCGCCGATGAAGCAGTGGTCCTCGATGATCGTCGGCGCGGCCTGCAGCGGCTCCAGCACGCCGCCGATGCCGGCGCCGCCGGAGATGTGGCAGTGCTTGCCGACCTGCGCGCACGAGCCCACCGTCGCCCAGGTGTCGACCATGGTGCCGGCGCCGATGTGCGCGCCGATGTTGACGAACGAGGGCATCAGCACCACGTCCTTGCCGATGTAGGCGCCGCGGCGCGCGACCACGCCCGGCAGCACGCGCGCGCCGAGCTTGCGGAACGCGGCCTCGTCGAACTCCTCGAAGCGCAGCGGGATCTTGTCCCAGAACGGCGCCGGGTACGCCTCGACCAGCTCCATGTCCTGCACGCGGAAATACAGCAACACTGCCTTCTTGAGCCATTCGTTGACGGTCCAGCCGCCCTTGCCGTCGGGCTCGGCGACGCGGAACTCGCCGCTCTCCAGCCCTTCGATGACCTTCTCCACCGCGGGCCGCGTGGAGCCTTCCATCTCCTCCGGCGTGAGCATGGTGCGGCGCTCCCAGGCGCTCTCGACCATGAACTTGAGCTCGTCGCTGGGCGAGGACTTCGGCGCGGCCTTCTTCGCGGCCTGTTTGGCGGCCGTCTTCGCGGTCTTCTTGCTGGCGGCCTTGGGCGGGCTCATCGGCTCGTTTCTCCATCGATGCGGGCCAGCAGCGCCTCGCGCAGGGCGTCGCGGCTGGCGGGGTCAAGCAGGGTGCCGTCGGGTTCGCTGATGCGGAACACGTCCTCGGCGCGCTCGCCGAACGTGGCCACGCGCGCGTCGTGCACGCGCAGGTGGCGCGCGCGCAGCACGTGGGCGATGTCGGCGAGCAGGCCGGGACGGTCGGTGCAGACCAGGCTCAGCACGGTCTGGCCGGCGTCGGCGGCGGCGGCGTCGAACTGGATGCGCGGGGCGATCCGGAAATGCCGCAGGTGCCGCGGCTGGGTGCGCCGCGCCGGCCGGATCCGGTCCAGCGGCCCGGACAGCGCGTCGGCCAGGCGGCCTTCGATCAGCGCCGGCGGCAGCGGCTGGCGCGGGTCGCCGGGCAGCACCTGGAAGCTGTCGAGGATGGTGCCGCCGGGGCCGTCGAGCGCGCGTGCCTGCTGGATCTCCAGGCCCAGGCGGTCGAGGGTGACGACGATCGCGGCGAACAGGCCGTCGCGGTCTGGCGAATGCACGAACACCTCCAGCGCATGGTCGCCCGCATCCAGCGAGCGCACCGCCACCACCACCTGCCCGGGCGACGCGTTGCGCAGCGCCAGCGCCTGCCATGCGATCTGGTCGGCGCGCGCGCGCAGGAAGCTGTCATCGGGGAAGCGCAGGAACAGCATGCTGGCCTCGTCGTCGTCGACGCCGTGCGCCGACAGCAGCCCGCGCACCGCCGCGCGCGTCTCGGCGACGTGCTCGATCGCCGCGACCGGATGCTCCAGGCCCTGCCGCAGCGCCAGCCGGGTGGAGGTGCGCAGGTCGGCGAGCAGGCGGTCCTTCCACGCGTTCCACAGCCGCGGCGAGGTGCCGGCGATGTCGGCGCAGGTCAGCAGGTAGAGGTAGTCCAGGCGCTCGCGGTCGGCGACCTCGGTGGCGAAGCGGTGGATGACCTCGGGATCGGAGATGTCCTGCTTCTGCGCGGTCACCGACATCAGCAGGTGCCGGCGCACCAGCCACTCCACCAGCGCGGCGTCGCCCGGGGGCAGCGCGTGCGCGGCGCAGAACGCGCGCGCGTCCTCGGCGCCGACCTCGGCATGGTCGCCGCCGCGGCCCTTGGCGATGTCGTGGAACAGGCCGGCGAGCAGCAGCAGTTCGGGCTTGCGCAGCGTCGGCCACACTTCGTGCGCCATCGAGAAGCGCTCGTCCGGCGCCTCGCCGGCGAACGCGGCGATGTTGCGCAGCACCGCCAGCGTGTGCTGGTCGACGGTGTAGACGTGGAACAGGTCGAACTGCATGCGTCCGGACACCTGCGCGAACGCAGGGATCCAGCGCCCCAGCACGCCCAGCCGCGCCATCCGCTCAAGCGTGGGCACCGGCTGCGCGCCGCGCAGCAGCGCCATGAAGCCCTCGCGCAGCGCGGGGTCGGCGCCATCGTACGCAGGCACCAGCTCCAGCGACTCGGCCAGCGCGCGCGCGGTGCGCGAATGCAGGCCGCGCACGCCGGGCCGCGCCGCCCAGGTCGCGAACAGCCCGAACACCTGCGCCGGGTCGCCGTGCGGCCACGCCGGGTCGCGCGCGGCCAGGTACCCACGGCGCAGCTCGAAGCGCGCGTCCAGCGGCTCGGGCACGGCTGCGCCGTCGAAATGCTCTTCGAAGCGCTGCAGCAGGCGGTCGTTGATCCGCCGCACCACGGCCGCGGCGCGGTAGAAGCCCTGCATCATCTGCTCGACGCCGAGGTTGCGGTCGTCGTCGGCGTAGCCGAGCCTGGCGGCGAGCATCTTCTGGTAGTCGAAGCGCAGCCGGTCCTCGCCGCGGCCGGCCACCAGGTGCAGGCCGAAGCGCAGCCGCGCGAGCACCCGGCGCTCGCGCTCCAGCGCCGCCGCCTCGTCGGCGCCGACGTGGCCGAGGCCGACCAGCGCCTCCAGCTCGCGCACGCCGAAGCTGCGCAGCGCCATCCAGCCCAGCGTGTGCAGGTCGCGCAACCCGCCGGGGCCGTCCTTGAGGTTGGGCTCGAGGTTGTCGGAGGTGTCGCCGAAGCGCTCGTGCCGGCGCCGCTGCTCGTCGGCCTTGGCCACGAAGTAGTCGCGCGCGGGCCAGACCCGCCCGGGCGCGATCGAAGCGGCGAGCGCCGCGCGGTCGGCGACGTCGGCGACCAGCGGCCGCGCCTCCATCAGCGCGGTCAGCACCGTCAGGTCCGCCGCCGCGAGCGTGCACTGCGCGGGCGAGCGCACCGCATGGCTGGCCGGCAGGCCCAGGTCCCACAGCAGCGCGAAGAAGCCGGCCAGCGCGTCGTGGCCGGCGTGCTGGTCGGCTTCCTCGGCCAGCACCAGCAGGTCGATGTCCGAATACGGGAACAGCTCGCCGCGGCCGTAGCCGCCGACCGCGAACAGCGCCAGCCGCGAGCGTTCCGGGACGCAGCGCTTCCAGGCCTCGACGATCAGCGCGTCCGCCGCGCGCGCGCGCTGGGCCACCAGATGGTCGACGTCCGCGTCCTGGTCGAACCGCGCGGCGAGCCCGGCGTCGGCGTCGGCGAGGCGCTCGCGCGCCGCCTGCAGCCAGCCGCCCCCGTCGCCTGCGTCCCTGCCTTCCGCCGCGCCTGGCTGTGCGGCGCCGGCCATGTCAGCGCCCGCCGTCGCCGCCCGGCGGCAGGGTCAGCACGTCGACCCCGTCCTGCGTCACCGCGACCATGTGTTCCCACTGCGCGGACAGCTTGCGGTCCTTGGTGACCACGGTCCAGCCGTCGGGCAGCACCTTCGCGTGGCGGGTGCCCTCGTTGATCATCGGCTCGATGGTGAAGGTCATGCCCGGCTGCAGCACCAGGCCCTCGCCCGGCCGCCCGTAGTGCAGCACCTGCGGGTCGTCGTGGTAGACCTTGCCGATGCCGTGGCCGCAGTACTCGCGCACCACCGAGAACCGCTCGGATTCGGCGTACTGCTGGATGGCGTGGCCGACGTCGCCCAGGGTCGCCCCCGGCTTCACCGCGCGGATCCCGCGCCACATCGCCTCGTGGGTGGCCTCCACCAGCCGCCGCGCCATCACCGAGGGCGTGCCCACGTAGTACATGCGGCTGGTGTCGCCGTGCCAGCCGTCCTTGATGACGGTCACGTCGATGTTGACGATGTCGCCGTCCCTGAGGACCTTGGACTCGCTCGGGATGCCGTGGCAGATGACGTTGTTGACCGAGGTGCATACGGTCTTGGGATAGCCCCGGTAGCCGACGTTGGCCGGGGTCGCTCCCTGCACGTTGACGATGTGTTCGTGGCAGATGCGGTCCAGTTCCTCGGTGGTCACGCCCGCCTTCACGTGCGGCGCGACCACCTGCAGGACCTCGGCCGCCAGCCGCCCGGCCAGGCGCATCTGCTCGATCTCGGCGGGGGTCTTCAGGTGGATGGTCATCCGGCAATTATCGCCTATTTGCCGGCCCGCCCGGACCGGCGCCGACGCACGCCGGCCGGAAGCCGCGGCAGGGGAGGCAGGGTCCGCCCACCCGGGACCAGCCGACCGGGGATCGCCGCGCCGTGCCGGGACTCCCGACTTGCCCGTGCCCGGACGCGCGCCTATAATTTCGCGGTTCGCCCGGGGCCAACCCGGCGACCGCCCACGGCGGGCGTCACCGTCGAATCCACACCCGCTGCAACCACCCGTGCCGGGGTGTCCCGGGTCCGCGAGGACCCAGGATCTGGCCACGGCGCAGCGGGGAGGCCCAACCCCGGAGCATTCGCGAGTCCCTTCGCGAGAGCCCGCACGTCATGTGCGGTCTTTCCAAGGAAAAGCACCTCACCCTGGTGCGGCCCGCCCCCTGCTCCCCATCGAAGGAAACAAGCAATGCCCCAGATCACCATGCGCCAGATGCTGGAGGCCGGCGTGCATTTCGGCCACCAGACCCGCTACTGGAACCCGAAGATGGCCCCGTACATCTTCGGCGCCCGCGGCAAGATCCACATCATCAACCTGGAGAAGACCGTGCCGCTGTTCGGCGACGCGATGAACTTCATCTCGGGCATCGCGCAGAAGCGCGGCATGATCCTGTTCGTCGGCACCAAGCGCAGCGCGCGCGACGCGATCAAGGAAGAAGCCGAGCGCTGCGGCATGCCGTACATGACCCAGCGCTGGCTGGGCGGCACGCTGACCAACTTCCGCACCGTCAAGCAGTCGGTGTCGCGCCTGAAGGAGCTGGAAGCGGCCGAGACCGACGGCACGTTCGAGAAGCTGGTCAAGCACGAAGTGCTGGGCCTGCGCCGCGAGCGCGAGAAGCTGCTGGCCTCGCTGGGCGGCATCAAGGAGATGAACCGCCTGCCCGACGCGCTGTTCGTGATCGACATCGGCCACGAGGACATCGCGATCAAGGAAGCCAAGAAGCTCGGCATCCCGGTGATCGCGGTGGTCGACACCAACTACGACCCGGCGCTGGTCGACTACCCGATCCCGGGCAACGACGACGCCATCCGCGCCGTGCAGCTGTACGCCGCCGCCGCCGCCGACGCGGTGCTGGAAGGCAAGGCCGCCGCGCCGAACGTCGCCAGCGTCCGCGAGGAGGAGTTCGCCGAGTCCGAGGGCGACAAGCCCGCCCGCCGCGCGCCGGCGAAGAAGGCCCCGGCCAAGCGCGCTTCCGCCAAGGACGACGGCGCCGCCGAGGCGCCGGCCGCCGAAGCCACCCCCGCCGCCGAGTAATCCGGCGGCCATGCAGCCGCGCGACGATGCGCGGCTGCCCTCCTCCCTTTGTGGGAGCGGCTTCAGCCGCGAGCCTCGCACGGCGCCATGCGCCCGGGGCCGCGCCGATGCCGCGGAATGCCGGCCGCGGCCGGGCCAGGCGGGCCTTCCATTGCCCGGCCGGCCTGCCGTCCCCATTTCCGATCGCAAGCATTCGCGGCTGAAGCCGCTCCCACGCCCACGAATCACGAGGTTTTCCCCATGGCAGAGATCACCGCCACCCTGGTCAAGGAACTGCGCGAGCGCACCGGCGCCGGCATGATGGAGTGCAAGAAGGCGCTCGGCGAAACCGCCGGCGACATCGACGCCGCCGCCGAGGCGCTGCGCAAGTCGGGCCTGGCCAAGGCCGACAAGAAGGCCGGCCGCGTCGCCGCCGAGGGCCGCATCGCGTCCGCCCAGGACGACGGCAAGGCCGTGCTGGTCGAGGTCAACTCCGAGACCGATTTCGTCGCGAAGGACGGCAACTTCGTCGCCTTCACCGAGGCCGTCGCCCGCACCGCGCTCGGCGCCGCCGACGTCGATGCGCTGAAGTCGGCCACGATCGACGGACAGACCGTCGAGGAAACCCGCGCCGCACTGATCGCCAAGGTCGGCGAGAACGTGCAGGTGCGCCGCATGGCCCGCATCGACAGCGCCAACAACGTCGCCGCCTACGTGCACGGCGGCCGCATCGGCGTGCTGGTCGAGGTCAAGGGCGGCGACGCCGATCTGGCGCGCGGCCTGGCGATGCACGTCGCCGCGATGAACCCGCCGCACGTGAAGGCGTCCGACGTCCCGGCCGACTTCATCGCCAAGGAAAAGGAAATCGAGCTGGCCAAGATGTCCGAGAAGGACAAGTCCAAGCCGGCCGAGATCCTGGAGAAGATCATCGGCGGCAAGATCGCCAAGATCGTCAACGAGGTCACGCTGTACGGCCAGCCCTACGTGCTCGACACCGACAAGAACGTCGAGGCCGTGCTCAAGGCCGCCGGCGCCGAAGTCGTCGGCTTCCAGCGCCTGGCCGTCGGCGAGGGCATCGAGAAGGTGGTCGAGGACTACGCCGCGGAAGTGATGAAGCAGGCCGGCCTGGCCTGATCCATCCCGCAACGCGACACCGGAGGGCCGCGGGAAACCGCGGCCCTTTCGTTTTCCTGCGCAAGTGGAAGGCGCGCTTGACTTCGCGCGCACGCGGGCCCAGCGTCGCCACGGCGTGCCCTTCCGCCTGATCGCGGCTCATTCTTTCAGGTCAACGCCGCGGACCGGCGAGATGCCGGACGCGCGGTCGCGACCAACCACGCCAGCCGACGGTCCAACAGGAGCTTTCGATGCCCAGAGGTTTCCGGATCCTGCTCGCCACCTTCATGCTGGCGCTGGGCGCCTGCGCATCCACGCCGGTGCCGACCGCGGCGCCGGTGCTTGCCTTCGTGGTCGTCCGCCACGCCGAGAAGGCGACCGACGACGCGCGCGATCCCTCGCTGAGCGAGGCCGGCAAGGCCCGCGCCGAGGCGCTGGCGGGATTGCTGCGCGACCGCGACGTGGTCGCCGCGTACGCGACCGGCTTCCGCAGGACCCGCGACACCGCCGCGCCGACCGCGGTCGCGCATGCCGTCACCATCACGCCCTACGATGCCGCGGGACCGGCCGAGGCCTTCGCCGCGCGCCTGCGCCGCGAGCATGCCTCCGGCACGGTGCTGGTGGTCGGCCACAGCAACACCGTGCCCGGCATCGTCTCGGCGCTGTGCGCCTGCGAGGTCGCGCCGATCGATGAGAGCGACTACGGCAACCTCTACGAAGTGCGCATCGGCGCCGACGGCGTCGCCAGGCTGGACCGGCAGCGTTACTGAGTTGGCGACCATTCCCGCACTCCCCGGCGGCGAAGCCGGCCCCGCCGCCGCGCGCGCGCTGCAGCTCGAGCTCGCCGGCCAGGTCAGCCGGCGCGACGGCTTCGCCAGGCCTCTGCGCACCATCGCCGGCTTCCATGTCGAGGCCGGGGACGAGGGCGCGACCCTGCACGCGGGCGCGGTACTGCTCGACGCCGGCAGCCTGCAGGTGCTCGCCACGGAAGTCGCGCGCGTTCCCGCCAGCGCGCCCTGCACACCCGGCCTGCTGTCGTTCCGCGAATTGCCTGCGCTGCTGCTGGTGCTCGAGAGGCTGCCGGAGCCGCCGGACCTGGCCTTCGTCGACGGCCACGGCATCGCGCATCCGTGTGGGCTGGGGCCCGCATCGCACTTCGGCGTGGCGACCGGGCTGCCCAGCATCGGCGTCGCCAGGACGGCGATTTTCGGCAGCGGCCCGGAGCCGCACCAGATGCGCGGCGCCTACACCGCGCTGCGCCACGAGGGCGTGCAGCTGGGATGGGTGCTGCGCAGCAAGGTCGATCGCGATCCGCTGATCGTGTCGCCGGGGCATCGCGTGTCGATGGCCTCGGCAGCGGACCTGGTGATGCGCTGCACCGGCGAGCACAGGCTCCCGGAGCCGACGCGGCTTGCCGGGCTGGCGGCGCGCGGCGACGCGTCGCCCGGCCGCTGAACCCAGCACCGCACGCAGGCGCGCCTGCGTTCACCCGCGCCACGCCGCCGCCCGCCTAGAATCGGCCGCTCCACAAGCAAGGGACGTCCTGCATGCGCACGCTGCTGCCCCACGCCACCACCGCCATCGCCGGCCTGCTGCCGCTGCTGCTCGCCGCCTGCTCGACGCCGGCCGGCGCGGCCGCCGGCGCGGGCAGCCCGCGCACGATCGTCGACGGCGAGACGTTCACGATGGCCACCGGCGAGCAAGTCGCGATCGCCGGCCGCGGCGCGCTGCGCTACGTCCGCGTCGCCAACGATTCGCGCTGCGCGCCGGGCCACCAGTGCGTCTGGGCGGGCGATGCCGAAGTGGTGTTCGAGTGGACGGCCAGCGACGGACGGCCGGAGTCCTTCAGCCTGCACACCGGCCGCGGCGACCGCAGCCGCGACCTCGATGGCCGGCGCCTGACACTGGTGTCGCTGGAACGCGGCGCCAATCCGGAGGCGCAGCTCACGCTGGAAGCACTGCCGTAAGGATCGCGGGGCGGGTCTGCCCCCCGCTCGCGCATCCTACCGGCGGGTCGGGACCCCGCCCAACGCGATCGATGCATGTTGGTGGGCCGGGACCCGCCTTGCGCGGGGCGTGCCCGTACCCCGGGACGATCCGTTGCAACGCCCGGCCTCGCGACGGCGCGGCGGCGGTGCCATCCTGTCTCGACCGCCTGGCCCGGAGCCCGCCATGACCACGATCATCGCCCCGCGCGTGCACGACCTCGGCGGCTTCCAGGTACGCCGCGCGGTGCCGACGCTGCAGGCGCGCAGCGTCGGGCCGTTCGTGTTCGTCGACCACATGGGACCGGCGGTGTTCGAGCCCGGCCTGGGCATCGACGTGCGCCCGCATCCGCATATCGGCCTGGCGACGGTGACCTTCCTGTGGGCGGGCACGATCCGCCACCGCGACACCCTGGGATCGGACCAGGACATCACGCCCGGCGACGTCAACTGGATGACCGCCGGCCGTGGCATCGCCCACTCCGAGCGCACCCCGCAGTCGCTGCGCGGCGGCGGCCAGCCGCTGCACGGCATGCAGACCTGGGTGGCGTTGCCGAAGGCATCGGAGGAGGTCGCGCCCGAATTTCACCACCACGGCGCCGCGATGCTGCCGCGCATCGACCGCGGCGGCGCCACCCTGCGCGTGGTCGCCGGGCGCGCCTGGGACGAGGAATCGCCGGTGAAGGTGTTCGCCGACACCTTCAACGTCGCCGTCGACCTCGCGCCAGATGGCGAGGTGGCGATCGATGACCGCGCCGCCGAACGCGCCCTCTACGTGCTCGAGGGCCAGGCGCAGCTCGACGGCGCCGACATCCCGGAGAAGCACCTGGTCGTGCTCGACCGCGGCGGCCGGCCGAAGCTGCGGGCGAAGACCCCGCTCAAGGCCATGCTGTTCGGCGGCGAGCCGCTGGACGGCCCGCGCCACCTGTGGTGGAACTTCGTGTCCTCCTCCAAGGAGCGCATCGAGCAGGCCAAGCAGGACTGGCTGGAAGGCCGGTTCGGACGGGTCGCTGGGGACGACGAGTTCATTCCCCTGCCGGAGCGCTGAGACCGACGGCTGATCGAAAATGTGATTTGCATCACGGTTTGTTTTCCCGGTCGGCGTCGACTATGGTCGGGAAACGTGTCATCACATGCGCAAGGGGGTGCGTATGAAACTGCTTCGTCTCCTTCCTCTGGCCTGCCTGCTCTCCGCGGGCGCCGTCCACGCGCAATCGGCACTTGAATGCCCCCAGCTGCCCGCCGACAGCGGGCTGGCCTGGAAGGTCATGGCCGGCGACGACTTCGTGTTCTGCAAGGCGCTGCGCGACGCGGACGCCGGCGAGGCGTTTGCGGTGACCATCGCCAAGGATTCGCCGTTCGAGCCCAGGCGCGTCGACCGCGCCGAACCGGCCATGATCGACGGCCACGAGGCCTGGTGGTACCGCGGCGAGATCGCCTCGGCGCCGAACGCCCAGGTCCGTGAAACGCTGATCGACCTCGGCGACGGCCGGGTCGCGCACATCTCGCTGCGTGCCAAGAACGAATCCGAGCTCGCGAGCGTCCTGAAGGAAGCCGAATCGCTGCACTTCGGCGCCGGCGGGCCGCAGCTGAGCAGCAACTAGGCCAAGGCCCGCCTTCGCGAAGCACCGGCGCAGCCCGCTTCGCGAAACGCCGCATCCCTGCCGCCCGTCATCCCCGCGAAAGCGGGACGATGCGCTGCGCGCGAAACGCCGGGTCCGGGACTGCGGGTCCTCCCCGGATGACCTTCCGGAACTCGCGGATCCACCGCCTTCACGGCATGACGAGAGAAGCCAACCGTCGCCGCCGCGGCCGCTCCGCCAGCCGCGTCGCTCCGGTTCGCCCGCTGCAGGTCGCCCGGCACCTCGGCCCCGACCGCGCTTAACGCCAGGCGAACATTTCCCCCGCGCCCTTGCTCCAGCATTTCCTTGGCCCCGGACCGGGGCCATCCGACCAATGGGGAGACCAAGATGACCAAACGACTCGTCGCCGAGTTGCTCGGCACGTTCTGGCTGGTGTTGGGGGGTTGCGGGAGCGCGGTGCTCGCGGCGCACGTGGTGGGCGCCGACGGCTACCAGTTCGGCATCGGATACATGGGCGTGGCGCTGGCGTTCGGCCTGACCGTGCTGACCGGCGTGTACGCGTTCGGCCATGTTTCCGGCGGCCACTTCAACCCGGCGGTGACGCTGGGGCTGTGGGCGGGCAACCGGTTCCCGGTGAAGGACGTGGTGCCCTACATCCTCGCGCAGGTGGTCGGCGCGATCGCGGCCGGCTGGATCCTGTTCCAGATCGCCAGCGGCAGGGGCGACTTCGCCATCGATCCGAACGCGGCGGGCGCGTTCGCCAGCAACGGTTTCGGCGCGCTGTCGCCGCAGGGTTATTCGGCCGCCGCCGGTTTCCTGTGCGAGGTGGTGATGACCGCGTTCTTCCTGCTCGTGATCATGGGCGCGACCCATGGGCGCGCGCCGGTGGGCTTCGCCGGCATCGCGATCGGCCTGGCGCTCACGCTGATCCACCTGATCAGCATCCCGGTCACCAACACTTCGGTGAACCCGGCGCGCTCGACCGGCGTCGCGCTGTTCGCCGGCTCCGGTGCGATCGGGCAGCTGTGGCTGTTCTGGCTGGCGCCGATCCTGGGCGCGCTGTTGGGCGGCATCATCTACCGCTGGCTGGGCAGCGAGCGGCCGGACGTGGTGGGGATTCCCGGCTCGTGACCGGTGACCGGTGACCGGTGATCGGTGATCGGTGATTTGACGCAACGAAGGGGAGCCTCGGCTCCCCTTCGCTGTTTTCCACGCGTGAACGACGTCTTGACGGCGGGAAACGCCGGCCGTTGGTCAGAACCGGCCTTCCTGGAAGTCGACGAAGGCCTGCATCACTTCCTGCTTCGTGTTCATCACGAACGGGCCGTAGCGCGCCACCGGCTCGCGCAGCGGACGGCCGGCGACCAGCACCAGCCGCGCGCCGGCGTCGCCGGCCGCGAGCTTCACCACGTCGCCGCCGCCGAGCACGCCCATCTCGTGGGTGCCCAGCGCGCGCGCATCCTCGCCGTCGCCGACCCGGGCATCGCCCTCGAAGACGTAGGCGAAGGCGTTGTGGCCTTCCGGCAGCGCGTATTCCCAGCCCGCGCCGGCATCCAGCGCGATGTCGAGGTACAGCGGATCGGTCGCCGGCTGCGCGATCGGCCCGCGCACGCTGCCGCCGCGACCGTCGTCGACTTCACCGGCGATCGCCCTCACCGTGACGCCGGCGGCCGGCTGCACGGACGGGATCTTCGAAGCGTCGAATTCCTGGTAGCGCGGATCGGTCATCTTGTCCTTCGCCGGCAGGTTCACCCACAGCTGGAAGCCGCGCATGCGGCCTTCCTCCTGCTCGGGCATCTCCGAATGCACCAGGCCGCGGCCGGCGGTCATCCACTGCACGCTGCCGGGCACCAGCAGGCCTTCGTTGCCGTGGTTGTCCTTGTGGCGCATGCGGCCGTCGAGCATGTAGGTCACGGTCTCGAAGCCGCGGTGCGGATGGCTCGGGAAGCCGGCGATGTAGTCTTCGGCCTGGTCGGTGCCGAATTCGTCGAGCAGCAGGAACGGATCGAGGTCGGGCAGCGCGGCGCCGCCGATGACGCGGGTGAGTTTGACGCCCGCGCCGTCCGAGGTCGGGCTGCCGCGAACGCTGCGGATGACGCGGGCATGGGTGGCGGTGGTGGCGTTCATGGAATCCCTCCCGGGAGTGCGATGGCCCACAGATCGGGGCCATCATGCGCCCGCACCAGCGCCATCGCTGGAACGCATCGGTTCCGGGCCGGCAAGGCGGCCGCGGCCGCCACGACGCGGGGCGCATTCGGCACGGATTAAGCGGCCGGGGACGACATTGCCCGGTGCCGTCGCGGCATCCGCCGCGAGGCGAATGCCAGGAGGCTGCCATGCGACTCGATCCGATCTCGATCCTTCCCGGAATGCTGGCCCTGGTCGCGCTGGGCGCTTCCGCCGCAGGTCCCGCCGCGCCGCCGGCCACGCCGATCCGGCCCGTCTCCGATTGCCTGAAGCTCGACCAGATCATGGACTGGGGCGTGGTCGACCAGCGCCGCGTGGTCGTCAAGAGCCTGGGCAAGCGCTACTACGACATCCGGCTGGACAACAACTGCCCCGACCTGCTCAAGCGTCCCTACCTGAGCTTCCGCGAGGGACTGCAGCAGCAGCCCGATCCCAGGACCGGCAAGCGCTCGGGCGTGGGCACCGATCCGGTCACCCATGACGGCCGCATCTGCGGCGACCTCGGCGACGCGGTCGTGCCGCGCAGCGCGCAGGCCAGCAGCACCGACATCCCGTGCCGCATCGGCAGCATACGGCGCATCGACGAAGCCGCCTACGAAGGCATGTTCCGCGACGACAAGGCGCCCGCGCCGGATGCCGATCGCGCGCGGCACGCCCGATCGGCCGCCGGCACGGGCAGCCTCGCGGCTTCGGACTAGCACTCCTTTCGCGCCCCCGGGCATCGCCGCCTGCCGGTTGCGGCGGGCGGTGCTCCTGCTACCGCGCGGTCAGGCGCCAGGCCTGGTGGATGCGCGGGTTGCGGGCGAAGTCGTGCGGAATCGTCTGCGCGGAGATGTCCTCGCAGTGCGCGAACTCGGCCACCGCGTCGGCGTCCAGCCGGAAGCGCCGGAAGTTGTTCGAGAAGTACAGCGTGCCGCCGTGCGCCAGGCGCGCGACCGCGGCGCGCAGCAGGCGCACGTGCTCGCGCTGCACGTCGAAGTCCTCGGCGCGCGCGGAGTTGGAGAACGTCGGCGGGTCGCAGAACACCAGGTCGTACTTGCCGGGGTCGGCCTCCAGCCACGCCATCGCGTCGGCCTGCACCAGCCGGTGCGCCGGGCCGCCGATGTCGTTCTCGCGCAGGTTGTCCGCCAGCCACTGCAGGTAGGTCGCGGAGAGGTCGACGCTGGTGGTCTGCGCGGCGCCGCCGACCGCGGCCTGCACCGTCGCCGCGCCGGTGTAGCAGAACAGGTTGAGGAAGCGGCGCCCGCGCGCTTCCTGGAAGATGCGCCGGCGCAGCGGGCGGTGGTCGAGGAACAGGCCGGTGTCGAGGTAGTCGAACAGGTTCACCCGCAGCCGCGCGGCACCCTCGCGCACGGCGAAGGTTTCGTTGCGCGGGCCGAGGCCGCCGTCGCGCGCGTACTTGCTGCCCCCCTTGCCGCGCGCGCGGGTCTTGGTGGCCACGCGCTCGCGCCGCACGCCGAACACGTCGCGCGCTGCCGCCAGCACCTCGCCGAAACGGCGGCGCACGTCGGCCTCGGGGATCTCCGCGGGCGCGGCGTACTCCTGCACGTGCAGCCAGACCGCGTCCGGGTCGCCGGCCTCCGGATAGACGTCGATGGCGGCAGCGTACTCGGGCAGGTCGGCGTCGTAGGCGCGGAAGCAGTCGACGCCTTCGCGCGCGCGCCAGGCCTTGAGGCCGCGCAGGTTCCTGCGTAGCCGGTTGGCCAGCATCTGCGCGCCCTCCGACAGCGCGCGCGGCTGCGCCTCTCCGCGCAGCGCCGGCAGCACCGGGTCGCACACGACCAGGCTGCACTCCAGCGCGCCGTTGAACATCTGGTACTTCTTCGTCGCGCGCAGCCCGGTGGCGTGCGCGAGCGACGCGTCGCCGCACAGCAGGCTCGCGCGCCAGTTCGGTGCCGCGTGCTTGAGCGCGTCGCCGAGGGCGCGGTACAGCGCCGGGTCCGCGGCCAGGCGCGCGTCGTAGGGCGGGTTGCAGGCGACCAGGCCGCGCGGCGCGGGCTGGATCGGCAGCGTCGCCACCTCGCGCGCCTCGAAGCGGATGGCGTCGCGCAGGCCCGCGGCGGTGGCGTTCTCGCGCGCGGCGCGGATCGCATGCGGATCGGCGTCGCTGCCGGCGAACGCGTCGCGCAGCGCGGCGCGTCCCGCGCGTTCGCGTGCATGCGCCTGCGCGTACAGCGCGGCCCAGGCCTTCTCGTCGAAGCCGAGCCAGCGCGAGGGCAGCCGGTCGCCGTGCCGCAGCAGTCCCGGCGCGACGTCGGCCGCCATCAGCGCGCCCTCGATCACCAGCGTGCCGCTGCCGCACATCGGGTCGAGCAGCGCGCCGCCTTCGGCATACAGCTGCGGCCAGCCGCCGCGCAGCAGCACCGCGGCGGCGAGGTTCTCCTTCAGCGGCGCCTCGCCCTGCGCGCGGCGCCAGCCGCGGCGATGCATGGGGCCGCCGCCGAGGTCGACCGACAGCACCGCCCTGCCCTTGCGCACCACCAGGTTGAGCCGCAGGTCAGGCGCCTCGACGTCCACCGACGGACGCGCGCCGGTGGCCGCGCGCAGGGTGTCGACCACCGCGTCCTTGACCCGCTGCGCCGCGTAGCGCGCGTGCGTGATCGCCTCGCCGGACACGTGGGCGTCGACGGCCAGCGTCATGGTGTCGTCGATGTGCTCGCGCCACGGCACCAGCGCGGCGTTGCGGTACAGCGCGTGCTCGTCCTCGCAGGGGAATTCGGCGAGCGGCCACAGCACCCGGCTGGCCAGTCGCGACCACAGCACCGCGCCCTCGGCGTCGACCAGCGCGCCCTCGGCGTTGACGCCTGCCACCGTCGCGGTGGCGCGCGCGCAGCCCAGCGCGAGCAGTTCGTCGGCGAGCAGGTATTCGAGGCCTTTGGGGCAGGAGGCGAAGAATTTCACGGCGCTCCTGCCGCCCCGGGCGCTTCCGACGCTTCCGCGCGCATCACAGCCCCGCCAGCAGCGCCGCGAACGCGTCCGCCGACGCCGCCACGTGGCCGGACAGCCGGTGCGAGTCGTCGACCAGCAGCAGCCGCGCGCGACGCGCGAGGGCCCAGTCGACGACCTCGCGCGCCGGGATCAGCTCGTCGTCCCAGCCGTGGATGATCGACGTTGGCACCGCCGCGGCTTCCAGCGGCGGCGCGGGCGCCATGCGCACCGGCGGCGCCATCAGGAACAGCCCGGCCAGCGGCACCTCCAGCGACGCGCGGCCAGAGATCCATGCGCCGAGGCTGGAGCCGGCCAGCACCAGCGGCCCGCGCGCCGCGGCCTCGCGCGCCAGCGCGAGCAGGCGCTGCAGCCGCGCCGGCACGTCGCCGAGCTCGCTCACCTCGCGCTTCGCGTCGAGGTCGGTGTAGTCGGGCCGCTCGTGCGTCCAGCCCAGCCGCTGCGCCGCCTCTGCCAGCGCCGTGACCTTGGTCGCGTCGGGTCCGCTTTCGAAGCCGTGCGAGAGGATGCAGTGGCCGCGCGCGCTCACGCGTCGCCCTCGCAGGCGACCGCGTCGCCGACGCGCAGCGTGCCGCCCTCGAGGATGCGCGCGCACAGTCCGCCATGGCCGCGCATCGCGTTGTAGCCGCCGGGGCCAAGCGCGGCCTCCATCCGCGAGCAGGGATCGCAGCCGTCCGTGCCTTCCAGCAGCACCTCGCCGACGCGGAAGCGACGTCCCTTCAGCGCCACCAGCGGGATGCCCGCGACCACCAGGTTGCGGCGCAGCAGCGCCGGCGCCACGCAGGCATGCCCGCTGAGCGCGGCGATCGCCGGCAGGTGCTCGGCCTGCAGCAGGGTGACGCCGCGCTTGCCGCTGCCGCTGGACAGCAGGTAGCGGTCGCCGCGCAGGCCCTTGCCGGCCACGGCCTCGACCGCGTCGACCTGCTCCATGTCGACTTCGCGCGCCGGCCGCAGCCCGATCCAGCGCACGCTTCCGGCGCGCGGGAAACGCGACATCAGCCGGTACAGTTCCGAATCGGGCGAAGGCAGGCTCATGCGCGAATGCTAGCATCGGCCCCATGCCGAACGAGCCGGGTCCAGGCGTCCCGAAGGCCTCGCCGCTGCCCTACGAAGGCAGGCTCGAGGGCCGCCCGCTGTCGCAGGTGGACCTGGTCGTCATCCACTGCACCGAGCTGCCGGACCTGGCCACCGCGCGCGAGTACGGCGAGCGCGTGCTGTACCCCGAATCGGGCACCGGCAACAGCGGCCACTATTACGTCGACCGCGACGGCGGCTGCCATCGCTTCGTCGCGCCGGACCGGATCGCCCACCACGTGCACGGCTACAACCCACGCTCGATCGGCATCGAACTGGTCAACCGCGGGCGCTGGCCGGACTGGCTGGACTCGCGCCGGCAGGCGATGGAGGAACCGTATCCGGACGCGCAGTTGGGCGCGCTGGTGGCGCTGCTGCACGCGCTGCGCGCGCAGCTGCCCTCGCTGCGCTACATCGCCGGGCACGAGGACCTGGACACCGCGATGGTGCCGGCGAGCGACGACGCGGCGATCCTGGTGCCGCGCAAGCGCGACCCGGGGCCGCTGTTCCCGTGGCAGCGGGTGCTGGCGCAGGTCGATCTCCAGCGGATGTGACGTGTAGGAGCGCCCCTTGGGCGCGATGGCTTTCGTTGCGAAAGCCTGATCGCGCCCAAGGGGCGCTCCTACAGGGATTGGCCGCCACGCGCCCGTATAATCGCCGCGCCCCTCCCGCAGGCTTCCCATGCCCACTCCCGCGCTGCAACCCGTGGTCTCCGAGCTGATCGAGCTGCTCTCGCTGGAACGGCTGGAGGACAACCTGTTCCGCGGCCAGAGCCGCGACATCGGCACCAAGTACGTGTTCGGCGGCCAGGTGCTGGGGCAGGCGCTGTCGGCCGCGCAGGCGACGATGGACAAGCCGCGCGACGCCCATTCGCTGCACGCCTACTTCCTGCGCGCCGGCGACATCGAGCATCCGATCGTCTACGACGTCGACCGCACCCGCGACGGCGGCACCTTCTCGGTGCGCCGGGTCACCGCGATCCAGCACGGCCAGGTGGTGTTCTTCTGCGCGGCCTCGTTCCAGGAGCGCGAGGAAGGCGCCGAGCACCAGCTGTCGATGCCGGAGGTCCCCAGGCCCGAGGACATCGAGCCCGCGCCGGCGATCCCGCCCGAAGTGCTGGCGACGCTGCCGACCAAGGTGCAGCGCTGGCTCGACCGCATGGGGCCGTTCGAATTCCGCCACGTCTACCCGCGCGACGAGCTCAATCCGCCCAAGCGCCCGCCGTTCCAGCAGGTGTGGTTCCGCCTGGCCGAGAAGGTCGGCGACGCGCCGGAGCTGCACCGCGCCCTGCTCGCCTACGCCTCCGACTTCCAGCTGCTGGGCACGGCGACCTTCCCGCACGGCATCAGCTATTACCAGCCGAACGTGCAGATGGCCTCGCTCGACCACGCGCTGTGGTTCCACCGCCCGTTCCGCGCCGACGACTGGCTGCTGTACTCGATCGACAGCCCCAGCGCGCAGGGCTCGCGCGGCCTGGCGCGCGGCCTGGTCTACGACCGCCACGGCAAGCTGGTCGCCAGCACCGCGCAGGAAGGGCTGATCCGCGTCACCGCCGGCGCATCGTCCGCGCACGTGCCGGCGAAGGCGTGAGGCCGTGAGGCAGGTCTTCACCAGCGCGCGGCTGGAGAACGTCGAGCAGGTGGCCCGTCTGCTCGAGGACGCCGGCATCGAGGTGCGCATCACCAACGGCCGCTCGTACAAGGGCGGCATCCGCGGCAACTTCACCTACCGCGACGAAGGCGGCCAGAAACCCGCGGTGTGGATCGTGCGCTCCGAGGACCAGCCGAAGGCGCGCGCGCTGCTGCGCGATGCCGGCCTGATGGACTCCTCGCGCAACGCGCCCGACAGCTACCTGTCGATGGGCCTGCGCGGCACCTCCGAGCAGTCGGACCGCCGCGGCGACACGCAGCGGCGCGCGTTCCGGATCAAGCTCGGGCTGCTGGTGGTGATCGCTGCGATCATCGCGCTCGCCTTCATGGCCATGCAGGGACCTTCGACGAATGCGCCGCAGGCGGGACCCGCGCGACCGGCGCCGGTGGCGACCACCGCGCCGCTCCCCGGCGACCTGCCGCCGCGCGGCAACACCGCGACCCCGGACTCGCTGGCGGTCGCGCTGCTGCGCGGTGAGCTGCCGCGCAGCGCGGACGACGTCGCCTGCATCGCCGTCGATGGCCGCGATCCCGCGCCGGCCCTGCTGGCCGCGCTGCCACCGTCACCGGGACGCGTGCTGCCGGCCTCGCAGTGCCCGGCCCGGATCGAAGGCCGGCCCGCGGCGCAGCTGGTCGCGATCGGCAAGTACGAAGCCAACGCCGCCGGCACCGGCACCATCTTCCTGCAGCGCCGTCGCGTCGGCGGCAAGGGCGTGCCGCAGTGGTACGACGTGCGCCGCGACGGCGAGGGCTGGCGGATCGTGCAGCCGCTCTAGGGCCGATGCCGCAATTCCGGCGACACCGGCCTGAATGAATGGCCCGGCCATGGTGCCGGACGGGTTCGCGCCCTTCTCCAGTGGACCCACGACCTGCCTCGATCCCGGCGCGGATTACGATGTCCGGGCACGGCCGGTCACATCCAGCCCGCCACGACGTCCTGAAGGCAGGCCATCCCGCGAAACACCATGAACGCCGAAGCCATCGACCTGCTGATCCGCGACCAGTTGCCCGCCGCCGCGCGCGGCGACCGCGACGCCTACGGCCGCATCGTCGCCGCCTGCCAGAACACCGTCACCGCGGTGGCGCTGGCGATCACCCGCGACGTGCCGGCCAGCGAGGACATCGCGCAGGACGCCTTCCTCGCCGCCTGGCAGAACCTCAAGCGCCTGCAGAACCCGGCCAGCTTCCTGCCCTGGCTGCGCCAGATCACCCGCAACCTCGCGCGCGACCACCTGCGCGCGGGACGCCATCGCCCGCTCGACGGCGAAGGCGCCGAGATCGCGATCGCGCTGGCCGCCGACCCGTCGCCCACGCCCGCCGAGCAGCTGGCCGAGGACGAGCGCGAGCGCGCCGCGGCCGAGCTGATCGCCGCGCTGCCCGACGACAGCCGCGAGGCGCTGCTGCTGTACTACCGCGAGGGCCAGCGCTCGCAGCAGGTCGCGGCGCTGCTCGGGCTGTCGGACGCCGCGGTGCGCAAGCGGCTGTCGCGCGCTAGGCAGGCGCTGCGCGAGGACATGCTCGCGCGCTTCGGCGAGTTCGCGCGCGGCAGCGCGCCGACCGCGGCGTTCACCACCATCGTCGCCGGCGCGCTCGCGGCCGCCAGCCCGCCGGCGGCGGCCAAGGGCATCCTCGCGGTCGCGGCGGCCGGCGGGGCGAAGACCCTGGGCAAGCTGGTGCTCGGCGCGGCCGGCAGCATCGGCATCGCGATGGTCGCCGCCTTCGCCGGCATCTGGCTGGGGCTGCGCAAGCAGCTGCGCGGGGCGATCGACGAAGAGGAGCGCCGGGCGCTGGTGCGCAGCTCGGTGGTCAACGCGCTGGTGTCGATCGCATTCGTCGCCTGCCTGGTGTTCGTCGCGCGCTATGCACGCGGCACCACGCTGCTGGTCGCGTCCGTGCTGGCCTGGCTCGGCTTCATGGCCGCGATCTTCTACCAGTCGCTGGTGGTGCAGCCGCGGGCGATGCGGCGGCGACATGCGCTGGAAGCCGCGCGCGACCCGGCCGGCGCGGCGCTGCGGCGACGGCGCGAGCGCGTCCATTGCTGGATCGGTGGCGCCATCGGCCTGGTGTGCAGCTGCGCCGGCATGGCCATGGGGCTGCACGCGGCCGGCGTGCTGTAGGCGCCAGGTCCGTGGCAAGTCCGCGCAACAAAAAAACCCGCGTCCGGGGACGCGGGCCTGGCTGCCTTCCTGCAGCGGTGATTACTGCGCCTGCTGCACCGGCGCCTTCATGCCCTCGCCGTGGCCGCGCCACTGCGGGCGGCACGCCTGCAGGGTGTTCGAATACTCGACGCGGCTGAGCCTGCCGTCCTTGTTGAGGTCGGCCTTGTCGAAGCATTCGGCGTGGCGCTGCGCCATGCGCGCCCGGAAGTCGGCGCGATCCGCGTAGCCGTCGCGGTTGAGGTCCATCTTCGCGAACCGCTCGGCGAACTTCGGATCGGCCGCGGCCTCGGCCTTGCTGATGCGGCCGTCCTTGTCCGCGTCGAGCCGCATCATCATGCGGTGGCCGCGATGGCCGCGGCGCCAGCCGTGGCGGTGCGGGCGTTCGCCGGCGGTCAGCCTGCCGTCCTTGTCCGCGTCGAGTTGGTCGAAGCGTTCGGCCAGGCGCGGCGCGGCGGCCGCTTCGGCGCGATCGATCGCGCCGTCGTTATTGGCGTCCAGCCGCGCATGGCGCGCGGGCTGGTCGGTCGTGGCGGCGGGCTGCTGCGCGACGGCCGCGCCGGCCGCGGCCAGTGCGAGGACGACGGTGGCGAACAGGATCTTGTGCTTCATCGATGTCTCCAATCGGGCAGCGACAGTGCCGCCATCGCACCGGTCAACGCCCGGGCGCCGCGGCGGATGACACGCCGGCCGGCGCATTCAGCACGCGGACAGTCGCAGCCGGCGAGAGACCGGGCGCTATGCTTGGCGCATGCCGAACGCCTTCGCCCGCGCCACGCCGATCCCGGCCCCGTCCGCGCCGCGGCCACCCGTGGCGGGCCGGCGGCTTCCTCGCGCGGGGGCCTGAGGCGCATGGGCAACCCGCCTCGCCGCGACGACGAAGGCCTGCGCGTGTTCGACACCGGCGCGCATCCGTGCGGCTACTTCAGCGACCGCACCGCGCGCGACCTGGTGCTCGACCCACGCGACCCGCGCCTGTCGCAGTTCTATCCGCAGGCGCTGGGCTGGGGTTTCCGCCGCTCGGGCGACCTGGTCTACCGCCCTCACTGCGCCGCCTGCCACGCCTGCATCGCGGTGCGCGTGCCGGTGGCCGACTTCGTCCCCGACCGCAGCCAGCGCCGCTGCCTGCGCCGCAACGCCGACGTCGCCATGCGCGTGGTGGCGGCGCGGCGCACCGACGAGCAGCTCGCGCTCTATCAGCGCTACCTCGGCGCGCGCCATCGCGGCGGCGGCATGGACGACCACGGCGCGGCGGAGTTCGAGCAGTTCCTGGTCGGCGCGTGGTCGGAGGGACGCTTCCTCGAGTTCCGCGTCGACGGCAGGCTGCTCGCCGTGGCGGTGACCGACCGCGTCGAGCGCGCGCTGTCGGCGGTCTACACCTTCTTCGATCCCGACGAATCCGCGCGCGGCCTGGGCACGCTGGCGGTGCTGCGGCAGATCGAGTGGGCGCGCCAGGAAGGCCTCCAGCACCTGTACCTGGGCTACTGGATCGAAGGCCACCGCAAGATGGACTACAAGCGGCGCTTCCGGCCCCTGGAACTGTTCACCGGCCGCGAATGGCGGCGTCTGGAACGCCGCGAAGACGCCCTGTAGGAGCGCACCCGGGCGCGACTGCTTTACCGGGAAAGCCGGTCGCGCCCGGGTGCGCTCCTACAAAAGCTCAGGGTTTGGGCGCTTCCTGCACCGCGGCCGGCGCGGTTGCTTCCGGGACCGCGGCCGCCACCGGCGGCGGCACCGCCGGCTCCGGCTTCACCGCCACGTGCGGGCCGAAGCCGAAGCTGCCGTCGCTGTGGGTCGAGACCACCATGCGCACCATCGAGGTCGGCACCATCAGTTCCAGCGCGAGCTCCTTGCCCTCCGAGTCGCGGCCGCGCAGCGTCATCTCGACCAGCGCGCCGCCGGTGTCGATCTCGTTGCACAGCACGTGCGCGCCGGCCGGGCCTTCCTGCAGGTAGGGCTTGATCGCCTCGCCCAGCGCCTCGAGCGCCTGCGGGAAGAAGAACACGGCGTAGCCGTTGCTTTCGTTCATGGGACCTCGTTCCTGTGTGGTCGCGCGGCGTCGTGCCGGCGCATTCTAACCATCGCGGGGCCGGCGGCTTCGCGTCGCCGCCGCGCCATGCCATGCTGCCGCCATGGCGTCTCACCGGTCGATCCGCCTTCTCCGCGCGCTGCTGCCGGCCGCGCTGCTGGCGCTGCTCGCCGCGTGCGCGCAGCCGCCTCCGTTCGCGCAGCTCTCGGGCATGCTGCTCGACGCGCGCCTGGACGAGATCAGCGGCCTGGCCGCGTCGCACGTGCACGAGGACGTGCTGTGGATGCAGGACGACGGCGGCAACCAGGCGCGCCTGTTCGCGGTCGGCAGCCGCGGCGGGCTGCGGGCGGCGTTCGAGGTCGCCGGCGCGCCCAACACCGACTGGGAAGACATCGCCTCCTTCGAGCTCGACGGCCGCAACTACCTGCTGGTCGCCGACACCGGCGACAACGGCGGGCTGCGCCGCAGCCTGCAGCTGCACGTGATCGAGGAGCCCGCGTCGCTGGATGCCGCCGCGCAGCGCACGCCGCTGCGCCCGGCCTGGTCGATCGCCTTCCGCTGGCCCGACGGCCCGCGCGACTGCGAGGCGGTCGCGGTCGACGCCGCGCGCGGACAGGTGCTGCTGGTGTCGAAGAAGCGCGTGCCGCCGGAGCTGTTCTCGCTGCCGCTGCGCCCGCGCGGCGGCGGCGTGCAGGTCGCGCGGCGGCTGGGCACGCTGGCCGGCGTGCCGGTGGCGACCGCCGACGAGGTCCGCGCCAACCCGCGCATGGCCCGCATCCGCCACCAGGTCACCGCCGCCGACATCGCGCCGGACGGCGGCCGCATCGCGGTGATGACCTACAACGAAGTCCTGCTGTACCGCCGCCGCGGCGACGAATCCTGGGCCCGGGCGATGGCGCGCAAGCCCGCCGTGCACGACCTGCCCTGGCTGCCGCAGGCCGAGGCCCTGGGCTGGGACGCCGAAGGCCGCGGCCTCTACGCCACCGGCGAGTTCGCACCGGCGCCGCTGCTGTACCTCAATCCCGGATCCTGAACAGGCGATCGCGGCCTGTCCCGGTGGATGCCGGGCATCGATCGGCGCGTGGGAGCGGCTTCAGCCGCGAGCTTTTCGCCGTCCACGATCGCCAGCCAGGAGCCCGCGGCTGAAGCCGCTCCCACGCGCCGGCGTCCAAGCCCCCCCCCCGCTTGCAAGATAGATATCAATTTGATATCACTCTATCGCCCATTGGGGGCACGAGAGACCCGCCATGAAAGAGAACCCGATCCGCTCCCTCCCCGGCATCCCCGTCCTGCTCGGGCTGCTCCTGCTGGTCGTCCTGGCGATCTGGATGATCCTCTCCGGCCTCGGGCCGAACCCGCACTACGGCATCACCTCCGGCGCACGCGCCCTGGCCGGCGCGATCCTGGGCGTGCTCGCGCTGGTGTGCCTGTTCGGCCTGTACAAGGTCGAGCCCAACCAGGCCGCGGTGGTGAGCCTGTTCGGCAAGTACGTCGGCACGGTCAAGGACAACGGCCTGCGCTGGAACAACCCCTTCTACGGCAAGCGCAAGGTCAGCCAGCGCGTGCGCAACTTCGAGAGCGGCAAGCTCAAGGTCAACGAGCTCGACGGCAGCCCGATCGAGATCGCCGCGGTGATCGTGTGGCAGGTCGTGGATTCGGCCGAGGCGGTCTACAACGTCGACGACTACGAGAGCTTCGTCCACATCCAGTCCGAGTCGGCGCTGCGCACGATGGCCACCAGCTATCCCTACGACCAGCACGAGGAAGGCCAGGTCGCGCTGCGCAGCCATGCCGCCGAGATCAGCCAGCACCTGCGCGACGAACTCTCCGAGCGCCTCGCCGACGCCGGCGTGCAGGTTCTCGACGCGCGCATCAGCCACCTCGCCTACGCGCCGGAGATCGCCCAGGCGATGCTGCAGCGCCAGCAGGCCAACGCGATCATCGCCGCGCGCACGCGCATCGTCGCCGGCGCGGTGGGCATGGTGGAAATGGCGCTGGCCGAGCTGCAGAAGAACGGCGTGGTCGAGCTGGACGAGGAGCGCAAGGCCAACATGGTCAGCAACCTGCTGGTGGTGCTGTGCGGCGACCGCGCCACCCAGCCGATCGTCAACGCCGGCTCGCTGTACTGAGGACGACGGCGTGGGCACCGCCAACCTCGCCGCCATCGTGTTCGCGCTGTCGAGCCTGCCGGCGTTCGCCATCGCGCGGCTGCTGCGCCGCGGCAACGACCCGGCCGACGACTCCGGCAAGGCCCGGCTCGACCGCAGGCTGGCCCGGCTGATGGACATCGTCGGCGTGGTCGGCCTGGCCGCGGCCGCGGGCCTGTGGTGGGCGGGCGACGATCGCGGTCGCGCGACCCTGATGGTCGTGGCGATGGTGGTGCTGGTCAACGCGCTGGTGCTCGCGGTGCTGTTCTCGGCCTTCCGGGCCCGGCGCGCCGCCCGGGGGCGCCGGTGAGCGAGAAGAAGGCCTACCCGCTGCGCATCAACGCCGAAGTGCTGGCCGCGGCGCAGCGCTGGGCCGACGACGAGCTGCGCAGCCTCAACGCGCAGATCGAGTACGCGCTGCGCGACGCGCTGCGCAAGGCCGGGCGCCTGCCCGCCGACGGAACAACGCGCAAGACGAAGGAGAAGCCCGAATGAGCACGCGCTGGACCTACCAGGTCATCGAACTCAAGCCGACCTTCACCGGCCGCATCACCGCCGACACCCTGCAGTCCGAACTCAACCGCCAGGGCGCGCTGGGCTGGGAACTGGTGCAGGTCGTGCACAGCGGGCACGCCCTGCAGCCGGCCCGGCTGGTGTTCAAGCGCGAGGCCTGACGTGCAGGCGCACGATCCGACGCCTCCCGCCGCCACCGCGGCGCCGCGGCGCGCCTGGGCGCCCGACCTCAAGATCGCCGCGACCTGGGGCGTGCTCGCCGCCCTGTCCACGCTCGCGGTGCTGCCCTACCTGCGCCAGCTCACGCCGCAGGCGTTCGAGAAGATCCCGGTGTCGTTCCCGGTGCTGGCCGCGGCGCAGTCGCTGCAGGCGCTGGTGCTGCTGGGCGGGCTGGCGCTGCTGGGCCTGCGCATGGGCCACGTCGTCGGCCTCGGCAGCCCGCTGCTGCGCGCGCTGGTGCTGCGCGAGCGCGTCGACTGGACGCGGCACCGGCCGCTGTCCTCGCTCGCACTCGGCGTGCTCGCCGCGCTCGCGATCGTCGCCGCCAGCGCCCTGCTCGATCCGATGCTGCCCAAACCGCTGCATCCGCCGGCGCAGCCGGGCGCCGCCACGTCCGCGCTCAACGGCCTGCTCGCCTCGTTCTACGGCGGCATCGCCGAGGAGCTGCAAATGCGGCTGTTCCTGATGACGCTGGTGGTCTGGCTGTGCGCCGCGGCCGGGCGCCGCCCCGCGCGCGACGCGATGTACTGGACGGGGATCGTCGTCGCCGCGCTGCTGTTCGGCGCCGGGCACCTGCCCGCCGCGCACCAGGTCTGGGGGCTGTCGGCGATCGTCGTCGTGCGCACGGTCGCGCTCAACGCGATCGGCGGGCTGGCGTTCGGCTGGCTGTACTGGAAGCGCGGCATCGAGATGGCGATGCTCGGCCACTTCGGCGCCGACCTGGTGCTGCACGTGCTGGCGCCGCTGCTCGCCCAGGCGCCGCAATGATCCCGACGCATGCAGGAATGGAGGACGCCATGTTGCACATCGCCCGCCTGATCGAACGACGCTTTCCCGCGCGCGGCGGAAGCCTGGTGGCCGCCATGCTGACGGCATCCGCGCTGCTGGCCGCCGCCGGCGCCACGCTGCTGGCGACGCAGTGAGCGCAACTGCCGACGCCGGCGCGCAGGCGCCGTGGCAGCACCTGCCCACCACCGCCGACTACGACCTGCTGCTGCAGTCGCGGCAGCCGCAGGCGCTGCTGCAGCGGCTGCGGGAACTGGCACCCCCGCCCGGGCGCGGCTAACCTGCGCGCATGCGCGGACAGGCCCAGGTGCTGGTCAACACGCCGGAGATCGAGCTCTGGCCCGGCGGCCTGCTGCGCGCGCGCGGCAACCGCGACGCGCGCGCCATCGCACGCGCGCGCCACGTGCTGCGGCGCAAGCGCGATGGCCAGTACCTCGCAGCCGACCTGCCCGAAGGCCTGCTGCCGCTGGTTCCTCGGCTGGTCCGCGAGCCGGGCCTGGACGCCGCGCTCGACGCCCTCGAACTCGCTCCAGCGCGCGCCCGGCCCGGCGGCCTCGACGTCGTCCCCACCCTGCCCCTGCACCGGCTCGAAGCGCGGCTGGAGCAGCTCGGCATCGACGCCCAGGCCTACGAGCGCCGCACTGGCCTGCCGCTGGTCGCGGAGCCGGCCTGGCTGTCGCTGGCCGGCTTCGACCGCTACCGCAGGCCGCTGTGGCTGCACGTCGACGCCGCGCGCGCCTGGCGCAGCCTGCACGCCGCCGCGCTGCGCGACGGCATCGTGCTCGACGCGATCTCCGGCTATCGCAGCCACGACTACCAGCTGGGCATCTTCGAACGCAAGCGCGAGCGCGGGCTCGCCGTCGACGGGATCCTCACCGTCAACGCCGCGCCGGGCTACTCCGAACACCACTCCGGCCTCGCCCTCGACATCGGCGCCCCCGGCGAACCGCCTGCCGAGGCATCGTTCGAAGACACGCCTGCGTTCGCATGGCTGCAGGCGCACGCCGGCGAGCACGGCTTCGCGATGAGCTATCCGCGCGACAACCCGCACGGCATCGTGTACGAACCGTGGCATTGGCGGTTCTCGCCGCAGCGCTGAAGCAGCGCTACGGTCGCGGTGCCGTGCGCTCCGACCATCGACAGGCCGTCCATGCCGTCCACCGCATGTCGATGGCGACGCTGGCGATGCCCGGCGCATGTTCGCCGCGACTCCACCCTCGTGACACATCCGACGAAGAGGCCCTTATGCACCACTCCCGCCTTTGCGCACTGCTGATCGACTGCCGCACGCCCGACATTGACGCCGCGGCCCGCTTCTGGGCCGAGGCACTCGGCCGCGCGGTGGATCCGGGCCATCCCGGCACCCGCGGCAACTACCGCATGCTCGAGACGCCGCCGGACGAGCCCATCGTGCAGATCCAACGCGTCGAGCACGAAAGCCGCGTCCACATCGACATCGAGACCGACGACATCCCCGCCGAGGTTGCCCGGCTCGAAGCTTTGGGCGCACGCGTGGCCGAACGCCTGGAGCGCTGGGTGGTGATGGAGGCCCCGACCGGCCAGCGGTTCTGCGTCGTGCGCGTGCAGCGTCCCGGCTTCCCGAAGAACGCCACGGCGTGGCCGTGAGCCGGCGTCGCGAGTTCCGTGCGCCTGGTGCCAGCGCCTAGGCGTGGTCGACCAGCCCGGTGGCGCCCGCCTGCCTTGCGCAGTTCGCGCAGCAGTAGATCGTGCCGTCCTGCTCCAGCCCGTGCCCGATGATGTGGCACTCGCAGTGCCGGCAGTGCGGCGCCATCGCGTGGATGGCGCATTCGAACGAATCGAAGGTGCCCTTGCGATCGCCCAGGGTGATCGTGAAGGCGTTCGCATAGTCGTTGCCGCAGACGTCGCAGGTGGCCACGGACCGTCTCCCGTCTTGAAGTACGGCGCAGCATCGCGCAGGCCGCGTTAACGCAAGGTGGCACCGCTGCGGCCGGCTTCCGGCGCGCGCTTGGAGCTTCCATGCACACCTCGCGGCGACGCCTGCCGCGTACGATGGGGCCAACAGCGGTGGAGGCATCGACATCGCCGCTACTGCCGGCGCAACAAGAAGCCTCCTTCCCGAGCCACTGGTCGCCACCGCCTTGCATCCGCTCACGACTCCCGATGGCCGCTACCTCATCGTGCGAGGGCGCCTGTGGCGCGCGAGCAATCCCCATCTGGATGCGGCAACGCGCGCAGCGCTGGTGCGCAGCCTCATGGACGCGCGGCGCGAAGTGAAGGCCGCCGGCCGCGCCGGCGACCGCGGCCGGCTGGCCGCGGCCCGGCGCGCCGTGCACGCGGCGAAAACCGCGCTCGGCGAGCGGGGGCCTGTCTGGTGGACGGACGGCGACAAGGACTTCAATCGCCATTTGGTGAAGAACACACCGTACGCCGCGTGGCATGCGCGCCTCGGCGATCCGGAAGGCTGACCTGCGGGTGGCCCATGCGGCCGCCGCGCGCGACCGTCAGGCCCGCGCCACCTGCAGCGACACCCGCTTGGTGCCGCCCGCGACCCACTGCGTGCCTACTTCGCTAAACCCGAAGCGCTCGTGGAAGGCGCGCGAGGCCGGGTTCGGCGGCTCGAGGTTGTACTCGCAGGCGACGAAGCCGATGGCCCGCGCGCGCGCGAACGCGAACAGCTCCTCGTACAGCGCGCGGCCGATGCCGCGGCCCGCGAACGCCGCGTCCACGACGATGCGGTCCACGTACAGGAATTCTTCGTATCGCGCCGCGAACCACGCGTAGTTGTCGTTCGCGTACGGTGCCCCGTCGCGCAGCGCGATCGCGAACGCCGCGACCGCGCCGTCGACGCACGCCACCTTGCACCAGGCCGCCATCCCGGCCAGCGCGCGCAGGCGCGCCGCGTCCATCGGGCTCGTCTGCCGCACCTGCGCCTCGTTGAGCCGGAGGATGGCGTCGAAATCGCCCTCGGCGGCGTCGCGGATCGTGGCCGGCGCGGCGGTCAGGCGCCGGCCTCCTGCCTCACGTGCGGGCCCAGCACGGTCATGAAATCGGCCTTGCCCAGCGGCACGCCGAGCTTGCGCAGGATCGCGTAGGCGGTGGCGATGTGGAAATACAGGTTGGGCAACAGGTAATCGCTCACGTACTGGCGACCCGGCAGCTCGCAGTAGCGGCCCCGGCCCAGGCCGATGCGCTTTGTCTCGTCGAGCTTGTCGTCGCCGGCGGCGATGGCGGAGACGAGCGCCTTGGTCCCGGCGATGTGCGAGCGCGCCTGCGCCACGGAATCGACCTGCGGCCCCAGGTTGTCGATCGGCTGCCCCGCGCACCACTGCGAGAACCCGCGCGGCTGGTTGCACGCGAGCGCGACCTGCGCGCCGAGCGGCAGCATGTCCGGCGCCAGCCGCTCCTGCAGCGTCGCCTCGAGGTCGGGCAGATGCTTTTCGCCGAGGTCGAGGATGTGGCTCAGGGTGTCGAGCCGGGTCAGGAAGACGCGCTGGATCTCGGCGATTTCCGTGGACATTGTTGCTCCGGTGCGTGGTGGAAGCCACGAATTATGCGCGCATGCACGGGCGGCCATTGTGGCGGCAGGGCGGAAACAGAATCCCGTCATGCGCACTCGCACCACGCCAGCGGCCAGCGTAAGACGCCTCGGGCCTGCGCCATCGGAGGCTCGTCCACGGCGCGGCGCCGCCACTTTGCCTCCCGTGTCCACGCGCCCCGGGCATGACCTCCAGCGCTTGCCGCCGCCCGGCGCCGCGGGCAGAGTGCCGGCCTGCCCCGCACACGGACCCGCCCGATGGCCACGCCCGCCTTCCGCACCGCCCTGCTCGCCGCCTCGCTCGCCTTCGCCGCCGCCGGCGCCCACGCCGCCGACACGGCGGCGCCGCCGAAGGACTTCCTCGCCGCGCACCTGGACACCTCGGTGGACCCGGGCGTGGACTTCTTCCAGTACGCCAACGGCGGCTGGCTGAAGGCGCATCCGATCCCCGCGTCGGAGTCGGGCTGGGGCATCGGCAACGAGGTCGACGACGAGTTGTACGCGCGGCTGCGCGGGATCAGCGAGTCGGCCGCCGTCGCGCCGCAGGCGCCCGGCAGCGACCAGCAGAAGATCGGCGACTTCTGGGCCACCGCGATGGACACCGCCCAGGCCGATCGCCTCGGCGTGCAGCCGCTGGCCGCGGAGCTGGCGCGCATCGACGCGATCGGCTCGAAGGACGCCGTGCTCGACGCCGTGTTCGCGTTCAAGCCGATCGGCGTCGGCGGGCTGTTCCGCATCGGCGTCTCCCAGGACGACAAGGACAGCGCCACGATGGCGGTGCAGATCCACCAGGGCGGCCTCGGCCTGCCGGAGCGCGACTTCTACTTCAATCCCGAGGCCGGCGTGGCGAAGATCCGCGACGCCTACGTCGCCCATATCGCGCGCACCTTCGAGCTGCTGGGCCGCGAGCCGGCCGTGGCGAAGGATGCGGCCGCCAAGGTGATGGCGTTCGAGACCGCGCTGGCCAAGTCCTCGCGCAAGCTCGAGGACCTGCGCGACCCCGAAAAGAACTACAACAAGCTCACGCCCGCCGAGCTCACCGCGAAGTACACGCCGTCGATCGACTGGACCGCGCGCCTGGCGGCCTGGAACCTGCATCCGTCCTACCTGATCGTCGGCCAGCCGGAGTTCTTCGCCGCCGAGGACAAGCTGCTGGGCGAAACGCCGCTGCCGGTGCTGCAGGACTACCTGCGCTACCACCTCGTCGACGCCTACGCCGACTACCTGTCGAGCACGTTCGACGCCGAGAACTTCGCCTTCCACGGCAAGGCGATGTCGGGCCAGCAGGAGCAGCGGCCGCGCTGGAAACGCGTGATCGACGAGGAGAACGACGCGCTGGGCATGGTGCTGGGCCGCATCTTCGTCGAGGACTATTTCCCCGAGGCCTCCAAGCAGCGCTACGCGGGGCTGGTGGAGGCGATCCGCTCGACCTTCCGCGACCGCATCGAGCGGCTCGACTGGATGGGCGATGAAACCAAGGTCAAGGCGCTGGCCAAGCTCGCCGCGGTCACGCCCAAGGTGGGCTATCCCGACAAGTGGAAGGATTATTCGGCGCTGTCGATCGGGCGCGAGTCGTACGCGGCCAACATCATGGCCGCGCAGCGCTGGCAGTTCGCCGACAACCTGTCCAAGTTCGGCAAGCCGGTCGACCGCACCGAGTGGGAGATGACGCCGCAGACCTACAACGCCTACTACAACCCGTCCAACAACGAGATCGTGCTGCCGGCGGCGATCTTCATGGTGCCGGGCGTGCCGGACGCGCAGGTGGACGACGCCGTCGCCTATGGCTACGTGGCCGCGAGCACGATCGGCCACGAGATCACCCATGGCTTCGACGACCAGGGCCGCCAGTACGACGCGCAGGGCAACCTGTCGGGCTGGTGGACGGACGCCGACGCTGCGCGCTTCAACGCCGCCGCGCAACGGATGGTGAAGCAGTTCGACGCCTACGAACCGCTGCCAGGCCTGCACATCAACGGCAAGGCCAGCCTGGGCGAGAACATCGCCGACTACGGCGGCGTGCTGCTGGGCCTGGAGGCGTTCGAGAAGACCGAGCAGTTCAAGAAGGGCGAAAAGATCGGCGGGCTGACCCCGACGCAGCGCTACTTCCTAGGCTACGCGCTGGGCTGGATGAGCCAGCAGCGCGAGCAGCGCCTGCGCCAGCGCCTGCTCTCCGACGTGCACGCCCCGGCCAAGTGGCGCGTGCTCGGCCCGATGTCGAACATCCCCGAGTTCTACGACGCCTTCGGCGTCAAGCCCGGCCAGCCGATGTGGCGCGCGCCGGAAAATCGTGTGCGGATCTGGTGATGCGTAGGCAGGCTGGCGCGCCGATGGCGCGCGCCAGTCGGATATCGCGAGCAGTCAGCTGGCAAGGCGAACCCGGCCTGTTCCTGGGCCGAACACCGGCGCGTAAAAGCGCCTTCAAGCTCGTGCCATGGACGATCAGGAAGAAAAGTCCACCCTGACCCGGTTCTTGTCAGACCTTTGTCCGCCTGACACGAGACGCGAGTTGTCCTTTACGTAGCAGGCGCTCAGAACGCAGGACATGCAGAATAAAGACCTTGTGTCCGTCATGGCGATAGAAGACGCGACAGGGCGGCTCCACAATCTGACGATAACGGGAACGCCCGAGCTCTTGTGGCCTGCTGCCACTCTCGGGGTGGTCAGCCAGCTGCTGGACGTGGCCAAAGATGCGTTTGACAAGCTCCGACGCAGCGGCCGGGCTCTCCAAAGCAATGTAATCAGCAATAGCATCCAAATCGCTCAGGGCCGGCTCCGACCAGACTATTTCAGCCATCTGGCGAGACGCTTCTCGGCTTGAGCATGGGTTGCGATGCGCCCCTCGGCGATCGCCTGCTCTCCCCGGGCAATGCCCTCGAGCACGGCCATGCGTTGCTGCATGAGTAGATAACTCTCGACGTCCACCAGGTACGCGCTAGGCAGGCCGTGCTGGGTGATGAGTATCGGTTCCTTGCTCCGCTCGATGTCCGAGAGAAGTTCGGTGGCCTGACGCTTGAGGGTAGTGACGAGTTCGGTGCGCATGAAGTGACACTACAGTATCACTTTTGGCCACGCAAGTGCTCGTGCAGAGACCTGACACCTGACCCAAGCCGAGCCGCGAGCGGCTCCGGCTTGAAGCCGTCCTTGAGGATCAATTCCCTCCGTGCCCTTTCCGTCCGTGCCCTTTCTTGCTTCTTACGCGAACGGATCCTGCAGGATCATCGTCGCGTCGCGGTCCGGGCCGGTGCTGACGATGGCGATGGGGCAGCCGGCCAGTTCCTCCAGGGCGCGCAGGTAGGCGCGGGCGGCGGGGGGGAGTTCGTTCCACTCGGTGATGCCGTGGGTGTTCTCGCTCCAGCCGGGGAACTCCAGGTACACCGGCTCGCACTCGTCCCAGCCCTGCGCGTCGAGCGGGGCGTACTCGGTTTCCTTGCCGCGGTAGCGGTAGGCGATGCACATCTTCAGCTTCTCCATGCCGTCGAGCACGTCGAGCTTGGTGATGCACAGGCCGCTGATGCCGTTGATGGCCACCGCGCGCTTGAGCGCGACGATGTCGATCCAGCCGCAGCGGCGCGGGCGGCCGGTGGAGGCGCCGTATTCCTGGCCGCGGTCGCGGATGCCCTGCCCCACGTCGTCGTCCAGCTCGGTGGGGAACGGGCCGCCGCCCACGCGGGTGGCGTAGGCCTTGGCGATGCCCAGCACGTAGTCGATGGCGTCCGCGCCCACGCCGGTGCCGGCCAGCGCCCCGCCGACGGTGGTGTTGCTGGAGGTGACGTAGGGATAGGTGCCGTGGTCGATGTCCAGCAGCGCGCCCTGGGCGCCCTCGTAGAGCACCTTGCTGCCCTGCTTGCGCAGGTCGTGGAGGATGCCGGCGACGTCGGACTTCATCGGCTCGACGTACTCGCCGAAGGCCAGCGCCTCGTCCAGGGTCTGCTGGAAGTCCACCGCCTCCGCGGCCAGGTACTGCGTCAGCACGAAGTTGTGGTAGTCGAGCGCGCTGCGCAGCTTCTCGGCCAGCTGCTCCGGGTAGTGCAGGTCGGCCACGCGGATGCCGCGACGGGCCACCTTGTCCTCGTAGGCCGGGCCGATGCCGCGGCCGGTGGTGCCGATGGCCTTGCCGCCGGCGGCCTTCTCGCGCGCCTGGTCCAGGGCGATGTGGTACGGCATGATCAGGGGCGTGGCCGGGCTGATCTTCAGCCGCGAGCGCACCTCCACCCCCGCCTCTTCCAGCTCGGCGATCTCCTTGATCAGCGCCGCCGGGCTGAGCACCACCCCGTTGCCGATCAGGCACAGCGCGTCCTCGCGCAGGATGCCCGAGGGGATCAGGTGCAGCACGGTCTTCTTGCCGCCGATCACCAGCGTATGGCCGGCGTTGTGCCCGCCCTGGAAGCGCACGACCGCCCCGATGTCCTGCGTGAGCAGGTCGACGATCTTGCCCTTGCCCTCGTCGCCCCACTGGGCGCCCAGCACCACTACCGACTGACCCATGACCGAACTCCTGAAGCTGCTGTGGGGGCGGCCCGGGCCGCCGACATGTCTGGCAGGCGCCTGGACCCGGGCCTAACCGGAGCTGAGGGCGCCGCACACGGAAAAAGCCGGCGGTCCCGAGGGCCCGTCCGGCTTTTGCGCATTATCCGGGTTTTGGGGGCGGGGAGCCAGTGCCTCACAAGCCGGCAGTACCAAGGCAACCAGTCCAAGACCGACGCGGAACAGCCATAGCTTGCATCTGGAAATCATCAAATCTGACGTCGCGTTGTAGCTGCGCTCTTCTTGAGAAGCAAATCTAAGCTCATCCTTAAGAGTCGCTTCGTAAGTCTCGATAAATTGGTTGCCTGGATTGCATCAAATTCTGCCTCTTCTTTCGAGTCAGATAGTCACTAACCGCGATCAACAGAACGCCAGCAATCTCTAGACTGAGGCCAGCAACATTGAGTTGCTTGACTGTGTCCATTGAAACCTAGCACCTAAACTAAGCCGAATTGCAGCGCTTAGCCGGATACATGGCAAACTCTTTCTGCCATGTGGCTGGCGTAGCGATGCAATTTCGGCTTGAACACATTGTTGGGGTGCAGCCTCATGGTGTGAGGGCGTCAAGCATCAACGACACAATGTTGCCCATGGATTCGACGGAGAAGCGCGCCTGCGAAGGCGTGACACTACTAATCCACGGCCTACCATGACCAGTGCCCTCCTTGTTACGTAGAGCATTCAAAGCGCAACCAAGTTCGTAGGCGGCTCGCTCCATGCGTCTATGGATTGGCTCACCAGCGACGACAGGGTCGGTTGGGGTTGCAAGGCCAACGGCCGTAAATGCTTGGCCTAGGAGCGTTGGAAAGTTTGAGGTGCTGGGGTACGTACCCCACTTCTGGACAAGGACATGGGCAGCCGTTGCCTCCAGAAGATCTTTAGCCGTACCAGCTAATAACGGGCTGTCCAACGAGCCGCGTCTTGCCCGGTCAGAATAAGCCTGCAATGCAGAAGTGAGCGCCTTGCCGCTTAGTGAGTCGAGTACGCGCGGCTGAAGCGATCCGTCTGGCAAAAGATCCCAGCCCTGTGCTGCGAGAATCGTGGTGAGGTTTGTGATTGCCTCCGAACCGCAGTAGTTGCTTGAGGTCGGGCGGAACCCGCCGTAGCCCTGGATCGTTGAAATAAGTCCGGCAACGAGAGACTCCCCAGCGGAAGGATTGTTGGAAAGCGCCCAACTCAATGTGCCACGCACCCGCTTTGATTTTCCGACTGGCCTAGAGCCTTGCCTGCCAGGGTCAGCGGAAGAAAGTTTCGCTTGATCGATTTGAAACTCAATGTCCGAGTGGGTCGGCTCGCGCTTCGCACTCTGCGAGTCGTCCACGAGGCGAGCAATCGCAATCACGATAGCGTCTGTAAGCGGAGGTCGGTTTGCCATATACTTGCTCTGCCCCCTAACGCCTAAGTTAAGCTGCGCCGCGCAGTGGAGCCAAACACATGGCAAGCTTTCTCTGCTATGTGCTTGGCTTAACGAAGCGGCGTCGGCTTGAAACGCATTGTTATGTGCAACCCTGTCATACCTCAATCTTGTCGGCCCCGAAACTTCTAGCCAGAACGGAGTCTTGCTGTGACAGCCAGGACTTAGCGTTGTCCCGGCTTGCGCCTTGATTGCGCGACAACAGAGCATATCGCGCCGCACGGATCCTTTCAGATTTATCTGGAACCAGGTAGCAGAACAGACCTGCATCGCTGTTGCTGAGCTTGGCGAAGTCGGCGCTTAGGTCTGCAACTGACGCTTCGAGTGAGCTTACTCTCCGAACAGAAGTGACCACTCTGTCAATTGTTGTTTGTTTGGCTTCTCGCGTAATTGCTTCTGCTTCGGCGAGTTGCTGCTTGATCTGCTTCGCTTCAGCTACAAGCAGAGAATAGGTCGATTCCAAGATCGCGTTCAGTCCATTCAACGTGCCAATAGTTACAGAATTGGTTGTTCTTTCCTTTTCAACGTACCCATCTTCGTATGTGTGCTTCCGATAGCTGACGGCAGTGGCTACGACTCTTCTTTGCCCGGTTCTTGCCATGTCATGCAGCGACGAAACCGTACCGTTGCCGAAGTGGCTGAGAAATTCGTCTCTATTGGACTTAACATCTTTGATTGCGTTAAGGCAGGCATCTAGACGACGCTCGTACGCGTCGCGGGATTCAAGTATCTCTGTCAACTCTGCGAGACGCTCGCGTCTCCGTTTCTCATTGTTGTAGCGTGCAGTGTCCATTCGTAGCGAAGAGTCCGCCCCAAACTTGGTTGCAGCGCAGGAGTTGCCAACAATGGTTAAGGACTGATCCTTCAACCGGACTACGAAACCGAACTTGTGCGCCTCATTGCAAAGGTTCCCGGTTGAATTGAGGTAGCAGCAATGAACGTCGTCTTGAAATGTGTAGTGGCCTACGAGTGATTCGTAGGTGACTTCATTGACTCCATTGGATGATCGATACGCCGGCTCAGCCACAATTTCCTCAAAGCTGAGGAAGGTGCGAATGTCCATGCTGCGTTCCGAGTCGCGAGAGTTCATCAGGGGCACATAACGCCTTATGAATTGTTAGCAATCAAGGATCTCGATTCCACGGGCCTGACATACATCAATGAAATCACCTGGGTTGAATGTAATGAGGGCGTCGACCCTGATGTTTGAATCTTCGAGCATGCTTCGTATCACATGGTCAACGAGGCTATAAGTGGTGCCCCGCTGGTCAAGTACATACTTCAAAGAGAAATTCTTGTACTTCGCGTCCTCAAGGAGAACGGTTGAGTCCCGTCTTAGATACGCGTTGAAGCGATCTTTGTCAGACTGCCTGCGCATAAGGCGTGTATTCAATGTTTCATAGAGCGAGGGCCAAGGAATGACAACGCTGTGAACCGCAAGGAATTCTTCTATTGAGCAGGCGCAAGAGTGATGAGCGTCTCTTGCGTTGAACAAGCCAATCCAGAATCCGCTGTCAGCGATGATGCTCTTGGCCATTAGAAACCATCGTCTTCGATAGGCTCCTGGTGTCCGTAGCCCTGCCACGGGGATGACTTTCTGTTTCCGAAGAGGAATTTGCCTCCGACGCGCTTGTCTTCTCGCCTGTAAACGATATAGACGCGATCCGTCTTGGAAAGGCGGACGCTCTCTTTGATCTCCTTTTTAACCTTGTTCTCGAGGTCTCTATCAGTGCCCGTGAACTCAACATTGAAGAACGCAACACTGTCACCGCATTCGACAGCTTTTTGGTTGTCTAGGTATGCGTAAAGTGAGTCGTAGTCGCCTTTTACGCCCAGATCGTAGGATAGCCACACTGCTTTCTTCATGGATCACCCGATGCCTGAGGTTGATTGCTAACGCTAAGTAGAACCCGAAACCGGGTGATAAGCCTGAGTATTGGACTGACGTTCCAGGCCGTCAATCAGAAAATCCCTACATGAACTCATTGGGTTGGCCGCTTTCCGGTGACGTCCAAACGGGCCAGGATGCGGTGCGTATTTCACGGATCGGGGCATGCGGGAGCAGGCGCGGAAACGGGGAATAACGCCGGCAGGCCGGATTGGACCCAGGGCACTACAGGAACACAGGTGGGAAATCTCGCGGGGATCCGCCGCGGCCTGGCTTGTTCGAAGAAGTCCCGCGGCGGTTGGCGGGGGTTTGTAGGAATTTTCTTACACCACATCGCGGCAGCCACCGACTGTATCCGAGAGTCGCACACCTGATTATAGACCTGCCCCGGCAGCACGGCCCATGCACCCGGTAGGGATGCCGCTCAGCAATGGAGTTGGGCTGCGACCTTGAGCAAGTCGTGAAGCTGGGTCGGGGCACCCTCTCCCTTTCAGGTGTCGAGCGATGCAGAAGAGGATGGTTATTGTGCAGTCCACCGAACGCGGTTGGACCGTCTCCTTCCGAGGACTGCCGCTGCTGACGGTGGCGAAAGAATCGGAAGCCGTGGAGGCCGCGAAGAGCCACGCCGAGGACCGCTTCGGGATCACTGGTGAACCCATCGGCGTAGTCGTGCGCCGAGCTTGCGGGGACGAATTGCTGGTGAGCGAGCACGGCTAGAAGCGCGACCACTGAGTTAGCACCGATGCGCCAAACAAGCGCCCCGCCGGCCCTGCGCGCGCTCCCGGTGACATCTGTGGTGCGTCACAGGCCCGAACGGGGCTGGTGCGAGCATAACCTTTCCTCACCCGATGCGGGGTGTAGCCTTGTGCCGGCGCCCACGACGCCTCGCGGACTCTTGAACTGAAGTCCAACCCGGGAGTGGCGGACCATTACGCGTCTCCATGGGTGGCAGCGCAATGGGCCCGATCTTCTCAGTTTTCAGGTGGGACAAGTCACTCCGTATGCGCGACTCCCAGCGCCGGGCGTACGCTTCGCAGTATCGAATTGCCAACGCCAGATTGACCAGTTCAATGGTGCGGAGTTCGTGGGACATGCGTTGCATCGAGGTATGGACCAGCCACGTGTCGCCGGTAGGTTGAAACTCCGCGATGGGCTGACTGAGGTAGAACAACGTCGGCCTAGAGCCGTACATCATCGCCCAGCCAAAGCCTTGCGGCAGCCCTTCGCCGGATGGCAACGCGGCGTTCAAGCCGCTTCCCGATGCTCGTAGTACGGGCGCTCCCGGTCGTCTAGGACTGCGTACAAGGCGGCCAAGTTGGCTGGATCCGGCTGGAGCCAGGTGTCCACGTTCTCGGCCTTTATGGGGATGATGCAGCGGTCGTGGCCAGCTGTGGCCACTTCGGCCGGGGGCTCGTCGGTGATCACTGCGAACGAGAGCAATTCCCTGCCGTCCCGTTCGACCGTTCGCGTCCACAAGCAGGCCGCGATCATGTCCTGCCCGCTTCTTGGGCTGAACTCCAGGATCGTATCTTTGCCGTCCCGCGGGACGTGCTCATAAAAGGCGGTGGCTAGCACGACGCCATGGGAGTAACCGAATACTTTCCCCCAGGACGATTCCAGGTTGTCCCGGCGCGCGTTGTAGGTGTTTGGGTAATTGCGCTCTACGGCCTCTGTCCAGCCCGGCAGGCGGCACTGATAGCGCATGGGGCGAATGAGCCGCTCGCCGCCCTCCATGACGACTACGGGGCAGTAAGAGCCGGGGTAGATGCGCGCTAGCCCGCTTTCGGATGCGGTCCGCTTCAGCTCCTCTAGCCGGCCCAACGCCTGTTCCACCTTAGCCGTGCCGATGCGTACATCCTCCCGAGCCTTCTTCGTTTCCTTGGTCTGCAGCGACCGCTCGGCATCGCCGACGCGCCGCCGCTGTTTAAAGATCTCCGCTTCGAGCGCGGCGACCTCCTGTCGGTCGGCTTCCCGCACTCCCTCGGCTGCCTCCGGCGGCCCGTTGGCCAGTACGTCCAGCTCCAGCGCCCGCGGGGCCCGTGGTCGCCGATATGGGTTCTTGCCGCGATCGATCCAGAACGTCTTGACGTACCACTCCAAGTCCACCTTCGCGCCCAGCCGGCGCTCAAGCTTTCTAACCTCGGCATAGATCATCGCGGAGTAGCACACGGCACTGGCTCTCGACCGGCGGGGTCTTCATCCTACCGCCAGCACCGTCACACCCCGTGAGACGGGCCCTCGCGAGCATCCAGCCATGAACATGACTCGCCGCGACATTGATGCCGTTCTCGAAGAACTCGATGCTGAGATCGCCGGGGCGCCTGAAGATGACGAACTGGAGGCCTACTTCCTAGGAAGCCAGATTTTTTACGATTTGCCCCTTTCCGATGTCGACATACCTTATGTCGCCCAGCGGCTGCATAGCATCGCGCTGAAGTACGAGCTTCAGATCGGGCTGCCGGCAGCTTAATCGATCAGGACTGCCCTTCTGCTTAGAGCTGTTTTTAAAATACCTGCAGCGCCGAAGCGATAAGGAGCTCTGAACTACTTTTTATGCTCGAAGCTCCTTTTTTGGAGTTCCGATCTACTTTTTTGTCGCTGCGAGCATATTTTTATATGCTCCAGAACCTATTTCACCAAGCTCTGAGCTACTTTGTTTGAGCTCGGGTTCCTCAAGAATTATGATCTGAGCCATTTTTTTTGAGCTGAGAGCTACTTTTTAGTTGGGTCGAGCATATTTTTTCTTGCTCCGAGCTTCTAATTTGGAGTTGTCGATCTCCTTTTTTTACCCCTTGAGCATTTTTTTTGATGCTGCGAACAACTTCTTTGCCGATTCTAAATCAAAGAGCCATAGAGTCGCGCCCCGGAGAACGCGCGGGATCCTTTAACCAGTTCTTTTCGCGCATAAAAAAGCCCCGGAGTTCCGGGGCTTCTTCCAACAACTGAATTTACGCCTCTTCGTCAGGCTCGGGCTCTGGGTCCGCTTTCAAGCGTGGGCGGCCCTTGAACCTGACAGCCAAGCTACTACGCAAATCATCCAGGCCCTGGTTCTTACCAGCAACCTTGAGCAGCTTGTAGCCTTGCAAAGACGCCCCGATCACATCACTTCCGAGCGCGATCTCCGAATCCGTCATGCGGCGGATCAACCTCTGGAGCCGGATCATGCGCGGCCGGAGCTTGTCGATCGCATCCAGATCCGCCCGAGCATCAGCCACGCTCAGGCTCGGCGGGATGACTTGGGGATTCTGCTCCATCAAGTCCACGGCCTCGCGGCAGAAGGACTCCGACTTGTTCCCCATCTTCACGATCTTCCGGCGTTCTTTCGAATCTAACGCGATCAGTCCTGAGAAGACCGCCTCGAGTTGCGAAATCGACTCATCGGCGCTAGCCCAGCCCGCTTCCTCGATGGCTAGCGAAATCAAACCCTTGTTCACAGTGATCTCCTTATACGTGATGTTGAGTCCAACGCCCTGGTCGGACCGCGCCAGTGTTGGGCGAATCACTGGGATGGACAATCAGGGAATCGCGCCTCGCCTTGTCAGGTTTTTCTGACACGCCAGCGTTAATCCGGCACGTAAGCATCCGGCCGTCGTCGTCGCGCGCGAACACGAAGCGCAGGCTGGCGACCGCGCCGCCCGGCCGCACCAGGCCGACGCGCGCGTCGCCGACTGGTTGCTGCCAGTGAGCGTCGCCGGCGACGCGAGGGCTGCGTGCAAACCGGCGCGTGGCGCACAGTCGTGCGCATCGGTTTGATCAGGCGCCCGCTGCCTTTGCCCGCCTCCAGGGTCGCAACGTCCCGCGAAACACCAGCAGGTACACCCCCACCACCCACGCCGACGCCGCCGCCCAGCCGGCGAGGATGTCCGACGGCCAGTGCACGCCCAGGTACACCCGCGACAGGCCCACCATCGGCACGAACGCGGCCATCGCCGCCAGCACCGGCCAGCGCCAGCGGGTGGGCCAGGCCAGCAGTACCAGCGCGAGCGCCAGCGTCATCGAGCCCATGGCGTGGCCGCTGGGGAAGCTGAAGTTGGTTTCCGGGGCGATCGATTCCCACAGGCTGGGGCGCTCGCGGGCAAACGCGGCCTTGGCGGCGAGGTTGAGCAGCGCGGAGCCGGCGAAGGCGACGGCGGCGAACACGCTCTCGCGATGGAAGCGGCGCAGGGCGAGCGCGAGCACCAGGGCGATGTCGACCGGCACCACGCCGTACTCGTAGCCGATGGCGGAGAAGAACAGGAACAGCCGGTCGAAGCCGGTGCGGGCCATGGCGTTGGCGGCCAGCAGGATGGGCTGGTCGAAGGGGAAGGCTTCGGCCTCGCGGATCTCGTCGGCGAGCTCGGCGAACGCCCACAGCGGGAGCAGCACGCCGGCGAACAGCAGCGCCAGGCGCCAGCCGTGGCGGCGTACGAAGGCGACGGCGACGTGGGCGTCTTCCTGCAGGGCCTGCGGTGGCGGGATGGATGGCATGCGTGGGGAGTGTATGCCGGTGGCGGGACGGCACTGCGGTGGCGCACCCTTCCCGCGAACGTGGATATGCAAAGACAAGTCACCGGGTGCCCGCGTTCGCGGGAATGACGGCGTTGGGTGGCGCAGGTGCGCTGGGATCGGAATCGCAGGTCGGAGTCGCCGGCTGGCAGTGGTCCGCCCTTCGGCGATCGGACGCGTGCCGCTTGCGCGGCAACGGAGGTCTTCAGGCCGGCTCGGCCGCGCGGCCGTAGCGGCGGTCGACGTAGTCGTCGACGATAGCGACGAACTCGTGGGCGATGCGTTCGCCGCGCAGGGTCATGGCCTTCTGGCCGTCGATGAACACCGGGGCGGCCGGGGCCTCGCCGGCGCCGGGCAGCGAGATGCCGATGTCGGCGTGGCGCGATTCGCCGGGGCCGTTGACCACGCAGCCCATCACCGCCAGCGTCATGTGCTCGGCGCCGGGGTGGGTGATCTTCCACTGCGGCATCTTCTCGCGCACGTGCTCCTGCACCACCTTGGCCAGCTCCTGGAAGAACTCGCTGGTGGTGCGGCCGCAGCCCGGGCAGGCGGTGACCATCGGGGTGAAGGCGCGCAGGCCCATGGTCTGCAGCAGTTCCTGCGCGACCACCACTTCCTGCGTGCGCGGCGCGCCGGGCTCAGGGGTGAGCGAGATGCGGATGGTGTCGCCGATGCCTTCCTGCATCAGCACGGCGAGCGCGGCGCTGGAGGCGACGATGCCCTTGCTGCCGATGCCGGCCTCGGTGAGGCCCAGGTGCAGGGCGAAGTCGCTGCGCGCGGCGAGGTCGCGGTAGACCGCGATCAGCTCCTGCACGCCGCTGACCTTGCAGCTGAGCACGATGCGCTCGGCCGGCAGGCCCAGCTCGACCGCGCGCGCGGCGGAGTCCAGCGCGGAGCGGATCAGCGCCTCGCGCAGCACGCGGCCGGCGTCCCAGGGCTCGGGGCGCAGCGCGTTCTCGTCCATCAGCTGCGCCGCCAGCGCCTGGTCGAGCGAGCCCCAGTTGGCGCCGATGCGCACGGGCTTGCCGTATTGCAGGGCGAACCCGATCAGCTGCGCGAACTGGGTATCGCGCTTCTTGCCGAAGCCGACGTTGCCGGGATTGATGCGGTACTTGGCCAGCGCTTGCGCGCAGGCGGGGTCGTTGGCGAGCAGCTGGTGGCCGTTGTAGTGGAAGTCGCCGATCAGCGGGACCTCCACGCCCATCATCGCCAGCTTCTCGGCGATGCGCGGCACCGCGCTGGCGGACTCGGGGTTGTTGACGGTGATGCGCACCAGCTCGGAGCCGGCGCGCCAGAGGTCGGCGACCTGCTTCGTGGTCGCGGCCACGTCGGCGGTGTCGGTGTTGGTCATCGACTGCACCACCACCGGCGCGTCGCCGCCGACGGCGACGCCGCCGATTCGCACCTGCCGGGTGGGCTTGCGCGGGGCGGGGCCGAACGACCACTCGGCCAGGCTCTGGACGAGGGTGTCGGGACGGTGGGCGGGGACGGCGGTCATGGGGCCATTTTACGTCGCATGGCCCCGTAGGAGCGCCCCTTGGGCGCGATCGCCTTCCACGCGAAAGCCATCGCGCCCGAGGGGCGCTCCTGCGATGCGGAAGCAATCGCGCCCAAGGGGCGCCCCCGGCGTTTCCTGGCGTGCGACGGGCGCCGGGTATCCTGTGGCGATGCCTGCGCCCGCCGACAACGTCCTCAGCCCCAGCCAGCTCAATGCGCTGGCGCGCAGCCTGCTGGAGGACAGCTTCCCGCTGGTGCTGGTGGAGGGCGAGATCTGCAACCTGGCGCGGCCGGCGTCCGGGCACGTGTACCTCACGCTCAAGGACGCGCGCGCGCAGGTGCGCTGCGCGCTGTTCCGGCCCAAGAGCCAGTGGCTCAACTTCCAGCCGCGCGACGGCATGCGCGTGCTGGCGCGCGGGCGGCTGACGCTGTACGAGGCGCGCGGCGACTACCAGCTGATCCTGGATTCGCTGGAGGAAGCCGGCGAGGGCGCGCTGCGGCGGGCGTTCGAGCAGCTCAAGGCCAAGCTGCAGGCCGAAGGGCTGTTCGACGAGGCGCGCAAGCGTCCCTTGCCCGCCTGGGTGCGCCGCCTGGGCGTGCTGACCTCGCCTTCCGGCGCCGCCGTGCGCGACGTGCTCAGCGTGCTGGGGCGGCGTTTCCCGCTGCTCGAGGTCGAGGTGCTGCCGGTGCCGGTGCAGGGCGCGACGGCGGCGGCGCAGATCGCGGCGATGCTGCAGCGCGCGGGCGCCAGCGGGCGCTTCGATGCGCTGCTGCTCGCGCGCGGCGGCGGCTCGCTGGAGGACCTGTGGGCGTTCAACGACGAGGCGCTGGCGCGCGCGATCGCGGCGGCGCCGGTGCCGGTGGTCTCGGCGGTGGGCCACGAGACCGACTTCACCCTTGCCGACTTCGCCGCCGACCTGCGCGCGCCGACGCCGTCGGTGGCGGCCGAGCTGCTGGTGCCCGAGCGCGCCGACCTCACCGCGCGCCTGCGCGCGCTCGACCGCCGCGTGCAGGCCTCGCACCTGCACCGCCTGCGCAACGCAATGCAGCGCGCCGACCGCGCCGCGCTGCGGCTCAACGCGCTGCGCCCGCAGGCGCGGCTGCAGCAGCTGCGCACGCGCCAGCAGGTGGCGATGCAGCGGCTGGCGCAGGCCTTCCGCGCGCGCGACGAACGCAATCGCGCGCGCCTGCGCCACGCCGAGGCGGTGCTACGGGCGACGCAGCCGCGGCGGCGGCTGGCGACGCTGCGCGAGCGACTGGCGACGCTGCAGCCGCGGCCGCAGGCGGCGATCGCGCGCCAGCTGCAGCGCGAGGCCCTGCGCCTTCGCGGCCTGGCGCGCTCGCTGGAAGCATGCAGCCCGCTGGCGACGGTGGCGCGCGGCTACGCGATCCTGCAGCACGAGGACGGCCGCGTGGTGCGCGTGGTCGGCGATGCGCGACCGGGCGAGCGGCTGGAGGCGCGGCTGGCCGACGGCAGCCTGCGCGTGCGCGTCGAGAATTCCGGCTCTCCGTAGGATTCTGGAGCGGGTTCGGCCGCGGGTCATTGCATGCGCCATGCCACCTTGCAGGAGCGACGGAAGTCGCGACAGCTTCTCGCGGCGGACGGAGGTCGCGACTTCCGTCGCTCCTACAACAGCAAGGCAAGACGAAGCAGGAGATCGCGGCTGAAGCCGCTCCCACAGCGCATTAACGCGCGCGGCGGGATGCTGGAGCCACGAAGGAGATCGCGATGCTCGACAAGACCTATCCCTGTTACCTCGCCAACCGCGCGGTGGCGGCCAACGCCGACCTCGAGGTGCTGGACAAGTATTCGGGCAAGCGCGCCACGCGGGTGGCCTTCGCCGACGCGGCGACGGTGCGCAAGGCGATCGCGGCCGCGCACAAGGCCGCGCCGGCGATGGCGGCGTTCCCGCACGACGCGCGCCGCGACGTGCTGGAGCACTGCGTGGCGCAGTTCACGAAGCGCCATGAGGAGCTCGCGCTGGCGCTGTGCATCGAGGCCGGCAAGCCGATCCGGGACGCGCGCGGCGAGGTGACGCGGCTCATCGACACCTTCCGCATCGCTGCCGGCGAGGCCACCCGCCTGGGCGGCGAGGTCGTCGACATGGAAATCTCCAGGCGCACGCGCGGCTACCGCGGCATGGTCAAGCGCGTGCCGGTGGGGCCGTGCGCGTTCATCACGCCGTTCAACTTCCCGCTCAACCTGGTCGCGCACAAGGTGGCGCCGGCGATCGCGGCCGGTTGCCCCTTCGTGCTCAAGCCGGCGGCGAAGACGCCGGTGGGCGCGCTGATCATCGGCGCCGTGCTGGCCGAAACGGACCTGCCCAAGGGCGCGTTCTCGATCCTGCCCTGCAGCAACGAGGACGCCGGGCTGCTGGTGGAGGACGAGCGCATCAAGCTGCTGAGCTTCACCGGCGGCCTGGTCGGCTGGGAGCTCAAGGCGCGCGCCGGCAAGAAGAAGGTGGTGCTGGAGCTGGGCGGCAACGCCGCCTGCATCGTCGACGACGAGCCCGGACTCGACCTCGACGCGGTGGTCGAGCGCATCGTGTTCGGCGCCTACTACCAGTCCGGGCAGAGCTGCATCGGCGTGCAGCGCATCTTCGCGCACCGCAAGGTCCATGAGCCGCTGCGGCGCAAGCTCAAGGCCGCGGTCGGCAAGCTGCGGATGGGCGACCCGCGCAACGAGGAGGTGTTCATCGGCCCGATGATCGACGAGGACGCCGCCAGGCGCGTGGAATCCTGGATCCAGGCGGCGAGGAAGGGCGGCGCGAAGCTGCTCGCCGGCGGCAAGCGCACGGGCAACATGCTCGAGGCCACCCTGGTGGAGGACGTGCCGCACGACAGCGACCTGTATCGCAAGGAGGCGTTCGGGCCGGTCGCGGGGATCGAGGTCTTCGACGACTTCGACGATGCGCTGGCGCGCGTCAACGACAGCGACTTCGGCCTGCAGGCCGGCGTGTTCACCGGCCGCCTCGCGCACGCGATGCGCGCCTGGGACGTGCTCGAGGTCGGCGGCGTGGTGGTCGGCGACGTGCCGAGCTTCCGCGTCGACAACATGCCCTACGGCGGGGTGAAGGACTCGGGGCTCGGGCGCGAGGGCGTGCGCTACGCGATGGACGACATGACCGAGCCGCGGCTGCTGGTGATCCGCGATCCGATGTGAAGCCGGTCGCATAGACGCAACTGCCTTCGTCGCAGGTCGCGATGCGTAATCCATTTTCTCGTGCCGGTGCGCGCAACGATGCTATAAGCGCCTTGCGTCGCGCTTCGAGCGGAACAGGGGAAGCGCCGTCCGTGGACGGTTCCATCGGCTTCTTGTTGGAGAGAGCAAGATGCGCCACCCCCGCCCCGTCCGCCCACTCGGGCGCGACTCCGTTCGTTCGCCCCTTCCCTTCCCTTCGCGCGCACCGCTGGCCCTTGCGCTGCTGCTGGCGCTGCCGGTGCAGGCGCAGGAACCCGCCCCGCCGCCAGCGCAATCGCCCAGGGCCACCACCCTCGACACCATCCAGGTCATTGGCTCGCGCGCGCGCGGGCGCACCGCCGCCGATTCGCCGGCGCCGGTGGACGTGATCAGCCGCGAGCAGCTGCAGGAGGCCGGCGTGCAGGAGGTCGGGCAGATCCTGCAGATGCTGGAGCCGAGCTTCAACTTCTCGCGCACCTTCGTCAGCGACGGCACCGACATCCTGCGCCCGGCGACGCTGCGCGCGCTCGGTCCCGACCAGGTGCTGGTGCTGGTCAACGGCAAGCGCCGCCATCAGCAGGCGCTGGTGAACGTGCAGCAGACCATCGGCCGCGGATCGGCCGGCACCGACATCAACGCGATCCCGGTGTCGGCGATCGAGCATGTCGAGGTGCTGCGCGACGGCGCCGCCGCGCAGTATGGCTCGGACGCGATCTCTGGCGTGATCAACATCGTGCTCAAGCGCAGCACCGACACCTCGGGCTCGCTCGAGGTCGGGCAGACGTACGCCGGCGACGGCGACGTGATCCACGGCGGCATCAACACCGGCTTCGCGCTGGCCAATGACGGCTTCCTGAACTTCACCTTCGAATACCGCGACCGCGGCGAGACCAACCGCGCCGGCCCGGATTCGCTGCGCGTCGACCCGCCGCGCGTCACCCAGCGGCTGGGCGACGCCGACGCCAAGGACGCCTATCTGTGGATGAACGCGGGCGTGCCGCTGGGCGCCGGCGAGCTGTACTGGTTCGGCGGCTACTCGCAGCGGCGCGGCGACTCGTCCGGCTTCTTCCGCAGCGCCGGCGACAACCGCACGGTGCCCGCGTTGTACCCGGACGGCTTCCTGCCCAACATCCTCACCACGGTGGAGGACACCTCGCTGGCGGTGGGCTATCGCGCGCCGCTGGGCGAGAACTGGGACTTCGACGTTTCGGTCAACCACGGCCGCAGCCGCTTCGGCTTCCGCGAGGCCAACTCGGTCAACGTCAGCTGGTGGTACGAGCCGTTGCCCGACGGCAGCGGCATTTTTGCGCAGTCGCCCACGCGCGCGGACACCGGTACGCTGCAGGCCGACCAGACCACGTTCAACGTCGACCTGCGCGGCACGATCGACTGGGGGATCGGCAACGAACCTCTGTCGCTGGCCACCGGGCTGGAGTACCGCAAGGACGACTACGAGATCACGCCCGGCGACCCGGTCTCGTACACCTATGGCCGCAGCAACGACCGCAACATCGTGATCACCGGCCAGACCGGCGAGATCGCGCAGCCGGGCATGCAGGGCTTCCCCGGCTTCTCGCCGACCGAGGCGATCGACGAAGGGCGCCACAACTACGCCGCCTACGTCGACGCCGAGGCGCGGTTCTCCAGGCTGCTGGTCGGAGCGGCGGTCCGCTTCGAGGACTACTCGGACTTCGGCAACACCACCATCGGCAAGCTGTCGCTGCGCTTCGACGCGAGCGAGAAGTTCGCGATCCGCGGCACGCTGTCCACCGGATTCCGCGCGCCGGGCGTGCAGCAGCTGTTCTACAGCCAGCGCTCGACCAACCTCGATCCCAGCGGCGTGCTGGTCGACACCCTGACCGCGCGCCAGGACAGCGACGTGACCCGCGCCTTCGGCATCGAGCCGCTCAAGGAGGAGGAATCCAGGAGCGGCACCCTGGGCGTGGTGTGGAAGCCGGGCGAGAACACCACCTTCACCGTCGACGTGTTCCGCATCGACATCGACGACCGCATCATTTTCTCCAGCAACATCGTGCCCGAGGCCGCCGCAGGCTGCCTGCCGGACAACAGTAACTGCCCGATCCGCGCGATCCTCGACCCGCTGGGTGTCGGCCAGGTGCTGTTCTTCACCAACGCCATCGACACCAGCACCAAGGGCATCGACATCGTCGCCGAGCACGGCATCGACTTCTCCGGCGGCTCGCGGCTGGATCTCACCGCGCTGCTGCACTGGAACAAGACCGAGGTGACCGATCGCAAGTCGCAGTCGGCGATCCTCTCGCCCCAGGCGCTGTTCGACGACACCCAGGTCACCCTCATCGAGGAAGGCCAGCCGGGCGCGCACCACGTGCTGCAGGGCGTGTACCAGGCCGGCGCGTGGCGCTGGCTGGCGCGCGCCAACTATTTCGGCGCGGTGTCCGGCGAGGGCTTCACGCCCGGGATCAAGCAGACCTGGGGCGGCGAGTGGGTGTTCGACGCCAGCGTCGGCTACGACTTCTCCGACAAGCTGCGGCTGACCGTGGGCGCCAACAACGTGTTCGACAACTATCCGGACAAATGGGATCCGGTCACGGGCGCGCCGTTCCCGCAGCTGGGCTTCAAGTACGGCTGGGAGACGCTGCCGTTCGGCACCAACGGCGGCTACTACTACGCGAGGCTGGACTTCCGCTTCTGACGCGGCGGTGCCCCGCCTGGGCGGGGCACCTTGCGTGCGTGCGCATGCGCGCGGCTCCGATCCGCGTGCCGCGCCCTCACGGCACGGCGGCGACCTTGACCTCGCCGACCGCCACGTTGCCACCGCGGCTCCAGTCGGCCAGCGGCTGCAGCCACTGCGCGCGCGGTGCGTCGAACAGCGCGGCGCCATGGCCGGTGTGCAGCACCAGGTCGCGGCGGTCGCCGAGCTTGGGGGAGTCGCGCCACAGCCGGCGGCACGACAGCGAGGCGGGGTCGCCGGCATCGCGCAGGCCCAGCACGCGGCCGCTCATGTGGAAGCCGGGGGCGTCGGCGAGGCGCTCGTCGCAGTTGCCGAGCAGCGCGTAGTTGACGCCGCGATTGCCAGTGGTCGCCGAGACGAGCGCGGCCACCGGGGACCCGGAGCCGGCGCCGACCACGGTGATGGCCGCGGGATCGACGCCGCTGGCGAGCAACGCGCGCACTTCGCCGCGCACGCGGCGCGCGTAGGCCAGGTCGTCCTCACCCGCGTAGGCGAGCGTGACGACGGTGAAGCCGTTGTCCTCGAATGCGCGCACGTTGGCGGCGTGGTCGACCGCGGCCGAGCGCGACGGCAGGTACACCAGGTAGCGCAGGTCGCCGCCCACGGCGCCTGCGGCGCGGGCCGCGGGGACGGTGGCGATCCCCATCGACATGACGGCCACGACGGCGAACAGGCTGCGGCGGAAGAAGCAGTGGAGCGATCTCATGGCACACCTCGCGGAGGGACGGGTGCGACGGTGGATGCAGCGCGCATCGGCACCGGCAGCGCTGTTTTCCTCCTTCCACTTCGGAAGCGACAGTCCGGGATGTCACCGTGACCGATGGCTTTCCGACGAGTGGTCGCAACCCGCGCGGATGGCATGCGAACGGACAAATCCGGCAAAGCCGAACGTGGCGCCGGGCAAAGTCGTGCGCGCGAACCGGCGGTCGCGCCGCCACGCCGGCTAGGCGATGCGCCGGTACCGCGTTTCCACCGCCTTCGATTCCTCGCCGGTGGGCATGATGTTGAACATCGTGATCACCAGCGTTGCGTCGTCGGGCTGCGCGATCTGCGTGCGCCAGCCCCAGTCGGGGCCGCCCTTGCCGTCGCCGTAGTGGCCGATCGCGGCGAAGCCCGCATCGGGCCCGGCCGCCGCGGCGGTGGAGAACAGGATCGACGAGCCGGTGTGGAAGGTGTCGACCCAGGCGCTTTCGAACGCGCCCGCGTCCAGGTGCAGGCCGTACAGCGCCATGCCCTCGCCGGCCTGCTCGCCTTCGCCGTAGCTGTACTCGTGCAGCAGGAAGCGTCCGCCCAGCACCGGCCGGAGCGTGGCGCGCTGCGCGACGTCCATCACCGGCGGCTCGTCGGGCTCGAACCACACGCGCGTGGTGCCCTGCCATTGGCCGGCCATCGCGGCCAGCCGGCGATGCACGCCGTCCCGTAGCGAAGCCTCCAGTTCCACCTTGCCCATCGCCGTCGCCTCCGTCGTTGCCAGCCCGGACTTTAACCCCGTCCGCGGACGCGATGCGTTTGCCCGCCGCGACCACCACGGGAGACGCCCACATGCAACGCCACGCCCTTGCCTCCGCCCTGCTCTGCACGTTCGCCCTGTCCGCCTGCACCACCGTCGGGCAGGACGAGGCGCGCTCCGCGCCCGCCGCGGACGCCGTTGCGCCGATGCCGCCCACGCCCATGCCGGCACCGCCTCCCGCGCGCGAGGCCGTGGCCGCGAAGGCGCTCGGACGGGCCGCGGCCGCAGGCTTGCGCCAGCGCGCGCGGCCGGCGCCGACGATGCTCACCGAAGCCGTGGCGCTGGATGCCTACGCCCCCGCGCCCGCCGCGCCGCCGGCCCCGGGCTACTGGCAGCCGGCCAACACGGAGAAGTACGCAGCCCACGACGACAACCCGGTGCATCGCGCGAGCGAGGAGCCGGTGTCCACCTTCTCCATCGACGTCGACACCGGCAGCTACGCCAACGTGCGCCGCATGCTGCGCGAAGGCGTGCGTCCGCCGGCCGACGCGGTGCGCGCCGAGGAAATGATCAACTATTTCAGCTACGGCCATCCGGCGCCCGGCTCGGCCGACGTGCCGTTCCGGGTGACCACCGAACTGGCGCCGGCGCCGTGGAACGCAAAACGCCAGCTGCTGATGATCGGCATCAAGGGCTTCGATGTGCCGAAGGCAGCGCTGCCGCCGGCCAACCTGGTGCTGCTGATCGACACTTCGGGCTCGATGGACATGCCCGGCAAGCTGCCGCTGCTCAAGCAGTCGATGGCGCAGCTGGTGCGTCAGCTGCGGCCGCAGGACCACGTTTCGATCGTCGTCTACGCCGGCTCGGCAGGCTTGGTGCTGCCGCCCACACCCGGCGACCGCGGCGACGAGATCCTCGCTGCGCTCGACCGCCTCGAGGCCGGCGGCAGCACCAACGGCGGCGACGGCATCCGCCTGGCCTACGCGATGGCGCGGCAGGGCTTCGTCGAGGGCGGCGTGAACCGCGTGGTGCTCGCCACCGACGGCGACTTCAACGTGGGCACCGTCGACCAGGGCGCGCTGGAGACGCTGGTGGCCGACCAGCGCAAGTCGGGCATCGCGCTGACCACGCTCGGCTTCGGCGAGGGCAACTACAACGACCGGATGGCCGAGCGGCTGGCCGATGTCGGCGATGGCAACCACGCCTACATCGACAGCCTCGCCGAGGCGCGCAAGGTGCTGGTGCAGCAGCTGGGCGGGACGCTGATGACGATCGCCAGGGACGTGAAGATCCAGGTCGAGTTCAACCCCGCGCAGGTCGCCGAGTACCGTCTGATCGGCTACGAGAACCGCGCGCTGCGGCGCGAGGACTTCGCCAACGACAAGGTCGACGCCGGCGACATCGGCGCCGGGCACGAGGTCACCGCGCTGTACGAGATCACCCCCGTGGGCTCGGACGCGACGCGGGTGCCGGCGCTGCGCTACGGCGCGCGCGAGGCGAAGGGCGATGCCGGGGCGGGCGCGGCGAAGCTTGGCGAGATCGCCGAGCTGCGCCTGCGCTACAAGCGTCCCGGCGCCGATGCCAGCCGGCTGCTCGCCACGCCGATCCTGGCCTCTTCGCTGCGCGCACGGCCCAGCGACACGCTGCGCTTCGCCGCGACCGTCGCCGCCTATGCCGACGCGCTGCGCGGCGGCACCCATCTCGACGGCTGGGGCTGGGACGACATCGCCCGCAGCGCGCGCCAGGCGCAGGGCGGCGACCGCCTGCGCGCGGAGTTCACGGGCCTGGTGGAATCGGCGCGCGCGCTGACCGACGGCGACACGCCACAGGTCGGGATGGTTACGGAGTGAGCTGCCAGCCGGGAGCGCCGGCGTCCGCCTCGGGCGCCGGCCTGCCGTAATGGAAACCCTGCCCGTACTCGCAGCCGAGCTGGCGCAGGATGTCGCGCTGCTCCTCGGTCTCGATGCCCTCGCCGATGCAGTCGATGCCCAGCGTCCCGGCCAGCGCCAGGATCGCGCGCACCAGCGCCAGGCTCTCGGCGTGCATCTCGCCGCCGAGGCCGGCGACGAAGCTCTGGTCGATCTTCAATGCCTGGATCGGGAAGCGGTGCAGGTAGGACAGCGCCGAGAACCCGGTGCCGAAGTCGTCCAGCAGCGCCATCACCCCGCGCCCGCGCAGCACGTTGAGCATGCGCAGCACGCGCGGGGCGTCGTCGAGCAGCGCGACCTCGGTGATCTCGATGCGCAGCCGGCGCGGGTCGGCGCCGGCGTCGTCGACCAGCTGCAGCAGGCGGTCGGCGAACTGCTCGGAGCGGAAGTGGCGCGGCGAGACATTGATCGAGACATAGCCGTGGCGGTGCCGGGCCATCCAGTCGAACACCTTGCGGTACATCAGCCAGTCGACCTGCTCGATCAGGCCGCTGTCCTCGCCCACGCCGATGAACTCGCCCGGCGGCAGCGGCCCGTGCAGCTCGTGGTTCCAGCGCAGCAGCGCTTCGTGGCCCACCACGCCGCCGTCGGACAGCCGCACGATCGGCTGGAAGTGCGGCTCGAACGCGTCGGCGAGGATCGCGCGGCGCAGGTCCGCCTCCAGGTCGAGCAGGCGGGTGGCCTCGGCCCGCATCTCCTCGTCGAACAGGGCGCTGCGGTCGCGGCCGTGCGCCTTGGCACGGTACATCGCCGCGTCGGCGTCGCGCAGCATGTCCTCGCCCTGCCGGTAGCGCGGCTCCCACAGCGCGATGCCGATGCTGGCCGAGGGGAACAGCTCGCGCCCGGCAATCCACATCGGCTCGCCGAGCTCTTCCAGCAGCTTCGCCGCCAGCGCCTCGGCCGTGGCCTGGTCGCCGACGCCCTCGACCAGCACCGCGAACTCGTCGCCGCCCAGCCGCGCGACCACGGTCCCTTCGCCGAGCGAGGCGGCGATGCGGCGTCCGGCCTCGACCAGCATCTCGTCGCCGGCGGCGTGGCCGGCACTGTCGTTGACCAGCTTGAACCGGTCCAGGTCGAGGAACAGCACCGCGAAGCGCGGCCGCTGCGGGTCGCGCATGCGCGCGATGGCCGCGTCCAACCGCTCGAGCAGCACGACGCGGTTGGGCAGCCCGGTGAGGCTGTCGTGGCGGGCCTGGTGGCTCAGCTGCTGCTCGGCGCGCACGCGCTCGCCGATCTGCGCGCGCAGCTCGCGGTTGGCGCTCTCCAGCTCGCGGGTGCGCGCCTCGACGCGGAACTCGAGCTCGGCGTGCGCGGCCTTCAGGTGCTCCTGCGCGCGCTTGCGCGCGAGCGCGGCGTCGATGTGGTGCGCGACGAAGGTCAGCAGCTCCTGGTCGCGCGGGCCGAAGCTGACCTCGGGCGTGTAGCTCTGCACGACGATCACGCCGATCACCATGTCCTCGCGCCGCAGCGGCACGCCGAGCCAGCAGTGCGCCAGCGGGCCGAAGCTGCGCACCACGTCGGCGGCCTCGAGCTCGGCGATGGAGGCGCGGTCGGCGAGCAGCGGGGTGCCGGTGGACAGCACGTACTCGGTCAGGCCCTTGGCCAGGTGGCGCGCCTCGCGGTGGCGGTCGCGCTCGTCGACCGAGTACGGGAACTCGATGTGCTCGCCATCCGGGGACAGCAGCGCGATGTAGAAGTTGCGCGCGTACAGCAGCTCGCCGACGATCGAATGCACGTCGGCGTAGAAGCGCTCCAGGCTGCCCGCGGTCACCGACATCTCGGTGATGCGGTACAGCGCGCGCTGCAGCTTCTCGGCGCGCTGGCGCTCGATGATCTCGGCCTGCAGCACCATGTTGGCCTGCTGCAGCTCGCGGGTGCGCTCGTCGACGCGGCGCTCGAGCTGCTCGCGCGCCTGGCGGCGATCGAGCGCGGTGAGGATGTGCTGGGCGACGTACTCCAGCAGCGTGCGGTCCTCGTGGCTGTAGCGCGCGGCCTGCAGGTAGCTCTGCACCACGATCGCGCCGCTCACGCGGCCCTCGCGGCGCATGGGAACGCCGAGCCAGTCGGCACTGTCGGGGCCGTGGCTGGGATCGCGCGGCACGTCGAGCTTCCTGCGGATCTGCTCGGACGGTCCGAACAGCGGCTGCCCATGGCGCAGCAGCGCGACCGTGAGGCTGTTGCCCATCTCGTCCAGGCCGAGCTCGTCGTCGGGGTCGGCGACGTACGGGTCGCGCTGGTCGGCGAAGTACAGGAAGCGCACCGTCTCGCGGATGTCGTCGTAGAGCACGATATAGAAGTTCTCGGCCGCCATCAGGCCACCAACGACCTCGTGGATGCGCCGCAGCATCTCCTGCATCTCGAGGCCGGAACCGGCGAGGTCGGCGATCTCGTACAGCGCCTGCTGCAGCCGCTCGGACTTGCGCAGCGATTCGATCCGCACCTGCGCCTGCGCTGCGGCCAGGCTGGCGCCGATGGTGCGGCGGGCGAGTTCCAGCCAGGCGCCGCGCGAGGACGGCGACAGCGGCTGCGACAGCCGCGCGGCCAGCGCGATGCGGGTGCCGGCGTCGTCCCAGGCCTCGGTGATGTCGCCCTCGCGATGGCCCGGCACGGCGCCTTCGAGCGAGGCGCGGGCGTGGGCGACCAGGGCGGCGGGCGCGTTGGTGGTGTGCGACAGGCCGCCGTCGATGCGCGGGTCGCTCCAGGCGACAGCAAGCCGCGAGGCGGTCGGCAGGGTGGCGGCCAACAGCTCGGCAAGGCCGAGGGTCGAGCCCGCCGGCGCCGGGATCCTCGTTGTCTGCGCCACGGTTCGCACGTTGCTGCCATTCCCCCGGCCGACATCATTCAGCATAACGGGGTTTTTTTCCATGATCGGCGACGCCCGCACCGTGCGCCACGGCATGGAGGACGCAACGTGAACGCGGCCGCCATCGAGGCCGGCCCGGCCGGCCGGCGGCGCCCTGCACCGGGCTTTTACTCGACCGGCGTAGCGCTTAACCTGCCGCCGATGGACGATGTCGCCACCCGCAGCGCCGGCACCAGCGGCGACACCAGCGACGAGACGCTGATGCTGGCGTACGCGGCCGGGCGCATGGAGGCGTTCGAGCAGCTCTACGCCCGCCACCGCACCCGCCTCTACCGCTTCCTGCTGCGCCAGCTGCGCGACGGCGCGCTGGCCGACGACCTGTTCCAGGACGTCTGGCAGCGCGTCATCGCCGCGCGCGCCGGCTGGACGCCCGACGCCTCGTTTTCCAGCTGGCTCTACCGCATCGCCCACAACCGCTTGGCCGACCACTGGCGCGCGCTGCAATACCGGCCACCTGCGCCGGAAAACGCCGACCAGCGCACCGCGCGCATACCCGATCCCGACACGCCCGAGCGCACCCTGTCCGAATTCGAGCAGCGCCGGGGCATGCAACTCGCGCTCGATGAACTGCCGCCGGAGCAGCGCGAGGTGGTCATGCTGCGGCTGGAGCAGGAGCTGACCCTGGAGGAGATCGGCGCCATCACCGGCGTGGGCCGGGAAACCGTGAAGTCGCGCCTGCGCTACGCGATGGACAAGCTGCGCGTGCGCCTGGGAGGAACGGAATGAACAGCGGCCCCGGACAATCCGGTGCCCACGGCGACGGGCGGCGCGAGCCGCTGACGCCGGAGGAACGCGCGATGGCCGAGCGCATCGCCCGGCTCGGCCCGTCGGGCGAGCCGTCGCCGGCGCTGGATGCGCGCGTGCTGGCCGCCGCGCACGCCGCGCTGGCGGCGCCTCCGGCCCGGAGCGCGGCGACGACGGCGCGGCGCGCGCGCCGGCGCTGGCCGGTGGCCGCCGGCGCGGCCGCGACGCTGGTGCTCGCGGCCGGCCTGGCCTGGCAGCTGCGGCCGGTCGACGACATGCAGGTGCGCTATTCGGAAGCGCCGCGCGTGCCCGCCGCCGTGGTCGCGAAGCCGGCCAGCGACGACGGCGCGGGCGCGCCGCCCGCCGGGGAGGCCAACGCGCCGGCCCCGCAGCCGGTCCCCGCCTCGCCGCCTGCGGGCGACGTCGTCCAGGCGCCCGCCAGCGAATCCACGCCACCACCTGCGCCTGCCGAAGCGCCCGTCGACGCGCGTCGCGCCGAAGTCCCCGCGACGTCGCCCGAACGCAGGCCGCAGGCCTTCGCCGCTTCCCCGCCCCAGCCAGCTCCGGTGCCCGAGCCGCCGGTGGTGTTCGATGCGCCGGCGCCGATGGACACGCCAGCGCTCCCACCCCCACCGCCGGCCCCCCCCGCACCCGCGGCAGCGGCTCCGGCTGCCACCGGCGCCATGGCTGCCCGCCAGGCCGCCACCCGGGACGAAGCCGCCGCCGCGGAAGCCAAGATGGGCGAGCAGCGCCTGCTCCAGGCCAGGGGCGCCGCCGCCGCGAAGCAGCGCGCGGCCGCGGCCGCCGACGCCAACGCCAGCGGCGAGCGCGCGAAGGCCATCCACGAGGACGAGGCCGCCGAAGCCGACGCCGCCGATCGCGCCGCATCCGCCGACGAGGCCGTCGACGGCTTCGACGACCAGCCGCTCGACGACCAGCCGCCGGCCTCCGCCGACTCGCCGCAGGTCCAGCAGGCCTGGCTGCAGCGGGTGCGCCAGCTCGTCGCCGAGGGCAGGCTCGACGCCGCGCGCGCGAGCCTGCGCGAGTACCAGCGCCGCTATCCCGACGCCGCCCTGCCCGACGACCTGCGCGCGCTGCTGCCCGCGCAATGACCCTGCACACGCTGGCGGCCGCCGCCACCCACGCGATCGAGGTCCGGCACAGCCGCTTCCTCGCCAGCGCGATCCCGGTCGAAAGCACCGCCGAGGCGATGCGCGCGCTGGCCGCGGCATCGGTCGCCGACGCCACCCACAACTGCTGGGCCTGGCGGATCGGCGCCGATTACCGCTCCAGCGACGACGGCGAGCCGGCCGGCACCGCCGGGCGCCCGATCCTGGCCGCGATCGACGGCCAGGGCATCGATCGCGTGGTGGTGGTGGTGACGCGCTGGTTCGGCGGCACCAAGCTGGGCGCCGGCGGCCTGGTGCGCGCCTATGGCGGCGCCGCGGCCGAGTGCCTGCGCCGCGCCCGGCGCCTCCCGCTGGTGGCGATGGTCGAACTCGCGCTGCACGCGCCCTTCGACGACCTCGGCAGCCTCCACGCCGCGCTGGCCGCGAGCGGCGCCGAGAAGCTCGACGAAGCCTTCGACGCCGCAGGCGCGCGGCTGCGCCTGCGCCTGCCCGAAGAAGCCGTCGAAGCCTTGAAACGGCGCCTGCGCGACGCCACCCGTAACCGGGTTCGCATCGAAGACGCAGGCTGATGGTCGACCAACCAGGGCAGGAACCCGCACCGGCGCCGGCGGCTGCCACCTCGCACGACGCCGGCAAGCCGGCGAAGTCCCGCATCGGCAGCCTGCGCGCGCTGTGGCCGTTCGTGATGCGCCACAAGGGCCTGTTCGTGGCCTGGCTGGTGTCGCTCGGCGCTTCCAGCGCGGCCACGCTGAGCCTGCCGCAGGCGGTGCGGCGGATGATCGACGAAGGCTTCAGCAGCGGCAGCAACATCGACGCGACCTTCCTGCTGCTGTTCGGCGTCGCGCTGGCGCTGGCGCTCGCCACCGCCGCGCGCTTCTTCTTCGTCTCGCTGCTGGGCGAGCGCGTGGTCGCCGACCTGCGCGAGCGGCTGTACGCGCACCTGGTCGGGCTCGACCAGGCCTTCTTCGAGCGCAGCCGCAGCGGCGAACTGGTTTCGCGGCTGACCGCCGACACCGAGCTGCTGCGCAGCGTGGTCGGCTCCACCATTTCCGTCGCACTGCGCAGCATCGTGATGGTGCTCGGCAGCCTGGCGATGCTGGTGGCCACCAGCCCGCGCTTGGCCGCCTACACGCTGGTCGGCATCCCGCTGTGCGTGCTGCCGCTGGTGGTCGGCGGCCGGCGCCTGGGCAAGATCTCGCGCCAGAGCCAGGACCGCGTCGCCGACGCCAACGCGCTGGCCAGCGAGACGCTCGGCGCGATTCCCACCGTGCAGGCGCACGCGCGCGAGCCCTACGAGCGCGGTCGCTTCGCGGATGCGATCTCGGCGTCCGTCGCCACCGCACGGCGGCGCATCGGCATGCAGGCGATCGTCACCGCGATGGCGATCTCGCTGGTGTTCGGCGCGATCACGCTGGTGCTGTGGTCCGGCGCGCACGACGTGGTCAATGGCGCGCTGAGCAAGGGCACGCTGGGCCAGTTCGTGCTGTACGCGATCTTCGGCGGCGGCTCGGTGGGCGCGCTGGCCGAGACCTGGAACGAGCTGCAGAAGGCCGCCGGCGGCATGGGCCGGATCGGCGAGCTGCTGGACGAGCGGCCGGGCATCGTCGCGCCCGCGCAGCCGCGCTCGCTGCCGCGGCCGGTGCGCGGCGAGATCGATTTCGACGGGGTGTCGTTCCACTACCCATCGCGCCCGGACATGCGCGCGCTGGAGGACTTCAGCCTGCACGTCGCGCCGGGCGAGACGGTGGCGCTGGTGGGGCCGTCGGGCGCCGGCAAGAGCACGGTGTTCGCGATGCTGCTGCGCTTCCACGATCCGCAGGCCGGCGGGATCCGCATCGACGGCGTCGACGTGCGCACGCTCGACCCGGCGGAGCTGCGCGACGCGATCGCGCTGGTGCCGCAGCAGCCGGCCATCTTCGCCGCCAGCGCGCGCGACAACATCCGCTACGGGCGGCTGGAAGCGGGCGACACCGAGCTCGAGGCGGCCGCGCGCTCGGCCGAGGCGCACGAGTTCCTCGCGCAGCTGCCACAGGGCTACGACGAGCAGCTGGGCGAGCGTGGCGCGCGGTTGTCCGGCGGCCAGCAGCAACGCATCGCGATCGCCCGCGCGCTGCTCAGGGACGCGCCGGTGCTGCTGCTCGACGAGGCCACCTCGGCGCTCGACGCGCAGAGTGAGCGCGCCGTGCAGCAGGCGCTGGAGCGGCTGATGGAAGGCCGCACCACGCTGGTGATCGCGCATCGCCTGGCCACCGTGCTCAAGGCCGACCGCATCGTGGTGATGGACCGCGGCCGCGTCATCGCCCAGGGCACCCACGACGCGCTGATCGCGCAGGGCGGGCTGTACGCGGAGCTGGCGCGGCTGCAGTTCCTCGACTGACGGGTCCGTCACGCCGGGCGTGGACGCGCCCGCGACGGACCCCGCATCGGCCGGTCCGCCCGCGCCTCCGCGTTGTTGGAGTCGGTGCTCCAGCGAGTCCGCGCCATGGCCGTTCGTCCCCGTCCCTCGCGCATCGGCGAACGCCGCCTCTATGGGCTCGCCGCGGCCACCGCGCTGGCGGTGGTGCTGGTTGGCTTCGCGCGCACCTATTACCTGAAGTTCGCGTTCGGGACGCCGCCGCTGTCGGTGCTGCTGCAGGTGCACGGCGCGGTGATGACGGCCTGGTTCGCGCTGTTCGTCGCGCAGGCCACGCTGGTCGCCCGCGGGCGCGTGGACCTGCATCGGCGGCTGGGCGTGTTAGGCGCGCTGCTGGCGCTGGCGGTGCTGCTGCTCGGCACCACGGTGGCGATCACCGCGGCGCGCCTCGGGCATGCGCCGCCGGGACCGCCGCCGCTGGTGTTCCTGGTCGTGCCGCTCGCCGACATGCTGGTGTTCGCGTTGCTGGTGGGCGCCGCGCTCTGGCTGCGCCGCCGCAGCGACTTCCACAAGCGCCTGATGCTGCTGGCCTGTGTGGGCCTGCTGACGGCACCGATCGCGCGTATTCCGCTGCCGCTGCTGCAGCAGGGCGGGATCGTCGCCTTCTTCATGACGACGATCGCGCTGGTGCTGGCCTGCGTGGCCTGGGACACGGCGATGCACCGGCGGCTGCATCCGGCGTTCGCATGGGGTGCGGCGCTGGTCGCGCTGTCGTGGCCGCTGCGCCTGGCGCTGGCGGGCACGCGGCAATGGCAGGCATTCGCAAGCTGGCTAGCGGGTTGAAGGCGGCGCCGGCGGCCGGATCGCGCTAGCATCGCGCGCTGGCCCATCGAGCGGACAGGGACGCGCGCATGCCGGACTCCACCAAGCCAGCCTTCGAAGGCGGCTGCACTTGCCGAGCCGTGCGCTACCGGCTCGCCGCGACGCCGCTGTTCGTGCATTGCTGCCACTGCCGCTGGTGCCAGCGCGAGACCGGCAGCGCGTTCGCGCTCAACGCGATGATCGAGAGCGACAACCTCGCGCTGCTGTGCGGCGAGCCGGAAATGATCGACACGCCGTCCAGCAGCCGCAAGGGCCAGGAAATCATCCGCTGCCCACGCTGCCGGGTCGCGCTCTGGAGCCACTACGCGGGCGCCGGCCGTGCGATCGCCTTCATTCGCGTCGGCACGCTCGACGACCCCGACGCGCTCCCGCCCGACATCCACATCTTCACCGGCTCGAAACAGCCCTGGGTGGTATTGCCCGAAGGCGTGCCGGCGATGGCGGAGTACTACGATCGCGACCGGCAGTGGCCCGAAGCGAGCCTGGCGCGGCGCCGCGCGCTGCGCGGGCGCTGAGTCCCCTTCCGCGGCCCGCTGCTCCCGCCGGCGATGGCGGCGCGCATCCCGCGCGCCGCGCCACGCAACGGAGCCAGCGATGATCAGGAAGCTGAAGTCGGGCGAGTACCGCCTGTACTCGCGCAAGAAGGATCCGCGCACGGGCAAGCGCCGCAACCTCGGCACCTTCTCCACCCGCGCGGCGGCGGAGAAGCACGAACGCGAGGTGCAATATTTCAAGCGGCATTGAGGGCGCCGCTCCTGCGGGGACCCGGAGAGTGCGGCCAGCAATCCCGCATGGCGCGTCGGGGGCGTAGCCCCGACCTACGGCCGGGCGCGGGCGAGGATGGCCGCGAAATCGATCCCCGCCGGCAGCGTGCCGAATGCCAGGCCGTGCGCGCCGCCGATCCGGCTGCGGCAGAACGCGCCGGCGACCGGGCTGCCCGCGCGCAGCAGCACGCCCGCCTGCAGCGCGAGCGCGAGGCGCTCGACCAGCATCCGCGCGCCCGCTTCGTCGATCCCATGCAGCGATCCGCGCAGGGCCGGAAGCATCGCGTCGTAGTCCGCGTCCGCGCCGGACGCCGCCTCCAGCTCCGCCAGCAGCGCATCGGCCGCCGCCGGCTCGCGCGCCAGCGCGCGCAGCGCGTCCAGGCACTGGATGTTGCCGCTGCCTTCCCAGATCGAGTTCAGCGGCGCCTGGCGGTACAGCCGCGGCAGGATCGATTCCTCGATGTAGCCGGCGCCGCCCAGGCATTCCTGCGCCTCGTTGACGAAGGCCGGCGCGCGCTTGCAGACCCAATACTTGCCGATCGCGGTGGCGATGCGCGCGAATGCCGCCTCGCGCGGATCGCGCGCGGCGGCGTCGACCGCGCGCGCCACCCGCATCGACAGCGCCAGCGCGGCCTCTGCCTCGACCGCCAGGTCCGCCAGCACGTTGCGCATCAGCGGCTGCTCGACCAGGAGCCTGCCGAAGGCGCGGCGATGCGAGGCATGGTGCAGCGCCTGCGCCTGCGCCATGCGCATCTGCGCCGCCGATCCAAGCATGCAGTCCAGCCGCGTGAGCATCACCATTTCCAGGATGGTGGCGATGCCGCGGCCTTCGTCGCCCACGCGCCAGGCATGCGCGTCCATGAACTCGACCTCGCCGGAGGCGTTGCTCCAGTCGCCGAGCTTGTCCTTGAGCCGCACCAGCGCGAAGGCGTTCTTCGCCCCGTCCGGCAGGCGCCGCGGCAGCAGGAAGCAGGTCAGCCCGCCCGGCGCCTGCGCCAGCACCAGGAAGCCGTCGGACATCGGCGCCGAGAAGAACCACTTGTGCCCGGCCAGCGCGTACGCGTCGCCCTCGCCCGGCAGCGGCGTCGCCGTCGTGGCGTTGGCGCGCACGTCGCTGCCGCCCTGCTTCTCGGTCATGCCCATGCCGAGCGTCACCCCCGGCTTGCCGGCGATGGCGACGTCGCGCGGATCGTAGCGGCAGGCGGCGACCTTGCCGGCCCATTCGCGCAGCGCCGGCGCGTGGCGCAGCACCGGCATCGCGGCATGCGTCATCGTCAGCGGGCAACTCGTGCCGGGCTCGGCCTGCCCGTGCAGGTAGCACAGCGCGGCGCGCGCCACGTGCGCGCCGGGCGCCGGCTCCGCCCACGACAGCCCGGCCACGCCGTGCTCGATCCCCATCGCCATGATGCGGTGGTAGTTGGGATGGAACTCCACGAGGTCGATGCGATGGCCGAAGCGGTCGTGCGTGCGCAGCCGCGGGCGGTCGCGATGGGCGTCGAAGGACAGCGCGTACAGTTCGCCGCCCGCCAGCGCGCCGTAGGCGGCCACGCGCGGCGCGAATGCCTCGCCGCCCTCGCGTGCCAGCGCCTCGCGCAGGGCGACGTCGTCGGTCCACAGGTCGCGCGGCCCGAATTCCGGCGGCTGGTTGTCGACCACGTGCGTCTGGAAACGGTTCATGGCGTCGGTTCCGGCGGCGGGGCGTCGATTCTCGCGCAACCCGGTTCGTCGCGTTCGCGACCCGGTGGGTGCCCGGCGAGCGCGTCGACGAACCCAGACTGCAGCCCGAGCCGGCCGAACGCACCCACCTGCGTGCCGCTGAGCACGCGCAGCATGTGCCCGCGCCCTCCCGGCAAGCGCCCCAGCGGCAGGAAGGCGATGTCGCGCAGCTTGGCGGCGAAGTCGCGCTCGGACTGGAACAACGGCGTCAGCCACCGGCTCCAGAAGTGGTAGATGCGCACGTGGCGGCGACGTTCGCGCTCGTGCCGCGCGAGCGCAACGGCAACGTCGTCCTCCGCCCGCAGCACGTCGCGCAGCGACAGCGCATCGAGCAGCGCCATGTTCACCCCCTGCCCCAGCTGCGGGCTCATCGCGTGCGCGGCGTCGCCCAGCAGCAGCACCCGGCCACGATGCCAGCGGTCGGGCGCTGCATCGCGATAGCTGGCGCGGGCAAGCTGCACCGACGCCTGCACACCATCGAGGCAGGCCTCCGCTTCCGGCCAGATCCCGCGCACCTCCTCCCGCCACGCGTCGAGCCCGCGCGACTGCCAGCGTTCGAAATCGGCGGTCGGCAGGCTCCAGAAGAAGCTCAGCCGCGGCGTGTCGTCGCCCGGCCGGGTGCCGACGGGCAGCATCCCGATCATCCTGCGCGCGGCAACGTAGCGCTGCCGCAGTTCGTCCCTCCACGGCCATCGCGCCCGCGGCAGCAGGCACCACAGCGCGCCCCAGGGATAAGGACGGTCGAGCCCGCGCGCGGCGACGTGGCCACGCAGGCGCGAGGCGGCGCCATCGGCGGCGATGACGAGGTCGAAGGGACCATGCGAGCGCCCGCGCGCATCGCGGACGCGGCGCCCGTCGTCGTCGATCGCCTCGATGCGGCTGTCGACGTGCATCGAGCCGAACCCGGGCCATGCCTGCGCCAGCAGCGCGAACAGCGCGCCACGCTGCATGCCCAGTCCGAACAGGCGGCCGTCGAGCCCGGCATAGCGCATGTCCATCACCGCACGCGCCTCGGGCGTCTCGCCGTAGAGGCGGCGCACCGGCGCACCGTGCGCCAATGCGGCATCCAGCAGGCCCATCCGCCACAGCACCTGCAGCCCGCTGGGCTGCAGCAGGAAACCGGCACCCACCGGGCCCGGCCGCGCCGCCTGCTCGAACACCTCCACCCGATGCCCGTCGCGCGACAGCAGCACCGCCGCCGCCTGCCCCGCGGTGCCGTAGCCGACGATGGCGATGTGCAGAGGCTTCATGCGCTCGGTCCAAGAGAAAAACGACCCACCGCGATCGCTGCGACAACCACGGCGGAGGTCCGGATGATGCCCTCGGATGCGGCGCCTGGCACCTGCAGCCTTGAGGGACAGCCTTCGAAGGGTCGCCGGCGGCAACTTGCCCCGCGCAACGAACCGAAGTCGCGGGAACAAGCCGCGTGGCGAAAAGCCGGACCCTCACCCTCGCGCTTCGCGCTTTCCCTCTCCCGCTTCGCAGGAGAGGGTTGGGGCGCCGGCGCTCGCATGGTCCGGACGTCGGGCGCGTAGGCCCGACCTACGGCACCAAGGTTTCCTGCAATCGAAGCAACTCCAGGTCGGCAGGAAGGCGCGGGCCGGGGAATCGCGTCGAGCCGGCCATGGATGGCCGGCGCCCCCGTCAGGGCAGGATGAGCACGGGCCGCTTGCGCGGCACTGCCGCGCGCCCGTGCGAATGCCCGGCGCACTGCGCCGGGCCGGGGGAGCCGCGCAGCGGCGTACCTGCCGGGGAAAGAGCGATTCACCGGACGGCGACTTCCCTCGCGCAAACCGCCGAAGCCCGCAAGAAGCCGAACCGCGCGGCGAAAGGCCGGGCCCTCACCCTCGCGCTTCGCGCTTTCCCTCTCCCGCTTCGCAGGAGAGGGTTCTGGATCGAAGCCCCCTGCGCATTTCCCGCCCATCAAGCGGAGGGCCAGAAAAAAGCCCCGCCTGGGCGGGGCTCGAAAGAAGCGTGGTGCGTGTCCGTCAGGCGACGGGCTGCACGCCGGCAGCCTGGGCGCCCTTCGGGCCCTGGGTCACCTCGTAGCTGACGCGCTGGCCTTCCTGCAGGCTGCGGAAGCCCTTGGCCTCGATCGCCGAGAAGTGCACGAAGACATCCGCGCTGCCGTCCTCGGGTGCGATGAAGCCGAAGCCCTTGGCGTCGTTGAACCATTTCACTGTGCCGTATTGCATGACTCTCCCTACCTCGTCTGGATGCGGTGTGCGTGCGCCCCCTACCGGTCCCCCGGGCGCACCGCGCGAGTATGCAAAGCAACCGCCCCGGCTTGCAATCACCCCGCCAGCAGGCGCTCGACCAGGGCCGGCAGGCCCGCGGACGCCGCCGCGACGTTGGCGAGCACGTCCTCCAGGGTGATCACCTCGTCCGTGACCGGCCCCGCGCCGGCCGCCCAGTTGGCGACGATCGCCAGGCAGGCATAGTCCAGCCCCAGCTCGCGCGCGAGCCCCGCCTCGGGCATGCCGGTCATGCCGACCAGGTCGCAGCCGTCGCGGCGCATGCGCGCGACCTCGGCGCGGGTTTCCAGCCGCGGCCCCTGGGTGGCGCCGTAGCAGCCGCCGTCGACCAGCGCGACGCCGGCCGCGCGCGCCGCGTCCAGCACCGCGCTTCGCAGCGACGGCGTGTACGGATCGCCGAAGTCGACGTGCAGCACCTGCGTCCCCTCCTCCTCGCACAGCGTGGAGACCCGGCCCCAGGTGTAGTCGATCAGCTGGTCCGGGCAGGCAAGCACGCGCGGTCCGAAGCGTTCGGTGATGCCGCCCACGGTGTTGAGCGCGAGCACCCGCGTCGCGCCCAGCGCCTGCAGGGCGGAGAGGTTGGCGCGGTAGTTGACCTTGTGCGGCGGCACCGAATGCCCCTCGCCGTGGCGCGCGAGGAACGCCACCCGCCGCCCCGCCAGCGTGCCGACCCGCACCGGCCCCGACAGCGCGCCGTAGCGGGTCACCGGCTGGTGGGTCTCGACGTCCTGCAGCCCGGCGAACCCGTACAGGCCGGTGCCGCCGATCAGGGCGAGGGCGATGCCTGGTGTGCTCATGCGGTGTGATCCATCGACTGGAAGATCCAAGTGGAAAGCCCGAGGACCGCGCCGCGGGCCATGCGGGCAAGCGACGCGGCGAAGGCCGGGCGCCGCTACTCCGCTAGCGCGTAGATCGCCGGCAGGTTGCGCCCCTGCTCGTGGAAATCCATGCCGTAGCCGAACACGTAGCGGTCCGGCACCTCGACGCCCACGTAGTCGGCGCACACGCCCTCGACGCAGCGGTCGTGCCGCTTGACCGCCAGCACCGCCACGCGCACGTCGGCGGCGCCCGCGTCCTCGCACCAGCGCCTCACCGCCTGCAGCGTGTGGCCCTCGTCGAGGATGTCGTCGACCAGCAGCACGCGGCGGCCTTCCATCGGCGTCGCCGGGCGGTGCAGCCAGGCCAGGCCGGAGCCCGAGGTGTTGCCGCGATAGCGGGTGGCGTGTAGGTAGTCGAACTCGAGGTCCAGCCCGCGCTCGCCGAGCGCGAACGCGAGCTGCGCCGCGAACGGCATGCCGCCATGCATGATGGTCACGAACAGCGGCGGCCGTGGATCGGCGACATAGTCGCCCTGGATCGCGTCGGCCATCCGCTCGATCGCGGCCGCGAGGCTGGCGCGGTCGTGCACCACGTCGGCGCCGGGCAGCACGTCGGACAGGCGTGGCGCGCTCATGCGGCGTTCCCGCGCAGGCGCGCCTGCGAGGCGCCGTAGCGCGCATCGGCCAGCAGCCCGTCCCAGCCCATCGCGCCGCGGCCGAGCAGGCCCAGCAGCGCCATCGTGTTGAGCTTGCGGCCTTCGACCGCGGCCAGCGACTCGGCGACGAGCTCGGGATGGCAGACCAGCACCACGTCGCAGCCGGCGTCCAGGTGCGCATCCACGCGCGCCTTGATGCCGCCGGCCGAGAACGCCGCGGCCATGCCGATGTCGTCGGAGAACACCACGCCGCGGAAGCCGAGCCCGCCGGAGGCAAGGTCCCCGCGCAGGATGTCTTCGATCCAGAACCGCGAATAGCCGGCCGGTTCCGGCGCGACCTGCGGATAGGCCACGTGCGCCAGCATCACCGCGTCGGCGCCGGCGGCGATGCCTGCCGCGAACGGAACGAGGTCGGTGGCGCGGATTTCCTCCAGCGTGCGGTTGTCGACCGCGTCGTCGAAGTGGGTGTCCTCGCGCACCGTGCCGTGGCCCGGGAAGTGCTTGATCGTTGCCGCCATGCCGGCAGCGTGCATGCCGCGGATGTAGGCGCGGGTGAACTCCGCCACCACCTGCGGATCGTCGGAGAACGCGCGATCGCCGATGGCGAGGTTGCCGCGGCCGAGGTCGACCACCGGCGCGAAACTCAGGTCGACGCCGCTGGCGCGCACCTCGCTGGCCATCACCCAGGCATGCTCCTGCGCATGCTCGAGCGCGGCCGCGGGATCCGCCGCGTACTGGCGGCCGAACGCTTCCAGCGGCGGCAGCGCGCTGTAGCCTTCGCGGAAGCGCTGCACGCGGCCGCCTTCCTGGTCCACGCAGATCAGCTGCGGCTGCCTGGCCGCGGCGCGGATCGCGGCGCACAGCTCGGCCACCTGCGCCTTCGAGGCGAAGTTGCGCTTGAACAGGATCACGCCCGCGCAGGCGTCGTGCTGCAGCCAATCGCGCTCCTGCGCATTGAGTTCGGTGCCGGCGACGCCGATCACGAGCATGGGATTGGTCTCCGGAATGGCGAACGGCATTGTCGCCCACCCGGCCCGATCGGTGTAGGGCGGGCCCCGCCCGCCGCTCTAGCCGCTGCCGCCGCGCAGGAAACAGGCACATCGGGCCGGGCCGACCACGCACGACCATCGCGGATCGATCGGTGGCAGCACTCGTAGGGTGGGCCCTGGCCCACCGTTCCCGACCCCGCAGGAGCCGGCGCACGAGGCGGCCCCATCGCACACGGCCACCACAATCGATCGGCGGGGGCGGTTGCGAAAGTGGGCCAAAGTGAAGCGTGTCGCCCCCGAAGGCGGGCCAGGGCCCGCCCTACGCCCCCTTCACCAGCTCGAATACGGGCGCGAGGCGAGCGCAAGGTTGTAGTAGCACGCCTCGTCGGTGACCTCCGCACCCAGCCAGGCCGGCTTTTCGAAGGCCTCGTCGGCGCGTTCCAGCTCGATCTCCGCCACCACCAGGCCCGCGTTATCGCCGAGGAACTCGTCGACCTCCCACAGGTGCCCCGCGTGCTCGACAAGGTGCCGGCGCTTCTCGACCAGCCCGCCCACGCACAGCGCCAGCAGCGCGTGCGCATCCTCGAGCGGGACCGGATAGTCGAACTCCTGCCGCGTATGGCCGAGCTCGCGCGACTTGATGTTCAGGAACGCCCGCTCGCCGGCGATGCGCACCCGCACCGAGGCGCGCTGCGCGCCGCTGTCCATCGCCGCCTGGTCGTTGAGGTAGCCCTGCGCCATCGGCACGACCTCGCGCGCCTGCGCGCGCCAGGCGTCACCGGCGACGAGGAACTTGCGTTCGATTTCGAGGGCCATGGTCAGGGCTCGAACACCGCGATCGATTCCACATGCGCCGTGTGCGGGAACATGTCCATCACCCCCGCCGCGCGCAGCTTCCAGCCCCGCTCGTTCACCAGATGGCCGGCGTCGCGCGCGAGCGAGGCCGGATGGCAACTGACGTAGACGATGCGCTTCAGCCCCTTGAGCGGCAACTGCTTCAGCACCGCGTCCGCGCCGGAGCGCGGCGGGTCGAGCAGCAGCCGGTCGAAGCCGGCGCGCATCCACGCATGCCCGGACAGGTCCTGGGCGAGGTCGGCGGCGTGGAAGCTGGCGTTCGGCAGGTCGTTGTGCCCGGCGTTCTCGCGCGCACGCGCCACCAGGCCGGCATCGCCCTCCACGCCGACAACCTCGCCCGCGGTGCGCGCCAGCGGCAGGGTGAAGTTGCCCAGGCCGCAGAACAGGTCGAGCACGCGCTCGCCCGGCTGCGCGTCGAGCAGTTCCAGCGCGAGCGCGATCATCCTTTCATTGAGGTCGGCGTTGACCTGGATGAAATCCAGCGGCCTGAACTTGAGTTCGATGTCCCAGGCCGGCAGCCGGAACGACAGTTGCGGGTCGGCCGGCCACAGCGGATGCACCGAATCCACCCCGCCCGGCTGCAGGAACAGCGCGAACCGGTGCGCCTGCGCGAACGCGACCAGCGCCGCGCGATCGCGCTCCGACAGCGGCTGCAGATGGCGGAACACCAGCGCGACGCCGTCGTGGTCGGCGCTGGCGTCGCCGGCGATGAACTCCACCTGCGGGATGTCGCGGCGCGCGTCCATGCCGTCGACCAGCGCCGACAGCGCGGGGATGGCGGTGCCGACCGCGGGCACCACGGTGTGGCACTCGGACAGGTCGGCGACGAAGCGCGGGTCGCGCTCGCGGAAGCCGACCAGGGTCTTGTCCTTCTTCTCCACCCGCCGCACCGAGAAGCGGCCCTTGCGGCGATAGCCCCAGCCCGCGCCCGTGAGCGGCGGCAGCAGCGACCCGGGCACGACGTGGCCGATGCGCTCGAGGTTCTCGCGCAGCACGCGCTGCTTGGCGAGAATCTGCTTGGATTCATCGAGGTGCTGCAGCGCGCAGCCGCCGCAGGTGCCGAAATGGGCGCAGCGCGGGTCGACCCGGTCGGGCGAGGCGGCGAGCACTTCCAGCGTCATCGCCTCGTCGAAGCTGCGCGAGCGCGCGGTGCGCCTGGCCATGACGCGCTCGCCCGGCAGCGCGCCGGCGATGAACACGGTCTTGCCGGTGTCGAGGCGGGCGACGCCGCGGCCGTCATGGCTCAGGTCGAGGATGTCGGCGGGAAACGGCGTCTGGTCGAGTCGGGCCACGTGGCGGGAGTTGCTGCGTCGGGCCGCGCATTGTCGCAGATGGCCCGCCTCGCTGTAGGAGCGCACCGGGGCGCGACGCAGGCTTTACCAGTCAAGGCCTGCGGTCGCGCCCAAGGGGCGCTCCTACGGGGCTTCTCAGGTCATTTCTGCTTCCAGCCGCCGCCGGACTGGTACCACCAGCCGGCCTTCGCGCTCGCCACCCACTGCTTCGCGAACACCTCGCGGATCTGCGATTCCCACTCCGGGTGCTTGTTGGCCACCGCGATCTCGCGGTAGACCGCGTTGGCGTCACGGTTCTGCTCGGCGACCGCCTGGTTGACCGCGACGCGCTCGGGCAGCGCGATCTTCGCGGCGTCGCGCACCGCGACCTCTCCCTTGCCGGTGAAGCCCAGCGCGCCGGAGTCGAAGTGCTTGCGCAGCGTGCCGTCGAAGCGCTTGGCCATGCGCGCCTGGATCGCCTGGATCGCCGGCGTCTTGATGGTGATGTCCGGCGTGCCCTGCGCATGCGCGGTGCCGATGCCCAGCAGCATCAGCGGATCGAAGCGCAGCGCCATCCCGCCGCCGCTGTCGTTGTCCTCCGGCGTGGGCGCGGGGGCCGGCGTTTGCGCGGCATCGTCGCCGATGACCTTGTCGACGAATTCCTTCGCCGCCTCGCGGGCCTCGGCGGCCGGGAAGTAGACGTTGATGGTGACGCAGGCCGTCAAGGCCAGCGTGGCGGCGATCGGCATTCCCATCCAGCGGCGCATGCGTTCTCTCCTGGGGTTTGCGTACGGGTTATTCGAAGACCGGCTTGACCTCGCCGCTGCCCACCGCGGCCAGGCGCTCGACCAGGGTCGGCCAGTCCACGTTGCGGTTGAAGCCCACCACGTCCAGCCGCGGCACGCCGGCGCCTTCGACGATAGTAAATCCATCGCCCGCTGAATGGAGGCCGCCCATGGCGCAGACCTCGTTCGACAGCCGGCAGGAAATGCCGATCCGGCCATAGCCGAAGTCGTCGAACAGCCCGATCAGCCGCGCCTGCAGGCCGCCGACGAAGGACGCATCGCCGACGCTGGAGATGTTCTGCACCGCGCGCTGGCTGATGCGCTGGCGCACGCCGGCGCGGCGCACGGTGTGCAGCTCGGCGTCGAAGGCGACCGGGCTCCAGTCGACCAGGCGCAGGTCATCGATGCGGCCGTCCAGGCGCCCGCTGATGCTGCCGAAGTCGAACACCTCGGTGATCGCCAGCAGGTCGAGGCCGTGCAGTGCGAAGTCGGCCGACAGCGTCGGCGCGACGCCGAACGGGCGCTCCATCGACAGCGCGCCGACGTCGACCGTGCCGTCGAACACCTGCATCGACAGGCCGCCGTCGAAGTCGAGGCGGTCGTCGGCGTAGCGCGCGGCCGGGATGTCGCCGTCGAGCGTGCCGCGGAACGCGGGGCCGCCGAGCGATTGCGACAGCGCGCCGAGCTCGAGCCCACGCAGCGCGAGCCCGAAGCGGATGCGCAGGCCGGCGTCGCCGGCGGGCGGGTTCACGACCAGGCCGTCGAAGCGCACCTCGCCGCCGAGCATCGGCACCACCACCGACGCGCGCGTGCGCAGTTCGCCGCCGGCGCTGCGCCACGGAAGCTGCGCCGCGCCGAACGCGACGCCCTCGAGCGAGCCCGATCGCCAGCGCAGCGCGCTGTCCACCGGCGCGCCGTCGGAGAAGCGCAGGTCGCCGTCGAGGCCGGCGAACGCGAGCCCCTTGCCCGGCGCATCGAGCGTGATCCCGTGCAGCCGTGCCTCGACCGCGGACAGCTGGCCGCCCGCGATGCGCACGCTCGCATCCAGGCCGCCGCTCGCCTGCAGGTCCGGCAGGCCGGCGATGCCCAGACAGCCGGAGAGGTAGCGCGTGGCGAGCCCGGCCATGTCGCGGCTGCGCAGCTCCACGTCGAGTGCCTGCAGGCTGGTGTCGGGGCCGAACGCGGCCGATCCCCGCACCGACAGCGCGTCGCCGTCGCGCCATTCGATGGTCGGCAGCGACCACCCCTGGCCATCGCGCTGGACGCCGTCCAGGCGCAGCGGCACCGGTTGCTCCGGCAGCGCCACGTAGGTGTTGCCGTACAGCAGTTGGCCGCCGCGCAGCTGGCCGTCGAGCGAGAGCAGCGTGGTGCCGGCGAGCTTGCGGTAGTCGATGCCGAAGCGACCGCCGAGCTGCTCGGAGGCGATGCTGCCGTCGGGCGTGGCGAAGGCGCCGCCGGCAAGCGCGAGCATGCCGTCGACGCGCAGCGGAGCGTCGGCCGGCGCGCGCATCGTGAGCCTGCCGTCGAGCGTGCCGGCCTGCAGTTGGCCGGCTTCCCATGCCTGCGAGGACAGCGCCTGCGCCCAGGCCAGCGGCACGCGCACCAAGTCGATCACGGTGTCGTCGGGCGTGGCGGCGCTGCGGTGCAGAGCGAGGCTCGCGCGACCCTGCGACAGCGTGGCGTCGGTGCTGGCGGTCGCCAGCGCCAGCGACAGCCGCATCGGCTTGCCGCCCTGGCCTTGCAGCTCGCCGTCGCAGCGCCAGCCGCCCTGGCCGTCGCGCAGCAGCGGGCAATGCCATTCCAGCGCACGGAAGCGGTAGCCCAGGTCCGGTGCGTCGACGCGCGACGCGCGCAGGCGCAGCTCGCCCTGGCGCGCCTGCGCCGGCCAGTCCAGCCGCACCTCCACGCCTTCCAGCGTCGCCACCGCCGTGCTCACGCGCGCGATCTTCGCCGTCATCGTGCGCGCCGCCGCCGGCATGGCGCAGGCGAGCAACAGCAGCGGCAGCAGGTGTAGGATCGCCCGGGGCATGGCGGCAGCATATCCGGCGCGCGTGAGCGCCCGCTGATGCGCCATGCCGCACACGGACAGCCAAGTCATCGGAGGACCCCATGGCGGCGGATTCCATCGCGCGCATCCTGCTGGTCGAGGACGATCCCACCACCAGCGCCTTCCTGGTCACCGCGGCGCGCGGCGTGCCCGCCGAGGTCGACGCGGTGGGCGACTGCGCCGGCGCGCGGTTGCGCGCGCGCGCGGGCGGCCACGACCTGTGGCTGGTCGACGCCAACCTGCCCGACGGCGACGGCGCCGGCCTGCTCGCCTGGCTGCGCGCGCGCGGGCTGCGCACGCCGGCGCTGGCGCACACCGCGGACGGCGATCCGGCCGTCGCCGCGGCGCTGCGCGCGGCAGGCTTCCTCGACGTGCTGGTCAAGCCGATCACGATCAGCGGCCTGCAACTGGCGGTACGCAGCACGCTGGGCATCGGCACGGCGCACGTCGCGCCGCGGGTCGCCGAAGTGGCGCCGTTCGCCGGCACCTGGGACGACACGACCGCGCTCGCCGCGCTCAACGGCGAGCGCGCGCACGTGGAGGCGCTGCGCAGGCTGTTCCTCGCCGAGCTCCCCGCCATCCGCGACGCGGTCCGCGACGCCGTCCTTGCCGGCGACGACGACGCGCTGCGCGCGGCGCTGCACCGGCTGCGCGCGAGCTGCGGCTTCGTCGGCGCGGCGCGGCTCGCGGGCGCGGTCGTTGCGCTGCAGGCGGCGCCGGCATCCGGATCAGCGCTGGCGGGCTTCCTCGACGCGGCTCAGGACGCGCTGTCGTCGTCGGCGTCGGGCGCCTGAGGTTTCGCCGGCGCCGCGGCGATCCGGCCGAGCTCGCCCATCAGTTCCCACGACTTCAGCCCGCGCCCGCCCAGGTGGTGGGCCAGCACCACGCGCAGCACGCGGCGCAGGCCCTGCAGGTCCTCGTCGGCGGGCGCATCGTCGTTCGCGAGCGCCAGCAGCGCGCGGCCGGTGGCGGTCTGGCCGCGGCCGACGGCATCCAGGCGCTCGCTCAGCACCCGTCGCGGGCCGTGCTCGGGATCGAGGCGGTAGCGCGCGGCGGGGTCGACCGGCGCGCCGTCGCCGTCCTGCGAGAGGTCGAGTCCGAAGCCGAGTGCCTCGAGCAGGTCGCGCTCGAAGCGGCGCAGCGTCCACGCCAGCGGCGCGCCGGCGCGCAGGCGCTCGCGCACCTGTCCGTAGAGCCCGTACAGGCCCGAATGCGGGTCCTGCCGCGGCGCCAGCCGCAGCAGCAATTCGCTGACGTAGAAGCCCGCCAGCGCGGCCTCGCTCGACAGTCGCGGCGCGGCATCGACGGCTTCGGCACTGCGCAGCTGCGCGAGCTCGCCCAGCTGCACGCCATCGAAGCGGATGTGCTGCAGCGGCTGCAGCGCGGCGCGCAGCACGTGCTTCTTCGGCCCCTGCACCCCGCGCGCGACCAGGCCCACGCGGCCGTGGTGCTCGGTCAGCAGTTCGAGCAGCAGGCTGGTCTCGCGCCAGGGGCGCGCGTGCAGGACGTAGGCGGGTTCGGCCACATAGCGCATGCGCCCATTGTAGGAGCGCACCCGGGCGCGATGCTTTCGCCGGTGCAGGAGCGCACCCGGGCGCGCTCCTGCAGGATCCTATTCGTAGCCCAGCGTCTTGAGCGCCGCCTCGTCGTCGGACCAGCCTTCGCGCACGCGCACCCAGGTCTCGAGGAAGACCTTGGCGCCGAACAGCCGTTCCATCGACAGCCGTGCCTTGCTGCCGATCTCGCGCAGGCGCGTGCCGCCCTTGCCGATCACGATCGCTTTCTGGCCTTCGCGCTCGACCCAGATCACCGCGCCGATGCGCAGCATCGTGCCGTCGACGGTGAACGATTCGATCTCCACCGTGGTCGCGTACGGCAGTTCGGCGCCGAGCTGGCGCATCAGCTGCTCGCGCACCAGCTCGCCGGCGAGGAAGCGCTGGCTCTTGTCGGTGATCTCGTCCTCGCCGTACAGCGGCGGCTGCTCCGGCAGCAGCGCCAGCAGGTCCTTCACCAGCGCTTCCAGGCCGCTGCGCTTGAGCGCGGAGACCGGGTGCACGCCGGCGAAGTCGCGCCCTCCGGTGATCTGCTGCAGGTACGGCAGCAGCGCGCCCTTTTCGCGCACGCGGTCGACCTGGTTGACCGCCAGCACCACCGGCACGCCGGCCTGGCGCAACGCGTCGAAGGCGAGCGTGTCCTCCTCGTCCCAGCGCCCGGCCTCGACCACCAGCACGGCGGCGTCGACGCCCTCCAGCGCGCCGCGCGCGGCGCGGTTCATCATCCGGTTCATCGCCCGCTTCTGCTCGCGGTGGATGCCGGGGGTGTCGACCAGCAGCAGCTGGCCCTCGGGGAAGGTGGCGATGCCGAGCAGCCGGTGGCGCGTCGTCTGCGGGCGGTTGGAGACGATGCTGACCTTGGCCCCGACCAGCGCGTTGACCAGGGTGGACTTGCCGACGTTGGGGCGGCCGATGACGGCGACGTGGCCGGCATGGTGGGGGGGTGGTGTCATGGCGCCATTGTAGGCGGCCGCGCCATCCGCCGTGGCGACTCGCCCGGGCCTCGTGGGAGCGGCTTCAGCCGCGAGCTTTCCCCGGATCGTCGCGTCTGCCGCAAAAGCTCGCGGCTGAAGCCGCTCACACGATCGAATGGGCCCAGGCCGTTACGCGTTGCCCAGCAGCGCGAGCACCACCTCGGCCGCGGCCTGCTCGGCGGCGCGGCGCGAGCCGCCCTCGCCCTCGGCGCGGACCGCCGGCTCGGCCAGCGCGCAGGCGACGCGAAAGACCTTGGCGTGGTCGTCGCCGGATTCGGACACCAGTTCGTACGCCGGCAGCGCGCGCTGCCGCGCCTGCAGCCATTCCTGCAGCCGGGTCTTGGCATCCTTGCCGACCTTGCCGGCGGGCGTGTCGTTGACCGCCGCCTCGAACCACGGCATCACCACCGCGCGGCAGGCCTCGAAGCCGGCGTCGAGGTAGATCGCCCCGACCAGCGCCTCGAGCGCGTCGGACAGGATCGAGTCGCGGCGGTGGCCGCCGGATTTCATCTCGCCTGGGCCGAGGATCAGCTTCGATCCCAGGTCCAGGGCGCGCGCGATCGCCGCCAGCGAGGATTCGCGCACGAGTTCCGCGCGGGCGCGGGTCAGCGCGCCCTCGTCGGCCTTCGGCCAGCGCCGGTACAGCGCCTCGGCGACGATCAGGCCGACGACCGCGTCGCCGAGGAATTCCAGCCGCTCGTTGTGCGGGACCCCGGCGCTGCGATGGGTCATCGCCTGCGCCAGCAGGTCCTGGTCGGCGAAGGCGTGTCCGGCGAAGCGGACCGGCTCCAGGTCAGCCGCCATCGCCCACGTTGGTCAGCTTCTCCGCGGCGTGGAACTTGCCGACCACGTCGAGGTTGCCCACCAGCGCCTTGCGCACCTCGTAGTTCACGTCCATGTCCCAGCCGGCGCCGCTCTGGCTGCGCTGCAGCTTGACGTTCTCGGGCTTCACGTTATCCGAATAGCTGATGTACAGGCGTCGGAAGAACAGGTCCTTGATCTTCGCCGGGTCCTGGTTGGCGATCCCCGGCTCCTGCTGCAGGCCCTTGAGCGCCTGCTTGACCGAGTAGTACTCCGAATACATCGGGAACAGCTTCATGCCGACGTAGGCGAAGAAGCCCACCACGGCCAGCACGATCACGAAGCTCAGCAGGGTCATCCCGCGTTGCGTGCGTTTCATCTCTACTCCCCCGGTTGATGGCTTGCGGCTGCTTGTTGCGGAATCAGGGAATGCTTTCACCGATGCGCGAGGTGTCGAAGTTGTGCTTGCACAGGTCGGTGATGCTGTCGCAGTTGAGCCAGATCAGGAACGCCTTGCCCCGGATGTTCCCCTCCGGCAGCGTCCCCCAGAACCGGCTGTCGTCGCTTCTATCACGATTGTCGCCCATGACGAAATACTGCCCCGGCGGCACCACCTGCGGGCCGCGCTCGCCCTGGTCGACGAACGGGGTCCGATCGACCTCCAGGACGGCGTGGGGCCGGCCCGGCAGCTCCTCGGTCAGCAGGCTGGCCCCGGTCATCTCGGCGCCGCTGCCCACCCCGACGTAGTCGCCCACTCGCCGGTAGGCGAAGGGCTTGCCGTTCACGAAGACCTGGTTGTCCTTGTACTCGATGGTGTCGCCGGGCAGGCCGATGATGCGCTTGATCCAGTCCTGCTCGGGATGCTGCGGCGGCTTGAACACCACCACGTCGCCGCGCCTGGGCTCGCCGATCGGCACGATCTTGGTGTTGCTGATCGGCAACCGCAGGCCGTAGGCGAACTTGTTGACCAGGATGAAATCGCCGGTCAGCAGGGTCGGCATCATCGAGTTGGACGGGATCCGGAACGGCTCGGCGACGAAGCTGCGCAGCACCAGCACGATCGCCAGCACCGGGAAGAACGCCTTGGCGTAGTCGACGTACCAGGGCTCCCTGCCCTCGTCCAGCAGCCCGGCGTTGGCGGCGCGGCGCCTGGCCAGGAACAGCCGGTCGGCCAGCCAGACGATGCCGGTGAGGAGGGTCAGCACGACCAGGGCGATTTCGAACCAGCGCATGGGTGTTCCTTGGAACGGGAATCGGGAATCGGGAATCGGGAATCGGGAATCGGGAATCGGGAATCGGGAATGAAGAATCGGGAACAGGCCGCAGAATCCATGGCTGTCATCCCGAGCGCGGCGAGGGATCTCCCTGCTGCGTCGCCAGATCCCTCGCCGCGCTCGGGATGACAGCTTGCCGGTTCCAACGATTCCCTATTCCCGATTCCCCATTCCGGCTACTTGCTGTCCTGCTGCAACACCGCCAGGAAGGCTTCCTGCGGGATCTCGACGCGGCCGACCTGCTTCATCCGCTTCTTGCCTTCCTTCTGCTTCTCCAGCAGCTTCTTCTTTCGGCTGACGTCGCCACCATAGCACTTGGCCAGCACGTTCTTGCGCATCGCCTTGACCGTGGAACGGGCGATGACCTGCGAGCCGATCGCGGCCTGGATCGCCACGTCGAACATCTGCCGCGGGATCAGGTCCTTCATTTTCTCGCACAGCTCGCGGCCGCGGCGGTCGGCGTGGCTGCGGTGCACGATCAGCGACAGCGCGTCGACGCGGTCGCCGTTGATCAGCGTGTCCACGCGCACGAACGGGCCGGCGTCGAAGCGCAGGAAGTGGTAGTCCAGCGACGCGTAGCCGCGGCTCACCGACTTGAGCTTGTCGAAGAAGTCCAGCACGACTTCGGCCATCGGCAGCTCGTAGGCGATCTGCACCTGGCTGCCCATGTAGGTGATGCCGACCTGGCTGCCGCGCTTCTCCTCGCACAGCGTGATCACGTTGCCGACGTAGTCCGGCGGGGTGAGGATGTTGGCGCGGATGATCGGCTCGCGCACTTCCTCGACGAGGTTGGCCTGCGGCAGCTTGGCCGGGTTGTCCAGCGGCAGGATCGTGCCGTCGGTCCTGAGCACCTCGTAGATCACCGTCGGCGCGGTGGTGATCAGGTTGAGGTCGTACTCGCGCTCCAGGCGCTCCTGCACGATCTCCATGTGCAGCATGCCCAGGAAGCCGCAGCGGAAGCCGAAGCCCATCGCCTCGGAGCTCTCCGGCTCGAAGCGCAGCGCGGCGTCGTTCAGGCGCAGCTTGTCGAGCGCCTCGCGCAGGTCGGGATAGTCCTCGGCGTCGACCGGGAACAGGCCGGCGAACACGCGCGGCTGCATTTCCTGGAAGCCCGGCAGCGGCTTCGTCGCCGGATCGACCGCCAGGGTCAGGGTGTCGCCGACCGGCGCGCCGTGCACGTCCTTGATCGAGGCGTTGATCCAGCCCACCTCGCCCGCGCCGAGCTTCCCCAGCTCCTTGCGCTTGGGCGTGAACACGCCGACGTTGTCGACCTGGTGCGTGCGCCCGGTCGACATCACCAGGATCTTGTCGCCCGGCTTGATCTCGCCCTGCATCACGCGCACCAGCGACACCACGCCGAGGTAGTTGTCGAACCACGAATCGATGATCAGCGCCTGCAGCTTGTCGGTGTCGCGGGGCTTCGGCGGCGGGATGCGGTGGACGATGGCCTCCAGCACCTGCTCGACGTTGAGCCCGGTCTTGGCGCTGATCGCGACCGCGTCGTGCGCGTCGATGCCGATCACCGCCTCGATCTCGGACTTGGCGCGCTCGACGTCCGCGGTGGGCAGGTCGATCTTGTTGAGCACCGGCACGACCTCGAGGCCCTGCTCCACCGCGGTGTAGCAGTTGGCCACCGACTGCGCCTCCACGCCCTGCGCGGCGTCGACCACCAGCAGCGCGCCCTCGCACGCGGCCAGCGAGCGGCTGACCTCGTAGCTGAAGTCGACGTGGCCGGGGGTGTCGATGAAGTTGAGCTGGTAGACCTGCCCGTCCTGCGCGGTGTAGGGCAGCGACACCGACTGGGCCTTGATCGTGATGCCGCGCTCGCGCTCGATCGGGTTGTTGTCGAGCACCTGCGATTCCATCTCGCGCGCGGTCAGGCCGCCGCACAGCTGGATGATGCGGTCGGCCAGGGTCGACTTGCCGTGGTCGACGTGGGCGATGATGGAGAAGTTGCGGATGTTCCGCATCGAATCGGACATGGGAGGGCGTCGGTGGTGGCCGACGTCGCGGCCTTGCGATGTAAACGCGGCATTATCGCATGGCCACGCGCGCCCTTCCCGGCCCGCCAGGCCGCCGGTCCGCGCGGTGGCGCGGTGGCGCGGACGTTCGGGGGCGCGCCCCAGGCCCGCTTCCCGCGCGCCGGGAAGCAGGCTGGCCTGGCCGCATCGGGCGACGACGCGCCTGCCCCGTGGCGACGGGCAGGCTTACTCGCCGTCGTCCTCGTCGCCCGCGCGCGGCGTGACCGCGAAGAAGCGCGTCTGGTTGCCCCTGCGGACCAGCAGCATCACCGTCTGCCCGGGCTTGGCCCCGGCCAGCGCCCGGTCGAGCGTGGACACGCTGCCGACCGTCTCGTTGCCGACCCGCAGCACGATGTCGCCCGGCTGCAGGCCCGCCTCGCGCGCGGCGACACCGTCGATGCGGGCGATGCCGACGCCCTCGCCGGCCTTCAGCCCGGCGGCGCTCCGGTCGTCGGCGTCGAGGTCCTGCCCGACGAGGCCGAGCGGGTTGGCCGGCTTCGCGCCAGGTTCCTGCGACCCACGCGGAAGCGGCTGCTGCGAGGCGCCCGGCAACAGGCTCGGGTCGAGCTCCCCGAGCGTGACTTCGACCTCCTTCGGCTTGCCGTCGCGCAGGATGCCCAGGGTGACCCGGGTGCCCGGCGCCATCGCGCCGATGATCGGCGGCAGGTCGCTGGACTGGCGGATCTGGGTGCCGTCGACCGAGCGCACCACGTCGCCGATGCGCAGGCCGGCCTTCTCGCCGGCGCTGCCCGGGGTGACATCGTTGATCAGCGCGCCGCGCGCGTCCGGCAGGCCGAGGCCTTTCGCGGACTCGGCGTCGAGCGCCTGCAGCTGCACGCCGATCATCCCGCGGCTGACCTTGCCGGTCGCCTTGAGCTGCTTGACCGCGCCCATCGCCAGGTCGATCGGGATCGCGAAGCTCACGCCCATGTAGCCGCCGGAGTTGCTGAAGATCTGCGAGTTGATGCCGATCACCTCGCCCCGGGTGTTGAGCAGCGGGCCGCCGGAGTTGCCCTGGTTGATCGCGACGTCGGTCTGGATGAAGGGCACGTACTGCTGCTGCGCGAAGCGGTTGCTGCGCCCGACCGCGCTGATGATGCCCGCGGTGACCGAGTGGTCGAGCCCGAACGGCGAGCCGATCGCGACCGCCCACTGCCCGGGCTTGAGCGCGTTGGAATCGCCGATGCGCAGCGCCGGCAGACCCTTGGCCGCGATCTTGAGCAGGGCGACGTCGGACTGCTCGTCGCTGCCGACCACCTTGGCGGTGAACTCGCGTCCGTCGGACAGCTTGACCTTGACCTCGTCGGCGCCGTCGATCACGTGGTGGTTGGTCAGCACGTAGCCGTCGGTGGAGATGATGAAGCCGCTGCCCATCGACTCGCCGCGCGGCTGCGGGCCCTGCCCACCCGGCGCACCGGGGAACGGCAGGTCGTCGCCGAAGAAGCGCCGGAAGATTTCCGGGATGTCCTGCTCCTGCATCACGCGGCTGGTGCGCGAGGACTTGCCGCCGATCTCGGCCATCACGTTGACCACGCCCGGGCCGACCTGCTCGACCAGCTGGGTGAAATCGGGCAGGCCGGTGACCATCGGGGCCGGCGCGGTCGACTGGGTCGACTGCTGGGCGGTGGCGACGGGAAGGACCACGGCGGCGGTCGCGGTGGCGGTGAGCGCGACCAGGACGGCCGCTTGCAGCGGGGCTTTCATCGGCGAAGCACCTTCGACAATGGTTCGGGGAGGAATCCGGGCCGGGTCCGGCGCGGACCCGGCGAGGAGGCGGCGGCCGTCGCGGTCAGCGCGGCCCGCTCGCGGGCGGCGGCGGCGCGTCGTCCGGCTGCGGCGGCAGCTCCACGCGCGGCTCGAACGGATGGAACGGATGCGACGGCGCCGATCCGTCCAAATTGCCGTAACTGGCGGTGAGCGCGCCGTCGGCCGGGAAGCCCGGCAGGATCGCGCGCGGCCAGGGGCGGCTGGGGGCCTGCGGCTGGGTGGTGAACAGGTCGGTGACCACCGGGGCCGTGCCGGCATCGGCCAGCACCGTCGGCGCGGACTGCATCTGCGAAGACGCGGTCGCGGGGCGTCCGGCATCGCCGGCCGCGGCCAGGATCGGGGCCTGCGCCGCGGCTTCGCGGCGGATGCGGGAAGCCGCGCGCTGCTGCTGGGCGCGGCCGGAACGTCGTTCGGCGGCGCGTCGCGGCACTTCGGCCACGGCCACGGCGGCGGTCGCCAAGGTGGTGCCGGCGTCGGGCGCCGGCGCCGGCTTCGGGGCCGCGGGAAGGGAACCGGACGGATCCAGCGTCGCCTGCGTGGCGGCGCCCTGCGACGTCGCCGCGGCCACGACCCGCGCGGGTTCGGCCGGCTCGGTGGTGGCTTCCGGCGCCTGGCGCCCGACGAACAGAGCGGCCATCGCCACCGACGCGGCGAGCGCGGCGCCGCCGCCCCAGCGCGTCCAGCGCGAACGCCTGGTCGCGGCGGCCGGCGCGGCGGTGGACGCTGCCACGCGGTCCTGGCCGGCGATGGCGTCGGCGACGCGGCGCGAGAAGTCCGCCGGCAGCAGCGCCTCGTGGCGGCCGCGCAGCACGTCGCCGCAGACCTGCCAGCGCTCCCAGCACGCGGCGAGCTCGCCGTCGTGCTCGAGCCTGCGCAGCATGAACTTGGCCTGGTCGGGCGGCAGTTCGGCGTCCAGCATCGCGGAGAGCTGCTGGCGGTGGTGGTCGTAGAGCTTGTCGGTCTGTTCCTGGGTCATGTCGGTTCGATGCGTCATCGGGCTGCCCGCTCCGGCGGCGTTTCGACCTCCATCAGCGGCCTGAGTTCCGCGTCGATCGCCTCGCGGGCGCGGAAGATGCGCGAGCGCACCGTGCCGATCGGGCAATCCATCCGCCGGGCGATCTCCTCGTAGCTCAGGCCGTCGACCTCACGCAGGGTGATGGCGGTGCGCAGCTCTTCGGGAAGCGCGTCCACCGCGCGCATCACGGTCTGCTCCATCTGCTGGCGCGCGAGCTCGCGCTCGGGCGTGTCGGTGTCGCGCAGGCGCACGCCGGAGTCGAACTGCTCGGCGTCGCCGACGTCGATGTCGTCGGTGGGCGGGCGGCGCTTGTTGGCGACGAGGTGGTTCTTGGCGGTGTTCACTGCGATGCGGTGCAACCAGGTATAGAACTGGGCGTCACCGCGGAAATTCCCGATCGCGCGGTAGGCGCGGATGAAGGTGTCCTGGGCCACGTCCTGGCACTCGCTCCAGTCGGAAACGTAGCGCCCGATCAGCGCCGCGATCCGGTGCTGGTACTTGCGCACCAGCAGGTCGAACGCCGCGCTGTCGCCGCGTTGCACGCGCCTGACCAGCTCCTGGTCCAGCGCCTGCTGCCCTTGTTGTGTGTCCTCGACTTCGGCCATCGGGCCGGTGCTCCCTGGGGGCCCGGCCTTCCGGCTGGGCGCTATGACATGTGGGCTCGGGGGAAAGTTCCGCGGCATCCTCCCGCATCTGGGGCCGCGGCGCGCCTGCCACAAGCCATGTGGCGCATCCGGCGCGTTTCAAGCGCCGATTTGACGCCGATCGAACATCATCTGGATGATAACGGCCCTTCAGGCACCGTAACGGACCGAAACCCATGATTGCAGGGCTCGACGGACTGCGCTTCAGCCACTGGCAAGCCGAGCAGCGCGAAGACGGCATCGTCGTGCTCACGTTCGACCGCGCCGGGGAATCGGTCAACACCTTCGCCCAGGACGTGCTGATCGAGCTCGAGGCGCTGCTCGAGCGGCTGTCACTGGAGCCGCCGAAGGGGCTGGTGCTGGTGTCCGGCAAGGCCAAGGGCTTCATCGCCGGCGCCGACATCCGCGAGTTCCGCGAATTCGACGCCAGGGGCACGATCGGCGACTCGATCCGGCGCGGCCAGCAGGCGTTCCAGCGGCTGGCGGAACTGCGTTGCCCGAAGGTCGCCGCGATCCACGGCTTCTGCATGGGGGGCGGCACCGAGATCTCGCTGGCGTGCGACTACCGGGTGGCGTCGAACGATCCTTCGACGCGGATCGGCCTGCCCGAGGTCAAGCTCGGCATCTATCCGGGCTGGGGCGGCAGCGTGCGGCTGCCGCGGCTGGTGGGCGCGCCGGCGGCGTTCGACATGATGTTGACCGGTCGCACGCTCTCCGCGCCGGCGGCGAAGGCGATCGGGCTGGTCGACCGCGTGGTCGAGCCGGCGCTGCTGCTCGACGCCGCGGTGGCGCTGGTGCACAAGGGCACCAGGCGCCCGTTCAAGCAGCGCTTCCTGGCCTGGCTGACCAACACCTGGCCGGCGCGGCAGCTGCTGGCGCCGCAGATGCTCAAGCAGGTCGCCCGCAAGGCCCGCAAGGAACACTACCCGGCGCCCTACGCGCTGGTCGAAACCTGGAAACGCGGCGGCGGCGGCATGCAGGCGCTGCTCGAGGCCGAGCGCAAGTCGGTGGTGCGCCTGGCCGGCACGTCCACCGCGCGCAACCTGACCCGCGTGTTCTTCCTGCAGGAACGGCTCAAGGGACTGGGCGGGAAGGATTCCGGAATTTCCCGCGTGCACGTGGTCGGCGCCGGCGTGATGGGCGGCGACATCGCGGCGTGGTCGGCCTACAAGGGCTTCGAGGTCACGCTGCAGGACCGCGAGCAGCGCTTCATCGACGCGGCGATGGCGCGCGCCCAGGAGCTGTTCGCGAAGAAGGTGAAGGACGACGTGAAGCGTCCCGGCGTCGCCGCGCGGCTGAAGTCGGACCTCGACGGCGACGGCGTCGCGGGCGCGGACCTGGTGATCGAGGCGATCATCGAGCAGGCGCAGGCCAAGCGCGAGCTCTACGCCGCGGTCGAGCCGCGCATGAAGGCCGATGCGCTGCTGACGACCAACACCTCGTCGATCCCGCTGGCGGAGCTGCGCGGGCACATCGCGCGCCCGGCGCAGTTCGCCGGGCTGCACTACTTCAACCCGGTCGCGCTGATGCCGCTGGTGGAGATCATCCACCACGACGCGATGGCGCCGGAAACCCAGCAGCGCCTGGCCGCGTTCTGCAAGGCGATCGACAAGCTGCCGGTGCCGGTCGCCGGCACGCCGGGGTTCCTGGTCAACCGCCTGCTGTTCCCCTACATGCTCGAGGCGGCGACGGCCTATTCGGAAGGCGTGCCCGGCGCGGTGATCGACAGGGCCGCGGTGAAGTTCGGCATGCCGATGGGGCCGATCGAGCTGATCGACACGGTCGGCCTGGACGTCGCCTCCGGCGTCGGCCAGGAGCTCGCGCCGTTCCTCGGCCTGCAGATCCCGCCCGCGCTGGCGACGCCGCCACCACCGGGCAAGCGCGGCAAGAAGGACGGCCAGGGGCTCTACGCCTGGGCCGAGGGCAAGCCGAGGAAGCCCGAGGTGCCGAAGGACTACGCCACGCCCGACGACCTCGAGGACCGGCTGATCCTGCCGCTGCTCAACGAGGCGGTCGCCGCGCTGCACGACGGCGTGGTGGCCGACGCCGACCTGCTGGATGCGGGCGTGATCTTCGGCACCGGCTTCGCGCCGTTCCGCGGCGGCCCCATTCAGTACATCCGCGACACCGGCGCCGACGCGCTGCTGGCGCGGCTGCAGGCGCTGCAGGCACGGCACGGCGACCGCTTCGCGCCGCGACCGGGGTGGGACAACCCGGCGCTGCGCGGCTGACGCGACTGACGGCGATCCCCGCGAAGCGGCTCCAGCCGCGAGCCCGGGATCGAAGGGGCCGCGGCTGAAGCCGCCCCCACAGGTACGCGGGCAACGGCGCGAAGGCGCCTACATCGTGTTGGTCGGCTTGTCCGCGCCCAGCGCGCCGGCCAGCAGGGTCTCGATGCGGCCCTTGACGGTCTCGCCCTCGGGCGTATCGGCGAACTGCACGCCGACGCCCGCGGCGCGGTTGCCCTGGGCGCCGGTGGGCGTCACCCAGACGACCTTGCCGGCGACCGGCAGGCGTTCGCTGGATTCGGGCAGGGTGAGCAGCAGGAACACCTCGTCGCCGAGGAAGTAGCGCTTGGGCGTGGGCACGAAGATGCCGCCGTGCTTGAGGTAGGGCATGTAGGCCGCGTACAGCTGGGCCTTGTCCTTCACCGCCAGCGACAGGATGCCCTGCCGTGCGCCGCCTGCCGTTGCCGCCATATCACCTGCCCCTTTCGTTGTCGTGGCCACCGTCCATGGCGCGGCCGCCCGGCCCGCGGATCGTCCTGCCCGTGGCTAGTCGCGTCCCTTCGACCACGCCAGCAGCAGCTCCGCCACCGCGAGGTCGGCCCGCACCGTGGTCTGCAGCAATTCGCGGGTGCGATTGGCCGCGTCGAACCAGGCGGCCAGCTTCCGCATTCGCGCCGGCGCGGTCAAGCCGGCGGCCTCGGCGAGCGCGAGGTCGGCGGCGTGGCGCAGGCGCAGCGCCGCGTCCTCGTCGGCGGTCCAGCGCTGCGCGGCCTCGACCGCGCCGAGCTCGCCGCGCGCCAGCTTCGCCAGGTCGCCCGCCACCTCGCGGCGCAGGGCGATGCCGCCGTCGCGCAGCCAGGCATCGGCCACGCCCGGGTTGCCGCGGGCCGCATCCAGCGCCTCGGCGGCGGCCTTAGCGGCGTGTCCCTGGGCCTGCAGCCAGGCCAGCGCCTCGTCGTGCGGCGGGAGGTGGAACTCGAGCCGCTGGCAGCGGCTGCGGATGGTGGCGAACAGGCGCTCGGGGCGCGCGCTGACCAGCCACAGGTGGCGGCCCGGCACGGGCTCCTCCAGCGTCTTGAGCAGCGCGTTGCTGGCCGCGTGGTTGATGGCGTCGGCGGGGTCGACGATGACGACCTGCGCGCCGCCGTACTGCGGGGTCAGCGTCAGCTGCTCCGACACCGCGCGCACCTGCTCGATGATGATCTCCGAGCGCAGCTTCGTGCCTTCCTTGTTCGGGATGAACGACACCGCCATGAAGTCCGGATGCGTGCCGGCCGCCATCAATTCGCAGCCGCGGCACGTCCCGCATGCCAGGCCATCGGCCGCGGGATGCAGGCACATGAGCCGGCGCGCGAGCTGCATGGCAACCGCGTGCTTGCCCAGGCGCGGCGGGCCGCAGAACAGCTGCGCGTGCCCCAGCCGGCCGCCGTCGAGCGCCGCCGCGGCGCGGTCGTGGATGCGCCGCTGCCAGGGCGCGAGGGTGGAAGCAACGGCGCTCACGCCTTGGACTCCCGCCATGCGCGCAGCTGCACGACCGCCTCGGCGGCGACGTCGCGCGCGGGTTTCGAGGCGTCGAGCACGCGGAAGCGCGCCGGTTCGGCGGCGGCGCGGGCGCGATACGCCGCGCGCACGTGCTCGAAGAACTCGTCGCGCTCGCGCTCGATCCGGTCGGGCCCGTTCGCGCCAGGCGCCTGGTCGCGGCCGCGCGTGCGCTCGCGCCCTTGGGCGACATCGATGTCGAGCAGCAAGGTCAACCCCGGCTGTAGGCCGACCACGCGCCGCTCGAGTTCGGCGATCAGCCCGGCGTCTAGGCCGCGCCCGCCGCCCTGGTAGGCGTAACTGGAATCGGTGAATCGGTCGCTGACCACCCACGCCCCGCGCTCGAGCGCGGGCAGGATCGTCTCGCGCACGTGCTGGGCGCGCGCGGCGAACATCAGCAGCAGTTCGGTCTCCGGCGCCGGCGGCTCGTGCGCGGGATCCAGCAGCAGGCCGCGGATCATCTCCGCCAGCGGCGTGCCGCCGGGCTCGCGCGTGCTCACCACCTCGGCGCCGTCGTCGCGCAGCGCCTGGATCAGAGCATCGAGCACCGTGGTCTTGCCCGCGCCCTCGCCGCCTTCGAGCGAGACGAAGCGTGGATGGGAAGGCAGCTGCATCATTTCGGCCCGTACTGCGCGCGGTAGCGGCGGATGTATTCGCGCACCGCGGCTTCGTGCTCGGCCAGCGTCTTCGAGAACACGTGCTTGCCGCTGCCGTCGCCCACCGCGACGAAATACAGCGCGTCGCCGTCGGCCGGCCGGGTCACCGCGCGCAGCGCGTCGGCGCCGACCATCGCGATCGGCGTCGGCGGCAGGCCGTCGCGGGTGTAGGTGTTGTAGGGCGTGTCGGCCTGCAGGTCGGCCTTGCGCAGGTTGCCGGCGTAGCGGCTGCCCATGCCGTAGATCACGGTGGGATCGGTCTGCAGGCGCATGCCGAGCTCCAGGCGGCGCAGGAACACGCCCGCGATCCGCGGGCGCTCGCTGGCGATGCCGGTTTCCTTCTCGACGATCGACGCGAGCACCAGCGCTTCCTCCTTCGACTTGATCGGCAGGCCGGCGGCCCGCGCGTTCCAGGCGTCGTCGAGCGCCTTGTCGAGGCCGGCGTGGGCGCGCGCGAGCAGGTCGAGGTCGCTGTCGCCGCGCGTGTAGGCGTAGGTTTCCGGGAGGAAGCGTCCTTCCGGATGCTGGCCCGGATGCCCGAGCCTGGCCATCAGCGCAGCGTCGTCCAGGCTTGCCGCTTCCTGCCGCAGCGGCGTCGCCTTCGCCAGCGCGGCGCGCAGCTGGCGGATGTTCCAGCCCTCGACGATGGTGAAGCGGTAGGACAGCACCTTGCCGTCGCGCATGCGCTCGAGCAGCAGGCGCGGCGTGGTACCGGGGTCGAGCGGATACTCGCCCACCTGGATCCTGCCGTCGGCGCCGAGCCGGCGCGCCAGCAGCCGCCACTGCGCGTCGTGGCCTTCGCGCACGCCGTGGTCGCGCAGGCGCCGCAGCACCCTGGCGAAGGAATCGCCACGCTCGACCACCAGCGTATCGCCCGCCTGCAGCCCGGACAGCGGCTGGTCTGCGAACTGCGCATAGCGGTCGAAGGCCCAGTACGCGACCGCACCGGCGAGCAGCGCGGAGAACACGAAGAAGAGACGCAGGCCAAGCCGGCGCTTGCGGGGTTGGCTCATCGCGTGGAGGCCATCGTGGTGGTGGTGGTCGGCTGCATGGCGTCAGGATACCGTCACCGCCCCCGCAGGAGCGCCCTTGGGCGCGACCGCTTTGCTGGCATTGCGGCGAAAGCGGTCGCGCCCAAAGGGCGCGCCTACAGGCCCAGCGCGCGCAGCATGCCGCGGGCCTTGGCGCGGGTCTCCTCGAGCTCGCGCTGCGGGTCGGAGTCGGCGACGATGCCGGCGCCGGTGCGGAAGCGCGCGAGGCCGCCTTCGACCTCGGCGCTGCGGATCAGGATGTTCAGGTCGAGGTCGCCGTCGCGGTTCAGCCAGCCCATCGCGCCGGTGTAGGCGCCGCGGCCCACGCCTTCGAGTTCGGCGATCACCTGCATGCAGCGCACCTTGGGGCAGCCGGTGATGGTGCCGCCCGGGAACACCGCGCGCACCACGTCACCCGGCGTGGCATCGCCGCGCAGCCGGCCGCGCACGTTGCTGACGATGTGGTGGACGTGGGCATAGCTCTCCACGCCCATGAGTTCGTCGACCTCGACGCTGCCGGCCACGCACACGCGGCCCAGGTCGTTGCGCTCCAGGTCGACCAGCATCACGTGCTCGGCGCGCTCCTTGGGATGGCCGACCAGCTCGCGGATGCGCGCGCCGTCGTCGTCGCCGGCGACGCGCGGCCGGGTGCCGGCGATCGGGCGCGTCTCGACTATGTCGCCGCGCACGGACACCAGCCGCTCGGGCGACGCGCTGACGACGGCCCAGCCGTCGCCGGCGAACAGGCCCGCGAACGGCGCGGGATTGGCCTCGCGCAGGCGCGCGTACATCCGCGCCGGATCGAGCGCATCGTCGAACCGCGCGCGCCAGCCGCGCGACAGGTTGGCCTGGAACACGTCGCCGGCGGCGAGGTAGTCGAGGATGCGACGGACGCCGCCGGTGAAATCCCCGGGCGGATCCTCCACGCATTCGCGCGGCATGTCCCACGCCGGCAGCGGCGCCAGCGCGCGCGACGCATGCAGGTCGTCCGCGATGCGATCGAGCAGGTCCCCGCGCTCGGGCTCGGCGACGATCGTGCATTCGCCGGTGGCATGGTCGCGCAGCAGCGCGGCCGGGCAGCGCAGCGCGACAGCGACCGGCAGCGCGCCGGGCGCCGCCGGAAGCCGCAGGACGGGCTCGACCTGGGCCGCCAGCTCGTAGGCCAGCAGCAGCGCCCAGCCGCCGCGGAACGGCCAGCGCGGCTCCTCGCGGGCAATGCGGCCGCGCCGCCACTCGCCGTCGAGCGCGGACAGGAAGTCGCTGCCGGTGTCCTCAGCGTCGTCCGCGAGGCCGTCGCGCCGCACGACGCCGTCCGCGTGCAGCGCGAGCGAACCGCCGTCGGCGGCCAGCAGCAGGTCCCAGCGCCCCTGCGCGGTGCCGTGGGCGGCCGATTCGAGCAGCAGCGGATAGCGCGCGGGGGACTGCCGGTGCAGGGCCAGCAGGTCGGTGTCCGGCGCGAGGGTGCGGGTGACGAGCATCAGCGGTTCGGCATGGCTTGCGTGTGCTTCGCCTGGAGCCGGGGCGGCGCCGTGCGGCCCTTCAAGCCGTCATCCCCGCGAAGGCGGGGATCCATGGACCTTGGACCGCGGCTCGAGTGCGTAGGTCGTCCCTCAAGCGAAAAGCAACGTCCCTGGATCCCCGCCTTCGCGGGGATGACGGCTTCGGAAAGATGCGCGGCGAAACTGGCAATTGGCCGGGCCATGGCACCGGTCCGATTCCACTGCGAAGCGTCCGACGCGGCTCCTCCTCAGACCCGCCGGAACACCAGCGTGCCGTTGGTGCCGCCGAAGCCGAACGAGTTCGACATCGCGATGTCGACCAGCTTCTCGCGCGCGGTGTGCGGCACGTAGTCCAGGTCGCAGCCTTCCGACGGATTGTCGAGGTTGATCGTCGGCGGGATCACGCCGGTGTGCAGCGCCATCGCCGAGAACACCGCCTCCACGCCGCCGGCCGCGCCGAGCAGGTGGCCGGTCATCGATTTGGTCGAGCTGACCATCGTCCGGTACGCGTGGTCGCCGAGCACGCTCTTGATGCCCATGGTCTCGGCGAGGTCGCCGGCGGGCGTCGAGGTGCCGTGCGCGTTGATGTAGCCGATCTCCGACACGTCGATGCCGGCGTCGCGGATCGCGTTGCGCATGCAGCGCGCGCCGCCTTCGCCGCTCTCGCTGGGCGCAGTCATGTGGTAGGCGTCGCCGCTCATGCCGAAGCCTGCGAGCTCGGCGTAGATGCGCGCGCCGCGCGCCCTGGCGCGCTCGTACTCCTCGATCACCAGGATGCCGGCGCCGTCGCCCATGACGAAGCCGTCGCGGCCCTCGTCCCACGGCCGCGAGGCCTTCGTGGGCTCGTCGTTGCGGGTGGACAACGCCTTCATCGCACAGAAGCCGCCGACCGAAGTCGGCGTGGTCGCGTACTCGGCGCCACCGGCGATCATCGCCTCGGCCTCGCCGTACTGGATCATGCGCATCGCCAGGCCGATGTTGTGGGTCGCCGTGGTGCAGGCGGTGACCGCGGCGATGTTGGGGCCCTTGGCGCCGGTCATGATCGATACTTGGCCGGCGATCATGTTGATGATCGTGCTGGGCACGTAGAACGGCGAGACCTTGCGCGGCCCGCCTTCGGCGTACTTGAGCGTGGTTTCCTCGATGCCCTTCAGGCCGCCGATGCCGGCGCCGATGGCCACGCCGATGTTCTCGGGGTCGGCGGCGATGTCGAGGCCGGCGTCCTGGATCGCCATCATCGACGCCGCGACGCCGTAGTGCACGAAGGGATCCATCTTCTTGATGTCCTTCGGCGCGATCCATTGCGACGGGTCGAAGCCCTTGACCTCGCCGCTGATGCGGGTGGCGAAGGCCGAGGCGTCGAAATGGGTGATCGGGCCGATCCCGGAGCGGCCGTTGACGATGCCGTCCCAGCTCGAGGCCAGGTCATTGCCGAGGGGCGACAGGATGCCGAGACCCGTGATGACGACGCGACGCTTGGACATTGCGGACTCCGGTTGCCTGTTCGATTGCCTTGCGCGCGCCGTCGCCGGCGCGCCAGAAACGCCAGAGGCCGCATGCGCGGCCCCGGTTTGTCACGACACGGCGGCACGGGCTGCGAGGCGCGTGCCGGCATGGCAGGCCCGGCGACGAGCGGCCGGGCGCGATTCCAAGGACGTCAGGCCTTGACGTGGGCCTTGATGTAGTCGATCGCCTGTTGCACCGAAGTGATCTTCTCGGCCTCTTCGTCGGGGATCTCGCACTCGAACTCTTCCTCGAGCGCCATCACCAGTTCGACGGTGTCGAGCGAGTCGGCACCGAGATCGTCGACGAAGGAAGCGCTGTTGCTGACTTCTTCTTCCTTGACGCCCAGTTGTTCGACGACGATTTTCTTGACGCGTTCTTCGATGCTGCTCATTGGCTGTTCGCTCCGGTGGAGGCTGTTTCGAGGGATAGTGTAAGGGAAAGCCGGGCGGGCGGCACTGCGCCGCGGCGCCCTTTTCGATCAAGGGGTTGCCCCCCTTGCGTGAACCGTCACGGCATGTACATGCCGCCGTTGACGTGCAGGGTTTCGCCGGTGATGTAGGCGGCGCCCGGACCGGCAAGGAAGGCCACCGCGCGGGCGATGTCGGCCGGCTCGCCGAGGCGCCCGAGGGCGATCTGTTCGCTGAGCGCTTGCTTCGACGCCTCCGGCAGGTCGCGGGTCATGTCGGTGGCGATGAAGCCGGGCGCCACCACGTTCACGGTGACGCCGCGCGAGCCGATCTCCTTCGCCAGCGACTTGCTGAAGGCGATGATGCCGGCCTTGGCCGCGGCGTAGTTGGCCTGCCCCGCGTTGCCGGTGACGCCGACCACCGAGGCGATGTTGACGATGCGGCCCTTGCGCGCCTTCATCATCCCCCGCATCACCGCCTTGCAACTGCGGTAGACGCTGGTGAGGTTGGTGTCGAGGATGGCCTGCCAGTCCTCGTCCTTCATCCGCATCAGCAGGTTGTCGCGGGTGATGCCGGCGTTGTTGACCAGGATGGAGATCGCGCCGACGTCCTTGCCGATGTCCTCGACCAGCGCCTCGATCGCCCCGGCCTCGCCGACGTCGAGCCGGCGGCCGTGGCCGCCGTGCGCCTCCAGGCGCTCGCCGATCGCGGCGGCGCCGGCATCCGAGGTCGCGGTGCCGACGACGGTGGCGCCCAGCGCCGCCAGCTCGTCCGCGATCGCGGCGCCGATGCCGCGGCTGGCGCCGGTGACCAGCGCGACCTCACCCTGCAATGTCTTGTCCATCGTGATTCCTCAACAGCATTCTTTTGCCACGGATGACACGGATAGAAGCGATTAGGGCATTGGCAGTCATGAAAGCCCTATCCGTGCTTATCCGTTTTCATCCGTGGCAGAACTTCATTTCCATACCGCCAGCGCGGCGTCGAAATCGGCCGGCGTGCCGAGCACGCGCGCGTCGAGCGACTTGTCGATGCGCCTGGCCAGCCCGGTGAGCACCTTGCCCGGCCCGCATTCGCCGAGCCCGGTGGCGCCGCGCGCGGCCAGCGCCTGCACGCAGCCGGTCCACTGCACCGGCAGGTAGAGCTGGCGCACCAGCGCGTCGCGGATCGACTGCAGGCCGTCGTGCACCTCGGCGTCGACGTTCTGCACCACCGGCAGCGCCGGCTCGCGCCAGGACAGGCCAGCCATGGTTTCCGACAGGCGGTTCGCGGCCTCGCGCATCAGCGGGGTGTGCGAGGGCACGCTGACCGCGAGCTTGACCGCCTTGCGCACGCCCTTTTCGGCCAGCAGCGCGAGCGCGCGCTCGACCGCGGCGGCGTGGCCGCCGATGACGACCTGGCCCGGCGAGTTGTAGTTGGCGGGCACCACGACCTCGCTGTCGGACGCGGCCTTGCAGGCCTCGCGCACGAGCTCGTCGTCGGCACCGATCACCGCCGCCATCGCGCCGGTGCCGGCGGGCGCGGCGTCCTGCATGAGCTGCCCGCGGATGCGCACCAGGTGCGCGGCGTCGCGCAGCGACAGCGCGCCCGCGGCGACCAGCGCGCTGTATTCGCCGAGGCTGTGGCCGGCCAGCGCGAGCGGACGCGCGCCGCCCTGGCGCTCCCACAGCCGCCACACCGCGACGCCGGCCGCGAGCAGCGCCGGCTGGGTGTATTCGGTGCGGTTGAGCTGTTCCTCGGGGCCGCCCTGCGACAGCGCCCACAGGTCGACGCCGGCGCCGTCGGAGGCTTCCGCGAAATCGTCGCGGATCGACGGATGCAGCTCCGAGAGCTCGGCCAGCATCGCCAGCGACTGCGAGCCCTGGCCGGGGAACACGAATGCGAGCGTGGAAGCGGTCAAGCGCCGATCCTGCGGGTAAAAACGAGCGGCGATGATACGGGCGAACCGGTGGCGGTGTCTGTACCGGGGCGTATTGACGTGGGTCGGGATCGGGGACGAGCGAACCGGGATTCAAAAAGCGAAAAGGCCGCGATCGCTCGCGGCCCCCAGGGGATTCGCCCTTCCGAATCCCGATCCCGACGCTCAATACCGCAACAGCACCGAGCCCCAGGTGAAACCGCCGCCGAAGGCCTCGAGCAGCAGCAGCTGGCCGCGCTCGACGTTGCCCGAGCGCACTGCGGTGTCCAGCGCCAGCGGCACCGAGCCCGACGAGGTGTTGCCGTGCTTGTCGACGGTGACGATGACGCGCTCCATCGGCATGTCGAGGCGCTTGGCCGTGGCCTCGATGATGCGCAGGTTGGCCTGGTGCGGGATCAGCCAGTCGATGTCGTGGCGGTCCAGGCCGTTGGCCTCGAGGGTTTCCTCGACGATCGCGTCCAGCGCCTTGACCGCGTACTTGAACACGTCGCTGCCCGCCATGCGGATGCGCACGCCGGCGTTCTTCTCGTTTTCCTTGAAGCCGACCGACACGCCGACCGGGTTCCACAGCAGCTCCTTCTTGCCGCCGTCGGCGTGCAGGTGGGTGCTGAGGATGCCGGTTTCGGTGTCGGCCTTGAGCACCACCGCGCCGGCGCCGTCGCCGAACAGCACGCAGGTGGTGCGCTCGGTCCAGTCGACCATGCGCGTGAGCGTTTCAGAGCCCACCACCAGCACGGTCTTCGCGCTGCCGCTGCGGATGAACTTGTCGGCGACCGAGAGCGCGTAGATGAAGCCCGAGCACGCGGCGTTGACGTCGAACGCCGCGCAGCCGTCGGCGCCGATGCGATGCTGCAGCAGGCAAGCCGTGGACGGGAAGACGAGGTCGGGCGTGGTCGTGCCCAGCACGATCAGATCGAGCTCGGAGGCCTCCACCCCGGCCGCTTCCATCGCGCGCACCGCGGCGTGGAAGGCGAGGTCGCCGGTGGTCTCGCCATCGGCGGCGACGTGGCGCTCGCGGATGCCGGTGCGGCTCGCGATCCACTCGTCGCTGGTGTCGACGATCTTCGCCAGGTCGTCGTTGGTGAGCACCTTGGCCGGCAGGTAGCTGCCGGTGCCGGCGATGCGCGAATAGACGCGCGGGATCGAGGCTTGCTCGCTCATCGGGGGTGCTGCCCTCACGTGGATGCCGGCGCGTGCCGGCAGGCGAACAGCACGCCGGGACCGTGCGGGGCGGTGCTGCGAAGCGAAACCTGCCCCGCCGCGGCGCGCGGCGGGGCGACCGGGGTCAGTCTTCCTCGACGACCGTGGTCTTGGGCACGATCACCTGCTTGCCGCGGTAGTAGCCGTCGGCGGTGACGTGGTGGCGCAGGTGGGTCTCGCCCGAGGTCGGGTCGGTGGCCAGCTGCCTGGCGGCCAGCGCGTCGTGCGCACGACGCTGGCCACGGCGGGAGGGGGAAACGCGGGACTTCTGCACAGCCATGGGATTGCTCCGGAACGAATGGGTTGCAACTGGATTGATCGGGACTTGCTGGGCCAGGGAACGCGCGCTTGCGGCCGTGGCGGTGTTCGGTATCGCGGTGTTGCGGTGTCCTTGCGGGTGACGCTACTGCTTTTTCAGGTCCTTCAGCGCGGCGAACGGGTTGGCGCGCACCTCCTCGTCCGCCTGGACCGGCCAGTCGCGCTCCACCGCTTCCGAGCCCGGCGCCATCGGCACCACCGGGATGGCGAGGATCAGCTCGTCCTCGACCAGCTCGGCCGGCCGCAGCGTCCCGTCTTCCGGGACCTGCAGCGCCTCGTAGCCCGGCGGCAGCGCGGCCTCCTCGACCTCCTCGTCGCTGCCGGCGGCGACCAGGCCGAGCCGCTGCACGACGTGCACCGGGAACAGGAAGCGCTGCAGCGTGCGCTGGCATTGCAGCGGCAGCGCGGCATCGATCCGCAGTTCCACGTAGGGCACGCGCAGCTCGTCGCGGTCGAACGCCAGCGTGAAGCTCGCCTCGCCCTCGCCGTCGAGCAGCGCCTCGCGCAGCCGCGGCATCGACGACAACGGCAGGCCCCCCGTGAAACCGCGCCGCGCGGCGACCATGCGCCAAGCGTCCAGCAACTCGGGAACATCCGTGGACATAAGCCGGGGAATGTTAAGGATCGCCCCGCCCGCTGTCAAACCGCCGGGCACCGGCAAACCCTTGTGCCGGCGGGGGAATTTGCCCGCGGCGGGCGCCCCGGGCAGACTGCGGTCCCGCCTTCCGGACCGCCCCGCTTGAACCTGACCTTCGTGCTGCTGGCCATCGCCGCCGTGGTCCTGGCCCTGGCGCTGCTGCTGCGCCGCCGCCGCGGCGGAGAGCGCCAGCGCGCCCTGGGGCAGCTGCTGGACGCCGCCGACGGCCTGGAGGCGCGCCTGCGCGACGCCCGCGCCGAGATCGAGGCGATCGCCGGCAGCGAGGACAACCCGGTCCGGGAGGCCATGCACGAGATGCTGCGGCAGCGGCTGTGGCTGCAGCAGCACGGGGACGCGGCCTCGCTGGAGCAGCTGCGCTCGGTGCGCGACTCGATCGAGGCCGCGCGCCGGCGGATCGACCAGCAGCTGGTCCAGATCGAGCGCGCCCGCGCGCCGCTGGCCTGAACCGGTCCGCCCGGATGCGCCTGGTCCTGGCCTCGGCCTCGCCCTACCGGCGCGAGCTGCTGGAGCGCCTGCGGCTGCCGTTCGAGACCCTGCGCCCGGAAGTCGACGAGACCCCGCTGGCCAGCGAAACGCCCGGTGCGCTGGTCGAGCGCCTGGCGCTGGCCAAGGCGCGGGCGGTCGCCGCGCAGCGGCCCGACGCGTGGGTGGTCGGCTCCGACCAGGCCGCCGAGCTCGACGGCGCGCCGCTGGGCAAGCCCGGGGCGCGCGACGCGGCGATCGCCCAGCTCGGCGCGATGTCCGGGCGCACCATCGCCTTCCGCACCGCGGTCGCGGTGGTGCGCGGCGACCAGGTTTTCGCCGCCCTGGACACCACCCGGGTGCGCTTCCGGACGCTGTCGGCCGGCGAGATCTCCCGCTACGTCGACGCCGAGCAGCCGTTCGACTGCGCCGGCAGCTTCAAGTCCGAGGGCCTGGGGATCACGCTGTTCGCCGCGATCGAGTCGAGCGACCCCACCGCCCTGGTCGGCCTTCCGCTGATCGCCATCGCCGACCTGCTGCGCCAGGCGGGATTCGCCCTGCCGTAGGGTGGGCCCCGGCCCACCACCCGCGCACCTGTCCCCCGCGTGCCGACTGCCCTACCGGATCATCACCGGCTGCTCGCTCCAGTCCTCGACGCTGCCGTCGCGCCCGTGCAGACGCAGGCCCAGCCAGTGCCGCCCGGGCGCGACCTTGCCGGCGTCCACGCGGGCGCGGAAGCCGACCCTGGGATGCTGCGGGTCGCTGGAGATCTTCCAGAACACCGCGGTGCCAGGGCTGGGCAGCCCGTAGCGGGCCTTGGCCACCGGCCTGCCGTCGAGCAGCACGTCCACGCCCGCCAGCCCGACGCCGTCCTTGAACGCCCAGCCGGCGACCTCGAACGTGTTGCCGACCTCGGCGCCGGCGACCGGCACGTCGAGCCAGGCCATCGCCGGCGTCACGCAGGGCGCACCCGCCTTCGCCGGCTTGCCGTCGAAGGCGAACAGCAGGTAGCGCTGGCGGCCATGGTCGATGTTGAGCGCGCGCGGCCTGGGCAGCGGCCCGCCGACCTGCTTGCACAGGTCGTGGTAGCGCGCGAGCAGATGCTTGTACTCGACGTCGGTGGCGCCGGCGACCAGCAGCGTCGGCCCCTCGACGGGGTGCGCGTGCTGCAGGCCCCACAGCCGCAGCTGCGGCGCCCGGCCGTGCTCGCGGTTGAGCGGGTGGTCGAGCACCGCGATGCCGGGATCGCCCAGCGCGAAGCCCAACTCCGAGCCGATCTTGAAGTTGCCGGCGACGATCCGGGTGTCCTTCGGCATCCGCGCGCGCTGTTCACGGACCGCATCGGCGAGCTGGTCCCAGCCGGCGAAATTCGACGGATACCACTTCAGCCCCGCTGCGCGCGCGCGCAGCGTCGGCGACGAGACCGCCGCGTAGTAGCCCAGCACCGCCACCAGCCCGCAGGCGGCGATCGCCCAGGTGGCGCGCCGCAGCCACGGCGCCCAGCCGGCCAGCACCGCCGGCAGCAGCGGCAGCAGCGCCAGGTAGCCCGGCAGCGGCCAGTGGAAACTCACCCGCTGGGTGTCGGCGAAGAAGCCCAGCCCGAAGAACCCCAGCACCACCAGCCCGCCCAGCCAAGCGAAGTACCGCTGCGCGGGCAGCGAGGCGTCGGCGCGCCGGCAGGCCGCCGACATCAGCGCCACGAACAGCGGCGGCGTCACCAGCAGGCCCTGGATCGCGACGAACAGGATGCCGTCGGCGTGGAAGGCCCACGGGTGGCGGTCGACCAGCTGGAAGCGCAGGCCGGCCTCCGCGTTTTCCATGTTCCATGCCATCAGCGGCGTCCACGCGGCCGCGCCGAAGGCGATCGCCACCCAGACCCGCGGGTCGAGCAGCGCGCGCCGGCCTGCCGGCAGCGCGAGCAGCACGACGAAGCCCACGCCGATCACCGCGATGAAGCGGTAGTGGCTGAGCGCGCCGATCGCCAGCCCGGCGCCGAGCAGCAGCGCGGCCCCGTCGTCCACCCCGCGCAGCAACCGCGCCCCGGCGTCCACGCACAGCAGCGTGGCCAGCGCCATCGCCACGTCCGGCAGCGCCAGCAATCCCAGCGACCCGGCCAGCGGCAGCAGCAGGCTGGCGATGCCGGCCAGCCACGCGCTGCGCGGGTCGAACTCGCGCGCGGTGATGCGCACCACCAGCCAGGGCAGCGCAGCGGCGATCAGCAGGAACGGCGCGCGCAGCGCCAGCCTGCTTTCGCCGAACAGCACTTCGCCGATCCGGATCAGCCACGCGGTGAGCCCGGGCAGGTCCGAATAGGCCCAGGCCAGGTGCCGGCTCTCCTGCCAGTAGAAGGCCTCGTCGACGAACAGCGGCAGGCGCGCCGCCATCGCCACCTTGAGCAGGCTGATGCCGGCCCAAAGCGCGATGAACAGCACGCGCGCGTCGATCTGTGTCCGCATCCTGCCGCGACCTCGCTACACTCGGGTTCTTCCAGGGGATCGATGCCGCATGCCTGCAGCCACCGCACAGCACGCCATGCTAACCGACGGCCTGCGCGAGGCGGTGAAGCGCGCGCAGGCGCAGGTCAACACGCTGGTGCTCGGCAAGCCGCATGAAGTGCGGCTCGCCTTCGTCGCGCTGCTGTCCGACGGCCACCTGCTGATCGAGGACCTGCCGGGACTGGGCAAGACCACGCTCGCGCATGCGATGGCCGCCACGCTCGGGCTGGGCTTCCAGCGCGTGCAGTTCACCTCCGACCTGCTGCCGTCCGACATCGTCGGCGTGTCGGTGTTCGATGCGCAGGCGCGGCGCTTCGAGTTCCATCCCGGCCCGGTGTTCGCGCACGTGCTGCTGGCCGACGAGATCAACCGCGCGCCGCCGCGCACGCAGAGCGCGCTGCTGGAGGCGATGGCCGAGCACCAGGTCACGGTCGACGGCACCACCCACGTGTTGCCGGACCCGTTCTTCGTGATCGCCACCCAGAACCCGGTCGACCTCGCCGGCACCTATCCGCTCCCGGACTCGCAGCTCGACCGCTTCCTGCTGCGCCTCACGCTCGGCTATCCCGACGAGGGCGCGGAGCGCGCGCTGCTCGCCGGCACCGACCGCCGCGACCTGATCGCGCAGACCGTGCCGGTGCTCGGCTCCGACGACGTGTTGACCCTGCGCGAGGCGGTGTCCGCCGTGCATGCGAGCGATGCGCTGGTCACCTACGTGCAGGCCCTGCTGGCACGCAGCCGCCGCCATCCAGGCGTGCGCGTCGGCCTGTCGCCGCGCGCGGGCATCGCGCTGCTGCGCGCCGCGCGCGCCTACGCGCTGCTGCTCGGCCGCGGCCACGTGCTGCCCGAAGACGTGCAGGCGCTGTTCGCGTCGGTGGCCGCGCATCGCCTCGTGGTCGACGCCGACGCCGGCGACGGCCAGTCGCTGGCGAAGGCGATCCTGCACGGCGTGGCGGTGGACTGAGCGGCGGCGGCGCGCCGGGCCTCTTCGCAACGAACGCCGGCCCGCGCGCATCGCGCCCGCAACCCGACATGGCCATGCCCCGACAATCCGCCATCGATCGCACGCCGCCGGGATTCGCAGGCCTGCGCGCGCGCGCGTTGTCGTGGGCGCGGCCGCGCCGCCCGGAACCGCTGCCCGCCACGCTCGACCGCCACCGCGTCTACATCCTGCCCACCGCCTTCGGCTGGTTCTTCCTGCTGCTGCTGCTGGCGATGCTGGTCGGCGCGCTCAACTACAACAACAACCCGGCGCTGCTGCTGGCGCTGCTGCTGGGCGGTGCGGCGAACACCAGCCTGTTCGCCGCGCACCTGCAGCTGAGCGGGCTGGACGTGGTCGCGATCGACGCCGAGCCGGTCGCGGCCGGCAGGCCGCTGCAACTGTCGCTGCATGCGCGCGCGCGGCAGGGGCGCGAGCGCCGCGGCCTGCGCGTGGAATGCGGCGGCAGCGCGGCGACGCTGTCGCTGGACGACGGCGCGGGATCGGCGACGCTCGAGATCCCGACCCGGCGGCGCGGCTGGCTCGATCCCGGCCGCGTGCGCCTGTCCACCACGCGCCCGCTCGGCCTGGCCCGCGCCTGGGCCTGGGTGTGGCCGGAATCGCCGCTGCTGGTGTATCCGGCACCAGAAGCGAACGGGCCGCCGTTGCCGACGGGCAGCGGCGACCAGGCGCAGGCGCGGCTGCATCCCGCCGGCGACGACGTGCACCACCTGCGCGCCTACCGCCGCGGCGACCCGCGCCGCGCGATCGCATGGAAGCCGTCTGCGCGCCACGGCGCGCTGCTGGTGCGCGAGTACGAGCAGCCGGTGGGCGCCGACATCGTGCTCGACTGGCGCGCCGTCGACGGGCTCGCGTGGGAGGACCGCATCCGTCGCCTGGCGCGCTGGGTCGACGAGGCCGAACGCGAAGGCCGGCGCTGGCGCCTGCAGCTTCCGGGCCAGCCGCCGCTCGGTCCCGCGCGCGGCGCCGACCACCGGCATGCCTGCCTGCGCGCGCTGGCGCTGCTGCCGTTCGCGGGAGGCGACGATGTCGGCGCGCGCTGACGCCATCGCCGCGGGCGCGCACGCACCGGCCGCGCCGCGCCGCATCGCGCTCGATCCGCAGGGCCGGCTGTGGACGCTGCTGGCCGCGGCGACCTGCCTGCTGCCTCTGCTGCTGCAGCTGCCCGCGCGCATGGCGGTCGCGATCGCCGCGATCGGCGCCGGCGTCGCCGCGATGGCCGCGCGCCGCGCGCTGCCCGGATGGCTGCGGCTGCTGCTGGCGCTCGGCCTGCTCGGCTACGTCATGGCCAGCTCGCGCTTCGCCTTCGGGCGCGACACCGGCTGTGCCCTGCTCGCGGCGATGCTGGCGATCAAGCCCGTGGAACTGGCGACCCTGCGCGACGCGCGCAGCCTGCTCGGCTTCGCGCTGTTCGCGCCGTTCTCCACCTTCCTGCTCGACCAGGGACCGCTGTCGCTGGCGTTGGGACTGCTCGGCGCCAGCCTGGCGCTGGCCGCGCTGCTGCGCCTGTCCGACCTCGAATCCGGCGACGTTTCCCGCGCGACCGCGCCGTGGCGCTGGCTGCTCGGCGTGTTGCGGCTGGTGGCGATCGGATTGCCGCTGGCGCTGGCGGCGTTCTGGCTGTTCCCGCGCATCGCCACGCCGCTGTGGGGCGTGCCCGAGCGCGCGCTCGCGCGGCCCGGGCTGTCCGATCGCATGTCGCCGGGCGAATGGGTCGACTTCATGAGCGACGACAGCCCGGTGCTGCGCGCGAAATTCTCCGGCCCCGCGCCGCCGACGTCGCGGATGTACTGGCGCGGCCCGGTGCTGTGGAACTTCGACGGCCGCACCTGGACGCAGCCGCAGTGGCTGCGCGGGCTGCCGCCGGCGCCGGTCGAGCACGCCGCGCGCGGCTGGGACTACGAGATGGAGCTCGAGCCCACCGACCGCCGGCAGCTGGTCGCGCTGGAACTGCCCACCCGCGCCCCGGAGGGCGCCGCGCTCAGCTACGACTTCGGCCTGTACGTACCGCGGCCGCTCAACGCGCTCACGCGGTGGCGCATGCACTCGGCGCCGCCGGTGGCGTTCGATCCGAAGCTCAAGGTGATGCTGCGCGCGATGGCGCTGCGGCTGCCCGAGGGCTACAACCCGCGCACGCTGGCGCTGGCGCGGCAATGGCGTCGCGAGGCGGGCGCCGACGACGACGCGATCGTCGCGCGCGCGCTGCGCTGGATCCGCGCCGACTTCGCCTACACGCTGACCACGCCGCTGCTCGGGCGCGACTCGGTCGACGAGTTCCTGTTCGAGCAGAAGGCCGGCTTCTGCGAGCACTTCAGCTCGGCGTTCGTGGTGCTGATGCGCGCGGCGGGCATCCCCGCGCGCGTGGTCACGGGCTACGCCGGCGGCTACTACAATCGCTACGGCGACTACTGGGTGGTGCGGCGCCTCGACGCGCACGCCTGGGCCGAGGTCTGGCTGCAGGGGCGCGGTTGGGTGCGCGTGGACCCGACCGCCGCAGTCGCGCCCGAGCGCATCTACGACACCCTCGACGACCGCGCCGCCGGCACCTTCGGCCGGCGCCTGGTCCCGGTGCTGGACATGGGCGACTGGCTGCGCCGCGGCTGGAACGACTTCGTGCTCGGCTTCGACGCCGCGCGCCAGCAGCGGCTGCTGCGGCCGCTGGGCATCGACCAGCTCGGACAGGGCCGGCTCATCGCCCTGTTCGCCTGCGTCGCCGGGCTGGCGCTGGGCTGGATGCTGTGGCTGACGGCGCGCAGCGAGCGCCAGCGCGATCCGTTGCTGCGCGCCTGGCACCGGCTCAGCGCCCGCTACGCGCGCCTGGGCCTGGCCCGCGCGCCGCACGAGCCCGCCGGCGCCTGGGCCGCGCGCGTCGCTGCCGCGCGCCCGGGCGCCTCGGAGCTGCCGACGCTCAGCGCGCGTTTCGCCGATTGGCGCTACGCTCGCGGCGATGGGCGGAAACAGGGGCGGCGCGAACTGGACGAACTGGTCCGCGCGCTGCGCAGGCATCGTCCCTGATCCACGCATTCGACACGATCACACGAGACCGGAGAGATCCGCATGAACTTCCGCCCGATTGCCGCCTGCCTCGCCGCCGCCCTGCTCGCCGCGTGCGCGACCCAGCCCAAGCCGCTGCAGGGCGAGTTCACCCAGATCACGCCGCGCGAGGCGGTCGACCGCGACAGCACCGGCGCGATGGTGCTTTGGGGCGGCCGCATCGTGCAGGTCGAGCCCAGGGAGGACCGCACCTGCTTCGAGATGGTCTCCACGCGCCTGAACGCCTACGGGCGCCCGTACTGGGCCGAGGACGACACCGGCGGCCGCTTCATCGCCTGCCGCGCGGGCTTCTACGACCCGGCGGTGTTCGAGAAGAACCGCGAGGTCAGCTTCACCGGCCGCATCGACGGCTACGAGAATCGCCGCATCGGCGGCTACGACTACCGCTTCCCGCACGTCGCCGCGGACGTGGTCTACCTCTGGCCGGTGCGCGAGCGCGTCAACGTGGTGACCCGGCCGGCGCCATGGCCGTGGTGGGGCTGGTGGTGATCGCGATTCGTCGCGGTTGCCTTCGCCGGCAGTGAACCCGCTCGCGCGATCCAAGGACGGACAAGGCGACCATCCAGCGGCAGCCGGCGTTGCCGCATCGCGTCGCTCGCCCCGGTCGAGCGCAGCGATCTTTCCCGCGCAGCCCAGAGCGCTACCCCGCCTGCCGCACCAGGTAGAGGGCGACCAGCCCCGTCGCCAGGCACGCGGCGCCCACGGCGCGCAGGCGGCGGTTTTCCATCGCCTGCATCTGCTCGGCCATCCGCTTCCACGCGCCGGGGAAGGCGAACAGCAGCAGGCCCTCCAGCACCGCGACCAGGCACAGCGACGCCCACAGGTCCGACATCGGCCTACTTGTCGTTGCGCATGTACTGCAGGAACGGATCGCCGCGGTCGAGCACGATCACGCTGCCGCCGTCGGCGAACGCCTTGCGGTACGCCTCCAGGCTGCGCTGGAAGGCGTAGAAGCCGGCATCGCGGTTGGCCGCCTCGCCGTAGATGCGCGTCGCCTCGGCGTCGCCCTCGCCACGCAGCTTCTGCGCGTCGCGCTCGGCTTCGGCCATGATCACGTTGCGGTCGCGGTCGGCCTTGGAGCGGATGGTCTGCGCCTGCTCCTCGCCCTCCGCGCGCAGCCGGCTGGCCACCTGCTGGCGCTGCGCGCTCATGCGGCGGTAGACGTCGCGGATCACCTTGCTGTCGGTGGGCAGGTCGATCTTCTTGATGCGCAGGTCGACGATGCGGATGCCGATGTTGGCGGCGCCCTTGTTGATGTTCTCGAGCTGGCGCCCGATCACCTCGGAACGGTTGCCTGCCACCACCTGCGACAGCGTGCGCGAGTTGATCTCGTTGCGCAGCGAGTCCTTGATGATCGGCGCGAGGCGGTCGACCGCGGTCTGCTCGTTGCCGCCGGTGGCGCGGTAGAACGCGCGCACGTCCTCGATCATGCCGACCGCGAAGAAGTCGACCGACACGTCCTTGCGCTCGGAGGTCAGATAGCGCTCCGGCTCGGCGTCGAGCACCTGCAGGCGGCGGTCGAACACCAGCGCGTTCTCGACCAGCGGCCACTTGAAGTGCAGGCCCGGGCCGATGTCGGTGCGCGCCAGGCGGCCGAGGTTGAGCACGATGGCGGTATGGCCCTCGGCCACCACGTAGACCGAGCCCATCAGCGCGAACAGCGCGATGATCACGGCCGGGATCACGATGTTGAGTCTCATCGGTTCGGCTCCTCGTCGCCGCCGCGCGGATTGCGGCCGGGGCGGACGTCGTCGTCGGTGGCGGCGTTGACGGCCGGGGCGACCAGGTCCGGCGTGAGCAGCGGCGGCGCCTGCGATGCGCTGGCGCCCGGCTTGTCCATCGGCACGTAGATCAGCTGGCGGCTGTCGCCGCCGACGATCGTGCGGTTGTTGGACAGCACCTGCTGCACCGTCTCCAGCCACAGGCGCTTGCGGGTGACCTCGGGCGCACCTCGGTACTGGTCGACCAGCAGGTCGAAGCGCTGCGCGTCGCCGGTGGCGCGCGCGATGGCGGCGGTCTTGTAGCCCTCGGCGATGGTGCGCACGCGCGCGGCCTGGCCGCGTGCCTCGGGCACCACCTTGGCGGCGTAGGCGCGGGCCTCGCTGATCAGCCGGTCCTTGTCCTGCTGGGCGCTGTTGACGTCGTCGAAGGCCGGCTTGACCTCCTCCGGCGGGCGCGCGTTGGGCAGGTTGAGCTCGGTGACGACCAGGCCGGTGCGGTAGGCGTCGAGCGATTTCTGCAACTGCGTGCGCGCGGACACCGCCAGCGCCTCGCGCGCGCCGAGCACGGTGTCGAGGTCGGAGCGGCCGACCTGCTCGCGCACGGTCGACAGCACCGCCTGCTGCAGCATCTCGTCGGCGTCGCGGGTGCCGAACAGGTATTTCTGCGGGTCGTTGACGCGGTACTGCACGTTGATCTCGACCTGGACGATGTTCTCGTCGCTGGTCAGCACCGGCACGTTGTCGCTGAAGGTCTTGATCTGGGTGGCCGCGACCTTGGTCACCCGCTCGATCGGCCACGGCAGCTTGAAGTGCGGGCCCGGCTGCAGCACGCGCGAGAACTGGCCGAAGCGCAGCACCACGCCGCGCTCCTGCTCGGCGACCAGCACGAAGCAGTTGAAGGCCAGCCACAGCACCAGCGCCAGCCCGATCCAGCGCAGCGGGTTGTTGCCGTCGAACATGCCGCGGAAGCCGTCGAACAGCCCGCCCAGGCCGCCGCCCTTGCCGCGCTGCGGTTTCCAGGGATTGCGGCGGCGCTCGTTGCCGGACCCGCCGTCATCGTTCTTGCCGGGAATGTTCCAGGCCATGCCTGCTCCAATCGGGGATTTGGCGTCGCGACCGGAGCGGGCGCGCGCAGGGACAGTCTACTAGGTCGGGTCGGGCCTGCCCGGAAGCAAGGCGGGCATGCAGCCATCCCGCGAGCCCCGCGGCAGCCGTAGGAGCGGCTTCAGCCGCGAGCTTTTCGGTGGGCTCGAACCCGGTTCGATGCTTCCGGCAGGAGCCCGCGGCCAAAGCCCCTTCCCATGAGGCCCGGTCACGGCGTCGCGGCGGGGAGCAGCTCGCGCAGCGGCGCGCCATCGGCGCCGGCGGCCAGGCGCTGCGCGTCCGCGGCGGGGAGGTCGATGGCCAGCGTCCAGCCGTGCTCGTCGTGCGTCTCGCCGCGGATCGCATCGAGCGCGTGCAGGCGCGCGCGCAGCCGCCCGGCGGACGGCGGCAGGCGCAGGTCCGCGACGATGCGGCGCAGGCCGAGCTGCATCGCCAGCGCGTTGCGCAGCAGGTCCAGGCCCACGCGATCGCGCGCGGAGATCCACACGCGCTCGCGCACGGCGGCGTCCGGCTGGTCGCCGCCCGGACGGTCGTGCCGCGGCTGCACCACGCGGCCACGCGCGTCGTCGCCGTCGCTCGGCGAGGCGCCGTCGATCGACGCGCGATCGTCATCGCTGCGTTCGCCCGGACGCAGCGCGCCGAGCCGGTCGATCTTGTTGTAGACCAGCAGCTGCGGGATGTCGCCCGCGCCGATTTCCGCGAGCACCGCGTCGACTTGGGCGATGCGCTCCTCGCGCAGCGGGTCGGCGGCGTCGACCAGGTGCAGCAGCAGGTCGGCCTCGCGCGCCTCGGACAGGGTGGAGCGGAACGCCGCGACCAGCTCGTGCGGCAGGTCGCGCACGAAGCCGACGGTGTCGGCGAGGACGACCGCGCCGCCGGGAAGCGCGATGCGGCGAACGGTGGGATCCAGGGTCGCGAACAGCTGGTCGGCCGCGTAGGCGTCGGCGCCGGTGAGCGCGTTGAACAGGGTCGACTTGCCGGCGTTGGTGTAGCCGACCAGCGCGACCCGCGGCATCTCGCTGCGCACCCGCGCGCGACGCATCTGGGTGCGCTGCACCTCGACCTTCTCCAGGCGCCTGGAAAGCTGCTCGACGCGCTTCTGCAGCAGCCGGCGATCGGTCTCGAGCTGGGTTTCACCCGGGCCGCGCAGGCCGATCGAACCGCCGCGCTGGCGCTCCAGATGGGTCCAGCCGCGGACCAGCCGCGTGGCCATGTGGCGCAGCTGGGCGAGCTCGACCTGCAGCTTGCCCTCGGCGCTGCGCGCGCGCTGCGAGAAGATGTCGAGGATCAGCCCGGTGCGATCGACCACGCGCCGCTGCAGCGCCTTTTCCAGGTTGCGTTCCTGGCCCGGCGTGAGCGGATGGTTGACCAGCACCAGGTCGGCGCCGCTGGCGTCGGCCGCCGCCTTCACTTCCTCCAGCTTGCCGCTGCCGATCAGGGTCGCGGGGTTGGGCCGGTCGATCCGCGCGTTGACCAGCATCGCGACGGTGGCGCCGGCCGAGCGCGCGAGGTCGGCGAATTCCTCGACCAGGCCCTCGTCGGGCGGGCCGCCGGCATGCGGCTGGATCAGCAGGGCGTGCTCGCCCTTGCGCGAGCGTTCGAACAGTTGGGTCGGCATCGGGCGCCCGTGGTCGGATCAGGGCGACGATATGGCGACGCCGGGCCGCCGGCACAAGCCTATTCGGCTTCGTCGCCGCCCTCGCCCTCGTCCCCGTCCTTGTCGCCACCGGCCTCGGCCGGATGCACGTAGCCGCCGCCCGGCCCCACGCGCACGTTGCGCGCCGGCACCACGGTCGAGATCGCGTGCTTGTAGACCATCTGGCTGACGGTATTGCGCAGCAGCACCACGAACTGGTCGAACGATTCCACCGTGCCCTGCAGCTTGATGCCGTTGACCAGGTAGATGGACACCGGCACGCGCTCGCGGCGCAGCGCGTTCAGGAAAGGATCCTGCAGAGATTGCCCCTTGGACATGTGTTTCCCCAGCTTGGTTATTGTTGTTCTGGCTTGCGCCTGCTTCGCCCGACCCGTACCCCACGGCGGCGACAAGGGCGATGTTATACAACAGTTCAGGCTTGCGGGCGCCCGCGGTTGCGTCGGCGGTCGCAGCCCGGAGACGGGGCATGCCGCCGCGGCGCCTGCGATCGGAGCCGGTACGGCGCGCCCTAGGACCGGCCCAGGAACAGGTCCAGCGCTTGCGACAGGCCCGCGCCCTCGCTGGCCGGGTCGAACCAGCGCGCGTCGAGCTCCCCGCGCAGCCAGGTCAGCTGGCGCTTGGCCAGCTGGCGGGTGGCGTGGATGGCCTGGTCGCGGAACGCCTGCGGCGTGGTGGCGCCATCCAGGTGCTCCCAGGCCTGCCGGTAGCCCACCGCGCGGATCGCCGGCAGCGCGAGCGGATCCGGATGCGCGCGCAGCCGCGGCAGCGCGCGCAGCGCCCGCACCTCGTCGAGGAAGCCGGCGGCCAGCATCGCGTCCAGGCGCGCCTGGATGCGCGCATGCAGGACGGCGCGCGCGGCCGGCGCGACGACCAGCTTCAGCACCCGGCACGGCAGCCGCGGGGTCGCCGCGGGTTCGCGTTGCCAGGCGCTGATCGGCCGGCCGCTGATGCGGAACACCTCCAGCGCGCGCTGGATCCGCTGCGTGTCGGTGGCGTGGATGCGCGCGGCGGCCTCCGGATCCACGCGCGCGAGTTCGGCGTGCAGCGCGGCCCAGCCGCGCCCGCCGGCCTCGGCCTCGATCGCGGCGCGCACGCCGGAGTCGGCCTCCGGCATCGGCGACAGTCCCTGCAGCAGCGCGCGGAAGTACAGGCCGGTGCCGCCGGCCAGGATCGGCAGCCGTCCGCGCGCGAGGATGCCGTCGATGGCCGCGCGCGCATCGGCCGCGAACTCCGCCGCCGAATACGCCTGCCACGGATCGCGCAGGTCCAGCACGTGGTGCGGCGCGCGCGCGCGCTCCCGCGCGTCGGGCTTGGCCGCGCCGATGTCGAGCCCGCGGTAGACGAGCGCGGAATCGACGCTGACGATCTCGCCGCCGAAGCGCTCGGCCCATTCCAGCGCGAGCGCGGTCTTGCCCGACGCGGTCGGGCCCATGAGGGCGATGGCGGGCGGGCGGGCATCGAGCGACATCGGCGAATGATAGGGAATATCGCCTGCGCCGCTGCTTCGGCGCCGGGGTGGCATCGAGACGACGGCCATCTCGTGGGCGCGACGCAAGTCGCGACGGCTCGCAGCGAAGAACGTCGCGACTTCCGTCGCTCCCACGAGTCAATGGAAGCGGCAGCGGCATTCGTCAGCCGTCAGCCGTCGTCCGGCCAGCGGATCGCCGGCTTCGCCTCCACCCGCGGCATCGGCACGGCGGCGACCGCGTTCCAGACCTTCAGCGCGTCGACGGTGGCGGCGACGTCGTGCACCCGCAGCAGCATCGCCCCGCGCTGCGCCGCCACCAGGTGCGCGGCCACCGAGCCGTGCACGCGGTCGCGCGGCGCCTCGCGGCCGGTGATCTCGCCGATGGTCTTCTTGCGCGAAAGTCCGGCCAGCACCGGGACGCCGAGCTCGGTGAAGCGCTGCAGCTGCGCCAGCAGGGCGAGGTTGTGGTCGCGGGTCTTGCCGAAGCCGAAGCCGGGATCGACCACGATGCGCTTCCTCGCGATGCCGGCCATCTCGGCGGCGAAGATGCGCTCGGCCAGGAATCGGTGCACGTCGGCCACCACGTCGTCGTAGCGCGGCTCGTCCTGCATCGAGCGCGGTTCGCCGAGCATGTGCATCAGCACCACCGGCACGCCCAGCCCGGCGACCGCGTCGAGCGCGCCTTCGCGGCGCAGCGCGTAGACGTCGTTGACCATGCCGGCACCGGCGGCGACCGCGGCGCGCATCACTTCCGGCTTGGAGGTGTCGACGCAGATCGGCAGCGCGGTTTCCTTCGCCAGGCGTTCGACCACGGGCACGACGCGCCGCAGTTCCTCCTCCACCGGCACCTCGTCGGCGCCCGGGCGCGTGGACTCGCCGCCGACATCGAGCAGGTCGGCGCCCTCCCCCGCCAGCCGCAGCCCGTGCGCGACGGCGGCATCGACGGTCGCGTGCTCGCCACCGTCGGAGAAGGAATCCGGGGTGACGTTGACGATGCCGGCCACGCGCGGGTGGTCGAGCCTGAGCAAGCGGCCGGCGCAGTCGAGTTGCGGGGCGATGTCGAACATCTCAGTCCTGCTTCTTCTTCTCGCGGGCCATCAATCCGGCGCCGATGGCGACGCCAATGGCGATGCCCACGGCGATGTTCTTCATCGCGAGCCCGATCGCGACGCCCACCGCGATGCCGATCGCCATCCCGGCGCCGGCGCGTCCGCCGGGACTGCTGCGCTGTTCGGTCATGTGCATGCTCCGGAGCGAAACGCCACTTGCGGACTGTGGCCTCTCGCGGCGCGATGCGCAATCGGCGCGGCTTGCCTGCGTCCCGGCCGCTGGATGGACGTCGGCGACCGGCGATTCGACGACAATCACCCGGCGCGGGGAGCGGGATTCCATGCGACGAAAAAGGCCCGGGAATCCCCGGGCCTCGATGCGTCTTCTTCGCGGTGCGCGCTCAGGTCTGCGCCGCGGGCCCGCCGATCGGAGGCAACGGGCGCGCGCCATCCTTGTCCTTGCCGCCTTCGTTCCAGCCGACCGGCGGCGGCGGGTCGCGATCGTCCATGATGGCGTCGATCTGCGGCACGTCGATCGTCTCGTATTCGAGCAGCAACTTGGCCATCGCATGCAGCTTGTCGAGGTTTTCCGTGAGGATCGCGCGGGTGCGGTTGTAGGCCTTGTCGAGGATCTCGCGCACGACCTCGTCGATGCGGCGCGCGGTCTCGTCTGAGACGTTCTTGTGCTGGGTCACCGAGCGGCCGAGGAAGACCTCGTCCTCGTCCTCGCCGAAGGTGATCGGCCCGAGGTCGGACAGGCCCCACTTGGTCACCATGTTGCGCGCCATCTTGGTCGCGCGCTCGATGTCGTTGGAGGCGCCGGTGGTGACCTTGCCCTCGCCGAAGATCAGCTCCTCGGCCACGCGGCCGCCGTAGAGCGAGCACAGCTGCGACTCGATCGCGGTGCGGTTGTAGCTGTACTTGTCGCCTTCGGGCAGGTACATGGTCACGCCCAGCGCGCGGCCGCGCGGGATGATCGTGACCTTGTAGACCGGGTCGTGCTCGGGGACCAGCCGGCCGACGATCGCATGGCCGGCCTCGTGGTAGGCGGTCAGCGTCTTCTCGTCCTCGCTCATCGCCATCGAGCGGCGCTCGGCGCCCATCATGATCTTGTCGCGCGCCTTGTCGAAGTGGTCCATGCGGACCTCCTTCGCGTTCTCGCGCGCCGCGAACAGCGCCGCCTCGTTGACCAGGTTGGCCAGGTCCGCGCCGGAGAAACCGGGCGTGCCGCGGGCCACGATCATGGGCTCGACGTTGGAGGCCAGCGGCACCTTGCGCATGTGCACGCGCAGGATCTGCTCGCGGCCCTTGACGTCGGGCAGGCCAACCACGACCTGGCGGTCGAAGCGGCCCGGCCTCAGCAAGGCGGGATCGAGCACGTCGGGGCGGTTGGTCGCCGCCACCACGATCACGCCCTCGCCGCCCTCGAAGCCGTCCATCTCGACCAGCAGCTGGTTGAGCGTCTGCTCGCGCTCGTCGTGGCCGCCGCCCAGGCCGGCGCCGCGATGGCGGCCGACCGCGTCGATCTCGTCGATGAAGATGATGCACGGCGCATGCTTCTTGCCCTGCTCGAACATGTCGCGCACGCGCGAGGCGCCGACGCCGACGAACATCTCGACGAAGTCCGAACCCGAGATCGAGAAGAACGGCACCTTGGCCTCGCCGGCGATGGCCTTGGCCAGCAGCGTCTTGCCGGTGCCCGGCGGGCCGACCATCAGCACGCCGCGCGGAATCTTGCCGCCGAGCTTCTGGAACTTGGTCGGGTCGCGCAGGAACTCGACCAGCTCGGACACCTCCTCCTTGGCCTCGTCGCAGCCGGCGACGTCGGCGAAGGTGACCTTGGTCTGGTCCTCGTTGAGCAGCTTCGCGCGCGAGCGGCCGAAGGACATCGCGCCCTTGCTGCCGCCCTGCTGCATCTGCCGCATCATGAAGAACCAGAAGCCGATGATCAGCAGCACCGGCAGGAAGTTGATCAGCAGCGCCCAGATGGTGACGCCCGACTCGGGCGGCGCCTGCTTGATCGCGACGTCGTGCTTGAGCAGGTCGTCGATCAGGCGCTCGTCGCGGCGCGGCGCGTTGGTGGCGCCCTTGCTGCCGTCGCTGCGCACGAACTTGATCGAGCGCTCGTCGCTGGCGATGTCCACTTCCTTGATCCGGTCGTTGCGGACATCGGTGATGAACTGCGAGTAGATGATGTCGTCGCTGCCGGTGGCCTTCGGGCTGAAGCTCTGGAACACCACCATCAGCACGACGGCGACGACCACCCAAAGCATCAGATTCTTCACCAGATCACTCATTGTGTGAGTCCCTCGCGAGAGTCGCGCGCATCAATGCGCGGACGCCTCGCGTAAGAGCGGAATTGATTGTCTTCGAACACGATGTTACTTCCTTTGCGCCAGCTTGCCCTGGGCCAGGGCATAGACTTCCGGCGAACGCCGGCGCGAGGCCGCCGGTTTGCGGATCGCCACCTTGGCATAGCGCCGCCGCAGCTCCCGCACGTAGTCGTCGAACCCCACGCCCTGGAACAGCTTGATCAGGAACGTGCCGCCGGGGCGCAGGTGGTGGTCGCCGAAATCCATCGCCAGCTCCGCCAGGTGCATCGCCCGCGGCAGGTCGACGGCGTCCACGCCACTCTTATTGGGGGCCATGTCGGACAGGACAAGGTCCACCGGCGCGCCGTCCAGGGCGGCCTCCAGCCCCGATAGGACGGCATCGTCCCTGAAATCGCCATGAAGGAACTCGACCCCGGCCAGGGGCGGCATCTCCAGGATATCCAGGGCGATCACCCGGCCGGGACGCGCCTGGTCCAGCCTGTCCAGCTCCTGCCGGACCCATTGCGACCAGCCTCCGGGCGCCGCGCCCAGGTCGACGACCACCATCCCGGGCCGCAGCAGGCGGTCGCGGCCGGCCAGCTCCTCGAGCTTGTAGGCCGCGCGCGAGCGCATTCCCTCGGCCTGCGCCTTCTTGACGTAGGGATCGGAGAAATGCTCCTTGAGCCAGCGCTGGCTGCTCTTGCTGCGGGTGGCCATGGGAGTTCGCGGAGAAGTGCCCGTAAATCAGGGCGTTGCGGGCCGCCATGATACCCTGCGCGCCTCCCCCACACCTGATCCAGCGCATGCCCATCGCCCTGACCCCGGCCCAGAACCGCTTCCTGCGCGGCCAGGCCCACGACCTGAAGGCCATGCTGCAGGTCGGCGGCAAGGGCGTCACCGACGCGGTGGTGGCCGAAGTTTCGGCCGCGCTGGAGCACCACGAGCTGATCAAGGTGAAGGTCGCCGCCGAGGACCGCGAAGTGCGCGATGCGACCATCGCCGACCTCGCCGCGCGCAGCGACGCGGCGCTGGTGCAGCGGATCGGCCACGTGGCGATCCTGTACCGGCCCAACGAGGAGCAGCGCAGGATCGTGCTGCCCCGCGCCGGGAAATGAACGCGATCGCGGGCCGGAACGTGAACACAGGCGCAAGGCCCCGCGCAGGACGCGGCTAGCATTGCATCCGGCGACGCGCGGAACCGGCCTCGCCTGCTCCCCCCGTTTCCCGGTCAGCCATGCAGCTCACGCTCGAACGCCCCGATTACGACTTCTTCCTGCGCGGCGCCGACGGCGCTTCCGCGCTGGTGAACGAGCGCCGGCTCGAGCGCAGCTTCATCGTCTCGCCGCGCGCCCTGCTGGAAGACTGGCCGGTCACCGACGTCGCCATGCTGGCGCCGGAGGACCTGCAACCGTTCTTCGACCTGGAGCCCGAACTGGTGCTGCTCGGCAGCGGCGGCGCGCAGGCGTTCCCGCCGCAGGCCGCGATGGCCGCCTGCCTGTCGCGCGGGATCGGAATCGAAACCATGACCAACGCAGCGGCTGCGCGCACGTTCAACGTGCTGGCGAGCGAGGGACGGCGGGTGGTGGCGGGGTTCGTGCTCGGGAAGCCGTGATTGGCGATCCGTGATTCTTGCGGCGTGCGGGAGGATCGGAAAACACCCTCGAACCACGCCCCGTCAGCGTCTCACCGCCGCGGCAGATAGGACTGCGGATCCACCGGCTTGCCGTTGTAGCGGATCTCGAAGTGCAGCATGTCGCGCGCCGCGCCGCTGTGGCCCATCTCGGCGATCTGCTGGCCGGCCTTCACCACCTGACCTTCGTTCACCAGGCGCGCGCGGTTGTGGCCGTAGGCCGACAGCCATTCGTCGCTGTGCTTGACGATGACCAGCTCGCCGTAGCCGACCAGGCCCGAGCCGGAATACACCACCACGCCGTCGGCGGCCGCGCGCACCGGCTGGCCGTTGCTGCCCGCGATGTCGATGCCTTGGCGGGTCGGGTTGCCGGCCTGGAAGCTGCCGACGAGTTGTCCCTCGGTCGGCCAGCGCCAGGCGAACGGGCTGGACGCGGCGACCGTCGCCGCCGCCGGCGTCGATGCGGGCGCGCCGGCGGACGCGGCCGGGCGCGTCGGCGAAGTCGCCGGCGGCCGCGGGGCCGGCCGCGTCGCGACCGCGGGGCCACGCCTGCCGCCGCCCGGGTACAGCTTCAACCGCTGGCCGGGATAGATCGTGTACGGCGGCTCGATGTCGTTCCAGGTCGCAAGGTCGAGCGGGCTGATGCCGTTGCTGGTCGCGATGCGGTAGACGGTGTCGCCACGACGCACCGCGACGGTTGCGCCGTACTTGGGCTGCGAGACGGTGCGCGAGCCGCCCTCGCGCACCACGTGGGCGCTGCAGGCGGCCAGCAGGCATGCGCCCGCCACCATCGCGAGCGCCCGCATCTTCGGTTCCATGCGTTGTCCCATCCGCTCCTTCATGCCGCATGCGCCCTGAACGCGATGTAGCCGATGCCGGCGACCAGCAATGCCAGCGCGATCCAGCCGACCGGCTCGATGTAGCGATGCAGGGCGCGCTCGGCCCGCTCGCCGCCCAGGCGGATCGCCAGCGCCAGCAGGAACACGCGCTTGCCGCGGCCGATCGCCATGCTGGCCAGGTACGGCAGCCACGGCACGCCGACCACGCCAGACGCCCAGGTGAACACCTTCATCGGGATCGGCGCGAAGCCGCCGAGCACCAGGAACCAGAACACCGACCACGGCGACACCGCCATCTTCTCGCGCACGACGCGGATGCCGTCGTCGATCGCCTGCATCCAGCCCAGCGATTCGAACAGGGGCCGGGCGAGCTCGAACGCGTAATGCCCGAGCAGGTAGCCGACCGCCGCGCCGGCCATCGACCCCAGCAGGCTCAGCGCGGCGAACCAGAACCCGCGCCGCGGCTGCGCCAGGCACATCGGCGCCAGCATCACCTCCGGCATGACCGGGAAGAAGATCGCCTCGATGAAGCTCAGCCCGGTCAGCAGCGCCGGCGCGCGGCGGTGCCGCGCCAGCACGAGCGTGCGCTCGTAGATCGGCGCGAAGAGCTTCAAGCGCCCGCCCGCATCAGTCGACCAGGCCCGAGAGCAGCGGCACGAACACCACCGGCGCCAGGTTGGACTGGCTGACGACGCCTTCGGCGTCCTTGCGCAGGCACAGCAGCGACTGCGCGCCGCTGCCGCCCACTGGCGCCACCAGCGTGCCGCCGGGCGCGAGCTGCGCGGACAGCGCGTCGACCAGCGCCGGCGCCGCCGCGGTGACCACGATGGCGTCGAACGGGCCGTTCTCCGGCCAGCCGATGCGGCCGTCGTCGTGCTTGCTGCGCACGTTGAGCCCGAGCGTGCGGAAGCGCTTGCGCGCGGTGCGCAGCAGTTCGCCGATGCGCTCGACGGTGTGCACTTCCAGGCCCAGCGCGGCGAGGATCGCGGCCTGGTAGCCAGAGCCGGTGCCGACCTCAAGCACCTTCGCAGGCTGCGCGCCGTCGGCGAACAGCGCCTCGGTCATCTTCGCCACCACCCACGGCTGCGAGATGGTCTGGCCGTGGCCGATCGGCAGTGCGGTGTCCTCGTAGGCGCGCGTGGCGAAGGCTTCGTCGACGAACAGGTGGCGCGGCACGGTGCGGATCGCGTTGAGCACGCGCTCGTCGCGGATGCCGCCTTCGCGCAGGCGCTCGATCAGGCGGTCGCGCACCCGCTGCGAGGTCATGCCCACGCCGATCGCCTCGGGATGCAGGCGCATGCGCGCGGTCATGCCGCATCCTCGCGCAGTTCGTCCGCCAAGCCGTCGACCCAGCTGGCCACTTGTTCCAGTGCCTGGTAGCGGGTCAGGTCGACGTGGATCGGGGTGATCGAGATGTGGCCGGTGCGCACGGCGTGGAAATCGGTGCCGGCGCCGCTGTCGAGCTCCGGGCCCGCGGGGCCGATCCACCACCAGTTGCGGCCGCGCGGGTCCTGCTGCGGCACGCAGGGCTCGGAGCGGTGGCGGTTGCCCAGGCGGGTGACCTCGAAGCCGGCGACGTCCGCCCACGCCAGGTCCGGCACGTTGACGTTGAGGATGGTGTCGGCCGGCAGCGGATCGGCGGCCAGGCGCGCGACGATCTCCACCGCCGCGCGCGCCGCGGTCTCGTAGTGGCGGCCCTGGTGGTCGACCGTGGCCAGCGACATCGCCACCGCCGGCAGGCCGAGGAAGCGCCCTTCCATCGCCGCGGCCACGGTGCCGGAATAGATCACGTCGTCGCCCAGGTTGGCGGTGTTGTTGATGCCGGAGACGACGATGTCGGGCTCGACCTCGAGCATGCCGGTGATCGCGACGTGCACGCAGTCGGTGGGCGTGCCGTGGACGCGCCAGGTGGCGTCGTCGAGCGCGACCACGCGGACCGGCGCATCAAGGGTGAGCGAATTGCTTGCGCCGGAGCGGTCGCGGTCGGGCGCGACGACCAGGACTTCATGGCCGGCCGCGCGCAGCCCTTCGGCCAGGATCCGGATGCCCGGGGCGTCCACCCCGTCGTCGTTGCTCACCAGTACGCGCATGAACCTCTTTTCCGTGCCCCATCCCCGATGCTCCGGCACATGATAGCGGATGCGCGCGGCCAGCCGCCCGCGCACGCCGCCCCGGGCGCTTCCGCGCTAGGCTTGCGGCATGAAACGGCGACACGACGAGCCCGCGGGCGACGAAGCCGACGACGACGCGGCGCTGTTCCGCAGTGCGGTCGGCCCGGTGCGCGAGCTGCCCGTGGCGCCCCTGCCGCCCGCGCCGCCGAGGCCGCGGGCGCTGCCGCGGATGGCGCAGCGCGACGAGGCCGATGCGCGCAGCGAGTTCCGGCGCGCGCTCGACGCCTCGCTGCTGGAAGCGGGCGACGCGCTGCGCCATCGCCGCGACGAGGTGCCGCCGCGGGTGCTGCAGCGGCTGGCGCGCGGCGAATACGCCGCGCAGGAGGAGCTGGACCTGCACCACGCCGACAGCGGCCAGGCCGAGGCGCTGTTGCGCGCCTTCCTGAAGGACGCGCGCGACGCCGGCGTGGCGTGCGTGCGCATCATCCACGGCAAGGGATTGCATTCGGATTCACGGATCCCGGCGCTGAAGAACCTGGTCGACCGGATCCTGCGCCAGCGGTCGGACGTGCTGGCGTTCCATTCCGCGCCGGCCGCGCAGGGCGGCGCTGGCGCGGTACTGGTGCTGCTCGCGCGCCCCCGGCGGGGGCGCGGCTGACGCCTGCTACAGCTCCTGCTCGGCGCTCTTGACGCGCTTCACCGGCGCATTGACCCACGTGACCTGGATGCCCTGGGCACGCGCCATGCGCTCGACGTTGCTGACGTAGCCGCTGTCGAGCGGATAGCTGCCGACTTCGCCGGGCGCGACGTAGGCGGACTTCTCCTGGGCGCCCGCGCAGGCGGCGAGTCCGGCGACGGACAGGACGAGGGCAGCGATTCGAAGACTGGCCTTCATGACGGTCTCCTTTGTTGCCTGGTACCGGGCCCCGGCCCCATGCCGGTTCCCTGCGTTCAGGCTTATACGCCGGCACCTGTTGCGGGCCAGTGCGGATCCTGCGTTTCCGACGAACGGTCCGGACCGGGCCGCGGACGCTCGGAAACGTCGCCCAGCGCGGCCAGGACGGTGGTCGCGTAGGTCCCCGGCGGCAACTCGAAGGCCAGCTCGACGACGTCGCCGGCTGGCTGCTCCCATGACAGCCGCGCAGGGCGCAAGCGGGTCGGCCGCCGCTCCTGGCGCAGGCCGGCCGCTTCCAGCCCCGCGCGCAGCGCCAGCGCGTCGCCGCCGGACAACGCGGCTTCCTCCAGCCGGCGCGCCTCGCCGGTGGTCCGCAGTTCGCCGCGGCCCCACAGCGGCGCGCTGGGATGGATGTCGAAGGCCGCCAGGCGGGCGGCGAGCGTCTCGCTCCACGGCTCCGGGCCGAACACGCTTCGGCTGCCCTCCAGCATCCACGCCTCGCCTTCCAGCCCACGGTCCCAGCTGCCGTCGAGCACGCGCGCGGCCAGCACCCGGTTGAACAGCTCCGAGCGCGCCGCCGACAGCAGGTGGGTGCGCTGCGCGCGGGCGACGCGCCGGCCGGCGAACATCGCCAGCGCGTTGCCGAGGTTGGCGCCCTCGCGCCCGAAGCGCTGCTCGCCGAAATAGTTGGGCACGCCCGCCGCGGCGATCGTCCGCAGGCGCGCGTCGATCGCCGCGCGGTCGCCTTGCACCTCGCGCAGCACCAGCCGGAACCGGTTGCCCGCCAGCGCGCCGCGCGGCAGCTTGCGCGCGTGCCAGGCATGCCCCAGCACGCGCAGGCCCTCGGCCTGCAAGGTCGCGACGTCCGGCGCCACGCGCCTGGGCAGGTGCACGCTGAAGCGCTGCCGGGTCACCGCGTGGCGATCCTTGAGCCCGGCGTAGCCGATCGCCGATTCGTCGACGCCCACCCATTGCGCGATGAGCTTCGCGGCGAAGGCGGTGTTCATCGCGCGCTTCTCCACCGACAGCAGCAGGTGCTCGCCCTCCCCGCTCGCGGCGAAGGCGTCGAGTTCCTCGACGAAGAAGTCCTCCGGGCTGGCCCGCATCACCGCCGACAGCGCCGGCGCGCCGTGCGCCTGCGGCAGTTCCGTCGCGCTCACGTGCAGCTTGCGCGCGCGAAGAACGCCGGGGCGAGGGCGCGCGGGCGGGCGCCCCGCCGCCGGCGAGGCCGCGCGATGCACGCCGCAAAGCTGGCGGGCCGGTGGCGCATCATGCCGGCACGAGCAGGCACACCGCCTGCGCCGCGATGCCCTCGCCGCGGCCGGTGAAGCCCAGGCGCTCGCTGGTGGTGGCCTTGACACTGACCACGTCGACCGGCACGTCCAGGTCTCCGGCGATCAGCGCGCGCATCGCATCGGCGTGCGGGCCGACCTTCGGCAGCTCGCACACCACGGTGACGTCGGCGTTGCCCAGCTTCCAACCGCGCTCGCGCAGCAGGCCATCGCAGTGGCGAAGGAAGGCGCGGCTGTCGGCGCCCTTCCATCGCGGGTCCGAGGGCGGGAAGTGGCGGCCGATGTCGCCCAGCGCCAGCGCGCCGAGCATCGCGTCGCACAGCGCGTGCAGCACCACGTCGCCGTCGCTGTGCGCGAGCACGCCGCGCACGTGCGCCACGCGCACGCCGCCGAGCATGACGTGGTCGCCGTCGGTGAAGGCATGCACGTCGTAGCCGTGTCCGATGCGTATGTTCATGTCGTCCATTGCTTCCTGTAGGAGCGCACCGGGGCGCAACCCGTGCGGCTCTGGAACGTGCAGGCCGCGCCCCGGTGCGCTCCTAAGGCCTGCGCGAGAGCTCGAACTCGAACCGTGCCAGGTCCGCGGGCGTGGTCACCTTGAAGTTGTCGTCCGATCCCTCGACCAGCAGCGGGCGCAGGCCCTGCCGCTCCATCGCCATCGATTCGTCGGTGACCTCGACGCCGGCGTCGCGCGCGGCTTCCAGCGCTCGGGCCAGTTGCAGGCGGCGGAACAGCTGCGGCGTCAGCGCGCGCCACAGCCGCTCGCGCGGCACGGTGCCGTCGATGCCGCCGTCGTCGCCGGAGCGCTTGAGGGTGTCGCGCACCGGCGCGGCCAGGATCGCGCCGACCGGGTCGTTGCGGCCGCGCTCGAGCAACTGGTCGAGGTCTTCGGCCGAGAGGTTCGGCCGCGCGGCGTCGTGCACCAGCACGAAGTCGTCCGCGCGCACCTCCGCCGGCAGCGCATCGAGCCCGGCCAGCACCGAATCCGCGCGCGCCTCGCCGCCGACGGCGGTCAGCACGGGCTTGCCCGCGAATTCCCGCCAGCCCGGCCAACGCGCATCGCCCTCGCCAAGCACCACCACGGCGCCTTCCACGCGCGGGCTCGCCAGCAGCGTGCGCAGCGCGTGCGCCAGCAAGGGTTCGCCGCCGACCTCGAGGTACTGCTTCGGCACGTCGCCGCCGAAGCGGGCGCCGCGGCCGGCGGCGGGCACGACCGCCCAGAGCCTGCCCCGCACCTGCTCCGGGGTCATGGCGCGCCATCCTGGCCGGGGTCGTCCTTGCCGGCATCGTCCTGCGCGGCAGGCGTCGCGGGCTTGTCCTCCACCACGCGGTAGAACGTTTCGCCCGGCTTGATCATGCCCAGCTCGCTGCGTGCGCGCTCCTCGACCGCGGCGCCGCCGTCGGCGCTCTTGAGCTCGGCGACCTCGGCGGCGAGCGCGTCGTTGCGCTGTTGCAGGCCGCCGTTGTCGCGCTGCTGCAGCGCGACCTTCTGCCGGAGTGAGTGCACGTCGCCGGCGCCGCCGTGCCCGAACCACAGCCGGTACTGCAGCCACGCCAGCAGCGCGACCAGCACCAGCGCGACGATCCGGAGCACGCGCATCGGCAGCCCCGTCAGCGCTTCAGCGACACGAACGCGTCGCGGCCCGCGTAGCGCGCCCCCGCGCCCAGCGACTCCTCGATGCGCAGCAGCTGGTTGTACTTGGCCACGCGGTCGCTGCGGCACAGCGAGCCGGTCTTGATCTGGGTCGCGGTGGTGGCGACCGCGATGTCGGCGATGGTGGTGTCCTCGGTCTCGCCCGAGCGGTGCGAGATCACCGCCGCGTAGCGCGCCGCATCGGCCATCGCGATGGCCTCGAGGGTTTCGGTGAGCGTGCCGATCTGGTTGACCTTGACGAGGATCGCATTGGCGACGCCACGCTCGATGCCCTCCTTGAAGATCCGCGGGTTGGTGACGAACAGGTCGTCGCCGACCAGCTGCACCTTGTCACCCAGGCGTCCGGTGAGCAGCTTCCAGCCGTCCCAGTCGTCCTCGGACATGCCGTCCTCGATGGTGACGATCGGGTACTCGTCGCACCAGCCGGCGAGGAAATCGACGAACTGCTCGCTGGTCAGGCGCTTGCCCTCGCCGACCAGGTGGTACTTGCCGTTGTCGTGGAACTCGGTGCTGGCCACGTCCAGGCCCAGCAGCACGTCTTCGCCGGCGTGGTAGCCGGCCTTGCCGATCGCCTCGAGGATAGTGTCGAGCGCCTCGACGTTGCTGCGCAGGTCGGGCGCGAAGCCGCCCTCGTCGCCCACCGCCGTGCTGAGGCCGTGGCCCTTGAGCACGGACTTGAGCGCGTGGAAGATCTCGGCGCCGGCGCGCAGCGCCTCGGAGAACGAATCGAAGCCGACCGGCAGCACCATGAATTCCTGCAGGTCGACGTTGTTGTCGGCGTGGGCGCCGCCGTTGATGATGTTCATCATCGGCACCGGCAGCACAGGGCTGCGGTCGCCTGCCAGCAGCTTCCACAGCGGCAGCTTGCGCGATGCAGCCACGGCGTGCGCGTTCGCCAGCGAAACGCCGAGCAGCGCGTTCGCGCCCAGGCGGCCCTTGTTCTCGGTGCCGTCGAGGTCGACCAGGCGCTTGTCCAGGCCGGCCTGGTCGGCGGCGTCGAAGCCGCGCAGCGCCTGGGCAATGGTGTCGTTGACGTTCTCGACCGCCTTGCGCACGCCCTTGCCCAGGTAGCGGGTCTTGTCGCCGTCGCGCAGCTCCACCGCCTCCTTCGAGCCGGTGGAGGCGCCGGACGGCACCATGGCGCGACCGAAGCTGCCGTCGGCGAGCGTGACCTCGGCCTCGAGCGTGGGGTTGCCGCGGGAGTCGAGGATTTCGCGGGCGTGGATGCTGGCGATGCTGGTCATCTGTCTCGTCGTGTCACTGTTGGAAGGAAAACTGTCTGGCCACGGATTCTCACGGATGGACACGGATAAAGCTTTCTTGTTCGATCCTGCTTTATCCGTGTCGATCCGTGCTCATCCGTGGCAAAAAATGCTTGCGGCGAACGCGGCGGGCCGGGGCCCGCCCTACGCCATCTCGATGAAGCCGTTCTTCTTGGTGGTGCGGTCGAGTTCGAGCAGGGTTTCGAGCAGCGCGCGCATCTTCGGCAGCGGCCAGGCGTTGGGGCCGTCGCTCAGCGCTTGCTCGGGGCGCGGATGGGTTTCCATGAACAGCCCGCTGACGCCCACCGCCACCGCGGCCCGCGCCAGCACCGGGATGAACTCGCGCTGCCCGCCGCTGCTGCCGCCCTGTCCGCCCGGCAGCTGCACCGAGTGGGTCGCGTCGAACACCACCGGGCACCCGGTGTCGCGCATCACCGCCAGCGAACGCATGTCGCTGACCAGGT
>DATLJE010000014.1:0-49749 GCA_035539095.1 Luteimonas sp.
GGCCGCCCGCAGCCGGATCCAGGACGCCGACTTCGCCAAGGAATCGGCGCAGCTCTCGCGCAACCAGATCCTGCAGCAGGCCGGCACCGCGATGCTGGCGCAGGCCAACCAGTCGACGCAGGGCGTGCTCAGCCTGCTGCGCTGATCGCCGTCACCCGGCCGGCCCCTCCGGCGCCAGCATCGTCGGCGCGATCCCGAACATGCGCCGGCAGGTGCGGCTCAGGTGGGCCGAGTCGGCGAAGCCCGCCTGCTGGGCGGCGTCCGTCCACGACGCGCCGGCCAGGCCGCGCGCCACCGCATGGCCCACGCGCGCCCACAGCAGGTAGGCGCGGAACGAGATGCCGGTCTGCGCGACGAACAGGTGGCGCAAGCGGCTCGGCGACAGGTGCGCGACGGCGGCCGCCTGCGCCAGGTCGAACTTTTCGTCCGGGCGTTCGCGGATGCGCGCCAGCACCGCGGCGATGCGCGGGTCGACGACATCGTGTCCCACTGGCGCCGCCGCCAAATGTTCGACCACGCACTGGGCCGCCTGCGCCAGCGCGGCATCCGTCCCGCGCGCCTCGAACACCGCGTGCAGCGCGGCCGCGCGCTGCGCCAGCCCGTCGTCACCGGCATCGAGCAGGCCCACGTCGCGCTGGCCGTGGCGCGCGAGCAGGGCGCGGCCGGCCAGCGTTTCCGGCTCGACGAAGACCATCGCCACCACGTGCCCGAGGCCGTCGAACAGGTGCGGCCGGTCCGGCATGACGATCGTGGCCGAGGCCTCGTGCCAGGCGTCATCCGCCGCGGCGCGGATGCGGACCCGCCGCGCGAGGGAGAGCGTGACCTGGATGGCGTGGTGGCTGTGCGGCTGCACCTGGCCCATGTCGCGCCCGATCCAGACGCTGCCGCCCTTCCACAGCACCACGCGGCCGACGCCGGCCACGCCGCGGCGCGACTTGCCTGCTGCGACAGGCGTGGCTCGGGGCATGGCGGTCTCCGCGGCGTCGGGACGGGCGCAGGTTAGCCCTTTGGTTCAAGCGCGTGCCAGCGGCCGTCCCGAGAATGGCGCCACGGATCGAGGTCCGTTTCCCCAACCAATCCTGTGAGGACATGCCATGAACATCCAAGCCAACGCTTTCGCCTGCCAGTGCTCAGACTGCGCCGGCGCCACCTGCACCTGCGGCTGCCAGGCCGCTCCCGCCGCCCAGCCGGCCTGCGGCTGCGGCTGCAGCACCGGCCGCCCCTGCCGCTGCGGCGAGGCCCGCGCCTGACCGCGTCCACCGCCAACGGCGGCGTGCGTCGCGCGCGTCGCCGGTAACGGCACTCACGGAAGCCCCGCGGCACCACGAGACGGCTTCCGCGAGCGATACCGGAGGCTCGCGCCTGCACTGGTCCAACCGCTGCGTCCGCGGCTGCAGCTCGAGGCCGCGTGCGTGGATCTCGTGCTGGCCTCGTGCGCGCTGGTCAATCGCGTGCCAGGCGCCGGCATCGATGAAGATGCGCAAGCGCGGCCCCGGCAGCGACTACACGCCGAGCTGGGTGAGTCGGAACCGGGCCTATCCACGACTTGGCGGGAACCGCTACCGCGCGCACCCTTCACCGGCACTACCGCCCGGGCACCTGCCCGCAGGAATCAGGAACCCATCCTGGTGCTGCAGTCACCCATCCCGGAACCCGGGATGGGTGTCGCGTCCTTCCCGCGAATCCGGAAACGGGCATTCGCCGCCCGGTTATCGACTCACTGCGTCGGCTGGGCCGACGTGAATGCGCCGTTCGTCGTGTTGCCCCCGGTCAGGTTCCCGCCGTAGGTATAGATCTTTCCGCCAGTGGTGAACAGCACGCCATAGTTGTTCGACGTGATTGCATTGTCCTGAAGCCGGACGGTCGCCATGGCCCCGTCGGAGCGCACGGCAGCCGCGAGGCCGGAACTGTAACCGTTGCCGGTCACCGTGTTGTTCTTCATGACCAGCGCGACTTCACCGCCGTCCGAATCCGCGCGCGCCGCGTCGAAATGGTTGCCCGTCAACTGCGAATCGCGCACGGACACCAGCACCGCGCCGGAAGTCACGTTGCCATCGGCAATCAATCCGTACCCGTTGTTTGCGAGGTTGACGTTGGCGAAGTCCGCCATGACGGTAGCCGAGCCGCTCGGCTTGAGCAGCACTCCCGCATTGTTCGCGGCCGACTGGCTGTTGGCGATGATGGCCGTGTTCCGGACGCTCAATCGCATCGTACCGGTGCTGGGCGCGGCGTAGATGCCACGCGACGGATTGGCGCCGCGAAAGCCCTGGATCAAGCAGTCCTCGACGTTGACCTCGGAGGCCGCCAGGACGCGAATGCCATCGATGCCGGTCCCCGCGCCGTCGATGACCAGGCCTCGGAGGGTGACGCGGGCATTGGCAGCATTGATGATGATGCCGTTGGTGCCGCTGGCGAGGATGCCGGCTTCGCCGCTGTTGGAATTGTTGATGGTGATCGACTTGGTGATCGTGACGGCGCCGAACCCGCCGGGATCGAGCACGCTGATCTCCCCACCCGTCGCCGTCTTCGAGATGGCACCTGCGAAAGTCTTGCAAGGCGCGGTGCGGCTGCACGGATTGGCGTCGTCACCGACGCCGGAGACCCACGTGCGGGTCGCCTGCGCGAACGCGCACATCGGAACGAGGGCGACGAGCAGGACGGAAAGGAGCGCGGCACGGCGAACCGTCCGCGCGCGAAGGCTGGTGGTCATATGTTTCCCCTGATGGATGGTTGGTTGTATCAATGGCGGGCATCCTGCCCTGCTGCGCGCTCCCCGCCGCGCACCGGGTCGGCCACATGCAGCGGCCTCGGTGGTGGAATGGTCGCGCATCCCGACGCGGAATTCACCCGCTTGGCATCGCTGCAAGAATCGGGCCATGAGGGGCCGCGGACGGCGGCAGCCCGTTCCGCTGGATGAACCGGTCACCCAAGTCGCCCCTGGCCCGGTCGCGCGCTCGGCACGCTGTCCTCCTGCGCGATCCGGTGCCCGAGCCAGGCAGGGTGGCGACCGGTGACCGGAAGCTTTCGCCGTCCGAAGTGTTGCACGGCCGATTGGCCCATGCCCTGCCTTCGCCGATACGGCCGCACCGGGGCGCCCGGAAACGACGGCGAACGACGCCATCGTGCCTGCCCGAGTGCTGGTGCACAGGTGCCGGCGTGGAGCGGGTGACGCTGCCATGCGCGTCTTCTTCCTCAAATCTCGACGATGACGCTGCAGCAGGTCATCGCGCCCTCGGCCTTCTCGGTTTCCGACATCTCGACCAGGCGCACGTCGATGCCGGCGCGCCGCAGTCGTTCCGCGGTCTTCGGGAAGGACGCCGAGTACAGCAGCGCGTCGCCGATGAGGATCGCGTTCGCGGCGAACGGCTCGGACTCGTCCACGGCGAGCGTGCGATGGCCCCCGAAGTGGCTGGCGTCGACCCAGTCGGGATTGACGAGCAAAAGATCGGGCGCGACTGGCGTGGCCGCGCTCTTCAGGTGCAGGCATCCGCGCAGCGGCACCGCTCGCACGTCGTAGCCGAACGGCGCCACCTGCCGGCGCAGCCGTTCGATGCCCTCGGCGTTGCTGCGCGACGAGGCGCCGACGTGGATCGTGCGACCCAGCCGCAGCACGTCGCCGCCGTCCAGCGTGCCCGGCGCGTCGATGCGCCGCAGCTCGCGGAAGGGCGCGAGCGCCTGCGCCATCGAATCGATCTCGCCGCGCCGCGACTGCGCGCCGGGGTGCGTCAGCACCGCCAGCTCGTCCAGCACCACCGCCGTGTCCTCGACGAACACCGAGTCCGCCAGTCCGGGCTGTTCCGGGAGCTGCAGCACTTCGCAGCCCGCATCGCGCAGGGCCTGTTCGTACGCGGCGTGCTGCGCGCGCGCCAGGTCGAGGTCGATCTCGCGCCGCTGCAGATGCGTCAATTCGCAGCGCTGCATGGCGCGGCTGACCGCGCGGGTGATGGCGATGCGGCGCATGCCCTGCTCTCCTGCCCTCGTGAACCCGGCCCAGTGTAGGCGCGGTCCGCGCCGGCCAGGCGCTGGCGGGCGCCGGGCCGCGCCTGCGCTAACATCGGCCGCCACGGAGGCGCCCATGACCCGAGGCACGCAGCATTCCGCCGACGATCCACGCAATGCCGACATCCTGATCTGGGTCAACGGCGCCCTGAAGCACCGCGACCAGGCCATGGTGTCGGTCTTCGACAGCGGCTTCGTGCTCGGCGACGGCGTCTGGGAGGGCTTCCGCGTCGTCGGCGGCCAGCCGGCCTTCCTCGACGCGCACCTCGACCGCCTGTACGAAGGCGCGAAGGCGATCCTGCTCGACATCGGCCTCGATCGCGGCCAGCTCGCGCGCGCGACCCTCGACACGCTCGAGGCCAACGGCATGCGCGGCGACGGCGTGCATGTGCGGCTGATGGTCACGCGCGGCGTGAGGCGCACGCCGTACCAGGACCCGCGCGTGGCGGTCGGGCCGGCCACCGTCGTCATCATCGCCGAGTACAAGACCGCCTCGGCCGAAACCGCCGAGCGCGGCCTGTCGTTGTTCACCGTGCACGTGCGCCGCGGCTATCCCGACGTGCAGGACCCCAAGCTCAACTCGCACAGCAAGCTCAACTGCATCACCGCCTGCATCCAGGCCTCCGCCGCCGGCGCCGACGAGGCGCTGATGCTGGACCCGCACGGCTTCGTCGCCACCTGCAATTCCACGCATTTCTTCATCGTGCGCAAGGGCGAGGTCTGGACCTCGACCGGCCAGTACTGCCTGGGCGGCATCACCCGCGCCAACGTCATCGCGCTGTGCCGCGACAACGGCATCCCGGTGTTCGAGAAGTCCTTCAGCCTCACCGACGTCTACGGCGCCGACGAGGCCTTCGTTACCGGCACCTTCGCCGGCGTGGTGCCGGTGCACACCATCGACGGGCGCGCGATCGGCGAGCGCGACGAGGCGCGCGGCCCGATGGTCGAGCGCCTGCAGGCGCTGTACCAGGCCCTGGTCGCGCGCGACGTCGCCGGCCGCGTTCGGGCCTGAGGCGTCCGCGATGACGCTGCGCATCGCCATGTGGTCCGGCCCGCGCAACATCTCCACCGCGATGATGCGCGCCTGGGAGAACCGCGGCGACTGCGCGGTGAGCGACGAACCGCTGTACGCGCACTACCTGGCGCACACCGGCCTCGACCATCCCGCGCGCGAGGAAGTGATCGCCGCCGGTGACGGCGACTGGCGCAGCGTCGTCGCCGCCCTGCTCGGCCCCGCGCCCGGCGGCGCGCCGGTCTGGTACCAGAAGCACATGGCCCACCACCTGCTGCCGCACATCGACCACGGCTGGATCGCGAAGCTGCGCAACGCGCTGCTGATCCGCGACCCGCGCGAGGTGGTGGCGTCCTACCTCCGATCGCGCGCCACCGTCACGCCCGACGACATTGGCCTGCCGCAGCAGGCCGCGCTGTACGACGAACTGTGCGCCGCCGGCGCGCCGCCGCCGGTCATCGACGCCGGCGACTTCCTGCGCGCCCCCGAGCCGCACCTGCGCGCCCTGTGCGACTGGCTCGGCATCGCCTTCAGCGACCGCATGCTGCGCTGGCCCAAGGGCCCGCGCGCCAGCGACGGCGTGTGGGCGCCGCACTGGTATGCGCATGTGTGGGAGTCGACCGGGTTCGAGGCGCCGGTCGCGCAGGAGGTGGCGCTGTCGGGAGAGGCCGCGGCGGTGGCGGAGGCGTGCCGGCCGCATTACGAGCGCTTGCACGCGTCGCGGCTGGTGGCCTGAAGCCGTGCACCGGAATGCGGAGCGGACAGCCGTAATTCCGGAAAGTCCGTCCCGATGGCTACCCGCGTCGGTCGCCGCAGCGAACCACTGGAGTCCGCCATGCCTGAAGACAAGTCGACCGCCGACCGCCTGGCCGCCTACTCGGACGCCGTCTTCGCGGTGATCGTCACGATCATGGTGCTGGAACTCGACGCGCCGGAGCGCCCCGCCTTCTCGGCGCTGTGGCCGCTGTGGCCCACGGCCGTCAGCTACGCGGTGAGCTACCTGTTCATCGCCATCATCTGGATCAACCACCACCACCTGATGCGGTTGGTCGGCGCGCCGACGCTGCGGCTGATCTGGATCAACTTCATCCATCTGTTCATGGTCTCGCTGCTGCCCTTCGCGACGTCCTGGGTCGCGCGCACCAGCCTCGCCTCGTCGCCCGTCGTGTTCTATGCGGGCCTGTTCGTGTGCATCGACATCGCCTACAACGTGTTCGAACGCCAGGTGCTGGCGAACGCCACCCACCTGCCCGCGCACGGCCGACGCCTGGCCAGGCGCCGCTCGCTCGTGGTGCTCGCGGTCTTCACGGCCGCGATGCTCGTCGCACTGGTCGCCCCGCGTTTCGCCTTGGGGCTGATCTGCGTCGGGCTGTTCCTGCACCTGCGGCCGGAGGTGCCCGGTGGGCGTCGAACGGGTGGCTATGGCGCTTGAATGGAAGACAGCGCGCGTACGGGCCGGGCAGCCTGCCCCTTCCCGTCCTTACGGGCGAACACGAACGATCGTCTTCCCCTTGCGTCGCTCGGTCGAGTTGAAGGTGGCCACGGCCTCATCGAGGGCCCCGACCTTGCCGATGTGCGTCCGCAGCCGGCCGTCGCGCATCCGCTGGACGATTTCGCCCAGCTGGGCGCGATCGGACTCGACGACGAAGTCGACCGCCAGGCCATCGGCGGGCCGTTCCTCCACGGGTCCGACGACCGATACCAGCGTGCCCCCGGCCCGGACCAGGCGCGCGGAGCGTTTGCCGATATCGCCGCCGATGAGGTCGAGCACGAGGTCGACTTCGCCGATGTCTTCCAGCACATCGTTGTCGAGGGCGACGAATTCGTTCGCGCCGAACCCGAGCGCCGCCTCGCGATCGGCCGCGCGCCCGGTGCCGATGACGTGGGCGCCAAACTCGCGCGCGAGCTGCGTCGCCAACGCCCCGACGGCGCCGGCCGCGCCATGCACGACGACGCGTTGCCCCGCCCGCAGGCGGCCGTGCACGAACAGCCCCTGCCACGCGGTCAGGCCCGAAACCGGCAGGCTCGCGCCCACCGTGAAGTCGACGTCGCCCGGCAGCGGCGCAAGGTTGCGCGCCTCCACGGCCGCGTACTCCGCCAGCGTCCCGTCGCGATACCAGTCCGTCAGCCCAAACACCCGCTGCCCCACCGACAGCCCCGTCGTGCCATAGCCCAGGGCGGTGACCACCCCGGCCAGCTCGTGCCCGGGAATCGTGGGCGTTCGGTCGCGACCGAGGCGATCGGTCCAGGTCGAAGGCCACGTCAGCTCGGTGTTGACGAATCCCGACGCGTGGACGCGGACGATGACGTCGTTGATCGCCGGCTGCGGGTCGGGCCGCTCCACCAGCTTCATCCCGGCCGTGCCCGCGGCCTCGTCGGTTACCACGATCGCTTTCATGGGAGTGCCTCCTCAAGAACGCAGGGGTCTGAGCATACTTCCCGAGATTCCGAGTGGAACACGCGGAAAAATGTACTCCGACCCCCGTTTTCCTGCATGGATCGCGTCGGTGGCCGCTCGTGCGGATGTGCCGCCGGCGGCCAACGAGGGCTGACATGCCGCCATCGCGGGCGGGCACGCGCCATTCTTCGCGCGCATGCGCGGGCTATTGCTGCGGCGCAACGCCAAGGTAGGCGCCGGCGGCCTGCAGGGTCGCCCACATATCGTCGCGCTCGGCGGAGAACGAGCGGTCGAACAGGCGCTCGGCCGCCTCGCGGTTCCCTTCGAGCAGGGTGTAGGCGCCCACTTCGGACAACGCGCGGGCATCGTCCGGATTGGCCGTGAGGTAGCGCTCGAACATAGCGTTGGCCTTCGCGGTCTCACCGGCCTCGCGGTAGACGCGCGCGATGCGGTAGGCGTCGCCATCGTCGTGCTTGCCCGCGAGCACCTGGTCGAAGATCGCCTGCCCTTCGGCCTTGAGCCCGCCGAGGTAATACACCCGGCCCACCCCGATCCGCTCCCAGCTGCCGTCCTCGGCCTGCTTCAAGGCCAGTCCAAGCAATGCGCGGGCCGCGTCCTGGTCGGTCTTGCCGTGGTACAGCAGCGGCGCTGCCGCTGGCTTGGCCGAATAACCCACCCCAATCCCGGACACGAACACGATGGCGGCCACGGCCGCGATGATCCCCTTGTTCACGCTGATTCCCCCTGATAGCCGGAGCCGGATGGCTCCTGTTGCCGGCTGCATTATTGCGGCAGTCCGATGCGTTGATGTAACAACAGACAAACTTGGAGCTGGCGAAGCATTCGTCTAGGCCGTCCCCGCCGACATCTTCCTAGGCCATTCCACAGTTGTTGCAGATGGATAAAGTGAACCTGACCCCGTTCTTCCCTGTACTCCGACCCTATTCCTCCTGATTAATTTCCTCCGTCCCCTTAAGTTGTCCGTGTTGATCTTTGATTAGGTGTTTAGTGGGTCAGGATCACCAAAAATATCCCATCTATTCTCATACTTTGCGATTGCATCGATTCTTATGCTCGGAAAACGTCCCTCATGCCAAGCTAGTTCGGCGACTTTCTTGCTCGGCACAACATAATAGTGAACCGATTCACCGGCTTTCTTGGTGCTGCGAAATTTGACAAAGACATAGACATGGGTTTTTGACACCGCGCTACGACACTTCTTACCTACAAGAAAGAAATTTGACTTTGTCCGGTCTGATTTAACTTGAATTGAAAATGCTTTCAGGCAATCTGAATCCGTCAGGAGAAGGTCCGCCCCTGCAGCGCTGCGAGACGTCGGCGACACAATAAAGCCCTTTCGGGTTAGTTCGGCCGCTGCTAAGTAGACGCCCATCATTCCGGTCATCTGAGACTTGTTTGCCATCCGCCCTATCTCTCAAACTGAATGCTGACGTTTCCGCTGATGCTGCTCGTGTCGCCTAACACCTAAGTTGAGTCGAACGCATTGTTAGCTCTCAGCCCGGTGACTTCTTCTGCCACGCCGCCTTGTTTCCCTGTTTGCCGGGAACACGTTCAATTTGATTCGCATCCGCGAGCTTGTAAAACACCTCTTTCATAGTGTTCTCGGAGCGTATGCCCGTTAGCTCGCGCGCAATAGAGTTCGTGATTTCCGAGTGGCCCGGGCTATCCAGATACTCCATCACCAGCTGTTCGGGCGAACCGAGCGGCTCGTGGCGGAGAATGACCACTAGCGACTGTTCCCTCTCGATAATCTCCGGTCGTTTTAGGCGTAGCTTATGCATAGACTCGAACGCGGTCTTCATTCCCTCGCCAGCGTCCTTGTTAGGCGGATTTTTGAACTTGTTGATCAGGCGAACCATCTTCGGATTGCGTGCAGCCTGGGTCTTGGTTATTCGCTCAACGGTTACGTGGCCTGGAAGCCGCCCGGGGCTTTCAATCTCAATTCGGTTGTCAAAAATCCTTATTTGCACGTCGGTTTGGATGCTGTAGTCCCGATGCAAGACTGCATTTGTGACAATTTCGTGCAGCGCCTCGTGCGGGTATGAGATGGAGACCAACCCATCTGGCGTGACCTTCTTAATCTCTTCAACTAGGCTCTTCGTCTTGTCGACGGCTTCGTAGATGAGGTTATACGCGGGACCTTCGATGGTTAAAGGATCAAAAGCCAAGGTGTCCCTTTCACCTTCATCGTTCTTAGTTCTGTAGCGGAGAACCTTGATCGAAGATCGCTTGGCTAGCGGTGCTTGGGGCAGATCATGGAAAAGCATGGTAGCCGCTACTGTTGGCGCACCTTCGACAACTACTTCTTGCTTGTCTAGGAACTCCTCCGGCTCTGCGCTTGGAAAAACGCTAAGCAGAAAATCAATTATGACGGTGGAGTTCGTGATGCGATCGAGTTTGTAGTCAAGCTTCTCGTCTTCGAACGACACGATCCCCTTGTCGTATTCGAGCTGCTTTACTGCGGCCGCATCATTCAGGGCCAAGTTCTGCGCGCTTCTCCGGACATATGGCTTGCCGTTTGACGCAAAAATAATGTTTTTGACCTTCTTGGCGAGGAGATGAAGTACTAACCCTGGTCGGTCATCATGCGACAGAAATTCTGCGCGGTAGTGCTTGCCGAGTGGCGACAACTTCTCGACGGTATCCAGATGAGCGTTCGCAGCCTCTTCGATGTCGAATCCGCTCCACTCAAGTGAGGGGCCGTCCGTCGTCTCTACTTCCTCGAGTCCGATAAAAATCTCACCTCCGCTTGTGTTGCAAAGTGCGGAAACAGTCTTTGTCAGTGATGACGGAGAGATCTCCGCGCTCTTAAAGTCTAGGAAGTGTGACTCCCGAAACTCGAGCAAAATGGCGAGCTCGTCGTCGGTGAGCCTTTTGGTTGGGATATCCACGAAGTTCCTTCAGAGAGCTGACACCAATTAGCCCTTGAAACCGGGCAATAAGCCGAGTATTTGACGCCGCTCTTCTGAGGTCAACTGAGAAAATTTCCCAGCCATTCAATTGTCTTGCGATAGCCACCGACCTTGCTACGCCTGCGATCGAAGCAGATATCGTGCAAACCGCGATATCCAAACTCGCAGCGGGAGTGGGGACATGCGTGAAAAGAAAGTCGAATGGCTATACCCGACCTGGATTTGCGCCGCTCCTGGCGAACCGGCGCCACGGGTCGCCTCACGCCATAGGAAGCTTCAACCCCTGCTCCACCGCGCACACCTTCGCGTCGTCATACCCCGCATCCGCATGCCGCATCACCCCGGTCCCCGGGTCGTTCCACAGCACGCGTGCGATGCGCTTGTCGGCCGCCTCGCTGCCGTCGCAGACGATCACCACGCCCGCGTGCTGCGAGTAGCCCATCCCCACCCCGCCGCCGTGGTGCAGGCTCACCCAGGTCGCGCCGCCGGCGACGTTGAGCATCGCGTTGAGCAGCGGCCAGTCGCTGACGGCATCGCTGCCGTCCTTCATTGACTCGGTTTCGCGGTTGGGCGAGGCGACGCTGCCGCTGTCGAGGTGATCGCGGCCGATCACCACCGGGGCTTTTAGTTCGCCGTTGCGGACCATCTCGTTGAAGGCCAGGCCCAGCTTGTGGCGCTGGCCCAGGCCTACCCAGCAGATGCGGGCGGGCAGGCCCTGGAAGCTGATGCGTTCGCGGGCCATGTCGAGCCAGTTGTGCAGGTGCTTGTCGTCGGGGATCAGTTCCTTGACCTTGGCGTCGGTCTTGTAGATGTCCTCGGGGTCGCCGCTGAGCGCGACCCAGCGGAACGGGCCGATGCCCCTGCAGAACAGCGGGCGCACGTAGGCGGGGACGAAGCCGGGGAAGTCGAACGCGTCCTGGCAGCCTTCGTCGAAGGCCATCTGGCGGATGTTGTTGCCGTAGTCGAACGTGGGCACGCCCATCTTCTGGAACGCGAGCATCGCCTCGACGTGCACGCGCATGGACTGCTTGGCGGCGTCGCGCACCTTTTCCGGGTGCTGCTTCTGCTCGGTGAGCCACTGCTCGACGGTCCAGCCGATCGGCAGGTAGCCGTGCACGGGGTCGTGGGCGCTGGTCTGGTCGGTGACGGCGTCGGGGCGCACGCCGCGCTGCACGAGCTGCGGCAGCAGTTCGGCGGCGTTGCCGAGCAGGGCGATGGATTTCGCCTGACCGGCCCTCGTGTACTTGTCGATGCGCGCGAGGGCGTCGTCGAGGTCGTCGGCCTGCTCGTCGACGTAGCGGGTCTTGAGGCGGAAGTCGATGCGGCTCTGCTGGCACTCGATGTTGAGGCTGCAGGCGCCGGCCAGGCTCGCGGCCAGCGGCTGCGCGCCGCCCATGCCGCCCAGCCCCGCGGTGAGGATCCACTTGCCGGCGAGGTTGCCGACGTAGTGCTGGCGACCCATCTCGACGAAGGTCTCGTAGGTGCCCTGCACGATGCCCTGGCTGCCGATGTAGATCCACGAGCCGGCGGTCATCTGGCCGTACATCATCAGGCCCTTCTTATCGAGCTCGTTGAAGTGCTCCCAGGTGGCCCAGTGCGGGACGAGGTTGGAGTTGGCGATCAGCACGCGCGGGGCGTCGGGGTGGGTGGGGAACACGCCGACGGGCTTGCCGGATTGCACGAGCAGGGTTTCGTCGTCGCCTAGCTGCTTCAACGACTCGAGGATGGCGTCGTAGCAGTCCCAGTCGCGCGCGGCGCGGCCGATGCCGCCGTAGACGACGAGTTCGGCCGGGTTCTCGGCGACTTCGGCGTCGAGGTTGTTCTGGATCATCCGGTACGGGGCTTCGGTGAGCCAGGACTTGCAGGCGAGCTCGGTGCCGCGGGGGGCGCGGATGTTGCGGGTGGGGTCGTTGCGGGACGAGGCGTTGCGGGTGGGCATGGCGGGGACCTGGGGCGCGTGTTGGCGGGATTATCGCATCGGGGTTGTTGGGGGTTGGCTGGGGCGGTTGTGGGGATCGGGCGAAGAGCCGGGCCCTCACCCCGGCGCTTCGCGCCTGCCCTCTCCCGCGATGCGGGAGAGGGGCTTTATTCGGCGCTTCGCGCCTCACTCTTCCGCGAGGGGGGAGGGTTTTTGTGCGGCGCTTCGTGCTGTCGCTGACGCGCGCGGGTGAGGGGTTCCTGTCAGGCGCGCCGTGCCAGGCGAGCGCTCCGGATGCGTGCAAGTTGGCGATTCGGCGATCCGTGACTTGCGGCAGTCGTCGTGGCGGGGGGCGGGTCCATGATGGCGGCGCCGTATCCCTCCCCTCTTCCAAGGAGCGCTCGCCATGCACTTGCACAAGGGTTCCCTCGCACTCGCGGTCGCCGGCCTGGTGGCCGCGGCCGCCGCCGTCGCGGCGCAGCAGGTGCCGGCGGTTCCGGACTACGTGGGCAAGGCCGTCGCCGATCCGGCGCGCGGCGACAACGCGAAGGATGATGCGCGCCGGCACGTCGCGGAGCTGGTCGCGTTTTCCGGCGCGAAGCCGGGCGACAAGGTGGTCGAGCTGATCCCGTCGGGCACGGGCTACTTCACCCAGGTCTTCAGCAAGGTCGTCGGCGACGGCGGCAAGGTCTACGCGATCTGGCCAACCGAATACGACAAGGAGGCCGGCACCGATTCGGCCGACGTGCGCAAGCTGGCGCAGCGGCCGGGCTTCGGCAACATCGAGGTGCTGGTGCAGCCGGCGGCGGCGTTCTCGACGCCCGGGCCGGTGGACGTGGTGTTCACATCGCAGAACTACCACGACTATCCGGACAAGTTCATGGGCCCCACCGATCCGGCGCTGCTCGACAAGGCGGTGTTCGCCGCGCTCAAGCCGGGCGGGACGTTCGTCGTGATCGACCATGTGGCGGAAGCGGGCTCGGGCCTGCGCGACACCGGGACGCTGCACCGGATCGATCCGGAATTCGTGAAGAAGCAGGTGATGGCGGCCGGGTTCGAATACGCGGGCGAGAGCGGCGTGCTGCGCAATCCGAAGGACGACCACACGCTGAAGGTGTTCGACAAGGCGATCCGCGGGCATACGGACCAGTTTGCGTACAAGTTCAGGAAGCCGATGTAGGAGCGGCGGCAGCCGCGACCGTGGCCCCGAACTCCCCGCCCGTGCGGGGGTGGCGGGTCCCGGCTTCCGCTGCGCGTTTTGTTTGTGGGAGCGGCTTCAGCCGCGAGCTTTTGCGTGCGCGCCCTGTCGAAAGAGCCTTGATGGACGATGCGAAGAGCTCGCGGCTGAAGCCGCTCCCACAACGACTTGGGAGCCGGCTTCCGCAGGGGGTTTGCGGACGCGATTCGCACGCCGGTCCGGGGCGGGCTAGGATCGGGGCATGAGGTTCCTGATCGCGCTGCTGCTGGCGTTGTGTTTGCTGTCTCCCGCGGCGCCGGCGGGCGAGCCGGCGCGGATCCTCGTGTTCACCAAGACCGCGGGGTTCCGCCACGACTCGATCCCGGTGGCCGTGGACACGGTGCGCGAGCTCGCGTGGCGGCAGGGCTGGCAGGTGGACCACGGCGAGGACGCGGCTGCGTTCACGCGCGACAACCTGGCGCGCTATCGCGTGGTGGTGTTCGCCAGCACCACGGGCGACGTGCTCGACGATGCGCAGCAGGATGCGCTGCAGGCGTTCGTGGAGGGCGGCGGCGGTTTCGTCGGCATCCACGCGGCGGCGGACACCGAGTACGACTGGCCGTGGTACGGGCAGCTGGTGGGGGCGTGGTTCCGCAGCCATCCGCCGGGCTTCCAGGCGACGCGGGTGACGTTCGCCGACGAAGGCATCGCCGCGCCCGGGCGCGAATGGCCGGTCACCGACGAGCTGTACAACTACCGCGACAACCCGCGTCCGCGGGTGCGGGTGGTGGCGACGGTGGACGAGTCCGCGTACGAAGGCGGCACGATGGGCGCCGACCATCCGATCGCCTGGTGTCATCCGGTCGGCCGCGGCCGCGCGTGGTACACCGGGCTGGGGCACCGCGGCGAACTGTACGCGGACCCGACCTTCCGCCGGCACCTGCTGCGCGGGCTGCGACATGCGGCCGGGGTGTCGGACGGCTGTTGATCGCTTGTGGGGGCGGCTTCGGCCCTTGATCGCGTCGTGGGAGCGGCTTCAGCCGCGAGCTCCTGATTGTTTTGCAGGAGTGGCTCAGCCGCGAACTCTTCCGAAGCCCTTCCCGAAGCCGTCATCCCCGCGAAGGCGGGGATCCAGTGACTTTCCTCTCGGCTGTCATAACGAAGGCTTCCAAAGCGAACGTCGCTGGATCCCCGCCTTCGCGGGGATGACGGAAAAAAGAGGGATGACGACGAAAGAAGGATGGCCAAGTAAAAGGCGATGACGCCGGGATCGGCATGACCGTGCAAGCCGGAGGCACGCGGCCCATCGGTCGGCGATCGCCGGAAAGCAGGACGCCCGGCCATTGCCGGGCGTCCGTGGTTGCACAAGCGTGCCAGCAGTCGCGCACCCGCTGCGCAACGAGGTGGATCGGCTCAATGGATCGACGTATCCAGCTTGCGCAGCGCGTCGCGCACGTCGATGGCGCCGGTGCGGTCGATGTCTTCGCGGTCGTAGGCGCGGCCGATGGCGTTGGCGCATTTGTCGGCGGGCTTGCCGGCGCGGGCGGCGCGCTGGTTCTGCACGGCGGTCAGGCGCGAGCCGGTCTCGCGCAGGCAGTTGGGATCCTTGTGGTCGGCGTCGCTGGCCTGCGCGCCGATCGCGGCGGCGCCCGGCTCCAGGCTCTGGTCGACCGGGGCGGACTGCGCGGAGGCGGCGGAAGCGAATCCGCCGACGAGGAGGACGAGTAGCAGCTTGTTCATGGCACACCTCGCGGTGGGGGACGAAGGGGCGGTGCACCCGCCCTGCACCGCGACCATACGCCGGTGCCCGCGAACCGGCGCTGAGGGGCGGGTGGGGATTCACTTGCGCGTCAGGCGCGCGTTGCCGGCGTCGACCGTGATCGCGATGCGCGCGGGATTCCGGTAGGAGCGGCGGGAGCCGCGACAGGCGTCGGGTGACGCGGGGGATCGCCGCGCAAGCCTTGTGCGCAGGTTGCGAACAGCTGCGTGACGGCAGAGCCGCCGTTCGTCGGCGTCGGATCAACCGCCGCCGGCCGTGCGCCCTGTCAGCCTGCAGCCGCTGCAGGCACAGGACAGGCGACCTGTCGCTGCGCGCGGAACCGCGCCGCGTCCGCCTCCGTCGCCGGCGCCATGCCGGCGCCTTCGTCGAACAGGATCCGCCAGGTGCCGTCGGCATCGCGGTGCCAGACCGAGTGGTAGGTGCCGATGGCGTACCGCTGCGCGGGCGGGCGGTCGGGCCATTCGAACAGCGCGGGGCCGCTGGACCAGGCCACGTCCGGCACGCCCCCGATGGTGACCCGGCTGGGATACCACGACAGCAGCAGGCCCTTGCCGGCGACGATGTCGGCCCAGGCCGCCGCGATGCTTTCGCGGCCGCGCAGCGGCTCGGGCTTGCCCGAGTTGAACGCGGCGTCGGGATGCACGTGTCCGGCGAAGGCGGCGGCGTCGTGCTCGGCCACCGAGCGGGCGAAGCCGAGTTCGCGCGCCCAGACCTCGCATTCGGCGGCGCTCATCGGCGGCGCGGGCGGCGTGGCGTCCTGCGCGGTGGCGACGCCGCAGCCCGTGGCCAGCGCCAGCGATACCAGCGCGGCGATATTGCGTGACGTCATGTGCGTTTCCCCTCGCTTCGGCCCCGCGCCGATTGTGCGCGACGCGGTGCCGCCGCGGGCGCCGCCGGCCTTGCCGGATCTGGCGGCAATGCCGGCGACGGGCTGTCATGGACCGGTCGCTATCATGGGCCGATGCGCAATCCGATCCGCGGCCCGGCCGCCCTCCTCGCCCTCCTCCTCCTGTCCACCCTGTCCGCGTGCGTCTGGACGCCGCGGCCCGCCGCGCCGGCGCCGGACACGGTGGTGCTGGTCTCGATCGACGCCTTCCGCGCCGACTACCTCGACCCGGCGACGACGCCCAACCTCTGGCGCCTGGCCACCGAGGGCGTGCGCGCGGCGTGGATGAATCCGTCCTACCCGTCGCTGACCTTCCCCAACCACTACACCATCGTCACCGGCCTGCGCCCGGACCACCACGGCATCATCCACAACACGATGTGGGACGACGCGTTGGGCGGCTTCAAGTTGTCCAACCGCGAGGCGGTGGGCAACGGCCAGTGGTGGAGCGGCGAGCCGATCTGGATCGGCGCGCAGAAGGCCGGGCTGCGCAGCGCGACGATGTACTGGCCGGGCAGCGAGGCGGCGATCGGCGGCGTGCGGCCCACGCAGTGGAAGCCGTTCGACGAGCACGTCAGCGCGGCGCAACGCGTGGACCAGGTGCTGGCGTGGCTGGACGCGCCGGAAGCGACGCGTCCGCGCATCGTCACGCTGTACTTCGACAAGGTCGACCACGCCTCGCACGAGAACGGACCGGACTCGCCGCAGGCGCATGCGGCGCTGGCCGAGACCGACGCCGCGATCGGCCGCCTGCGCGACGGCCTCGCCGCGCGCGGCATGCTCGACCGCACCAACCTGGTGATCGTGTCCGACCACGGCATGGCGGCGGTGGCGCCGGGGCACTACGTCGCGGTCGAGGACATGGTGACGATGGCCGAAGCGGTGGTGGTGTCGGTGGGCCAGGTGGTGGGCATCGCGCCCAATCCCGGATACGAAGCGGCGGTGGAGAAGAAGCTGCTCGGCGCGCACGATCATTACGATTGCTGGCGCAAGGGCGAGCTTCCGGCGCGCTGGCATTACGGCACGCATCCGCGGATCCCGCCGATCGTGTGCCAGATGCACGAGGGCTGGGATGCCTTGCCGCGCGAGGCCATCACCGGGCGCCCCACCGGCCATCCGCGCGGTTCGCATGGCTACGATCCGGCGCTGCCGTCGATGCGCGCGCTGTTCATCGCGCGCGGTCCGGCGTTCCGGCAGGGCGTGGAGATCCCGGCGTTCGACAACGTGGACGTGTACCCGCTGCTGGCGCGGTTGCTGGGGATCGTGCCGGCGCAGAACGATGGGGATATCGGGCCGTTGTTGCCGGCGTTGCGGGAGCCGTAGCGCGGCGGCGTCTTGTAGGAGCGGCGGGGAGCCGCGACTTGGGCGGAATGGCGCCGGGTTCGCGGCTTCGCCGCTCCTGCAAGGCCGAGCGGGTTCGGGTGGCGCACGCTGCGATCGGACGCACCCTCACCCAAACCCTCTCCCGCCAAGCGGGAGAGGGCTTCAAACCGGGCGGGAGAGGCTTCGGCGAGCGGCGAGTTCGAGACCCCGGCAGGCGATCCAACGTCGATGTCCGAATCCGGCGAGTCCGGGCGACCGGGCGGTGCTAGCCTGCCCCCATGTCGCCTCCCGAACCCACCACCCTGCCCCCGCCGCACGTCTGCGAGCAGGCGCGGCTGAGCCGCGATCCGCGCTTCGACGGGCTGTTCTTCACCGCAGTCACCAGCACGCGCATCTATTGCCGGCCGGTGTGCCCGGCGCCGACGCCGAAGCCGCGCAACATCACCTACTACCCGACCGCCGCGGCGGCGGAAGCGGCGGGATTCCGGCCGTGCCTGCGCTGCCGCCCGGAACTCTCGCCCACCGACGGCGCATGGCGTCGCGGCGATGCGGCGGTGGCGCGCGCGCTGAAGCTGATCGACCAGGGCGTGCTCGCCGAGCAGCCGCTGTCGTCGCTGGCCGAGCGCGTCAACCTGGGCGAGCGCCAGCTGCGCCGGCTGTTCGTCGAGCGGCTGGGCGCGTCGCCGATCGGCGTGCACGGCACGCGGCGGCTGCTGTTCGCCAAGCAGCTGCTCACCGAGACCTCGCTGCCGATCACCGACGTCGCGCTGGCGGCGGGCTTCGGCAGCCTGCGAAGGTTCAACGCGACGTTCAAGGAGGCCTACCGGATGGCGCCGCGCGACCTGCGCCGGCATCCGGCCGATGCCGACGCCGAGAGCGGCGAGCAGCTGGTGCTGCGGCTGGCGTACCGGCCGCCGTACGATTTCGAATCGATGCTGGCGTTCCTGCGCGGCCGTGCGCTGCCCGGCGTGGAGCACGTGGACGCCGACAGCTACGCGCGCGCGATCGCGCCCGCCGGCGCGGATGCGCCGCCGGGCTGGCTGCGGGTGAGCGCATGGCCCGGCGGCGAGCATGCGCTGCGGCTGGAGCTGCACGCGCCGCTGGCGTCGCGGCTGCTGGACGTCGTCGGCAGGCTGCGGCGGATGTTCGACCTCGACGCCGATCCGCAGGCGGTGGCGGCCGCGCTGTCGGTGGACCCGCGCCTGAAGCCGCTGCTGCGCAAGCGCCCGGGGCTGCGGCTGCCCAGCGGCTGGGACGGCTTCGAGATCGCGGTGCGCGCGATCCTGGGTCAGCAGGTCAGCGTCGCCGCGGCGCGCACGTTCGCCGCGCGCATCGCGCAGCGCTTCGGTGCGCCGCTGCCCGAGGAACATGCGGCGCACGGGCTGGCGCACCTGTTCCCGACGCCGGAGGCGCTGGCCGATGCCGACCTGGCCAGCATCGGCATCACCCGCACGCGCGCGGAGACGGTGCGCACGATCGCGCGCGCGCTGCTCGACGGGCGGGTGGATTTCCGCGTCGAGCGCACGCTCGACGACTTCGTCGCGCGCTGGACCGCGCTGCCGGGCATCGGCCCGTGGACGGCGCACTACATCGCGCTGCGCGCGCTGGGACATCCCGACGCCTTCCCCGCCGACGACCTGGTGCTGCAGAAGGCGGTGCCCGAAGACGGCAGCCGGCTGTCGGCGAAGGCGCTGACCGCGCGCGCGGAAGCCTGGCGGCCGTGGCGCGGATACGCGACGCTGCAGCTGTGGCGCGAGGCAATGGCGGCGCCGGCGGTGCGCAGCGAAGCCCGCAGGAGCGCACCGGGGCGCGACCGGGCGGTGCCGGCGAAACCAGGTCGCGCCCGGGTGCGCTCCTACACGGAGGCCGGGCAATGACACTGGTGTCCAGGCACGTGCCCAGCCCGGTCGGGCCGCTGCTGCTCGCGGCCGACGACGACCGGCTGCGGCTGGTCTGGTTCAGCAACCCGCGCCATCCGATCCCGCGCAACGTGGCGCTCGAGCGCGGCGACAACGCGGTGCTGCGCGAGACGCAGGCGCAGCTGCAGGCCTATTTCACCGGCGCGCTGCGCAGTTTCGACTTGCCGCTGCTGCCGATCGGCACGCCGTTCCAGCGCGAAGTGTGGACGATGCTCGCGCGGATCCCGTACGGCGAGACCTGGAGCTATGGCGAGGTCGCGCGGCGCATCGGCAAGCCCGAGGCTGTGCGCGCGGTGGGCGCGGCCAACGGCCGCAACCCGATCCCGATCGTGCTGCCCTGCCACCGCGTGATCGGTGCCGACGGTTCGCTGACCGGCTTCGGCGGGGGATTGCCGACGAAGCAGTTCCTGCTGCAGCTGGAGGGCGCGCTGCCGGCGATGGATTTGTTCGGGTGATTGCGCAGGGCGGCGATCGAATCCGATGTTTACCGGCGGCGCCGGAAAGATCGCGCTCGGTGCCTTCCAGTTGTCATCCCGAGCGCGGCGAGGGATCTTTCACGACGGACTCCAGGCAGGATCGCTCGCTGCGCTCGGGATGACATGGACAACGGCGGGAATCCCGCCGCCGCTCACGACGCCCTGATCGCGCATCGCCGATCATCCCCTCCCCCGCTACGGACACCATCATGACGCTCCCGCTCCATACCCAGTTCACCGCGCTCCACGCCACCGATGTGCCGCTGCTGCTGCCCAACTGCTGGGACGCCGCCAGCGCGCGGCTGTGGGAGGACGCCGGCGCGACCGCGGTCGCCACCAGCAGCGCGGCGGTGGCGTGGGCGCTGGGTTACGCCGACGGCGGCAGGCTGCCGCGCGAGGAATTGCTGCGCTCGCTGCGCGGCATCCTGCGCGTGGTTTCGGTGCCGGTCACGGTCGACATCGAGGAGGGCTACAGCGACGATCCCGCGACGGTCGCGGCGCTGGCGTGCGAGATCGTCGCGGCCGGCGCGGTCGGCGTGAACCTCGAGGACGGCGGCGGCGACCCCGCGCTGCTGGTGGCCAAGCTCCGCGCGATCCGCGCCGCGGAGGGCGCCGCGCCGCTGTTCGTCAACGCGCGCACCGACGTGTACCTGCGCGGCATGGCCGAAGGCGATGCGGCGGTGGCGATGGCGGTGGAGCGGCTGTCGGCCTACCGCGATGCCGGCGCCGACGGCGGCTTCGTGCCCGGGCTGGCGTCGGCGGAGGACGCGGCCCGGATCGTCGCCGCCGTTCCGGAGCTGGCCATCAACGTGATGGCGATGGCGGGCCTGGCCTCGCTGGATGCGCTGGCGCGCGCGGGCGTGCGCCGCGTGAGCGCGGGTCCGGCGTTCTTCAGGAACGCCTACGGCACCGCGGAGGCATCGCTGAAGGCGTGGCTCGGCGGGGATTTCGCGCCGTCGTTCGCCAATGGGCTCGACTACGCGCGGGTGAACGCGCTGTTCTCGTAGCCCGCGCTCACGTAGGAGCGCCCCATGGGCGCGATCGGACGTGACCGGTAGGGCATCGCGCCCAAGGGGCGCTCCTACGGGTTCGATTGGAGCAGCGCGTCGATCGCCTTGCGGAAGCGCGCGGCGATCGCGTCGCGGTCGCGGTGGTGGCCGTCGAGGACCACGCGTTCGCCCTCGACCACCACTTCATGCACGACGTTGCGGTTGCCGCTGAAAATCCAGCGGTCGGCGATGTCCCGGTCGCCGGCGCCGGCAAGCGTCGGCGCCGCGGCGTCGAGCACGACGTGGTCGTCGGCGGCGTCGAAGCCGGTCGAACGCGCGCGGCTCGCGGCCACGCCGGCCAGCAGCGTTTCACCGACGCTCGCCGAATCCGCGCGCACCGCGATGTTGCGATGGCGCGTCGACAGCCGCTGGCCGTACTCGAGCCAGCGCAGCTCCTCGACCGGCGAGACCGAGATGTGCGAATCCGAGCCGATGCCCCAGGCGCCACCCGCCTCGAGGTAGTCGCGCAGCGGGAACAGGCCGTCGCCGAGGTTGGCCTCGGTGGTCGGGCACAGCGCCACGGTGGCGCCGCTGGTGGCGATGCCGCGGGTCTCGTCCTGCGTGAGGTGGGTGGCGTGCACCAGCGTCCAGCGGTCGTCGACCGCGGCGTTGGCCAGCAGCCACTCGACCGGGCGCGCGCCGCGGATCGCGAGGCAATCCTGCACCTCGCCCACCTGCTCGGCGATGTGGACGTGGACGCGCGCGTCCGCGGGCAGCGCGGCGAGCACCGCCTGCATCGCCTCGCCTGGCACCGCGCGCAGGCTGTGCAGCGCGCAGCCCACACGCAGGCGCGCGTCCTGCGCCGCATGCAGCGATTCGAACAGGCGCAGGTAGCCTTCCACGTCGTGGCCGAAGCGCTTCTGGCGCTCGCCAAGCGGCCGGCCGTCGAAGCCGCCGGCCATGTACAGCACCGGCAGCAGGGTCATGCGGATGCCGGCCTCGCGCGCGGCCTCGACCAGCGCGCGCGACATCGCCGCGGGATCGTCGTAGGGCCTGCCGTCGGGCGCGTGGTGCAGGTAGTGGAACTCGCACACGCTGGTGTAGCCGGCCTCCAGCATCTCGACGTAGAGCTGCGCGGCGACCGCGCGCAGCGTGTCCGGATCGAAGCGCGCGGCGAAGCGGTACATGGTCTCGCGCCAGGTCCAGAACGAGTCCTCGGGGTCGGTCTGGCGCTCGGCCATGCCGGCCATCGCGCGCTGGAAGGCGTGCGAATGCAGGTTGGCGATGCCGGGTGCGCGCCAGCCTTCGGGCGTGCGCGTGATCGGGGCATGGGCGGTCATGCGCGCATTCTGCACCGGCGGCATCGGCGGCGCATGCGAGAATCCCGTAATGGATGCTCTCCCGCAGCCCCCCGCCACCGGCCTCGGCCCGCTGCTGTCGCGGGCACAATGGAAGCGGCGCCTGGTGCTGTGGGGCGGCGCGGTGGTGGTGGCGCTGGCCGCGCTGGTGTTCGCGCGCGCCAGCGACTGGGCGTTTTCGGTGTTCCGGCAGGTGCTCGCGTGGTCGCCGTGGTGGGCGCTCCTGCTCACGCCGCTGGTGTTCGGGCTGCTGGCCTGGCTGACGTCAGGGCGCCTGCGCTCGACCCGGGGCAGCGGCATCCCGCAGGTGATCGCGTCGATCGAGCGCCCCGAGGCGGAGTTCCGCCAACGCAACCTGTCGCTGCCGGTCTCCGCGGGCAAGCTGGGGTTGACCGTGCTGGCGCTGCTCGGCGGCGCGTCGGTGGGACGCGAAGGCCCGACCGTGCACGTCGGCGCCAGCCTGATGTACGTGATCGGGCGCCGCTTCGGCTACACCGATGCGCGCGAGGCTTCGCGCTTCCTGCTCGCCGGCGGCGCGGCCGGCATCGCCGCCGCGTTCAACGCGCCGCTGGCGGGCGTGGTGTTCGCGATCGAGGAACTCGGCGACCGCTTCGAGCACCGGTTCTCCGGCACCCTGCTGACCGCCGTGATCGTTGGCGGCGTGGTCTCGCTCGGGCTGGTTGGCGACTACACGTACTTCGGCAATGTCGGCGGCGAGCTGCCGCTGGGCAGCGGTTGGCTGGCCGTGCCGCTGTGCGGGATCGTGTGCGGGCTGCTCGGGGGGTTGTTCAGCCGCATCGTGCTGGCCGCCACCAGCGGCAAGCCGCGCTGGCTCGGGACGCTGCGCGCGCGCCACCCGGTGGCGATGGCGGCGGCGTGCGGGCTGGTGCTGGCATTGCTCGGGATCGCGTTCGGGCCAGGGGCATTCGGCACCGGCTATGAGCAGGCACGCAGCCTGGTGCAGGGCCATGCGGTGGTCGGGCACGAGTTCGGCGCGGTCAAGTTCGTGGCCAACGTGGTGTCGTACGTGGCGGGCATCCCCGGCGGACTGTTCTCGCCCGCGCTGGCCGTCGGCGCGGGCATTGGCCACGACATCGCGGCGCTGTTTCCCGGGCTGGACGGCGCCGTGTTCGTGCTGCTGGGGATGTGCGCCTACCTCGCGGGCGTGACCCAGGCGCCGCTGACCTCGGCGGTGATCTCGATGGAGCTGACCGACAACAGCGGGATGATGCTGCCGATCCTGGCGACGGTGCTGCTGGCGCGCGGGGCATCGGCACTGGTCTGCCACATGCCGATCTACCGCGCGCTGGCGCGGCAGTTGCTCGATGCGTTGCCGCCGGTCGCCGGCGGCGATGCGGACGGCGGCGCCGCTACCATGGCGCAGCCCGCACCAGCGGGACCGCAGGGGCCAACCACGCATGACTGAGCACGCGGACACGGTGACTTCCCCGCTTGACGGCCTTGTCGTCGGCGCCACCCTGGTCACGCTCGACGGCGATGCCGGCTACGGCCTGGTCGAGGATGGCGCGCTCGGCTGGCGCGGGGGCCGCATCGCCTATGCCGGTCCGCGTGCCGGCTTGCCGGCGAGCGTCGAGGCGCGCGAAACCATCGATGCCAAGGGCGACTGCATCACGCCCGGGCTGGTCGACTGCCACACGCATGCGGTGTTCGCGGGCCACCGCGCCGCCGAGTTCGAGCAGCGCCTGCAGGGCGCGGACTACGAGCAGATCGCGCGCGCCGGCGGCGGCATCGTCTCCACCGTGCGCCACACGCGGGCCGCCGGCGAGGACGCGCTGCTGGCGCAGTCGCTGCCGCGCGCGCGCGCGCTGCTCGCCGACGGCGCGACCACGATCGAGATCAAGTCCGGCTACGGACTGGATTTCGACGACGAGCGCAAGATGCTGCGGGTCGCGCGGCGCATCGGCGAGGCGCTCGGCGTCGGCGTGCGCACCAGCTTCCTTGGCGCGCACGCGCTGCCGCCGGAATTCGCCGGCAACGCCGACGGCTACATCGACGCGGTGGTCGAATGGCTGCCGCGGCTGCACGCCGAAGGGCTGGTGGACGCGGTGGATGCGTTCTGCGAGCGGATCGGATTCGATGCCGCGCAGACGCGGCGCGTGTTCGAGGCCGCGCGCGCGCTCGGGCTGCCGGTGAAGCTGCACGCCGACCAGCTCAGCGATGGCGGCGGCGCGGCGCTGGTCGCCGAGTTCGGCGGGCTGTCGGCCGACCACGTCGAGCACGCCTCGATCGACGGCGTGGCGGCGATGGCCGCGGCCGGCACGGTGGCGGTGCTGCTGCCGGGCGCCTTCCACGTGCTGCGCGAGACGAAGCTGCCGCCGCTGGACGAGTTCCGCGCCCGGCACGTGCCGATGGCGGTGGCGACCGACTGCAACCCCGGCACGTCGCCGCTGCTGTCGCTGCGCCAGGCGATGCAGCTGGCCTGCACGCATTTCCGCCTCACGCCCGAGGAGGCGCTGCGCGGCGCCACGGTGAACGGCGCGCGCGCGCTCGGCCTCGACGACCGCGGCGCGCTGCGCGCGGGACTGCGTGCCGACTTCGTACGCTGGCGCGTGCGCCGGCCCGCGGAGCTGTGCTACTGGCTCGGCGGTGCGCTGGCCGAAGCGGTGTACGCTGGCGGGCGCCGCGTTGCCTGAAGAAGAACAAGTCCTCGTGGGAGCGGCTTCAGCCGCGAGCTTGTCCGGACAGGCCGCGTCCAGGGGCGAGCGCTCGCGGCTGAAGCCGCTCTTACGACAACCCGCGAATTCACCCGTCACGCCGGAGGCCATCATGCGCTGCACCCTGACCTTTCTGCTGCTCGCGTCCATTCCCTTGCTCGCGTCCGCGCAAGCCCCCGACGCCGCGCGCGCGCTCGCGCAGGACGCGGTCATCGTCGACACCCACATCGATGCGCCGGGCATGCTCACCGATCGCTGGATGGACCTGGGCGAGGAGGCGAAGGGCCGCGAGTTCGACTACCCGAAGGCGCGCGCGGGCGGCCTGGACGTGGCCTTCATGTCGATCTACACCTCGCCCAAGCAGGACGACGACGGCACCGCCTGGCAGGCGGCCAACGAGATGATCGATTCGGTCGAGGCGCTGGTCGAGCGCCATCCGGACCGCTTCGCGCTGCTGCGCTCGCCGAAGGACGTCGACCGGCTGCGCGAGGGCGATCGCGTGCTGCTGCCGCTGGGCATGGAGAACGGCGCGCCGATCGGCGACGACCTCGCCAACGTCGGGTTCTTCTTCGATCGCGGCGTGCGCTACATCACGCTGGCCCACAGCGCGGCCAACCGCATCGCCGATTCCTCGTACGCGATCGAGCGCAAGTGGCACGGGCTGAGCCCGTTCGGCCGCCAGGTGGTGGCAGAAATGAACCGGCTCGGCATCATGGTCGACGTCTCGCACATCTCCGACGAGTCGGCGCGCGAGGCGATCGCGCTCAGCAAGGTGCCGGTGATCGCCAGCCATTCGGCGTTCCGCCACTTCACGCCCGGCTTCGAGCGCAACATCAGCGACGAGCTGGCCAAGGCGGTCGCCGAAAAGGGCGGCGTGGTGCAGGTGCCGTTCGGCACCGCGTTCGTCGACCCGAAGGGCGCGGCCGACACCCAGGCGCACTTCCGCGCGATCAACGACTTCAACGCGCGCAACGCCGCGCTGAAGGCCGCGGGCAAGCCGGAGGAAAGCCGCGACGCCTTCGACAAGGCCTGGGCCGCGTCGCACCCGGCGCCGCACACCAAGATCGACGCGGTACTCGACCAGGTCGACTACGGCGTCAAGCTGGTGGGGATCGACCACGTCGGCATCGGCTCGGACTTCGACGGCGTCGACGGCGAGCTGCCCGATGGCCTGCGCTCGGTTGCCGACTATCCCAACCTCGTCGCCGGCCTGCAGGCGCGCGGCTACGAGGACGCGGACATCCGCAAGATCCTCGGCGGCAACCTGCTGCGCACGTGGGCCGCGATCGAGGCGGGCGCGACGGGTCGCGCGGCGCCCTGATCGTCCCGCTCGTCGTGGGAGCGGCTTCAGCCGCGAGCTTTCCAGCCCAGCCGCGAGCGGCGGGAAAAGCTCGCGGCTGAAGCCGCTCCCACGAGATCTTCTGCAACGAAAAAGCCCCGCGCGAGGCGGGGCTTTCGTCGCGTGCCGGCGCGGGCCGGCCTGCGAGGCTTCAGCCGGCGGACTTCTTCGCCACGGCCTTCTTCGCGGGCGCCTTGGTGGCGACCTTGGTCGTCGCCGCCTTCTTCGCGACCGGCGCCGACGCCGTGCCGGCGGCCTTGGTGGTGGCCTTGCCGCGGGCGTTGCCGTAGCTGGAGTTGTAGCGCTTGCCCTTGGCGGTCTTGCGGTCGCCCTTGCCCATCGTGGTGCTCCTGGAATCGTGTCTTCGGAATAAGGATCGCGACGCGCGCGAGGCCGCCGATTCTACCACGCGAGCCCCCGCCAGAATCCTACCCAAACCCCCCGGCCAAAGCCCCGGCGAACCCCTTGGAGAAAAGCCCCCCAAAGTTAGGGGGCGCCCCGAAGGGGCGGGGTGTGGAAGCACATAGCGGGGCCCGAAACCTGCGCAGCAGGTTTTGGGATTGACCAATGCGTTGCATTGGTCAATGCGCGCAGTGCGCATCATGCACATGCCGCAGGTTGAGCAGGTGGGCGACGCCGATCAGCGTGCCGCCCAGCGTCATCACCGCCGCGTGCAGCGCCAGCGAGCCGTGGTGCCAAGGCACGTACAGCAGCCCCGCCCACAACAGCGCCAGCCCGGCCAGCAGCACGCCGAGCGCGCGGATCCTGCGGTGCCGGTGGTAGCCGTAGACCAGGCTGAAGACGCCGACCGAGGTGGCGAAGGCGACGAAGGCCAGCTCGAAACCGTCGCCCAGCCAGGACGACAGCCCCAGCGACGGGATCGCGGCCAGCACCAGCGGCAGCAGCGCGCAATGCACCGCGCAGACCAGCGACCCGGTGGCGCCGAAGCGGTCGAGGTAGGCGTGGAGTCGGGGATTCATGGGTGGGCCATCGTGACTTGCGGCAGGGGTGCTGTCCAGAATTGATATGTTATAACATCTTCAAGAGTCAATCCACTCCTCGCAAAGCTCCCGGAACCGTCGCATGCCACGCCGCCCCCTCTCCCGCGCCCCCGCCCGCGCGTCCCTGTCTCTCGCCATTGCCCTGCTCCTCCTCGCCCCCGCGGTTCCCGCCCGCGCCGGCGCCGTCGACGACCCCGGCCAGCCCGCCGTCGATCCGGCCGCAGCCGCCGACGGCGCCATCCCACCCAGCGATCCCCGCCACGCCGGGGACGCCGCGGCCGGGCGCCATGTGAAGGATCTCGACTCGGTCGTCGTCACCGCCAGCCCGCTGCGCGACACCGCCGCCGAGTTGAGCAAGCCCGCCGACGTGCTCGCCGGGGAGCGCCTGGACGAGAACCGCGGCGCCAGCCTCGGCGAGACGATCTCCAGCATCCCGGGCGTGCAGAGCTCCAACTTCGGCCCCGGCGTCGGCCGGCCGATCCTGCGCGGCATGGACGGCCCGCGCGTGGAGGTGCTCAGCGGCGGCATGTCGACCGCCGACGTCTCGACGGTGAGCCAGGACCACTCGCCGGCGATCGAGCCCTTCCTCGCCGACCAGATCGAGGTGCTCAAGGGCCCGTCCACCCTGCTCTACGGCACCGGCGCGATCGGCGGCGTGGTCAACGTGGTCGACGGCCGCATCCCCGAGCACGAGATCGACGGCGGCTTCAGCGGCCGCGCCGAGATGCGCTTCGCCGCCGGCGACCAGGACGGCAGCACCGACATGGCGCGCGTGGACGGCGGCAACGACCGCTTCGCGCTGCACGCCGACGCGGTCTACCGCAACGCGAAGGACTACGACACGCCGGAGGGCCGCCAGGCCAACACCTTCATCGACACGAAATCGGGGGCGGTCGGCGGCTCGCTGCTGGGCGACTGGGGCTTCGTCGGCGTCTCGGCCTCGCGCTTCGAGGACGACTACGGCAACCCGGGCGAGCCCGGCGACCTCGCCGCGGGCGAGCGCGGCGTACACCTGCAGCTGCGTCAGAACCGCTACGACCTCAAGGGCGGCCTGACCGATCCTTGGGGTGAAGGCAGCGGCCTGCGCTTCAGCTTCGGCCACACCGACTACGAGCACATCGAGTTCGAGGGCGAAGAGCCCGGCACCACCTTCAGCAAGAACGCCAACGAGGGTCGCGTCGAGGCGTCGTACGACGCCGGCAACGGCTGGAGCGGCGCGGCCGGCGTGCAGGGCAGCGACAGCACCTTCGCCGCGGTCGGCGAGGAATCGTTCGTGCCGAAGACCAATACCCGCGAGCTGGGCCTGTTCGGCGTCGCGCGCCGCACTTGGGATGCGTTCCAGCTCGATCTCGGCGCGCGCGTCGACCAGGTCAAGGCCGATCCGGAGGGCGGCGACACGCGCGACTTCAAGCCGCTGAGCCTGTCGCTGGCCGGCGGCTGGAAGCTGTCCGACCGCTGGCGCCTGACCGCCAGCCTCGACCACTCCGAGCGCGCGCCGGCGGAGGAAGAGCTGTTCGCCGACGGACCGCACCTGGCCACGCTGGCCTACGAGGTCGGCAACACGAACCTCGACAAGGAGGCGGCCAACCAGTTCGAACTCGGCCTGCAGTACCGCTCGGACTTCGTCGACGCCAAGCTGTCGGCCTACTACAACCGATTCAAGGACTTCATCTATCTCGTCGACACCGGCGAGGAGTGGTACTTCGACGAGGAGGACGAGTACCTGCCGATCCGCCAGTGGTCGCAGCGCGACGCCGCCTTCCGCGGCCTCGAGGGCGAGGCGACCTTCCACCTGGCCGACAACGGCAGCGGGCGCTGGGACCTGCGCGCGTTCGGCGACACCGTGCGCGCCACGCTCGCCGACGGCGGCGGCAACGTGCCGCGGATCGCGCCCTCGCGCCTGGGCGCGCAGCTGCGCTGGGAAAACAACGGCTGGCGCGCCTCGCTCGGCGCCACGCGCTACGACCGCCAGGACAAGGTCGCGGCCAACGAGACGCCGACCGCCGGCTACACCCTGGTCGACGCGCACGCGGCCTGGCACATCGATAGCGACCGTTTCGGCTGGGAGCTGTTCGTCGACGGCAGCAACCTCACCGACCAGGTCGCGCGCGTGCACACTTCGTTCCTCAAGGACCAGGTGATGCTGCCGGGGCGCAGCTTCACGTTCGGGGTCAGGACGTACTTCTGATGGATGCGGCACTCGCATTCGCGCTGCGCGCGGTCGCGATCGGGACCGGCGCGACGCTGGTGCTGGACGCGTGGGCGCTCGTGCTCGCACGCGCGTACGGCGTGCGCCCGGCCGACTGGGCGCTGGTCGGTCGCTGGGTCGGGCATTGGCGGCGCGGCCGCTTCGCGCACCAGGCCATCGCCGCGGCGGCGCCGGTGCGCGGCGAGCGATGGCTCGGCTGGGCGTTCCACTACGCGACGGGCGTCGTGTTCGCGGCGGTGCTGCTCGCCGCGTGCGGACCGGAGTGGGCGCGCGCGCCGACCTGGCCGCCCTGCCTGATCGTCGGCGTGCTGACGGTCGTGTTTCCCATGCTGGTGATGCAGCCCGCGATGGGCGGGGGCGTGGCCTCGTCGAAGGCGGCCGATCCGGCGCAGGCGCGGCTCCGCAGCCTGGTGACGCACGCCGTGTTCGGCGTCGGCCTGTACCTGGCCGCGCGGTGCACCGCACTGCTTGCCTGATCCCCGCGCGCGGCCTGCGCGCGATTCTCCGCCGCGGCGGTCCTGGTGGCTCTCTCCCTCTCCCGATGCCACCGGGGCCGGCCGCGGTTTCTTCCGCCGAGACAGCGCCGTGCCTTCCAGCAGCGCGCGCGATGCGCGGCTGATTCCCGACGGCGCGGAATCGCAACCGGTTGCGCTACGAGGATGGCTTGCGGCGCGCGATCACGCGGCGCAGCGCGCGCACAGGCCGTGGACTTCGAGCGTCTGTGCCTGCGGCTGGAAGCCCAGCGACTTCGCCCGCTGCTCGAGCTGCGCGACCACGTCCAGGTCCTCGAGCTCCACCGCCGAATGGCAGCGGTCGCAGATCAGGAACGGCACCGAATGCTGCGCGGTGCTCGGGTGGTGGCAGGCGACGAAGGCGTTGACCGATTCGAGCTTGTGGATGAAGCCGTTGGCGAGCAGGAAGTCGAGCGCGCGGTAGACCGTCGGCGGCGCGGCCGCCCCGGCGCCCTCGCCTTCGCTGCTGTTGCCGGCGCGAATCTGTTCGAGCAGGTCGTAGGCCTTGATCGGCTGCCCGGCGGCGGCGACCAGGCCGAGCACGCGGGCGCGGATCGGCGTCAGCCGCAGGCCGCGCTCGTGGCAGGCACGCTCGACCGCGGCCACGAAGCCGGCGGCGTCGTGGACGTGGTGCTTGGGATCGATGCAGGCGTGCGCGGCCATGCCGGAATGATGGTGCCGGCGGCGGCGGGACTCAAGCCTGCCTGGGGCGCCGACCAGTTGTGGGAGCGGCTTCAGCCGCGAGCTTTTCGCGCGATCGTGGCGCTATGGCAGGAGAAGCTCGCGGCTGAAGCCGCTCCCACGGGCATCGCTCAGCCTGGAAGCCCGGCTCAGCCCGCGGCCTTCGCGATCGCCGCGTCGATGCGCCGCAGCGCTTCCTCGCGACCGACCAGATAGACCGTGTGCGCGATGTCCGGGCTCACCTGGGTGCCGGTGATCGCCACCCGCAGCGGCTGCGCGACCTTGCCCATGCCCAGGCCCAGCGCCTCGGCCGTCGCGTGCAGCGCGGCGCCGATCGCGTCGACGTCCCACGCCGGCAGCTTCGACAGCCGCTCGCGCGCGTCGGCCAGCGGCATGCCGGCCTCGGGCTTCAGGTGCTTGGCCACCGCCGCGTCGTCGTACTGCGCGAGCGGCCGGTACCAGACCAGCGCGCGCTCGGCCATGTCGGCGAGCGTCTGCACGCGATCGCGCAGCGCGACCACCACGTCGGCCGGCGCGGGACCGGCAGCGAGGTCGCAGCCGGCCTGGCGCAGGTGCCATTCCAGGTGCCTGGCGACGTCGGCGGGATCGTCGCTCTTGAGGTACTGCTGGTTGAGCCAGCCGAGCTTGGCCGGATCGAGCCGCGAGGCCTTGGCGTTGACGTCCTTGAGGTCGAACAGCGACTGCAATTCCGCGATCGAGAAGATCTCCTGGTCGCCGTGCGACCAGCCCAGCCGCGCGAGGTAGTTGAGCAGCGCGTGCGGCAGGTAGCCGGCGTCGCGGTACTGCATCACGTCGGCCGCACCGGTGCGCTTGGACAGCTTGGCGCCGTGCTCGTCGAGGATCATCGGCAGGTGCGCGAACGCGGGCACGTCGGCGCCCAGCGCGCGGTAGATGTTGATCTGCCGCGGGGTGTTGTTGACGTGGTCGTCGCCGCGCACCACGTCGCTGATGCGCATGTCGATGTCGTCGACGACGACGGCGAAGTTGTAGGTCGGGTAGCCGTCGGGGCGGAAGATCACCAGGTCGTCGAGCTCGGCGTTGGCGATCTCGATGCGGCCCTTGACCTTGTCGTCCCAGGCGACGACGCCGTCGAGCGGGTTCTTCAGGCGGATGACGCGGTTGGGATCGTCGCGTCGCGCCTCGTGGAAGGCTGGCTCGCCCTTGTCGCGCCAAGCGCCGTTGTAGCGCGGCTTGTCGCCCTTGGCCATCGCGGCCTCGCGCATCGCGTCGAGCTCTTCCTTCGACTCGTAGGCGTAGTAGGCGTGGCCGGCGTCGACCAGCTGCTGCGCGACCTCGCGGTAGCGCTCCACGCGCGCGGTCTGGTAGATGGGGCCTTCGTCGTAGTCCAGGCCCAGCCAGTCCATCGCCTCGAGGATGGCGTCGATCGCGGCCTGGGTGCTGCGTTCGCGGTCGGTGTCCTCGATGCGCAGGATGAACTGCCCGCCGCGGCGGCGCGCCTCCAGCCAGCAGTACAGCGCGGTGCGCGCGCCGCCGATGTGCAGGTAGCCGGTCGGGCTGGGGGCGAATCGGGTGCGGCAGGTCATGGGCGGGCCGTGGTGCGGAAACGCGCGATTTTACCGCAGGGTCCGGCCGGTTTCCCTCGTGGGAGGGGCTTCAGCCGCGAGCTTCACGCAGGCCGGCGGATTCCAAAAGCTCGCGGCTGAAGCCGCTCCCACGGGATCTCCACCTACAATGTCCGCCATGGCCACGCTCTTCATTTCCGACCTGCACCTGGATCCGGCGCGCCCGGAGATCACCCGGCTGTTCGGCGCGTTCGTCGATGGCGAGGCGCGCGGCGCGGATGCGCTGTACATCCTCGGCGACCTGTTCGAGGCCTGGGTGGGCGACGACGATCCGTCGGAGACGGGCGCGTTCGTCGCCGAACGGCTCAAGGGACTCGCCGACAGCGGCGTGCCGGTGGGCTTCATGCACGGCAACCGCGACTTCCTCGTCGGCGCCGGCTACGCGCGCCGCGCCGGGATGGCGCTGCTCGCCGATCCGACCCGCATCGACCTGTACGGCCGGCCGGTGCTGCTGATGCACGGCGACACGCTGTGCACGGACGACCTCGCCTACCAGCAGTTCCGCGCTCAGACGCGCGATCCGGCGTGGCAGCGGCAGTTCCTTGCGCAGCCGCTGGAAGCGCGGCTGGCCTTCGCGCAGCAGGCGCGCGCCGCGAGCCAGGCGCGCCAGGGCGAGTTGCGCGAGGCCGGCACGATGGAAGCGATCACCGACGTCGCGCCGGCGGCGGTGGACGCCGCGTTCGCCGCGCACGACGTGGACACGATCATCCACGGGCATACCCATCGCCCCGCGGTGCATGCGCTCGAAGTCGACGGCCGGCCGCGGGAGCGGATCGTGCTCGGCGACTGGTACGAGCAGGGCTCGGTGCTGCGGGCGACGCCGGAGGGGTTCGCGCTGTCGGCGCTGTAAGGATCGGCATTGCTGGTGGCTGCGCGCCACTGTCCACTGTCGAAGGCTTGCGGGGGCGATCGGAGGGGCCCCGCATGGCAGTCGGACCGCAGCATGACGGCTCGTTACGACAGCTGGAGCAACCGCAACGGCAAGCCGGCGACGCACGACGCCGGCACGGCGCCGGCTCAATCGCTGCGGTTCGCGCAGCCCTCCATGCGGCGGCCGTCGTAGTCCCATGTGGCGGTGAACTCGAAGGCCTGGCCCGACATCGAGTCGGTGCACGCGGTGCGGGTGAGGTCGAGGTTGAAGGGCCTGCCTTCGTCCGCGCCGGAGAACGCGACGCCTTTCGCATGGGGCATGCGCTGCGCGCGCAAGGTGCGGCCATCGGGCATGTCGGGGGTCACGTAGTGCAGCGTGTCGCCTTCCACGTCGATCGCCCAGAACGGCTCGTTGCCGCGCGCGCGGAAGCGGGCAGCCCCGGCAGGATCCTCGCCGGCGCCGGCGCCGGCGCCGGCGTCGCGATCGGCCGCTGGCGGCGCGGATGCCGGCGCCTGCGCGCGATCGGGCGCGGTGCAGGCCGACAGGCAGGCGAGCAGCAACAGGAAGGCCAGGCGGACGGGGGTCGACATGCGAGCCCTCGCGGAATCGATGCACGCACGCTAGCGGCCGGCGCGGCAAGCCCGGGTGACGGTGCGCTGCGGCGCTGCGCCGCGATCGCGGGCTCAGCCGGAAAGCTGCCGCAACGCGGCCAGCTCGTCCTCGCCGAAGCCGGCCGCGGCGCGCGCCTCGAGGTTGAACGGCCCGTGCAGCGCCGCGCGCGCGTATTCGGCGAGCAGTTCGCGGAACGTCGGCCCGGGCGCGACGCCGGCGCGCTCGCAGTGCCAGCGGAACCAGCGCGAGCCGGCGGCGACGTGCACGATCTCCTCGCGCAGGATCACCTCGAGGATCGCGGCCGTGGCCTCGTCGCCCAGCGCGCGCAGCTTCACGATCATCCCCGGGGTGACGTCGAGCCCGCGCGCCTCGAGCACGCGCGGCACCAGCGCCATCCGCGCCAGGCCGTCGTGCGCGGTCTTCTCGGCCATCTCCCACAGGCCGTTGTGGGCGTCGAAGTCGCCGTAGTCGTGGCCGAGCTCGCGCAGGCGCGCGCGCAGCAGGCCGAAGTGGCGCGCCTCGTCGGCGGCGACCGCCACCCAGTCCGCGTAGAAACCTTCCGGCAATCCGCGGAAACGGTAGGCCGCGTCCCAGGCCAGGTCGATGGCGTTGAACTCGATGTGCGCGATCGAATGGACGAACGCGGCGCGCCCTTCCGGCGTGCCGAAGCCGCGCCGCGGCAGCTCGCGCGGATGCACCAGGCGCGGGCGCGCGGGACGGCCGGGCATGCGGATCGGTTCGGGCGGCGGCGCGGCGTCGATCGCGAGCTCGCCGCGGGCGAAGGCCCCGGCGGCGGCGAAGGTGGCGGCCACCTTGTCGTCGGGGGATGCCGCGTCGAGACAGGCGCGGGCGGCTTCGAACAGCGAGCCGGTCATGCGCGGATCGTCCTCGCGGGAGCGGTTTCAGCCGCGAGCTCTTCTTCGACTTCGCGGCGGCGCGAAAAGCTCGCGGCTGAAGCCGCTCCCACGAGCGCGGCTCCTACAAGCGCCGCTCCCGCAAGCGCGGCCCGCCCGGTCACGACGCCAGGCGGCGCTTCTTCTTCGCCTCGTCCGAGCGCAGCTGCTGGATGCGCTCGAAATAGCCCGGCTCGATGCCGGTGACGTACTCGCCGCTGAAGCAGGAGCTGTCGAACCGGCGGCCCTGGAACTTAGGCCCGGCGACCGCGGCCTCGAGGTCGGCCAGGTCCTGGTAGACCAGCCAGTCGCAGCCCAGCAGCTGCTCGATCTCGCGCTCGCTGCGCCCGTGCGCGACCAGTTCCTCGGCCGAGGGCATGTCGATGCCGTAGATATTGGGGTGGCGCACCGGCGGCGCCGCGGAGGCCAGGTAGACCTTGCGCGCGCCGGCATCGCGCGCCATCTGCACGATCTGCTTGCTGGTGGTGCCGCGCACGATCGAGTCGTCGACCAGCAGCACCACGCGGTTGCGGAATTCCAGCGGGATCGCGTTGAGCTTGCGCTTGACCGACTTGGTGCGCTCGCCCTGCCCCGGCATGATGAAGGTGCGGCCGACGTAGCGGTTCTTGATGAAGCCCTCGCGGTACTTCACGCCCAGCACGTTGGCGATCTCCAGCGCGGCGTCGCGCGAGGTGTCGGGGATCGGGATCACCACGTCGATGTCGTGGCCCGGCCGCTCGCGCAGGATCTTCTCGCCCAGGGTCACGCCCATGCGCATGCGCGCCTTGTGCACCGAGATCTCCTCGATCATCGAGTCCGGGCGCGCGAAGTAGACGTACTCGAAGATGCACGGCGCGTGGCCCTGCGGCTGCGCGCACTGGCGGGTGTGCAGCTCGCCGCGCGCGGTGACCACCACGCCCTCGCCGGGCGCGACGTCGCGCATGCGCTCGAAGCCGAGGATGTCCAGCGCCACCGACTCCGAAGCCACCGCGTACTCGGTGCCTGCGGCGGTCTCGCGGCGGCCGAGCACCAGCGGGCGGATCCCGTGCGGGTCGCGGAAGGCGACCAGGCCCAGCCCCAGCACCGCGGCGACCACCGCGTAGCCGCCCTTCGCGCGACGGTTCACGCCGTCGATGGCACGCAGCGCGGCCTCGGGGCTGAGCGACTTCTGCGTGTCCAGCTCATGCGCGAACACGTTGAGCAGGACCTCGGAATCGGACTCGGTGTTGACGTTGCGGCGGTCGGTCTCGAACACCTCGCGCCGCAGCGCGTCGGTGTTGACCAGGTTGCCGTTGTGCGCGAGCGCGATGCCGTACGGCGAGTTGACGTAGAACGGCTGCGCCTCGTCCGAGCCCTCGCTGCCGGCGGTGGGATAGCGGCAATGGCCGATGCCCACGCGGCCTTCGAGCAGGGCCATCGCGCGGGCATCGAACACGTCGCGCACCAGCCCGTTGCCCTTGTGCACGCGCAGCCGCGCGCCGTCGGCAGTGGCGATGCCGGCCGCGTCCTGGCCACGGTGCTGCAGCACGGTCAGGCCGTCGTACAGCGCTGCCGCGACTTCAGTGGTTCCGACGATGCCGACGATGCCGCACATGGTGTTGTCCTGCTGGGGTTGGATCGGCGGCCCGCGAAGCGGCCGCCGTGGAGCGATATGGGGTCAGGGATGCGCGCGCACCATGCCGTCGACGCCCAGCTTCGCCCGCACCTGGGCGCGCAGCTGGTCGGCCTCGGCGCGGCTCACCACCGGGCCGGCGAGGACGCGGGTCAGCGTGCCCTTGTCGGTGCGCACGGTCTCGGTGAAGGCGCTGAAGCCGGCGCCGCGCAGCTGGTCGCGCTTGGCGGCGGCCTGGGCGGCGTTGCCGAAGGCGCCGATCTGCACCGCGAAGCCGACGCCGGACGCGGCCGGGGCCGCGGGCTTGGCGACCGGCTTGGGCGCGTCGGCCACGGGCTTGGCGGCCGGCTTTTCCATCGGCTTTGTGGCCACGGTGGCCGGGGGCAGCGGCTGCGCGGCGACTTCGGCCGTTCCGGCGCTGGCCGGCTGCGGCGCGCTGGCGGGCGTCGCCGGCTCGGCCGCGTCGAGCGCGACCACGCGCGCGCCGGGCTGCTTGCCCGCGCGCACCGCCTCCAGGCGCGCGATCTCGGCGTCGGCGCGGGTGGCGTACGGGCCGATGCGCACGCGCCAGGCCTGCTTGCCGTCGACGCGGGTGGCCTCGCGGAACGCCGGTAGCCGCGCGGCGCGCAGGCGCGAGACCACGGTGTCGGCATTCACGCTGCTGGCATAGGCGCCGAAATGCACCGCGTAGTCGCCGCCCGCGGTGGTGGCCGGCAGCATCGGTTCGGGCGCGGCTGCGGCGTCCGCATCCTGCACGCCCTGCCTCGCGGCGGCCGTGTCCACGGTCGGCAACGCTTCGTCGTCGGCCGGCGGCGGCGCGGCCTGCATGCCCACCGCGCCGCCCGCGGGCGCCTCGTCCGGCACCACCAGCGGCAGGTCGCGGGTCTGGAAGTCGCCACGCGGCGCGTCGGGCACCTGCAGCGGCACGTCGGACACGCCGCTGTCGGGCGCCGGTCCCTTGACCAGCATCGGCAGGAAGATCACCGCGAGCGCGACCAGCACGGCGGCGCCGACCAGGCGCTGCTTCAGTTGAGATTCCACGGGGCGGGATTCCATCGGAGTCCGGGGGCAGCGGGCCGGTGAATTATACGCGGCCGCCCACGCGGCTCATGAACCCCCGGCCGCCAGCGCGGCCAGCGCGACGGCCGCCGTATGGAACGAACCGAACACAAGGATGCGGTCGCCCGGACGCGCGCGCCGCCGTGCCGCGGCCAGCGCGCCCGCCACGTCGCGATGGCGCTCGCCTGCGCCCGCGGCCGTGCCTTCCAGCCTGCGCGCGAGCGCGTCCACCGGCGTGCCGCGCGGGCCGGCTTCCTCCAGCCCTGCCAGCCACCATTCGTCCACCACGCCGGCCAGCGCATCGGCCACGCCGGCCACGTCCTTGTCGCCCAGCGCAGCGTAGACGGCGCAGGTGCGCCCCTGCACCGGCACCTGCGCGAGCCAGCGCGCCAGCTCGCGCGCGGCCTGCGGGTTGTGGCCGACGTCGACCAGCACCTCGACGCCGTCGCGCTCGAACCGCTGCAGCCGTCCCGGCAGCCGCGCCCCGGCGACGCCTTCGGCCCAGGCCCGGCCTGGAATGGGCGCGTCCAGCGCGCGTAGCGCGGCGATCGCGGTGGCGGCGTTGCGCAATTGCACCGGCGCGGCGAGCGCCGGCATCGGCAGCTCCAGCTCGAAGCCGACCTCGCGCCAGCGCCAATGCGCGGCGTCGATGCGCTCGAAGAAGAAATCGTTGCCGGCGCGCCAGGTCGAAGCGCCGATCGCGTAGGCGTGCCCGAGCACGCTCGACGGCGGATCGTCCTCGCCCAGCACCAGCGGCTTCCAGGCGCGCGCGATGCCGGCCTTCTCGAAGCCGATCACCTCGCGATCGTCGCCCAGCCAGTCCTGGTGGTCGAGGTCGACCGTGGTGACCACGGCGACGTCGGCATCGACCAGGTTGACCGCGTCCAGGCGCCCGCCGAGGCCGACCTCGAGGATGGCGAGGTCGAGCCGGTCGCGTTCGAACAGCCACAGCGCGGCGAGCGTGCCGTACTCGAAGTAGGTCAGCGCGATGTCGCCGTCGCCGCCGGCGCGCGCGGCCTCGACCGCCTCGAAGGCCGCGACCAGCGCATCGTCGCCGGCGTCGCGGCCGTCGATGCGCACGCGCTCGTTGTAGGCCAGCAGGTGCGGCGAGGTGTACGCGCCCACCGTCCAGCCGGCCGCGCGCGCGATCGCCTCGATGAAGGCGACCGTCGAGCCCTTGCCGTTGGTGCCGCCGACGGTGACGACGTGCCGGGCCGGCCGCCCCAGCCCCATCCGCGCGGCGACCGCGCGCACGCGCTCCAGGCCCAGCGCGATGGCGCTGGGATGCTGGCGCTCGATGTAGGCAAGCCAGTCGGCGAGGGTTCGGGACATGGAAGCGTCGGTGCGGTCCGGGGCTTGCGGCATTTTCCCCCCGATGTCATCCCGAGCGCAGCGAGGGATCTGTCGTGCCGGCCGAGATCCCTCGCTGCGCTCGGGAAGACACCAGGCGCCGAGCCTCCCGTCACAGCGCCCGGTGCACCGCCTCCCCGAACAGCGGCGTGTGGTGCGAGCAGTCGTTGAGGCGGACGACGTCCAGGTGCGCGGCGTCGACGCCCTCGAGCAGGTTGAGCGTGGTCGGCGCCTGGCGGAAGGTCCACAGCCGCGCGAACGGGATGCCCAGCACGTGGCAGAGCAGGACGCGGTTGACGGCGTCGTGGGCGACCACCAGCAGGGTGTCGTCGGCGCCGAGCCCCGCGCTGGCGCGCAGCAGCGCCGGCCAGGCGCGGTCGAACACGTGCTGCAGCGATTCGCCGCCGGGCATCAGCACTTCGTGCGGGGCGTCGCGCCAGGCCAGCAGGCGGTCGGGGTCGCGCTCGCGGATCTCGGCCGCGAGCAGGCCCTCCCAGCTGCCGTGGGCGATTTCCATCAGCCCCGGATCGGTGGACAGCATCGGCACGCGCGCCTCGCCCAGCGCGAGCTCGGCGGTGCGGCGCGCGCGCGACAGCGGCGAGGCGATGGCGCGGTCGATGCGCACCTCGCGCAGGCGCCCGCCGAGCGCGCGCGCCTGCGCCTCGCCGACCGGCGACAGCGCGATGTCCTCCTGGCCCTGGTAGCGGCCTTCGGCGTTCCACTGCGTTTCGCCGTGGCGGGCAAGCAGGATCTTCATGTCGATTCGTCGGTGTCGCGGGGCGGCGGCAGCGTAGCAGACGCGCGCCCGCTTCCGGCGGTGGCGCTGCGCCGGCGCATGCGCGAGCATGGCCCTCCCCTCCCACGAGGAATCCCCATGCAGGCCAAGGGCAAGTTCGACGTCAGGCGCACCGGCCAGTCGGTGGTCGAGGACGCGGGCGAAGGCGCCAACATGGCGCGCATCCGCCTGGAGAAGACCTTCCACGGCGTCCTCGACGCCAGCAGCGTGGTGGAGATGACCAGCGTGGGCACCGCGGTGCAGGGCTCGGCGGGCTACGTCGCGATGGAGCACGTGCGCGGCCGGCTCGACGGCCGCGAAGGCACGTTCGCGCTGCAGCACAGCGGCACCATGGCGCGTGGCGTGCCGAGCCTGGCGCTGTCGGTGGTGCCGGACTCGGGCACCGGCGAACTGCAAGGCCTCGCCGGCACGATGGCGATCGACATCGTCGACGGGCAGCACTGGTACACGTTCGATTACGAACTGTCCGGCGACCCGGGCTGATCGCGCAGCCGCGCGCGGCCATGGATGCGCAAGCCATGCACATCGCCGCGTGACGCGCTCCGCAAAGCCGCGATGATGCGCTGCATCGTGCGGAATCTTCATCGCCACCTAACGGAAGGCGAACATTTCGCTCCCTAACGTCCGGGCGGGCCGGCGCGAGGCCGGCGACCAACAAGGAGCAAGCACCATGCGCACGAAACTCGCCATCGGCCTGGGCCTGGCCGTCGCACTCGCCGCCGGGCTGGCCTACGCCAAGCCGCGCAACGGCGACCTCGGGGTCTACCTCGACGACAGCGGCAACGTCGTGGGCACCTTCGCGGTGAGCTGCGACGGCGTCTTCAGCTACTCCGGCGAGCGCACCAGCCACGCGGTGACCAACGGCCACATGTGGTGCAACTTCCCCTGACCGCCGGCGATCGCATGCGACAGGAAAACGGCGACCCCGGGTCGCCGTTTTCTGTTTCGCGGCTCAGCGCTTCGCGCGCGGCGCCAGGCCGAGTTCCTCGAGCAGCTGCGGCGCCGGATAGGCTTCCTGCAGGATCCAGCGCAGGTAGCGGCCGTCGAGCGCGATCATCCGCGTCATCGCGGGATCGAACACCCAGTTCGACACCACCGCTTCCCAGTTCATGTCGAACGCAAGCCCCACCAGGCGGCCGCGCGCGTCGAGCACGGGCGAGCCGGAGTTGCCGCCGGTGATGTCGAGGTCGGAGAGGAAGTTGACCGGCACGGTGTGCAGGCGCTTGTCCTCCAGCCCGCCGTAACGCTTGGCGGCGATCGCGTCGAGCAGCGGCTGCGGCGCGTCGAACGGCTCCCTGCCGGTCGCCTTCGCGGCGACCTGCTCCAGCGTGGTGAACGGCAGCTGCTTCGCGCCGTTGAGCTTGGTGTAGGCCTGGACGTGGCCGAAGGTGATGCGCAGCGAGGAATTGGCATCGGGATACACCGCCTCGCCCTTGTCCTTGCGGTAGTCGGCCACCGCCTGCAGGTACACCGGCCGCGCCGGCAGCGCCTCGCCGGCGCGCGCCTTGCGCTCGGCCTCGCGCTCGAGCAGCGCCGGCATGACCGCGACCGCGTACTGGATCGCCGGGTCCTTGCTGGACTCGAAGTCCTTGCGCGAGGCCTGCATCCAGCGCAGGCGCTCGTCGGTGTCGCCGAGCTTCGTTTTCGCCAGCTTGTCCAGCGCACGCTCGACGTGCTTCGCGTCGCTGCCGCCCAGCCACTGGTCGATCGCCGGCTCGCGCTTGCCTACGGGCAGCGCGACGTACTGGTCCAGCCAGTAGCGTTGCAGCTGGCGGTCCATCGCCTGCACGTAGCGGCGCTCCATCTGCCGCAGCGCGCCCTCGATGCCGGCGTCGTCGCGGTCCTGGTAGCCGGCTTCGCGCTGCGCGTCGGGCTTTTCGTGCTCGATCGCGCGGCGGTAGAGCGTGATCGCGGCATCGAGCACGCCGGTGTCGTCGAAGCGCGCGACGATGAGGTCGCGCTCGCGGGTCTCGCGGGTCGCGGCGGCCAGCGCCACCAGCTTCTCGTGCGCCTCCAGCGCCGGCTTGCCTGCCTCGCCCTGCCCGCGCAGCCAGTCGAGCACCGCGTTCTCCTCGGCGCGCTTGCGGCCCGCCGCATCGATGCGCCGGAAGCCCTCGAGCTGGCCGCCGTAGTTCTTGGCGGTGTTCTCCCAGCCGCGCACCGTGCTGGCGTACTTCACCGCGATGTCGGGGTCCTTGATGCCGGCGGCGTCGACCAGCGCGATCAGGTCGCGGTAGTCCTTGGCGATTGTGGGATAGGTCCACCCGGCGGTGTTGTCGAACTCGTCGGCCAGCGCGTAGCGGCTGGTGGTGCCGGGGTAGCCGGCGACCATGACGAAGTCGCCCGCGCCCAGCGGCCGATCGGCGAACTTCAGCCAGTGCTTCGGCTGGTAGGGCACGTTGTCCTTCGCGAACGCCGCCGGCTTGCCGTCCGGCCCGACGTAGGCGCGGTAGAACGAGAAATCGCCGGTGTGGCGCGGCCACATCCAGTTGTCGATCTCGCCGCCGAAGTTGCCGATGCTGCCCGGCGGCGCGTAGACCAGGCGCACGTCGCGGATCTCGAGGTTCCGGAACAACCGGTAGGCGTTGCCGCCGGCGAAGCTGTAGAGCCGGCAGCGGTAGCCGCCGCCGGCTTCGCAGGCGGCGACCAGCTGCTTCTCGATGCCGTCGAGCGCGTTCGCGCGGCCGGGCGCGTCGGGCGCCGCGGCGATCGCCGCCTTGACGCGGTCGGTGACGTCCTCGATCGATTCGAGCGCGTAGATGCGCGCGCTGGGCCCGGCGCTGAGCTCCTGCCCGCGGGTGGCGGCGTTGAAGCCGTCGGTCATCAGGTTGCGGTCGGGCGTGGAGTTGAGCTGGATCGCGCCGTAGGCGCAGTGGTGGTTGGTGACCACCAGGCCCTGCGGCGAGACGAAGCTCGCGGTGCAGCCGCCGAGCGAGACCACCGCGCCCATCGGGTCGCCGGTGAGGTCGGCGAGGTCGTCCGGATCCAGCTTCAGTCCCGCTTTCCTGAGCGTCTTCGCGATCTCCGGAAGCTGCTGCGGCACCCACATGCCCTCGCCCGCGCGGGCTTCGCGCGCACCGAGGCCCGCGGCCATGGCCAGTGCGGCGGTGGCCGCCGCGACGATCGTCATGCGCATGCCTGTCATCCCGTTGCTTCGTTCCTGGTCATCATTTCTTCCCGCGGCCGCGCGCTCATTCGGCGGGCAGCGCCATCTCCTCCAGCAGCCGCGGCGCCGGGTAGACCTTGGCCAGCAGCCAGCGCAGGTAGCGGACGTCGACGTGGATGGCGCGCTTGTAGCGCGGGTCGTACATCCAGCTGGCGCTGACCGCTTCCCAGTTGCTGTCGAAGTTCAACCCGACCAGCCGCCCGCGCGCGTCCATCACCGGCGAGCCGGAGTTGCCGCCGGTGGTGTCGAGGTTGGTCATGAAGTCCACCGTCTGCGTCTTCAGCACCGGGTCGGCGGTGCTGCCGAAGTCGCCCTTGGCGATCGCCTCGCGCAGCGGCGCCGGCGCGTCGAACGGCGCCACGCCGGTGTGCTTCTCGACAATGCCCTGCACGGTGGTCAGCGGCGCGTAGTGCACGCCGTCGCGCGGGTCGAGCGCGCTGACCTTGCCGTAGCTCACGCGCAGGGTGGAGTTGGCGTCCGGGTAGACGGCGCGGCCCTGCGACTCGCGATAGCCGACCAGGGCGCGCATGTAGGCCGGGCGCAGGCGCAGCAGTTCGCCTTCCCGCGCCTTGTCGGCGTCCTCGATGCGCAGTTCGGCCGGCAGGAGTTTCGCGGCGGCCTGCATGAGCGGGTCGCTGGAGGCGGCCATGTCCGACGGCGTGGCGGCGAGCAGGCGCAGGCGTTCGGCCTCGTCGCCCAGCTTCGTGCCGGCGTAGAGCGCGTCGAGCGCGGCCTTCGCGGCGGCCTCGTCGGCGCCGAAGACCGCGTCGACCTCGGCGATGCGCTGGTCGGCCGGCAGCCTGCGGTAGCGCGCCAGCAGCTCGCCCAGCACCGCCTTCTCGACCGCGGGATCGTAGCGGCGCTGCGCCTGCTTCAGCGAGGCCTCGATCAGCGCCTCGTCGCGCTGCTGGTAGCCCGATTCGCGCTGCGGGTCCGGCTTGCCGCGCTCGGCCGCCAGCCGCTGCAGCTGCAGCGCCGACTTGAGCAGCTGCGTCTGCGTTCGCATCGCGGCGAACAGGGTGTCGCGATCGCGGGTGGCGTGTCCCTGCGCGATCACCGCCCGCGCGGCGTCGATGTCGGCGCGCGTCGCGGCCGCATCCGGTCGATTCGACAGCCAGCCCAGCATCGCGGCCTCGTCCTTCGCCTTGACGTCGACCGCGTCGCTGCGGCGCAGGCCGTCGAGCTCGCCCTGCGCGCGCTTGAGGCCGTTCTTCAGGCTGGCGAGCTGCGAGGCGTAGCGCACGCCGGCGTCGACGTTCCCCTTGGCCGCGCCTTCGACGGTGTCGATCAGCGCGCCGTACAGGTCGACGCGCGCCGGCAGCGCCACGCGCACCTGGTCGGCGAACTCGGCCGCGCTGCGATGGCGGTAGGTGCGGCCCGGGTAGCCGGCGAGCATCACGAAGTCGCCCTCGGCGACCGGGTCCGTCGACACCGGCAGGAAGGCCTTCGGCTTGTACGGCACGTTGTCCTTCGAAAACGGCGCCGGCTTGCCGTCGGGCCCGACGTAGGCGCGGTAGAACGCGAAGTCGCCGCTGTGGCGCGGCCACATGAAGTTGTCGACTTCGTCGCCGTAGTTGCCGATCGCCTCCGGCGGCGCGTAGACGAGGCGGATGTCCTTGAGCTCGAGCTGCTTCACCAGGTAGAAGTCGGTGCCGTAGTACATGTCCGCCACGCTGCAGCGGTAGCCGGGCGCCTGCTCGCATTCGGCCACCGCCGCCTTGCGCGCGGCGTCGACGGCGTCGTAGTAGGCGCGGCCGGTCTTGCCGCGCGCGCCCTCGAGGATGCGGTCGGTGATGCGGTCGAAGGATTCGGTCACCAGCACTCGCGCGGCCGGGCCGGCGGAGACTTCCTGTTCGCGGGTGGCTGCGTTGAAGCCGTTCGCCATCAGGTTGTCTTCCGGCGTGGAGTTGAGCTGGATCGCGCCGTAGGCGCAGTGGTGGTTGGTGACCACCAGGCCTTCGGGCGAGACGAAGCTCGCGGTGCAGCCGCCGAGCGAGACGACGGCGCTCATCGGCGGCTTCGTGAGGTCCGCCAGGTCCTTCGGATCGCCCTTGAAGCCTGCGGCTTCCAGATGCGCGGCGATCTGCGGCAGCTGCGAGGGCATCCACATGCCCTCGTCGGCGTTGGCGGCGGTGGACAACAGGGCGGCGGCCAGGGCGGCGGGCAACATGCGCGGGTGCACGGTCGTTCCTCGAAGTGCGATGCGGGGAAAACCCCGGACCATAGACACAGCCGGGCCGCGGAGGCAAATGCCGGCGGTCACGGCGCGGTTCCCGCCGGGGCCGGGCGCTACAATTGCGCATCCGTCCGCACGCCAGGCCATGCCATGCCGCCCCTCGCCAGCCAGTCCCAGCAGATCCCCTCGACCATGAAGGCGCTGGTCAAGCGCGAAGCGGCCAAGGGCATCTGGATGGAGGAGGTCCCGGTGCCGCAGCCCGGCCCGAACGAGGTCCTGATCAAGCTCGAGAAGACCGCCATCTGCGGCACCGACCTGCACATCTACCTGTGGGACGAATGGAGCCAGCGCACGATCAAGCCGGGCCTGGTGATCGGCCACGAGTTCGTCGGCCGCATCGTGGAAATCGGGCCCGGCGTGAACGGCTACGCCATCGGCCAGCGCGTCTCGGCCGAAGGCCACATCGTCTGCGGCCACTGCCGCAACTGCCGCGCCGGCAAGCAGCACCTGTGCCCGAACACGATCGGCATCGGCGTCACGCGCAACGGCGCCTTCGCCGAGTACATCGTCATGCCGGCCACCAACCTGTGGCCGATCCCCGACCAGATCCCGTCCGAGCTGGCCGCGTTCTTCGATCCCTACGGCAACGCCGCGCACTGCGCGCTGGAGTTCGACGTGGTCGGCGAGGACGTGCTGATCACCGGCGCCGGCCCGATCGGGGTGATGGCCGCCGGCATCTGCAAGCACATCGGCGCGCGCAACGTGGTGGTCACCGACGTCAACGACTACCGCCTCAAGCTCGCCGCCGACATGGGCGCCACGCGCGTGGTCAACGTCTCCAACCAGTCGGTCCGCGACGTGATGGCCGACCTGCACATGGAAGGCTTCGACGTCGGCCTGGAGATGAGCGGCAACCCGCGCGCGTTCAACGACATGCTCGACTGCATGTACCACGGCGGCAAGGTCGCCCTGCTCGGCCTGCTGCCCAAGGGCGCCGGGATCGACTGGGACCGGGTGATCTTCAAGGGGCTCACGCTGCACGGCATCTACGGCCGGCGCATGTACGAGACCTGGTACAAGATGACGCAGCTGGTGCTGTCCGGCTTCCCGCTCGGCAAGGTGCTCAGCCACCAGCTGCCGGTGGACGAATTCCAGAAGGGCTTCGACCTGATGGAGTCGGGGCGGTCGGGGAAGGTCGTGTTGAGCTGGAACTAGCCGCGTCGGCGGGCGGCGGCCCGTCCTACGGGAGCCCGGCGCGCAGGTCGCGGCGCCACCAGTCCCACGCCAGCGCGGCGAACATCGCGGTCAGCCACAGGCCGAGCTGCCATTCCAGCGCGTTCGACCAGCGATCGTGCGTGCGCGGGTCCGCGGCCACGTAGCCCGCGGCTACGCTCGCCAGCCCGATCGCCATGAATCCGGTCGCCACCGCCAGCAGCTGCCGGTACACCGGCGGGCGCGGCCGCTGGTGCGCGAGCGCGCGCAGCACGGCCAGCAAAGCCAGGCAGGTGCAGCCGAAGTACAGGATCACGCCGTAGGCGCGCAGCAGGCGATAGACGCCGCTGCCCGTGCCCAGGTAGGCCACGTACAGTCCGAGCGACACGCCCGCCAGCAGGCCCAGCCACGGCAGCCAGCGCAGCGGGCGGCCGGTGTCGCGCCGCAGCCACTGCGCCGCGGCCAGCCAGCACAGCACCTGGATCGTCGCGCACGGCAGCATCGCCAGCCGGAACAAGGGATTGCCGGGCCCGTGCCGCGCCGCGCGGCTGATCGAGACGCAGCCGTCCCAGTAGGGATTGCAAGCGGGCACCAGCCCGGCGCGCACCGACAGCCACCACGCCAGGTGCGCCGCCAGCAGCGGCAGCAATGCCGCGAGCAGCGGCAGCGGCCACAGCGGCAGCGTGCGCGACGTCGGCGCGGGGCGTTCCATGCCGGCGAATGCTAGACCAGCCGGCGCTGCCGCGGGCCGGTGGGCGACGGGCATTGGCTAGAATGCCCGCCTGCCGAAGCGCACCCCACCGGATCCCCGACATGCCGACCGCCTCCAGCCCCGCCACCGCCCGCTACGCGGAAGAACTCGACGCCATCCGCGACCAGGGCCTGTTCAAGTCCGAGCGCATCATCACCAGCCCGCAGGCGGCGCAGATCACCCTCGCCGACGGCCGCACGGTGCTCAACTTCTGCGCCAACAACTACCTCGGCCTGGCCGACCATCCGGCGATGATCGCCGCGGCCAAGGACGCGCTCGACAGCCACGGCTTCGGCATGGCCAGCGTGCGCTTCATCTGCGGCACCCAGGACCTGCACAAGCAGCTCGAGCAAACCATCGCGCAGTTCTTCGGCACGCAGGACACGATCCTCTACGCGGCCTGCTTCGACGCCAACGGCGGCCTGTTCGAGCCGCTGCTGGGCGAGAACGACGCGATCATCTCCGACGCGCTCAACCACGCCTCGATCATCGACGGCGTGCGCATGTGCAAGGCCCGCCGCTACCGCTACGCCAACTGCGACATGGCCGACCTGGAAAGGCAGCTGCAGCAGGCGCGCGCCGACGACGCCGGCACCATCCTGGTGACCAGCGACGGCGTGTTCTCGATGGACGGCTTCATCGCCCCGCTCGACGAGATCACCGCGCTGGCGGCGAAGTACGGCGCGCTCGTGCACATCGACGAATGCCACGCCACCGGCTTCATCGGCGCGACCGGCCGCGGCTCGGCCGAGGTCAAGGGCGTGATGGACCGGATCGACATCTTCACCGGCACGCTGGGCAAGGCGATGGGCGGCGCGCTGGGCGGCTTCACCACCGCGCGCAGGGAAGTGATCGAGCTGCTGCGCCAGCGCTCGCGGCCGTACCTGTTCTCCAACTCGCTGCCGCCGCACGTGGTCGCGGCCGGTATCAAGGCGTTCGAGATGCTCGACGCCGCCGGCGAGCTGCGCGAGCGGCTGGCCGCCAATACCGCGTATTTCCGCGAGCGCATGGAAGCGGCGGGCTTCGACCTCAAGCCCGGCGTGCACCCGATCTGCCCGGTGATGCTGCACGACGCGCCGCTGGCGCAGAAGTTCGCCGAGCGCCTGCTCGAGGAAGGCATCTACGCGATCGGCTTCTTCTTCCCGGTGGTGCCCAAGGGCCAGGCGCGCATCCGCACCCAGCTCAGCGCGGCGCATACGCGCGAGCAGCTCGACCAGGCCATCGATGCCTTCACCCGCATCGGCCGCGAGCTGGGCGTGCTGAAGGGCTGATTCTTCGCGTCCGACGCCGGTGCGCGTTTTGTAGGAGCGGCGGAAGCCGCGATCCGCGCAGGTCGCGGCTTCCGCCGCTCCTACGACGAGGACCGGGCAACGGCGCGACGGCCGCTCACGACCACAGCGCGTCCAGGTCGGCCGCGTCCAGCTCGCGCCACTGCCCCTTCGACAGGTCGCCAAGCGCGAGGCCGCCGATCTTCACCCGCACCAGCCGCAGCACGCCCAGGTCGAAGGCCGCGAGCAGCCGCCGGATCTGCCGGTTGCGGCCCTCGTCGAGGACGATCTCCAGCCAGGCGTTGCGCGTCCCCGCGCGCAGCAGCGTGGCCGACGCGGCGCGCAGGCGCTCGCCGTCGATGTCGCGGCCTTCGACCAGCGCCGCCAGCATCGCCGCGTCCGGGATCGCATCGACCTGCACGTGGTAGGTCTTGGCCGGACCGGTGGACGGATCGGTGATGCGCGCGGCCCACGCGGGATCGCTGCCGAACAGCAGCAGCCCTTCGCTGGCCTTGTCGAGCCGTCCGACCGGCGCGATCCAGCCGGGCCCGGCGCCGTCGAGGCAGCGGTACACGGTGTCGCGGCCGCGTTCGTCGGCGGCCGTCGTCACCAGGCCGCGCGGCTTGTTGAGCATCAGGTAGCGCGGCGTTCCGGTCGCGGGCGCGATGCCGTCGACCTCGATCGCCGGCTCGTCGGGCGCGGTGGGGTGTTCGGGATCGCGCACCAAGCGGCCGCCGACGCTGACGCGGCCGGCGGCGATCCAGCGCGCCGCCTCGCTGCGCGAGCACAGGCCGCGCTTGGACAGGACGCGCGCGAGTCCGTAATGCGCGCGCCGTGGCGGGCCTGGCATGCGGGCCGCGGGAATCCGCCGGCTACGGCGTCGCGGGCTTGTCGCCTTCGGCCGGCTTGGGCTCGGTGCCCGGGGGCATGCCGGGCGGCGTGCCCGTGGAGGGCGGCGTCGCGGTGGGCGGCGTCGTGCCAGCCGGCGGCGTGGCGGGTGCCGCCGCCGGATCGGTCGCCGTTCCCGCCGGCGCGGCCGCGGCCGCCGCGCCCTTGGCCACGCGCACGCCGCGCGACTGCATCCAGGCGCTGAACTCGTCGGCAGTCATGCGCTTGCCGTTCTGGCTCATGTCGAAGCGCCAGGGCGTGTTGTCGAACTGCGTCTTGGGCTTGTACGCGGCCGGGTCGTCGGGCTTGATCGCGCTCGGCGCCGGCATCGCCTTGGCCACGTCCTGGCAGCCTTCGATGCGCAGGCGCAGCAGCACCTGGTCGGCCGACTGCGATTCGTCGTAGGCCTGGCTGAGCACGCTGACCTGGGTGCCGAGCTGGTAGGAGGACGCGGCCAGCTCGCTGGACACGGGCGCGATCACGGTCGGCCGCAGCGGCGCGGCCTGCGGCACGCTCGTCGCGGCGCAATTCACCGCTGCCTGCGCAAGCCCCGGCGCCGCGAGGCACGCCATCAACAATGCCATCCTGCCCATCACCGGATCCTCGTCTTCGAATGCATTCGAGTGTAGGTGCGATGCCATTGGCGGACAAGGCTTGCAGCCCGCATGTTCACGCACGACATGAACATCACGGATGAATGCGCGCGCGAAAAAAACGAAGCCCGGCGCGAGGCCGGGCTTCGGGGTACCGCGGAACGTGGAACTTAGTTCTGGACGTTGAGCTCGGTGCGGCGGTTGCGCGCACGGCCTTCCGGATTGTCCGAACCATCCTCGTTGGTGTTCGGCGCGATCGGGCGGCTCTCGCCGTAACCCACCGGGCCCACCAGGCGGCCAGCGTCGATGCCGT
>DATLJE010000015.1:0-145444 GCA_035539095.1 Luteimonas sp.
GAAGCTCGTCGACAGCGACTACTTCCGCGCCAAGCGGGCGCAGGAGCAACTGATCCGCGAATCCGGCATCCCCTACACCATCGTTCACTCCACCCAGTTCTTCGAGTTCCTGCCGAAGATCATCCAGGCCGCCGCCGACGACGGCACCGTACGGCTGTCGCCGGCGCTGGTGCAGCCCATCGCCTCGGAGGAAGTGTCCGAATCGGTGGCGCGATTCGCGCTCGCGTCACCGGCCAACGGCATCGTCGAGATCGCCGGCCCCGTGGCCGAACCGCTCACCGGGCTGGCGCGACGCTTCATGTCGCTCACCGAGGATCCGCGTGAAGTGGTCGCCGATGTCCACGCGCCCTACTTCGGCGCGGAGCTGGCGACCGACACGCTGATCCCCGCGCCGTCGGCCTGGCGCGGCAAGGTGAACTTCGAGCGCTGGATGGGCCTGTCCGAGTTCGTGCCCGCGGACATGCCGCGCGCGTCCGAGCCGTTCTGCCGCCCATAGGCGCGGCACGCACGCCCCGCGAGCCCCGGAGCCAGGCATGACGCCCCTGCAACCGCCGCCGACCAGCCTGCTGGACAAGTACCGCGGCGACGAAGCGTTGCCGCTCTACACCGGCCGCGTGCGCGTGGACGGCGGCGAGGCCGACCACGGGCGCGCGTCGGGCGTGGTGCGGTCCGACGACGGCGCGCTCGAGGCGGACCTTCGCCTGCCCGAAGCGCTCGGCGGCCCCGGCGGCGGCACCAATCCGGAGCAGCTGCTCGCGGCCAGCTGCGCGGCCTGCTTCCACGGCGCGATCAACCTGCTCGCCGCGCGCGCCGGCATCGCGCTCGCCGGCGCCAGCGTCGAGGCGGCGGTCACCTTCTCGCGCGACCCGGTCGACGGCCTGTTCCTGCTGTCGGCGCGCATCCACGTGCGCCTGCCCGGCGTCGATCCCACGCTCGCCCGCGAGCTGATCCGCAACACCGAGCGCATCTGTCCCTACGCCAAGCTGTTCCGCCAGGGCATCGAGCACGCCATCGTCCTCGACCTCGGCGACGCGACCGCGGGGCGCGACGGCGAGGAGTGAAGCCATGGCCCTGAAGTTCGTCCGCCTGCATCCGCGCAACCGCGCGCTGGCCTGGGTCGAGGACCGGCTGCCGGTGCTTTCGTTCCTGGCCGCGCACACCACCGGCTACTACTCGCCCAAGAACTTCAACGCCTGGTACTACTTCGGCGTGCTCGCGCTGGTGGTGCTGGCCAACCAGCTGGTCACCGGCATCTGGCTGGCGATGCTCTACAAGCCCAGCGCAGCCGAAGCCTTCGCCTCGGTCGAGTCCATCATGCGCGACGTCGAGTGGGGCTGGCTGATCCGCTACATGCACTCGACCGGCGCCTCGCTGTTCTTCGTGGTGATCTACCTGCACATGTTCCGCGGCCTGCTCTACGGCTCCTACCGCAGGCCGCGCGAGCTGGTGTGGGTCCTCGGGATGCTGGTCTACCTGGTGCTGATGGCCGAGGCCTTCGTGGGCTACGTGCTGCCCTGGGGGCAGATGTCGTTCTGGGGCGCGAAGGTGATCATCTCGCTGTTCGGCGCGGTCCCGGTGGTCGGCCAGGGCCTGACCGAGTGGATCATGGGCGACTACCTGCCCGCGGACGCGACGCTCAACCGCTTCTTCGCGCTGCACGTGGTCGCGCTGCCGCTGGTGCTGCTGTTGCTCGTGACGATCCACGTCCTCGCGCTGCACGAGGTCGGCTCCAACAACCCGGACGGCGTCGAGATCGGCGACCACCTCGACGCCGATGGGCATCCGCTGGACGGCATCCCCTTCCATCCCTACTACACGGTGGAGGACCTGTTCGTCACCGGCGTGTTCCTGGTCGTCGCCGCGTTCATCGTCTTCCATGCGCCGACCTTCGGCGGCTGGTTCCTCGAGCACGACAACTTCACCGCCGCCGACCGCCTGGTGACGCCCGAGCACATCAAGCCGGTGTGGTACTTCACCCCCTACTACGCGATGTTGCGCGTGGTGCCGGCGTTCCTGGGCAGCAAGCTGTGGGGCGTGCTGGTGATGTTCGCGGCGATCGGCGTGCTGTTCCTGCTGCCGTGGCTGGACCGCGGCAAAGCGCGCTCGATCCGCTACCGCGGGCTGGGCTACAAGGTCGCGCTGGGGCTGTTCGCGGTGTCGTTCCTGATGCTCGGCGCGATCGGCGCCGGCCTGTTCGCGCAGCTGGCACCGCGCTGGCTCGGCCCCGGCGCCGACGTAGGCGCGACCGAGAACGCGTTCGGCCGCTTCTGGGTGGCGGTGTACTTCGGTTTCTTCCTCTTCGTGTGGGTCTACACCCGCTTCGGGCTGGAGCGCACGCGCCCGCTGCCCGCGCGGGTGACGTCCCACCCATGACGCCCGGCGCCGGAGGGCGCCACCAACTTCCCGGGAGACACGCATGCACGCCGGCAAGTCCTACCGCTTCCTCGAGTTCCTGCTGTGGACGCGGCGCTCGATCTACGCGCTCGTCCTCGTCAGCGCCGTGCCGGTGGTGCTCTACCAGGTCGCGGGCCTGCACTGGCTGACCATGCCCTGGGGCGTGGTGCTGCTGCTGGGCACCGCGGTCGCGCTGATGGCCGGCTTCAAGAACACCCAGACCTACGGGCGCACCTGGGAAGCGCAGCAAACCTGGTCGGCGATCCGCAGCCGCAGCCAGGCCTGGGGCACGCTGTGCCGCGACCTGCTGCCCGGGCCGGAGGAAGCCGGGGCGTTCGTGCACCGCCACCTGGCGTGGCTGGCGGCGCTGCGCCACGAGATGCGCGAGCGGCGCGCATGGGAGACGGTCGACGATGGCCCGAACGCCGAGTACCGCCGCCGCTACCGCATCCCCGAGCAGGAGCGCAGCCTCGAGGAGGAACTGGCGCTGTACCTGCCCTGCGACGAGGTCGCGCCGATCCTGACCGCGCGCAACAAGCCGGCGCAGGTGCTCAACCTGCAGGGCGCGGCGGTGGGCGCGTGCGCGCGGCGCGGCCTCGTCCCGGCGGCCGCGGCCATGGAGATGCAGCGGGCGATCGCCGCGCTGTACGAGCAGCAGTGCCGCAGCGAGCTGGTCAAGGACGCGCCGTACCCGCGCTAGTACGCGATCGTCAACACGCTGTTCGTGCGGATCCTGTGCGTGCTGCTGCCGCTGGCGATGATCGACGAGATGCGCAAGCTGGACGCCGTCGCCAGCGGCGTGATGCAGGGGAACATGGTGTGGCTGGCGATTCCGCTGAGCGCGCTGGTCTCGTGGATGTTCGCCTCGCTCGACCGCGTCGGCGAAAGCACCGCCAATCCGTTCGAGGGCGGCGCCAACGACGTGCCCATCAGCAGCATCTGCAGCGCGATCGAGGTCGACCTGCGGCAGATGCTGGGCGAGACCGGGCTGCCGGTGGCGCGCCGGCGCGAGAGCGACATCGTCCTGTGAGGCGCCTGCGCGGCGATTGGTGCGCCGCGTTCAACACCGCGTGCACGCCGGCCCGCCTACCGGCGCCGGCACGCAGGGGCTAACGTCGCTTCGTTGCCGGCCGCGATGCGGCCGCTCCACCCGCCACGGAACCGCACGGAGGTCGCCATGGGTCCCGATGCCAGTTTCCGCGCCGTGATGACCGCCTCGCTGCTGTTCGCGGCCCTGGCATTCGCCTATTTCCTGGTCGCCGACATCCACATGCCGGTCTCGCCCGAGGCGCGCCTGACCTACCACGTGACCCAGGTCGCGCCCGAGGTCGGCGGCCGCATCGTCGGCGTGCGCGTGCGCAACAACCAGCGCGTGCGGCGCGGCGACGTGCTGTTCCTGGTCGATCCGGACAGCTACCGCACCGCCGTGCGCGACGCCGAGCTGCAGGTCGAGCAGGCGATGCAGGACAACGCGCAGCTCGACGCCGCGATCGTGGCGGCGACGGCGGAGCTGCGCCGCGCGCAGGCGCAACTCGACGAGGCCGAGCGCGACCTCGGCCGCTTCAGCCGGCTGGTCGACCGCCGCTACGTCTCGCGCGCCGCGCTCGACCAGGCGCAGGCGCAGCGCGACGTCGCGCTCGCGCAGCGCCAGGCCGCGCGCGCGGCGCTGGCAGCGGCGCGGGTCCAGCGCGGCAGCGAGGGCGAGCGCAGCCTGCGCCTGCGCCGCGCGCGCAACGCGCTGGCCAGGGCGCGGCTCGACCTGCGGCGCTCGCGCGTGGTCGCGCTCGAGCCGGGGATCGTCAGCAACATGCGGCTGGAGCCCGGTGCCTACGCCCAGCCGGGCGTGCCCCGGCTCGCGCTGGTCAGCGCCACGCCGAGCCTGTTCGCGGACTTCCGCGAGAAGGCGCTGCTGCACGTGCGCCGCGGCACGCGCGCGGAAGTGGCCTTCGACGCCCTGCCCGGCCAGGTGTTCGCGGCCGAGGTCGCCTCGCGCGACGCCGGCGTCGCCCACGGCCAGATCGATCCCGACGGCCGGCTCGCCGCGCCCGAGCAGGACGACCGCTGGGTGCGCGACGCCGAGCGCGTGCGCGTGAACCTGCGCCTGCTCGAGGCGCCGCCGGGCCTGCTGATGACCGGCGCGCGCGCGACCGTGCAGCTGCATCCGCGCACCGGCGGCCTGCGCTACTGGCTCGGCCGCGTGCAGATCCGCCTGATCAGCGTGGCCCACTATGTCTACTGACGCGCGCGCGCTGGCCGCGGACCGCTTCGCGCTCGACGCGGGCGGATGGCGGCAGGCGCTGCGGATCGCGGGCGGCGGCGTGGCGGGGCTCGCGATCGCAAAGCTGATGGACTGGCCGTTCGGCGTGTTCTTCGCGGTGTACCCGGTGCTGCTGCTGGGGCTGGCGCCGGCGTTCAACGCGCGGCTCGCGGCGCAGTTCGTCGCCAGCAGCGTGGCCAGCATCGCGGCGGCCAGCCTGCTGGTGCCGCTGGGCAACCTGTCGCCGGTGCTGGCGATCCTGGCGTTCTTCGCGTTCGCGGCCGGCTGCTTCCGCGGCATGGCGCGCGGGCCGTGGTTCCTGTTCGGCGCGCTGTCGACGGTGTCGACCTCGCTGCTCGCCAACCTCGGCAGCTATCCGCAGGCGCCCGTGGGCGACCTGCATGGCGCGCAGTTCCTCGCCACCTGCCTGTCGGTGTTCATCGCCGGCGCCGCGCACGCGCTGCTGCCGGAGCGGCGCCCGATGCCCGCCCGCGCGCCGCCGAAGTCCGCGGCGCACCTGCGCCACCAGGTGCTGCTCGGCGCTGGCTGCGCGACGGCCTCGTTCGTTGCCTTCCAGGTGCTCGACCTGCGCGACTCGCTGTCGGCGCAGGCGGCGACCGTGCTGGTGCTGTTCCCGATGACGCTGGCCGGCGGCCGGTTCGCGGCGTGGACGCGCGTGGTCGGCACGCTGCTCGGCTCGGCCTGCGCGCTGGCGCTGCAGCTGCTGCTGTACACGCACGCCTCGCACCTGCTGCTGGTGCTGTCGCTGTACGGCAGCGCGATGCTGCTGTTCGCCACCTGGCACGTGCGCGAGCGCGCTGGGCCCGCGATCGGCTTCAGCGCGGCGACCGCGATCGCGGTGATGTTCGGGCAGCTGTCGCCGGGCATGGACCTGTATCGCGCGTCGCTGTACCGCTCCAGCTCGGTCACCGTCGCGGTGCTGGCGATGCTGGCGTGCATGCACGTGGCGCGCCTGGTGCTCGACCGGTTCGCGGCAACGCGCGCGGAGGCGCCAGCCGCGGCCCGCGCCGGGTGAGCGCGCGGAACGGGCCAGTCGCAGGGAACAGGCCAGCGACGAAACGAGCTAGTCCTCGTCGTCGTCGATCAGCGCCATCCCGCGCAGGATCGCGCCGAGCTCGGCGTAGACGAAACCGCTCAGGTGCTGCGGCGCGCGCTCGAGGATGACGTTGCCGGCGCCGGCGAAGCTGTCGAAGAAGCCGGCGGCGTCGGCGCTGTCGCGCAGCATCGCCGGAGCCTCGTCGCGCAGCGCGCGCAGCTGCGACTCGAGTTCTGGCCAGGTGGGCATCGGCGTGGCCTACGCGAACGCGCTGAACCCGGTGATCGCCCGGCCGACGATCAGCGCGTTCATCTCGCGCGTGCCTTCGTAGGAATACAGGGCCTCGGCGTCGGCGACGAAGCGGCCGACCTGCTCGTCGAGCAGGATGCCGTTCGCGCCCAGCAGCTCCCTCGCCCAGCCCACGGTCTCGCGCATCCGAACCGTGCACACGCCCTTGGCGAGCGAGGCATGCTCTTCGCGCAGCAGGCCCTGGTCCTGCAGCTGCGACAGCCGCAGGCACAGCGCCTGGCTCGAGGTGATGTTGCACAGCATGCGGAACAGCAGGTCCTGCACCAGCTGGAAGCCGGCGATCGGCTTGCCGAACTGGACCCGCCGCTGCGCGTAGCGCAGCGCGTGCTCGTAGGCGCCGCGCGCGCAGCCGACCGCTTCCCACGCCACGCCGGCGCGGGTGGCGACCAGCACGCGCGCGGTGTCGCGGAAGGAGTTGGCGCCCTGCAGGCGGTCGGCCTCGCGGACGCGGCAGCCATCCAGCGTGATCAGGCCGTTCTGCACGACCCGCAGCGCCATCTTGTGGAGGATCTTCTCGACCCGGAAGCCGGAAGTGGCGTTCTCGACGATGAAGCCCTTGACCTGGCCGTCGTCGACGTCGCGCGCCCAGACGATGGTGACGTCGCCCCAGGTCGCGTTGCCGATCCACTTCTTGCGGCCGTCGAGCACCCAGGTGTCGCCCTCGCGCCTGGCGGTGGTGCCCAGGCCGCCGGCCGCGCCCGAGCCGACTTCCGGCTCGGTCAGCGCGAACGAGCCGATCTTCTCCATCGCGGCCATCGGCGGCAGCCAGCGCCGCTTTTGCTCCTCCGAGCCGCACAGGTAGATCGACCCCATCGCCAGGCCCGAGTGCACGCCGACGAAGGTGGAGATCGACGCGTCCACGCGCGCCATCTCCATGGTGACGAAGCCCAGCAGCGTCGCGCTGCCGCCGGGACAGCCGTAGCCCTCGCAGCCCATGCCGGCGATGCCCAGCGCCTTCAGCCCCGGCAGGAGCTCGAAGGGGAATTCGTCGCGCTCCCAGTAGCCGCCGATGACCGGCTGCACCTCCTGCTCCATGAACCGCCGCACCGCCAGGCGGATGCGGTCGTCCTCGGCGGACAGCACGCGCGAGAACAGGTAGAAGTCGCCGTCGGCGTCCGGCAGGCGGGCGGGCGGCTTGCGCACGGTGGCATCGGCGGGACTCATGGCGGCGTCCTCGTGGTCGGCGGGGCTGGATGCGCGGATCGCACGCGCGCGACCGCTTGCAGCACCGATGCTAGGAACGCGCGATCGCCGGCGGTAGCCGTCGCCGTGGCAACGCGCTGTTTCCCGGCGCGCACGCGGGAGGCGGCATGTGCGCGTCCGACGCGGGACGCCGCGAGCGCCGGAAGCGGCGCGCCGGGCGATGTCGGCCGCGCCGCGCGGGAACGGCGATGGCGTTCCCGCGCGACATGCCGGGGCGGTCAGCGCGCCGGCAACCCCTGCGACCGCTGCCCGCGGCCGCGGTGCCACTTCACCGCGAGGTCGACGACGATGAAGAACGCGACCAGCGCGATGGCGGCCTTCGCGACGCTATCGGCGGACGCGGACTGGAACATCGGGCCGCCGAGGATCCACCACAGCAGCAGCGCGATGAAGGCGATCGAGGTCGCGACGTCCCAGCGCCGCAGCGCACGCGTCCAGCGGCCGGCGCGCAGCGCCCAGGCGCGCGTCGCGAAGTCGGCCAGCCACAGCGGCAGCACCAGCCAGGCGCGCTGGTGCAGGAACTGCGGATCGAAGGCGAGCGCCTGCGCGACCGGCGCCGGCAGCTGGCCGACCAGCATCGGCAGGCACGCCATCGCCAGCACCGCGACCGCGTACCAGGACAGCCCGAACGCCAGCCAGCCGCGATGCACGCGGTCCGGATCGACCAGGCGCGGCTTCCACACCGGCGCGAGCCAGCGCCGGCCGCGCAGCCCCATGCCGATCAGCGACAGCATCACCATGAACCCGGGCCACCAGAGCGCGCCCAGGCCATGGCCGAACCACCACTGCGCCAGCGGCTGGCCGTCGAACACCGCCGGCAGCGACAGCGCCCACTGCAGCGCGACGCCGACCACCACCGTCCAGGCGAAGGCGCGCGTCTGCTCGGGCGGCACGATCACCGCGCCGGGCGCGCGGTAGCGCGCGGCGACCTCCGCCGGCGCGCCGAACCCGCGCAGCATCTCCAGCACCATCGCGTCGTCTGCCGCGCGCCCGGAGGCGGCGGCGCGGTCGTCGAGCATTTCCGCCAGCAGGCCGCGCATCTCCAGCGCCAGCCCCTCGCGCTGCTTCACCGGCAGGCGGCGGACGACGTCCGTTACGTACGCATCGATCACGGCTTGCACGTCCATCAGGCATCCCCTTCCAGCAGGCCGGCCATGGTCGCCACCTGGGCGTTCCAGAAGGCCGTCAGTTCGGCGAGCAGCGCCTCGCCAGCGTCGTTGAGCCGGTAGTAGCGACGGGGCGGGCCCTCGTCGATCCGCCATTCGGAGGCCAGCAGGCCCTGGCCCTCCAGCCGCCGCAGCAGCGGGTAGAGCGTGCCTTCCTCGATCGCCATGCCGCGCCCGGCCAGCGCCTGGCGCAGCGAATAGCCGTACTGGAAGTCGCGCAACTGCGACAGCACGGCCAGCACCAGCACGCCGCGCCGCAGCTCCAGCTCGAGCTTGGCCCCCGGGTTTTCGCGCGGATCCACCATGTCATGCCTCGTAGCGTTTTGTGCACACTACTTTGTGACACACAGTATGTCAATAGCCTAGGCACCCCTGGGGTCGCCGGCAGTTCCGCGGGCCTGGCCCTCCCCGCCATCGCGAACCGTCGCAGCGAAGGCAGGTAGGCTGCCCGCAGTTCCCATTGGGGCGCCCGGCCCGTGGCCGGCCAGGCGCCGCGCAGCCTCGGAGGCGACATGACCCTCGAGCTCTGGCTGGCCTACGGCGGATACCTCGCCTGGCTCGTGGCGGGCCTGTGCGACTTCCTCGTGCACCGGCGCACCGACCTGCCGCACACGTCGGGCGTCGCCGAGTCGACGATGCACCTGCTGCAGCTGGCGCTGCTCGGCATCGCGGTGGTGGTCGGGATGGGTTTCGAGGTGGAGCGGACGGTCGCGCTGCTCCTGCTCGCGCTCGTCATCTTGCACGCGGCGGTGGGCTACCGGGATTCGCGCATCGCGTTCGGCCGCGCCCGCGTCGTGCTCCCGGTCGAACAGCACCTGCACAGCGTGCTCGACATGGCGCCGCCGATCGCGCTGGCGTGGCTGCTGGCGACCACCTGGCCCGCGGCGATGGCGCCTGGCTGGGCGATCTTGCCGCGCACGCCGGCGCTGCCGGCCGCGGCCTGGGTGGCAGCGCTCTTGCCGCCGGCGGTGCTGTGCGTACTCCCCGCCCTGCTCGAGTTCAGGGCGGCATGGAGGGCAGCGCGCGCCTGAGGCGGGGCGGGGGCGGCTATTCGGCGTCGATCTCGATCCGCACGCCGCGCACGCTGTTGCCGGCGACGGTGATCACGAAGTCGCGTTCGGCAGGCTTCTTCTTCACCAGCACGTCTTCGCCGTCGTCGATCTCCACGTTGTAGCGCCGGCCCGCCTGCGCCTGCAGGGCGGCGCGCAGCGAACGCGCCACGTCGTTCTCGCCCAGGCCTTGGGCGACGTCGGCCTGCACGCGCAGCGGCTCGCCCTCGACCGGCGCGAGCAGCAGCACGATGCTGCCGTCCGACTCGGCGTTGCCGCTGACCTCGACCCGCCACTTGTTGTGCACCCCGTCCGCCCACGCGGCCGTGGCCGCGAGCGACAGGGCGATTCCGAGCACCAGCTTGCGCATTTCGCTCTCCTCGCATGTGGGGAGGCAAGGAATAGCCGCACGGGCATGAAGCCCGGATGAGACGCGCCCCTGTTCATCGCGCGATCGCACGACTTGCGTGCGTCGGTTGGCGCCAATTCATGCATTCACGCTGTGCGGCGGTCGGCACGTCGGCTTGACGCCATGGATCCGTCCACGCTTCCGCGGAGCCTCCGCGCCCTATTCGTAATGCAGCAACGCATGCCCGCCCGCGAAGCCGATCGCCTTGCGCAACTTGAGCTTCAGCGGGCCCGCCATGCCGGCGAAGATCGACCTGCCGCTCCCCGCTGCCACCGGGTTGACGAACAGATGGTATTCGTCGATCAGGCGCGCCTGGACCAGGGCCGCCACGAACGAGATCCCGCCGTAGACGATGATGTCCCCGGTATCGTCCTGCTTGAGGCGCTCGATCGCGGCGGCCAGGCTTCCCGTTTCGATCGTGGTGTTGTCCCAGCCCGGATCGTCGAACGCCTTCGAGAACACGACCTTGCGCGCCTGCGCGATGCGCTGCGCGACCGCATGCCACGATCCTCCGGGCTCGCGCGCCGCGGCGTCCCAGTAGGGGATGAACTCGACCGCGGTCTTCCGGCCCAGCACGATCGTCGACGCGCCCTCGAGCAGGCCCAGCGAATAGTCCCTGATCTCGTCCCACGCCAGGTCGTCGTCCTGGCCGACCGGGTCGAAGCCATCGACGGTGACCTGCATCTGCAGCTTGAGCCTGCCCACGACGGACCTCCTTTGGTTGCGGATGGAATCGGAAGGCCGCGCATCGCGCCTCCGGATCGGTCGACGGACCAGCAGGGGCCGGATCGACAAGCCCCCTGCATCGGGCAACAGGCGGGACCCGGGAACGACGGCTCGAGCGGCCTAGCCTTCGGAGCGGCCCGTGCCCTCGCGATCGCGTTCGTAGCGCCTGGTTTGCGGGAACGGCGGCAGCCAGGACTCGCGCCGGATCGTCCACAGCTCGTAGCTGGGCACGAACTGGTCGGGCGCATCCAGCGAGCCGAGGTTCACCTCGACTTCGTCCGCGCTGCGCCCGAACACGGACGAACCGCAGCGCGCGCAGAAGTGGCGCCCCGCGTAGGCGCGCACCTCGCCTTCGACCGCCACCGCGTGCTCGGGGAAGATCGCGGACGCGTGGAAGAGCGCACCATGGTGCTTGCGGCAGTCCATGCAATGACACATGCCGACGCGGTACGGGCGGCCCGTCGCGACGATGCGGACATCGCCGCACAGGCAACCGCCGGTGAATCGTTCCATGCGCTGGCTCCCGGATGGCGGAGGGCCTGTTTACAGCCAACGACCGGCTGCGTGCAATCGGCATGACGCCGTGGGCGCTGGCCGAGCGCACGCGGCAGCTCCGGCAGCGCATCCCCGAGGCCGGCGCGCGCCCGCCGGCGCCGCGCCGCAAGCAGGCCGCGCGGTCCCGGCGCCGGCGCGCCCCGGGGGTCAGTCGTCGAGCGTGAATCCGACCTTCACCGTCACCTGCCAGTGCGCGATCCGGCCGTCCTTCACGTGCCCACGCACGTCCTTGACCTCGAACCAGCGGATGTCCCGCAGGGTCCGGGACGCGCGCTCGATCGCGGTGCCGATGGCGTCGTCGATGCCGGTGCTCGAAGAGCCGGTGAGCTCGGTGGACTTGTAGACGTGGTCGCCCATGGCAGTGCTCCTTCGGAGGGGAGGCCCAGCCTCCGCCCGCGGCGGGGGACCGTCAACCGGGGGCTTCCCGCCGGGCCGGCGCTGAAGGATTCAGGCCGCCGCAGGTGGATCCCGGCGTTTTCATCCGGCCATGACCGGCCCCGCTTCAGGCTGCGCGCCATGATCGATCAAGCGATTCTCGAGACCGCCCTGCGGAAGCTGCAAGACAACTCCGGCCTGCCCGAGGCGGAGTTCTGGCGCGCCTACGCGAGCGTGGAGGATGCGGTGCTCTACTGCACCGAGCCCCACGACCACGGCGTCATGATGGAGGCCCTCAATGCCTGCCTCGTGCAGTTGGGCAAGATCCGCCCGATGAGTCGCACCGCCTGAGCGTCGCAAGATCGCATCCGACCCTCCACGCGCCGGATGGCGCCCGCACGACCCTTGTTGCCATGCACACGCACGACGAACTCGAACAGGAACTCCGCTGGCTCGATGCCAGGATGCCCCACCTGCTGAAGAACAAGGAGGCGTTCTTCGGCGCCTTCGAATCCGAAACGAGCCGCCTGATCGGCGGCGCCCAGCCCGGCGACTACCCCTGGCTGGAAAGCGAGCTGCAGCGCCTGGCGCAGCGCCACGGCGTGGCGCCGGACAACCCCGCGCCGTGAGCGCGCGGCGGCTGCGCCGCGCCTTCTACGACCGCGACGTCCTGCAGGTCGCCCCGGACCTGGTCCACAAGGTGCTCGGTGTTGCCGATGGCCGCGCCGGGCGGATCGTCGAGGTGGAGGCCTATCGCGGCGCGGACGATCCGGCCGCGCACAGCTTCCGGGGCCCCACCGCCCGCAACCGCACCATGTTCGGCCCGCCGGGCCACCTCTACGTGTACCGCAGCTACGGCCTGCACTGGTGCGCCAACGCGACCTGCGGCGCCGGCAGCGGCGTGCTGATCCGCGCGGTCGCGCCGCTCGCCGGTCTCGACGACATCCGCGCGGCGCGGCCGGGCGTGCGCGAGCGCGACCTCGCCAACGGCCCGGGCAAGGTGACGCGGGCCCTGGGGATCGAAGGCGACCTGGATGGCCTCGACCTGGTGCGCGACGCGCGCGTGGGCATCTACGACGACGGCTACGCGCATCCGCGGCCGCATCGCGTGACGCCGAGGATCGGCATCACCAAGGCCGCGGACCGGCCGTGGCGGTGGGTGGCCGGCTAGCCGCGGCCATGCATGGCGGCGATACGCAACGCTTCGCGCGAGTGCGCGCGAAGCGCCTGCCTGTCTCGTGCGCCCTCACGCAGCGCGCCTGCGCTCCGCCGCCTCGGCTTCGTGCAGGTAGGTCGTGAACCCGTCCTTCGCCGGCGGCACCGAGTCGAACAGCATCACCGCGCTGACCTGCCCGCGGTGACCGATGCCGTGGGTGATCACGTGCAGCAGCATTTCCTCGCGCGACATGCGGCCCGCGGCGCCGTCGATGAAGGCGAAGTCGATGCGCTCCTCCAGCTGCGCGCGGTCGAGCGTGGACACGTATTCGACGTACTCGCGGTCGTTCGCGCGCATGGCCGTGGAAAGTGCCGCGAGCGTCGGCAGCTCGTCCGGATTGGCGGACGCGTAGGCGTGCGGCTGGCGCCGCAGGTGCGCGGCGAAGATCCGGTCGACGACGTGGCTGTGCGCCAGCGCCTTCCGCGCCAGCGCGGTGACGGCCGAGTTCTCGCCCAGCGCGGCCAGCCGATCCAGCAGCGCGGCGTTGGCCCAGGCCTTGTAGCGGAACAGTCTCTGCAATGTCTCGTTCATGCCGCTTCCTCATCGTTCGGGTCACGCTGGCGCGTGGATTCGCGGTGCGTTCCCATCCGCCACAGGATATGAGCGATCATTCGCTTTCGATACTCGCATCCGCAGGCCCGCACGATGGCGCGAATACCACCGACGAAGCCAAGGAAATCCGCCATCCAGGCGCGCTCGCGCATGACCGTCGATGCCTTGGTCGAAGCGACCGCTCGCATTCTCCTCAGGGAAGGCTTCGACAAGACCAGCACCAACCGCATCGCCGAGGTGGCGGGCGTGAGCGTGGGCTCGCTCTACCAGTACTTCCCGTGCAAGGAGGCGCTGGTGGCCGCGGTGATCGAGCGCCACCAGAAGCGGATCCTGCGGACGGTGCGCGCCGAGCTCGCCGGCCTGCACGAACTGCCGGTGCGCGAGGCGATGCGCCGGATCGTCGCCGCGGCGGTGAAGGCGCACCGCGTCGACCCGCGCCTGCATCGCGTGCTCGCCGAGCAGATCCCGCGCGTGGGCAAGCTCGAGGAGCTGGAAACCTTCAGCCGCGAGAACTTCGCCCTGTTCCGCGCATACCTGGAGCAGCACCGCGACGAGCTCCGCGTCGACGACCTGGAGCTCGCCGCCTTCGTCTGTGTCACCTCGATCGAGGCGCTGACCCACAACGCGGTGCTGCACCACGCGAAGCGGCTTGCCGGCGAAGGCATGGACGCGCTCATCGACGAAGGCACGCGCCTGGTCGCCGGCTACCTGCTGCGCGAGCCAGGGAACGTCTCGCCGCGACGGTGAACGGACGCAGATGGCGGCCCCGTGGCGTGGGCCTGCAGCCCGCTGCGCAACGAGGCGAACTTCGCCGGTGAAGCGGCGCCGCGATACGCGAGGCCAGCGTGCCCGTGGTCCGCCATCGCTACGGCATGCGCATGCCCGGCGTCCAGCCGCTCTCGCGCAGGAAGGCCTCGGGGTCGTCCATCGCCAGGATGCGCGCGAGCGCCGCGCGCTTGTCCCTGGCCTGCCGGTAGTACGCCTTGACGATGCGGTAGCCGACCCAGTAGCCGAGGTCGTAGGACCCGTCGGCGGTCTTGCCGTAGTTGTACATCCACGGCGACAGGTCGGTGCCGTGCATGTCGCGCGCGAACCGCGTCTCGATGTCGGCCTCGCGGCCGCGCGTCCACTGCGCGTGGCCGGCGTTGCCGACGCCGCCGGAGGTCAGTTCGGCGACGAACTCCGCCGCGCCTTCCATCAGCGACATCCGCAGCACGGTCGCGCCGGGCTGGCCGGGCTCGAGCGCCTGCTGCGCCGCGGACTGCTGGATGTGCGCATACTCGTGCGCCACCACGTGCACGAAGCGGTCTTCCGGGTCGGGATCCATGAAGTCGGCCGCGCACAGCGCCTCCAGCCCGATCGTCACCCCCGACGGGTTGGTGATGCCCACCGGCCGTCCGCGCCCGACCACGATCGCGACCGGCGGGAAGCGCGCCTGCGGATACAGCCGCGCCAGCGTGCGCATCGCCGCGCGCAGGCGCCGGGTGACGTCGGGCAGCAGCGCCAGGCATTCGCGCGCGTCCTCGTAGAGCGCCGGCTCCGCGGCGATCCGCTCGGCGATGCGCGCGCCGGTGACGCGCCGCAGCTTCGCGAACTCCTTCAGGCTCGTACTGCCGTGGGCAAGGTAATCGTCGAGCTGCTGCTCGCTCGGGTGGCCGCCGGCGGCTTCGTACATCGCGTAGAAGCGGGTGACGTCGTCGGTGCGGATCTCCGGCTCGGCCGCGATCGCGCGCGAGGCGGATGCGAGCGCAAGCAGGACGAAGAACAGGAAGCGCGACATGCGGGGTTCCATCAGGCGCGGGCCTGCGATTGTCCTGCGGTCGATGCGCCTGGCGACACTGCCGATGGTTGGGGCACGTGCGGCGCAACGCACAAGAGCGATGCCCATCACATCGCATCGCAGCGCGCCGCACCGCAGCGCGCCGCCACAAGATGCCCTGGCCTTCGGCTCAACCGCTCCTGCGCGTCAGCCCGCGGCCTCGCACAGCCTGGCGATCAGACGGCCGCCTTCTTGCGCGGCCTGCGCGTCCACCGGCGCGAACTCGGTGATCGTCAGGCCCACCAATCCGCCGTTCGCGGCGGCGGCGCGCACGACGGCCAGGCCGTCGTCGACCGACAGCCTTCCGTCCGGATAGGCCACGTGCGGAAACGCGGACGGATCCAGCGAATCCAGATCGAAATGCACGTGCACCGGTCCGTCGATCGGCTGCCCGGGTTCGAGCCACGCCAGGCCCCTGTCGCGCTGGAACGCCCAATCGCCGTCGTCGCCCACGTGCGCCGCCACGTAGCGGAACCGCGACGGCGCCAGCGGTGCGCCCAGCAATGGCTGCAATTCGGCCGGCGCCGCGCCCATGAGCGCGGCCACCGGCATGCCGTGGAAGTTGCCGCTCGGCGTGGTCGCCGGCGTGTTGGCATCGAGATGGGCGTCGACCCAGACCACGGTCAGGCCTGCATGCCGGCGATGCAGGTAGTCGATCACCGCGACGTCGCAGGCGCAGTCGCCGCCGGCGGTCAACAGGCGGGCGGGGCGCTTCTCGGCGAGGATCGCCTGCGCGGCCAGGAACTGCTCGAGGATCGCGGTCCAGCGGTTGATGCCGCCCGTTGCCTCGCCCTCGCCCGCGTCCGGAACCCGCGCCAGCGGCCCGTAACGCGCGCAGACTTCCGCGGCCGCCTGCGCGCCGCGTCGCAGATGCTGCGATCGCCCGGACCCCTGCCACTGCGGGTAGGACAGCACCATGTCGAACCTGGTTTCGAAGTCGGCCACTTCCTCATCTCCTCCAGCCGCTAGTCGGGCTTGTCCCGGGAGTCCTCCGGCACCAGCGCGCCCGCTTCGCGCAGCGCTTCCAGCACCGGCGCCAGCGGCAGCGCGGCGGCGGTGCCGCGGTGGCCGTGCACGGTGTGGGCGCGGAACAGCGAGTTGACGATCGCTTCCTCGGTCGCCTCGGCCGTGGCCTGGAACAGCGGCGACATCGCCTCGCCGGCCACGCTGCGCGCGGGCTGCACGGCCTGCTCCGGGTCGCGCAGGTTCTCCTTCGCGGTGGAGAAGGCGATGACGTAGTCGCCCGAGCCATTCGACATCACCGAGCCGGTGCGCGCGAGGCCGACCAGCGCGCGGCGCGCGAGCCGCTGGAGCTGGGACGCGTCCAGCGGCGCGTCGGTGGCCACCACCATCATGATGCTGCCGTCGCCGGTGCTCGGCGGCGGCGCGTCGAGGCTGCGCGCGTATTCGGCGGGATCGGGCAGCCGCTTCCACACCGGCACGCCGGCGATGGTGAGCGCGCCGCCGAAGTTGCTCTGCACCAGCACGCCGACCGTGTAGCCGCCGTCTTCGGCGGGCAGCCGTCGCGAGCTGGTGCCGATGCCGCCCTTCCAGCCGAAGGCGACGGTGCCGGCGCCGGCGCCGACGTCGCCTTCCTCGACGGCGCCTTGCGAAACATGCGTCAACGCCTGTTCCACCAGCGCCGGCGTCAGCGGCCGCGCGCGGATGTCGCTGAGGTAGCCGTCGTTGGTCTCGCCGACCACCGGGTTGATCGAGCGCACCTCTTCCATCCCCGGCTGGCGCAGCAGCCAGTCCGCGGCGGCGTCGGCGACCTTCCAGGTGCTCAGCGTGCCGGTCAGCAGCACGGGGGTTTCCAGCTCGCCCAGCTCCTGCACCTGGGTGATGCCGGCGAGCTTGCCGAAGCCGTTGCCGACCACGATCGCGGCCGGCACGCGCTGCCGGAACACGTTGCCCGCATGCGGCAGGATCGCAGTCACGCCGGTGTGCAGGCGCCGGCCCTCGACCAGGGTGGCGTGGCCGACACCAACGCCGGCCACGTCGGTGATCGCGTTGCGGGGACCCGGTGGCAGCGTGCCGATCACGACGCCGGCTTCGCGCGCGCGTGGGCGCGGGCCCTCCTGCGCCGACACCGCATGGGTGGCCGCCAGGGCGAGCAGCAGGACGAGCCAGCGTTTCATCGCGAACCACCTCGAACGCACGCGGGAGGGGCGAGCGTAGCGAAATCCGCCGCGCCGCGCCCGCGGCCGATCGCTCGCGCGAGCCGGTACGCTCCATGACCGACGGCCCACTGCGAAGCCGCCTGTCGCGGACGCCGTCTCCCCCGCAGCGTGATCGCCGCACCCGACCGGGCCACAAGTTGGGCAACCGACAGCACGCTCGCAGCGCCGGCCGTCGCGGTTCAATCGCGCCACACCAAGCAGGAAGCCCCCGCATGAAACGATCCGCAGCCAGCCTCGTCGCCTTGTCGGCGATCGCCCTGTCGGCGATCGCCGCACCGGCCCTCGCCTCCGAGGCCACCGCCACGCCCGAGCAATGCGCGCGCATCACCGACGTCGAGGTGCCCTACGACGTCGATATCGGCGCTGACGCCTTGCACTTCAGCGGCCGCCACCGCGCCATCGTCGTCACCGCCGACGCCATCGAATCGAATGGCCGCACCTTCCGCGACGCCTCGGTGGCCGGCTACCAGGCCGACCTGCGCGACTTCCTCGACGACAGCGGATCGATGGCCAACGCCGCACGGTCGCTGCTGCGCAACCGCGGCGCCGTCGCGCAGGCCGCCGGCGACATGTGCGCCTCGATCCTGGCCGTGCAGCGCTCCGGCCACGCGATGGAGCAGCGCTTCCCGGGCTTCGTCTCGCCGGTGCAGATCACGCTGAGGTAGCCGTTGCGCGATCCGCCGCGGGTCAGGGCTCGCCGAAACCGCGGCTCGACTGGATGCCCGCGACCGGCGCGGGCCCGACGTCCAGCGTCTCGCCGACCAGCACCGGATCGCCATGCGGCAGCGTGCGCGCCCCGTCGTCGGGCTGCGACGATTCCGATGCGCGTGCCCGGCGCCGTTGCCATGCCTTGTAGGCGACGAAACCCAGCGCACTGGCCGCGATCAACCTGACGACGTGCATGGGAGCCTCCGGATTCGTGACGGAGGCCGAGGATGCGCCCGCGCGGGTGAGACAGGCGTGACCGGTGTGGCCAGGCGCCTGGGCTACCGTGGACGCCCTCAAGGGGGACGGAGGAAATCGAGGTGCCTTGATTTCTCCCGTCCCTGCCTGCGAGTCGAATCCCGGGACAGTTCGATCGCAAGAACCGGATGTCGAGCGGGAGCGATCGGCACCAGCCTTTGCAGCCGGAATCCCGACCGCCACTGCAATGCCTCGCAAGCAACCATCGCGCCGGCCAACGCCTGCCGTTTTCACCTTGGCCGTCCTGGCCATCCTCGTGGGCCTCTTGCCGCATTCCGTTGCGCAGGCAGGCACGCCGGTCAAGAAGGCATGGGAATGGCGTGGGGAACCGGCGCGGGACCGGAGGATCGCCATCGACCTGATCCGTGCGGATGTCAGCATCACGGTCGCCGCGGGTCTGCCCACGGTGCGCATCATGCGCGAGGCGCCTGCAGCAGGAACTGTCTCGTTCACCGCCAGCACGGACGGCGATTCGGTCGAAATCCTCGATCGATACCCGATACGGGCGATGCGTTTGCGCGACTGTCTTCCACCGATCGACGCCGGGCGTGGCGACTACTGGAGCCATCCCGTGAAGCTGCGGGTAGCCGTCAGCATTCCCGCCGGCACTGCGCTGCGCGTGCGCGTGAGGAGCGGCAACATCACGGCAGATGCCTCCGCGAAGGATCTGGATCTGCATACCGGCGACGGCGCGGTAACACGCCCGGTGCGGCTCGCGCCAACGGACGGATGAAAGGGGCGGAGGAAACCGAGAGGCCCTAGTTTCCTCCGCCCCCTGTTTCGCCTGCAGGTTGCGGATCGCGGGCATCGCGTTCCAGGTGTCGGACCAGGCGCAGCACGCTGGCGAGGTGAGCCAGCGCCAGCAGCAACGCGAGCCCGAAGTAGAAGATCGCCCACAACCGGAAACCCTGAAGCACCATCAGCGTCGTCGGGAACCCGATCAAGATCAGGTAGAAGATGGCGAAGGTGAGCAGCGCGATGCGGTCATGCACCCCGCGCTGCCAGTCCGGCCAGGCCAGCGTCAACGCGAACGCCGGCTCGGCACCGGGATACATGGCGTTGAGCCGGGTTTCGAAGCGACGCATCCGCGCCTGGTAGAAAAAGAAGATGGACTGCTTCAGCAGGTTGTAGAACAGCACGAACATGACGACCAGCAACAGCGTGATGAAACCCACCGGCGTGACCGGCTGGTCCAGCTTCGCGTTCAGATCCAGCATGCGCGAGACCGGGTCCCAGGCCAGCACGGCGCCGATGCCACCGAGCATCCTGATATCCGACAGCGCGTCCTTGACGTAGCCGTTGCAGCACTCGGCCAGGCGTGCGTATTCCCTGTAAAGAAAGTCCCGGGCCTCGCCGTCCACGGCATCAGCGATGTTTTCGTTCATCGCACCACCCCGTCAAACCGATCCATTGCAGTCTAGCAGCGGCGGCAGCATCCCGGCGGACGCGGGGAAAGGGTGAATCAACGTGCCAGGCGCATCCCTGGACTTGTCCAGTGGTCGCGGGCCGAAGAAGCGGGACGGACGGAAATAGGCGCCTTAATTTCCTCCGCCCCCTTTTCTCCCTTCCCGCTTGCCGAGATACCAGTCGAACTTCATCGCCTCGTCCCAGGTCCTTCCCATCTTCGCGAGAATGTCCTCGCGCTGCATCGGCAGCAGGAATCGCTTCGCGATCGCGTTGTCGATGGACGCGGCGGCGGCCTTCATGAAGCCTTCCCGGTTGCCGTAGCGTTCCTCGATCGACAACCTGGGGTCGTGTGCGGCCAAGCGTTCGGTACGCGTGCGGGCGAACGGGATGAACGCGCCGTAGAGGCTGGAGATGAAGCCGAAACGAGCGAGTTCCGGCGACGTCCAGTTCCAGGCGGTGTAGGTGCCCAGCGGCACCGAGGACATGGCGCCGCGCCAGCCGCCCAGCTCGTTGCCGTCGGCATCGACCGCGGGCACCAGCAGTGGATACCTGGCGCCGACGTGCACCGGCTCGGCGATGACGCCTTCGCGCGCATAGGCAGGCCCCATGTCGATCCGCCACAGCGGCGGCGGATCGGTCGGCACGCGGACCCCCGGAATCGCCGGGACCTTCAGGTCGGTCGCGGCGACGAGCGTGGAGCCCAGCACGGGCGCGATCGTCGGCGGCGGCGCGACATCGTCGACCACCCACTTGCGAAGGTTCTCGAGCTGGGCGTTCATGCCGTCGGCCAGGTCGACATTGGCGTTGTAGGGATAGGCCGCTTCCCTGCCGGCCTCGGTGAACTGGCCCGGGAACCTCAGCGCATGCGGCACGCCGGCGAAGTAGTAGAGCCGGCTGTCCGCCCCCAGCGCGACCTGCCGCTTGCCATCGGTGGTCGTCTGCAGCAGCGAGGCGTTGCGCGCCCAGTATCCGGAGCTGCTGATGATGTACATGATCTTCGGCACGGTTTTGTCCCGTACCGCCCGATCCAGGAGACCTGCCTCGCCCTTGCCATCGATATCCGGCGTCGGGACATCGGCGAACGGATACAGGTCCACCGCGCGCAGGTTGCTCATCACCGAATTGCCCGCCTCGCCAGGCAGCGCGTAACGATGGTCGAAGGAGCCGCGGCCCGAGCCGGCGGTGGTGACGAGCATGCCGTCGAACACGCGCTTGCCGTCCGGCCCGGCATTGAAGCCGTGGTAGACGAAGTCGCGCAGGAAGCGTCCGCCCTGCGAATAGCCGTAGGCGAAGACCGCGGCGGCATCGCCGGGGCGATCGTTGATCTCGGAAGGAATGTTCTTCGTCTTCAGATGTGCCGCGAAATCCCGGAAGGCCGCCTCGCCCAGCCCCATCACGGGCGCATCCTCGCCCTCGTAGACGAGGCTGAAGTACGCATCCACCGCCGCGGGCTTGTCCAGCACGATGGCGCAGCGCGCATCGTTCTTCTGTTCGACCGACGCCGCCGCGAACTTCCACGACTGGCGCGGCACCACCGTGCCCGGATCGTCGAAGGTGGTCAGCAACCGAAGCACCGCCTCGGGCTGTTTCGCGTCGTGCGCGCAGTAGAAGCCGTTGTACGGCAGATCGAAGGTCCTGCGGTCCGGCGCCATTTCGTCGGCCGCGAAGGTGGCGCGCGCAGCGCTGTGCACGTGCGCGACGGGCACCAGGAGGCCGAACCGGCCGGGCTCCATCCGGCCCTGCCAACCCACCCACGCCAGCGAATAGCCTAGCTTGAAGAAGGTGGGATCCGTCAGCTTCCCGACCTTGCCGGGCGCCATCAGGTCCAGCCCGTCCTCGGTTTCGAAGAACAGGCCGTCCATCTCCGTCCGCCCGCGGTTCGCCACCTCGACCAGCGTCGTGTGGTTCCCGCGGGCGGCATCGACGGGGCGGATGATCACGAACGGGCCGGTGTACTCGACCAGACCGCGCGCGTTCGTCGGTGCAAAGCGGATGTCGACGACATCGCGCGCCGAAGCGCTGCGCGGATCGATCGCGTAGTGGACGGTCCCGCTCAGGACCTCGTACGGCCCGACCCGGCCGAACGACTGGCCGCCCACCCACGGCTGCCGGCTCGTGACCTCGACCGACACGACCTCGGCATGCGATGGCGAGGATACGAGCAGGCAGGCAAGCAACAGGAAGCATTTGCGCATCGCGGCACCTTGTACGGGAGGCAGGAGTGCGCGGGACCACGGCCCAGCCTGCGTCGCTCCGCGACGCTCCATGCCTGGCCCCGATCCCGCTGAGCACGAGACTGGAAGCCCGGAAAGGCCTGATCAACCGGATTGCGACAAAGGCGACTGTAAGACGGACCAAGCAGCAAATACGGCGATGAACCGGCCACGGGTCAGCTGAAAGCTGGCGAGCCAGGAGAATCGGCGTTCCAGTCTGCGATCGTCCTGGCGATCCGACGCAACGGACGGTTCAACGGCGACCGTCAGAAATCGGTGTCGGACTCCTGCCCCGTTGGTCGAGGGAAATGAACCTGGCCCCGTTGGCTGCCGCTAGTTGTGGGGAACCGCAATCATGCGAGCCACGCTTGATATTTCGAAAATAGTCAAATACATTGACTATCAATAGAATTGTCGAAAATCGCCATGCCCGCTGAAGCGCCCTGGTACGAGGTCGTCTCCATCCCCGCCCTGCTGCGCCACGCGCGCCATGCCTACGGCACCGCGATGCGTGAAGCTCTGGAGGCCGCCGGCCACGACGGCATCCCGAAGAACGGCCTGTACGTGATCGGCGGGCTGGCGCTGGGCGCCGGCGACGCGCCGCTGTCGGTGCTGATTCGCGATCTGCACATTTCCAAGCAGGCCGCCGGGCAACTGGTCGGCGCACTGGTCGAACGCGGCTACCTCGAACGCGCGCCGGATCCCGAAGACCGCCGCCGCCAGGTCGTGGCGCTGACCGCGCGTGGCCGCGCCGCCGCCCAGGTGCAGACCGCGGTCGTGCGGCGCATCGATGCGCAACTGGCCGAACGCGTGGGCGAAGCCGGCCTCGGCAAGCTGCGCAGGATGCTGGCGGCGCTGGTCGGCATCGGGCAAGAACGTGAACAGGGGGCATCGCCATGAGCGCGCCCGCTGGCGACCTGCGCACGATCGAGATCAAGGCCTTCGTGCCGGCGCGCGACATGGAACTGTCGCTGCGCTTCTACCGCGACCTCGGCTTCGAGGTGCCGTGGTCCTCGGACGACCTCGCCTACCTGCATGCCGGCGATTGCAGCTTCCTGCTGCAGAAGTTCTACGTGCCCGAGCACGCCGGCAATTTCATGATGCACCTGCTGGTCGCGGACGTTGGTGCATGGTGGCGGCATGTCGAATCGCGAAAGCTCGCCGATCGCTACGGCGTGCGCGCGCTGCCGCCGGAGGACCGGCCGTGGAAAATCCGCGATTTCGTCCTCGACGACCCGAGCGGCGTGCTCTGGCGCATTGGCCAGAACATCGGCGGCCCGAATGGAGAACCCGCATGACGATCGCCCGCGCCATCGCGCAATTGCGCAGCACCGATCTCGACGCCTCGATCCGCTTCTACGTCGAACGCCTCGGCATGCGGCTCGCGTTCCGTTACGAGGATTTCTATGCCGGCATCGACGCCGACGGCCAGATGTTTCACCTCAAGCAGGTCTGCGAGCCCGATCCCTCCGTCGCCGATGTATGCGAAGGCGGGCACTTCCATCTGTATTTCGAAACCGGCGATGTCTCGGCGCTGGCCGCGCGCTTCGAGCGCAACGGCGTGCGTTTCATCGAAGGCGTACGCGACACCGACTGGGGCACGCGCGAATTCGTCGTCGAGGACGACCAGGGCCATACCCTGTACTTCGGCCAGCCGTTGTGATCCACGATCTGCAAGGCAAGAATGGGGACAGGTTCACTCCTGACCTGCAGCCCCCAACTCTTCGTAGCGGTCAGGTGGTCACCCGCACTTCGAATATCCGCAATTCAAGCAGGTCGCGCACCCATCCATGATCACCACGGCCTTGGTGCTGCACTTGTGGCACATGGACGCCGAAGGCGGGAACGAGGTGCCGTCGCCGGTGACGGCGATGTCCTCGGCGGGGTCTTCCATCTTGTCGGAGACGTTGCTGACGCTTACGTCAGCGTTTTTTTTTGAGCGGTCTTCGTAGGCCCGGCGCTTCTCGGCGATCAGCGCGCGCTGGGCGGGGCTGAGCTCGGCGTCCACGATCATGCCGATCGACTTGAGGTGGTCCTCGATGATGCTGCCCAGCTCGGCGACCAGCGACGGCATGTACACGCCGCCGGCCTTGAAGTAGCCGCCTTTGGGGTCGAACACGGCCTTCATCTCGTCGACCAGGAAGGTGACGTCGCCGCCCTTGCGGAACACCGCGGACATGATGCGCGTGAGCGCCACGATCCACTGGAAGTGCTCCATCGACTTGGAGTTGACGAAGATCTCGAACGGGCGGCGCTGCTCGTGCTCGCTCCCGGCGTTGAGCACGATGTCGTTGATCGTCACGTACATCGCGTGCTCGACCAGCGGCGACTTGATCTTGTAGGTGCTGCCGATCAGCACCTCGGGGCGCTCGATGCGCTCGTGCATCTGGATCACGTCGGCCGTGGGCAGGTCCGCCTCGGCCTGCGCGCGCGCGACGGAGGCGCCGGCGACCGGCTTCTCCCTGTCCTCGGCGGTGACGACGGCGTAACCCTTGATTTTCTTGTCGATCTTGACGGCCATGACGCGGTTCCTGGTGTGCTTGTCGTTGGGGTGGTGCGGTGGGGTTGGGGTTCGGGCGAAAAGCCGGGCCCTCACCCCAACCCCTCTCCCGCGAGCGGGAGAGGGGCTCTGGAGCGGTTACTTCTTTGCAGCCTTCTTCGCGGGTGCCTTTTTGGCGGCCTTGCGCGGGGCGGCCTTCTTCGCGGCCTTCTTCGGGGCGGCCTTGCGGACGGCCTTCTTCGCGGGTGCCTTCTTCGCGGCGGACTTGCGGCCTGCCTTCTTCGCCGGGGCCTTCTTCGCGCCGGCCTTCTTCGTGGACTTCTTCGCCGTCTTCTTCGTGGCGGCCTGCTTGCCGGCGCCCTTCTTCTTCAGCGCGGCGACTTCGGCCTTGGCCGCGGCGCTGGCCGAGGCGAGCGTCTTCTTGGCCTTGGTGACGCGCTTGGTGACGGCCTTCTTCGCCTTGCCGGCGGTCTTGGCGACCGCCTTCTCGGCCTTCTTCGCAGTCTGCTTGGCCGACTTCACGGCCTTACCCGCACGCTTGGCCGCGGCGCTGCCGATTTCCTTCGCCTTCTCGGCGACGGCTTCGGCGGCGTTGCTGAGGGTCGCGGTGACCCCGTTGCCGTTGCTCATGGTGTTTCCCTCGTCAGGTCAGTTACGGGCGGGGCGCCCGTGGGCGGAATGTAGCGCGAAGTCGGGGGTGTGTATGCAATGCGGAAGCGGGTTTCGGCGCGGGTTTCCGGGAAGAAACACCGGTGCCTGCCGGCCCCCTCCCCGACCCTCCCCCGCACAGCGGGGGAGGGAGGATCAGGCTCGTCAGAACTTGCCGTAGTAACCCTCTTTCAGCGCGTCGAACAGGTTGGCGGCGGTGTGCAGTTCGCCGTCGTATTCGATCTGCTCGTTGCCCTTGACCTCGACCACGCTGCCGTCCTCGAGCTCGAAGCGGTAGGTGGTGTTCTCCAGGTCCGCTTCCTTCACCAGCACGCCCTGGAAGGCGGCGGGGTTGAAGCGGAAGGTGGTGCAGCCCTTCAGGCCCTGCTCGTGGGCGTAGCGGTAGATGTCCTTGAAGTCCTCGTACGGGTAGTCGGTGGGGACGTTCGCGGTCTTGGAGATCGAGGAGTCCACCCACTTCTGCGCGGCGGCCTGGACGTCGACGTGCTCCTTCGGGGTGATGTCGTCGGCGGAGATGAAGTACTCGGGCAGCTTCGCGGCCGGGTCGTCGCTGAAGGGCATCGCCTTCGGGTTGACCAGCTCGCGGTAGGCCAGCAACTCGTAGGAGAACACGTCCACCTTCTCCTTCGACTTCTTGCCCTCGCGGATCACGTTGCGGCTGTAGTGGTGCGCGAAGCTGGGCTCGATGCCGTTGGAGGCGTTGTTGGCCAGCGAGAGCGAGATGGTGCCGGTGGGCGCGATCGAGCTGTGGTGGGTGAAGCGCGCGCCGACCTCGGCCAGCTCGTCGACCAGCTCCGGGGCGACCCTGGCCACCTGCTGCATGTAGCGGCTGTAGCGGGCGTGCAGCTGCTTGCCCTCGATCATCTGGCCCACGCGCCAGCCGTCCTTCGCCATCTCCGGGCGCTTGCGCAGCATCTCGGCGGTGACCTCGAACTGCTCGCCCATGATCGGTGCCGGGCCCTTCTCCTGGGCCAGCGACAGGCCGGTTTCCCAGCCGGCGACCGCCATGTCGCGGGCGATGCGCTCGGTGAACTCGCAGCTTTCCTTGCTGCCGTACTTCATCTTCAGCATGGTCATGGTGCTGCCCAGGCCCAGGAAGCCCATGCCGTGGCGGCGCTTGCGCATGATCTCGTCGCGCTGTTGCTGCAGCGGCAGGCCGTTGACCTCGACCACGTTGTCGAGCATGCGGGTGAACACGCGCACGACTTCCTTGTATTCCTCCCAGTCGAACTGCGCCTGGTCGGTGAAAGCGTTACGGACGAAGGTGGTGAGGTTGACCGAGCCCAGCAGGCAGGCGCCGTAGGGCGGCAGCGGCTGCTCGCCGCAGGGATTGGTCGCGCGGATGGTCTCGCACCACCAGTTGTTGTTCATCTCGTTGACGCGGTCGATCAGGATGAAGCCCGGCTCGGCGTAGTCGTACGTCGAGACCATGATCATGTCCCACAGGTGCCGCGCGCGGATGTGGCCGTAGACCTTGCAGGCCACCAGGCCGTCGTCGCGGACGATGTAGCTGGCGTGGGTGGGCCAGTCGCGCCAGACCACCTGGTCGGCGTTGGCCAGGTCGATGCCGTCGCGCTCCTTGTCGTTGATCGGGAACACCAGCGGCCAGTCGGCGTCGTCCTTCACCGCCTGCATGAAGCCGTCGGTGATCAGCAGCGAGAGGTTGAACTGGCGCAGGCGCCCGTCCTCGCGCTTGGCGCGGATGAAGTCCTTCACGTCCGGGTGCGAGACGTCGAACGTGCCCATCTGCGCGCCGCGGCGGCCGCCGGCCGACGACACGGTGAAGCACATCTTGTCGTAGATATCCATGAAGGACATCGGCCCGGAGGTGTAGGCGCCGGCGCCGGCGACGAACGCGCCGCGCGGGCGCAGGGTGGAGAACTCGTAGCCGATGCCGCAGCCGGCCTTCAGGGTCAGGCCGGCCTCGTGGACCTTGTCGAGGATGCCGTCCATCGAGTCGGTGATGGTGCCGCTGACGGTGCAGTTGATCGTGCTGGTGGCGGGCTTGTGCTCGAGCGCGCCGGCGTTGGAGGTGATGCGGCCGGCGGGGATCGCCCCGCGGCGCAGCGCCCACAGGAAGCGCTCGTTCCAGTACTGGCGCTTCTCGGCGGTGGGCTCGGCCTCGGCCAGGGCCTTGGCCACGCGCTGGTAGGTGCCGTCGATGTCGGCATCCACGGCCACGCCGGCCTTGGTCTTGAGGCGGTACTTCTTGTCCCAGATGTCGGCCGAGGCCGGCTGCATCGGGATTTCCTGTTGGGTCATGGCCGAATCGCCCTTCACTGCCTCGAGTCGCACGGTGCTCATGCTGCCTGGATCTCCTTGCTGTCCCTGGCCCGGGTCGTCCCGGGGCCTGTTGTTCTTGTGGTCGGCGCCGCCCCGGCGGTCAGGCGCGCGGCGGCGACGGCGAAGCCGCGGCGCAGGAGCGCGTCGCGTCCGGAATGTGGTGTTTTTTGCCGGTGGACCCTGCTCCCATCGCGCGCCACCCCCCGCGGCGTCGTGTTCACATGGAAACCCGTGCAATCCACAATGCTTGGGTCTCGTCTTCCCGGTCGACCCCAAGATGTTGTGGCCGAACGGGGAGCCAAGCTAACCCTGCCCCGGGGCGAAGTCAACCGCCGGTTCAAGGTTTTTCGTGACGGGGTTCCGGGTCGGGCGGGGGCCGGCGGACGGCGTGCAAACGCCTTCGCGGGCGCCCGGAAACGCGCCGCCGGGGCAGCCGCCCGGAAGCCCTTCTCCCGCCTGCGGGAGAAGGTGGCGCGCAGCGCCGGATGAGGGGGCGAGCGCAGCGAGCTGCCTTTGATCCAGGCTTGCCCGGGCAACGGCCAAAGGCAACGGCAGCTCGCTGCGCTCGCCTCCCCTCATCCGCCCTTCGGGCACCTTCTCCCGCAGGCGGGAGAAGGGCTGGCGTCATCCCGGCGCTCTTCATCCGGGGCCAGCTCTTTATCGGCACGGCGCCTCCTGCGTGGCGGCGTCGAGCCGGCGGTGCGGGAAACTTCATCGGCAATTCAACGGTCCATGCCGAAACTGAACGACCCGGCGCGGCGGCCGCCTGCCCTGGCCCGGTCCGCCGCCGCCCACGCCTGCCCTCCGGCAGGTGCCTGTCCCATCCCGAGAAGGAACGCCATGCGATCGCCGTCGACCCCGACCAAGACCCTGCTCGCCCTCACCTTGGCCGCCGCCTTCGGCGGTTTCGCCGCCACCGCGATCCGCGAGGGGCTGGACCGGCCCGCGCGCGCCGAATCGGCGGCGCCGGCGGTGTTGCCGGCGGTCGCCGCGCTGCCGGCCAGCGTCAACGGCCAGCCGATGCCGTCGCTGGCGCCGATGCTGCAGCGGGTGCTGCCGGCGGTGGTGAGCGTGCGCACCAAGCAGGTGGTCGCGGTCAGCCCGTTCGGCGACGACGCGTTCTTCCGCCGCATGTTCCCCGAGCTGACCCAGCAGCAGATCAACCAGTCGCTGGGCTCGGGCGTGATCGTCGATGCGAAGAATGGCTACGTGCTCACCAACCACCACGTGATCGAGGGCGCGGACGACGTCACCGTGACGCTCTCGGACGGGCGCAACGTCAAGGCCGAGTTCGTCGGCTCCGATCCCGACACCGACGTCGCGCTGATGCGCATCCACGCCGGCAACCTCACCGCGATCCCGGTCGCCGACAGCGACCAGCTGCGCGTGGGCGACTTCGTGGTCGCGGTGGGCAACCCGTTCGCGGTCGGGCAGACGGTGACCTCGGGCATCGTCTCGGCGGTGGGCCGCAGCAACGTGCCGGGCGTGGGCTTCCAGAACTTCATCCAGACCGACGCCTCGATCAACCCCGGCAACTCCGGCGGCGCGCTGGTCAACCTCGATGGCGAGCTGGTCGGCATCAACACCGCCAGCTTCAACCCGCGCGGCTCGATGGCCGGCAACATCGGCCTGGGCTTCGCGATCCCCTCCGACCTGGCCAGCAACGTGATGCGGCAGCTGCTCGCCAACGGCGGCGTGGTCCGGCGCGGCACGCTGGGCATCGAGACCCAGGACGTGGACGAGCGCATCGCCAGGTCGCTCGGCCTCGACGCCAACGCGCGCGGCGCGGCGGTGACGCGGGTGTACCCGGGCTCGGCCGGCGAGGCCGCGGGGCTGGAGCCGGGCGACGTGATCGTGGAGGCCAACGGCCAGCGCATCGACGACGGCGAGACGCTGCGCAACTTCCAGGGCCTGCAGGCGGCCAACGCCAAGGTCATGCTCGACGTGCGCCGCGCCGGCAAGCCGCTGCGGCTCACCGCGACGCTGCGCGAGCAGCCGCGCGCGCTGGACGGGGGCGCGCTGGACCCGCGCCTGGCCGGCGCCAGCTTCGCCGAGCTGCCCGAGGCCGCGCGCCGCGGCGGCATCGGCGGCGTGCTGGTGGAGAAGGTCGCGCGCGGCAGCCGCGCGGCGCAGAACGGGCTGCGCGAGGGCGACGTGGTGCTGGCCGCGAGCAGTGGCAACTTCAGCGACCTGCCCAGCTTCCGCGCCAGCATCGCTGCCCGCCCGCAGCAGCTGGTGCTGCGGATCTTGCGCGGCAACACCCAGGGCACGGTGCTGATGCGCTGAGCCGGCGGCGCGGCATCACGCCTCGCCAACCCGCGATGGGCGATCATCGCCGGGTCATTTCGCCCACCGGAGCCACGCGATGAATCCCACCCACACCGACAACCTCAAGAGCAACCTCGGCGAGGCCGGCGACCACCTGCGCCAGGCCGCAGGCCATGCCGGCAACGCGATCCGCGGCGCGGCCAGCGTCGCCGGCGACGAAGTGCGCCTGGGCAAGGCGCAGGTGAAGTCCGAGCTCGCCGACGGCGCGCTGTCAGGCATCGCCGCGCTCGAGGAAGGCGCGGGCGCGGCACGCGAGCAGGTCGACCAGCTGATGGACAAGGGCCGCGACCTGGTCGACAGCGCCGCCGACCTGATCCGCGAACGCCCGCTGGCCTCGTTCGGCGTCGCCTTCGCCGCGGGCTGGATCATCGCCAAGCTGGCGCGCAGCGGCGGCGGGGACAAGTAAGCTGCGGTCGCCACTGACAGGACCTGTCGACGCCGGGGGAAACAGGTGACCGAACGCGACAGCGAACACGCCGCGGACGAAGCGCGCGGCGACGGCAGGCCGCCGCACCTGGACGAGAGCGTGCGCCGGATCGGCGCCGCCGGCCGCGCGACGCTCGATTCCGCGCTCGACACCGGGCGCGCGCTGCGCCGGCTGGTCTCGGCCGACCTGGCGCTGGCGCGCAGCGCGCTCGGGCGCGCGCTGGCGTGGATCGCGGTGGCGATCGTGTTCGGCGCCTCGGCCTGGCTGCTGCTGATGGGCGTGCTCACCGCGCTGCTGCACGCGCTGGGCTGGTCGTGGCTGGCGGCGTTCTCGGTGTGCGCGGCGCTGAGCCTGGGCATCACGGTCTACGCGGCGTGGCGGGTCTCTGTGTTCTTCGACCTGGCCGGCATGCATGCCACCCGCCGGCAGCTGGCGCGCTTCGGGATCGGCGACGAGTCCGACGATGACGGCGACGACGGGGACGGGCGCGGCGACGACGCGCCGGCGCCGGCCACGCAGGCGGGCGCGTCGTGAAGTTCGAGGCGATCCGGCGCCGGGTCGAGCGCAGCGAGCAGCTGGTCGAACGGCGCGCGCTGCGTGCCGGCGACCGCATGTCGGCGCTCAGGTCGACCTGGCGCGAGAGCTGGACGCCCTCGCGGATCGTCCTGGCGGGCCTGGCCGCGGGTTTCCTGGTCGGCCACGCCAATCCGACCCGCGCGCTGCAGCGGCTGGGCAGCGGTGGGCGCTGGGTGCAGATGGTCGGCGTGCTGACCAGCCTGTATGCCTCGCTGCAGTCGGCGCTGGCCGCGGGCAAGGCCGACGCCGCGGTCGACCACGCCGACGATGCCGCCAGCGAGGCCGGCCAGGCGGCCGACGCGGCGCAGGCCGCGGCCGGCGCGGACGCGGACGCGGACCTCGCCGCCGGCGCGGATGCGGGCGACGCGGCGCACGCCGAACCGCGACCGCTGCCCGACCGCCGCCGCCCCGATCCCAGCTGGAACACGCCGCCGGCGCCGGCGGAAGCGGCGACCGAAATCTCGGAACGCTGATCCCTCCTGCCGAGGCCCGCCTTGAACGAACCGGTCCCGCACGCTCCCGGCGACGACGCCCCCCTTTCCGCGCCGCCGCCGCGCCCGCGTGCGCCGGCCTCGCTGGTGGTGCTGGCGACGCTGGCGGTGCTCTACACGCTGTGGGCCGCACAGACGGTGCTGCTGCCGATCCTGCTGGCGATGTTCTTCGCCCTGATCGGCAACCCGATCCTGCGCGGGTTGCGCAGGCTGTGGATCCCGCGCTTCCTCGGCGCGCTGCTGGTGCTGCTGGCCGGCCTGGCCGCGGCCTTCGTGCTCGGCCGCCAGCTGGTGGTGCCGGCCAGCGAGTGGATGCAGCAGGCGCCGCGCGAGCTGCGCCTGCTGGCGCCGAAGATCAAGCAGATGACGCAGCCGATGCAGCAGGCCAACCAGGCCGCCGAGTCGTTCGCGCGCGCCGCCCACGACGGCAAGCTGCCGAAGGTGCAGGTCGTCGCGATCCAGGACGACGATCCGTGGAAGTCGCTCATTGCGACCCCGCGGATGCTGGCGTCGGTGCTGGCGGTGGTGCTGCTAACGTTCTTCTTCATGGTCTTCGGCGAGAACCTGCAGCGCAACGCGATCGCGCTGCTGCCCACGCGCCAGCGCAAGAAGCTCACGGTCGACATCCTGCAGGCGATCGAGCGCGAGATCTCGCGCTACGTGCTCACCATCACCATCATCAACACGGTGCTGGGCATGGTGCTGGCCGGGGCGCTGTCGTGGCTGGGCGTGGAGCCGCAGGAGGCGCTGCTGTGGGGCACGCTGGCGGCGCTGCTGAACTTCGCGCCCTACGTCGGCCCGCTGATCGGCGTATGCCTGATGCTGCTGATGGGTTTCATCACCTACGACGAGGTCGGCCCGTCGCTGCTGCCGGCGGCGATCTACCTAGGCCTGCACACGCTCGAAGGCCAGCTCGTCACGCCGATCATCCTCGGACGCCGCATGGCGATCTCGCCGCTGGTGCTGATCCTGGCGCTGATGTTGTTCGGCTGGCTGTGGGGGATCATCGGCCTGCTGCTCGCGGTGCCGCTGCTGGTGTGCATCAAGATGGTGCTGGCGCGCATCGAGGGGCTGGAGGGGTGGGCAAAGCTGCTGGAGTAGCCAGCTCGATTGTTTCAAGCGCGGCTTCGGACAGCTGCGCGAGGGAAGGCGGCGGCCGGGGGTCGCTCTTCCCCCGGCAGGTACGCCGCTGCGCGGCTCCCCCGGCCCGGCGCAGCGCGCCGGGCATTCGCACGGGCGCGCGGCAGTGCCGCGCAAGCCGCCCGCGCTCATCCTGCCCTGACGGGGGAAAAGCGATTCACCGGACGGCGACTTCCCCCGCGCATCCCGCCGAAGCCGCGCTTAAAACAGCAAGCCACACGGCGCAGAGCCGGATCCGCGCCCCGGCGTAGAATGGGCGCGTGAGCTTCCCCGTCCACGCCATCACCCTCGACCTCGACGACACGCTCTGGCCGTTCGCCCCCATCGGCGCGCGGATCGAGCGCGTGCTCGAGGCGTGGATGCGCGAACACAGCCCGGCGACCGCGGTGCGGTTCCCGGCAGCGGAGATGCGCGCGCTGCGCGAGCGCGTGGTGGCCGCGCACCCGCACCTGGTCCACGACCTGGGCGCGCTGCGGCGGCTGACGCTGGAGCGCGCGCTGGCCGAGAGCGGCGGCGACCCCGCGCTCGCCGATGCCGCCTACGAAGCGTTCTACGAAGCGCGCAACCAGGTCGAGTGCTATCCGGACGTGATCGCCGCGCTCGAGCGCATCGCCGCGCACGTGCCGGTGGCGGCGCTGACCAACGGCAACGCCGACCTCGCGCGCATCGGCCTGGACCACCACTTCCGCTTCGCCCTGGGCGCGCGCGAGCACGGCGCGGCCAAGCCCGAGGCCGGCATCTTCCTCGCCGCCTGCACGCGGCTGGGCTGCGCGCCCGCGCACGTGCTGCACGTGGGCGACGACATCGAGCTGGACGTGCTCGGCGCCTCGCGCGCCGGCCTGCGCAGCTGCTGGATCAACCGCGGCGGCTTCGACTGGCCGCACGCCGATGCCCAGCCCGACCTGCATTTCGACAGCCTCGCCGCGCTGGCCGACTGGCTCGACGCGGCCCTGCCCCAACCTGCCAAGGCGGCCACCGCATGACCCTGCCCAACGGCTTCGCCGCGCGCGATCCCGCACTGACCCCGCTCCCGCTCTACCTGGTCAACCGCGACGGCTGGGAAGGTTGGCACGGGCGCCAACCGCGCGCGCTGGCGCAATGGATGCTCGCGCACGGCTTCGACGCCGCGCCCGGCTCGCAGCTGGCGCTGCCCGGCGGCGACGGCGGGCTCGCCGGCGCGGTGCTCGGTATCGGCGATCCGCTCGACCCGCTGTCCTACGCGCACGCGCCGCTGGCGCTGCCACCCGGCCACTGGGAGGCCAGCGGCGAGCTCGACGAGGGCGCCCGCCGCGCGCTGCAGCTGGGCTGGGGCCTGGGCGCCTACCGCTTCGCGCGTTACCGCGACCCGCCGCGCGCGCCGGCGCGGCTGGTGGGCGAGCTCGACGCCGAGACCGCCGACGTGCTCGCCGCCTGCCTGCGCGTGCGCGACCTGGTCAACACGCCGACCCAGGACATGGGGCCGGAACAGCTGGAGGCCGCCGCGCGCGGCATCGCGCAGCGCCACGGCGCGCGCTTCGAAAGCATCGTCGGCGACGACCTGCTGGCGCACAACTTCCCCGCCATCCACGCCGTCGGCCGCGCCTCGCACCGGGCGCCGCGGCTGCTGCGGCTGGACTGGGGCGACGACGCGCACCCGCGCGTCGTGCTGGTCGGCAAGGGCGTGTGCTTCGACACCGGCGGCCTGGACATCAAGACCGCCGACGGCATGCGCAACATGAAGAAGGACATGGGCGGCGCCGCGCACGCGCTCGCGCTGGCCGGACTGGTGATGGCGCGCGCGCTGCCGCTGCGCCTGACCCTGCTGGTGCCGGCGGTGGAGAACGCGATCGGCCCCGACGCCTTCCGCCCCGGCGAGGTCATCGCCACCCGCAAGGGCGTGCACGTGGAGATCGACAACACCGACGCCGAGGGGCGGGTGATCCTCGGCGACGCGCTCACCCTGGCCGGCGAGCTGGCGCCGGAGCTGCTGCTCGACTTCGCCACCCTCACCGGCGCCGCGCGCATCGCGCTCGGCCCCGACCTGCCGGCGCTGTACGCCAACGACGACGCGCTGGCCGACGACTGGCTCGTCGCCGCGCGCGACGCGCGCGACCCGCTGTGGCGGATGCCGCTGTGGCGCCCGTACCTGCGCTACCTGACCAGCAACGTCGCCGACCTCGCCAACGGCAGCGCGACGCGCATGGCCGGCAGCATCACCGCCGCGCTGTACCTGGAGCGCTTCGTACCGGCGAAGCAGAAGTGGGCACACGTGGACGTGTACGCGTGGAACGACAGCGATCGCCCCGGTCGTCCCGCCGGCGGCGAGGCGCAGGGATTGCGCGCGGCGTTCGAGATGCTCAAGCGCCGCTGCGCCTGACGTTGGCGGGGCATTTGTAGGAGCGGCGGAAGCCGCGACCGGCCGATCAGGCCCGTCGCGACTCCCGTCGTCCCACGAGCAGAGCCTCGACACGCGCGGCGTTCCACGCGCCCGCTCGCGGCTGCCGCCGCTCCTACGTGGCGAAGCCCACCGGTCCCTTCGCCGACGCGCGCTCCACCCGGTTGCGCCCGGCGTGCTTGGCGCGGTACAGCGCCTCGTCGGCGGCGTGCAGCAGCGCCTCGGGAGTGTCGCCGTCGGCCGGGAAGGCGGCCACGCCGATCGACACCGTCACCTGCGGCAGCTCGCGGCCCAGGTGCTGCACGCGCATCGCCTCGACCGCCGCGCGGATGTCCTCCGCGCGCCTGAGCGCGGTGCCCAGCGGCGCCTCCGGCAGGATCAGGGTGAACTCCTCGCCGCCATAGCGGCAGGCGATGTCCTCGCTGCGGCTGTGCTCGGCCAGCAGCTTGCCGAACTGCGCCAGCAGCGCGTCGCCGCCGGCGTGGCCATGGACGTCGTTGAAGGCCTTGAAGTGATCGATGTCGAGCATCATCAGCGACAGCGGCAGCTGCCGGCGCGCGCAGCGGGCAAGCTCGCGGGTGGCCGATTCCTCGAGGTAGCGGCGGTTGAACAGCCCGGTCAGCGGCTCGCGGATCGACTGCAGCCGCAGCCGCTCGCGCAGCGACAGGTTGGCCAGCGCCATCGACAGCTGCTCGGCGGCGGCCTCGATGATGTCGATGCGCGACAGGAAGCCGTCGTCGTCGTCGGACAAGTACAGCAGGCCCAGCTGCGTGCCCTGCGCCGCGAGCGGGATGCAGGCGGTGGCGACGCCGTCATGCGCGGGTGCGGAAACGTGCGGGCAACGCGCCGCGGCGGCGTCCGGCGAGAGGTGCGGCTGGTCGCGCCGCAGCGCCCAGCACGACTCGGGCAGCAGCGAGTCCGGGCTGGCGGCGCGGTGCGTGCCCCAGTGCGCGGCGGCTTCGGCGTGGTCCTGCGAATGGCGCATCCGGTACACGGTGCCGGCGGTGCCCGGGCGCAGCGTCGACAGCATGCGCGCGGTCAGCTGCAGCGCCTCCGCGGGGTCGACGCAGCTCTGCAGCATGCTGCCGTAGCGGCTGAGCGCGCGCAGGTCGGCGCCCTTGTGCTCGAGCTCGGCATTGCCTTCGCGCAGCCGCGCGTGCACCTGCTCGGCCGCGTCCTCGGCCAGCGCGCGGCGGCGGATCTCGCGCACCAGCAGTAGGTACACCGCCGCGATCACCGCCAGCCCCAGCGGGATCCCCAGCAGCGCGATCGCGCGCAGCACGTTGGCGCTGTTGCGCGTGGAGGCGGCGCGCTGGGCGAGCAGCACGCGCTCCTCGTCGACCATCACCGCCTTCTGCCGCCGCACCGCGCTGGAGGTCTCGAACACGTCGCCGCCCACCGCAGCGCGCGCGCCCGCCAGGCCGTCGCTGTCGAAGCGCAGCAGCGTGTTGGCCACCTGGTGCAGGCGCACCTCGACCAGCCCGCGCAGCACCTGCATCCGGCGCGACTGCTCGGGATTGTCGGCAACCAGCCCGGCGATCCGCTCGACAAGCAGCGGCACTCGGTCGCGCGAAGCGTGGTAGTCGGCGAGGTAGTCGACCTTGCCGGTGAGGACGTAGCCGCGCTGGGCCGATTCGGCGTCGCGCAGGCGCGCCTCGAGCTCGTCGAGGCGGCCGATCACCTCGTTGCTGTGCGACACCCACTGCGCGTCGCCGATCAGGCGCTGCGCGCCGTACAGGACGCCCAGGCCGATCACGACGAAGATCAGCCCGGCGAGCAGCAAGCCGGCGCGGGTCTTTTTCTTGACCGTCTGCATCGCGGTCCAGCTCCTCGTGGCCGCCGACAGCGTAGGCTGCCGCCGCCGCCGCGACAATCGCATGAAGGACCGCGGTCACATTCCGCCGCGCGCCCGGCGGCCGCGCCGGCCCTACAGCCAGCCCTTCTGCCGCGCCAGCCGGTAGGCCTCGATGCGGTTGCCGACCCCGAGCTTGCCGATCGCCTCGGACAGGTAGTTGCGCACGGTGCCGTGCGACAGGTGCAGGCGCGCGGCGATGTCGCCGGCCGACATGCCCTCGCCTGCCAGCCGCAGGACCTGGCGCTCGCGGTCGTTGAGCGGGTCGGCCTCGCTCCAGGCGTCGACCGCGAGCTGCGGGTCGATCGCGCGGCCGCCGCGGTGCACCTTGCGCAGCGCCTCGGCCAGGTGCTCGGCGGGGGCGTCCTTGAGCAGGTAGCCCGATACGCCGGACTCGAGCGCGCGGCGCAGGAAGCCGGTGCGCGCGAAGGTGGTGACGATCACCACCTTCGTCGCCAAACCCTGGCGCTGGATGCGTTGCGCGAGCTCCAGGCCGCTGAGGCCGGGCATCTCGATGTCGGTGACCAGCACGTCGGGCTGCAGCCGCTGCACCTGACGCCAGGCGTCTTCGCCGTCGGCGGCGCCGCCGAGCACCTCGATGTCCGATTCCAGGCCGAGCAGCGCCGACAGCGCGCCGCGCACCATCGCCTGGTCTTCGGCCAGCAGGATGCGGATCATGCCGCCCGCCCGCCGCATGCGCGCGCAGGCGTCACGGCGCGTGCGCGTCCATCGGAGCGGCGGCGATGCGTGCGTCGGTCGCGGCGGGCGCGGCCGCCAGCGGGATCCCCAGCTGCAGGCGGGTGCCGCGCCGCGGCGGCGAGTCAACCTCGAGCGTGCCGCCGAGCCTGGCCACGCGCTCGCGCATGCCGGCCAGGCCGTTGCCTTCGGCGACGATGCCACCGCGGCCGTCGTCGGACACCACCACCCGCAACTGGCTGCCCTCGCGGATGAAGTGGATCCGCGCGAGCCCCGCCTGCGAATGGCGTGAGATATTGGTGGCCGCCTCGCGCAGCACCAGCGCCAGCGCGCGCTCGATGTCCGGCGACAGGCCGACCGGCGGCAGGTCGTAGTCCAGGTGCACCGCAGAGGACTCGAGCATCAGCCGCGCCGAGGCCAGCTCCGCGGCCAGGTCGGTGGCGCGGATGCCGGTGACCGCGCTGCGCACCTCGGCCAGCGCGTGGCGTGCCACGCACTCGGCTTCCTCCAGCTCGCGCCGCGCCGACGCCGGATCGCGCTCGAACAGCTTGCGCGAGAGCTCGAGCTTGAGCGTGATCAGCGACAGCGTGTGGCCGAGCAGGTCGTGCAGGTCGCGGCCGATGCGCTCGCGCTCGGCAGTGGCGGCGAGCCGGCGCACCTCGTCGTGCGAAAGCTTGATCTCGGCGTCCTTTTCCTCCGCCGAGCGCTCCACCATCACCACCAGTCCCACCACCAGGGTCGTCGCCGGGATCCACACCAGCGCCTGCCACGGGTACCCGATCCACCAGGCCAGCCCGACGAAGACGGCGTTGAGCAGCGCCAGCTGTACCAGGTAGCCGAGCGCCGCGCGCGTGCCGTTGATGCGCAGCATGATGCAGCCGAAAACAAAGTAGCTGATGCCGGACGGATACCATGGCAGCAGCACCATGCTCATCGCGGCCATGGCCAGCGCGTAGCGCCACGCGGTCCGGCGCGACGACAGCAGGCACATCGCGTACAGCAGCAGGAACAGCGGATACGAAGCCAGCGTGAGCAACGCCCAGCGCAGGGTGTAGCCGCCAGCCCAGATCGGGGTGATGAACACCCACATCGACCAAGCGAGGTGGATGCCCTCGGTCCACGGCGACTTGCCGCGGTGGATGTCGCGGGCCACCAGCGAGTCCGGCGCGGGATGCAGCCATGCCGGGACGGAGAGGAAGCTCATGCGCGAGGTCCGCCGCGTGTCGATGCCGCGGCCATGCTACTGCAACCGTGCGGCGACCGAGGCCGCGCGGCTTCGCAGCCAGCCGGCGCGCGCGCCGATCCCGCCGGTCGCACCGCTTGCGGCCCGTCCGCGTCCATCAGCGCGCGTCCGCCGCCGCCAGCCGCCGGCGCGCGAGCAGGAAGAACGCCACCGCCATCGCCGCCGGCACCGCCAGGTGCGCCGCGACCGAACCGCCGGCGTCCATGCCCACCACCTTCAACGCCAGCTGCGCGAGGTGGTACGACGGCCAGGCCGGTGCGATCCTGGCGAACACCGCCGGCAGCATCGACAGCGGCAGCCACAGGCCGGACAGGAACGCCATCGGCAGGTACAGGATGTTGACCACCGCCGGTGAACCCTGCCCGCCGACCAGGGTGCCGATCCACAGCCCGATCGCGCAGAACGGCAGCACCGCGGCGACGTCGATCGCCAGCAGCAGCAGCCACTGCGACGGCGCCAGCGACACCTTGCCCAGCGTCGCGCCGAGCACCGCCAGCAGCAGCGCGATCATGCCGGCGAACAGCATCGCCATCGCCATCTTCGCCAGCAGGTAGGCGCCCGGCGGCATCGGCAGCGCGCGCTTGTAGGCCAGGTAGCCGCGCTCGCGCTCCATCGCCACCGTCACGCCGAAGGCGAACAGGCCCGCGCCCATCACCCCGAACACGCCGTAGGTGGCCATCAGGTAGCGCGCCGCCTGGCCGCCGTCGGAGCGGTTGAGCAGCACGCCGAACAGCAGGTAGAACAGCGCCGGGAACAGCATCACCGGCAGCGCGAACGAAGGCGTGCGCAGCAGGCGCAGGAACTCGCACCTGGCCTCCAGCAGGTAGCTGCGCAGCGGCGAAGGCATGGCGGGGGTGTCGGTCATCGCGTCCATCAGGCGGCCTCGCGGGCTTGGGGCGACGACGCGTCACCGGCGTCGTCGCGGGTGAGTTCGAGGAAGGCCTCGGCCAGGCCGGCGCGCTGCACTTCCAGTTCCGACAGCGCGGCGTCCTCGGCCAGCAGCCGGCGCACCACCGCCTCGGCGGCGTCGGTGACGACCTCGATACGCGCGTCGATGCGCTGCGCGCTGCGCACCTGCGGCCAGGCGGCGATGCGCGCGGCGTCGAGCGAGGACAGGCAGCGGATGCGGCGCTGCGCGACGTGGCGGCGGACCGCGTCGATGCCGCCGGCCGCGACCACCTTGCCGCGCGCCAGCACCACCACGCGGTCGGCCAGCGCCTCGGCTTCCTCCAGGTAATGCGTGGTCAACAACACCGCGCAGCCCTGCGCGACCAGCTCGCGGATCGCGCGCCAGACCAGCTGCCGCGCCTCGATGTCCAGCCCGGTGGTGGGCTCGTCGAGGAACAGCAGCCGCGGACTGCCGCACAGCGCCAGCGCGAACTGCACGCGCCGCTGCTGGCCGCCCGACAGCCGGCCGTAGCGACGCGGCAGCAGGCCCTCGAGGCCGGCCAGGGCCACGCACTGCGCGGTCTCGCGCGGCTTCGGGTAGTAGCTGCGCGTGAGCGCGAGCAGCTCGCCCACGGTGCTGTTGTCGGGGATGCCGGCCGCCTGCAGCATCACGCCGATGTTGCGGCGCGCGGCGAGCTCGTGCGGCGAGCGTCCGAACAGCGTCGCTTCGCCGGCATCGGGTTCGAGCAGGCCGAGCAGCAATGCGATCGCGGTGGTCTTGCCGGCGCCGTTGGCGCCCAGCAGCGCCAGCACCTGGCCGGGGCCGATCGACAGGTCGACACCGTCGAGCGCGACCACCTTGCCGTACTGCCGGCGCACGCCGCGCAGGCTTGCCAGTTCGACGAAACTGCCTTCCATTCCCGCGTCTCCGCTTTGCGTTGGCGACCACGGTAGGCGTGCGCCGCGGCGCGCGGCAGTCGCGGCGGTCACGCCGTTGGCATGACAGGCGTCAGGTGACATCGGGGCGCGGGCGGCATAGCCTGCGCACTCCGATGGCGATGCACGGCCACCGGAAAAGCCCGTTACGCTTGCCCGCCACGCCCGTGCATTGTCCCGCCGCAGGCCCCGATGCCGTGACAAGCGGCGCCCATGCGCGAACCATCCCCGCGAGAAAGTGACTTCCGGATATTGGGTGCGCGCCCGCCTTGCCGTCACACTCCAGGCCTTCCTCCGTCACTGTCCCCGATGAACACCAACGCCGAGCTGCTGAAGGAACTCCGCATCGACCGCAAGGCCGCGCCGCCGCCGTCGCCGCGGCGCGGGCCGTGGATCGCGCTGGCGGTCGTGGTCGTGCTGCTGCTCGCCGCCGGCGCGGCGTGGGCGATCCTCGGCCGCGACCGCGGCGTCGAGGTGCACGTGGCCACGGTGCAGGCGCTCGGCGGCGCCGACGGCTCGTCCTCGGTGCTCGACGCCACCGGCTACGTGGTCGCGCGGCGCATGGCCACGGTCTCGGCCAAGATCACCGGCAAGGTGCGCGAGGTGCTGATCGAGGAAGGCCAGCGGGTCGAGGAAGGCCAGGTGATGGCCACGCTCGACCCGGTCGACGCGGACGCGCAGCGCGCGCTGTCGGCGGCGCAGCTGTCCGCCGCGCGCAGCGAGGCCGGCAGCGTGCGGGCACAGCTCGTGCAGGCCGAGGCAGAGGCCGCACGCCTGGCCCCGCTGGCGCAGCGCCAGTTGGTCTCGAAGTCGCAGTACGACCAGGCCATCGCGCAGCGCGATTCGTTGCGCGCGCAGCTGCTGACCGCGCAGCGCAACATCAAGGTGGCCGGCGACGCGCTGGCGATCTCCGACATCGGCGTCGACAACACCATCGTGCGCGCGCCGTTCGCCGGCGTGGTCACCGCCAAGGCGGCGCAGCCGGGCGAGATCGTCTCGCCGCTGTCGGCCGGCGGGGGCTTCACCCGCACCGGCATCGGCACCATCGTCGACATGGATTCGCTGGAGGTGGAGGTCGACGTCGGCGAGTCCTTCATCGGCCGCGTGCAGCCGAAGATGCCGGTCGAGGCGACGCTCAACGCCTATCCGGACTGGAAGATCCCCGCCGAGGTGATCGCGATCATCCCGGCCGCCGACCGCGGCAAGGCCACGGTCAAGGTGCGCGTGGCGCTCAAGCAGAAGGACCCGCGGATCGTGCCGGACATGGGCGTCAACGTGCGCTTCCTCGAGAAGGAACCGCCCAAGGGCGCGCAGGCGCCGCGCGGCGTGCGCGCGCCGAAGGCCGCGCTGGCCAGCCGCGACGGCGGCGACGTCGCCTTCGTGGTCCAGGCCGACGGCGAGTCCGGCACGGTCGAGCGCCGCGCGCTCAAGCTGGGCGCGCCGCTGGGCGACGACCGCCAGGTGCTGTCCGGCCTCTCGGCCGGCGAGACGGTGGTGCTGGATCCCCCGGCGGTGCTGGAGGACGGCGCCAAGGTGCGGGTCGCGAAGGCCGGGGAGTCGAAATCGTGAGCGGTCGTTCGTCACTGCCGATGGGTGGCCGCTCTTGCCGTCATCCCCGCGAAGGCGGGGATCCAGCGACTTTCCTGGCCAGACATGGCAACGCAGGCTCAAGGCCGCTGGATTCCCGCCTCCGCGGGAATGACGATCCAATGATCAATGGCGATTGAAGCTCGCAAGTCCTGAAAGCGCGGCACCGGATGAGCATTCCGACCGCATGGCAAGACAACCTCGAGGAGCACGCAATGGCATCCCTGGTTTCGATCCGCAACCTCACCAAGACCTACCAGCGCGGCCCGGAGAAGATCGCCGTGCTGCACGGGCTGGACCTGGACATCGACAAGGGCGACTTCGTCGCGCTGATGGGGCCGTCGGGCTCGGGCAAGACCACCCTGCTCAACATGATCGGCGGGCTGGACACGCCCAGCGGCGGCGAGATCGAGGTCGACGGCCAGCGCATCGACCGCATGGGCGCCGGCCAGCTCTCGCAGTGGCGCAGCGACCACGTCGGCTTCGTGTTCCAGTTCTACAACCTGATGCCGATGCTCACCGCGCAGCGCAACGTCGAGCTGCCGCTGCTGCTCACCCACCTGGGCGCCGCGCAGCGCAAGCGCAACGCCGAGGTGGCGCTGCAGCTGGTCGGGCTGGGCGACCGCACCAAGCACAAGCCCAACGAGCTCTCCGGCGGCCAGCAGCAGCGCGTGGCGATCGCGCGCGCGATCGTCTCCGACCCCACCCTGCTGATCTGCGACGAGCCCACGGGCGACCTCGACCGCCAGTCCGCCGAGGAGATCCTGGGCCTGCTGCAGGTGCTCAACCGCGAGCACGGCAAGACCATCGTGATGGTGACCCACGATCCGAAGGCGGCCGGCTACGCGACCCACACGCTGCACCTGGACAAGGGCACGCTGGTGGAGCAGGTCGAGCACGTCGCCTGACATCCTGTCATTCCGAGCGCAGCGAGGAATCTGCTCGGACAGGTCCCCGCGCGAAGCAGATCCCTCGCTGCGCTCGGGATGACATTCGGAACGGGATGACATTAGGAAGAGGAATCGCGAGATGAAATACCTGCCCCTGATCTGGGCCGAGCTGTTCCGGCGCAAGACCCGCACGATCCTGACGCTGCTGTCGATCCTGGCCGCGTTCCTGCTGTTCGGCCTGCTCAACGGCGTGCGCGAGAGCTTCGTGCAGGCCGGCAAGAGCGCGGCCGGCGCCTCGCGCCTGCAGACCGCCTCGCGGCTGTCGTTCATCGACACCCTGCCCTCGGCGCTGACCTCGCGCATCGAGCGCACCGACGGCGTGCAGAAGGTCACCTACGCCAACTGGTTCGGCGGCGCCTACCAGGACCCGCACAACCAGATCTTCAGCTTCGCGGTGGCGCCCAACTACCTCGACCTGTACCCGGAGATCGAGGTCGACCCGAAGCAGCGCGCGGCCTTCGACAATACCCGCACCGGCGTTCTGGTCGGCGAGGGCCTGATGAAGCGCTTCGGCTGGAAGGTCGGGCAGAAGATCCCGCTGATGTCGACGATCTTCCCCAACCGCGACGGCAGCAAGAACTGGTCGTTCGACATCGTCGGCACGATGCGCCCGGCCAAGGACGCGAGCGCGGGCTGGTACGACCAGATGCTGCTGATGCAGTGGAAGTACTTCGACGAGTCCACGCCCTACAACCGCGGCTCGGTGGGCTGGTACGTGGTGCGGGTGGCCGACCCGGCGCAGGCCGATCGCGTGGCCAAGGCGATCGATGCGCTTTCGGCCAACTCCGACCACGAGACCAAGACCCAGACCGAGGCGGCGGCGTTCGCTTCGTGGATGAAGCAGACCGCCAACATCGGCCTGATCGTCGGCTCGATCATGGGCGCGGTGTTCTTCACCCTGCTGCTGCTGACCGGCAACACCATGGCGCAGGCGGTGCGCGAGCGCATCCCGGAGCTGGCGGTGCTCAAGACGATTGGTTTTCGCGACGGCTCGGTGCTCGGCCTGGTGCTGGCCGAGTCGGTGGTGCTGGTGCTGATCGGCGGCGTGCTCGGCCTCGGCCTGGCCGCGTTGCTCGGGCCGGTGCTCGAGGCCGGCAGTGGCGGCAACCTCGACCTGCCGCCGGTGGGCTGGCGCAGCTGGTCGCTCGGCCTGGGCCTGATGGTGGCGATCGGCCTGCTGGTGGGCGCGCTGCCGGCGCTGCGGGCGATGCGGTTGAACATCGTCGATGCGCTGGCGGGGCGGTGACGCCGCGCGCGCCAACGCCAATCCGTTCCGACTCGTCGGACCTGACGCTTCAAGAGAGACGGACATGAAGACACTCAAATCGTTCCTGCGCGGCGCCGGCCTGTTCCTGCTGGTGGTGGGCGGCATCGCCGCCTGGCTGGCGCTGCCGTGGCCGTTCCTGCTCGGCCTGCTGGCGTTGTTCGCGCTGTGGATGCTGCTCACCCGGCGCGGCCGCCAGGCCGGGTCGGTGACCCAGGTCGGCGTGAGCACGCTGCGGCAGCGGCTGGGCGCGTCGTCGGTGGTCGTGGTCGGCATCGCGGGCGTGGTCGCGGTGCTGGTGGCGATGCTGGCGATGGCCGAGGGCTACGCCGAGACCCTGCGCAAGAGCGGCAGCGAGGACACCGCGATCGTGATGCGCGGCGCGTCCGCGGCGGAGGTGATGTCCACGCTCGACCACGACAGCGTGCTCGTGGTCGGGCAGGCGCCCGGCATCGCGCGCGACGCGCAGGGCCGGCCGCTGGTGTCGCCGGAAATGGTGGTCGCGGCCAACCTGCCGATCAAGGGCGGCGCGCCGGACGAGGACGGCAGCGTGCAGCTGCGCGGCGTCGGCCCGATGGCGTGGGCGGTGCGCCCGGACGTGGAAATCGTCGCCGGGCGCAAGTTCGCCACCGGCCGCCGCGAGCTGGTCGCCGGCACCGGCGCGCAGCAGCAGTTCGCGGGCCTGGAGGTCGGCAAGTCGATCCGGCTCGGCAACCAGCTGTGGCAGGTGGTCGGTATCTTCCATGCCGGCGACGCGATGGACTCCGAGTTGTGGGGCGACGCCGACACCGTCGCCACCACCTACCGCCGCGGCAGCTCGCGCACCTCGATCACCGCGAAGCTGGAGAACCCGGGGGCGTTCAAGGCGTTCAAGGCGGCGCTGGCCGGCGACCCGCGGCTGGACGTCGACGCCAGCACCACGCTCGACTATTTCAGCAAGCAGTCCGAGCAGATGACCAAGATCATCCGCATCATCGGCATCGTGGTCGGCGCGATCATGGCGATCGGCGCGATCTTCGGCGCGCTCAACACCATGTTCGCCACCGTGGCGACGCGTGCGCGCGAGATCGCCACGCTGCGCGCGCTGGGCTTCCGCAGCGTGCCGGTGGTGGTGGCGGTGATGCTGGAGACGATGCTGCTGGCGCTGCTCGGCGGCCTGCTCGGCGGCGCGCTGGCGTGGCTGCTGTTCAACGGCTACACCGCATCGACCATCGCCGGCGGCGTCGGCCAGCTCACCTTCGACTTCCGGGTCTCGCCGGCGGTGCTGTGGATCGGGCTGAAGTGGGCGCTGGCGATCGGCTTCGTCGGCGGGCTGTTCCCGGCGCTGCGCGCGGCCACCCTGCCGGTGACCACGGCGCTGCGCGACGCGTGATGGACGGCGCGGCCAAGGACGGCGCGACGCGGAACGGCGCGGCGCGCGACAGCACAGTCCATGACAGCGCGGTCGACGACAGCCTGGCCACGCTCTCGCACGCGCGGCTGGAGGCGCTGCTGCACGAACTGCAGAAGCGCGCCTTCGAGCTCTACGAGGACGCCGCGCTGCGCGCCGAGACCAACCCGGCGCAGGCCGGGCTGGCCTACGAGCGCGCCGAAGCGGAAGCCGCGCCGCTGATCGCCCGCGCCCGCGCCCTCAACGAGGAGCGCGCGCGGCGCCTGCGCCGGCGCGCGCAGGCCTGGCGCAAGGCGGCGCTGGCGGTGGCCATCGCCGGCCTCGCCGCGCTGGCCTGGTGGGCCGGCATGCACGCGTAGGGTGGGCCCCGGCCCATCGGCTTGCGTCACTTCCCGCGGCGAACGCTTCTACCGTCCTTGCGCGATCCCATGCAAACGGCGCGGCGGGACGGGCGTGATGGTGGGGCAGTGGCGCGATCATTCGACAACCGACGCGGCGGAGCGTGCGTGATGGTGGGCCGGGGCCCACCCTACGCGGGCACGGGACGCCGGGCGCGGAGCAGGCCTTCGCCGGCGTAGAGCGCCAGCGCGATCCAGATCAGCACGAAGCCGATCGCGCGCTCGCGGCCGAAGCTTTCGCCCAGCAGCAGCACGCCGCACAGCAGCTGCAGGGTCGGCGCGATGTACTGCAGCAGGCCGATCGTCGAGTACGGGATCCGCCGCACCGCGTCGGCGAAGCCGATCAGCGGCAGCGCGGTCAGCGCCCCGCCCAGCACCAGCAGCGCATCGAGCCGCCAGCCCCAGCCCGGCGCGGCGGCCGAGGGCAGGAAGCCGCCGTCGCCGTGGGTTTCGCCCCACAGCATCAGCGCCAGCGCCGGCAGCACCAGGTACAGACTCTCGATGCCGAGCCCGCGCACCGGCGGCACCGCGGCCAGCTTGCGCACCAGTCCGTACAGCCCGAACGACGCCGCCAGCGACAGCGCGATCCACGGGAAGCTGCCGTAGTGCAGCGCCAGCCACAGCACGCCGGCGCCGGCGATCGCCACCGACGCCCACTGCGCGCGGTTGAGGCGCTCGTTGAGGACCAGCACGCCCAGCACCACGTTGAGCAGCGGGTTGATGAAGTAGCCCAGGCTCGTCTCGACCACGTGCCCGGCGTTGACCGCCCAGATGTACAGGCCCCAGTTGAACGCGATCAGCGAGCCGCTCAGCGCCAGCATCCACGCCGCGCGCGGCTGCGCCAGCGTCTCGCGCAGCCAGCCGCGCCCGTAGCGCAGCAACAGCCAGCCCACCACCAGCAGCGTGCTCCAGACGATGCGGTGGGCGATGATCTGCAGCGACGGCACCGCCTTGAGCAGGTGCCAGTACAGCGGCATCACGCCCCACAGCACGAACGACCCGACCGCGACCCACAGCCCGCGGCGATCCAGCGAGGCGCCGCTCATGCGTCCGCCCCGACGGGCTTCGCCGCGGGTTTCGGCGCACGCGCCTTGGCCAGCGTGATCGCGACCACGCCCAGCAGGATCACGCCCATCGCGCCGATGTCGTGCGCGCTGAACCGCTCGGCGGCCAGCCATGCGCCCAGCAGCACCGCGATCACCGGGTTGACGTAGGCGTAGCTGCCGGCCAGCGTGGCGCGCACGTGGTGCAGCAGCCAGATGTAGGCCGAGAACGCGACGATCGAGCCGAAGCCGGCGAGGTAGGCGACCGCGAACGTGCCCTTGGCCGAGGGCAGCGCGTCGAAGCGCTCGCCCAGCAGCAGCCCGGCCGCGAGCATCATCGCGCCGCCGCACAGCATCTGCGCTGCCGCCCCCATGAACGGCGACGGCAGGTCGCGGCCCTTGCTCCACACCGAGCCGAACGCCCACGCCAGCGGCGCGACCAGCAGCGCCACCAGCCCGGTCGGCGTCGCGGTCAGCGAGCTGCCGGCGTTGAGCCAGAGCACGCCGAGGAAGCCGATGCCCAGGCCGATCCATTCGATCCGGCGCGGATGCTGCCCGCGCATCGCCGAAAACAGGCCGATCCACAGCGGCGCGGACGCCACCGCCACCGCGGCCAGGCCCGAGGACACCGACTGCTCGGCAATGCACACCATGCCGTTGCCCAGCCCCAGCAGCAGCGCGCCCATGAACGCGCTGTTGCGCCACTGCGCGCGCGTAGGCATCGCCACGCCGCGCAGGCGCAGCACCGCGAACAGCAGGCCGCCGGCGACGAGGAAGCGCGCGCCGGCCATCAGCAGCGGCGGCCAGCCGCCCTCGAGCGCGAAGCGGATGCCCAGGTAGGTCGAGCCCCAGACGACATAGAGCACCGACAGCGCGGCGGCGACGGCGAATGCGGAAACGGGGGGCGGCACGAGCTGCGGCGAGGCAGTCATGGGAAAGGTCCAGGTGGGGAGTTCGCGGGGGAGGAACGGCGGCTTGCGTGGACGATTTTACGCCCGTCGCAAGGCGCCGCCGCGCAACTCTGCCTCCCGCCTGCGGGCCAATCGCCGCTTCGGTTTCCCCGTAGGAGCGCACCTGGGCGCGACAGGCCTTTCCCGGGAACGCCGGTTGCACCCTGGTGCCTCCTACAGGACCGCAACGCGGGTTGGCGAAACGACGACGGGCGCCGCAGCGCCCGTCGCATTCATGCCCGGAAGGCGTGCGCCCTCAGTCGGCCCAGTGCCCCTGCACCCGCGCCTCCGGCAGCACCTGCGCCGACAGCACCTGGTCGTTGCCCAGCAGCTGCACCGCGTCGGCGAGGATCGCGGCCGACTCGCGCAGCAGCGGATCGGGCGCGTCCTCGGCCAGCTTCTCGCGCGCCGCGTCCTCGGCGACGTTGCGCTCGTTGGCCTGCAGGCCGTCGTCGGCGGCCTGCGCGGCGAGCGGGTCCAGCGGCAGGCCCAGCGCCTTGCGCTGTTCCTGGCGCGACTTGCGCTTAGCGTCCTCGCGGTCGCGCTCCGCGCGGCGCTCGGCCTCGTTGAGCGAGACGTACTTCTTCGCCTGTTCCTCGCGGAACTGCGCGACGTCCTCCTCGAACCACTGGAACTCCTTGTCCTTGGCCACGCGCGCCTCGTGCCTGGCCTCGAGCCTGGGCAGCAGCGGCGCGAAGTTGCCGTAGCGCGTGTGCGCGACCGCCGAGATCTTCGACCACGGCAGCGCGTTGTCGTAGGTGCTCTCGCCGAACTGCGAGGCGTCGACCATCACCGGGAAGGCGATGTCGGGCACCACGCCCTTGTTCTGCGTGCTGCTGCCGCCGGGCAGGAAGAACTGCGCGATGGTCAGCTTGACCTGGCCTACGCGCTTGCCTTCGTTGCCGGGCCAGCGGTCGAGGTCGACCAGGTTCTGCACCGTGCCCTTGCCGAAAGTGGTCTCGCCGATCACCAGCCCGCGGCCGTAGTCCTGGATCGCGCCGGCGAAGATCTCCGAGGCCGAGGCCGAGCCGCGGTTGGTCAGCACCGCCAGCGGGCCGTCCCAGGCCACGCCGGCATCGCGGTCGCCCTCGACGCTGACGCGGCCGCCGGCCTCGCGCACCTGCACCACCGGGCCCTGGTCGATGAACAGGCCGGTGAGCTCGATCGCCTCGTTGAGCGAGCCGCCGCCGTTGTTGCGCAGGTCCATCACCACGCCGTCCACGCCCTGCGCCTTGAACTGCTTGAGCAGGCGCGCGACGTCGCGCGTGGCCGAGGCGTAGTCGTCGCTGTTCTTCCGGCGGCCCTCGAAGTCCTGGTAGAACGCCGGCAGCTTGACCACGCCGATGCGGCGCTCGGGCGCGCCGTCGGCCGCCGGCAGCTTGAGGATCTCGGCCTTGGCCGCCTGCTCCTCGAGCCGCACGCGCGCACGCGTCAGCACGATGCGGTTGGGCTTGCTGTCCAGGCTCGCCGCGGCCGGGATCACGTCCAGCCGCACCTGGGTGCCCTTGGGCCCCTTGATCTTGTCGACCACGTCGTCGATGCGCCAGCCGATCACGTCCTCCATCGCGCCGCTGGTGCCCTGGCCGACGCCGACGATGCGGTCGCCGGGGGTGAACTTGCCGCTGGTGGCCGCGGGGCCGCCGGCGATCAGCTCGCGGATCACGATCACGTCGTCCTGGGTCTGCAGCTGCGCGCCGATGCCCTCGAGCGAGAGCGACATCGACTGGTTGAAGCGGTCGGCGCTGCGCGGGTCGAAGTAGTCGGTGTGCGGGTCGATGGACGCGGTGTAGGCGTTGAGGAAGCTCTGGAACGCATCGGTGCCGTCGAGCTGGTTGCTGTTGCGCGCGAAGTTGGCGTAGCGCTTGTCCAGCGTCTTGCGGATCTCGTCGGGCTTCTTGCCGGCCAGCTTCAGGCGCAGCCAGTCGTTGCGCACCGACTGCTTCCACAGCTCCTGCACTTCGGTCTCGCCGGCCGCCCACGCGGCGTCCTCGCGGTCGTAGTACCAGCGGTCGTCGCCGCCGAAGTCGAAGATGTCCTGCTTGAGCAGGCCGCGCGCGTAGGCCATGCGCTGGTCCACGCGCTGCTTGTACAGCGCGAAGATCGAGAACGCGGGATCGAGCTGGCCGGCCTTCACCGCCTGCGCCATGCCGGCCTTGTAGGGCGCGAACTTCGCCACGTCCTGCGCGGTGAAGAACATCTTGTTGCTGTCGAGCGCCTCGAGGTAGCGCTTGAAGATGTCCGCCGACAGGCCGGCGTCCATCGGCCGCGGCCGGTAGGCGAAGCGGCTGTCGGACAACAGCCCGTACACGGTCTGCGAGGTGACGGCCTGGTCGACGCTGGCGGTCGACGGGATGGCGTCGCCGTCGGAGCGCGCCATCAGGACCAGCGGCACCGACAGCGCCAGGGCGATCACGGAAACGGACAGGGTGCGGGACAGGTTCATGCGTTCACTCGGGCCGCGCCGCGGCCGCTGTTCGGGATGGCGGGGAGTCTGGGGTCCGTCATGGACTGCGGGACAGTGCTGGAAGTTGCACGAGCCCGCGAATCCACTCTAACCGCGGCCGAAGCGGCGGATGTGAACAGAACGTCAGGCGCGGGCGGCGCCGGACGGCCGCGACCGCGCGTTCAGGCGGCGACGCCGGCCCCGGCGGCCTGGCGGTCGGCGTGGTAGGACGAACGCACCAGCGGGCCGGAGGCGACGTGGCTGAAGCCCAGCGCCATGCCGTACACCTCCAGCGCCTTGAACTCGTCCGGGGTCCAGTAGCGCAGCACCGGGTGGTGGTGGGCGCTGGGCTGCAGGTACTGGCCGATCGTCACCATCTCCACGTCGTGCGCGCGCAGGTCGCGCAGCGTCGCCTGCACCTGCTCCATGGTTTCGCCCAGGCCGAGCATGATCCCGGACTTGGTCGGGATGTGCGGATGTTGGCGCTTGAACTGCTGCAGCAGGGTCAGCGACCACTGGTAGTCGGCGCCGGGCCGGACATTGCGGTACAGGTCCGGCACGGTCTCGATATTGTGGTTGAACACGTCCGGCGGATTGGCCGCCAGGATCTCCAGCGCCCGCTCCATGCGGCCCTTGCCGCGGAAGTCGGGGGTGAGGATCTCGATCTTCGTGCCAGGGCTGAACTCGCGGATCGCGGCGATGCAGTCGACGAAGTGCGCCGCGCCGCCGTCGCGCAGGTCGTCGCGGTCGACGCTGGTGACCACCACGTACTTCAGGCCCATGTCCTTGACCGTCTGCGCCAGGTGCAGCGGCTCGGCCGGGTCCGGCGGCTTCGGCCGCCCGTGGGCGACGTCGCAGAAGCTGCAACGGCGGGTGCAGACCTCGCCCAGGATCATGAAGGTGGCGGTGCCGTGGCCGAAGCACTCGTGGATGTTCGGGCAGCTGGCTTCCTCGCACACCGTGACCAGGCGGTTCTCGCGCAGCTTGGCCTTGAGCGCGGCGACCGCGCCGTTGGACGGGATGCGCACCCGGATCCACGAGGGCTTGCGCAGCACCGGCGCGTCGGCGAACTGCACCGGCGAGCGCGCGATCTTGTCGCCGGCGACCTGCTTCGCCCCGGCTTCCAGCGCCGGCGCCGGGTTGGCGACGACCTGCAGGGGAATCGAACGCGAAGGCGTGTCGGACATCGGCGTGCTCAGGCAGCTTGCGGCGTGGAAGGGAGGGCGACCGGCCGGGGGTCGTCAAGATCGGGCGGCGGGGCCGCCTGCAGCGCGAGGCCGAACTGCGCCGCCATCGCGTCGAGCAGCACCGGCTTGATCGCATCCAGGCTCGACGGGCCGCCCAAGTCTAGCACCGAGGTCACCTGCAGCCCGGCGTAGCCGCAGGGATTGATGCGGCCGAACGGCGCCAGGTCCATCGCCGCATTGAAGGCCAGGCCGTGGAAGGTGCAGCCGCGACGCACGCGGATGCCAAGCGCCGCGACCTTGGCGCCGTTGACGTAGACGCCGGGCGCGCCTTCGCGCCGCTGCGCACCGATGTTCCATTCGGCCAGGGTGTCGATCACCGCCTGCTCGATCCGGCACACGTACTCGCGCACGCCGATCTTCAGGCGCCTGAGGTCGAGCAGCGGGTAGACCACGATCTGGCCGGGGCCGTGGTAGGTCACCTGGCCGCCGCGGTCGACGTGCAGCACCGGGATGTCGCCGGGCATCAGCACGTGCTCGGGCTTGCCGGCCTGGCCGAGGGTGAACACCGGGTCGTGCTCGACCACCCAGACCTCGTCTATGGAAGCCTCGTCGCGCAGGTCGGTGAAGCGCTGCATCGCGCGCCAGACCGGCTCGTAGGGCCGGCGGCCGAGGTCGCGGACGAAGGCCGGGCGACGCGCTACAGCGTCCACTTCACTTCCGGGTGCGCGCGCAGGGCCTCGTGGGCGGCCTCGTACTGGGCGCGGTCGGCGGCGCGGAAGCTCAGCTTCACCGAAACGAACTTGCCGCCGCTGGATTCGCGCCAGGAGATCGTCTCGTGCAGGACGTCGATCCCGGCGGCGGCCAGCAGCCTCGGGATCTCGGCCTCGAGGCCGGCGCTGGCCGGGCCCATCGCGGTGATCTCGAAGGTGCCCGGGAACTGGAAGCCGTGCTCGGGGTTGTCGGACCTGATTTCCATCCGCCGATTATGGGCCTGCCCTCCCGGCAACCCAAGCCGGCGCGCGGAACGCGCCGTCCCGGCCGCGGCCCGGATGCGCGCGCTGGCCTGTCGCGCGGTCCGTTTCGCGTTGTGTAGCGGGACGGCCCTGGGCCGATCCATTCGCGAAGGAGGCACCAAGATGGACATCCGCAACCCGACCCTGGCCCTGGGCATGGCGTGCATCGCCGCGTCGGCCCTCGCCGCCCCGGCCGCGCTGGCGGCGCAGACCGCGCAGCAGGAGCGCGCGCAGAAGAGCGCCGAGATCCCGGTGTGCGGCAAGTCGCTGGGCACGATCGCCGTGCTCGAGCCGGAAGGCACCAACTGGTGGACCGGCCAGCAGCTGGCCTCGCCGGCGGCGCTGATCAAGGTGTTCGTCAGCAAGTCGCACTGCTTCACCCTGGTCGACCGCGGCCGCGGCATGGCGGCGATGCAGGCCGAGCGCGACCTCGCCTCCGGCGGCGACCTGCGCGGCGGCTCCAACCTCGGCAAGGGCCAGATCAAGGCCGCCGACTACGTGCTGGTGCCGGACCTGGTCTCGCAGAACGCCAATTCCGGCGGCAACGCCATCGGCGGCCTGCTCGGCGGGCTGATCGGCAACCGCACCGTCGGCGCGCTGGTGGGCGGGATCAACTTCAAGAAGAAGACCGCCGACGTGGTGCTCACCGTCACCGACGTGCGCTCCTCCGAGCAGGTGGCGATGACCGAGGGCCACGCGACCAAGACCGACCTGGGCTGGGGCGCGGGCGGCGGGGTGTTCTCCGGTGGCTTCGGCGGCGCCGGCGCCAGCGGCTACGCCAACACCGAGATCGGCCAGGTGGTCACCCTGGCCTACCTGCAGGCCTACACCGACCTGGTCGCCCAGCTCGGCGGCCTGCCGGCGAACGCCTCGGCGGCGAACGTGCAGCAGGCGGTGACGATGAACAAGCCCGGTCGCCTGCTCAAGCAGTCCGACGGCAAGGGCGGCGCGGTGCGCGACCTCGACGCCGGGATGATGCTCTACCCCACCGGCAACAAGTCCGGGCTGATGTGGGAGGTCGAGGACGAGCTGGGCAACAGGGGCTGGGTGAACTCGACGCTGTTCGGGCTGTCGCGCTGAGGCGCACGGTCGCATCACATCGCGATGCAACGGGCCGGCGCGAGCCGGCCCGCTGCGTTTGCGGGGATGCTCCGGTCGGCAAGCGCACAATGTCCCCGATGGATCGTGGGAGCGGCTCCAGCCGCGAGCTGCCGGATGACTCTTGTCCGTGGAAAGGCTCGCGGCTGAAGCCGCTCCCACGAGGGACCGCGGGCCGGTACGGGATCGAGTGGCGATGGGCGAAGCGACGCTGTGGTGGGGCATGCTGTTCGGCGCGATCGGGCTGGGCTACCTGGCCTACGCGCGACGCCAGCGCGCGCCGGTGCCGCTCGTTTGCGGGATCGCGCTGCTCGCGTTCCCGTACTTCGTGTCGAACGCCTGGGCGATGGCGCTGGTCGGCGCGGCGCTGGTCGCGCTGCCATGGATCGTGCGGACCTGAGCCCCGAAACGCAGGAACCGGCTCGCGCCGGTTCCCCTTCCATCGTCAGGATGCGATCGCCGGCGCGCTCACGCCGACTCCCACCACATCCAGAACGCATCCCACAGGCGGCCGAAGAAACCCGCCTCCTCGACGCCGTCCAGCGCCACCAGCGGCGCGGTCGCGATCACCTTGCCGCCGAGCGCGACCTTGACCGTGCCGATCTGCTGGCCCTTCCTGATCGGTGCGACCAGGGTCTTGGGCACGTCCATGGTCGGCTTGAGCTGCGAGTACTTGCCGCGCGGCATGCTCACCAGCAGCGGCCTGGCCACGCCCAGCCGCACTTCGTCGGCCTTGCCCTTCCAAACCTTCTGCCTGGCGACCACCTTGCCGGCGTCGTAGAGCTTGTGCGACTCGTAGAAGCGGAAGCCCCAGTTGAGCAGCGCCTGCGCATCCACCGCGCGCTGGTTCTCGCTGGTGTCGCCCATCACCACCGCGACCAGGCGCTGGTCGCCGCGCTTGGCCGAGGCCATCAGGCAGTAGCCGGCGCTCGAGGTGTGGCCGGTCTTGATGCCGTCCACGCTCGAATCGCGCCACAGCAGCAGGTTGCGGTTGCGCTGGGTGATCGGGCCGACGGTGAATTCCTTGATCTTGTTGTAGCCGTAGGCCTCGGGGAAGTCGCGCGCCAGCGCGCGGCCCAGCAGCGCGAGGTCGTGCGCGGTCGAATAGTGGCCCTCGGCGCTCAGGCCGGTGGCGTTGGCGAAGTGCGAGTTCTTCAGGCCCAGGCGCGCGGCGTAGGCATTCATCAGCTGGGCGAAGGCCTGCTCGCTGCCGGCAACGTGTTCGGCCAGGGCGATCGCGGCGTCGTTGCCCGACTGCACCACCATGCCCTTTTCCATGTCCTCCAGGCGCGCGGTCTTGTTGACCTCGAAGCCGCTGTAGCTGCCGTCGGTGCCGGCGCCGCCGGTGCGCCAGGCGTTCTCGCTCATCATCACCTGGTCGTCGCGCTTGATCTTGCCGGCCTTCATCTCGGCGGCGAGCACGTAGGAGGTCATCACCTTGGTGATGCTCGCCGGCTCGACCTGCGTGTCCTCGTTCTCGCCGGCCAGCACCTGGCCGGTGGCGGCGTCGAGCAGCACCCACGACTTGGACTGCTTCGGCGCCGGCGCGGCCGGCACCGGCAGACTGTCGCTGAGCGCGGCCGGGGCCTGCGGCGCGGGCGCCTGCGCGGCCGCCAGGCCGACGGCGGAGGTGAACAGGGCGGCGAGCAGCAGGCAGCGCGCAGGCAGGGAAACATTCATCGACAGCGGAACTCCGGGGAAAAGCGCTCTCGCGAGCAGGTGAAGGAAAAAACCAGGGGCCTAGTCTAGTCGCGCACGACCTGCGGCTGGCCGAACCCCAGACCGGCCACGCGCGCCGACAGTTCCGGCACGCGCGCGCTTTCGACCGGTCCCACGCGCAGGCGCCAGACCTGCCTGCCGGCCGAGAGGCCGTCCTGCAGGCGCGCGCCGGGCACGCCGGCGCCGCGCAGCATCGCCAGCGCGCGCTCGGCGTTGGCACGGGCGCCGAAGGCGGCGACCTGCAGGGTCACGGCGCTGCCGCCGGCGACCGCAGGCGGCGGCGCGCGCACGGCCGGCGCATCGGCTTCGCGCGCCGCGGCGACGGTTTCCGCGGCCGGGACCGGCGGGCGCGCCTTGGCAGCGGCCGTCGCGGTTCGCTGCGCGTCCGGCGCGGCGGCGCCGTAGGGATCGGGCTTGCCGGCCTTGCCGGTAGCCACGCGTGCGCGCCGCGCGCGCATCCAGGCGTCGAATTCGTCGGCGGTCATCGCCTTGCCGTCCTGGCGCATGTCGAAGCGCCAGTCGAGGTCGCTGCCGGCGGCAGGCATCGCCGTGGCGGCGGCGCCCGTCGCGGCCGCCGGCGCCTGCGTGGCGGTCGCGGGCGCCGTCGAGGGCGGGCGCTCGCTGGCGTTGGCGCTGGCGATCGGCAGCACGCCCGCCACCAGCCTGTCCATCGCGCTGGCCGGCTGTGGCGTGCCGGTGGCGATGCGCACGCCGGGCGGCAGCTTCAGCGCGCCGCTGCCATCCGTCGCGGGCGCGGGCGCGGGCGTCGCCGGCCGCGCCCGCGTGGCGACCGCGTCGTAGTCGTGGCGCGCGTTCTCGCCCGGGCTCAGGCCGACCACTTCCACCCGCCCGGTGCCGCGCGCGCGGATGCCCAGCTTCACCGCGGCGGCGTAGCTCAGGTCGATCAGGCGGCCGTCGTGGAAGGGGCCGCGGTCGTTGACGCGCACCACCACCGACTTGCCGTTGTCGAGGTTGGTCACCCGCGCGAAGCTCGGCAACGGCAGCGTCTTGTGCGCGGCGGTGAAGGCGTACATGTCGTACACCTCGAGGTTGGACGTGCGGCGGCCATGGAACTTGTTGCCGTAGAACGAGGCGGTGCCGGTCTCGTCGTAGCCCTTGGCGCTGTCGAGCACCCGGTAGCGCTTGCCCAGCACGGTGTACGGCGAGCGGTTGCCGTAGCGCGAGCGCGGCTCGTCGACGACGTCGGGCTCCGGGATCGCGTCCACGTCCGGCAGGTCGTCGGGCACCGTGTCCTTGATGTGCGGCGCGTACAGGCCGCCGGCGGTGTAGTGGCCGCGCTTGGACGGGTCTTCCTGCGCCGGCGCGTAGGGCGAGCGCTTGCGCGACGAAGGCAGCGCGTCGCGGCCGACCGCGCCGCCGTCGGGCAGCGCCGACGCCTCGGACGCGGACTTCTTCGGCCCGCTCGCGCAGCCGGCGAGCGCGAGCAGCGCGGCCGCCGCCAGCAGCGCGGGCAGGCGCCGGGTCACGGCGCGCCGCCGGCGATGGCCTGCGCCAGCTGGTGCACCGCCAGCGCATACATCGGCGAATGGTTGTAGCGGGTGATCACGTAGAAGTTGCGGTAGCCGAGCCAGTACTCCTTGCCGGCCTCGCCGTCGAGCGAGAGCAGGGTCGCGCCCTCGGCGACCGGCTCGCCCGGCTGCGGGCGGTAGCCGCGCGCGGCGAGCATCGACAGCGGGTAGACCGGATCGAGCTCGTCGGGCACGAAGTCCGCCGCGCCCGGGTCGCGCGTGGCGCGCGCCGCCACCGCGCCTCCGCGCTGCCAGCCGTGGACGACGAAGTAGTTGGCGATCGAGGCGAACACGTCCGGCGTGTGGTCGAGCAGGTCGCGGCGACCGTCGCCGTCGCCGTCCTTCGCCCAGTTGCGGTAGCTCGACGGCATGAACTGGCCCATGCCCATCGCGCCGGCGTAGCTGCCCTGGAGCGCGAGGACGTCCAGCTGCGGCTCGTCCTTGGCCAGCGCGAACAGCTGCGCCAGCTCGCCGGCGAAGAACGGCGCGCGCTTCGGGTGCCAGAACGCCAGGGTGTACAGCGCGTCGAGCACGCGGTACTTGCCGGTGATCCGGCCGTAGTTGGTCTCCACGCCGATGATCGCGACGATGTACGGCGCCGGCACGCCGGTGTCGGCGGCGACGCGGTCGAGCGCCGCGCGGTTGGCGGCGTAGAAGTCGCGGCCGCCCTGGATGCGCGCGTCGTTGAGGAAGATCGGCCGGTAGTCGCGCCACGGCTTCACCTTCTCGGCCGGGCGCGAGATCGCGTCGATGATCGACTGCTGGTACTGCGCCTGCGCCAGCGTGTCGCGGATGCGCCGCGGGTCGACGCCGTACATCTGCGAGGCGTAGTCGACGAAGGCGTCGATGCGCCGCTCCAGCGGGAGCGCCGGATCGGTCACCGACGGCGGCGCGACCGGCCGCTCCGGCGGCTGCGGGACCTTCGGCAGCAGCGCCTCGGCCGGTGCCGCGGGCGCGGCCGGCGGGGCGGCTTCGACGGGGACGGGGGCGGGATTGGAGGGAGGAGTCGCCTGTGTCGCGCAGGCGGCCAGCGCGAGCGGAACCAGGGCGACGGGCAGTCGGAAGGCGCGTCGGGTCATCGGCGCGGAGGGTAGCACGCGACTTCGACCGGGCGGCCGCGATCGCCGCGCATCGAGCGCTCGTGTTCAGCAGTGCAATCGCGGTCCGGAGCGGCGAGTGGCGCGGCGAAAAGCCGGGCCCTCACCCGGCGCTGCGCGCCTCCCTCTCCCGCTGCGCAGGAGAGGGCTGTGTGGCCGGCCCTTCGCGTTGACCAGGAATAAAGAAGAGGCCTTTCGCGATCGAAGCCACGCATGGCCGGCAGGAATCCGGCGGCCGGGGGATCGCGGCAAAGCCGGCCATGGATGGCCGGCGCCGGCATCAGGGCAGGATGCCCTGCTGCCGGAAGAGCGATTCCCCGGCCGCCGGATTCCCTCACGCAACCACCCGAAGCCGCTCTCGGCTTTTTCCGCTCGCCAAGAATCAATCAACCGTGGATCGGCCGGTGCATGCGCACCGACATCACCACGCCCAGCCCGGCCAGCAGCGAGACCGCGGCGGTGCCGCCGTAGGAGAGCAGCGGCATCGGCACGCCCACCACCGGCAGCAGGCCGGAGATCATGCCGCCGTTGACGATCACGTAGACGAAGAACGCCAGCCCCAGGCTGCCGGCCAGCAGGCGCGCGTAGCCATCGCGCGCCTGCGCGGCGATCCACAGGCAGCGCCCGACCACGAACAGGTACAGCGCCAGCACCGTGGCCACGCCGATCCAGCCGAATTCCTCGCTGAGCACCGCGAAGATGAAGTCGGTGGTGTGCTCGGGCAGGTAGTTCAGGTGCGACTGCGAGCCCTGCATCCAGCCCTGCCCCGTCATCCCGCCGGAGCCGATCGCGATCTTGGACTGGATGATGTTCCAGCCGGTGCCGAGCGGATCCGACTCCGGATCCAGGAAGGTCAGGATGCGGTCCTTCTGGTAGGGCTTGAGCAGCCAGAACCACGCCACCGGCGCCGCGCCGGCGACGCCGCCGAAGGCGATCGCGAACCACCACCACGGCAATCCGGCCAGGAACAGCACGAACGCACCACTGATCGCCACCAGCATCGCGGTGCCGAAATCCGGCTGCAGCAGCACCAGCGCGGTGGGCACCGCGATCAACACGCACGCGGCCAGCACCGCGCCGATCCGCGGCGGCAGCAACTGCCGGTCCAGGTACCAGGCCACCATCATCGGCAGGCTCAGCTTGAGCAGCTCGGAGGGCTGGAAATAGAACAGCTTCAGGTCGATCCAGTGCCGCCCGTGCTTGCCGGTGCCGATCGCCAGCACCAGCAGCAGCGGCACCAGCGTCGCGGCGTAGACCAGCGGGGTGGCGTCGCGCAGCCGCAGCGGCGAGATCCGCGACAGCGCCCACATCGCCGCCAGCCCGACCGCGTAGCGCGCGCCCTGCGCCACCACCAGGTGCATCCCGTCCGGCCCGCCGGCGCTGTAGAGCACCGCCAGCGCGATCGCCATCAGCGCCAGCAGCGCCGCGCACAGCGACGCGTCGAGGGTGCGGGTGAAGCGCTGCAGCAGCTCGAGCAGGAAGCGCAGGATGTCGCTCAACGCCCTGCCCCCGTGCCCGCCGGGGCCGCGATCGCGGCGGCGTCCACGCTCGCGTGCGCCGCACGGGCGGCGCCCTGCGGCGCCGGCGCGGCCTGCGCCGCCACCGCCTGGGCGCCGATCGCGGTGACCGGGATCGCGTCGGGATCGGGCTCCGGGTACTTGCCCAGCAGCCAGGCGTCGAACAGCTTGCGCGCGATCGGCGCCGCGGTGGAGCCGCCGTAGCCGCCGTGCTCGACCATCACCGCCACCGCGATCCGCGGATCCTCCACCGGTGCGTAGCCGATGAACCAGGCCTGGTGGCGCAGGTGCAGCGGCAACGAGTGCGGGTTGGTGCTGACGTTGCCCTTGCGGCTGACCTTCTGCGCGGTGCCGGTCTTGCCGGCCATCCGGTACGGCGCGCCGATCGCAGTCGCGCGGCCGGTGCCGCCGGGGTCGTACATCGTCCCGACCATGCCGCCCTGCACCGCGCGGATGTGGTCGAGGTTGTCGGTCAGCCGGCGGCCCGGCGGCTGCGACATCGGCGTCCACGCGCCACGGAAGCCGTCGCGGCGGTCGCGCGCCAGGTGCGGGCGATGGCGCACGCCGTCGGCGGCCAGCGCGGCCACGCCCTGCGCCAGCTGCAGCGTGGTCGCCACCCAGTAGCCCTGGCCGATGCCGGCGATCACCGTCTCGCCCGGATACCAGGGCTCCTTGCGGTTCTTCGCCTTCCATTCCGGCGACGGCACCACGCCGGCGTTCTCGCCCAGCAGGTCGATGCCGGTGGGCTCGCCGAAGCCGTAGCGGCGCATGTACTCGTCCAGCCGGGCGATGCCCATGTCGTAGGCGAGCTTGTAGTAGTAATAGTTCACCGAGGCGGCGATCGACTTGTGCAGGTCGACCCAGCCGCTGCCGCCGTGGGCGTCGCGGTAGCCGCGCCGCTGCCCCGGGATGTGGAACTCGCCGGTGCTGAACACCTTGTCCTCGGGCCGGCGCAGCCCGCTCTCCAGCCCCGCCAGCGCCATGAACGGCTTGACCGTCGAGCCCGGCGGCCCGCCACCCAGCACGTTGCGGTTGAACAGCGGGCGCGAGGGATTGTCCATCAGCGCGCGGTAGTCGGCGTTGGAGATGCCGTTGACGAACAGGTTGGGGTCGTAGCTGGGCAGGCTGACCATGGCGAGGATCTCGCCGGTCTTCGGGTCGATCGCCACCGCCGAGCCGTCGTTGTCGCCGAACGCCTCGACCATCGTGCGCTGCAGGTCCAGGTCCACGCCCAGTCGCAGGTCGGCGCCGGCGGTGGCCGGGATCCGGCCCACGCGCCCCAGCGCGCGGCCCTCGACGTTGGTCTTGACCTCCTCGTAGCCGACCTTGCCGCGCAGCGCCTCGTCGTAGTAGCGCTCGATGCCGGCGCGCCCGGTGTGGGTGAACACCGCGTGGCCCTCGCCGTACTCCTTGATGTCCTTCTCGTCGGTGCGGCCGACGTAGCCGACGATGTGCGCGAACAGCGCCCCGTAGGGATAGCGCCGGGTCAGGTAGGGCTCGACGCTCACGCCGGGGAAGCGCCACTGGTCGACCGCGAAGCGGGCGACCTCGTCGTCGGTCAGGCGCAGCTTCAGCGTGATCGCGCGGAAGCCGCGGCTGGACTTGCGCTCGCGCTCGAAGCGCTCGATGTCCTCGGGCGCGAGCGCGACGATCCGCGACAGCGCGGCGACCAGCGCCTTCAGGTCGCCGGCGTCCTCGGGCACCACGTCGAGGCGGAACGCCGGCACGTTGTCGGCCAGGATCCGGCCCTTGCGGTCGTAGATGATCCCGCGCGCCGGCACCACCGGGCGCGGCTTGATGCGGTTGGCCTCCGAGCGCCTGGCGTAGTCGGCGTGGTCGAGCACCTGCAGCTTGAAGTACCAGCCGCCCAGCCCGGCCAGCGCCAGCACCACGATCGCGAAGCCCAGCAGCGCGCGCATGCGGAACTGCGCAGTTTCCGCGGCCTGGTTCTTCAGTCGGCGTCGCATCTGGCGCATGCCCGCACCCCGTCCCCGCTCAGGACCTGCGCCGGCCGAAGCGCAGCGCGTCGATCAGCGCGAACAGCGGCGCCCACAACAGCATGCCCAGCAGCGGCGCCCACCAGTATGACCACGGCAGCTGCGGCTCGCCCAGCATCAGGTGAACCGCGGCGCTGACCACGCGGTCGTTGAGCAGCAGCCCGCCGATCACCAGCGCCTGCTGCGAGAGCGGGAAGAACCGCACCTGGGCGCGGAAGCGCTGCAGGATGAAGGCCATCACCACCAGCCGCAGCGCCTGCTCGCCGAGCAGGCCGCCGAAGGCCAGGTCGGCGAGCACGCCCATGCAGAAGGCGAAGCCCAGCCCCGCGCGGTCCGGATCCTCGATCACCCAGAACGCGACCACCAGCGCCAGCCAGTACGGCCGCAGCGGCTGCAGCAGCGGCGGCAGCGGCAGCAGGCCCAGCACCAGCGCCAGCACGATGGTGACCGGCAGCAGCCAGCGGCGGCGGGGCCGGCTCACCGGCCTGGCTCCTGCGGCGCCGGCGGCGGCTGGCGCTCGGCGGCAGGCGGCACGGAGGGGCCGGTCGCGGTTTTCTTCGCGTCGCCGGCGGCGGCGGATCCGGGCGTGCCTTGCGCGGAAGGGACCGCCGGCTTCGCCGGCGTCCGCGCCGGATCCGCCTCGCCCGCGTTCGATACGGGGGCCGGATTCTCCGCCACCTGCCGCAGCAGCAGCACGTCGCGCCCGCGGTCGAGCTGCGCCGCGGGCTTGAGCGTCGCGACCAGGAAGGCGCGGCTGTCGTCGGGATGCAGCGAGACCACTGTGCCGACCGGGAAGCCCGGCGGAAAGCGGCCGCCCAGCCCCGAGGTGATGATCGCGTCGCCCACCTTCACGTCGGCCGAGAGCGGGATGTTGGACAGCTCGAGCTGGTCGCTGCGGCCGCGGCCGTAGGCGACCAGGCGCACGCCGTTGCGGCCGACCAGCACCGGCACCGCGTGGTCGGGGTCGGTGAGCAGCAGCACGGTCGCGGTGGTGGGCGTGACCTCGATGATCTGCCCGACCAGGCCGCCGGCGTCGATCACGCTTTGGCCCTGGCGCACGCCGCTGCTGCTGCCGGCGTCCAGTACCAGGCGCTGGCGGGTCGGGTCGAGGTCGATGTCCAGGATCGCCGCCAGTTGCACGTCCAGGCCGCCGCGCTCGGCGGCGCCGAGCAGGCCGCGCAGGCGCGCGTTCTCGGCCGCGGCCACCTGCAGCCGCGCCTGCCGTGCGCCGCTGACCAGCAGCGCGTTGCGCAGCCTGCGGTTGTCCTCGGCCAGGGTCGCGCGCGTCACCGCGTCGTCGCGCACGCTGTCGCCCAGCCGCGCCGGCAGCCCGGCCAGCCACCACAGCGGCTGCACCGCCACGTTGGCCTGCGCGCGCAGCCGTGACAGCACGCCGCCGCGGTGGTCGAGCACCAGCAGCGCCACCGACAGCGCCAGGTAGGTCAGCAGGCGCAGCGTGCCCGCGACGTCGCCGCTGCGGGGAGGCGTGGGACTGGCGTAGGCGGGCACTTGAGAGGGGCCGTGGTTGGTGACCGGTCGTTCGTGATTCGAAAGCGCCGAGGCGCTCCACCCGCGCTTCGACGCGCAAAGCGCACCTTCAGGGCCAGCCATCCCCTTTGGCCGGCCCACGTACTGCGATCGGGTGCGTAGCTGCGCTTGGCAGGATAAATCAAAGCGGACGCGCTTTTCCGCGGATCATCCGGCACCAGGCACGAATCACTGCTTCACTCGTAGGCGAAGAACTCGTTGCCGTGCGTGTCCAGCAGTTCCAGCGCGCGGCCGCCGCCGCGGGCCACGCAGGTGAGCGGGTCCTCGGCGACCTGCACGTGCAGGCCGGTTTCCTCGCTCAGCAGGCGATCCATGTCACGCAGCAGCGCGCCGCCGCCGGTGAGCACGATGCCCAGTTCCGCCACGTCCGCGCACAGCTCCGGCGGGGTCTGCTCCAGCGCCTGCTTGACCGCGCTGACGATGCCGGCCAGCGGTTCGCGCAGGGCCTCGAGCACCTCGCGGGAGGTGATGGTGATCATCTTCGGCACGCCCTCGGCGAGGTGGCGGCCGGAGACCTCCATCTCGATCACGCGGTCCTGCGGGTAGGCGTTGCCGATCTCGAGCTTGATCTTCTCGGCGGTGCTGTCGCCGATCAGCATGCCGTGGTTGCGGCGCACGTAGTTGATGATCGCCTCGTCGAAGCGGTCGCCGCCGATGCGCACCGACTGCGAGTAGACGATGCCGCTCAGCGCGATCACCGCCACCTCGGTGGTGCCGCCGCCGATGTCGACCACCATCGAGCCGCGCGCTTCGGTCACCGGCATGCCGGCGCCGATCGCCGCGGCCATCGGTTCCTCGATCAGCGAGACGTCGCGGGCGCCGGCTTCCAGCGCCGATTCCTTGATCGCGCGCTGCTCGACCTGGGTCGAGCCGCAGGGCACGCAGATCAGCACCCGCGGGCTGGGCCGCAGGAAGCGGCTCTTGTGCACCTTGCGGATGAAGTACTTGAGCATTTCCTCGGTATAGGTGAAGTCGGCGATGACGCCGTCCTTCATCGGCCGGATCGTGGTGATGCTGCCGGGGGTGCGGCCGAGCATCTGCTTGGCCTCGGTGCCGACCGCCGCGACCGTGCGGTTGCCGGAGCCGGAGCGGTCCTGGCGCACCGCGACCACGGACGGCTCGTTGAGCACGATGCCCTGCCCGCGGACGAAGATGAGGGTGTTGGCCGTGCCGAGGTCGATCGACAGGTCGTTGGAGAACAGGCCGCGGAACTTCTTGAACATCGGGGGAAAATGTCCGTGAGGATTGGGTGAAAAGAGTCGGCTAGCCTAGCAAAAAAGCGGCCTGTGGACGTTTTGAGGCGCATTGCCGGCCATAGGCGTGGACCGGATTCCATCGCACCGGGTCGAGGACAATAGCCGCTACCACGGAGACCAAGGGCCGGAAGGCCGCCCCCGTGCGGGCTTCGGCGCGTCGCCGTGACCTGGCGGCCGGGAGCCGCTCTTCCCTCGGTCAGGGCATCCTGCCCTGACTCGGGCGCGCGCCATTCATGGCGCGCTTGCCGCGCCCCCCGGCCGCCAGGCCACGGCTCAGGTTGTCGTGGAAATCGTCGCTTCAGCTGAAAGGGACTGCACCAGCGACCCGGCCACGCGCGTCGCGGCCGGGTATGCGAATAGCGGGACGCCCGCGGCGGTGAGGCCGGGGGAGCATGCCCCGGCCGGGGCGTCGCTATTCCACAGCCCCCATGCCCGGCCGCCAGGAGCGCCGCGGACGGGGCTGCGGCTGGCCTCCCCGCACCCGCCCGGCTAACCTAGCCGCCCTTCCAGCACCCGAGCGAGCGCCCCGCCGATGTCCGCCCTGATCTGTGGCTCCCTGGCCTACGACACCATCATGGTGTTCCCCGACCAGTTCAAGAACCACATTCTCCCGGACAAGGTCCACATCCTGAACGTGTCGTTCCTGGTGCCGCGGATGCGCCGCGAGTTCGGCGGCTGCGCCGGCAACATCGCCTACAACCTCAAGCTGCTGGGCGGCGACCCGGTGCCGATGGCCACCGTCGGCCAGGATTTCGGCCCCTACCGCGAGTATTTCGAGGAGCTGGGCATCAGCCTGGCCCAGGTGAAGGAGATCCCGGAGCTGTTCACGCCCCAGGCCTTCATCACCACCGACCACGACAACAACCAGATCACCGCCTTCCACCCCGGGGCGATGATGCGTTCGTACGAGAACCACGTGCGCGACGTGCCCGGCGTCACCATCGGCATCGTCAGCCCCGACGGCTACGAGGGCATGCTGCAGAACGCGAAGGAGTTCGCCGAGGGCGGCATCCCCTTCATCTTCGACCCCGGCCAGGCGATGCCGCTGTTCAACGGCGCCGAGCTGCGCGCCTTCATCGAGCAGGCCGACTACGTCACCGTCAACGACTACGAGTCCAACCTGCTGCAGGAGCGCACCGGCTGGGGCGAGAAGGAGATCGCCGGCAAGGTGAAGGCCTACATCGCCACCCGCGGCCCCAAGGGCGCGGTGATCCACGCCGACGGCAAGGTCTTCGACGTGCCGCCGGCGCACGAGCGCCGCATCACCGATCCCACCGGCTGCGGCGACGCCTTCCGCGCCGGCCTGATCTTCGGCATCCAGAAGGGCTGCGACTGGCTCACCATCGGACGCATCGGCAACCTGATGGGCGCGCTGAAGGTCGAGCACCCGGGCACGCAGAACCAGCGCTTCGACTACGAAGAATTCAACGAGCAGTTCAAGCAGCAGTTCGGATACGCGCTCTGAAGGGACTTGGGCGGCGAACCGGGTGCAGGAAACCGGGCAAGCCGCGCAGTCCGATTGTCATCCCGAGCGCAGCGAGGGATCTGCGGGAGCCGCGGGACCGGATCCCTCGCTGCGCTCGGGATGACAGTCTCGGCGCCGGTTGCCGGCCTCCGTTCCCCCGGTCCGCTACCGGATCCACGCCCGCCCGGATCCCCGCCCTACATCACGTGCGCCATCCACAGCAGCTCCGGCTGCGCCAGGCGCTCGAACTCGGCGTAGGACATCTGGACCAGGTCGGTGTGCGAGCCGGCGTTGAAGGCGATCTCCGGCTGCTCCGCCAGCCGCGCGTCGACGTAGACCGGCATGCCGTAGAGATTGCCGAACGGCGGCATCGCGCCGAGCTCGCAGTCGGGGAATGCGTCGCGGAAGTCGGTTTCCTGCGCCACTTCCACCACGCGCCCGCCGAGCGCGCGCGAGAGGCGGGTGAGGTCGACGCGATAGGCCGCGGGCATCACCATCATCGCCAGCTCGCCGTCGACCCGCAGCATCACGGTCTTGGCGAAGTGGCGGTTGCCGATGTGGGCGCAGTTCGCGGTTTCCTGCGCGGTGACGGTGCGCTCGTGGCTGAGCGTGCTGTAGGGCGCGTGCTGCTGGTCGAGGTAGTTGTGCAGGCGGGGGGAGAGCATGGCCGTCTCCTGCATCGCGTCCGCCGCCGCTCCGGCGCGGACCCGGCTGGTGGTTCCGGCGCGCGCGTCCGGTCGCGCGTCGCTGCGGCGCGCAGCCGCGTGGATGCTTCGCGCGCCGTGGTGTCGACTCTACTCCCCCCGGGTTTCAGCAACGTGTAGAGCGGCCGTGGGACAGAAAAAACGGGCGTAGGTCGGGGCTACGCCCCCGACGGCTTTCCCCCGGCGAATCCGGATTCGGGCCCGGTGGGCGAAGATCAAGAGCCTCCCGCGAGGTCCCGATGGCGTGTGGGAGCGGATGCGTTCCGTGCATCACGCCCCTCCCCTGTCATCCCGAGCGCAGCGAGGGATCCGTGCCGCCGGCCGGAGATCCCTCGCTGCGCTCGGGATGACAGCCGTCCAGCCAGGTCAATCCCAGCCGGGCAGCTTTGCGCGATCCAGCCCCGCCACCTCGAACACCGCCGTGCGCGTGCCGCCGGCCTTGACCGGGAATTCCACCGCCAGCGTCTTCGCGCCTTTCGTCATCCGCCACAGCGCGCGTTCGTCGTTGATGAACATCGCGGTGGCCTCGTCGGTGTCCGGGCGCAGCGCGGCCATCGGTTTCGGCGCGGCGTCGTCGACCTTCACCTTCACCCTGCAGCCGCCGTAACAGTCGAAGTCGCCGGCCTGCAGCACCAGGTAGCTGCTCTTTCCCCACGAGGGATGGTCGCGGAAGATCAGCCGCACCGGGTTGGCGCCGCTGCCGTCGGTGTCGACCGGTTCCTTCGAGTAGATCGCCGCCGAAAGCTGCTGGCCGCCCTTCACGTTCTCGGTCTGGTAGCTCCAAAGCGCGGCCACCCGCGAGGCCTCGCGCGCGTCCGCAGCCTTGGCCTTGGCTTCCTCGTAGCGCGGGCGGATGCGCTCTGCCTCCTTCGTGTCCGGGAAGCGCGCGAACAGCACGTCGCCCTGGGCCTTGGCCAGCGTCCAGTTCTCGGCCGCGGCCGCGGCGTCGAAGCCGTCGGCGTATTCCTTGGCCGCCTTCTCGTTGGCGGCGGCCTGCGCGGCGGCGCGCGCGGATTCCTCGGCGGCGCGGTCGCCGCAGCCGGACGAGGCGGTGGCCGCGGCCAGCAGCGCGGCGCAGAGGATGGTGCGATGGTTCATGCGTTGGCTCCCTGTTCGACCAGTTCGGTCACGGCGGCGGCCACCGCGCCGGGTTGCTCCATGATCGTCATGTGGCCGCTGCCGCCCAGCAGCACTTTACGCGCCTGCGGCATGCGCGCGGCGTAGAGGTCGAGCGCGCTGGGGTCGATCACGCGGTCGTGCGCGCCCCACAGCAGCAGCGCCGGCTGGCGGATGCGCGCGGCCTCCTCGCCGGGCAGGAACTGCTCCGGGCCGCGGCCAACCTCGTCCAGCACCGCCTGCTCGAACGCCGCGTCTCGGCGGCGCCGCGCCACCAGGATCCCCGGCGCCGGCCACGGCATCGCCGGCAGCGCGCGGCGGTCGTGGAAGAGGATGTCGAAGTAGTGCGCGAGCGAGCCGCGGTCGTGGACGCCGAACGGATTGCCGCCCGCGAGCACGTCGAGCCCGAACCGGTTGTCGGCGAAGCGCACGCCGGCGGCATCCAGCAGGCCCACGCGCGCGACCAGCGCCGGCTCGCGCGCGGCCAGCACCGCGGCAACGCCGCCGCCCATCGAATGCCCGAGCACCGTCACCGGCCGTTCCCCGCAGGTGGCGCGGATGAACGCGGCCACGCGCGCGGCCTGCGCCGAGAACGCGTGCCCGGCGACGCCCTCGCGCTGGCTCTCGCCCCAGCCCGGCAGGTCGGGGAGCAGCAGCCGGTAGCGCCCGCGCAGGCGCCTGGCGACGCGGTACCAGTTTTCCTTGCCGCCGGTGTAGCCGTGCAGCAGCACCAGCGTGGGTGCATCCGGATCGCGCGCGCCGCCCTCGGCGTACACCCAGCGGATGCCGTCGACGACGACGACGCGGCGCGCCAGCCCCAGCGCGATGCGTTCGCGCGCGAACTCGGCGCGGACCAGCGCGTAGGGATCGCGCCACAGCGCGATCGCCGCGGCCAGAACGAACGCGGCCGCCACGAGGGCGGCCACGATCGCGGCGAGCTGCCAGGCCGGCATCGATCAGCCGGCGGGCGGCGCCTGCTCCGGCGCCGGCGCGGTGGCGTCGCCCTCCACCGCCGGCTTGTCGGCCGGCGCCGGCGTCACCGGCTCGACCGTGGCGGGCTTGGCCGGCGCCGCGGCCGGCTTGGCCTCGTCGATCGTCTTCTGCACCGAGCCGGTGGTGATCGGGTGGTAGCCGGGCCTGGCCTTCTCGAACACCGACTTCGCCAGCGCAAGCCCGTCCTGCGTCTGCACCAGCGCCTCGTAGGTGGGCATGATCAGCTTGCGGCGGCCGATCTTCTCCAGGAACGCGGCGATCGCGTCGTTGGCCTGGGTGTATCCGCTGCGCACCGCCAGCGGATACCAGCGCTGGGCGATCTCGCCGTTGGGCGTGCCGGTGAAGTGGTAGGCGGCGTCGAGCTGCGCGAGCTGTTCGGTCGTCAGCGTCTTCGGCATGCCCTCGATGAAGTGCACCCACTCCTGCGTGCTCCAGGCGTTGGTGATCACCGGCGGCGGCAGCTGGCCGCTGCCAAGCCACGCCAGCCGCGCCGAGTCGACCACGCCGAACTTGCGCGCCAGCACCCGCGGCGCCGTCGCCGGGATGCCCGGCTGGTACAGCCACTCGTCGAACTCTTCCTGCGTGACCTTGTTCGGGTACTTGTCCAGCAGGTTGGCCCTGGCGTAGTCGGCGAACTGCTGGCTGGAGATCGACTGGAACGCGAAGTGGTCGAAGTAGCCGCGCAGGAACGCGTCGAAGTCGGCGCGCCCGAAGCGCTGCTCCAGGAACTGCAGGAACCACGCGCCCTTGGTGTAGACCGTCGAGGCCGAGCTGTTGTCCGGGTCCTTGAGGTCGCCGGGCTTCTCGGCCAGCACCTGCAGCTTGGGATCGACCGTCTTGAACTCCTCCTTGAGCTCGTTGCGCCCGATCACGCTCTCCATGTCGGCCTGATCCTTGCCGTACAGCGCCTCGACGATGCGGTTCTCGACGTAGCTGGTCACGCCCTCGTTGAGCCAGGCGTCCTTGGCGCTGGAGAAGGTGACCAGGTTGCCCGACCAGCTGTGCGCGAGCTCGTGCGCGACCAGCGACACCAGCGACTTGTCGCCGACGATCACGGTGGGCGTGGCGAAGGTCAGTCGCGGGTTCTCCATGCCGCCGTAGGGGAACGACGGCGGCAGCACCAGCAGGTCGTAGCGGCCCCAGCGGTACGGGCCGTAGAGCGACTCCGCCGTCTGGATCATCTTCTCGGTGTCCTCGAACTCCTTCTGCGCCTTGTCCACCATCGCAGGCTCGGCCCACACGCCCGAGCGCGCCGAGATCGGCTTGAACACCAGGTCGCCGGCGGCGATCGCCATCAGGTAGGACGGGATCTTCTGCGGCATCTTGAAGCTGTAGTCGCCGTCGCGCGCCGCCTTGGGGTCGTTGTCGGCGCTCATCAGCACCATCACGTCCGGGCGCGAGACCACGTGCGCGCTGTAGGTGTAGCGCACGCTCGGCGTGTCCTGCAGCGGCACCCAGCTGCGCGCGTGGATCTGCTGCGACTGGCTGAACATGAAGGGCAGCTGCTTGCCCTCGGTCATCGCCGGGTCCAGCCACTGCAGGCCCGACGCGTCGGGCGAGGTGGCGTAGGTCACGCGGATGTGCGCATTGCGCTCCGGCGCCTCGATGGTGAACTTGCTGCCCAGCACCTCGTCGCGCTTGGCCAGCCCGTACTGCAGCGGCGCCCACTTGCCGTCCTTGTCCTCGCCCTCGACCTTGTCGATCGACAGGTCGCGGGTGTCGAGCACGAGTTGCCTGGCGGCCTTGTCCTTCCAGTCCAGGGTGTAGGTGGCGGTGCCGGAAATGGTCTTGGCGTCGAAGTCGATCTTCAGGTCCAGCGCCAGGTCGGTGATCGCCACCTTGCCCGGCTCGGCATAGGAGTGCTCGTCGGGGCGGTCGGTCGCGGTCATGGCGGGCTTCGCGGCGGGCGTGGGGGTCGCGGTGTCGGCGGCGTCGCGCTGGCAGCCGGCCAGGGCGACGGCGAAGCCGAGGGAAAGCAGCAAGGTGCGCATCGGGATCCGGGGGAAGCAGACAGGGCCGTCAAGTCTAGCGCCCCGGTCGCGGGCGCCCCAAATCGAGCGCCGTGGCGCGTTCTGCGGCTTGCCCCCCCTTCAAGGGCAGGGCCTTTGATCGGCTACGTCCGGTAGCCGTCGTGGATCGCCACGATCCCGCCGGACAGGTTGCGATAACCGCAGCGGTCGAAGCCCGCCGCCTCCATCATCGCCTTGAGCTCGTCCTGCGGCGGATGCTTGCGGATGCTCTCGGCCAGGTACTGGTAGCTGCCGGCGTCGTGCGCGAACAGCCGCCCCAGCCGCGGCAGCACCTGGAACGAGTGGAAGTCGTAGAGCGGCCTGAACCAGTCCGCCTTGACCTGCGAGAACTCCAGCACCCGCGCCTGCCCGCCCACCTTGAGCACGCGCAGCATCTCGCGCAGCGCCGCGTCCTTGTCGGTGACGTTGCGCAGCCCGAAGGCGATGGTGACCAGGTCGAAGCTGGCGTCCGGGAACGGCAGCGCCTGCGCGTTGCACTGCACGTACTCGAAGCCGCGCACGTTGCCGCGGTCGACCATGCGGTCGCGGCCGACCCGCAGCATCGAGCCGTTGATGTCGCCGAGCACCAGCTCGCCTTCCGGGCCGACGCGGTCCCTGAGCAGCGCCGCGATGTCACCGGTGCCGCCGGCCAGGTCCAGCACGCGATCGCCCTTGCCCACCTGCGCGGTGGCGACGAAATAGCGCTTCCAGACCCGGTGGATGCCCAGCGACATCAGGTCGTTCATCAGGTCGTAGTTGCCGGCCACCGACGAGAACACCTCGCCCACCAGCTTCTGCTTCTCGGCCACCGGCACGTCGCGGAAGCCGAAGTGGGTGGTGCCGGGCTTGTCGGAGGATTCGTCCATGGTGCGATTATCGCACTCCTTCCTGCCGCGCCCCGAGGCTCCCATGGCCATCGCCACCCCCGACTACCGCGCCCTGCTCGATACCGCCATCGCCGAAGCCCGCCAGGGCCTGTCCGAAGGCGGCATCCCGATCGGCGCCGCGCTCTACCGCGACGACGGCACGCTGCTGGGCTGTGGCCACAACCGCCGCGTGCAGGAAGGCGATCCGTCCGTGCACGGCGAAACCGACGCCTTCCGCAAGGCCGGCCGCCAGCGCCGCTACCGCGACACCATCATGGTCACCACCCTAGCGCCCTGCTGGTACTGCAGCGGCCTGGTGCGCCAGTTCAACATCGGCACCGTGGTGGTGGGCGAATCGGTGAATTTTTCCGGCGGCATCGACTGGCTGCGCGAGGCCGGCGTCGAGGTCGTCGACCTGGCCGACGAACGCTGCATCACGATGCTGGGCGACTGGATCGCGGCCAATCCCGAGGTGTGGAACGAGGATATCGGGGAGGACTGATTTCCAGCGGCGGCGGATGGATCAGGCCGCTGCCGGACGGACTTCCTGCTCGATCTTGCGCGCGTTCGCGATCTCGGCCACGCGCAGGTCGTAGGCCGCCTGCAGGTTCAGCCACGAGCGCGCGTCGCCGCCGAAGTAGCGGGCCAGGCGCATCGCGGTATCCGCGCTGACGCCGCGCCGGCCGCGCACGATGTCGTTGATGCGCGGCGCCGGCACGCTCAGCGCGATCGCCAGGGCGTTGGCGCTCATGCCCAGCGGCACCAGGTAGTCCTCGCGCAGCACCTCGCCGGGGTGCACGGGGCGCATGCCGTTCTTGTACATGTCGGTGTCCTCCAGGAAGGCCTCAGTGGTAGTCGACGATCCCGACCTGCTCGGGGCCGTCCTGCGTCCAGCGGAAGCACACCCGGAACTGGTCGTTGATGCGGATGCTGTGCTGGCCCTTGCGGTCGCCCTTCAGCGCTTCCAGACGATTGCCGGGCGGCGAACGCAGGAACTCGAGCGTCTGCGCGGCGTCCAGCTGCGCCAGCTTGCGGGTGGCGACGTCGAGGATGGCCGCATAACGCCGGGATTTGCCCGTCTCGAAGAGACGCTGCGTTTCCCCGTCGGCGAAGCTCCGTATCACGGCGTGATCATATAACGGATAACGTTAAACGTCAAACGAGGGGCGCGGGGCTGCGTACAGAACGCCTAGCGCTCAGCGCTCGCTGCCGCGGCCAGCGCCGCAACCATCGACACCGGTGTTGTACGGCGGGTCGATGTAGATGCACTTCACCTGCAGCGTCGAGCGCAAGCCGACGTCGTTCTCCCTGCAGACTGCCTCGGACCGCTTCTACCCGGACTTCCTCGTCGGCCTCGAGAACGGCGGCATCGTCGCCGCGGAGTACAGGGGCGGCCATCTGGCCGGAAGCGATGAAAGTCGCGAAAAAACGGCGTATTGGCGAACTCTGGGAACGGTGAGGCAACAACTGCGCATTCGCGTGGGTCGAACAGCGCGACTGGAGCCCGTTGAACGATGCCGCGGCCCGCGTTTCCGGACGGGCAGCCAACTAGGCTGACGCGATGTCTTCGGCGTCGTCGGGTCGCCGTGGTTGGTGGCGCGTCCCGATTCGGCTTCCCGGGTCAACGTCCATGGATTCCCGCCTTCGCGGGAATGACGGATTGCGAAGCGTGCGGACTGCTGGACGCTTCATCGACTGATGGGCAGGGGCTCGGCGTCCGCGATGGACGCAACGGCGTTCGCCGTACGGCGCAGGGCCGCTTCGGCCTCGCGCTGTGCGGGCATGTCGAGGTCGGCCAGGAAGGCGACGCGACCGGCGATCGATGTCGCCACCGGGATGCCATCGCGGAACGCGACGCGGTTACCGGAGATGCGGGGAATGCGCTCGCCCGGCAGCAGGCTGCCGAGCAGGTTGGCCGGGTCGGCGGCGCTGACGGCGACGATGCGGCCGTCGTGCGGTTGCTTGCGGATTCGGCGCATGGAGGCGACGGCTTCGGGCAGGGCGAACTGCTCGCCGGGGATGCCCGCGATGAAGCGGCCGCCGCGGATCTCGCCGCGGGCCTCGAGGCGGTGGTAGACGCGGACCAGGTCGCGCCATGGCGGCAGCCAGGCGGCTTCGCGTTCGAGCAGGCGCCAGCCGACCACGCCATGGCGGCGCAGCAGGACGCAGGCGACGTGCTCGATCGCGTCGAGCGAACGCGTCGGCGCGGCCGTGGCTGCGGGCGATGCGTCGCCGGGTTCCGCGCCGCGCGCGGGCGCGCGCAGCAGCGCCCAGCGGCCGGCGTCCTGGATGCCGAACAGGGCGACGCGGCGGCGGCGGCGCGCGGCGTTGCCGTCGCGCCTGGATGCCGGCACCAGCAGCGCGCGCAGGCCGGCAAAGCTGTCGCAGTGGGCGCGGCCGCGCACCACGAGCTCGGCCAGCGCGTCCTCCAGCTCGGTGCGCAGCAGGTGGGCGCCGTCGGCGATCTCGTCGAAGAACGAGGCGCCGTGCCCGCGCAGGTAGTCGGCCACGCGCTGCGCGCGCGAGCCCAGCGCCTCGTCGTCGGCGGGCGCGGGCGCCAGGCGCGTCCACAGCGGCGCGGTGCGGCGCGGCAGCAGCAGCACCGGGGTGGCGCGCAGCGAGCCACCGCGGCCGCCTTCGCCGGCGTTGGCGTTGGGGCGCAGGCGCGTCCACAGCACGCGGCCGGCGGTGCACAGTTCGTCGAGCCACGAAATCGAGTAGTCGCGCACGCGCACCGACAGCAGTTCGCCTTCCCACGTGGCGGCGGGCGCCTCGAAGCCTTCCAGCTGCTGCAGCACGCCGGCCAGCGCCTCCGGGCCGCTGACGCGCGCGTCCGGCAATAGGTGCTGCCAGTCGAACAGGAAGCGGGCGTAGTCGCGCGGCGCGACCGGCTCGATCTCGCGCCGCAGCTGCTTGAGCGTGTAGCGGTGGATGCGCGCGAGCAGGTGGCGCTCGCACCATTCGTCGACTTCGATGCCGGGGGTGAAGCGGCCCTGCATGACGTAGCCCTCGCCCTGCAGCGCGACGAGCGCGGCTTCGACCTCGCGCGGGTCGAGCGCAAGCGGCGCGGCGAGTGCGGCGGTAGGTACGGGGCCGAGCGCGGTGAGGCGCGCGCGCAGCAGGTCCCGCAGGGCGGCTTCGCGGGTCCATTCGATGCCGGCGTACTCGGCGGGCACGGTCACCGCCGGATCGCAGGCGGCGTCCGGGTACAGCGCGCGCAGCTGCGGCAGGCTTTCGGTGGCGGTCCACAGCTGCGCCTGCACGCCGTCGCGCGCGATCGACAGCCGCGTCGCGCGGCCGCCGCCGGCCAATGCCTGCAGGTACTCCGTCCAGCCGGCGTTGCGCGCGGCCTCGTCGTCGGCCAGCGCGCCCAGGCCGGTCAGCGCCTCGTGCATCTCGTCGGCGTTGCGCGCCTGCGGCCAGGCTTCCTCGCGCACCGCGTCGATCGCGGCGGGGTCGAGGCGGCCCATGTCCTCCGCCGAATCCGGCTCGGCGTAGCGGCGCGACTGCACGGCCTGCGTGCGGCGCTCCTCCAGCGGCGCGTCGTCGAGGAAGGCGTAGGGCTTGGCGTTCAACGCTTCGGTCGCCAGCGGCGACGGCGCCGGCAGGTCGCGCGCGACGACCGCGATCGCGCCCGACTCCAGCCCGCGCAGCACGGCGAGCCAGCCGTCGGTGTCCATCGCCTCGTGGAGGCAGTCGTCAAGCGTCTGCTCGACCAGCGGGTGGTCGGGCACCTCGCGCTCGCCGACGATGTTCTCCAGGCACGCGACCTGGTCGGGGAACACGGTCGCCAGCAGGTCCTCGGACTTCATCCGCTGCAGCTGCGGCGGCACCTTCTTGCCGCCGACGAAGCGCGGCAGCGCGAGCGCGGTGGTCGCGTTCCAGCGCCAGCGCACGCCGAACAGCGGCGCGTCGAGCAGGGCCTGCACCAACACGTCCTTTGCCGACGACGAGTGCAGGTAGCGCGCGACCTCCTCCAGCGGGAAGCTGTGGCTGGTGGAGAGCGAGAGCACGATCGCGTCCTCGGTCGCCGCGGCCTGCAGCTCGAAGTTGAACTTGCGGCAGAAGCGCTTGCGCAGCGCCAGGCCCCAGGCGCGGTTGAGGCGGCTGCCGAACGGCGCGTGGATGACGAGCTGGGTGCCGCCGGATTCGTCGAAGAAGCGCTCGAGCACGATGCGCGACTGCGTCGGCAGCGCGCCGAGGGCGGCACGGGTGCGGGCGACGTAGTCGACGAGTTGCCGGGCGGCTTCGGGCGACAAGCCGACGTCGTCGGTGAGCCAGGCGATGGCGACGGCGTGCGCCTCGTGTGCAGGAGCGGCGTTTGCGGGCGCGGCTCTCGTGGGAGCGGCTTCAGCCGCGAGCTTTCCGGCGTCGCCTGCGATCCCGGGCAGGAGCTCGCGGCTGAAGCCGCTCCCACCGGATTCGTCGCGGGCGTCCAGCCGCGCGGCGATTTCCTCGCGCAGGCGCGACACGCCCTGCGAGAGCTCGTCGGTGCGGCCCGGCGCCTCGCCGAGCCAGAAGGGGATGTTGGGGGGCGCGCCCTTTGCATCCTCGACGCGCACGCGGCCGGGCTCGACGCGCAGGATGCGGTAGCTGGCGTTGCCGAGCTGGAACACGTCGCCGGCCAGGCTTTCGACCGCGAAGTCCTCGTTGACCGTGCCGATGTTGTGCGACTCGGGCTCCAGGATCACCGCATAGTCGCCGGTGTCGGGGATGGTGCCGCCGGAGGTCAGTGCGGTCATGCGCGCGCCGCGGCGCTCGCGCAGCCGGTGGTGCACGGCGTCACGGTGCACGTAGCCGGCGCGCGGGCCGCGGCGGGTGGTGAAGCCGTCGGCGAGCATCCGCACCACTTCGTCGAACTTCGCGCGCGGCAGCCGCGCATACGGATGGGCGCCGCGCGCGAGCGCGAACAGCGCGTCCTCGTCCCATTCGCGGCAGGCGGTCTCGGCGACGAGTTGCTGCGCGAGCACGTCCAGCGGCGCCTCCGGGATCGCGAGCGCGTCGAGTTCGCCGCGCCGCACGCAATCGAGCAGCGCGGCGCATTCGACCAGCTCGTCGCGGCTCTGCGGGAACAGCCGCGCCTTCGGCACGCCGCCGACCGCGTGGCCCGAGCGCCCGGCGCGCTGCAGGAAGGTGGCGATCGAGCGCGGCGAGCCGAGCTGCACCACGAGGTCGACGTCGCCGATGTCCAGGCCGAGCTCGAGCGACGCGGTGGCGACCAGCACCTTGAGCTCGCCGCGCTTGAGGCGCTGCTCCGCGTCCAGCCGCAGCTCGCGCGCGAGGCTGCCGTGGTGCGCGGCGACCACGTCCTTGCCCAGCCGCTCGCCCAGATGCCGCGCCGCGCGCTCGACCACCCGCCGGGTGTTGGCGAACACCAGGGTGGTGCGGTGCCCGCGCACGAGCTCCGCGACGCGGTCGTAGACCTGCTCCCACTGGTCGTTCGACATCACCGCCGACAGCGGCGTCGGCGGCACTTCGAGGGCGAGGTCGCGCGCCTTCGAGTAGCCGATGTCGACGATCACGCAGTCCGTCGACACTCCCTCCCCCGCTTGCGGGGAAGGGTTGGGGTGGGGGCGCGCGCCCACCAGGAACCGCGCCACCTCGTCGATCGGCTTCTGCGTCGCCGACAGGCCGATCCGCACGAGCTTGTCCGGCATCAGCGCCTGCAGCCGCTCCAGCGAGAGCGCCAGGTGGCTGCCGCGCTTGCTCGCGGCCACCGCGTGGATCTCGTCCACGATCACCGTGCGCACCGTCGAGAGCATCGCGCGGCCGGATACCGAGCCGAGCAGCACGTACAGCGATTCAGGCGTGGTGACGATGACGTGCGGCGGCTTGCGGAACGCCTGCTGGCGCGCCTTCGCCGGCGTGTCGCCGGTGCGCACCGCGGTGCGGATCTCCACGTCCGGCAGACCCATCTCGTCCAGCTGCGCGCGGATGCCCGCGAGCGGCGCCTCGAGGTTGACGTGGATGTCGTTCGACAGCGCCTTGAGCGGCGAGACGTAGACCACCGTGGTCTCGTCGGGCAGGCCTTCCGGCGACAGCCCGCGTTGCACCAGCGCGTCGAGCGCGGCGAGGAAGGCGGTCAGCGTCTTGCCCGAGCCCGTCGGCGCCGCCACCAGCACGTCGCGCCCGGCGCGGATCGCAGGCCAGGCGGCGCGCTGGGCGGGCGTCGGCCCGCCGGGGAAGGCCTGGGCGAACCAGCCGGCGACGGCGGGATGGAAGTCGTGCAGGGGCATGTCGGAAGGCTATCGGATGCGGGAGAAAGAAGACGCTAAGCGCGGAAGGCCCGACCGCGTTTCGTGGGAGCGGCTTCAGCCGCGAGCTTTTGCCGGGAGTCGATCACGGCCGGAAGCTCCCGGCTGAAGCCGCTCCCACAAGGGCGGGAACCGATCGCGCTCGACCGGTTCGGCGATTGCGCTGCGAACACCCCGCGCTGTCATCCCGAGCGCAGCGAGGGATCCTGCTTTTGCTGCGACACGGATCCCTCGCTGCGCTCGGGATGACAGCCATGGCTGCAACGGTGCACGTGCGTTCGCGCTCGCTTTCGCTCGCGATCGCGATCGCGTCCACTTCCACTTCCACTTCCGCGATCGCACGACAGCCGTAGGGCGGGTCTCGACCCGCCACCCCGCGCCATTGAAGGACGGCGCGATGGCGGGGCGAGACCCGCCCTACGCCGCTACGCCGCGGACTGGCCCGCCGCGGTCAGAGGATGTACCGGCTCAGGTCCGGATCCTGCACCAGCTCGCCCAGGTGCTTGTCGACGTAGGCGCGATCGATCGCCACCGCGTCGCTGCGGTCCGGCGCCTCGAAGCTCAGCGTGTCCAGCAGCCGCTCCAGCACGGTGTGCAGGCGGCGCGCGCCGATGTTCTCCTGGCGCTCGTTGACCTGCGCGGCGATCTCGGCGATGCGCTCCACCGCGTCGTCGGCGAACGACAGCGACACGCCCTCGGTCTTCAGCAGCTCGACGTACTGCTTCGTCAACGCCGCCTTGGGCTCGGTGAGGATGCGCACGAAATCGTCCTTGCTCAGCGCCGCCAGCTCGACCCGGATCGGAAAGCGGCCCTGCATCTCCGGAATCAGGTCGCTGGGCTTGGCCAGGTGGAACGCACCGCTGGCGATGAACAGGATGTGGTCGGTCTTCACCGAGCCGTACTTGGTGCTGACGGTGGAGCCCTCGACCAGCGGCAGCAGGTCGCGCTGCACGCCTTCGCGGCTGACGTCGGCGCCCACGCCCTCGCTGCGCTTGGCGACCTTGTCGATCTCGTCGATGAAGACGATGCCGTGCTGCTCGCAGGCCTCGATCGCGGCCTCGCGCACCTCGTCCTCGTTGACCAGCTTGCCGGCCTCTTCCTCGACGAGCTGCGGCCGCGCGGCGCGGATCGACAGGGTGCGCTTGTGGGTCTTGACGCCGCCCAGGCTGGAGAACACCTGGCGCAGCTGCTGCCCCATTTCCTCCATGCCCGGCGGGGTCATGATGTCGATGCCGACGTTGGCCGACAGCTCGAGCTCGATCTCGCGCTCGTCGAGCTCGCCGGCGCGCAGCTGGCGGCGCAGCTTGGCGCGGGTGTCGCCGTCGTTGGCCTGCGCGGACGGTTCGGCGCCGATGTCGACCGTGGTGCTGGCGCCGAAGCCGAAGCCGCTGGCCGGCACCTGCCGGCGCGGCAGCAGCGCGTCGAGGATGCGGTCCTCGGCGCGCTCCTCGGCCTGCGTGCGCACGCGCGCCTTGGCCTGCTCGCGGTAGAGCTTGACCGCAGTGTCGGCGAGGTCGCGGATGATCTGCTCGACGTCCTTGCCGACGTAGCCGACCTCGGTGAAGCGCGTGGCCTCGACCTTGACGAACGGCGCGTTGGCGAGCGTGGCCAGGCGGCGCGCGATCTCGGTCTTGCCCACGCCGGTGGGGCCGATCATCAGGATGTTCTTCGGCATCACCTCGTTGCGCAGCTCGTCGTCGAGCTGGGCGCGGCGCCAGCGGTTGCGCAGCGCGATCGCGACCGCGCGCTTGGCCTGCTGCTGGCCGACGATGTGGCGGTCGAGCTCCTGCACGATCTCGCGCGGGGTCATGGTGGCGTGGCTGGTGTCGGGCTTGTTGGGCATGTCGGATTCTTGCTGGATTGGAGTGGAGCCCTTCTCCCGCTGCGGGAGAAGGTGGCCCGGAGGGCCGGACGAGGGCGCCCTTCGCGAAGAGCCGGACCCTTACCCCAACCCCTCTCCCGCAAGCGGGAGAAGGGCTACAAGCGGGCTCAGAGCTCTTCGACGACGATGTTGCGGTTGGTGTAGATGCAGATGTCGCCGGCGATGTTCAGGGCCTCGGTGGCGATCGCCTTCGCGTCGAGCGCGGTGTTGGCGAGCAGCGCGCGCGCCGCCGACAGCGCGAACGGGCCGCCGGAACCGATCGCGACCAGCCCGTCCTCGGGCTCGATCACGTCGCCGGTGCCGCTGACGATCAGCGAGGTTTCCTTGTCGGCCACGGCCAGCAGCGCCTCGAGCTTGCCGAAGCGGCGCTCGGTGCGCCAATCCTTCGCCAGCTCCACCGCGGCGCGGGTGAGCTGGCCGTGCTTCTCCAGCTTCGACTCGAACAGCTCGAACAGCGTGAACGCATCCGCGGCCGCGCCGGCGAATCCCGCCAGCACCTGCCCGTCCTTGCCGAGCCGGCGCACCTTGCGCGCGTTGGCCTTCATCACCGTGTTGCCGAGCGTCACCTGGCCGTCGCCGGCGACGACGACGCGGCCGTCGCGGCGCACCGAGACGATGGTGGTGGCGTGGAACACGTTGGGGTTCTGGCTGGGATCCATGCGGCCTCCGGGGTCGAGTCCCTTGGATGGGGGCCGACCTGGGCTGGCGCAAGCCCCGCCGACGCATGGGCAGCAAGACTCGTGGGAGCGGCTTCAGCCGCGAGCTTTCGTATTGGCTGCCGTGAAAAACTCGCGGCTGAAGCCGCTTCCACAGGACCAGCCTCCGCGGCGCTCAGCCGTTCTTCTTGCGCTTCGCGCGCGGATGCGCGGCGTCGTAGACCTTGGCCAGGTGCTGGAAGTCGAGGTGGGTGTAGATCTGGGTGGTGGCGATGTCGGCGTGGCCGAGCAGCTCCTGCACGCCGCGCAGGTCGCCGGAGGATTCGAGCACGTGGCTGGCGAAGCTGTGCCGCAGCATGTGCGGGTGCACGTGCTTGAACAGGCCCTGGCGCCGGGCGAGCTGGCGGATGCGCAGCTGCACCGCGCGCTGCGAGATCGGCGCACCGCCGCGGCCGGGGAACACGGGCGCCTCGTTCGCCGCACGGGTTTCGCCGTGCCAGGCCTCGAGCGCGGCGCGCGCGTGCGAGCCCACCGGCACGCGGCGCTGCTTGTTGCCCTTGCCGAGCACGGTGACCAGGCCGTTGCCCAGGTCGAGGTCGCGCCAGCGCAGCGCGCACAGCTCGGACAGGCGCAGGCCGGAGGAATAGAACAGCTCCAGCAGCGCGCGGTCGCGCAGGCCGAGCGGAGCGTCGATCGGCACCTCGACCAGGCGCGTGGCCTCGTCGGCGTCGAGCACCTGCGGCAGCTTGCGCGGCGCCTTGGGCGCGCGGATCGCCGCCGCGGGATTGAGTGCGATGCGGCCATGCTTGAGCAGCCACTGGTAGTAGCTGCGGCAGGCCGACAGCCGCCGCTGCAGGCTCTTGGGCGAGAGCCCGCGACGGTGCTCGGCGGCGACGAAGGCGCGCAGGCGCGCGGCGTCGAGGCCGACGGTGTCGTCGCCGCCCTGCCCCTGCGTCCATTCGGCCAGCGCGGCCAGGTCGCGCCGGTAGGCGTCGAGCGTGTGCGCGGAAACGCGGCGCTCGACCTCGAGGTGGGCGAGGAAATCGGCGACGGCGTTGGTGTTGGCGTTCACGGTCCGGAAGCCCGCTCGTCATTCCCGCGAAGGCGGGAATCCAGCGGCTTTCGCCTTGGCTGCCTGCCGTGCGCGCGACAACGGCAAGGTCTCTGGATTCCCGCCTTCGCGGGAATGACGGCAAGGAGCAGCGGCGCGCCGCTCAGCCATCGAACCGCTTCAGCGCCGCCGCGAACGCCTCGCCCATCATCCGCAGGAACAGCGTGCCCATGCCGGGATAGAAGCGGTTGGGATCGCGGCTGCCCACGGCCACCAGGCCCACGCCGTCCAGCGGCAGCAGCGCGCTCGACTGCACCGCCTCCACGCGCGGGCCGTACAGCAGCGCCTGCTTGTCCGGGTGCAGGCGGCCGCACAGCGGCTCGCCGTCGGCCAGGCAGTCGCGGAACGGCGCCAGCACGCGGTCGTCGCGGTCGATGACCTGCAGCCAGTCGACCTCGTCCAGTCCGGCGACGGGTTCGAACAGCACCACCCGCACCAGGTCGCCGTTGAAGTCCTCGCCGAGCGTGGCGGCCATCGCGCGCACGGTGTCGGCGGCGGTGTCCTGGCGCAGCAGGGTGAGCGTGAGCTGCTGGGTCTGCACCGCCAGGCGCTCGTTGTCCTGCGCGATCGCGTACAGGTCGTGCAGGCGCCGGGTGAGCTCGCGATTCTTGTCGCGCAGCACCTCGAGCTGGTAGCTGGCCAGCGACGCTGCAGGGCCCTCCTCGCGCGGCACCACCATGCTCAGCGCCAGGTCCGGGAACTGCTGCAGGAACTTCGGGTGCAGCCGCAGCCAGGCCGCGACCTCGTGGGCGCCGAGTTTGTCCTTGGTTTCGCTCATTGCAACCATTCCCCTTCGAAGACGAACGTGGTGGGCCCGGCCATGGTGGCCTGCGCGGCGTCGTCGGGCCAGGCGATGCGCAGCTCGCCGCCGGGCAGCGACACCGCGACCTCGCGGTCGACGCGGCCGCGCCGCGCCAGCACCGCCACCGCCGCGCAGGCACCGCTGCCGCAGGCCAGGGTCTCGCCGACGCCGCGCTCGTACACGCGCAGGCGGATGCGGTCGCGCGCGACCACCTGCGCGAAGCCGACGTTGGCCGACTGCGGGAACGCCGCGTCGCGCTGCAGCGCCGAGCCGAGCGCGGCCACTTGCGCCGCGTCGACGTCGTCCACCTCGACCACCGCGTGCGGATTGCCCATCGACACCGCGCCGAAGCGCAGCGGCCGGCCGTCGATCTCGACGACATATTCGTCCTGCGCCTGCGCGAAGCCGGCCAGCGGGATCGCCTCCGGCGCGAACCGCGGCACGCCCATGGCGATGCGGTAATGCCCATCGCCCAGCGCCTCCACCGCGTGGGTGCCGGCGGGGCTGTCGAGCGCGAACGCATCGCCGCGCGCGGCGCCGTCGCGGACCAGCCAGGCCGCGACGCAACGCGCGCCGTTGCCGCACTGTTGCGACGACGAGCCGTCGGCGTTCCAGATCCGGTACGAGGCCATCGCCGACGCGCTGTGCGGATCCTCGATGGTCAGGATCTGGTCGCAGCCCACGCCCGTGTGGCGGTCGCCCAGCGCGCGGCACAGCGCGGGCGGCGGCGGCGCCTTGCCGCCGCGCAGGTCGAGCACCACGAAGTCGTTGCCGGCGCCGTGCATCTTGCTGAAGCGCAGCGCGGGCGCCGGCGCAGGCGGGCGGTCGGCCATCAGGCGCCGGCGCCGTCGTCCTGCGGCGGTGCGGGTTCGGCCGGGGCCTGGCCGCCGTCGTCTGCGGGCGGCGTGGTGTCGGCGGCGGGCGGCGTTATGTCGGCGGGGACGGTGTCCGCGGCGGGCGTCGCCGGCGCCGTTTCGCCCGCGGGCGCCTCGTCGGCGGGCTTCTCGGGCAGGACCAGCGGTCCCTTGTTGCCGCAGGCGGACAGCGCGAGTGCGGCGGCGAGCGCGAGCAGGGCGAAACGGGGCTTGTTCATGCCGGAAGTGTAGCCCGCCACGCCGCCCGCCGGCCAAGGCGCGCGCGGGTTTTCCCTAGCTGCCGCCCGCCGCGCGGGCTGGCTAGGCTGGCGCGCAGACTCCGGTCGCGCCGGAGGCCAGCGAGGAACGCATGGGCATCGACATCGGCGGCGCGCTCGACGGCGCCCGCAACTGGGTCGGCGACCGCCTCGACGACGTCGAGGGCGCCAAGGACTGGGTCGGCGGGAAGATCGACGGCGCGGTGCAGTCCGCGGAGGACGGCATCGACGGCTTCCGCCAGGACCTGGTGCAGTTCGGCCAGGACCACGGCGGCATCGTCGGCAGGACGCTGGCGCAGGGCGTGTCCAACTCGATCGGCCTGACCGAGGGCGCCACCCTGGCCGTCTACGACATGGGCAAGGGCGTGGTGCAGCTGGCCGACGGCGCGGGCAAGCTGGTGAGCCCGCTGGAATGGGCCACCCACGGCGACCGCAACCTGCAGCGGCTGGAAACCACCGGCCAGGTGCTGCAGACGCTCAACAACCTCGGCAGCCCAGTGGCCTGGGCCACCGATCCGGGCGGCAACGTCGACACCGCGAAGGCGCTGTGGGACGGCGTCACCGGCGGCTACCAGGACGCGGCGCGCGACGGCGACTGGTCGAAGTTCTCCGGCCGCCTGGTGGTCGACGTCGGCAGCCTGTTCATCGGCGCCGGCGAGGCCAACGCCGCGATCAAGGGCGCCGAGGGCGCCAGCGTGCTCGGCCGCCTGGGCGAAGGCGGCGAGGCGCTCAACGCGCTCGACAAGCTCGCCGACGGCAGCCGTGCGCTCGACCTGGCTGGCGACGCCGCGCGCGGCGCGGACGTGCTCAGTGACGCGGCCAGGGCCGATGTGCTGGCGATCCCGAAAGGTGCGCGACCCAATCCCGCCGAATACCTGTCGAAGTCGTACATCGACCAGCACCTGGCGCAGTTCGACGACGGCGCCGCGCGCTTCATGCCGCCGAGCAACCTGGAGAAGTACGGCATCGCGCAGCGCGACGGCACCTCGTTCGTGATCCCGAAGTCCGAGGCCGACAGGATCGAGGCCGCGGCCAGCCGCGGCGACCTCGCGGCGGTGGAGGAAGCGCTGGGCCTGAAGCCGGGCTTCTTCGCCGACGGCGGCGAACTCAAGCGCATCGACATCGCGAACCCGCGCGAGCTGGGACTGCGCATCCCCGACGGCAACGAGGCCGGCGCCAGCGAGCTGTGGATCCCGGGCGGCAAGCTGCCCAACGGCGTGCCGGAGGCGGTGATCGACGCCGGCGGCCTGCCGGACTCGCGCTATGCTGTCCGCACCGTGGAGACCGGCGGCAGCCCTTGATGAACCCGAAGGACGCGAAGGACGTCTTCGTCTCGCGCGAACACCGCTACTCGCTCGCCGTCGACGAGGCCGGCGACCGCTGCTACGTGTCGATCCCGGTCACCAACGGGCGGGTCGACTACGAGGAGTACTACGAGATCGACCGGCTCGAGCTCGACCGCTTCCTCGCCGACCCGTCCATCGCCCTGGCCTTCGTCGAGCGCTGCCGGCGGCGCGAGGCCGACGACCGCCTGGCCTACCAGCCCAGCATCGAGCGCGGCACGCCGCTGTAGGCCGTGCGTTCGCGTTCAGCGCTGGCCCGGCGGCTCCGGCCGCAGCCACAGCCAGATCGCCACCACGGCCATGCAGCCGATGCCGAGCTCCGCGATCCATGGCCGCGACGCGGCCCACCACAGGATGACCGCGCAGGCGGACATCATCGTCGTCGCCAGCCATTTCGCGCGCCGCGACACCGCGCCGTGCGCCTGCCAGTCGCGGATCAGCGGCCCGAAATGCGGATGCGCGTGCAGCCAGCGGTGCAGGCGCTCGGAGCCGCGGCTTGCCGCCCAGGCCGAGATCAGCACGAACACCGTCGTCGGCAGGCCCGGCACGAAGATGCCGACGATGCCCACGCCGAGGCTGGCGTAGGCGAGCAGCCACCAGGCCCAGCGGAAGCGGCTTGCGGTCATCGGCCGATGATAGACGGGTCCGCGGGAGCGGCTTCCGCCGCGAACGCTGCTCCCTCCCCAGCGAAGGCAGGGGAGGGCTGCGGAGGGGTGCCTTGGGAATTCCGACGACACGCTTCGGAAGCGGGCGTCGATCCCCGCGCCCCTCCCCTGCCTTCGTTGAGGGATGGCCCAAAGAAGGAGCTCGCGGCTGAAGCCGCTCCCACAACAACAGCAACAACAGCAACAACAGCAACAACGATCAGGGAGATTGCACGCCCAGCTGGTCGAGCAGGAACGCGTACATCTCCGACAACTCGTGGTAGCGGCGGAAGCGTCCCGACTTGCCGCCGTGGCCGGCGTCCATGTTGACGCGGAACAGCACCGGCCTGTCGCCGGTGTCGAGGTCGCGCAGCTTCGCCACGTACTTGGCAGGCTCCCAGTACTGCACCTGCGAGTCCCACAGCCCGGTGCCGACGAACATGGCCGGGTACGCCTGCGGCTCCAGGTTGTCGTACGGCGAGTACGAGAGCATGTAGTCGTAGTACTTCTTCTTCTCCGGGTTGCCCCACTCGTCGTACTCGTTGGTGGTCAGCGGGATGCTCGGGTCGAGCATCGTGGTCACCACGTCGACGAACGGCACCTGCGACAGGATCACGCGGTACTTGCCGGGCGCCATGTTGGCGATCGCGCCCATCAGCAGGCCGCCGGCGCTGCCGCCGTAGGCGGCGACGCGGTCCGGCGCCGCGTAGCCTTCTTTCACCAGGAAGTCGGTGACGTCGATGAAGTCGGTGAAGGTGTTCTTCTTGTGCAGCAGCTTGCCGTCGTCGTACCACTTGCGGCCCATTTCCTGGCCGCCGCGCACGTGCGCGATGGCGTAAGCCATGCCGCGGTCGAGCAGGCTGACGTTGGTGGCGCTGAAGGCCGGGTCGGTCGAGTGGCCGTAGCTGCCGTAGGCGTATTGCAGCAGCGCGGCCTTGCCGTTCTTCTCGAAGCCCTTCCTGTAGACCACCGACACCGGGATTTTCGTGCCGTCGCGCGCGGTCGCCCACAGCCGCTCGGTGACGTACTGCGACGGGTCGTAGCCGAGCACCGGCTGCTGCTTGAGCTGGCGGCGCTCCCCGGTCTGCGTATCGAGTTCGTAGATGGTCTCGGGCGTGGCCAGCGAGGTGTAGTCGTAGCGCAGCCAGGGCGTGTCGTGCTCGGAGTTGACGTCGAGGGCCATCGAGTAGGCGCCTTCGTCTGCCTTCACGAACTGGTCGTTCTCCGAAAGACCCCATCGGTCCTTGATCGGTCCGGGCCCCTCATCGTTCGGCGCAGGTTCGAAGAGCCGGATCCTCTCCAGCCCGCCTGATCGCTCCTCGATCGCGGTGAAGCCGTCGAACAGCTCAAAGCCCTGGATGAAGACGTCGTCGCGCGCCGGCACCCAGTCCTGCCACTGCTTGCGCGAGGTCGCGCCGTCCGGCGCGGTGACCAGCTTGAAGTTGGTGGCGCCGTCCGCGTTGGTGTGGATCACCCAGCGGTCGCCGAGATGGTCAGCGTGGTATTCGACGTCGCGCTCGCGCGGCGCCAACACGGTGAACTCGCGCGGGTCGGCCGCCGGCGCGCAGCGCAGCTCGGTCATGGTGGTGGCGCCGACGTCGATGCAGATGTACTTGTCGTCGCGGGTGCGGCTGATGCCCATGTAGAAGGTGTCGTCGGGCTCCTCGTAGACCAGCACGTCCTCGCTCGCCGGGGTACCGAGCACGTGCTTCTTGGTGCGCTTGGTCAGCAGCGTCTCGGGGTCGTTCTCGACGTAGAACAGCGTGCGGTTGTCGTCCGCCCAGGCGGTGTAGTACGCGACGCCGGGGATGGTCTCGGGATAGACCTCGCCGGTCTCGAGGTTCTTGAAGTGAATGGTGTATTGGCGCCTGCCGACGTCGTCCTCGGTCCAGGCGACGATGCGGTTGTCGGGCGAGATCTCGTATTCGGCGAGGCTGAAGTAGTCTTTGCCGGCGGCCATGGCGTTGACGTCGAACAGCAGCTGCTCGTCCTGGAAATCGCCGCGGGCGTTGGCGGCCTGGATCGAGGCGGCGTCGACGCCGGCGCCGTCGCGGCGGCGGGCGTGGACGGGATAGTCCTTGCCGGTCTCGAAGCGGCTGTAGTACCACCAGCCGCGCTCGCGGAACGGGACGGAGCTGTCGTCCTGCTTGATGCGGCCGACGATCTCCTTGTACAGCGTGTCCTGCAGCGGCTTGAGCGGGGCCATCACCTGGTCGGCGTAGGCGTTCTCGGCGCCGAGGTAGGCGAGCATCGCCTTGTCCTTGCGGGTGTCGTCGCGCAGCCAGTAATAGGGGTCGTCGCGGGTGGCGCCGAAGGGGGCCTTCACTTCGTGCGGCTTCCGTGCGACGTCGGGCGGCGTGGGCGTGTCGGCGGCGTGGGTGTTGGCGGTCATCAGGGCGGCGAGCAGCAGGAAGGTGGGCTTCATGGATGGGGTCCGGGTGCGGGAACGCAACGGGTGGCCTTCATCTTGACGAATGGGGGTGGGGAATCCCGCATGCAGCGTGGCCTTGACGCCTGTCATTTCGAGCGTAGCGAGAAATCTGCTCTGTACCGTGGCCCGGGATTCCTCACTGCGTTCGGAATGACAGGCCGGGATGGAACCGGTGTCGTCATCCCCGCGAAGGCGGGGATCCATGGACGTTGGACGGCCGGACATCAAGGTCCATGGATTCCCGCCTTCGCGGGAATGACGAGCAAGAGTGGATCCGTCCGGATCCTACGGCTTGCTCAGCTCATTCCACAGGAAGGTGTAGTTGAGCGCCCACACGTGCGCGGACTGCTTGTTGGTGGCGCCGGCGCCGTGGCCACCCTCGGTGTTCTCGTAGTAGCGCACGTCCTTGCCGGCGGCCAGCATCTTCGCGGCCATCTTGCGGGCGTGGCCGGGGTGGACGCGGTCGTCGCGGGTGGTGGTCCAGATGAACGTCGGCGGGTAGTCCTTCGCCGGGTCGAACAGCTGGTAGGGCGAGAAGGTCCTGATGAAGTCCCAGTCGGCCGTGTCCGGGTCGCCGTACTCGGCCATCCACGAGGCGCCGGCCAGCAGGTGGCTGTAGCGCTTCATGTCGAGCAGCGGCACCTGGATCACGATCGCGCCGAACAGCTCGGGGTACTGCACCAGCATGTTGCCGGCGAGCAGGCCGCCGTTGCTGCCGCCCTGCGCGGCGAGGTGTTTCGCGGACGTGACCTTGCGCGCGGCGAGGTCGCTGGCCACCGCGGCGAAGTCCTCGTAGGCCTTGTGGCGGTTTGCCTTGAGCGCGGCCTGGTGCCAGCGCGGGCCGTACTCGCCGCCGCCGCGGATGTTGGCGACCGCGTACACGCCGCCGCGCTCGAGCCAGCCGCGGCCGACGGTGCCCGAGTACGAAGGCGTGAGCGAGATCTCGAAGCCGCCGTAGCCGTACAGCAGGGTCGGCGCGCTGCCGTCGAACTTGAGGTCCTTCGGCCGGACGAGGAAGTACGGCACCTTCGTCCCGTCCTTGCTGGTCGCGAAGTGCTGCTCGACCACGTCCTTCGAGGCGTCGAAGAACGTCGGCATGGTCTTGAGCGTCTCCGGCACCGCGCCGCTGCCGGGCGTGGCCAGCATCAGCGTGGTCGGGGTGAGGTAGTTGGTGGTGGTGATCCAGACCTCGTCGCTCTCGTCGGCATCGACCGCGCCGACGCTGGTGGTGCCCAGCTCGGTCGCGCCGATGTCCAGCGGCTCCGAGGCCCAGCCGTCCGCGCCGTGCCGGAACAGGAACAGCTTGTTCTTGACGTCGTCGAGCACGTTGAGCACCAGCTGCGACCGGGTCATCGTCACGCCGGCCAGCGAGGTGCTGTCGGTGGGCTCGAACAGCACGTCGAAGTCGCGCCTGCCGGCCATGAAGTCGTCGAAGCGGATGACGATGAAGGATCCGGCCTTGTAGGCCTTGCCGCCCGCTTCCCAGGGATCGCGCAGCTCCAGGCCCAGCCATTCGCGCTGCACCGACTTCTGCGCCGAGTTGGGCACGTCGACCTTGGTGAGCTTGCCGTCCTTGCCGCGCAGGTACAGCTCGTCGTTGTAGAAGGCGATCGCGCGCTGCACGAAATCGCGCTCGAAGCCGGGGCTGTCGTCGTGGCCGGCGCCGATCGCCATGTCGTCGGGCTTGCCTTCGTAGACGACCTTCGCCGATGCGAGCGGGGTGCCGCGCTTCCATTCCTTGACGATGCGCGGATAGCCCGACTCGGTCATCGAGCCGGGGCCGAAGTCGGTGGCGACGTACACGGTATCGCGGTCGATCCAGCCCACCTCGCCCTTGGCCTCGGGGCGCTGGAAGCCGTCCTTCACCCACTGCTTCGTCGACAGGTCGAACTCGCGGGTGACGTCGGCGTCGGCGCCGCCGCGCGAGAGCGCGACCAGGCAGCGGGTGTAGTCGGGCCGCAGGCAGTCGGCGCCGTGCCAGACCCAGTTCTCGTTCTCGGCCTTGTTGAGCGCGTCGAGGTCGAGCAGCGTTTCCCACTTCGGATCGGGCTTGCGGTATTTGTCGAGCGTGGTGCGGCGCCACAGGCCGCGCTCGTGCTTCGCGTCCTGCCAGAAGTTGTAGTAGTACTCGCCGCGCTTGCTGACGAACGGGATCTTCGCGTCGGAGTCGAGGATGGCGAGGATGTCGGCCTCGAGCTTGTCGAAGCCGGGCGCGCCGGCGAGCTCGGCCTCGGTCTTGGCGTTGTGCTCGCGCACCCAGGCGAGTTGCTTGTCGCCGGTGACGTCCTCGAGCCACTGGTTGGGATCGGTGGCCTGCGCGGGCATGGCGTTCTCCTTCGGCGCGTCTTCGTCGGCCGCGTGCGCGGCGGGCGTGTTGGCCAGTCCGGCGGCGGCTGCGAGCCCCGCGGCAAGGCAGACGTGCGACAGCTTCGGCATCGGATCCCCCGTGTGTTCGGCGTTGGCAAGGCCGGCAACGCTAGCACACGGCCCGATGCGCGTAGGAGCGCCCCTTGGACGCGATCCCTTCCTACAGGCAAAGCCATCCGCGGGGAAAGCCATCGCGCCCAACGGGCGCTCCTACAGGGCGGCGCGGCCGGGCGTCGCGGAGCGTGGCGCGTGGCGCGTGATCAGGCGACGCGCGCGAGCCGCGGCGGCGCCGGCTCGCGACGGCGGCGCGCCTGGGTGGTGCCCGGCCGGCGCCGCCGCATGGCCGGTGACGAGTCCGGCATGCGGCGGCGCGGCAGGCGCAGGCGGGTGGCGGCGAGCGCGGCCAGGCTGGCCAGCGGCATGCCCAGCAGCCACAGCGGCATCCAGCCGAACGCGGCGCTGTCGGCGCGCGCGGCCGGCAGCGAGAGCACGATGATGGCGCCGAGGAACAGCGCGCCGAGCAGCCAGTGCGCGGGCGACGGCATCGCGTCGGCGGCGGCGTTGGCACGGTGGGACGGTGTGGCGGCGTTCGTCATGGCGGCGCTTCCTCGGATCGGGAGCGCAGCCTCGCCCGCGGCCATCTCACGGGTTGCGACCTGGCCATGGCCCTGTGGGAGCGGCTTCAGCCGCGAGCTTTTACCTCACGGCCTTCGCCCGTCTGCGGGTAGGAACGGCGGAAGCCGCCATCGCGTTCCACAGACAAGGCGGTCGCCAAAGCTCGCGGCTGAAGCCGCTCCCACAAAGATCAAAGAGCGCGATTGGGCTCAGTAGCCGGCCGCGGCCAGCGCCTTTTCCGCTTCGACGCGGCCGGCCTCGATGGCCTCCTTCGCGCGCCAGAACTCGTAGAACTGGCAGACGTCGCGCGGGATCTCGATCACCAGCTCCGGCGGGTCCAGCGCCAGCTCCACGCGCGCGATCTGCGCCTGCATCGTGTCCAGCGCGCGCGACATCACCTCGGCGAAGCCGGGCTCGCGGGGATCGTTGCCGAGCGAGCGGTCGAACCAGCGCGTGAGCCGCGTCCCGCGCCGCGGGCCCGGCCCGGGCGGCTCCGGCGGCTGCGGCCGGCCGTTCGCCGGCTCGCCCGGCGGCGAGCGCGGCCTGGCATGCATGTCGACGGCGAGCAGCCGGTGCGCGTCGGACATCCGCGTGGCGGCGATCGGCAGCGGCGCCAGCAGGCCGCCGTCGACCAGTTCGCGCCCGTGCACGACGTGCGGCGTGAACAGCCCCGGGATCGCGAACGAGGCGCGCAGCGCGTCCCACAGCGGGCCGCGGCGCAGCCACACCACGCGCTGGCGTTCCAGGTCCACCGCCACCGCGGTGAAGGCGATCGGCAGCGACTCGATGTCGGGGTCGCCGACCACCTCGCGCATCGCGTCCACCAGCTTGTTGCCGGAGATCAGGCCGGGACGGCCGAGCACGGGATCGAGCATTCGCAGGAAGGCGCCGCGCGAGAGACGCTCCATGCCCTCGCGGAACTCCGCCAGCTTGCCGGCCGCATGCACGCCGCCGACCAGCGCGCCGCTGGAGGAACCGGCGATGGCGACGATCTCGAAGCCGCGCGCGTCCAGCACCTCGATCACGCCGATCTGCGCCAGCCCGCGCGCGCCGCCGGCGCCGAGCACCAGCGCGACCTTCTCGCGCTGCGCGACCTTCGGCGGGTCGGCGGGACCGGCCACCGTCAGCGTTCGTAGTTGGCCAGCGCCAGGGTGAGCAGCGTGCGCGCCTGCTCGCGCAGCGACTTGGGCTCGACGATCTCGGCGTCGCTGCCGTAGTGCAGCACGTCCATCAGCAGCTCGCGCGGCGCGCTGTAGGGCACCTTGAGCTCGTAGCGCCCGTCGGGCAGGAAGCGCCCTTGCTGCTGCGAATGCCAGTGCTCGTCGGCGACCCAGCGCGCGGCCTTGGCGCTGAACACGATCGTCGCCGTGCCCTTGGGCGGGCCAGAGAAGATGCCGTAGCTGCCGGCGAGGTGCTCGTTGAGCTGCGCTTCGTCTACATCGCGCGCGGCGGCGTCGAGCTGGCGCGCGGCGGAGATGCGGTCGACCGAGAAGCTGCGCAGCGCCGACTTCTCCTCGTCCCAGGCGTCGAGGTACCAGTTGTCGCGGTAGTGGGTGATGCGCTGCGGCGACACCGTGCGCCGGGTCTTCTCGTCGGTGGAGCGCGCGCGGTATTCGAACGAGATCTGCTTGCGCGAGAGCACCGCCGAGCACACCGTGCGGAAGGCGTGCTCGTCCATCCGCCGCAGCCGGTGCGGGATCACGCGCACGCGCTCCATCGGCCAGGGCTTGCCGGCGGTGTGCTCGGACAGCAGCTTCTCGATCCGTCCCTGCAGCGGCGCCAGCGCGGTGGACAGCACGCCGCCGCCGCTGCGCGCGAGCAGCTGCTGCGCGGCGAGCAGCGCGTAGAGCTCGTCGGAGTTCAGCCACAGGCCGGGCAGCTCGAAACGGCCGCCCTCGTCGGGGTCGTAGCGGAACCCGGCCTCGCCGTCGCCGACCACCGGCGCCATCAGGCCGTCGCGCAGGAACGCCAGGTCGCGGTAGACCGTCGCGCGCGAGCACTCCAGCTCGTCGCGCAGCCGCGCCACCGTCACCGGATAGCGCGCGGTCTTGAGGATGCGGTGCAGCGAGAGGATGCGTTCGTATCGGTCCATGGCCGGATTATGGCGCACTGGCCGGTTTGGCTGGGGTGGCGACGTTTGCCCAGCGGACACCCCTGTTCCGGAGGCCGCATGGAGCGCCAGCGCCGACCCGTTTCCCTGCCCTGGCTGCCCACGATCGCCGCGGCGCTCGCCCTGGCCGCGTGCGGCGCGGGCGAGCCCTCGCCGCGCGCGGCCCCGACGCAGCCCCGGGCCGAAGCCGCGGCCGCCACCGGCGAACCGGCGGCGACCACGCCGGCGCCCGCCGCCACGGCCGCGACCGACCTGCTGCCGGGGCCGAAGGACGTGTTGCACGCCAGCATGCGCAAGTTCATGGCCGCCACCCGCTACCACGCCAGCATGCGCGTCGAAGGCGGGCCGCGCGGGACGATGGCCACCGAGATCGACTTCGTCGCGCCGGACCGCTATCGCATGACCATGCCCGGCGTGGGCACGCAGACGGTGATCGGCGACACGATGTACATGGAAGTCGGCGGCCGCGTGGTCAGGGCGCCGCTGCCGGCCGGCACGCTCACGCAGTGGCGCGACCCGGCGCGGCTCGCCGAGAACGAAGCCGGCATGACGGTGCAGGCCGGCGGCCGCGACAACATCGATGGCGAGCGGGCGCGCAAATACCTCGTGCACGGCGGCAAGCCAGGTGCGCCGGACACGGCCGTGTGGATCGACGGCGACGGCCTGCCGATGCAGGTCCGCGTCAACGACCGGTCGCAGGGGCGCGACACGGTGGCGACGATCCGCTACACGCGCTTCGACGACCCCTCGATCCGGATCGAGGCGCCGCGCTGAGCGGATAACCCGGCTTTAACCGCGGCCGCCGCAGACTGCGCGCCTTTCGGACGCAGGGCGTTCCGCATGCGCGAGCCGCGTTCGCTGCAGGGCGCGCTGCGCAAGGTCGGCAAGCTGTTCGGCGGCGCCGGCTACGACACCGATCCCTGCGCGCGGATCGGCGACAACATCGCCGGCCTCGCCAACGGCGAAGGCGCCGAGCGCGAGCTGCTGGCGGAGGAGCTGCGTCGCAAGAACGCGCTGTGCGACTAGGGGCAACAGCCTTGTCATTCCGAGCGTAGCGAGGAATCCCGGTGATCGGAGATTCCTCGCTACGCTCGGAATGACAGGGTGCCGGGAAGGCCGGCCTCGCCGCCGGATGCAGTTGGGGCACAATGGCCGCATGCGCGCGCCCGCTCCGAAAGAGCCAGCCATCGACACTTCGCCATCGCCGGGCGACGAGGTGCGCACGACGACCTGCTACATGTGCGCCTGCCGCTGCGGCATCAAGGTGTGGCTCACCGACGGCAAGGTCCGCTATATCCAGGGCAATCCCGCGCACCCGGTCAACCAGGGCGTGATCTGCGCCAAGGGCGCGAGCGGGATCATGCAGCACTACTCGCCGGCGCGGCTGTCGAAGCCGCTGCTGCGCGTGGGCGAGCGCGGCAAGGGCGAGTTCCGCGAGATCGAGTGGGACGAGGCGCTGCAGATCGCGACCGACTGGCTGGCGCCGATCCGCGCGCGCAATCCCGACGAGCTCGCCTTCTTCACCGGCCGCGACCAGTCGCAGGCGCTCACCGGCTGGTGGGCGCAGCAGTTCGGCACCATCAACTACGCCGCGCACGGCGGCTTCTGCTCGGTCAACATGGCCGCCGGCGGGCTGTACACGCTGGGCGGCTCGTTCTGGGAATTCGGCGAGCCCGACTGGGAGCACACGCAGTACCTGATGCTGTGGGGCGTCGCCGAGGACCACGACTCCAACCCGATCAAGCTCGGCCTGGGCAAGCTCAAGGCGCGCGGCGCGAAGATCGTCGCGGTCAACCCGGTGCGCACCGGCTACGGCGCGATCGCCGACGAGTGGATCGGCATCCGGCCCGGCACCGACGGTCTGTTCGCGTTCGCGCTGATCCACGAGCTGCTGCGGATGGACCGCATCGACCTCGACTACCTGGTGCGCTACGCGAACGCGCACTGGCTGGTGGTGCGCAATCCGGGCGGGGCGGACGATGGGCTGTTCGCGCGTGACGGCGAAAGCAATGTGCTGTGCTGGAACCTGGCTCCTTCCCCTGCCTTCGCAGGGGAGGGAGCGCAAGCCAGGGCCGATGCGGTCGACATCACGCCCGCCGTGGCCGGCGAATACACGCTCGCCGACGGCCGCACCGCCGTGCCGGTGTTCCAGCTCGTCGCCGAACGCTACCTCGACCCGCAGTACTCGCCCGACGCGGCGAGCGAACGCTGCGGCATCCCCGCCGACACCATCCGCCGCATCGCGCGCGAGCTCGCGCAGGCCGCGTTCGACAGCAAACTCACGCTGCCGATCGCGTGGACCGACGCCTGGGGCCGCAAGCACGCGGAGATGACCGGGCGCCCGGTGGCGATGCACGCGATGCGCGGCATCAGCGCGCACAGCAACGGCTTCCACACCTGCCGCGCGCTGCACCTGCTGCAGCTGCTGCTGGGTGCGGTCGACGCGCCGGGTTCGTTCCGCTACCAGCCGCCGTATCCCAAGCCGATCCCGCTGCCCAATCGCCCGGGCAAGGCGCGGCGCGAGGACGGCACGCTCGACGCCGGCCCGCTGGGCTTCGTGCACGGCCCCGAGGACCTGCTGGTCGACGACGACGGCCGCCCGCGCCGCATCGACCACGCCTTCTCCTGGGCCTACCCGCTGTCCGCGCACGGGATGATGCACACGCTCATCCGCAACGCGCACGCGGGCGACCCGCACCGCATCGACACGCTGCTGATGTTCATGGCCAACATGAGCTGGAACTCGGCGATGAACACGCGCGAGACGATGCACTGGCTCACCGACAAGGACGCCGGCGGCGAATACCGCATCCCGCGCATCATCTATTCCGACGCCTACGCCAGCGAGATGGTCGCCTACGCCGACCTGGTGCTGCCGGACACGACCTACCTGGAGCGCTTCGACGCGATCAGCCTGCTCGACCGGCCGATCTCCGACGCAGACGGCGCGGCCGACGCGATCCGGCATCCGGTGTTCGACCCGGCCACGCAGCCGGGCAGCGACGGGCGCGCGCGCGACGTGCGCGGCTTCCAGTCGGTGCTGCTCGAGCTCGGCGCGCGCCTCGGCCTGCCGGGCATGGTGCACGCCGACGGCTCGCCGAAATACCGCGACTACGCCGACTACATCGTGCGCCACGAGCGCATGCCGGGCGTCGGCCTGCTCGCCGGCTGGCGCGGCGAGGACGGCGCCGCGCACGGCAAGGGCGCGCCGAACCCCGGCCAGCTGCAGCGCTACATCGAGCACGGCGGCTTCTGGCGCGAGGAGATCCCGGAGCACGCGCGCTACTTCAAGATGGCCAACCGCGGCTACCTGGAATGGGCGCAGAAGCTGGGATTCGTCGGCTCGACCGCGCCGATCGTGCTGCAGCTGTATGCCGAGCCGCTGCAGAAGTTCCGGCTCGCGGCGCAGGGCCACGGCGAACGCCAGCCGCCGGACGAGCACCGGGAACGCGTGGCGACGTACTTCGACCCGCTGCCGATCTGGTACGAGCCCTTCGAACATGCGCAGACCGAAGCCCCGCATGCGCGGGATGGCGGCGAGATGCATCGAGGCGATTCCCGCTCGGCACCGACTCCCCTTCCCCCGCTCGCGGGGGAAGGACGGGATGGGGGTGCGCACCCGTTCCCGCTCCACGCCATCACCCAGCGCCCGATGTTCATGTACCACGCCTGGGGCTCGCAGAACGCGTGGCTGCGGCAGATCGCCGCGCGCAACTGGCTGTACCTGCATCCCGACACGGGCGCGCGGCACGGCATCGCCGACGAGGACTGGATCGAGGTCGACTCCCACCACGGCCGCATCCGCGTGCAGGCGAAGTTCGCGTCCAACGTGCAGCCGGACACGGTGTGGACCTGGAACGCGATCGGCAAGCGCCGCGGCGGCTGGCGGCTGGCGAAGGATGCGCCCGAGGGCGAGAAAGGTTTCCTGGTGAACCACCTGGTCTCCGACCTCACCCCGCGCGGCGACTACGCCAACGCCGATCCGGTCACGGGACAGGCGGCGTGGTTCGACCTGCGCGTGTCGATCCGCAAGGCCGCCGCCGAGGACGAAACGCAGGCGCAGCCGCAGTTCGCGCCGCTGCCGTTCGGCGAGGCCAGCGAGGCGCCGTTGCGTTACGGCGCGAAACTGCGCGCGAAGGCGTACAGGCGATGAAGGCATTCGCCCGCATCGTGCGCTGGGCCTGCCTGGTCGCCGGCATCGCCGGCCTGGTGGCCAGCGCGTGGGCATTCATCGATCCCGCCGCGTTCCCGCAGATGCGCACGGGCGGCGTGCTGCCGCCGCCGTCGCCGCGCTGGCGCGCGGCGCTCGGCTTCCTGTTCTCGCTGCTGCTGGTTGGCTACGGCTCCGGCAAGCTGCGCCACCGGGTGCTGCCGTGACCGCGCTGCCGCCGCCTTCGAAGGTCAAGCTCGGGCTGGTGATCGACCTCGACACCTGCGTGGGCTGCCACGCCTGCGCGACCAGCTGCAAGGAGTGGAACGCCGGCGGCATCGCCGGCCCGCTCACCGACGAGCAGCCGTACGGCAAGGATCCGTCGGGCGTGTGGTTCAACCGCGTGCACAGCTACGAGCTGGAAGCGGATGCGGCGACGAAACAGCCGGCGCAGACGCTGCACTTCCCGCGCTCGTGCCTGCACTGCGAGACGCCGGCCTGCGTCACGGTCTGCCCCACCGGCGCCAGCTACAAGCGCGCCGAGGACGGCATCGTGCTGGTCGACGAGGACAAGTGCATCGGCTGCAAGCTGTGCTCGTGGGCCTGCCCCTACGGCGCGCGCGAGTACAGCGCAGTCGAGGGGGTGATGAAGAAGTGCACGCTGTGCGTGGACCGCATCTACAACGAGAACCTCGACGAGTCCGAGCGCCAGCCGGCCTGCGTGCAGGCCTGCCCGACCCGCGCGCGCCACTTCGGCGACCTGGGCGACCCGGAATCGAAGGTCTCGAAGCTGGTCGCCGAGCGCGGCGGCGTGGCGCTGATGCCCGAGCTCGGCTACCAGCCGGTGAACCGCTACCTGCCGCCGCGGCCACGGCGCGCGGCGGGCGACGGTGGTGCGGCGCAGGACGCGACGAACGGCGCGAAGAACGACGCGACATCGCCGCTGCATTGGCTTGGGCGCCTGTTGAAGCGGTAGCGCCGCCAACGCCCATGCACCCCGCCCTCTCCGTCATCTTCTTCACCACCCTCTCCGGCGCCGGCTACGGCCTGCTGGCCTGGCTCGGCGCCTCGCTCGCGCTGGCGGGCCTGCGTGGCGACGCCGCGTCGCCGGCGCTGGTCGGCATGCAACTCGCCGCCCTGCTGCTGGGCCTGGCGCTGTCGACCATCGGCCTGCTGGCCTCGCTCGCGCACCTGGGCAAGCCGCAGCGCGCCTGGCGCGCGTTCTCGCAGTGGCGCACGTCGTGGCTGTCGCGCGAAGGGCTGATGTCGATGCTGACGCTGCTGCCGGCGCTGGCGCTCGGCGCGCTGCTGTGGCGCGGCGCCTCGCCGCAACTGCTCGCCGTGCCCGGCGTCGTGCTGGCGCTGTGCGCGCTGGCGACCGTCGCCTGCACGGCGATGATCTACGCCTCGCTCAAGCCGATCCCGGCGTGGCGGCATCCGCTGGTGGTGCCGGTGTACCTGCTGTTCGCGCTGCTGACCGGGCTGGCGCTGCTGTTCGCGCTGGTGCTGGCGATGTCCGGCGGACGGGGCGCGATCGCGATGCTGGCGAGCCTGGCGGCCGCGGCCGCGCTGCTGGTCGCGTTGAAATGGCGGTACTGGTTCGAAACCGATCGCGCCGGATTGCCGACCCGCGGCGCGGCGATCGGCCTGCCGGGGCGCGCGGCCGCGGTGTTCGAGCGCCCGCACACCGAAGCCAACTACGTCACCCGCGAGATGGCCTTCGAGGTCGCGCGAGCGCATGCGCGCCGGCTGCGCATCGGCGCCAGCGCGCTGGTCCTGGGCGGCCCGGTCCTGGCCTGCCTCGGGCTGGTGGCGGGCGTCGCCGGCCCGGTCGGCGCGATGGCGCTGGCGGCGGTGCTGATGCTGGCCGGGGCCTTCGTCGAGCGCTGGCTGTTCTTCGCCCAGGCGCGGCACGTGGTGACGTCGTATTACTGACTGAACCGGCGCCGCGGCGATCGACGGATCGCAGGCCACTTCCGCGCGCCGGCCGGGGATCGCGGGCGCGGCGGCCGGCGACTTCCTGAATACGCGCGCCCGATCACACCCGATCGCCTTGGGATTGTCGCTCGCCGCCGGCATAATCCCGGTGTAACCGTTTCCACCGAGTCCTAGCCATGCTTGCCGCTTGGTGGCTGGCGCTTGCCGGCCTGCCCGTGTTCCAGCAGCCCTTGCCCGAATCCCCGGGCGAGCCGGCGGCGCTCGCGGTCATGGGCGAGCACGTCTCGCTGCGGGCGCCGTGCTACCGGCTGGTCTGCCCGGACGCCGAATGGTTGGCGCCCACGCCCTACACCACGCTGTGGAAGCCGAAGGTGCCGGGCACGCTGCCGCGGCTGCGGCCGGCGAAGGCGGCGCCGTTGGCCACGCGCAGCTACACCTCGCTGTACGCACCGGCGTCGCAGCGCGACTGGTTCGATTCCCGCGCCAACGACACCAAGGTCGGCACCACCTTCGGCATGGAGGCCTTCCGCCGCCCCGGCACCGAGGTGCAGGTGGAGCTGGGCACCGGCTACCGCCTGCAGCCCTACGCCGACTACGGCACCGCCGCGATCGGGCCGATCGCCAGCGGCGGTCTGCGGGTGTCCAAGCGCTTCGGCGACTGGGCCGAGCTGAACCAGCAGGTGCGGGTCGAAACCGGCCGCCGCAACACCTTCGTGCGCCAGACCATCGGCGTCGACATCCTGCTGCAGCCGCGCTGGACGCTGCAGTCGCGGCTCGAGGTCAACCACGACTCGATCGGCGACGGCGGGCGCGGCAGCACCGACACCCAGGGCTCGGTGAACCTCGAATACGCGTTCTGAGCCGCGGCGCGTGTCCTCGTTGAGCGGCTTCAGCCGCGAGCTTTTCGCGACGGCCGGGAATCGTCAACGGCGGCTGTCCTTGTAGGAGCGGCGGAAGCCGCGACGCTTTCCCCGCGCAAAGCGGTCGCGGCTTCCGCCGCTCCTACAGGAAAAATTTCGCAGCCGCGCGCTGGTGCAAGCGCTCGCGGCCGACGCCGCGTCCGCGAAAGCCGGCACGCCTCAGCGCGGCGGCAGGTAGGCCGCGGCGCCGTTCTCGAGCAGGCGGCGCGCGACCGCGGCGCCGATCGCCTCGGCCTGCGCGGCCTCGCCCGCGCCTTCGGCGCGCACCACGGCGCCGTCGTCGGCCGAGCCGACCAGGCCGTGCAGCTCCAGCCGTCCGCCATCCAGCCACGCCAGCGCCGCCACCGGCACGTGGCAGCTGCCGTGCAGCGCGCGGTTCATCGCGCGCTCGGCCTCGACGCAGGTGCGGGTGGGCGCGTCGTCGAGCGCCGCGCACAGCGCGCGCGTGCCGGCGTCGTCGTCGCGGCATTCGATCGCGATCGCGCCCTGCGCCGGCGCCGGCAGCCAGCCGGGCGCTGACAGGCGCGCGCGGATGCGCTCGTCGAAGCCCAATCGCTGCAGGCCGGCGCAGGCGAGCACGATGGCGTCGTATTCGCCCGCATCGAGCCTGGCCAGGCGCGTGTTGACGTTGCCGCGCAGGTCCAGCAGCGCGAGGTCGGGGCGGCGCGCGCGCAGCTGCGCCTGCCGCCGCAGCGACGAGGTGCCCACGCGCGCGCCCTCGGGCAGCGCGTCGATGCCGTCGAAGCGGTTGCTGACGAAGGCGTCGGCGGGATCGGCGCGCGCCAGGATCGCCGGCAGCGCGAAGCCGGGCTCGAGCTCCATCGGCACGTCCTTGAGCGAATGCACCGCGCAGTCGGCGTCGCCGCGCAGCATCGCCAGCTCCAGCTCCTTGAGGAACAGCCCCTTGCCGCCGATCGCGGCGAGCGAGCGGTCGAGCACCTCGTCGCCGCGGGTGCTCATCGGCACCAGCGCGACCTCGAGGCCGGGATGGGCGGCGCGCAGGCGCGCGGCGACGTGCTCGGTCTGCCAGAGCGCGAGCGGGCTCTTGCGGGTGGCGATGCGGATCGTGGCCATGCGCCATTATCGCTGCTGCGGTGCGGGCGGGGGCACGGCCGGCAGGACGGGTCCTGTGGGAGCGGCTTCAGCCGCGAGCTTTCGGGCGGGCGATGCTGTTCTCGCGGGAACAGGGAGTCGATGGCTCAGGTCGCCGAAGTGGCGACTTCCCGGCTGCGGCATGCCGCAGCCACTCCCAAGGGAATCCTGCATCGTCGAGGAAAACTCGCGGCTGAAGCCGCTCCCACGAGGGCACCGGCGCCTACAGCTGCCGGGCGACGTCCTTCAGGCCGGCGACGCAGCGGCGGCTGACCTCCAGCGGTTGCTGGACGTGGCGCAGGATCGCGTGCACGTGCCCGTCGGGGCCGCGGCGCAGCTCGACCAGCTCGTGGCGCGCGACCAGGCAGTTGCGGTGGATGCGCAGGAAGCGCTCGCCGAATTCCTCCTCCAGCGACTTGAGCGATTCCTCGATCAGGTCCTCGCCGCGCGCGTGGTGCACCACCACGTACTTCTCCTCGGCCTGCAGGTAGTGCACGTCCTCGACCGGGATCAGGCGCAGGCTGCCGCGCAGGCGCGCGCACAGGTGGGTGCGCCTGCGGCCCTTGCCGTCGCCGTCGGCGGCGCTGCGGTCGCGTCCGGCGATGAAGGTGCGCGCGCGCTCCAGCGCCGCCTGCAGGCGCTCGGCGCGCACCGGCTTGACCAGGTAGTCGACCGCGGCGGCCTCGAACGCCGACAGCGCATGCGCGTCGTAGGCGGTGCAGAACACCACCGCCGGGCGCGGCTCGAACGCGGCCAGGTGGCGCGCGGCCTCCAGCCCGTCGATGCCGGGCATCGCGATGTCCAGCAGCACCACGTCGGCGTCATGCTCGGCGCAGGCGTGCAGCGCCTCGCGGCCGTCGCCGGCCTCGGCGACCAGCACCATGCCCGGCTGCGCGGCGAGCAGCGTGCGCAGGCGCTCGCGGGCCAGCGGTTCGTCGTCGGCGATGACCACCTTCATGGTCGCGGCTTCCTCGGGCGGCAGCGGATCGGGTTCGCACCGATAGTAGCCGCCGCGCCGCGCGAGGGCCATGCGGGCGGCCCGCCGCCCGGGACCATGAAGAAGCCGCTCCCACGACGGCCCGGAGGCCCCGGATCAGGCCTCCGCCAGCCGCGCTTCCAGCCAGTCGCCGAGGTCGCGGATCTCCTCCAGGCACACCGAATGCGGCATCGCGTACGCATGCCAGTCGACGGCGAAGCCGAGCTCGCGCAGCAGCGCCTGGCTCTGCTCGCCGGCGCGGAACGGCACCACCGGGTCCTGGGTGCCGTGGGCCATGAACACCGGCTGCGCGGTCGCGCCCGCGGCCAGCGCCGCCGCGGCCCTGTGCGCGGCGGGGACGTAGGTCGACAGCGCGACCAGCCCGGCCAGCGGCTCGACGCGGCGCAGCCCCGCGGCCAGCGTGATCGCGCCGCCCTGCGAGAAGCCGACGAGGAAGATGCGCGAGGCCGGCACGCCGCGCGCCTGCTCGCGCGCGATCAACTCCTCGACCTGCTGCACGGACGCCGCCACGCCGGCCTCGTCGGCGCGGTTGGCGAGGTCGGCCTCGCGGATGTCGTACCAGGCCCGCATCGGCACGCCGTTGTTGATCGTCACCGGCCGTACCGGCGCATGCGGGAACACGAAGCGGACCGGCGGCCAGCCCGGGCGCACCAGCTCCGGCAGGATCGGCACGAAGTCGCTGCCGTCGGCGCCCAGGCCGTGCAGCCAGATGACGCTGTGGCGCGGCGAGGGGCCTGTGTCGCGTTCGATGGCGTCGAGCATGCGCGGGTCCTGCGGAAGGGCGCGCCATTATGCCGGCACGCCGCGATGCACTTTTCGGGATCGATCAGCCCATGCCGCAGTCCACCGCGTCCGCGTCGTCGCCCGCGCCCGCCACCACCTTGACGTTGGTGAACGATGCCGCGAACGGCGCGTCGGCTTCGATCGAGAACGGCACCTCGACGCCGCCCAGGTCCACGCCGCGCTGCGCGAAGCAGGCCAGCGGCACCTTGACGACGTGCTTCTCGCCCGGCGCCCACTTCGCGACCACCGGCGCGAGGTCGATGCCGCCGCCGCAGCCTTCGCCGCAGCCCATCGACAGCGTGACGGCCGATTTCGGCGCCTGCACCAGCACCATGTCGAACTGCAGCGCGCCCTGCGCGCTGGCGAAGGCGTTGAGGTTGTTGCGCGAGGGATTGCGCGAGAAGAACCGCGCCGGCGCCAGCCAGGTGACTTCCTTGGCGTCCTGCTGGGTGTTGACCTGCACCGTGCGCACGCGCAGCGCCGGCTTGCCCGCGGGCCACTCCAGCGTCTGGTTGAGGTCGGCGCCGAGCGCGCGCTCCTGACCGGCCGCGGCCAGCTGCAGGGCGAACATCGGCGCGTCGGCGAGGTTGAAGATCGGCAGCGTGGTCGCCTCGCCGCAGCTCTCGGCCTTGTCGATGGGCAGCTGCCGCACCGCGCCGGGCTTGGCGTACGAGAGCCCGTAGCCGAGCGCGAACAGCGGCGCGGCGCCGTCCGGACCCGCCGCGTGCGGGCCCGGGCAGGCGACGCCCGGCCACGGGAACGACAGCGTGCCGCGGAAGTCGTGCGCCGGCTTGCCGTCGTCGCCGGCGAACAGCACGTCGGCCACGCCCTTGCCCTCGGTGCCGGGCAGCCAGGCGGCGACGAAGGCGTCCGACAGGTTGATCAGGTCGTTCGCGTACAGCGGCCGGCCCGACAGGAACACCGTCGCCACCGGCTTGCCCTTCCCCGCCACCGCCTGCAGCACGGCGAGGTCCTCGGGATGGCGGCGGCTGTGGGTGACGGTGTCGGAGGCGACGATGTCGCCGTTGGTCTCGGCGTACGGCGTTTCGCCGATCACCGCGACCACGGCGTCGAACGCCGCGACGTCCACGCCCTTGGCGTCCGCGCTGTAGGTGACGTTGCCCTCGCCCGCGGCCTCGCGGATGCCGGCGAGCAGGCTGTCGGCATTGGGGAAATCGGCGTTGGTATTGTCGGTGCCCTGCCAGGTCAGCGTCCAGCCGCCGGTCTGGTTGGCGATGCTGTCGGCGGACTTGCCGACGACGAGGATCTTCTCCCCGCGCGCCAGCGGCAGCGTGGACTTCTCGTTCTTCAGCAGCACCAGCGACTCGCGCACGGCCTGGCGCGCGAGCTCGCGGTCCTGCAGCGCGTCGGCCTTGCCGGCGTACGGGTTGGCCGAGGGCTTGCCGGCGTCGAACAGCCCGGCGCGCAGCTTCACCCGCAGGATGCGGCCCACCGCGTCGTCGATGCGCGACATCGGGATCTCGCCGGACTCGACCTGCTTCACGGTGTTGGCGATGAAGTCCTTCCACTCGTCGGGCACCATCACCATGTCGATGCCGGCGTTGATCGCCAGCGCGCAGCTGGCGTTGCTGCAGCCGGGCAGCTGGCCGATGGCGTTCCAGTCGGAGACGACGAAGCCGTCGAAGCCGACCTTGCCCTTCAGCGCGTCGCTGAGCAGCGCCTTGTCGCCGTGCATCTTGCCGTAGTCCTTGCCGCTGGCGGTGTCGACCCAGCTGTTGTAGCTGGCCATCACCGTCTGCGCGCCGGCGCCGATCGCGCCGAAGTAGCCGGCGCCGTGCACGTTGATGAGCTCCTCGAGCGTCACCTTCGTCACGCCCTGGTCCTTGCCGTGCTCGGTGCCGCCGTCGCCGAGGTAGTGCTTGACGCTGGCGATCGCGTTGGCGTCGTCGCCGAAGGTCCCCTGCAGGCCACGCACGTAGGCGGCGGCGTAGGCGCGCACCTGCACCGGGTCCTGCGACCAGCTCTCGTAGCTGCGGCCCCAGCGCGTGTCCTGCACCACCGGCACCGCCGGCGCGAACAGCCAGTCGATGCCGGTCGCATGCACCGCGCGGCCGGTGGCGGCGGCGATGCGGCCGACCAGCTCCGGGTCGTGCGCCGCGCCCAGGCCGACGTTGTGCGGATACACCGTCGCGCCGAACACGTTGCTGTGGCCGTGCACCGCGTCGGTGCCCCAGACCACCGGCACCGCCACCTTCATGTCGGTGGCCATCGAGGCGTCGTGGTAGCGGTCGGCCAGCGCCAGCCAGTCGGCCGCGCTCGCGTGCTTGTCCTTGCCCGGCCAGGAGCCGCCGCCGTTGAGCACCGAGCCGATGTAGTACTCGCGCACCTGGTCGGGCGTGATCGACTTGATTTCGGCCTGGGTCATCTGCCCGACCTTCTGCGCCAGCGTCATGCCGGCGACGATCTCGCGCACGCGCGCCTCGATCGCGGCATCGGGCCTGATCGCGCTGTCGACGTGCGGCCAGTCGGAGAGCCTGTCCTGCGAGGCGGGCGGCGTGCTCGGCATGGCCGCATGATCCGCCTGCCCGGCGTCGCGGTCACGGCAGCCACCCAGGGCGAGGACGGCGAACAGGCTGGCGGACAGGGCGGAACGGGACAGGTTCACGGGCGACTCCTCGGTTCTGCGGCGCGCGCGGACCGGCCGCGCCTTGTTGCGACAAGGGCCCGTTGCCGGGCCCCTGTCTGGAACGTCCGCGCCACGGGCGATGCCCGCGATGCGGCCGGCATCACAGCTCGTAGCGGAAGCCGAGCAGGTACTGGCGACCGTACTCGGTGTATTCCTCCGGCAGCAACAGGCCGGTGGAGCCCGAGGCCTCGCTGACCTGGGTGCGGAACGGCGAGTTGTTGACGTTGTTGACCTGGAACAGCAGCGACAGGCCGTGCAGGGCGCTGGTCTCCGGGAAGTCGTAGCCGAACTGCAGGTCGATCTGGCGCTCGGGCAGCGTGTAGCGGTACTGGCGCTGGCCGAACAGCGAGCTGTACTCGCCGCGGTACTTGTCGCGGTAGCGCTGGCTCACGCGCGCCGAGAACCCGTGCGCTTCGTAGTACACGGTGGCGTTGGCGACGATCTTCGACAGGCCCGGGATGGTGTCGGTGGACGAGCCGCCGGGGCCGTCGGGGTCGATCGACGACTCGGTGTACGAACCGTTGAGCTGCAGGCCGAAGCCGGTGAGCGCCGGCGTGAACAGCTCGCCCGACAGCGAGGTGCTCAGCTCCACGCCGCGCATCAACCCGCCGCTGCCGTTGGCCCAGGTGTAGAAGCTGCCGAGGTTGGAGTGCGGGGTGTAGCCGCTGTCGTTGGGGTAGCCGGTGAAGTCCCAGTTCTGGATTTCCTGCTGGTAGACGTAGCTCTCCAGGCTCTTGTAGAACAGCGCGATGGCCGCGTAGCTGCCCGCGCCCATGTACTTCTCGAACGACAGGTCGACGGCGTTGGCGCGGTAGGGCTCGAGCTTGGGGTTGCCGCCGCTGCCCGACCACTCGCCGAACTGGTTGACGCCCGCCGAGCTCGCCGCGCTCAGGTAGTTGATCGGCGCGCGCATCAGCGTCTTCGCCCAGCCCAGGCGCAGCATCCAGCCGTCGCCGAAGTCGGCGGCCAGGTTCAGGCTCGGCAGGATGTCGCCGTACTGCGCGCCGATCTGCTGCGAGCCGGCGACGATGCCGTTGTTGGCGTTGAAGCCGGTCGAGGACTGGTCGGTGCGGATGTACTGGAAGCCGGCGTTGCCACGCAGGCGCACGCGCTCGGTCAGGTCCATGTCGAGGTTGGCGCGGAAGTAGAACGTCTTGACGTCCTCGTCGACCACGTAATCCTTGAGCACGTCGTCGTTGCTCTCGCTCAGGTTCACGTCGTAGTAGGTGCCCAGCAGCGCGCGCGGATTGAAGCTGAGCAGGTGGCCCATGCCCAGGAAGCCCAGCGAGGTCGGCGAGGACAGCAGCGACGGGTCGACCAGGGTCGGCGCGCGGCCGTTCATCAGGTCGGCGAAGTACACCTGCGAGGTCTTCTCCTTGCTGCGCTTGTTGAAGTTGACGCCGACGTCGTAGCTGCGCAGGAAGTCGGACGACTCCACCACGCGGTTGAACGCGAAGCGCGCGGCCTTGATCTCGTCGGTCTGCTTCGAGTTCTCCATGCGGCCGTCATGGCCGTAGTTCTGCGCGTCCCACAGGTAGACCGCCGACGGGTCGGACAGGTCGGGCATCGTGTAATGGCCGAACTCGTTGGTCAGCGGGATTTCGAACCCGATGTCCTGCGGCACCAGCATGCCGGCGTAGGTCTCGAGCGTGGACTGCTCGCGCTCGGCGCGCGAGTAGCTCAGGTCGACCGAGAACGTCCACGGGTCGAAGCTGAAGGTGTTGTTCCAGCCCGCGGAGTAGAGCTTGTCCTCGCGGGTGTTGTTGTCGTTGCGCACCAGCGGCTGCACGCCGGTCAGGGTGCCGCTGGTGACGAAGGGATAGCCGTCGTGCTCGCTGGTGCCGACGTTGGCGTAGTCCACGCCGTTGCCGTCGACGTTGACGAACCACGGGTCGTTGCTCCACATCGTCCCGCGCATCGTCTCGTCCTGGTCGAACTTGGAGTAGTACAGGTCGAGCACGCTGTGCCAGGTGTCGTTGGGCTTGAACTCGAGCACGCCCATGACGCCGTCGCGGGTGAGGTTGCGCGACTTCACCCAGCCCTCGGCGCCCTGCAGCGCGATCGCGTCGCTCGGCTTGCCGGCCTGCGGATTGGGCGCGCCCCAGCCGTTGGTCGTGTCGCCGCTGGCCCACCACCATTCCTTGTAGTGCTCTTCCTGGAACGGCGAATCCAGCCGCGCGATGCCGAAGGCGACGCCGACGCGGTCGTCGGCGAACTGGTCCACGTACGAGAACGCCGCGCGGTAGCCGCGGTCGTCGCCGCCGGAAGTGAGCTTGCCGAGCGAGTTGTACTCGCCCTGGCCGCTGAACACGATGCGCCGCTCGCCGAGGCTGAGCGGGCGGATGGACTGCAGGTCGACGGTGCCGGACAGGCCCTGCCCGACCAGGGTCGCGTCGGGCGTCTTGTACACGGTGACGCCGTTGATCAGCTCGGCCGGGTACTGGTCGAACTCGGCGCCGCGGCTGTCGCCGGTGCTGACCTGCTCGCGGCCGTTGAGCAGGGTGCCGGCGAACTGCTCGGACATGCCGCGGATGTTGATCACCTGCGCGCGACCGTCGACGCGCTGCGTGGCCAGGCCCGGCAGGCGCGCGATCGAGTCGGCGATGCTGACGTCGGGCAGCTTGCCGATGTCCTCGGCGGAGATCGCCTCGACGATCGAGGTCGATTCGTTCTTGGTCTCCACCGCGGTGGCGATGGCGTGGCGGATGCCGGTGACCTCGACCGTGCCCAGGGTCGTGGTCGCCTGCTGCTGCGCCTGGGTTGGCTGGGCCTGCGCCGCTTCCGGCGCGGGCTGCGCCTGCGGGTCCTGCGTGGACTGCTGCGCGGCGTCCTGCGCGTGCGCCAGCGGCGCGGCGCACAGCACGAGACTGCAGGCGGCGGCGAGGACATGCCGGCGCGGGGTGGTGCGGGCAGCGGCGTTCGCCGCAGCGCCATGGTTGCGTGTCAGGGTCATCGGCCTCTCCCGCCATTGTTGACAGCGCTGTCATACTGGCGCCCAATGCGGTTGTCAATCGCGTGGAGGCGCTGCAGCGGCGGCTGTCGCTTCGATGCGGATCCGGCGCCGCCGGGACGCGGCTTGCGCTGCACTGCAACATCGCCGCTGCGCAGGCGCCGGCGCCGCGCCGGCACGATCGAGGGAGGACACGCCACATGGCCAGCACGACAATCCGCAGCCGCATGCACGCATTCCGGCACGCGGCCCTGGCCGCGGTGCTGCTGCTGTCCGCCTGCGCCAGCCGCCAGCCTGCGCCATCCGCCCTTCCCTCGCCGGTCGAAGGCTGGGTGACCACGTCCGACCACCGGCTGGCGCTCGCGCCGGTGCGCCCGACGCGCGTCGAGGACCCTTCGACGCGCGCCGACATCGAGGTCGACCCCGCCGCGCGCTACCAGCGCATGGTCGGCTTCGGCGCCGCGATCACCGACGCCTCGGCCTGGCTGCTGATGCGGATGCCGCCGGAGCGCCGCGACGCCGTGATGCGCGAGCTGTTCGGCCGCGAAGGCGACGGCATCGGCCTGGACTTCACCCGCCTGACCATCGGCGCCTCGGACTTCTCGCGCCACCACTACAGCCTCGACGATCCGCCCGGCGACGCGCCGGATCCGCAGCTGCGCCATTTCAGCATCGCGCCGAACATGGACGACGTGGTGCCGGTGGTGCGACAGGCGCTCGCGATCAACCCTCGGCTGCAGGTGATGGCTTCGCCGTGGAGCGCGCCGGCGTGGATGAAGGACGGCAACAGCCTCATCCAGGGCCAGCTGCGGCCGGAGTACTACGACGCGTTCTCGCGCTACCTGCTGCGCTACGTCGACGCCTACGCCGCGCAGGGCATCCCGATCTTCGCGCTCACGGTGCAGAACGAACCCGACTTCGAGCCGGGCGACTATCCCGGGATGCGCCTCAACGCGCCGGCGCGCGCGCGCCTGATCGGCGATCACCTCGGCCCGATGCTCGCCGCGCGCGGCGGCAAGCCGCTGCTGTTCGACTGGGACCACAACTGGGACAAGCCGCAGGAGCCGACCGCGGTGCTGTCCGATCCGGTCGCCGCGCGCTACGTGGCGGCGGTCGCGTGGCACTGCTACAACGGCGACGTCGCCGCGCAGTCGCAGGTGCACGATGCCTTCCCCGACAAGGACGCCTACCTGACCGAATGCTCGGGCGGCGACTGGGAGCCGTTGCGCAGCGGCGGCCTGCCCTACCAGGCGCGCACGCTGATCGTCGGCCCCACCCGCCACTGGGCGCGCGGCGTGCTGTTCTGGAACCTGGCGCTGGATCCACGGCGCGGCCCGCACGCAGGCGGCTGCGACACCTGCCGCGGGGTGGTCACGCTCGACCCGGCCAGCGGCAGCGTCGAGCGCACCGACGACTACTACGCGCTCGCGCACGCCAGCCGCTTCGTGCGCCAGGGCGCGTACCGGATCGGGTCGAGCGCAGCCGCCGACGACGTCGCCAACGTCGCCTTCCAGAACGCCGACGACGGGTCGCTGGTGCTGGTGGTGGTGAACTCGGCGCGCGCGCCGCGCGCGATCGTCGTCCGCCAGGGCGACGTCCGCTTCCGCTACACGTTGCCGGCCCGCAGCCTGGCCACGTTCCGCTGGCCCGGCGCCCTCGCCGAACCGTAACCCACGCCCGCGTGCGCGCTGCGGCGCGATGGCAGAATCGTCCATCCGCGCAGGCCACGCGGCGAGCTCAAGGGAGTGACACAGCGCCATGCGTACCCGGATCGAGGATGTCGCCGCCGCCGCGGGCGTGTCGATGAAGACCGTCTCGCGCGTGCTCAACGACGAGCCCAACGTGCGCGAGGAAACCCGCCAGCGCGTGCTGGAGACGGTGGGCCGGCTGCAGTACCGGCCCAACGCCTCGGCGCGCAGCCTCGCCGGCCAGCGCTCGTACGTGATCGCGCTGCTCTACAACAACCCCTCGCGCAACTACCTGATGGAGATCCAGGCGGGCGTGCTGGATGCCTGCTACGCGCGCCACTACAACCTGGTGCTGGCATCGGTCGGCTCCGGCCGCGAGCCGGTCGCCAGCGACCTGCGCGCGGTGTTCGAGCACCACGCGCCCGACGGCCTGGTGCTGATCCCGCCGCTGACCGACGACGCGGTGGTGCCGGGCTACCTGCAGGAGCGCGGCGTGCCGTTCGCCTGCGTGTCGCCGTACTCCACCGCGCGCCGGATCGGCGTGACCATGGACGAGCGCGCCGCGGTGCACGAGCTGATGGCACACCTGTTCGCGCTCGGCCATCGCCGCATCGGTCACATCCAGGGCCATCGCCTGCACGGCGCCTGCCAGTGGCGCCACGACGGCTACCGCGAGGCGCTGCAGCAGGCCGGGATCGACTACGACCCGGCGCTGGTGGTGGAAGGCGAGTTCGTGTTCGAGTCCGGCGTGCGCGGCGCCAACCGCCTGCTCGACCTGCCCGACCCGCCCACCGCGATCTTCTCCGCCAACGACGACAGTGCCGCCGGCGTGATCCGCGTCGCCGGCGAGCGCGGGCTGTCGGTGCCGCGCGACCTGTCGGTGTGCGGCTTCGACGATACCCCGATCGCGCGCCACATCTTCCCGGCACTCACCACCGTGCGCCAGCCGACCACCGACATGGGCGAGCTGGCGACGCTGCAGCTGCTCGAGCGCATCCGCGCGCCCGCCGGCGGGCGCATGCTGCAGGTGCGCCACACCCTGCTGTTGCGCGAGTCGACCGGGCCGGTGCGCGCGCGCTAGCCCGGCGCCGGCGCCTCAGGCCGGCGCCACCTGCACCGCGGCGGCGTCGCGGATGCGCGAGCCGCGCAGCGCGTAGAACACGATGAAGGCGTAGCACAGCAGCGGCAGCACGAAGGCGTGCTGCAGGCCGTAACGGTCGGCCAGCCAGCCCATCGCCACCGGGATGATCGCGCCGCCGACGATCGCCATGATCAGCAGGCTCGAGGCCTTGCCGGTCATCGGCCCCAGCCGCTCGATGCCGAGCGCGAAGATGGTCGGGAACATGATCGAGTTGAACAGCCCGATCGCCACCACGCTCCACTTCGCGACGTCGCCGCTGCCGAGCATGGTCGCCGCGAGCAGCGCCATCGCCACCAGCGCGAACAGGCCCAGCAGCCTGCGCGGGTCGATCCGCGCCAGCAGCACCGAGCCGACCAGCCGCCCGACCAGCGCGCCGCCCCAGTACATCGAGACGTAGTGCGTGGCCTGCTGCTCGGTGAGCCCCTGCCCGATGTGCGGCATCGACAGGTAGTTGACCAGCACGCTGCCGATCGACACCTCGGCGCCGACGTAGAAGAAGATCGCCAGTACGCCGTACAGCACGTGCCGGTGGCGCAGCACCTGCGCGATCGGATAGCGGTGGTCGTGCGCCTCGTCCTCGACGCCGCGGATGGCCGGCAGCCGGAACGCCATCACCACCGCGGCGAGCACGAACAGCGTCAGGCCCAGGCCCAGGTACGGCCCCTGCACCGACTGCGCCTCGGCGGTGCGGTAGGCGATCGCCTCGGCCTCCGGCATCGCCGCCAGCTGCGCGGCGGTATGCGGCGCCGCGGCCAGGATCAGCAGCCCGCCGAACAGCGGCGCGATCGTGGTGCCCAGCGAGTTCATCGACTGCGCCAGGGTCAGCCGGCTGTGGCTGGTGCGCTCGGGCCCCAGCAGCGCGACGTAGGGATTGGCCGCCACCTGCAGCACGGTGATGCCGGTGGCGAGCACGAACAGCGCGCCGAGGAACAGCGGATAGCTGTGCAGCCCCGCCGCGGGCCAGAACGCCAGCGCGCCGACGCCGGCGATCGCCAAGCCCGCGACGATGCCCTTCTTGTAGCCGAGCGCGGCCACCAGCCGGCCCGCCGGCAGCGACATCAGGAAATACGCGCCGAAGAAGGTGAACTGGATCAGCATCGCCTGCACCCAGTTCAGCTCGAACACCGCCTTCAGGTGCGGGATCAGGATGTCGTTGAGGCAGGTGAGGAAGCCCCACATGAAAAAGATGGACGTCACCACCACCATCGCCATGCGGTTGGTGCGCGGCGCGGCCGGTCCGGCGGCGGGACTGGGTGTGGCGTACTCCATGGCGCGCTCTCCGTCGGCAATGCGCGGGCGGCGGCCGCGCGGTCGCGCCATCAGAACCGCTCCGGGCGCGATTGTCCAGCGTTGTCATCCCATACGGATCTTCGTCGGCTTCGGCCTGGATCGGGTCTCCTTTCTCGACGATGGCCGCTCCATTCCATGTAGGAGCGCACCAGGGCGCGGCCAGTTTCCCCACTAATCCAGTCGCGCCCTGGTGCGCTCCTGCATTTGCCACGTGGGGCGTCGGGCCAGGAGGCCCGACCTACGGCGAATGCTGTTTTTGCAGTCGAAGCAACGCAGTTCCGGAAGGAAGCCGGCGGGCGGGGAATCGCGGCAGAGCCGGCCATGGATGGCCGGCGCCGGCATCAGGGCAGGATGCCCTGCTGCCGGAAGAGCGATTCCCCGGCCGGCGGATTCCCCCGCGCAACCAGCCGAAGCCCGGCTTGAAAAGCGCAATCGAAGAGATGGAAGCGATGTCAGATCGCGCCGTCGACGCCGCGCGAAGCGCGCAGCTCGCTCGCCCGCACCAGCACCGCCGGCGGCGCCAGCTCCTCGGGCGTGCAGAAGATCCGCCGCCGCCGCAGCCACTGCCCCGGCCCGCGCGCCGAGGTCAGCATCACGATCGGGATCGACAGCAGCAGGCCCAGGATCACCGGCGACATCCACGCCGCCAGCGCCGGCGAGACGAACCACGCCGCCAGCCCGGCCACCACGCCCAGGAACGTCAGCCCGCCATAGCTGCGCAGCAGGCCGGAGAACGGCAGGCTGCCGTCGTCGCGGCGCTGCGACTCCCAGCCCGAGTCCCTGCCCGCCAGCACCTCGGCCACGCCGCGCGACTGCACGTACATCGTCACCGGCGCCATCAGCGCCGCCAGCAGCGTTTCCAGCAGCATGCCGGCGAAGGCGCGCAGCGCGCCGCCGCAGCCGCGGCGCAGGTCGCGGTCGAGCATGGTGGCGACGAAGCCCATCAGCTTCGGCGCCAGCAGCATCGCCATCGTGAACACGAACACCAGCACGAAGCGGTGCGGGTCCTGCTCGCGCCAGTACGCGGTGGGCGAGAAGCCCGAGAGCGAGAAGTTGCCCCACGACAGTCCGGCGTGGTGCAGCGGGATCGCCAGCCCCACCAGCATCAGCATCGCCCACATCGGCGCGGTGAAGTAATGGCCGATGCCGATCAGCAGATGCCAGCGGCTGACCCAGTGCAGGCCCTTCGCCGGCAGCACCGCGCCGTGCTGCAGGTTGCCCTGGCACCAGCGGCGGTCGCGCACCAGCATGTCGGTCAGCGACGGCGGCCCTTCCTCGTAGCTGCCCGCGAGCCCCGGCACCATGTGCAGCGCCCAGCCGCCGCGGCGCAGCAGCGCCGCCTCGACGAAGTCGTGGCTGAGCACGGTGCCGGCGAAGGGCTTGACCCCGCGCAGCTCCGGCAGGCCCGCGCATTCAGCGAAGGCGCGCGTGCGGATGATCGCGTTGTGGCCCCAGTAATTGCTCTCGGCGCCGTGCCACCACGCCACACCGTAGGCGATCACCGGCCCGTACACGCGGCCGGCGAACTGCTGCATGCGCGCGAACAGGGTGTTGCCGTTGACGATCACCGGCAGCGTCTGCACCAGCGCCACGTCCTGGTGCGCCTCCATCGCGCCGGCCAGGCGCACGATGGTCGTGCCGGTCATCAGGCTGTCGGCGTCGAGGATCAGGAAGTGCGGATACGCGCCGCCCCAGCGCCGCACCCACTCGGAGATGTTGCCGGCCTTGCGCTCGTGGTTGTCGTCGCGCAGCCGGTAGTACACGCGCGCCTGCGGCCCCAGCCGCTCGCGCAGCGCGGCGAACGCGGCCCGCTCGGCCTGCTGGATTCCCGCATTGCGCGTATCGCTGAGCACGAAGAAGTCGAAGCGCTCCAGCTGCCCGGTCGCGGCCAGCGACTCGTGGATCGCCTGCAGCCCGGCCATCAGCCGCTCGGGATCCTCGTTGTAGGTCGGCATCAGCAGCGCGGTGCGCGCGGACAGCGCCTGCAGCGGCGCGGACGCCGACAGCCCGAGCCGCGCGCGCCGCTTCGACACGATCAGCGCGAAGCCCGCGAGCGCGCCGACGAAGGCCTGCACGATCCAAGCGAACAGCAGCACGAACAGCACCAGCAGCACCGTCTCCAGCACGTCGGTGCCGCCGCCGCGCAGCAGCCACCAGATCTGGTAGGTGGCGACCAGGGTCAGCAGCACCGCGGTGCCGATCACCGCGAAGCGCCGCCAGAACATCCCGCCCGGCGTGGTCGGGAAGCGGCGGCCCTGCAGCCGGCCCCGGCGCAGCGACTGCACCGGCATCGCCAGCGGCGACTCCGGCGGCAGCGCGGCCTCGCGCTGCGGCGATGCCTCGACCGCGCTCACGCCATCCACCGGTACAGCCAGGTTTCCGACAGCGGGCCCTGCGCGTCGATCAGGCGCGCGCGCAGCTCGCTCACGCGCGCGCCGCCCGGATCGAGCTCGAAGCTCATGCGCCAGCTGCCGGTGTCGGCGTTGCGATAGGCCACCGCGTTGCGCAGCGCGCCCTGCGAGGCGCCGGCGTCGACCTGCGGCTTCGCGTCGCCGGCCAGCTTCGACAGCCGCCCGCCGGCGAGGTCGACCACGACCAGCCGCGCGCCGTCGTGCGCGGCGCCGATGCGCGTCGCCTCCACGGTGGCCAGCTCCGGCTTCCACGCATGCTCGCGGCACCAGTGCAGGCGATAGCGCCAGCGATGCTCGCGTCCCGCCGCGATCGGCAGCGCCGGGCGCCAGAACGCGACGATGTTGTCGTGGTACTCGTCGCCGGTCGGGATCTCGACCAGGTGCACCTCGCCCTCACCCCATCCGCCCTGCGGCTCCACCCACAGGCTCGGGCGGTTCTGGTAGTTGGCCTCGGCGTCCTGGAAATCGGCGTAGTGGCGCTTGCGCTGCATCAGCCCGAACCCGCGCGGGTTGGCGTCCTGGAAGCCGCTGTGCTGCAGCGTCGGCGGGTTCTGCAGCTGCCGCCACAGCTGCTCGCCCTTGCCGTTGAGCATCGCCAGCCCATCGGAGTCGTGCACCGCCGGACGGTAGTCGTCGACGCCGACGCGGTCGCTGGGATCGAACTCGAACATGCTGGTCAGCGGCGCGATGCCCACGTGCGCGAGCTCGACGCGCGGATACAGCCGCATGTCGACGTCGAACACCGTCTCCTCGCCCGGATCGATCGCGAAGCGGAACGCGCCCGCGGCGCTGGGGCTGTCGAGCAGCGCGTGCACGACGATCGCGCGCGCACCCGCCGCCGGCCGCTCCAGCCAGAAGGTGGTGAACGCGGGGAATTCCTCCGCCGCCGGCTCGCCCGTGCCCAGCGCCAGGCCGCGCGACGACAGGCCGTAGTTCAGCCCCTTCGCCACCGCGCGGAAGTAGCTCGCGCCGAGGAAGGTGCAGACCTCGTCGAAGTAGTCGGGCCGGTTGATCGGCGCGTGCAGGCGGAAGCCGGCGAAGCCGACGTCGCCCACCTCGGGCACCGGCTGCGGCGCGTAGTCGAACAGGTCGGTGGAGAACGGGAACGGCTTCGCGCGCCCGCCCTGCACCGTGTAGACGTCGACGCGGTCCTTGAACAGGAAGCCGCGGTGGAAGAATTGCGCCTGGAACGGCAGCCCGTCGCCGCGCCACAGCGCCTTCGCCGCGCGGTAGCGGAAGTCGCGGTACTGGTCGTAGCCGACCTTGGCGAGCGCCGGCGGCAGCACGTTCTCCGGATGCCGGTAGGGCCGCGCGGCGAGCGCCTTCGCCAGCCCCGGCACGGTGCCGTCATCGAACGGCGCCGCCGCCGCGGCGGAAGCGGGCGCTGCAAACGTTTCCAGCAGCCCGCCCAGCGACAGCAGGGGCAACGACAGGCCCGACAGGATCACTTCACGACGATGCACCGGTACCCCGCGCGCGGAAGGCAGCCGCGCACTATACGGCCGGGAATATCAGCAGAACGTAAATCGAAGGCGGCGCTCGATGCATCCCGGAAACCCGGCCTGGACACGCGCGGACCACGCGGCCGCCTGCCGGCATCACCCTCCGTCGCCGCCGCGGAAGTCCGCGCGCCAGTCCAGCTGCGTGGCCGCCTTGCGCGTGGAGACGTGGTCGTTGGGTTCGGCGATGTTGAAGATGCCGGTCGCCCCGCGCTCGATCGCCAGCACCGCCGCGCGGGCGGCGGCGTCGACATGCAGCGGCATGGCGCCGGCCGGCACGTCGGCGCCGGTGCCCGGGCCGTAGAGCTGCCCGTAGCGCAGGACGGTGCCGGCGATCGGCGGCGACTGCAGCGTCCAGCGTTCCAGCGCGGCCACGCCGCGCACGCTGGTCGCGCGCATGCCGGCGGCCTCGAGATCCAGTGGATCGCCTTCGGCATGCGGTTCCGCGCCGGGCGCGTAGGCCCACGCGATGCTCTGCGCGACCAGCCGGCGCGCGCCGCAGTCGCGCGCGGCGGCGACCAGGTTGCGGGTGCCCTCGTCGCGGATGCGCGCGTTGCGCGCGATCGCCTCGTCCATCCGTTCCGGCGGCAGGCCCCTCGGCAGGTCCGTCAGCTGGTGGACGACGATCTCCGCACGGAACGCCGCGAGCGCACGCCGCAACGCCTCCGCGTCGAAGACGTCGACCACCACCGGCTCGATGCCCAGCTCGCGCAGTTGCACGGCCTTGTCGGCCGACCGCGTCGTGCCGGCGACCCGATGCCCGGCATCGCGCAGCATCGGACCGAGTCGGCGACCGATCGCGCCGGACGCGCCGGCGAGGAAGATGCGGGATCCCATTCTCATCGCTCCTGTGGTTGCGGATGCCTGCGCCGGTGCGCGCTGGCGGCTCGCGGCGGTGCGGCGGCGGATCCGTCCGCGAGGCCTCCTGCCCGGGTGCGGAGGCGACGATCACGGGAGGCCGGCACGGCTTTCATCCGCGCGGCGAACCACCGCCTGCGACCAGCGCATCGACATCGGCCACGACCACCGCGAAACGGTCGGCGAGCGCCGCCAGTGTCCCCTCGTGCACCACCGCGGCCGGCGTCACGCCGCGGCCCAGCGGATGCGGCAGGTCGCGCGTCGCGGTCGCGTCGGCGACGACCGTGCAGCGGAATCCCAGGTCCAGCGCGGCGCGCGTCGTCGCGCTCACGCACATGTGGGTCGCGAAGCCGGCGATGACGAGTTCATCGCGGCCGGCGTCGCGAACCAGCCGCTGCAGGTCGGTCCCCGCGAAGGCGTTGGGCAGTGACTTCACCACCACCGCCTCGCCGTCGACCGGCGCCAGTTCGGGGATGATCGCCGCGTGCCGCCCCAGCGGGTCGAACGCCGGTGCGCCTTCGCGGCCATGGTGGACGACATGGAAGACGGGCACGGCTTGCGCGCGCGCGAGATCGAGCAGCCGGCGCGCCTCGCGGACCGCGGCGCCGATTCCCGCGAGCGGCACCGCGCCGTCGACGTATTCGAGCTGGGCGTCGATCAGCACGAGCACCGATCGTTCGAGCGGGCCGGGATGGAGCGCGGCGCCTGCGATCTGCAGGAGCGTCCTGGGCAAGGCGTTCATCGACGTTTCCACGGGCTTTGCGGGCGGGACGGGCGGGACGCGGCGGCGTCAGAGCATGCCGCTGGCGCCGGACCCGGCGAGGACGTCCTTCAACGACACCAAGGCATTCCGCACCGCGGGCCCGCCGGCGTAGAACGTCAGCTGCAGGATCGTCTCGACGACCTCCTCCCTGCTCGCCCCTGCTTCCAGCGCCGCTTCCGCGTGCGCGCGCAGCTGCGGCAACGCATGGCCGAGCGTCACGCAGGAAGCGACCAGCACCAGTTGCCGCGTCCGCAGGTCGAGCCCCGGGCGGGCCATGACCCCGCCGAAGGCCCACTCGATGCTCATGTCGGCGAAGGCCGGGCACACGTCCCGCAGTTCCTCCACCATCGCCTCGCCGGCGTGCCCGCCGTGCAGCCGCTGCAGGAGCGCGAGGCCGCGCTCGCGGCGCGTGCGTTCTTCTTGCATTGCCGTTCTCCTATGCTCCGCGACCATCGGCCGCATCTTCCAATGCCGCCCGCCGGTCGTCCCGGGTCGTGCACGCGCGCGATGGCCGTCCGGCACGCCGGTCCGCGGTCGCGCCGGCGCCAGCGCGCAACGCGGCTTCCGCGCGGGCCGGCGCCGGCGCGCGGTCGCACGCCGGCTCGAAGCCCAATGCGAAGGCGAAGCGGTTCCAGCCGTTGACCGCGACGATCGCAGCCGTGAGGTGGACCAGTTCCAGCTCTGTGAATTCGAGTCGCGCCAGCGCTTCGACCTCGTCCGGCATGTGCGCCCCGCGCGGACGCGTGACCGCCTCGGTCCATGCCAGCGCGGCACGCTCTCGGGTCGTGTAGAGCTCCGTCTCGCGCCAGACTTCCAGCAGGTACAGGCGCCGCTCCTGTTCCCCGAGCGCGCGGGCGCCGCGGGCATGCATGTCGATGCAGAGCGCGGAGCCGTTCAACTGGGAGGCGCGTACCCTGGCGAGCGCCAGCAGCAATGGTTCCAGGCCCGACGCTTCGGCGCAGCCGTCCAGCCGTCGCAGGGCGTCGACGGCACCGGGTGCGCACGCGGCGAGGTCGTCCGTGTCGACCAGGGTCACGATCGCTTCCATGTCGGCGCGCGAGGCGCTGGAGGCCTTCATCGCGCGTACCACTCGCGCACGGAGATGCGCGAACTGCCGGTCGCGTGCAGCGGATCCTGCCGCGCGATCGTGCCCGCGGCGTCGAGGTTCGCCGCGCGCAGCACGTAGGCGCCACCGCTGCCGTCGCCGAACCGCCCGGACATCACCAGGCTGCCGGCCCGGCGCAGGTCGTCCAGGAACGCATAGTGCGGATCGATCGCGTTCGCCTGGAACCTCGCAGTCCGCAGCGTGGTGACGAGGTACAGCGGTGTCGCGTCCGCGGTCGACCCGTTGTCCTCGCCTGCCTGTGGCGCGGGAGCGCGCGACGATCCACCCGACGGGGCGCGCGTGGACGTGGCCATGAACGACGCGACGAACAGGCATCCCAGCAACAGGTCGACGACGGCGAAAGTGAGGACGGGCGCGTTCGCGCGGCCCAGCGCCTGCAGCACCAGCACTGCCGCGCCGTAGCCGAACTTCTCCAGGATGGCGGCCACCATCGCGGGCCGATGCCGCAGCGGATCGCGGCCGATGGTCCAGAAGAGCACCTGCCACGCCAGTGCCACGCCGAGGAAGCCGTAGAAGAACTCGGGATGGGTGAGCGCCGGCGGGTTGTCCGTTGCGAAGCTCGATTCGAACCAGTACATCGGTGCCAGCGTCAGCACACCGTAGGCGGCCGCCAGCCGGAACGTCCATCGCGCGAACGCGAGGCCGGCATGGCCCGGGGCCGAAGACATCGTCGTGTTCATGCAACTGCGCCGCAGCGCCTGGAGGCGGAATGCATGCGCATGCTCCACCGCAAGCCCACATTTGTCAACAGTTGTTGACTTTACAGGACCCGTTTCGTGATGCGGCTCGCATTCAGCGGGTCAGCGTTGCAGCGCAGGGCACTCGTCGCCCGCTGCAGGCTCGTGCGAGCGCTGCAGGTTGCGTTCGATCGACGCCTGCGCGGACAGCCACAGCCGCCCCTCGCGCGCGCAGCGGCGCGCGTACTCGAACAGCGGGCGCATCGCCTGCGGCCGGAAATCGACGAAGCTGGCGACCGGATGGTCGATCGGGATCTCGGTCACCAGGAACCGCGCGCCCTGGCGCCTCGCGAATCCGATCGTGAGCGCGATCGCCTCGCGCGTCTTGTACATCATGTCCGCGTCGAAACTGCGCGAGAGGATCGGCAGCGTCGCGATCGGCACCGTTCGCGGTCGCACCGCGAGCCGCCCGTTGACGATGAGGTAGAGGTTGGCGCCGGCCAGCGCGCGGTCGTCCTGCGCGAGGATCTCCGCCACCAGCGGCGTCGCGAACACCGGCGTGGTCACGCTGCCGTCGACGTGCAGTTCGTCGTACCGGTGCGAACCGGAAGCGACCCGGACCACGACCGGCGGGAACACGCCCGGGACGCTCGCGGACGCCACCAGCACGTCACGGAACAGCTTGCGCGCCGCCTCGCCCCCGTGCCGGGCGATGGCGACCATGTCCCACAGGACGGTTTCCTGCGTGTCGAGGTCGGTCGTCGCCACGACCAGCCGCCTGCCGCCCGCGCCCTCGCGCGCGACCGCATCGACGAGGTCCATCGTCACGTAGCGATCGACCAGCGCGGAAAGCGCGCTTCGCCCGCCGATGCCGCGCGGGAACAGCAGGTGCCCGATGACGCTCAACCCGGCGTGCCGCGGCAGCGGCAGCGCGCGCTCCCCCGAGAACGCGTCGCGCAGGCGGTCGTCCCACGCCGGCCCGAGGAAGGCGAAGGGCGCGATCAGCGCGCCGGCGCTCACGCCGGTCACCAGCTCGAAGCGCGGCCGCTGCCCCGACTCGCCCAGGCCGACCAGCGCGCCGGCACCGAAGGCACCGCCCGAGCCGCCACCCGAGAGCGCCAGCACGTCGATGCTGCCGTCGGTCACGGACTGGCGGATGCCGCGCACGAACGCGGGCCGGCGCTCGGACAGTCCCGCCAGGTCGGTGGTCTGCAGGCGGATGTCGGGCGGAAACCCGGGCGGCGCGAGTGCGGCGGGTGCCGGTTCCGGCGGCGCCTCCAGCCTCGGCGATGTCGCGCAACCGGCGAGCAGGCAGGCGGCGAGGAGTCCGCACAGGCCGCGACCCCGGCCGGTCGGTCTCGGCCCTCGTGCGATTGCCATCCATTCCATCCGGACCCTGTCCACGCATGGTGGCATCGCCGCGGCCTCCCCGATCGCTACCCGGTGATGTAGCGCTGCATCGTCGGCCCCAGCCAGGCGACGATCTCCTCGCGCCGCATCGCCACGACCGGCGGGATGCGCAACACGTACCGGGTCAGGGCCAGCCCCATCGCCTGGCTCACGACCAGGCCGGCGCGCATCGAGGCCGATTCCCGGTCGGCGCACAGCGACGTGATGAAGGGCAGCAGCTGGCCGCTGAAGACGCGCCGCAGCCGCTGCGCCGCGGCGTCGTTGGTCATCGATGCGCGCATCAGCGCCTTGAGGTTGTCGTCGCCTTCCCAGCGGTCGAGGAAATGCGAGACCAGCGCCTTGCCGAGCCGCGTGCGCGGCAGCGCGGACAGGTCCGGCAGGTGCAGGTCGAAGTCCGCCGCGGCCGCGAACAGCTTCTCCTTGCTGGCGAAGTAGCGCATCACCAGCGCCGGATCGACCCGCGCGTCGCCGGCGATCGCCCTGATCGTGGACCGCTCGTAGCCGTCGGCGGCGAAGCGCTCGCGCGCCGCCGCCAGGATGGCGGCCTTGGTGGCCTCCGACTTGCTGGTCACGGTCGCGCGCTGGCCGGTCATGCCGCCATGGTAAGCGGGATGTCCGGCGCGGGCCCACCCGGGCCAGGAACCCGCGGATTCGCATGGCCCGGACGTTTCCGCCGGCGCGGCGTTCCGGTTCGTCCCGGGTACGCGGGCATCAATCGGCCTGCAGGAACGCTCGGCCGCCGACTGCCAACGTTCGACGGCCAGCGTCCTGTCAGCGGGATCGCGCGGTGCCCGGGGCCGCGCAAAGGGCGGGCGGGGCGTCGCTTGCGCGGGTGCCCCATCCCGCGGGATCCGGGCGCTCCGACAGCACGTATTTCAATTCGCCGCCCTGCCTGAGCCGCTCGACCGGCAGCCACACCGCGGCCTGCGGCTTCCCGTCGAAGGCCACCGACGCGACGTAGCGCGGCCGCGGCGACCGCGCGCCTTCGGCCTCGACCACGAGCCGGCGGCCGCCCTCGAGTTCGAGCGTCACGCGGTCGAAGCGCGGCGGATGCAGCAGCATCCGCCCGCTGCCTGGCACCAGCGGCGAGAACCCCATTGCGCCAAAGAGGTAGAACGCCGACATGGTGCCGAGGTCGTCGTTGCCGGTGACGCCGTTCGGCGCGTTGGTGAAGAGCGTCTGCACGGCGTGCAGCACGGTCGCGGTCTTCCACGGCTGGCCGATGAGGCTGTACAGCGTGGGCACGTGCATCGTCGGCTCGTTGTTCGGGTTGTAGCGGTACTGGCCGTAATAGCTGTACGCGCCGCCGACCCAGGCTTTGCGCGCCGCGTCCGCGGGATCGGCCAGCAGGTCGTCGTAGGCGAAGAAGGCGTCGAGGCGTTTCGCCATCGCGTCCGTCCCGCCCATCGCGCGCGCCAGTCCGGGGACGTCCTGTGGCACGAGCCACTGGTACTGCCAGGCCGTGCCTTCGTGGAAGCCGTAGTGCGAGCGCGGGCTGTAAGCGCCGGTCGGCGGCGTGAACCACGTATCGTCCGCCAGCCGCGGGCGCGGGAAACCGGTGAAGCCCGACTCCGGCTCCGCCAGCCCGGGATCCCAGACCTTGCGCCAGTTGCCGCCTCGCGCGCGCAGCGCCGCCGCGTCGTCGCGCTTGCCCAGGGCCTCGGCCATCTGCGCCAGCGCGCAGTCGGCCAGCGCGTACTCCAGCGTCGCCGAGCCGCCGTTCTGCGGATCCACGTCCATGCCCTTTGCGGGGAAGGTGCGATCGAAGAACACGAAGCCGTTGCGCAGGTAGTTGGCGTTGCCCGCGCGCCCTTCCGAGCGCGCCAGCAGCGGCGGCACTTCCCACGCGTTCCTGCGCAGCGCGGACCACGCCTCGTCCTCGCGCCCGTCCAACGCGCCGTAGCGCCACAGGTCGACCAGGAACGGCGTGACCGGATCGCCGGTCATGGTGTTGGTGTCGAAATCGGCGTAGCCCCACTTGGGCAGCCAGCCGCCCTGCGCGTCGATGGCCAGCAGCGAGCGGCCGATGTCGCGCGCACGCCGCGGCTCGAGCAGCGCGAGCAGCTGGTTCTGCGAGCGGTAGGTGTCCCACAGCGAGAAGAACTCGTGGTAGGTCCAGCCGTCGGCGACGTGCACCTTGTCGTCGTAGCCGCGGTAGCGGCCGTCGGCATCGCTGCCGGTCAGCGGTTGCAGCAGCGCGTGGTACAGCGCGGTGTAGAACACGACGCGGTCGTCGCGGCTGCCGCCCTGCACCTGCACCTTCGACAGCTCGGCGCGCCATGCCTGCTGGGCGGCGGCGCGCATGGCGTCGAAGGACAGCGGCTTGCCGTCGCGCGTGGCCTCCGCGCGCAGGTTGGCGCGCGCGCCCTCGAGGTCGACGTGCGAGATCGCGCTGGTCGCGGTGACGCTGCGCCCGCCGGCCAGGTCGAAGCTCAGCCAGGCGCCGTTGAAGGGCTCGTACTCGCTCTCCATGCTGTAGCGCGCGCCCGGCGTGCCGCCGGCCTGGCCCCAGACGCCGAACGATGCGAACGGCCGGTCGAACTCGATCCGGAACCACGTCGCGTACTGGTGGCCGCCGCAGAAGCTGAGCGTCGTGACCTTGCCCTCCACCGCGCGATCGCCGACCACGCGGACCTCGCTGCCGATCACGCGGTGCTTCTCGTTGGCCTGGCCGACGTCGACCAGGACGTGGCCGGTCGCCGCGCCCGCGGCCCAGGTGTAGCGTTCGGCCGCGGCGCGGGCCAGCGCGGTGGCCTCGACGTCGATGCCGCCGTAATCGGTCAGCCGCACCCGGTAGTAGCCGGCCTGGCCGCCGCCTTCGTCGTGGCGGTAGCGCGCGCCGTACTTGCGATGGTCGAAGCTGTCCGGCTTGCGCGTGTCGAAGTCACCGCCTGGGCCGATGCTGCCGGTCACCGGCAGCACGGAGACCTGCCCGCCCTGCTCCCAGCACCCGGCGCCGGACAGGTAGCTGCGGCCGAAGCCGCGGATCCGCTCGTCGCCGTCGCGCCAGCCCGCGTAGTGCGAACCAGTGGGGCTGACCTGGATCATGCCGAACGGCGCCGAGGCGCCGGGGAAGGTGTTGCCCTCGTCGCGGGTGCCGATGAAGGTGTTGACCAGGGCCGCCAGGTCCTCGGGCTCGGCGGCCCGGGCCGGCACGAGCGACATCGCCGCGGCCAGCAGGCCGGCGGCCACCGCCGGGACGAGGGCCAGCCCGGGACGCCACCCCGGTGCGATCGCGAAAGCGGCGGACGGAACCAGTCTGGACATGCGAGCCTCCCCGGCGCTCTGGTGGACAGGCGGGCCAGCCCGCCCCGGTGCGGAATGCTGCGAAGATGTAATGTATCGCACGATTTAGAACGATCCAAACCCGAAGCCACAAGGAGCGACCGATGCTTGCCCGCCGCGGTTTCCTGCACCTGCTCGGCCTGTCGGCCGCCCTGCCCGCGCTGGCGCGCGCCGCCGTCCCGGCGTCCCCGCCCGCGGACGCCGCGCCGGTCCTGATCTCGACCTGGGGCTTCGGCCAGGCCGCCAACGCCGCGGCCTGGCAGGTGCTCGGCAAGGGCGGCGCGGCCCTGGACGCGGTCGAGGCCGGCGCCAAGGTGCCCGAGGCGGACCCGGCCAACCACTCGGTCGGGCTGGGCGGCTATCCCGACCGCGACGGCCACGTGACGCTGGATGCCTGCGTCATGGACCACCTGGGCAACCTCGGCAGCGTGGCCTGCCTGGAAGACATCGTGCACGCGGTGTCGGTGGCGCGGCGGGTGATGGAGAAGACCCCGCACGTGCTGCTGGTGGGCGACGGCGCGCTGCAGTTCGCGCTGGCCGAAGGCTTCCCGCGCCAGGACCTGCTCACGCCCGAGGCGGAACAGGCATGGCGGGCCTGGCTGAAGACCGCGGAGTACCGGCCGCAGCCGAACATCGAACGCAGCAACCGTTACGAGATGCGCGGCACCGTGCCGAGCGGCGAACGCAACCACGACACCATCGGCATCCTCGCGCTGGACCAGGCCGGGCACCTGGCCGGCGCCTGCACCACCAGCGGCATGGCCTTCAAGATGCGCGGGCGCGTCGGCGATTCGCCGATTTCCGGCGCCGGCCTGTTCGTCGACGGCGAAGTCGGCGCGGCCAGCGCCACCGGGGTCGGCGAGGAATGCCTGCGCGTTTGCGGTTCGCACACCGTGGTCGAGCTGATGCGCCAGGGCCGCGCACCCGGGCAGGCGTGCAAGGAGGCGATCGAACGCATCGCCCGCCGCTATACGACGCCGCCCAAGGACCTGCAGATGGCCTTCGTCGCCCTGGACCGCCACGGGCGCTACGGTGGCTACGCGCTGCAGCCCGGTTTCAGCTACGCCGTGCGCACCTCGGCGGGCGACCGCCTGGTCGAGGCGCCGAGCCTCGCGTAAGCGCGGCCCGCCGCTTGCCCACGCCCTGCTTTTGCAGCACGATGGGGCGGATTGAATCGATCTAAACCGGGCTCGGGGACGTCTTGGAAAAGCCTCGCAGGATCACCTTGAACGACATCGCGCAGGCGTGCGGCGTTTCGCGCGCCACGGTGTCGCTGGTGCTGCGGAACAGCCCGCTGGTGCGCACCGAGACCCGCCACCGGGTCGAGGCCGAAATGCAGCGCATGGGCTACGTCTACAACCGGGTGGCGGCGAGCCTGCGCCAGCGCGTTTCCAGGGCCGTGGCGCTGGTCATCAACGACCTGTCGAACCCGTTCTTCGCCGAATTCGCGGCCGGCGTGGACGAGGCGCTCGGCGCCCAGGGCTACGTCACCCTGCTGGGCAGCAGCAACGAATCGACCGCGCGGCAGCAGCAGGTGCTGGGCTCGCTGATGGAGCACCATCCTGCCGGGATCATCCTGTCGCCGGCCGAGTCCAGCCGTGCCGCCGACGTCGAACAGGCGGTCGGCCGCCACACGCCGCTGCTGGTGTTCAACCGCGAGCTGGCCGAGGGCGAGGCCAACGGCTTCGGCTACGACTTCCTCGGCCTGGACAACGTCGCCGGCGCGCATGCCGCCACGGCCTACCTGCTGGCGAAGGGCCACCGCCGCATCGCCTTCTTCGGCGGGCATGCGAATTCCAGCTCGTGCGCCCAGCGCCGCCAAGGCTACCGCAACGCGCTGGCCGAAGCCGGCATCGACGTCGATCCGCGCTGGATGGTGGAGACCGCGCCGACCCGGCTGGAAGCCAACGCCCACGCCGACGCGCTGTTCGCCGCCGGTCCGGCGCCGACCGCGGCCGTCTGCTACAACGATGCCGTGGCGCTCGGCTTGATGCTCGGCCTGGCGCGACTGGGCCGCCATCCCGGCCTCGATTTCGCCGTGACCGGTTTCGACGATATCTCCGAGGCCGCGGTCGGCGTCCCGCCGCTGACCACCGTCAACGCCGATCCGCGCGCACGCGGACGCCAGGCCGCCGAACTGCTGCTCGAACGCGCTTCGGCGCCCGCGCCCCTGCCCCGGCGCAGGGTGATCGCGCCGGTGCGACTGACCGAACGCGACAGCACGCCCGATGCCTCCGATGCCTGAGCCCGGCGCCGCAGCCGCCGTGTCGTGCCCACGGGCGGAGCGCCCGTGAGCGCCGGCACCATCGCCTGCTTCGGCGAGGCGCTGATCGACTTCCTCGCCGACCCGCCCAGGCCGGGCGAAGCCCGCACGTTCCGGCAGTACGCCGGGGGCGCGCCGGCGAACGCGGCCGTCGCCATCGCCCGGCTCGGCGGTCGCTGCGAATTCATCGGCATGCTCGGGACGGACATGTTCGGCGACTTCCTGCTCGAGAGCCTGCGCGAGGCGGACGTCGGCGTGCGCGGCGTGCGCCGCACCGCGCAGGCGCGCACGGCGCTCGCGTTCGTCTCGCTGGACGCGCAGGGCGAGCGCAGCTTCAGCTTCTACCGCCCGCCCGCCGCCGACCTGCTGTTCCGCGCCGATGATTTCGACGACGCCTGCTTCGCCGGGCTCGGCTGCTTCCACGTCTGCAGCAACAGCCTGACCGAGGCCGACGTCGCCGCCGCGACGCGCTCGGGCATGGCGCGCGCGCGCGCGGCCGGCGCGCTGGCGAGCATCGACCTCAACCTGCGGCCTGCGCTATGGCAGGACGGCGCGCCCTTGCTGCCCAGGCTGTGGGAGGCGCTGGAAGCGGCCGACCTGGTCAAGCTGGCGCGCGAGGAGCTGGAGTTCCTCAAGCGCGACGGCCTCGGCGACGACGACGTCGTCGCCCGCCTGCTGCAGGGCGCGCGCCTGGTGCTAGTCACCGACGGCGCCATGCCGGTGCGCTGGCACACGCGGGCCGGCAGCGGCGAGCTGCCCACGTTCGACGTGCGCGCGATCGACACCACCGCCGCCGGCGACGCCTTCATCGGCGGCCTGCTGTCGCAGCTGCAGCGGGGCGGCCACCTCGCCGGTGGCTTCGATGCGCTGCTCTCGCGACCCGGCGAGCTCTTGCGCTGCCTGCGCTATGCCGCCGCCTGCGGCGCGCTGGCGGTGACCCGGCACGGCGCCTTCGCGGCGCTGCCGCGCCACGAGGAAGCGCTGGCGCTGCTCGATCAGGCGTCCTGATCGCGCCCCGGCTGCTGCAGGTACCAGCACGCCGCGCCGACCACGCCCACATCGGGGTCTTCGACCATGCGCACCGGGATGCGTTCCAGCACCGGGCGCATCAGGTCCTTGTCGACCATGCGCGCGGCGAAATCGCTCCCGAGCAGATGCGGCTTGATCTTGGCCGGAACGCCGCCGACCACGAAGACCCCGGTCGCGCCGGTAGCCATGACCAGGTCCCCGACCAGGCTCCCGAACAGGCCGCAGAACCGCGCCACCGCTTCGCTTGCGCGGGCATCGTCGCCGCGGTCGGCCGCGGCGGCCACGTCCAACGGTGAATCGAGGACGGGCGCCACGCCATCCAGTTCGCACAGGCCGCGGTAGAGGTTGAGCAGCCCGGGGCCGGACACCGCATGGCCAATGCCGACGTGGCCCGTGCCGGCCTCCATCCAGTGCCGCAGCAGCGCCAGTTCGCGCGCATTGCCCGGCGCGAGCGACATCTGCTGCGGCTCGCACGACAGCACCGCCACGCGGCCGGCCAACGGCACGCGCAGCGCTGCGCCAAGGCCGGTCCCGGGGCCGACCACCAGTACCGGCCCGTCGCTGGCGACGTGCGCGTTAGGCGTCAGCAGTGTCGCGTCCGCGGCTTCCATGCACTGCACGGCGTGCGCGGCGGCGACGAAGTCGTTGACCACCGCGACGTGCGGGATCCCCAGCGCGCGCAGCGCGTCGGGCTCGGCCGGCCAGGGCAGGTTCCGGCTGATGACGCGGCCGTTCAGGACGACGCCGGCCACGGCGATCACGGCCGCGTCCACGCGCGGCGCCCGGGGCAGGAAAGCGGACACGGCCTGCTCGAGCGAGGCTTGCGCCGCGCACAGGCCGTGGCTGCGGTGCAGGACTTCGATGCGGCCGTCGTCACGCGCCTCGACCAGCGCCAGCCGCGCATGCGTCCCGCCGATGTCGGCGGCGAGGAAGACGCGGCTCATGCCGGCCCGCGGATCGCGTGCAAGGCCTGCGCGAGCCGGCGCACCTCGTCGACGTCGCTGCGCGATTCGCCCTCCCCCATGCCGAGCGCGTCGCGCGGCGCGTGGCGCATCGCCGACGGCAACGTGCGCTTCGCCGAGGCGTGGAACTCGCGCGCGCCGGTCGCGGCGGCCAGCGCCGCGACGTTGCCGGCGTCGATGCCGCCGCCCGGCATCACCACGATGCGCCCGGCAGCGCGCTCGACCAGCTCGCGCAGGCGGTCAGCGCCCTGCGGGGCGCTGACCGCGCCGCCCGAGCTGAGGATGCGGTGGAATCCCAGCTCGATGGCATGCTCGAGCGAACGCGGCAGGTTCCGGCTCACGTCGATCGCGCGGTGGAAGGTCAGGTCCATGCCAGCCGCCGCCTCGACCAGTTCGCGGCAGCGGGCCAGATCGACTTCGCCCTCCCCGTCCAGCGCGCCGACGACGACGCCCTCGCAGCCCAGCGCGGCGCAGTGGGCGATGTCGGCCAGCATCGTAGCGTGCTCCTCCGCGCTGTAGACGAAATCGCCGGCGCGCGGCCGGACCAGCACGTGGATCGGCAGCGACACCCGCTCGCGCGCCAGTGCAACCTGCGCGTGGGAAGGCGTCAGCCCGCCGACTTCCAGCGCCGCGCACAGCTCGATCCGGTCCGCGCCTCCGGCCTCCGCCGCGAGCGCGGACGCCAGCGAGTTCGTGGCGATCTCAAGCATGCACGCGCCTCATGGCGTCGCCGGCACCCTTTGCAGGGGATGGGCCTCGGTGTTCAGCACCACGTTGTCCAGGTCGATCGCGTCCTTCGGCGCGAACAGCAGCCAGTAATACTTGAACGTCTCCGCCAGCACGAAGCTCTCCATGCGGTCCGTCTTCTCCTTGGTCACCACGCTGCGCAGCGCGGCGTATCCGCCGTCGGTGCGCGTGTAGCGGACGAAGTCGTCGAACATGGCCGCGCCCTGCCGCCGCCAGCGCGGGTCGCCGTCCAGCCGGTGCAGGTACCACGTGGACTCGACGATCTCAGGGCGCAGGGCGTAGCCGGGCGACACCACCTCCATCTTGCGGTAGTCGAGCACCTCCGGCTCGATGCCGTGCAGCCGCCACATCCGGAAGCCCGAGTCCTGCAGGCGCGAGGCGCGCGCGATGTCGCCCGAATACGCCAGCAGCCCGGGCAGGAAGGCGTCAAGCGCGCCGTAGTGCGACTCGGTGCGCTGGCCGCTGTGCATGTTCGCGTAGCCGTACCACAACGCCCCATCCACGTCGTCGGCAAGATACCGGTTCATCGCCGGCGCGCTGGCCTCCCACATGCGCAGGCAGTCCGGGTCGTCGAACAACTTCCAGCATTTCCACAGGTACTCGTAGTACGAGTCGATGCCGCCGCTGATGTGCGAGGACGGGTCGGTCCAGTCGCCTGTGCGCACGTCGATCGCACTGCCCACCAGGCCGGTCTTCGGGTCGCGGCGCTCGAAGGTCGCCACCAGCGCGCGCTTGGCCTTGTCGTAGTAGGCCTGCTTGCCGGTCAGCCGCGCCAGCGTGCCGTATTCCAGCAGCAGGGTGCCCGTCTCGGCCGGATTGCTGATCGGCCCGCCGACCTGGCCGGTGCGCAGGTTGACCTTTGTCCACGGCAGCCCGGTCGGGGTGTCGAACACCGGCGACATGCGCGTGGCCAGGTCGTCGGCGAGCGCCAGCAGCTTCGGATCACGGGTCAGCTGGTAGCCGGACAGCAGGCCGCCGAGCAGGCGGATGGTGACCTCGAAATGGCTCACGCTGATGTCCTGGTCGAACGAGAGCTGCGTGTCGATCAGTTTTCGCGCCTCGTCCGCTTCCTTGCCGTAGCCCATCAGGATCAGCGTGTCGAGCGCATCGACGGGCGTCATCAGCAGCGACTGCGCGTACCAGTCGTGCGGCTTCAGCGTCAGCGGCGCGAGGTCGTCGTGGCCCCAGGCGTAGCGCCTGTAGCCCTGCCAGGCGTGCAGCGCCTCCGCGCGCACGCGGTCGGCGTAGCGCGCGACCTCGGCGTCGTCCATCGGCGTCGCGTCGGCCGCGACCGCGGTGGCTGGCGCCTCCGGCGCGGCGGCGACGGGCGCCGGCTGGGTCGCGCAGGCGGCCAGGCCGGAGAGGCCGATCAACAGGGCAAGGCAACGTGTCTTCATGGCATGCTCCGGTGCGAGCGCAGCAACGACAGCACGTCGTGGCAGGCGCCCATGGTGTGGTAGTCGGTCTTGCCGGCGGGCGATTTCTCGTCGTCGTACTTGCGGTTCTCGCGGTCGAGGATGCGGTACCAGGCACCGTGGCGATGGTCGACCAGGTGCCGCCACGTGTAGTCCCAGAGGCGGTCGTACCAGCGCCAGTAGCTGTCGTCGCCGGTCGCTTCCGCGAGCCGCGCGGTGGCGGCGATCGACTCGGCCTGCACCCAGAAGTACTTGTCCTCGTCGCAGACGAAGGTTTCGCCGTCGGCGAGCAGGCGGCCCTCCACGCCCGGCGCGCGCAGCCGGTCGGGCGCGAAGCCGTAGACCATGCCGCCGAAGTCCTCGTCCCAGGATTTTGCGATGGCCTTGTCGAACAGGAACCGCGCCTTCGGCACCAGCCAGTCCTGCGCCGCGCCGGCATCGCGCAGGTGTCCGTCCAGGATCAACAGCAGCTTCGCCCATTCGGTCTGGTGCCCGGGCTGGAAGCCCCAGGGCTTGAACAGGTGCTTCGGGTCGTCGCGATGGAAGTCCCAGTCGACGTTCCAGTCCGCGTCATAGTGCTCCCACACCAGCCCACCGGCCTGGTCCGCCTGGCGGCGCGTCATGTGGTCGGCCAGCAGCAGCGCGCGGTCGAGGTAGCGGCGCTCGCCGCTGGCCTCGTACGCGGCCAGCATCGCCTCGCACATGTGCATGTTGGCGTTCTGGCCGCGGTAGCCGGAGAACACCCAGTCGCGCGTCGCCTCGTCGCGGTACAGGCCGTGCCGCGGTTCCCAGTAGCGTAGTTCCAGCAGCTGCCAGGTCTCGTCCATCCAGCCGCGCGCCGCTTCGATCCCGGCCTTGAGCGCGCAGGCGTAGGCGAGCAGCACGAAGGCGGCGCCGTAGCACTGCTGGGTGAGGTCCTCCGGCCTGCCGTCGCGGATCGTCCAGGCGTAGCCGCCGCTCGCGGGATCGAAATGCTTCTCACGCAGGTAGGCGATGCCGTGGCGCACGGCGGCGAGGTAGGCCTCGCGCAGCGCCGGATCCTCCCCGCCGAACTCGTTCGCCGCCATCGCGTAGTTGAAGACGAAGCGCGTGCTGCTGACCAGGTGGCGGTGGCTGGCGTCGTAGACCGTGCCGTCGTCCTTGAAGTAGTGGAAGAACCCGCCCGCCGGATCGATGCAGCGCGGATGGTAGAAGGCCATCGTGTCGCGGATGTGCGCGCGCAAGGCGTCGGGACGGCGGAAGTCGGGCATGGCGTCTGTCATCGGTTCGTTCCGGCTTCGGGATCTGGGGGCGGCAGTGCATCGGCGAGCGAGCGCAGGTGGAGCGCCCCGCGCAGCGCGGCGAGGGACGCGGTCGATTCCACCCGCAGCGACAGCCGCTCGCCCGGCACCAGCGTGAGCGCATTGTCCTGCAGTTCGGCGTCGAGATCGCCGAAGTCGATCCACAGTGCGCGCACGGGGCGCTGCGCGGCCAGCTGCAGGCGGAATCCGTCGCCGTCGCGGACCAGCGAGGCCTGCAGGCCGGGACCCTGCCAGGCGATGTCCTTCGCATGCGCGAACCAGACCGCGCCGCGCGACGGCGGCTCGCCCGTGACGTCCAGGTCGAACACGGCGACACTGCGGCGCGGGTCGGCGCCCGCCAGCAGGTCCGCGTCGTCGCGCTGCATCGCCACGGTCGCCGCGAGCGGCGGCAGTTCCACGGGCGCGCGCTCGTCGCGCAGCAGCCGTCCGTCGTCGATGTCGAACACGCGCAGGCGCAGCGTCCCGCGCAGCGGGCGCGTGCGATCGGACAGCAGCGACACCGTGGTCGTCCCGTCCTGCCGCAGCGCGGCCACCGCCACCGGCGCGAAAAAGCGCCGGGCGTGGAACTGCAGCGCCTTCCAGCGCCCGTACCAGTCGATGCCCGACCACGAGGCGCCGGGCCAGACGTCGTTGAGCTGCCAGTACAGCGATCCCATCGTCACCGGCCGGCTGGCGCGATGGTGCAGCGCGGCCAGTTCGATGCCTTCGGCCTGCATGGCCTGGCCCAGGTAGACGAAGTCGGCGAAATCCCGGGGCTCGCCGTACTCCATCCGGATGTAATGCAGCAGGCGCTCGTTGCCTGCGCCGGCCATGAACTTCTGGTGCGCCTTCACCACCGGCGCGTCGACCGACAACGGCGCGTCGCCGGCGAAGGCGCGCACCGTGCGCAGGCCGGGCCACGCCTGCAGGCCGTACTCGGACATGAAACGCGGCGTGACCTCCAGGTACTTCGCAACCGGATGCGCGGGATTGCCCCACACCTCCCAGTAGTGCATGTCGCCGGCGTCGGGCGTGTTCGCGACTTCTGCCAGGTCGTCGCTCGGCGAGCTCGGCCAGTACGCGACGCCACCGCCTTCCTGCGCGACGATTTCGCGCAGGTCATGGCCGAACAGGCGCACATAGCCCTTCCAAACCTTGTCGGCGAACGCCGGGGCCGCCGCCGCCAGCGCCTTGCCGTGGCCCCAGTACTTCCAGGCGATCTCTTCCTCGTTGTTGCCGCACCACAGCACGAGGCTCGGGTGGTTGCGCAGGCGCCGCACCTGGTCGCGCGCCTCGGCGGCCACGCTGGCACGGAAGGCGGGGTCGTAGGCCGGCTGCATGCCGCCGCCGAACATGAAGTCCTGCCAGACCATCAGGCCGAGCTCGTCGGCGATGTCGTAGAAGGCGTCGCGCTCGTAGTAGCCCCCGCCCCAGAGGCGGACCATGTTCATGTTGGCGTCGCGCGCGGACTGCAGCACCCGGCGGATGGCGGCGTCGGTCGTGCGCGGCGGGAACATGTCGAACGGGATCGCGTTGGCGCCCTTCGCGAACACCGGGATGCCGTTGACGACGAAGATGAATCCGCGCCCGTCGGGGCCGCGCTGCAGCTCGACGCTGCGCAGGCCGGTGCGGCGCGCGAACGTCGCGACCACGGCCGCGCCATCGGCGAGCTCCGCGTCGAAGCGGTACAGCGGCTGCGCGCCGTAGCCGCTCGGGAACCAGCGCTGGGGGCGATCGATGCGAACGGGCAGCGACACGGCGTTGTCGCCTTCGTCCAGCGCGATACGCCGCTGCGCCGCCAGCGTGCGCCGGCCATCGGGATCCGTGCGCCACAGGCGCAGCGTGTAATCGCCCGCGCGCGCCGCGTCGACCGTCGTAATCGCCGCGACCTCGGCGATGCCTTCATCCACGCGATCCTGGCGCAGCTGCAGGTCTCCGATGCGCACAGCGTCCCAGGCCTGCAGCCGCACCGGCTTCCACACGCCCGCGGTGACGTAGCGCGGCCCCCAGTCCCAGCCGTAGTGGTAGCCGGGCTTGCGCACGAAGTTCGCGGTCATCGCGTCCGGCGGCTCGTCGCCGTAGGGCGAGGGATAGTTGCCGGCCAGCCTGTGCGGCATCGCCTGCACCTGCGGCAGCAGCCGCGCGATCGGCGAATGCAGCACGACGCGCAACGTGTTGCCGCGCGCGCGCAGGCGGCCTTGCACCGGCACGCGCCAGGTGCGGAACGCGTTGTCGGCATCCAGTACCTTCGCGCCGTTGAGCCAGACCTCGGCGAAGGTGTCCAGGCCGTCGAACACCAGGTCCGCACGCGCCGCCGCCAGCGTCGCGCCATCGACGTCGAAGCTGCGCGCGTACTCCCAGTCCGCCAGCCCGACCCACTGCAACCCGGCCTCCGGCGCGCCGACGTACGGGTCCGGGATCAGCGCCTGCGCGAGCAGGTCGGTATGCACCGTGCCCGGCACCGACGCGTCGTGCCATTGCGCGGCCCGCGGATGCGCACCCGCGGCGGCGGTGCCGGGCAGCAGGCGGAACTGCCAGCCGTCGTCGAGCACTCGCTCGCCGGCACGGGCCGTCGCCACCGCCGACAACGCGGCGCATGCCGCGGCGAGCACGCAGCACCACCAGCGCGCGCCGCGCGCCGGCGCGGCGATGCCGGCCGCCCCGGTCATGGCGGCGACGCTTTGCAATGGCGGTCGATGAAGGCCTGGTGCAAGGGCATCGCCTCCACCGCGCCCGCGATGGAGGCGCGCACGCGCTCGACGAACGCGGCCAGGTCGTCGTCGGGCATCGCATCGACGATCGGGTGGTAGCCGCGCGGCACGATGCGCTGGCCCAGCATCACCTGCACCCAGCTCGGCAGCGCGAAGAAATCCTCGGCGTTGCGGAAGTAGCGGCCGTCCAGGCGGAACAGGTCGATGGTCTCGCGCAGCGTGCCGGGCACCGGCATCTCCCGGCAGTGGCTCCAGAACGGCGAGTCGTCGCGTTCGGTCGCGTTGTAGTGCAGGACCAGGAAATCGCGGATGCGCTCGTACTCGAAGACGGTGTCGCGGTTGAAGCGCTCGGCCAGCAGCGGATCGAAGCCGCGGTCCGGGAACAGGCCGAGCAGGCGCTCCAGGCCGGACTGGACCAGGTAGATGCTGGTCGACTCGAGCGGTTCCATGAAGCCGGCCGCCAGGCCCAGCGCGACCACGTTGCGGTTCCAGAACCGCCTGCGGCGGCCGGTGGTGAAGCGCAGCACCCGCGGCTCGTCGAGTGCGCGCGCGTCCAGTCCGGCGAGCAGCTGCGCGGCGGCCTCGTCGTCGCCGATATGGCCGCTGCAGTACACATGGCCGTTGCCCACGCGGTGCTGCAGCGGGATGCGCCATTGCCAGCCGGCGGTGCGCGCGGTGGCGCGCGTGTAGGGCGTCGGCGGCCCTGCGCTCTCGCTGGGCACGACCACCGCGCGGTCACACGGCAACCAGTGGGTCCAGTCCTCGTAGCCGGTCTGCAGCGCCTGCTCGATCAGCAGGCCGCGGAAGCCGGAGCAGTCGATGAACAGCTCGCCCTCGACGCTTTCGCCGCTTTCCAGCACCACCGCCTCGACGTCGCCGCTGCCGCCGTTGCGCCGGACCTCGACGATCCTGCCCTCGACGCGCACCACGCCACGGCGTTCCGACAGCTTGCGCAGGTAGCGCGCGTACAGGCCGGCGTCGAACTGGTAGCCGTAGGCGATGTCCGCCAGCGGCGACCCCGCGGGCGCATCGGCCTCGCCGGTCGTGAACCTGCCCTGCGGCGCGGCGGCGGTCGGCAGCGAGAAGGCGCCGATGCCGGGTGCGCGCCCCGCCAGGAACAGCTTCAGCCAGAACTGGTGGAACGGCAGCGGCCCTAGCGAGCGCCCGATCGTGCCGAAGCCGTGCACGTAGCTGTCGCCGACGCGCGCCCAGTCGTCGAACCGGATGCCGAGCTTGAAGGTAGCCTGCGTGCTCGCCACGAAGTCCATCTCGTCGATGCCCAGCACACTGCCGTTGAAGCGCTTCATGTACGGCACGCTGGATTCGCCGACGCCGACGATGCCGATCTCCTCCGACTCGACCAGGCGCACGTTCGCTTCCCGGCCCAGGTAGGTGGACAGCGTCGCCGCCGCCATCCAGCCGGCGCTGCCGCCGCCGACGACGACCACGTTGCGGATCCGGTTGTCGGTGTTCGTCACTGCTGGTCCGCCCCGTTGCGAAGGCCTGGTTCGCCGTCGATGCGGCAAAGATAGGTGCGAGGCGCGGCCCGGTCGAGCGCGTGGCACGCCCGCGCACCGGAGAGGCGCGCGGGCGCCTGGAACCACCCCCGCGCCTTGCGGCGCGAGGGGCGGGTGGCGCTCAGAACTTGTAGGTCAGGCCGAGGTAGTAGATGCGGCCCGCGTAGCCGTTGGAGTAGAAGCGGTCCTCGGTGTCGTTGCCCAGGTGCGAGCGCGATTCCTCCTCGGTCAGGTTCAGGACCGACGCGCTCACCGTCATGTTCCCAAGGAAGGTGTACGAAGCGTTGAGGTCGATCTGCTCGTACGGCTCCTCATAGACGTTCAGGCCGTTGACCTGGCCGTCCACCACCTCGCCGCGCCGGTTGTACGAGGCGCGCGCCAGGAAGTGCTCGTTCTCGTAGAACACGGTGAAGTTGGCCTGGTTCTTCGCGCTGCCGACCAGCGGCGACTTGCCGATCTCGGTGCCGTCCTCGAGCGTGATGGCCGCTTCGTTGGTGTCGTTGTAGGTGTAGTTGACCTGGAAGCCGAGGCCGAAGTCCAGCGTGTGCTGTGCATAGAGCTCGATGCCCTGCGAGACGCCGTTGCGGCCGCCGGCCTGGGTCGAGTAGTTGTGCACGGTTGCGGTCTCGCCGCCGACATCCATGACCACGTCCTGCACGACCGGCACCGAGAAGTTGCTGACGTTCTTGCGGAACAGGTCCACGCCCACGACCGAACCCGGGTGGAAATACCACTCCAGCGCGAGGTCGTACTGGGTGGCTTTGTAGGGCTCGAGGTTCTTGTTGCTGCCGCTGCCGTACCAGCCCTGCTCGTTCGCGCCGCCGGTCAGCCGTCGGTCGTCGACGTATTCCTCGCTGAAGAAGTCGAGGCTGCCGGGGGAGGCGATGTCGGCATAGCTCGGACGGGAGATCACCTTGGATGCCGCCGCGCGCAGGAGCAGGTTGTCGGTCAGGTCGTAGGCGATGTTGAAACTCGGCAGCACGTCGTTGTAGGTGCGGTCGAGCGAGCTGACCTCGTAGCCCTCCGGCCTGGCCACGGAATCGGAGAGCCGCCAGTACCCCTCCGTGCCGCAGTAGGTGCCGGCCGGCGCGCCGCCGGGCACCGGGCCGGGCGCGCTGGTGTTGCAGGTCAGCGGGTTGCCGTCCGCGCCGTCGTAGAAGTAGTCCTCGTAGCGCGTGATCTTGTCCGTGGAATCGGCGTGCTGCTTGGTCCGCACGAAGCGGAAGCCCAGGTTGCCGCGCAGGCGTTCGGTGCGGAAGTTGGCCTGCAGGTAGGCGGCGCCGATCTTCTCGCCGACGTTGTAGACGAAGTTGTCCTCGCTGCGGGTCTGCATTTCCCCGAAGTTCTGGTTCAGGAAGGCGATGTAGGCCGGATAGTTGATCGCCGGGAAGGCGCTGGCGTTGAATCCGCCGGCCAGGTCGCCCAGCGACTGCCCGTACAGGAAGTCCGGCGAGAACGTGTTGGCCAGCGCGGTGCAGGCACCGTTGTTCTGGTAGCGGTTGTCGTAGTTGGCCGGATCGGTCCCCGGGCACACCCAGTAGTTGTTGCCGGTGTTGCGGTGGATGCCGCCGTCGCGGTACTTCACGCCGAACTGCAGCGAGTCCAGCCAGCTGCTGTCCGCGTGCCAGGTGAAGTCGGCCTGGGCGTACTTCTGCCAGGTCGTGTTGCGGGTCCAGGACGAACCGGTCGAGCCCAGATCGACCTGGCCGATGCCGTTTTGCAGGTTATCCAGCAGCTCCGGGGAGAACGTCATGGTCGGCGTGCCGGTCAGGTCCCAGGCGCTCAGGAAGTTGCCCAGGCTCCAGCTGCCGTCCGCGTTCTGGCGGCGGGGCTTGATCGGCAGCGTGAACTGCAGCTCGGGCCCGCCCTTGGCCCAGGTACGCCCGGCCTTGAAGCTGGCATCCAGGGACTCGCCCCGCCATTCCGCCCCGATGTCGAAGGTCTGCGATTTCGCGCTTTCCTTGTTGTAACTGCCGGTGAGCTGCGGGGTGGGAAGGGCGCAGTCGTCCGATCCCCAGCCACCCGGGGGCAGGCCTGCCGCGGCGGCTTCGGCCTCGCTGCAGTAGTAGGTCTTGCCGGGGTGCACGCTGTACTGCGCGCCGGTCACGATCGTGCCGCTGGGGTCGAACGTCAGCCCATCGAGCATGCGGCCGCCCGGCCAGTTGCCGTCGCCCGAATAGCGGGCCAGGCTCCATTCCGGGATCTTCAGGGTGTTGGTCTGCGAGTCCTGCGACAGGTCGAAGCGGAAATAGTTGGCGGTCAGCGTCAGGTTGTCGGTCGGCTTGAACTGCAGCGTGAGCTGGCCGCCCTTGCGCTCGCGCTTCTCGTCCAGCACGTTGAAGTTGACCGAAGTCGGCATCATGAAGTTGGTGTAGTAGTTGCCGTTCTGGTCGTTGAAGCCGGACTCGCCCCACCAGTAGCTGTTGAAATCCGACGGCTTGCCGTTGACGTCGGTCGCCGGATGCCCGGCATAGTCGTCGCCGTACCAGGTCCAGCTCTCAGTGCTCGTGTCCATCGTGCGCGTGGTGCGCTTCTGGTCGGTGTAGCCGACGAAGACGCCGAAACGGTCGTCCTTGTCGTGCCAGGAATACGAGCCCGAGAACTGCCCGTCGGTCTTGTCGCTGGTGTCGGCCCAGGTGCCTTCGGCGGAAACGAAGCCGGTGTTGGCTTCCATCTCCAGCGGGCGGCGCGTGTGCAGGATGACGGTGCCGCCGATGCCGCCTTCGTCGATGCGCGCCTCGGGCGTCTTGAACAGTTCCGCGCTGGACAGCATGTTCGCCGGCAGCAGCGTGTAGTTGAACGAACGCGTCGGGTCGCCGTTGGACTCGGCGGTGGCGACGTAGTTGCCGTTCAACTCGGTCAGCGTCAATTCCGAGGACAGGCCGCGCACGCTGACGTTCTTGCCCTCGCCGCCGTCGCGGTCGATGATCACGCCCGGCACGCGTTGCAGCGCGTCGGCCACGTTCTTGTCGGGGAACTTGCCCACGTCCTCGGCCGTGATGACATCGACCACGGCATTGGCGTTGCGCTTCTGGTCCAGGCTCTTCTCGATCGCATAGCGGTAGCCGGTCACGGTGACCGTGTCGAGTTGCTTGACCTGGTCGGACGAATCCGTCTTCGCCGCGTCGGCCTGCGCGGGGCTCGCCTGGGCACTGGCTTGGGCATCGGCCGGCGCGGGGTCCTGCTGCGCCAGCGCCTGCGCCGGCATTCCGCCCAGGGTGGCCAGGGCGACGGCGATGGCCACCGACAGCGAGCTCCTGTGGCGTGCGTGGATCAGTTTCATTCCAATCTCCCTCGTACTGGATTGAATTGCGATGGCGGCGCGAGCCGGCTGGATCGATCCAATTCCCACCCGCGAATCCCCGTTCGCAAGGCGGAATCCGCACGCCCGCCAAGTCGGCGGCCATGCCGGACGGGCCTGTCCGGCAACGGCGGTTTAGATCGATCCAATTCCTGCAGCCGGATTAGTAGCACGGAATCCGGGGCATTGCATGTTGCTGCGCAGCACCACCCGCTCCCGCGGGTGGAACGCGATGGTCGGGATTCGGACGGCTGCGGACCGGGCGCCGCGGGCCGGGGGCCCGGCGCGAGGATGGATCTGGGCCCACCAGGACTCGAACCTGGAACCAAGGGATTATGAGTCCCGCGCTCTAACCATTGAGCTATAGGCCCGCGCGACGCGCAGTCTAGAGGAGCGGCGGGGCCGCAGCCACGCGGCGGCCTGCCGCGCTCAGCGCCGTGACATCGAGTACGGTGCGGCTGCCCCTGCCCCCGGCCACGCCTTGTCCGGCTCCGCCTGCATCGTGAAGCGCAGCTCGCCGCCGGCCATGATCTCGTCGTGGCGCAGGAAGGCGCGATCGAGCGGCTTGCCGTCGAGCGTCGCAGCGCCGATGTAGGGGTGCGCGTCGTCCAGGCCGTCGGCGACGACGGTGAATCGCTTGCCGTTGGGCAGGTGGAGCGTCGCCTTCGGCAGGAACGGGCGGCCGATGATGTACTCGTTGCTGCCCGGTGCCACCGGGTAGAAGCCCAGCGCGGTGAACACGTACCAGGCCGACATCTGGCCGAGGTCGTCGTTGCCGGCCAGGCCGTCGGGCGTGGGCTTGTACTGCGTGTCCATGATCTGCTTCAGCCGCGCCTGCGTGCGCCACGGCTGGCCGGCGTACGCGTAGAGGTAGGCGACGTGGTGGCTCGGCTCGTTGCCGTGCGCGTACCAGCCGATCAGGCCGGTGATGTCCTCCATGTGCGCGAACACCTTGGGGTCGACCTTGGCGTCGAACACGTCGTCCAGCCGCTGCAGCAGCCTGTCGGCACCGCCGTGCGCGGCGGCCAGGCCCGCCACGTCCTGCGGCACGTACCACGAGTACTGCCAGGCGTTGCCCTCGGTGTAGTCGGTGCCGTAACCGGACGCATCCGGATCGAACGGCTCTCGGAAGCTGCCGTCGCGCTTGCGCGCGCGCATGAAGCCGGTCTTCGGGTCGAAGGCGTGCTTCCAGTTGGCCGCGCGCTTGCCGAACGTCGCGGCGACGTCCTTGCGGCCCATCGCGTCGGCCATGCGGTAGATGGTCCAGTCGTCGAAGGCGTACTCGAGCGTCTTCGACGCCGCCTCGCCCTCCTCGTCGATCGGCACGTAGCCCAGCTGCATGTACTGCGCGATGCCGTCATAGGGGCCGTAGGTCGCGCTGGCCACCATCGCATCGAGCGCTTCGTCCGTGTCGTAGCCGCGGATGCCCTTCATGTACGCGTCCGCGATCACCGGCACCGCGTGGTAGCCGATCATGCACCAGGTCTCCAGGCCGTGGAACGCCCACACCGGCAGGATCCCGTACGGGCTCTCGCGGCGCGAGGCGAGCAGCGAGTTGACGATGTCGCTGGTGCGCTTTTCCGGCTGCACGAGCGTCAGCAGTGGGTGCAGCGCGCGGTAGGTGTCCCACAGCGAGAACGTCGAGTAGTTGGTGAAGCCCTTGGCCTGGTGCACGGCGTTGTCGGGGCCGCGATAGCGGCCGTCGCTGTCCATGAACAGGCTCGGCCCCATGAAGGCGTGGTAGAGCGCGGTGTAGAACGCGGTGCGCTGCGCGTCGGGCGCGTCGACGTCGACCGCCGCCAGCGCGCGCGCCCATTGCCTGCGCGCGTCGGCGCGCACGCTGTCGAAGTCCCAGCCCGGCACTTCGGCCTCGAGGTTGGCGATCGCGTTGTCCTCGCTGACCGGCGAGATCGACACCTTCACCAGCAGCGGTTCGCGCAGGTCGTCGCCGAAGTCGAAGCTGCCGACCAGCTGGCGGCCTTCGACCTGCGCGCGCTGCGCGGGATCCTTCTCGCCGGGCGGCGGGAAGCCCTTGTACGGGACCTCGCCCTCGGTGTCGTGGAAGGCATGGCCGGTGACCGGCCGCGAGAAGCGCATCGCGAAGTACAGCTGCCGCCCTGGCGCCCAGCCGCGGGTTTCGCGGAAGCCGGTGACGGTGCCGTCCGCGCGCAGCCGCAACCGCGACCACGAGACCTTGCCCGGGTAGTCGTACATCGACGTGCGCAGGTCGACCAGCACGTGCGCCGGCTTGCCCTGCGGATACGTGTAGCGGTGCACGCCCACGCGCGCGCTGGCGGTAAGCTCGGCGCGCACGCCGTAGTCGTCGAGGGTGACGGCGTAGTAGCCGGGCTGCGCGACTTCGTCGTCGTGCGAGAACCGCGAGGTGTAGCCGCTGCCGGGCCGGTCGGGATCGCCGCGCTCGGTGCGCACGTCGCCGGCGATCGGCATCACCAGCACGTCGCCCAGGTCCGAGTGGCCGGTCCCGGAGAAGTGCGTGTGCGAGAAGCCGACGATGGTGGTGTCGTCGTGGCGGTAGCCGGCGGCCCAACCGTAGGCGTCCTTGCGCGGCTGGATGCGGGTGTCGGGGCTGAGCTGGACCATGCCGAACGGCACCACCGCGCCGGGGAAGGTGTGGCCCTCGCCGCCGGTGCCGATGAAGGGGTCGACCGCGTCCACCGCGCGCATGCCGAGCTGGTCGGCGTCGCGCCCGGCCGCGACCGCCGCCGGCACGCCCGCCATCAACAGCACGCCCATCGTCGCCACGAGTGTTCTCCCGGCCCTGTTCATCGTCTGCATCCCGGTTTGGATCGGTCCAAACCGCAACCCTAGCATTGCCGCGGGCCATGGGGCATGCCTGCTGACAACAGGCTGTCAGCACGGGGGACTAGGCTGTCGCTCCCATCCCCACGGAACACCGCCATGAATGTCCAGCAGGTTGCCGACCGCCTCGTCGCGCTGTGCCGCGAGGGCAAGTACGAGCAGGCCCACGACGAGCTGTATGCCGACGACGCGGCCAGCGTCGAGATGGAAGGGTCGCCGGGCGCCGGGCTCGGCAACGTCAAGGGCCTGGACGCGATCCGTGAGAAGGGCCGCAAGTGGGCGCAGGACGTCGAAACCATCCACGGCGGCAGCATGAGCGACCCGGTCGTCGCCGGCGACTGGTTCAGCGTTGCCTCCAGCCTCGACGCCACCTACAAGTCGATGGGGCGGATGGCGATGCAGGAGATCTGCGTCTACCGGGTGCGCGACGGCAAGGTCGTGCACGAGCAGTTCTTCTACAACACCGGCGCCTGATCCCTGCGGCCTTCCTGCGCGACCGACCTGGCCCTTGCAAAAAAAGAAGCCCCGCGATGCGGGGCTTCGGGTGTCGCGATGGCGCAAGCCTCACTCGATGTCGAGGAAGCTGCGCAGCTGCTCCGAGCGACTCGGGTGGCGCAGCTTGCGCAGCGCCTTGGCTTCGATCTGGCGGATCCGCTCGCGGGTGACATCGAACTGCTTGCCGACTTCCTCGAGCGTGTGGTCGGTGTTCATGTCGATGCCGAAGCGCATGCGCAGCACTTTCGCCTCGCGCGGGGTCAGCCCGGCAAGCACGTCGCGCACGGTCTCGGACAGGTTGATGTTGGTGGTGTTCTCGATCGGGGACTCGACGTTGGTGTCCTCGATGAAGTCGCCCAGGTGCGAGTCCTCGTCGTCGCCGATGGGCGTCTCCATCGAGATCGGCTCCTTGGCGATCTTCATGACCTTGCGGATCTTGTCCTCGGGCATGTCCATCTCTTTCGCCAGCTCCTCCGGCGTGGCCTCGCGGCCGAACTGCTGGAGCATCTGGCGGGAGATGCGGTTGAGCTTGTTGATCGTCTCGATCATGTGCACCGGGATGCGGATGGTGCGCGCCTGGTCGGCGATCGAGCGCGTGATCGCCTGGCGGATCCACCACGTCGCGTAGGTCGAGAACTTGAAGCCGCGGCGATGCTCGAACTTGTCCACCGCCTTCATCAGGCCGATGTTGCCCTCCTGGATCAGGTCCAGGAACTGCAGGCCGCGGTTGGTGTACTTCTTGGCGATCGAGATCACCAGGCGCAGGTTGGCCTCGACCATTTCCTTCTTGGCCTTGCGCGCCTTGGCCTCGCCGTAGGCCATCTGCCGGCTGATGTCCTTGATGTCGGCGAGCGACACGTACATCACCTTCTCGATGGCGATCGTCGCCTCCTGGTGGGCGATGATCTGGTCCTTGACCTCGCGCAGGCCGCTCGACCACTTCTGCTTGCGCTTGAGCACCTCGTCCACCCAGCCCAGGTTGGTCTGGTTGCCTTCCCAGGCGCGGATGAAGTCCTTGCGCGGCATCCTGGCCACGCGCGTGGCCAGCTCGAGGATGCGGCGCTCGTGGTCCTTGATCTCGCCCTGCACCTCGCGCAGCTTGCGCACCAGCGTGTCGACCAGCGGCAGCGGCAGCTTGAAGGTGACGAACAGGTTCGCCATCTCGTCGCGCAACTTGGCGACGGGCTTCGCGGTCGGGCCGTTCTTGGCGTAGGACTTCTGGAACTTGGCGTACAGCGCGGCCAGCTCGTCCATGCGGCGCGCGACCTCGGCCGGATCCGGGCCGGTGGGACCGGCTTCCTCGGCGTCGCCGCTGTCGTCGTCGCCGTCCTCGTCGTCCTCGTCGGACTCCGCGTCGCTGTCGGCGACTTCCTTGGCGGCGACCGCGGGCTCGGGCTCCTCGTCGAGCAGGTCGTTGAAGCCGACCACGATCTCGGCCAGGCGCTTCTTGCCGGCCTTGTGCAGCTCGTAGTCCTCCAGCAGCAGCTGCACCGACCACGGGAAGCTGGCCAGCGACAGCAGCATCTGGTTGAGGCCTTCCTCGATGCGCTTGGCGATCGCGATCTCGCCCTCGCGGGTGAGCAGCTCGACCGTGCCCATCTCGCGCATGTACATGCGCACCGGGTCGGTCGTGCGGCCGCCTTCGGCGTCGAGCGCGGTCAGCGTGGCGGCGGCTTCCTCGGCCGCGGTGTCGTCGACCTCGCGGTTGCCGGTGTTGCTGTCGCCGAGCAGCAGCGTGTCGGCATCGGGCGCGACTTCGTGCACCTCGATGCCCATGCCGTTGATCATGCCGATGATGTCTTCGATCTGCTCCGGGTCGACGAGGTCGTCGGGGAGGTGGTCGTTGACTTCGGCGTAGGTCAGGTAGCCCTGTTCCAGGCCCTTGCTGATCAGCTGCTTGATGTCGGACTGCGGGGCCTGACGTTCGTTGGCCATGTGGGGAGCCACCGGTAGGAAAGTGGTGAAGAGAACCCTGCATTATACCGGCAGGGGGCGCCGGGTCGCAGAGGCGTCCCGGAAATCCGCCGTGCCGGCCGGGCGCGGGCCGGGAGCCGTTACGCCTTCAGCAGGAAGGTGACCGGGCCGTCGTTGGCCAGGCTGACGAGCATATGGGCACCGAAGCGGCCGGTTTCCACCCCCGGGGCGTGGCGTTGGCGGCAACTTGCCAGCAGGGCGCTGAAGACCCGTTCAGCCTCCCCCGGCTCGGCGGCGGTGCTGAAGCCCGGGCGCATCCCCGAGCGGGTGTCGGCGGCCAGGGTGAACTGGCTGACCAGCAGCAGGCCGCCCCCGGTGTCGGCCAGCGACCGGTTCATCCGCCCCTGCGCGTCGGCGAAGACCCGGTAGCCGAGCAGGCGCCCGGTCATCCGCTCGATCTGCGCCGGCCCGTCGCCGGGCTCGATCCCCACCAGCGCGAGCAGGCCAGGGCCGATGGCGCCGACGGACCGGCCGTCGACGGCGACGCTGGCGGAGGTGACGCGCTGGATGAGGGCGAGCATGGGGGAGTCGGGAGTCGGGAGTCGGGAGTCGGGAGTCGGGAGTCG
>DATLJE010000016.1:0-162027 GCA_035539095.1 Luteimonas sp.
GGGCTGCTCCTAGTACGAGAGGACCGGAGTGGACGAACCTCTGGTGTTCCGGTTGTCACGCCAGTGGCATTGCCGGGTAGCTATGTTCGGAAGCGATAACCGCTGAAAGCATCTAAGCGGGAAGCGCGCCTCAAGATGAGATCTCCCGGGGCACAAGCCCCCTGAAGGAACCATCAAGACTAGGTGGTTGATAGGCAGGGTGTGTAAGCACGGCAACGTGTTGAGCTAACCTGTACTAATGATCCGTGTGGCTTGACCATATAACCTCAAGTGGCCTTGGACTCGACGGCACGTCGATGTTCGACGCAAACAGTTTCGCTACGTCCCAACTTATTCGCCGACGGCAGGCCGCTCCATGGGCTTGTTCCGAGGCAGCCAACGAGAGCGTGTGCGCGTCAAGCCGGCAACGGCCCGCGACCCTCCACCCTCTCCCTGGTGACAATAGCTGCGTGGAACCACCCGATCCCATCCCGAACTCGGAAGTGAAACGCGCACGCGCCGATGGTAGTGTGCATCTAGCATGCGAGAGTAGGTCATCGCCAGGGTCTTTACCCAAAACCCCGCAGCTTCGGCTGCGGGGTTTTTCTTTGCGCCGGCCTGGCAAGAGTCGAGTGCGGACTGCATCCCGCGGAGCGAATGTCCCCCGGGATCCGCCCGCGGCGAATCCCTCCTCCCTAATTTCGCTCCGAAGGGAAGCAGCCCGCACCCGCGGCGATGTCAGAAGACGAGCGGGGGCTCGCCACCCACGATGACCACGTCGGCGGGGCGCCGCGCGAACAGGCCGACGCTCACCACGCCCGGCACTTGGTTGATCTCGCGCTCGAGCGCGACCGGATCGGTGATGGCGAGGCCGTGCACGTCGAGGATCCAGTTGCCGTTGTCGGTCGCCACGCCCTCGCGCCAGACCGGCTGGCCGCCCGTCATGGCGAGGATCTCGCGTGCGACCAGGCTGCGCGCCATCGGGATGACCTCCACCGGCAGTGGGAACCTCCCCAGCACGTCCACCCGCTTGGCGGGATCGATGATGCAGACGAACCGCTCGCTCGCCTCGGCGATGATCTTCTCGCGGGTGAGCGCTGCGCCACCGCCCTTGATCAGGCGCTTTCCTGGATCGCATTCGTCCGCGCCATCCACGTACAGCGCCAGCTTGCCGGCGTGGTTGAGGTCGATAACCTCGATGCCATGGCCGCGCAGGCGCGCGCTGCTCTGCTCGGAGCTGGACACGGCGCCCTCGATCCGGTGTCGGATCTTCGCCAGCGCATCGATGAAGTAGGCGACGGTCGAACCGGTGCCGACGCCGACGACCATGCCGTCCTCGACGTATTCGATGGCCTTTTCGCCGGCCTGGCGCTTTGCGTCGGACATGGTGGTTCCAGTCGTTGGGGGTGGACGAAAACGGACGCCACCCCTCATGCGGCGAGGACTTGCCAGCGTGACCGGGAACGAATCCCGTCGGATTCCGGATGGCGGTGGATAGTATGCCCCGCCTGCCGGCGGTCCCGTCACTCCAGCGAGAGCAGGTACTTCCATTGCGCTGCCGTCACCGGCAGCACCGACAGCCGGCTGCCCTTGCGGATCAGCGCGAAGTCCTCGCCGAGCTTCGCGGCGTGGGTGCGGATGGCGTCCAGCGCGATCGGCGACTTCAACTTGCGATCGAAGCCGACGTCCACGAGGAACCAGCGCGGCTCCTCCGGCCGCGATTTCTCGTCGTAGTACTTCGACTTCTTCTGGAACTGGGTCGGATCCGGGTACGCGGTGCTGGCCACCCGGCCGAGGCCGTAGATGCCCGGGACCTCGCAGTTGGAGTGGTAGAACAGCACCCCGTCGCCGACCTGCATGCCGTCGCGCATGTAGTTGCGCGCCTGGTAGTTGCGCACGCCGGTCCAGGGCTCGGTGCCGACGCGCTCGAGGTCGTCGATCGAGAAATCCCCGGGTTCGGACTTCATCAGCCAGTAGCGCTTGCGTGGACTCATGCGGTGCCTGATGGGCCAGGGAAGGTGTCGCGTTCGGTGCAGACCGCGTCGAGCGGCACGTCCCAGGCTTCGGGCGCTACCGACTCGACCTGCTGCGAGGCGAACGCCGCGCCGACGAGCCACGGCGGAGCGGGGCGTTCGCGCCGGAACGCGAAGCTGCGATCGTACCAGCCCGCGCCCATCCCGAGCCGGTGGCAGCGCGCGTCGAAGGCGACCAGCGGCGCCACCACGAGCGCCATGTCCCCGGCCTCGAGCAGGGCGTCCTCCGCGACGTCGGGTTCGGGGATGCCGTAGCGGTTGGACACCAGCGCGGCGCCCGGGCGCCATGGCGCGAAGCGCAGCAGGTCGCCCTGCAGGACGGGCAGGCAATAGGTGACGGTGGAAGGCAGTCCGAGCTGCCAGGCGTGCAGGCCGATCTCGCCATCGACCGCCCAGTAGCCGGCGACGTGGCCGCGTGCGGGCATGCAGGGGAGCGCGAGCAGGCGCCTTGCCAGGGCTTCGGCTGCGGCGATGCGCTCCCCGGCAGGAGCGGCGCGGCGGTGTTCGCGGATCCGGCGGCGCAGCGCCTTGCGGTCGAGGCTCATCGCGCGCCCTTGCGCGCGGCGGCAGCCGTCCGCGCTGGAAAAGATACGTCCTCCGCCATGTCGATGCGTGCCAAACGACCTTGAACCCGGGGTTCAAGTGGGAGCGCCTGGAATCCATCGGGCTTTCCGCTGCGAGGCGGACTTGCACGCCCGGTTTCCGCTGCGCCCCCGTGGTCGTCGTTAAGGGACAAGGCGAATGTTTGGGCACGCCGTCGATCACGGCAGAGGACGCGAAGCGAGTATAGCGCGTGGCCGGGGGCGACCGGTTCCGTTCGTCGGTCGGCGTTCATCGGCAATGCATTCCGCGACCGCGCCGCGGCGCGGATTCAGGCATCGAGCAACGCATCGAGCTTGCGCTGCAGCTCGCCCAGCGTGCGCGACAACGCGTGGTCGCGCCTGTCCGACTCCTCGCGCAGCTGCTGCAGTTCGTGCGCGAGGTTGAGCGCGGCCAGCACCGCGACGCGGTCGACCGCGGCCATGCGGTTGGCGCCACGCACCTCGCGCATCTTCGCGTCCAGCAGCTTGGCCGCGGCCAGCAGGCTGTCGCGTTCGCCGGGCTCGACGCCGACGGTGTACTCGCGGTCGAGCAGGCGGACGCTGGCCGGTTCGCTGCCGCCGCTCACGTGTGCTGCTCCAGCGACTTGAGCCGCGCGATCATCGCTTCCACGCGCGAGCGCGCCTGCTCGTTCTTGGCCAGCAGCTGCGAGCGCTCCCCGGCCAGCTGCTCGTGCTGCTGGCGCAGGCTGCGGTTCTCCTCCGCCAGGCGCCGGGTGCGTTCGGCCAGCGCGTCGAAGCGCTCGGAGAGCGCACGCAGCTGTTCGATCACGTCCGGGCTGTCCATGTCCGGCACGATAGGCACGCGGCCGGGGCCGGTCAAGGCGCGGAAGCGGCGACCCCGGCCCGGGACTGCGACCAGTGCCGGATGAAGGCCAGGCAGGCGTGCGCGTCGAGCGGCGGGGAGACCCGGAAGCCTTGGACCTCGTCGCAGCCCTGGGCGCGCAGGAACTGCATCTGGGCCTCGGTCTCGACCCCCTCGGCGACCACGTTCAGCCCCAGCGAATGGGCCATCGCGATGACCGTGCTGGTGATCGCGGCGTCGTCGGGGTCGCGGGTCAGGTCGCCGATGAATTCCTTGTCGATCTTGATCGTGGTGATCGGCAGGCGCTTGAGGTAGGCCAGCGACGAATAGCCGGTGCCGAAGTCGTCGATTGCCAGCGACACCCCGATCTCGCGGAAGGCCTGCAGCCGCGAGGCGGCCTGGCTGGCGTTGGCCATCAGCACGCTTTCGGTGAGCTCGAGCTCGAGCGCATCCGGTGGCACGCCGGTATCGGCCAGCACGCGCCGCACCACCTCGGGGAAGTTGCCGCGCAGCAGCTGCAGCACCGACATGTTGACCGCCATCGCCAGTCCGTCCAGCCCGTGCTGGCGCCACCGGCGCAGCGTGAGGCAGGCCTCGCGCAGCACCCATTCGCCGATCTCCAGGATCAGCCCGCTTTCCTCGGCCAGCGGGATGAACTCGGCCGGCGGGATCTCGCCGTGCTCGTCGCTGGTCCAGCGAAGCAGCGCCTCGACGCCGGTGATGCGCGAGGACGGCAGCGCCAGCCGCGGCTGGTAGACCAGGTGCAGCTCGCCGCGGTCGATGACCTTGCGCAGCGCGCCGGAGATGGTGGCGCGCTGGCGGATCGCCACGTCCATGGCGTCGTCGTAGCGCACGAAGGTGCGGCGGCCCGCGGCCTTGGCCTGGTACATCGCGGTGTCGGCCTGCTTGAGCAGCTCGGTCGGCACCTGGCCGTGGTCGGGGTACAGGCTGATGCCGATCGACGGCGAGATCGAGACTTCCTGGCGCTCGTCGATGATCAACGGCGCCTCGAAGGCCATGATGACCTCGCGCGCGGTCCTGTCCGCGTCCGACGGACTGGCCAGGTTCTCCAGCACCACGGTGAACTCGTCGCCGCCCAGGCGCGCGACGGTGTGGTGCTGGCCGACGGTCTGCTGCAGGCGCACCGCGGCCGAGCGCAGGATGCGGTCGCCGGCGGCATGGCCGAGCGAGTCGTTGATGTCCTTGAAGCGATCGAGGTCGAGGAACAGCACCGCGACGCGGTTGTTCTCGCGCCGCGCGCGCACGATCGCGCGCGAGAGCCGCTCGGACAGCAGCGTGCGGTTGGGCAGGTTGGTCAGGGTGTCGAAGTTGGCCAGATAGCGCAGCTCCTGCTCGGCGCGCTTCTGCTGGGTGACGTCGTTGAGCACGGCGACGTACAGCGGCGGCTCGCCTTCGGCCTCCTGCACCACGCTGGTCTCGATCGCGCACAGGAACTCCTCGCCGTCCTTGCGCCGCTGCCACATCTCGCCGGAAAAACGCCCCTGGCGCAGCGTGATCTCGCGGATGTGGCGGTAGAAGGCAGGATCGTGCTGGGCGCTGTCGAGCAGTTCGGCGCCGCGGCCGGCGACTTCGTCGGCGGCATAGCCGGTGATGCGGGTGAACGCGGGATTGACCGAGACGAAGCGGAACTCGCGGTCGAGCACCGTCACCGCCTCGCCCATGTGACGCAGCACGGCGCTGGCGATCTGGCGCTCGCGCTCGACGTGGCGCTCGTTGGTGATGTTGAGCGCGGTGCCGGCCATCCGCCGCACGCGACCGTTGGCGTCGCGCTCCACCGCGCGGCCGCGGGCGCGGATCCAGACCCACTGCCCGTCGGCGTCGAGCACCCGGTGCTCGGAGCGGAACATCGGGCTCTCGCCGTCGATGTAGCGCTGCAGGCGTTCGCGCGCGAGCGGCAGGTCGTCCGGGTGCACCACCTGGTCGAGGTCGGCCAGGCTCGGCAGCCTGCGCATGCCGGCCTCGGACTGCGCCGCCTGCTCGGGTTGCGAGCGATGCAGCTTGCCGGTGGCCAGGTCGTAGTCCCAGTAGTGTTCGCCGGTCGCCCACAGCGCCAGCTTCAGCCGTTCCTCGCGCTCGCGCAGCTGGGCGACGTAGGCGCGCTCGCTGCGGCGCCGCAGCGTCACCAGTACCACCAGCGCGACCACCAGTGCCACGACCAGCAGCACGGTTCCCAACAGCATCAGGTCGATGTGTCCAGCCAAGGCGAAAGTCCCCTCCGCAGGCTGCCCGCGGCCCACGCAGTGTAAGTCGCGGCGTGCGCGGCGCAAGGCACCCGCCATCGTCCGATGCGGGGGGCGTTGCTACACTGGCGCCGCCCCGTCCGCCGTTGTCGCCGTGCCCCCGAACCTGCCGACCCTGTCCGAAGTCGACGATGCCTGCCGCGCCCTTGCGCTCGGCACGAGGGCGTCGGAACTGCATGGCGCGCTGTCCGGCTGGCTGGCGGGGGGTGGCAGCGTCGCCGGGCCCGGCTGGCTGGGCGCGCTGCTGGTCGACGCCGGCCTGGGGGATCCGGCCGAGGGCAGCGCGCTGGACCGGCTGCGCACGGCCACCGTCGCCCAGCTCGAGGACCGCGACTTCGGCTTCGCGCTGCTGCTGCCGGGCGAGGACCGTGGTTTGGCGGAGCGCAGCTGCGCGCTGTTCGACTGGTGCCGCGGCTTCCTCGGCGCCTTCGGCATGGCGGCGGGCCAGGATCCGTCACTGTCGGAGGAGGGGCGCGAAGCCCTTGCCGACCTCGCCAGGCTGGCCGCCGCCTCGCCGCAGGACGAAGGCGACGAGGAGGACGAGGAGGCGCTGGCCGAGATCGAGGAGTTCGTGCGGGTGGCGACGCTGCTGCTGCATGGCGACTGCGCGCTCGGCCCGCGCCACAGGCAGCGCCTGAACTGAGTCCCGCGACCCCGGCAGACGCCATCGCCCATGCCCAGCAAGCCGACGATCCCCAAGAGCGCCCACGCCCGCCGCCGCAGGCAGTTGATGCGCATGGCCGGCGACGACGCGATCCTGGTGCTGCCGTCCGCGCCGGAGCGCGTGCGCAGCCGGGACACCCATTATCCGTACCGGCAGGATTCCGACCTGCTTTACCTGTCCGGCTTCCCGGAGCCCGAGGCGGTGCTGGTGCTGGTGCCGGGCCGCAAGCATGGCGAGAACCTGCTGTTCTGCCGCGAGCGCAACCCCGATCGCGAGGCGTGGGACGGCCCGCGCACCGGGCCAGAGGGCGCGGTCGAGGCCTTCGGCATGGACGATGCCTACCCGATCGACGACCTCGACGAGATCCTGCCCGGCCTGCTCGAGGGCCGCACGCGGGTCTACTACCACTTCGGCCGCGACACCGATTTCGACCTCAAGCTGATCGGCTGGGTCAACCGCGTGCGCGCGCAGGTGCGCCACGGCGCGCAGCCGCCGCACGAGTTCCTCGAGCTCGGCCACCTGCTCGACGAGCTGCGCCTGTTCAAGTCCGCCGACGAGCTGAAGCTCATGCGCAAGGCCGCCGCGATCAGCGTGCTCGCGCACGAGGCGGCGATGCGCGCGGTGCGGCCGGGCATGCACGAGTACGAGCTGCAGGCGGAGATCGAGCGGGTGTTCCGCGCCCACGACGGCTGCCCGGCGTACGGCAGCATCGTCGGCTCCGGCGATAACGGCTGCGTGCTGCACTACGTCGCCAACGACGCGCGCGTGGGGGACGGCGACCTGGTGCTGGTCGACGCCGGCGCCGAGTACCGCGGCTACGCCAGCGACATCACCCGCACCTTCCCGGCCAGCGGCCGCTACACGAAGGAGCAGCGCGCGCTGCACGACCTGGTCGGCGCCGCGCACGCGGCCGCGCTGGCGCAGGCCCGGCCCGGCGTCGCCTACGAAGCCGGGCACGCCGCCGCCGTGGAGACGCTGGTCGAGGGCCTGCTGCGGCTGGGCCTGCTCAAGGGCCGACTGGAGAAGAACATCGCCGACGGCAGCTACAAGCGCTTCTACCGCCACAAGACCGGCCACTGGCTCGGCCTGGACGTGCACGACGTCGGCGACTACCGAATCGACGGCGAGTCGCGGCTGCTGGAGCCGGGCATGGTGTTCACCATCGAGCCGGGCCTCTACGTGTCGCCGGACGACAAGAGCGTGCACGCGAAGTGGCGCGGCATCGGCATCCGCACCGAGGACGACGTGGCGATCACCAGGGACGGCCACGAAGTGCTGACCGCCGCGCTGGCGCGCAGCGCGGAGGAGATCGAGGCGTTCATGGGCGGGCGGACGCGCTAGCCGCAGCCCTGTCGGCATCGGCTGCGCACGCGGCCAGCAGCGGGAATGCCGCGCCGGCGCGTCGACGGCGGTAGTGCAACGGCATTCGCGCCCGCGGCGCCCACCGTCACCAACCCTTTCCCGCAAGCGGGAGAGGGCCGCTCAAGCCGCCGCGGCGAACGCCTCGCGGGTGAGGTTCACCGGCTCGCCGTCGGTGCACGCCACGTCGTCCTCGATGCGGATGCCGCCATAGGGCCGGAAGGCGTCGACGCGCGACCAGTCGACGCTGTCGGCGTGGCCGTCCTCGCGCAGCTTGTCGAGCAGCATGTCGATGAAGTACAGGCCCGGCTCGATCGTCACCACCATGCCCGGCTCGAGCACGCGGGTCAGGCGCAGGTGGGGATGGCCTTCGGGCCGGGCGATGGTGCCGCCGGCGTCGGAGGCGGCGAAGCCGGCGACCTCGTGCACCTGCAGGCCGATGCCGTGGCCGACGCCGTGCGGGAAGAAGGCCGCGCTCACGCCCGTGGCCAACGCCTGCTCCGGCGCGACCTTGATGATGCCGAAGTCCTTCAGCACCGCCGCCAGCGCCAGGTGCGCGTCCAGGTGCAGCTGCTTGTAGTCGAAGCCGGCGCGGACCTGCGCGCACATGCGCTGCTGCGCGGCGTCGACCGCGCCGACCAGGGCCTGGAACTCGTCCGACGGATCGGCCGAATAGGTGCGGGTGATGTCGCAGGCGTAGCCGCCGTGGCTGGCGCCGGCGTCGATCAGGAAGCTGCGCACCGGTTTCGGCGGCAGCCGCCCGAGCTCGGTGTAGTGCAACACCGCGCCGTGCTCGTTGAGCGCCACGATGTTGCCGTAGGGCAGTTCGGTGGCGTCCTGTCCCGCCGCCTGGCAGTAGGCGAGGTGGATGCCGAACTCGCTGGCGCCGGCGCGGAAGGCGCGCTCGGCCGCGCGGTGGCCGCGCACGCCGTGGCGCGTGGCCGCGCGCATCATCGCGATCTCGTAGGGCGTCTTGAAGGCGCGGTGGTACTCGAGGTAGTCCACCACCGCCGGCGGGTTGTTCGGCGCGAACGCGCCGTACTGGCCCAGCGCGCTCTGCGGCTCGCCCAGGATCGCGCAGCGGCCGGCGTTCTTCGGCAGGTGCTGCAGCGCCTCCTCCGGGGTGCGGATCACGACGACGTCGAAGTGCTCCGTCCAGTAGCCGGCGGGTGCCTCGGGCACCACGTGCCAGTAGTCGCGCGGCTGCAGGTAGACCAGGCGCGGCTTTTCACCCGGCCTGTAGGCCAGCCAGCTGCCGGGGTTGCGCGTGAGCGGCAGCCAGGCCTTGAACTGCGGGTTGACGGCGTACGGGTAGTCGCGGTCGTCGAAGGCCTGGTAGTGCAGCGTGCCGCTGGGAACGACCAGGTGCTCGAGCCCGGCGCGCTCCAGGGCGGCGTCGGCCCGGCTTCGCAGCACATTGAGATGCTCGGCATATAGGATGGCGGGATCGGGATTCATCGGTGGGGCACGATGGAGAGGTCACCGCATTCTGCCGCAAGCACTGAGACCGTGCAGGGCGAGGAGGCCACGGCGCTGCCGCCGTTGCTGGGGCTGCCGGCGTGGGCGTTCGCGCTCGCGGGACTGCTCGCGGGCCTGGTGGTGACCGCGTCGGTGCTGCTGCTGCAGCGCGCCAACATGGAGGCCGAGGCGCGCCTGCGCGATTCGCAGGCCGCCAGGCGCAGCGTGGTGCAGGTCATGCGCCAGTTCGAGGCCAGCGGGTTGCTGCTGCGCGCGGTGCAGTCGGCGTTCCTGGTTGACGACGACATCAGTCGCGAGCAGTTCGCGGGCATGTACGAGAACCTGCGTTCGCCGGACATGCTGCCCAGCCTGCTGGCGATGGTGTTCGCCCGGCGCGAACCGCCGGCGGAGCCGGGCGCACGGCCGCACTATCGCTACCACCTGGTCGCGCCGCTGGCCGGCAACGAGTCGCTGTCCGGGTTCGACATGGCCCCCCAGGAGGCCAACCTGCGTGCGCTGCTGCGCGCGCGCGACACCGACCGCCCGGTGATGTCGGCCGCCTTCACGCTGCGCCAGCCGGTCGGCGACCCGCGCGACGCGCTCGGCGTGGTGGTGCGGCTGCCGGTGTATGGCGCCGGGCCGCGGCCGGTGGACGTCGCCCAGCGCCGCAGGCAGGAGCTCGGCGCGCTGGGCATCAGCATGCGGGTTCGGCCGATGTTGCTGGCCGCGTTCCCGCAGGACATCGTGCAGCACTACCGGATGCGCGTGTTCGACGTGACCGACGAGGCGATGGTGCCGCTGTTCGATTCCGGCGGCGAGGTCGCCGCCGGGGCACGCAGCACGAGTCGCGACGTGTCGTTCGGCGAACGCCGCTGGCGGGTGGAGCTGCAGCGGCGCGGCCGCGGCTACGACGCCGGCATGTTGTGGATGATGGGCCTGGCCGGCGCGATCGCCAGCCTGCTGCTGGCGCTGCTGCTGTGGTCGGTGGCGACCACGCGCCGCCGCGCGGTGACGCTGGGCCAGCAGATCGCCGAGCGCTACCGAGAGAGCGAGGAGCGCTTCCGCACCCTCAACGACCTGCTGCCGGCGCTGGTGCTGATGGCGCGTGCCGACGATGGCCGCGTCGTCTACGCCAACGAGGCCGCGTCCGCGCGACTGGGCGAGGGCGTGGCCAGCGACACCGCGCTGGTGGACCTGTTCGAGGACGAGATGCTGCGGCACCGGCTCGCCAGTCGCGAAGGCGGCCTGCACTGGAACAACGTCGACGCGGCGCTGTTGACCCGCGGCGGCGACCGGTTCTGGGCGTCGACCTCGCTCACCCAGGTGCAGATGGGCGGGCTCGACCGCCTGCTGATGGTGGCCAGCGACATCTCCGAGCAGCGCCAGCTCACCGAGATGCTCAGCTACCAGGCCACGCACGACGCGCTGACCGGGCTGTGCAACCGGCGCGAGTTCGAGCGCGCCGTGCGCCGCGAGCTGCAGTCCGTCGCCAGGGGCGGGCCGCCCGCGGCGCTGCTGTACATCGACCTCGACCAGTTCAAGCTGATCAACGACACCTCCGGGCACCTGGCCGGCGACCAGCTGCTGAGCCAGCTGGCGCTGGCGATGGCCGAGCACCTGCGCGGCGACGACCTGCTGGCGCGGCTGGGCGGCGACGAGTTCGGCGTGCTCGCCCACGACGTCTCGGTCGAAAGCACGCGCGCGCTGGCCGAGCGCCTGCGCACCCGCATCGAGGGGCTGATCTACGTCTGGGAGCAGCGCTCCTACACCGTCAGCGCCAGCATCGGCGTGGTGATGGTCGATCGCCCGGGCATGACCCTGGACGACGCGCTGGCGCACGCGGATGCGGCCTGCTACATGGCCAAGGACCACGGCCGCAACCGCATCCACTTCTATTCCGCCCAGGACGACGAGACGCTGCGCCGCCGCGGCGAGATGGAATGGGCCAACCGGCTGCGCTGGGTGATCGACGAGGGCAGGCTGCTGCTCGACTACCAGGAAGTGCGGCCGCTGCAGGAACGGCCGGCGCAGGACCCGCACATCGAGCTGCTGCTGCGCCTGCGCGACGAGGACGGGCGCGTGGTGATGCCGGGCGCGTTCCTCCCCGCCGCCGAGCGCTACGGGTTGATGCCCGCGCTGGACCGCTGGGTGATCGGCGCGGCGATCGAGCATTTCGACCGCCTGCATGCCAGCGGGCGCGCGCCGGGGCGCTGCTCGATCAACCTCGCCGCGTCCACGCTCGACGACGACGGGCTCGCCGACTACGTGTTGCAGCTGATCGACCGCCATGGCGTTGCGCCGGGGCGGCTGTGCTTCGAGATCACCGAGACCGAGGCGATGCGCAACTTCGCGCGCGCGCTGCGGGTGATGGAGCGGCTGCGCGCTTTCGGCTGCCAGGTGGCGCTGGACGACTTCGGCGCCGGGATGTCCTCGTTCGGCTACCTGAAGAACCTGCCGGTGGACGTGATCAAGATCGACGGCAGCTTCATCCGCGAGCTCGACGTCGACCCGATGAGCCGCTCGATCGTCGACGCGATCACCGAGATCGGGCACCAGCGCGGCCTGGACGTGGTGGCCGAATGGGTGGCCAGCGAGGGCATCATCGACCTGCTGCGCCAGCTCGGCGTCGACTACGGCCAGGGCTTCGCGCTGCACCAGCCCGAGCGCGTGCTGTACCAGCGCGGCTGAGGCGGCGGCCGCGCCGCCGGCGACGGGTTACTCGAACTGCCCGCCGGGCGCCGCGATCCAGCGCTGCAGGCCGGCCAGCGAGGTGGCGGCGACGGCGATGAAGCGCAGGCCGATCCACGCCTGCCCCGGCGCGCTGGCGCGATCCATCCACAGCAGGTGCGCGCCGACCACGACCATGGTCGGCTCGCCCTTCTCGTTGGGCAGCGCGAACTGCAGCTGGTAGAGCGCGTCGTCCACCAGCGACTCGTTGGCGATCAGCAGCATGCCGCTCTCGGACAGGTTGCCGATCTGGCCGACCACGCGCTCGGTCATCGCGTCGGTGACCAGGATGGTGTCCGTGGCCTTGCGGCGGCGGGCGCGGCGGAACTCGTTGATCATGTCGGCTCCGGCAACTGCGCGTCGTCGCTGCGCCCGGCGAAGCTGCGCAGCGCGGAGACAGCGGCCTGCCACGCGCGGTCGACCAGGCGCCCGCGCGCGGCGGTGACGATGCGCGCCTGCCCGGACGCGATCATCCGCGAGAGGCTGTCGAGCGAATGCTCGCCCACGCGCTGGCCGCGCTGGTTGACGAACAGGGCGTTGTCGGTGACCGGGCTGAACCACGACAGCCGGCGCCGCACGACGTCGCCCTGCTGGTTGGTCACGAACTCGATCCAGGTGCCGAACGGCATCACCCGCAGCTGCTCGTAGCGGGCCTGCTCCTCGGGCGTGCGCGGCGGCAGCTTGGGGCGCTGCGCCTTTTCCGGATCCTCGCCCAGGCGCGCGCGCGCCTTGAGCTTGACCGCAAGCTCGGTGCGCGAGGCGGGATCGTCCTCGCCTTCCGGCACGCGGCTGGTGAGGCGCTGCGCGATGACGCCGGCCTCGTCGGCGTGGTAGCCGACCTGGGTCAGTGCCTGCGCGACGTGCGCGGTCAGTTCGGGATCGGCCGGTGCGTCCTCGCGGCTGCAGGCGGCGACGATCTTGCGGGTCGCCTCGACCTGCTTGCGCCACTCGTCCGAGTCCTCGCCCTGCCGCAGCAGGGTGAGGGTGAGCACGTCGGCCCAGGCCTGGGTGAGCAGCGCGCGCACGAACTTGGCCAGCCGCGTGTCGCCGATCAGCGCGTTGAGGGTCTCGCTGGCGCGCAGCTTGGCGACCTCGAGCTTCTCCTTGCCGCGCGCGGCCTCGACGTGGCGCCGTTCGAGCAGCTCGGCCTTGCGCACCTGCTCCTGCAGGTGCGTCTCGAGCTTGGCGTTGCTGGCGGCGAACACCGCCTCGTCGCCGTCGTAGTTCTCGACGACGTGGGTGACCGCCTGCTGCAGCGGCAGCAGCATCTGCGGGTCGTAGTCGTCCTTGTCCAGCCACTTGGCGGCGGACTCGGCCACCGTGTTGAGCAGCTGCCGGGCCGGATGGTGCCCGCGCACGAAGAACGCGCGGTCCTGCAGCGCCACCCGCAGCAGCGGCAGCTGCAGGCGGCGGATCAGCGCGGCCGCGGGCGCGTCGGCGCGGATCTCGCTCTCGATCTGCCCGTACAGCATCGACAGCAGCTCGAAGGTGTCGTTGTCCTTCTGCGACAGCGTCGCGCCCTGTCCGCGCTGCTGGCGGACCTGCGCCAGCAGGGTCTGCTTGATGTCCTGCAGGCCGTGCGTCGGCCCGGTCGGCGACGGCGGCTGCGCCTGCAGCGCGCCCAGCGCCTGGAACACGTCGCTGGTGCTCAGTTCCAGCCGCGGGCCGCCGGGGCGGTTGGGGCGCAGCTTGCCGATCAGCGCGCGCCGGCCCGACATCAGCTGCTGCAGCATGTCCAGCGAGGCAGCCTCGTCCTCGCCGCCGGCGTCATCGTCCGCGCCGTCCCAGGGCTCGCCCATCCATGCGGTGTGCGGGCGCTGCTGCGCCGCCAATGCCGCGGCGGCGACCGCGTCGCCCTCGCGGCGCCCGTGCATCTTGGCTTGCCGGCGCTTGCCGCGGGCATCCGGGGTGGCGGCCTCCGCGCGCTCGGCCGCCTCCTGCTGCGAGGTGGGGCGCACGCGCACCGGCACGAAGGTCAGGCCGGGCAGGACGCCGTCGGCATCCATCGCCTGGTCCAGCTTCTCGAGGATGACGGCGTAGTTCGCCATCACCTGGTGGTCGAACATCCGGTACAGCAGCAGGCGCGCCTCGTACGGCACGTGCAGGGTCTGGCTGGCGCTGCGCATCGCCCGGCACAGCGCGCGCGGGCCCAGCGGGATGCGCTCGGCGTCGAGCGCCGGGCTGCCGGCGAGCACGCCGAAGCGCTGGCCGAGCAGGTGCAGCGGCAGCGCGGCGCGCGCCTCCTGGCGGGCCGCGATCTCGCGCAGCACCGCGTCCTCGTCCATGACCTCGTCCTCGACCAGCGACAGGTTCTGGAACTTCACCGGCTTCTCGCCGGCGGCCGCCGCCTGCGCGGCCGCGTTGTTGCGGATCGTGGCCACGCCGGCCTCGAGCTCGAGCATGAAGCGCGGGATCAGGTCGGCGCGGTTCATGCGCAACGTGCGCAGGGTCTGCATGTAGCCCGATTCCGCGCCGGGGTTGCGCGCCAGGTCGGCGAGCCGGAACAGCTCCTGCTCGAACTCCTTCAGCATCGCCCCGAGGTTGTTGTCGAGCTCGACCGTGACCAGCGACAGCGCGTGCTCCAGCGCCTTGCGCACGCGCCTGGGCAAGCCGGCACTGGCGAGCGTGCGCGGCGTGGCATCGTTCGATGGCGTCGAAGCGGACATGGACTGGATTGTGCTCCCCTGCGCGCTTCTTATCACGGTCCGGGTGGCCACGGCCAGCCTACGGATTCGAAAGGCCATCGCGGCCAGCGGCGCAGGCGACGCCGGGGGACGTCCGCGCGCCGTTCAGCCCCCCCGGGCCAAGCTTCGGGGCAGCGTCGGGATCGATCCTCCAGGATCAATCCTCCAGGAACAGCGCGATCACGTCGTTGCCGAAGCGCCGGCCCAGCGCGGTCGGCCGGACCTGGCCGTCCGCCACCTCCAGCCATCCGCGCTCGCGTGCCTGGTCCAGCCCGGCCGCGATGGCCGACCGCGGCAGCCCGGTGGCGGCCTCGAACCGGTCGAGGCCGAAACCTTCCACCAGCCGCAGCGCGTTGAGCATGTACTCGAACGGCCGGCGCCCGGGCGCGATGCGCTCGTCGCCGCCGATCGCGGCCGCGCTGCCTGCGTGGGCGAGGTAGGCGACCGGGTGCTTGAGCTTCCAGCGCCGCAGGATCGCCTGCTCGGCGCCGAGGGTGAGCTTGCCGTGCGCGCCGGCGCCGATCCCGAGGTAGTCGCCGAAGCGCCAGTAGTTGAGGTTGTGCGCGCACTGGCGCCCCGGCCGCGCGTAGGCGCTGACCTCGTACTGCGCGAAGCCGGCGTCGGCGAGCAGCGCCTGGCAGCGCTCCTGCATGTCCCAGGCCAGGTCCTCGTCGGGAATGCCCTCCGGTGGCCTGGCGGCGAACACGGTGTTGGGCTCGAGCGTGAGCTGGTAGTGCGAGACGTGCGCGGGCCGCAGCGCCAGCGCGCGCTCGATGTCGGCCTCGGCCATGGCCAGGGTCTGGCCGGGCAGCGCGTACATCAGGTCGAGGTTGAAGTTGTCGTAGCCCGCGTCCTGCGCGAGCCTGACCGCGGCCTCGGCCTCGGCGCTGTCGTGGATGCGGCCCAGGCGCCGCAGCACGGCATCGTCGAAGGTCTGCACGCCGAAGCTCAGCCGGTTCACGCCGGCCGCGCGGTACTCCTCGAAGCGCCCGTGCTCGGCGGTGCCGGGATTGGTCTCCAGCGTCACCTCCAGCCCCGGCGCGAAGCGCAGCCGCGCGCTGGCGCCCTGCAGGAAGGCGTCGATCGCATCCGGCGGGAACAGGCTGGGCGTGCCGCCGCCGAAGAACACGCTGTGCACGGTGCGGCCCCAGGCCAGCGGCAGGTCGAAGTCGAGGTCGGCCAGCAGCGCCTGCACGTATTGCGCGAACGGCGCCGCGGCGCCGGCGCCGCGGTACTCATGCGAGTTGAAGTCGCAGTACGGGCACTTGCGCACGCACCAGGGCAGGTGCACGTACAGCGACAGCGGCGGCGGCGTCAGCATGGCGAGTAGGCGCCGACGCGGCGCTCGCCGACGGTGAGCGCGTCGCCACGCGCGTCGATGTCGGCGTAGCGCGGCGCGGCCGCGGCGAGGAAGGCCGCGTAGGCGGCCTCCGACGTCCAGCGGTCGATCGTGAGGTGGCGTCCGCTCTCCGGATCGCGCAGCAGTTCCGTGCCCAGGTAGCCCGCGTGTGCGCGGAACAAGGCGACCCAGTCGCCGCCGGGCCCGTACAGCGCCTCGAATGCCGCTTCGCCGCCGGCGCGGACTTCGTATTCCCAGATCACGACGTGCATGGCGGGCGGACCGGCTGCGCGCTCAAAGCTCGCCGATGCGCAGCGCCAGCGCCGCCAGCGCCCGGCCACGGTGGCTGATGCGGTTCTTGAGCGCCGGCTCGATCTCGGCCGCCGCCCTGCCGTGCTCCGGGTCGAGGAACACCGGGTCGTAGCCGAAGCCGCCGGCGCCGCGCGGCGCATGCAGGATGCGGCCGTGCCAGCTGCCTTCGGCGACCAGCGGCTGCGGGTCTTCGGCGTGGCGCAGCAGCACGACCACCGCGTGGAAGTGCGCGGTGCGGCGCTCGTCGGGCACCTCGCGCAGGGCGTCGAGCAGCTTTTCGATGTTGGCGCGCGCGTCGCCGTGCCCGCCGGCGTAGCGCGCCGAGTACAGGCCGGGCGCGCCGCCGAGCGCGTCCACGCACAGGCCCGAATCGTCGGCCAGCGCCGGCAGCCCGGTCGCGCGCGCGGCGTGGCGCGCCTTCAGCAGCGCGTTCTCGATGAAGGTCAGGCCGGTTTCCTCGATGTCGCCGACGCCCAGCTCGCCCTGTGCGGCGAGCTCGATGCCGCGTCCGCCGAGCAGCTGCTGCAGCTCGGCGAGCTTGCCGGCGTTGCCGCTGGCCAGCACCAGCTTCACCGGCGCGACGTTCATCGGCGCGGCTTTCATCGGCACGGTTCCAGCAGGTCCCAGCGGTTGCCGTACAGGTCCTCGAACACCGCGACCGTGCCGTAGTCCTCGTGCCGCGGCGCCTCGACGAAGCGCACGCCGCGCGCCAGCATCGCGGCGTGGTCGCGCGCGAAATCGTCGGTCTCGAGGAAGAAGGCCACGCGGCCGCCGGCCTGGTCGCCGACGTGCGCGCGCTGTTGCTCGTTGCCTGCCTGCGCGAGCAGCAGCGCGGTCGCGCCGCCGCGCGGCGCGACCCGCACCCAGCGCTTGCCTTCGCCGCGCGGCGCGTCCTCCAGCAGCTCGAAGCCGAGCGCGCCGGTGTACCAGGCGATGGCCTCGTCGTAGTCGGAGACGACGAGCGCGACGGTGGCGATGGACTGCGTCATGCGCGCCGGCCGGTTCGCGCTAGCGCGCCAGCGCCTCGCGCTGCATCGCCAGCAGCTCGCCGATGCCGCGCTCGGCCAGGCCGAGCAGCGCGTCGAGCTCGTCGCGGCGGAAGGCGTGGCCCTCGGCCGTGCCCTGCAGTTCGATGAAGCCGCCGCCGTCGTTCATGACCACGTTCATGTCGGTGTCGCAGTCGCTGTCCTCGGCGTAGTCGAGGTCGAGCACCGGCACGCCGCGGTAGACGCCGACCGACACCGCCGCCACCGCGCCGAACACCGGGTCCTTGCGGATCTCGTTGCGCGCGAGCAGCCAGCGCGTCGCGTCGACCAGGGCGACGTAGGCGCCGGTGATCGCGGCGGTGCGGGTGCCGCCGTCGGCCTGCAGCACGTCGCAGTCGAGCGTGATGGTGCGCTCGCCGAGCGCGCGGCGGTCGACGCAGGCGCGCAGCGCGCGCCCGACCAGGCGCTGGATCTCCAGCGTGCGCCCGCCCTGCTTGCCGCGCGCGGCCTCGCGGTCGCTGCGGCTGTGGGTGGCGCGCGGCAGCATGCCGTACTCGGCGGTCACCCAGCCCTCGCCCTTGCCGCGCAGGAACGCAGGCACGCGGTTCTCGACGCTGGCGGTGCACAGCACGCGGGTATCGCCGAAGCACACCAGCACCGAGCCTTCCGCGTGGCGCGTGTGGCCGCGCTCGATGCGCACCTCGCGCAGCTGGTCGGGCGCGCGGCCGCTGGGACGTTCGGTGGAAGGCATGCGGATGGCCGATCGAAGGGGGCGGGAATTCTACCAGCCGGCGCGGCGGCGCCGGGCGCGCGTTTTCGCCGGTGGCATACTGCGCACCCCAACCCGCCGAGCCGCCGAGCCGACGCATGATCCGCAGCATGACCGCCTTCGCCTCCGGCGAGCGCAGCACCGAATGGGGCGCGCTCGGCTGCGAGCTGCGCGCGGTCAACCACCGCTTCCTCGAGCTGGGCATCCGCCTGCCCGACGAGCTGCGGCTGCTGGAGCCGGTGCTGCGCGAGCGGGTCGCCGCGCGCCTGTCGCGCGGCAAGGTCGACCTGACCCTGCGCCTGCGCGCCGGCGAGGGCGGCGGCACGCTGCAGGTCAACGACGCGTTGCTGCAGCGGCTCGGCGCGCTCGCCAACGACCTCGACGGCCGCTTCCCGGCGCTGCGCACGCAGTTCACCGACCTGCTGCAGTTCCCCGGTGTGCTGCAGTCCAGGGCGGAGGACCCGGCCGCGCTGCAGGCCCAGGCGCTGGAACTGCTCGACGCGGTGCTCGGCGATTTCGTGGCAGCGCGCGAGCGCGAGGGCGGCAAGCTGGTGGCGGCGATCCTGGAGCGCGTCGACGGCATCGCCGCGCTCGCCGCGCAGGTGCGCGCGCTGATCCCGGCGATCCGCGCCGGCCAGCGCGCCAAGCTGGAGGCGCGCCTGGCCGACCTCGGGCAGGCCGCCGACCCGGGTCGCGTCGAGCAGGAGCTGGTGCTGTGGCTGCAGAAGCTCGACGTGGACGAGGAGCTCGACCGCCTCGACAGCCACGTCGCCGAGGTCCGCCGCGTGTTCACCCAGCGCGAACCCGTCGGCCGGCGCCTGGACTTCCTGCTGCAGGAGTTCAACCGCGAGGCCAACACCCTCGGCTCCAAGTCGGTGGACGCGCGCACCAGCAACATCGCGGTCGAGCTGAAGGTGCTGATCGACCAGGTGCGCGAGCAGGTGCAGAACATCGAATGACGCCGTGGGTGGCGATTCGTGATCGGTGACGGGTGCGCAGGCATGGGTGTTGCACGGGAGGGTTTGCTTTGACGAATCACGAATCACCGATCACCGGCCATGGCCCCATGCGCGGCACCCTCTTCATCGTCGCCGCGCCCTCGGGCGCGGGGAAATCCAGCATCGTCAACGCCTGCCTGGCGCGCGACGGCAACATCCGGCTGTCGATCTCGTTCACCTCGCGCACGCCGCGCCCGGGCGAGCGCCACGCCGAGCACTACCACTTCGTGGGCAAGGACGAGTTCCAGCGCATGATCGCCGCCGGCGACTTCTTCGAGCACGCGCTCGTGCACGACGACTGGAAGGGCACCGCGCGGCAGTCGGTCGAGCCGCAACTGGCGGCGGGCCGCGACGTGCTGCTGGAGATCGACTGGCAGGGCGCGCGCCAGGTGCGCGCGCAGGTGCCGGAGGCGGTCGGGGTGTTCATCCTGCCTCCCTCGCGCGAGGCGCTGCTCGAGCGCATGCGCAAGCGCGGGCAGGACAGCGAGGAGGTGATGGCGCGGCGCCTGGCCGCCGCGCGCGAGGAGATGTCGCACTACGACGAGTTCGACTACGTCATCGTCAACGAGGACTTCGACACCGCGGTCGCCGAAATGTGCGCGATCTTCGTCGCCAGCCGGCTGCGCCGCGAGGCCCAGGCGCAGCGCCACGCCGGACTGGTGCGGGCGCTGCTGGCGCAGGACGGCGACGACCGTAACCTGTAGGAGCGCGCCCTGGCGCGACCGCGTTCCCGGCGCAAGCGGTCGCGCCCGGGTGCGCTCCTGCGGGGCCGGAATCGGGCAGGATTCAAGGCTAACCCATTGATTTGGCAGGGACGCGCTTGCGCCCGCTTCGCGGAATCCCTATCATCCGCCTCCCCCCGTCTTTTGAGTCGACGGCCTGACCGGCCGCCGGGAGAGTTATGGCCCGCATTACCGTGGAAGACTGCCTGCAGGTGGTCGACAACCGCTTCGAGCTCGTGATGATGGCCGCCAAGCGCGCGCGCCAGCTGGCCAACGGCGTCGAGGCCCAGATCGACAACAGCGAGAACGACGACAAGCCGACCGTGCTGGCGCTGCGCGAAATCGCCGCCCGCCGCATCGACCAGCCCTACATCGACGCCGTCGACAAGGCCGAGCGCGAGCGCAAGGAGCGCGAGGCGCTGGAATGGGCCGCCGCCGAGGTGGTCGCCGACGAGGACATGTCGAAGGGCGACGACCTGTAAGGACGCGACCGGGGATCGGGAATCGAAGGGCGACACCGCCGTTCCTCCCGACCATCCAGGCTGACGCGATCATGGCGGCCCCGCAGTGCGGGGCCGCTGTTTTTTTGGCCGCTGAATGGGTGGCCGGGGTCGTTCGTTGCCGGCATGGCCGCTCCGATTCCCCGCTCCCCATTCCCCATCCCCGGCTTTTCGCCTTAGGCTCGCCATCATGACCCCCGCCGAGCCCGCCCATCTCGAGCCGACCGTCCCCGCGGACGAGTCCGTGCCCGACTACGTGCTGGAGCTGGAGCGCGCCGCCGCCTACCTGCCCGACGCGCAGCGCGCGCTGCTGCGCCGGGCCTGGGCGATCGGTGCGGCGGCGCACGCCGGCCAGCTGCGCAAGTCCGGCGAGCCCTACATCACCCACCCGGTCGCGGTGGCGCGGGTGCTGGCCGACCAGAAGGTGGACATCGAAACTCTGGTCGCGGCGATCCTGCACGACACCATCGAGGACACCCCGCTGACCCGCGCGCAGCTCGCCGCGGAGTTCGGCGAGACCGTGGCCGAGTTGGTCGACGGCGTCACCAAGCTGGACAAGCTCAAGTTCCAGGACCGCCAGGAGGCGGCGGCGGAAAGCTTCCGCAAGATGCTGCTGGCGATGGCGCGCGACCTGCGCGTGATCCTGATCAAGCTCGCCGACCGCCTGCACAACATGCGCACGCTCGGCGCGCAGACGCCGGAGGCGCGCGAGCGCATCGCCCGCGAGACGCTGGAGATCTACGCGCCGATCGCCCAGCGCCTGGGCATGAACCTGATCAAGGCCGAGCTGCAGGACCTGGGTTTCCGCGCGCTGCACCCGATCCGCCACGCGGTGCTGCTCAAGCGCATCCGCGCCCAGCCGCTGGTGCGGCGCGAGGCGCTGGCGCGGATCGAGGCACAGCTGGCGCAGAAGCTCAGCAACGAGGGCCTGCAGTTCCGGCTGGTGAGCCGGGTCAAGTCGCCGTGGAGCATCTACGGCAAGATGCAGGCGGAAGGGAAGACCTTCACCCAGGTGATGGACGTGTTCGGCTTCCGCATCATCGTGGGCAGCGTCGGCGACTGCTATCGCGCGCTGGGCGTGGTGCACTCGGTGTACAAGCCGCTGGACGGGCGCTTCCGCGACTTCATCGCCATCCCCAAGGCCAACGGCTACCAGTCGCTGCACACGGTGCTGTTCGGGCCGTACGGCTCGCCGATCGAGGTGCAGATCCGCACCCAGGAGATGGACCTGATCGCCGAGCGCGGCATCGCCGCGCACTGGGCCTACAAGCACGGCGGCGAGGCGCCCAACAGCGCGCAGGTGCGCGCGCACTCGTGGATCAGCGGGCTGCTCGAGTCGCAGCGCGGCACCGGCTCGTCGCTGGAGTTCCTGGAAAACGTCAAGGTCGACCTGTTCCCGGACGAGGTCTACCTGTTCACGCCCAAGGGCGACATCCTGGCGCTGCCGCGCAACTCCACAGCGCTGGATTTCGCCTACGCGGTGCACACCGACGTCGGCAACCAGGCGGTGGCCGCGCGCGTGGACAAGAAGCTGGTGCCGCTGCGCACCAAGCTCGCCAGCGGGCAGAAGGTCGAGGTGGTCACCGCGAAGTCGTCCAGCCCCAAGCCGCAGTGGCTGGAGTTCGTGGTCACCGGCAAGGCGCGCACCGCGATCCGCCACCAGCTCAAGCACCTGGAGCACGAGGACGCGGTGCAGCTGGGCCATCGCATGCTCGACCGCGCCCTCGAGGAACGCGGCAGCTCGTTGGAGCGCCTGCCGGCCGCGCGGCTCGAGGCCTACCTGTCGGAACTGCGCTACCCGCGCCTGGAGGAGCTGCTGGCCGACATCGCGCTGGGCAACCGCATGCCGGCGCAGGTCGCGCAGGCGCTCACGCGCGACGAAGGCGGCACGCTCGACCTGCTCGACACCGCGGCGATGCCGCGCAGCGGCGACCGCATCCTGATCACCGGCAACGAGCGCGGCATCATCACCTTCGCCTCGTGCTGCATGCCGATCCCTGGCGACGAGATCATGGGCTACCACACCACCGGCCGCGGAATCATGGTGCACCGGATGGAATGCCCGAACGTGGCCGACTACCGCAAGTCGCCCGAGCGCTGGGTGGCGATCGGCTGGGACCGCGACGTCAGCGGCGACTTTGGCGCCGCGCTCAAGGTCGAGGTGGAGAACAGCCCGGGCGTGCTGGCGCAGGTGGCCGCCGCGATCGCCGAGGCCAACTCCAACATCGACGGCGTGGAATACCTCGAGCGCGACACCAACGTCGCCACCATCCGCTTCTCGATCGAGGTGAAGGGCCGCAAGCACCTGGCGGACGTGATCCGGCGCACGCGACGGCTGCACGTGGTGCATGGGGTGCAGCGCCTCTGAGGCGTCGTGATTCCGATTGGCGATTGGTGATTCGCGGGAGCGGGGCACCGGATTGTCATCCCGAGCGCAGCGACGGATCTGCCGGGCGGGCCTCGGATCCCTCGCTGCGCTCGGGATGACAGCGAGCGTGCGATGATCCTGCCAATCACCGATCACCAATCACGGACCAGAACGCCATGCCACGCCAGCCCGTCCACACCGACAAAGCCCCCGCCGCCATCGGCCCGTATTCGCAGGCCGTGCGCGCCGGCGACACCGTCTACCTGTCCGGCCAGACCCCGATCGACCCGGCCACCGGCGACCTGGTCGCGGGCGACATCAAGGCGCAGGCGCGCCGCGCCTTCGACAACCTCAAGGCGGTGTGCGAGGCGGCCGGCGGCTCGTTCGACGACGTCGTGCGCGTGGGCCTCTACCTCACCAACCTGGGACAGTTCGCCGAGGTCAACGCGGTGATGGCCGAGTATTTCGCGCAGCCGTACCCGGCGCGCTCGACCATCGAGGTGTCGGCGCTGCCCAAGGGCGCCGCGTTCGAGGTCGATGCGGTGATGGTCGCCGCTTCCTGACAACCGCTCCGCCACGTGCTCGCGCTGCTGGTGGGAGCGGCTTCAGCCGCGAGCCGTTGGCCTGCACCTGCACCCGCCTGAGGCAAAGCTCGCGGCTGAAGCCGCTCCCACATGCGACCCCTAGAGGCCGGCTCGCATGCGGCTGGGCGTGGTGCCGGTCCAGCGCCGGAACGCGCGCCGGAACTCGCGCGCATCGCGGAAGCCCACGCGCGCGCCCACCTGCGCGATCGGTAGCGCGCCCTCGTGCAGCAGCTCGCGCGCGCGCTCGCTGCGCACCGCGTCGTGCAGCGCCTTGAAGCCCGTCCCGGCCGCGACCAGCTGGCGCCGCAGCGTGCGCTCGGTCAGGTGCAGCTCGGCGGCGACGTCGGCTAGCCGCGGGCCCTCGTGCAGGCGCGCGCGCAACAGCTGTCGCACCGCCGCGACGATCTCGCCGCCGGCGTTGCCGCGCGGCATCTGCGCCCGGCACAGCGCCAGCGCCTGCTGCGCGCTGACCGGGTTGTAGGCCGGCAGCCGGCGCGACAGCCAGGCCGCGTCGACCAGCTCGCGGTTGCGCGGCATGCCGAAGCGCACCTCGCATTCGAACAGCGCCTCGTACTCGCGCGCATACGCCGGCGCCGGGTAGGCCAGCTCCAGCCGCAGCGGCCGGAATCCCGGCCCCACCAGGCCGCGGCACACCATCAGGGTGCTGGCGAACAGCTCCTCACACAGGAATGGCAGGATCGCCTCGTCCGGCGCGCGCTGCACGGCCACCAGCGCCAGCGTGCCCGGTTCGGCCGGCTCAAGCTCCAGGTCCATCAGGCTGCCGGACACCGGCGCGTACTCCAGCCCGATCGCCACCGCGTCGCCGAAGCTGCGCGCAGTCGCCATCGCCAGTCCCAGCAGGCCGAAGTTGCCGAGCGTCTGCTGCCGCCCCAGGCGCAGGCCGACGCCCGGCCCGGGCAGGTCGCGCAGCGCGCGCTGCACGATCCGGCTGGCCTGGCGGTAGGAGACCCGCACCGAGGCATCGTCCACCTGCGCCCGCGCCAGCGGCAGGCCGGCGAACCAGTGCGCGCAGGCGATGCCCTGCTCCTCGGCCATCAGGCACAGCCCGGAGAGGATGTTGGTGGCGATGTCGGCGGTGGTCAGCCGCGGGTCGACGGCGTCGCGGTTCGTGCGCATCCGGCCAGTTTGTCCGTTTTTCCCCCCTCGAGTATGCCGCGAATGCCCTCCACCGGCGCGGCCGCGACCGTCGAGACTGTGGCCGGGAGGGCCGTCGCCACCGCGACGGCCGAGGAGGGAACGACATGAACGGGAAAATCCCCGCGCTGGCCGCCTGCGCCCTGCTGGCCGCCTGCGGCCGCGGCGGCGACCAGGCCGCGGCGCCCGCCGCCGCCGCCGGCTACCAGAAGGTGCTGCAGCAGCAGCTGCTCGATGCGAAACCCGGCGACGTGATCGAGATCCCCGCCGGCCGCCACGCCTTCGACCGCAGCCTCAGCCTGCGCGTGGACGGGGTGACGATCCGCGGCGCCGGCATGGACAAGACCGTGCTCAGCTTCAAGGGCCAGAAGACCGGCGCCGAAGGGCTGATCGTCAACGCCGACCGCTTCACCCTGGAGAACCTCGCGATCGAGGACACCCGCGGCGACGGCCTCAAGGTCAACGAGGGCGAGGACATCACCATCCGCGGCGTGCGGGTGGAGTGGACCAACGGCCCGGACACGTCCAACGGCGCCTACGGCTTGTACCCGGTGCAGACGAAGAACGTGCTGATCGAGGACTCGGTGGTGATCGGCGCGTCTGACGCCGGCATCTACGTCGGCCAGTCGCGCGACGTGGTGGTGCGCCGCAACCGCGCCGAGCGCAACGTCGCCGGCATCGAGATCGAGAACTGCATCGGCGCCGACGTCCACGACAACGTCGCGACGAACAACACCGGCGGCATCCTGGTGTTCAACATGCCCGACCTGCCGCAGCCGGGGCACACCACGCGCGTGTTCGACAACCGCATCCTGGCCAACAACACCGGCAACTTCGGCCGCAAGGGCTCGGCGGTGGCGGCGGTGCCGGCCGGCTCGGGCGTGGTGATCATGTCCAACGACGAGGTCGAGGTGTTCGGCAACGAGATCGCCGACAACAGGACCGCCAACGTGCTGATCGCCAGCCATTACTCGGCAGGCTACGACAGCAAGTACAAGCCTTCGGCGGCGTTCGATCCGTACCCGGAGAAGATCTACGTGCACGACAACCGCTTCTCCGGCGGCGGCGACTCGCCGGACGGGCTGGACCTGAAGGCGCTGAAGGTGGCGATGTTCGGATTGAACGGGCATTTCCCCGACGTGCTGTGGGACGGCTACGCCAACCCCAAGCGCGCCGAGGGTCCGCGGATCTGCATCCAGGGCGCTTCGGGCGTGCTCGACGCCGACGGGCCGAACAAGAACAGCAACCCGAAGTCGGATGCGAAGCCGTTCGACTGCCGGCTCGATCCGCTGCCGGCGGTGGAGTTGAAGCGGGTTTGAGCGCGACGATGCCCCGTGGCACGGCGATGCTCCTTCTGGCGATGACGCTGGTCGCGGGTTGCGCCCGCACGCCGCCACCGGTCGCCTTCCACGCCGACGGCTATCCGTCGAAGCTCGACGACTGGCACGTCGTCCACGGCGACGGCAAGACGCTTTCGCTCAACGCCGGCGTCGTGCCGTTCGACCTCAACACGCCGCTGTTCAGCGACTACGCGCACAAGCTGCGCACGGTGTGGATGCCCGCGGGCACGTCGGCGCGCTACCAGCCGCGCGAGGCCTTCGACTTCCCGGTCGGCACCATCCTGAGCAAGACCTTCTTCTACCCGAAGGCCGGCGCGGCCGGCGAAGTCAGGCGCACCGACGACACCTCGCGCGACCGCGCCGGCGAGGGCCTGGACCTGCGCAACGTGCGCATGGTCGAGACCCGGCTGCTGGTGCATCGCGCGCAGGGCTGGGTCGCGCTGGCCTACGTCTGGAACGACGCCCAGACCGAGGCCACGCTCGAGCGCACCGGCGCCAGCGTGCCGCTGCGGCTGGTCGCCGACGACGGCGGCCGCGAGGACTTCACCTACCAGGTGCCGGACCAGAACCAGTGCGCCGGCTGCCACGCCAGCAACAACACCACGCGCCGGATCGTCCCGCTGGGCCCCAAGGCGCGACACCTGAACCGCGAATACGCCTATGCCGGCGGCAGCGGGAACCAGCTCGCGCACCTCTCGCGCATCGGCTACCTGCGCGGCGTGCCGGCCGCCGGCGTGCCGCGCAACGCCGACTGGCGCGACGCCGCGCATGCCAGCCTGGAAAGCCGCGCGCGCGCCTACCTCGACATCAACTGCGGCCACTGCCACAACCCGCGGGGGCCGGCCGACACTTCGGGCCTGTGGCTGGACGCGTTCGACCACGACCCGCGCCACCTGGGCCTGTGCAAGCCGCCGGTGGCGGCCGGGCAGGGCACCGGCGGGCACCGCTTCGGTATCGTGCCGGGCAAGCCCGGCGAATCGATCCTCGCCTTCCGCATGGACAGCGACGATCCGGGGGTGATGATGCCCGAGCTCGGGCGCGACGTGGTCCACCGCGAAGGCGTGGAACTGGTCCGCGCGTGGATCGCCGCGATGGAAGGGGATTGCAACGACGCTTGAACCGGGCGCGCCCGCGCGCCCATGCGAACACGACAACGACCGAAAACGGGGAAGGGGAGAACGCGATGTCGCCGAAGCAACGGATCCTGTGTACCTGCCTGCGCCGCGCCCTGCTGGGCGCCTGCGCCGCGCCGCTGGTGGCCTGGGCGCAGCAGTCGCCGCCCGCGCCCGCACCACCGCCCGACGCGCCGGCCGCGCAGGCGCGCGACGACGCGCTCACGCTCGACCGCATCGTCGTCACCGCGCAGAGCCGCGAGCAGGAGCTGCAGGACGTGCCGATCGCGCTGCAGGTTGTCGACAGCCAGCTGATCGACGACGTCGCCGCCGAGGACCTGGGCGACCTCGACAGCTTCGTCCCCGGCCTGGTGGTCGACAGCCAGCAGCCGACCCAGCCCAGCTTCCAGCTGCGCGGCATCAGCACCGACGACTTCGGCATCGGCACCGACCCGGCGGTGGGCGTCTACGTCGACGGCGTCTACGCCGGCCGCGGCGGCGGCGTGCTGCTGCCGTTCACCGACGTCGAGCGGATCGAGATCCTCAAGGGTCCGCAGGGCACGCTGTTCGGACGCAACACCGCGGCCGGCGCGATCTCGATCATCACCCGCAAGCCCGGCAACGAGCAGGAGGCGCGCGCGAAGCTGCGCCTGGGCAACGACGGCAAGCAGTACTTCGAGGGGATGCTGAACCAGCCGGTCGGCGATGACGCGGCGTTCCGCATCAACGGCCTGTTCAACCACGGCGACGGCTGGCTGCGCGACGCGGTGACCGGCGAGGAGCTCAATCCCGAGAACAACTGGGCCACGCGCGCCGCCTTCCGCACCCGCCTGGGCGACGACACCAGCGCGCTGGTGAGCTGGGACCACGAAAGCCTCGACCAGCGCGCGCAGGCCACCACCGGCATCGTCGCGCTGCCGCCGGCGCCGGGCATCCCGGCGCTGCCGGTCGACGAAGCGGCCTACCTCGACCCGCGCGAGATCCCCACCGTCACCGACGCCGACGGCAGCAGCGAGACGCGCCGCTTCGACGGACTCACCCTGATCGTCGACCACGCCTTCGACTGGGCCAGCCTGACCTCGACCACGTCCTGGCGCGACTACGACTCGGCCAATGCCGGCGTCGACGAGGACGGCACCAACCGCCGCGACCTGTACATCGACTCCACCAACACCGAGAGCAACACCAGCTTCTACCAGGAGTTCAGGTTCAACGGCAGCAGCGAGCAGCTGGACTGGGTGGCCGGCGCCAGCTACTTCCAGGAGACCGCCGACCAGACCAGTGAGGTCAACACCTACACCGATACGGTCGACACCATCGTGCGTAACCTCGGCATGGGGCTGCCGCCGCAGGTCGACCCGCAGGGACGGCTGTTCGGTTTCGTCAGCGACGTGGCGGCCGCGAACGGGATCCCGCTGAGCCTGATGGGCCACCGCTGGAACGAGAAGTTCGTCAACAGCCTCGATACCAAGGCCTATGCGCTGTTCGGCGACGTGATCTGGCACGCCACCGACCGCCTCAACCTCACCGCCGGCCTGCGCTACACCCGCGACGAGAAGGACTTCACCTGGTTCAACGACCACCGCTCGGCGCCGACCCTGGACGCGACGCTGGCGCAGCTCGACGCACTCGGCTTCTTCGCCGCGCTCAACGCGATGGGACTGCCGCTGACGCCGGACAGCTTCATGTTCGACGTCGCCTTCATCGACCCGCCGGCGATGCTCAACAAGGGCGTGCGGAACAAGGCCTCGAAGTCCTGGACCGACTTGTCGCCGCGCTTCGTCGTCGACTACCACTTCGACGACGACACCATGGGCTACGCCTCGCTGGCCAAGGGCTACAAGGCCGGCGGCTTCAACGCGCTGCAGATCGGCAGCGAGTTCGACAACGAGGACGTGTGGAACTTCGAGACCGGCATCAAGCAGGCCTTCCCCGAGGCCCGCATCGCCTACAACGCCTCGGCCTACTACTACGTCTACGACAACCGCCAGGCGGTGCGGCTGGACATGACCACGACCATCCCGCGCTTCGTGGTCGACACCTCGGACCTGGAGGCCTGGGGCGTGGATTTCGACGCGCGCTGGCAGGCCACCGACGGCCTCGCGCTCGACTTCAACGCCGGCTACATCGATTCGACCTACAAGGACTACGTCACGCCGGAAGGCATCGACGTCAGCGGCCAGCCGACCGGCATCCCGAAGTGGTCGGCCGCGGTCGGCATCGACTACCTGTGGCGGATGAACGACGCCGGCGACCTGCGCTTCACCCTGCGCCACGCCTACCGCGGGCCGACCCGCTGCAGCGACGAATCGCAGTCGCAGGGCACCTGCGGCATCAGCGACGCGCTCGACCTGGGCGAGTCGCAGCAGCTCACCAACGCGCGCATCGCCTGGACCTCGGCGCTGGGCCACTGGACCTGGGCGCTGTACGGCCGCAACCTGTTCGACCACCAGTACATCAACTCGCTGGGCACCTACGGCAAGACCGTGCTCGGCACGGTCGGCGCGCGCGTCACCGAGCCGCGCACCTACGGCGTGGAAGTCGGGGTGAAGTTCTGAGTCGCTGCGGCCGCGGCGGCGTGCGCGCCGTCGTGGCCTGCCCTGCGCTCAGTCCCGGGTCGGCGACGGCGGCACGTACTCGGAGCCTTCCTCGCGGTCGCGGTACAGCGCGGCGCGCACCAGCAGCATCAGCGTGATCGGGGTGGTCGCGGTGAGGAACACCCCGATCAGTACTTCGTGGAAGACCGGCCTTTCCTGCAGCACCGAGAAGCAGGTGATCGATCCGGCCAGCACCAGGAACGTGCCCAGCGTCGTGCCCAGCGTGGGCGCGTGCACGCGCTGGTAGAAGTTCTTCAGCCGCAGCAGGCCCAGCGAGCCGACGAAGGCCATCAGCGCGCCGCCGAGCACCAGCACCGCGACCACGATCGCCGCCCACGGCGGCAGGGCGTCGAGATGGCTCATTCGATCACCTCCCCGCGCATCAGGAACTTCGCCAGCGCCATGGAGCTGGCGAAGCCCAGCAGGGCGATGACCAGCCCGGCCTCGACGTAGAGCACGCTGCCGGTGCGGATGCCGATGGTGAGGAGCAGGATCATCGCGTTCACGTATAGCGCGTCCAGCGCGACCACGCGGTCCTGCGCGCGCGGGCCGCGCGCCATGCGCACGATCGAGAATCCCATCGCGAGCAGCAACAGCACCTGCGCCAGCAGGATCGCGGCCGCCAGCAGGTCATGGCTCATTGGAAGATCTCCAGCAGGGGGCGCTCGTAGCGCCGTTGGATCGTGTCGATCCACGCCTGCTCGTCGACCAGGTCGAGCACGTGGATCAGCAGCACGTTCCCGGCCGGGTCGTAGCTGACCCAGATCGTGCCGGGCGTGGAGGTGATGATGCAGGCCAGCACCGCCAGGCCATGGTGGTCGGTCAGCGCCAGCGGGATGGGGACGAAGCCCGAGCGCGCGCTGCGCGCGCCGCGCAGGATGAGCCGGGCGACGGCGAAGTTCGAGCGCACGATGTCGAACAGCACCCGCAGCAGCAGCCGCGCCGCCAACGGATAGTTGCGCACGCGCGCCGCGGGCGTGCCCAGCATCCCGAACACCCTTCCCAGCAGCAGCCCGAGCACGGCGCCGAGCAGGAGCGTGCCCGGCGACAGGCTCTGGTTGAGCACCATCCACAGCGCCGCGAGCACGCCGGACAGCAGCGGATGCGGCAGCCAGCGCCGGATCATGGCCCGGCCCCTTCCGGCGACAGCACGCCGTGCACGTAGTTGCCCGGGTCGTGCAGCTGGCGCGCGGCGGCTTCCAGGTATCCCAATGGCGCCTGGCCCGCGACGGTCAGCAGCAGGCACAGGCCGAGCAGCAGCACGATGGCGCCGACCTCGGTGACGCGCGCCTGCGGGAAGCTGCGGTCCGGGTCCGCCCAGAAGATCTGGATGCCGGCGCGGCACATCGCGACCACCGTGCAGAAGCCGGCGACGATGACCAGCGCGAACAGCGCATGCGCGCCCGCCCGCGGCGCGCCGTCGAGCATCGGCGCGAGCATCGCGAACTTGGCCAGGAAGCCCGACAGCGGCGGCAGCCCGGCCAGCAGCAGCGCGCAGGCGAGGAAGCTCACCGCCAGCATCGCGACCGGCGCTGGGATCACGGTGCGGCTCTCGTCCTCGTCCGCGTACAGCTCGTGGCCGCGCGCATCGCTCCCCGCCGGCTCGTAGGGCTCGAGCGCCAGCGCGTCGTCGGCCTCGTCGTCGCCGCCATCGGGCGTGAGCAGCCCGGCGACCAGGAAGAAGGTGGCGATGCCGAGCGTGGAGACCACCAGGTATGCGAGCGCGCCGGCGGTGACCGCCGGTTGCTGCAGCCCGACCGCGCCCAGCAGGGTGCCCGAGGAGATCACCACGTTGTAGCCGGCCAGCTTGCCCAGGTCGCGCGCGCCGAGCATGCCGATCACACCGGCGACGATCGTGGCGATGCCGCCCCACAGCATCCAGTCGCTGCCGAAGCCGCTGGACGCGGGCCCTGCGCCGTCGCCGAACAGCAGCAGGCCCAGGCGCAGCAGCACGTAGATGCCGACCTTGGTCATCAGCGCGAACATCGCCGCCACCGCCGGCGCCGAGGCCGCGTAGGTGCGCGGCAGCCAGAAGCCGAGCGGCCACATCGCGGTCTTGACCAGGAACGCGATGCCCAGGATCGCGGCGCCCGCGTGCAGCAGCGCGCGGGTGTTCTCCGGCACGGCGGGGATGAGCTCGGCGAGCGCCGCCATGTTGAGCGTGCCGGTGACGCCGAACACCAGGCTCACGCCGAGCAGGAACAGCATCGACGCGGTCAGGTTGACTGCGACGTAGTGCAGGCCGGCGCTCACCCGCCGCGCGCCCGAGCCGTGCAGCGCCAGCCCGTAGGACGCGGCCAGCAGCACTTCGAAGAACACGAACAGGTTGAACAGGTCGCCGGTCAGGAACGCACCGTTGAGCCCCATCAGCAGGAACTGGAACAGCGGCTGGAAATAGTGGCCGCGCTGCTGCCAGCGGCCCAGCGCGGCCGGCAGCGCCGCCAGCGCCACCACGGCCGTCAGCAGCAGCATCAGCGCCGACAGCCGGTCGCCCACCAGCACGATGCCGAAGCGCGCCGGCCAGTCGCCGAGGCGGTAGACCGCGGTCGTCGCCCCGCCGCCGGCCCGGCCTGCGGCATCGAGCAGCAGCATCGTCGCCAGCGCCACCAGCGCCAGGCACGAGGCCAGGCTCAATCCGGCCACTAGGCGCTGGCGGCGTTCGCCGGCCAGCAGCTGCAGCGCGGCCACCGCCAGCGGCAGCACGATGGGGGCGACGAGCAGGTGCTGGCTCACGGCGTGCCGTCCGCGCCGTCGACGTGGTCGTTGCCGTTGAGCCCGCGCGAGGTCAGCAGCACCACCAGGAACAGCGCCGTGGTGGCGAAGCCGATCACGATCGCGGTCAGCACCAGCGCCTGCGGCAGCGGGTCGGCGTACTTCGAGATGTCCCCGGCGGCCTCGCGCAGCACCGGGTCGGCGCCGGTGCGCAGGCCGCCGATGGAGAAGATGAACAGGTTCACCGCGTAGGAGACCAGCGTCAGCCCGATGATCACCTGGAAGGTGCGTGGCCGCAGCAGCAGCCACGTCCCCGACGCGGCCAGGATCCCGATGGCGATCGCCAGCACGAGTTCCATCAGCCGTTCTCCTCCGGTTCGATCGTGCCCTGCGCCGTGACGATGGTGGCCGCGCGCGGCCGCCGCAGCGACTGGTGCGCCAGCGCCACCAGCATCAGCGTGGTGGCGCCGACCACCAGGCAGAACACGCCCAGGTCGAACAGCACCGCCGTGGCCAGCGGGATGCGGCCGAGCAGCGGCAGGTCCGCGTACTGGAAATGCGAGGTCAGGAACGGATGCCCGAACAGCAGCGACCCCAGCCCCGTGCCCACCGCCAGCAGCAGCCCGGCGCCGATCCAGCGCACCGGCTGCACGCGCAGGTGCGCCTCCACCCAGCGCGCGCCGCGCGCCATGTACAGCAGGATCAGCGCCACAGAGGCGGTGATGCCCGCGGAAAACCCGCCGCCGGGCAGGTCGTGGCCGCGCAGGAACAGGTGCACGCCGAACAGCAGGATCACCGGGAACATGAGCTTGACGATCAGGCCCGGGATCATCAGGTAGTCGGCCGCCGACTGGTCGATGGCGCGGCCGGAGCCGGCCGGGTCCTGCACCGACCCGCGGCGTTGCCGGCGCAGCGCATTGATGCTTTCGGCCGCCGGCCGAAAGCGCCGCAGCAGCACGAACACCGTCAGCGCCACGATCGCCAGCACGCAGATCTCGCCCAGCGTGTCGAAGCCGCGGAAGTCGACCAGGATCACGTTCACCACGTTGCGGCCGCCGCCCTCGGCGTAGGCGCGCTCGAGGAAGAAGCGCGAGATCGAATCCGCCACCGGGTGCGTCATCGTCGCGTACGCCAGGCTGGCCACGCCCGCGCCGACGACGATCGCCAGCAGCAGGTCGCGCCAGCGCTTGATGCGCGCGCGCGGCGACTCCGGCGACAGGCCCTGGATGCGCTTGGGCAGCCAGCGCAGGCCCAGCAGGATCAGGATCGTGGTCACCACCTCCACCAGCAGCTGGGTGGCGGCCAGGTCCGGCGCCGACAGCCACACGAAGCTCACGCACGACACCAGCCCGGCGCCGCCGGTGAGCACCAGCGCGGCCAGGCGATGGAACTTGGCCTGCGTCGCCGCGCCGATCGCGCACGCCGCGCCCAGCAGCCACAGCAGCGCGAAGGCCGGGTCGATGCCGTCCCAGCGCGGCGCCGCGGCGTCGAACGGCGCGGTGGACGCGGCGAGCGCGCCGGCCACCAGCGCGGCCAGCACGACCAGCAGCAGCTGCGGCTGCAGCCGGTGGTCCGGGAAGAAGCGCGCCAGCCGCGCCGGCAGGTCGACGGTGAGGGCGGCCAGCGCGTGCTCGAACAGCCGCCGGCCGCTGATCCGGCCGATCAGGGGCGCGCGCTCGCAGCGCCTGAAGTACCCGAGCAGCGCCACGTACAGCAGGCAGCCGGCGACGAAGGCGACGATGCTCATCTGCAACGGCGCGGTCCATCCGTGCCAGACGGACAGGCTGTAGTCCGGCATCCGCGCGCCCAGCACCGACTGCGCCGCGGCCGCCAGCGACGGCCCGATCACCTGCGCTGGCAGGATGCCCACCAGCAGGCAGGCCAGCGCCAGCAGCCCGATCGGCACGCGCATCCAGCGCGGCGGCTCGTGCGGCTCGCGCGGCAGTTGTGCCGGCACCGGGCCGAAGAACACCCCGCGCACGAAGCGCAGCGAATAGGTCACGCCGAACGTGCTGGCCGCGACCGCCAGCAGCACCGGCACCGCGTCGGCCAGCATCCCGCGCTGCGCCGCCAGCGTTTCGGCGAAGAACATCTCCTTCGACAGGAAGCCGTTGAGCAGCGGCACGCCCGCCATCGCCGCCGCGGCGACCACCGCCAGCGTCGCGGTGATCGGCATGGCGTGGCGCAGGCCGCCGAGCTGGCGCAGGTCGCGCGTGCCGGCCTCGTGGTCCACCGCGCCCGCGGCCATGAACAGCGAGGCCTTGAAGGTGGCGTGGTTGACGATGTGGAAGATCGCCGCCACCACGCCCAGCGGGCTGCCCAGGCCGACCAGCATCGTGATCAGGCCCAGGTGGCTGATCGTCGAATACGCCAGCACCGCCTTGAGGTCCTGCTGGAAGATCGCCGCGTACGCGCCCAGCAGCAGCGTCGCCAGACCGGCGCCGCAGACGATCCAGAACCACTGCTCGGTGCCCGCGAGCACCGGCCAGAAGCGCACCAGCAGGAACACGCCGGCCTTCACCATCGTCGCCGAGTGCAGGTAGGCCGACACCGGCGTCGGCGCCGACATCGCCTGCGGCAGCCAGAAGTGGAACGGGAACTGCGCGCTCTTGGTCAGCGCGCCCAGCAGCACCAGCACCAGCGCCGGCGTGTACAGCGCGTGCCCGCGCACGAGGTCGCCGGCGGCGAGGATCGCGTCGAGGTCGTAGCTGCCCACGATGCGGCCGAGCAGCAGCACGCCCGCCAGCAGGCACAGGCCGCCGCCGGAGGTGACCACCAGCGCCATCCGCGCGCCGTCGCGCGCCGACGCGCCGTGGTGCCAGTAGCCGATCAGCAGGAACGACAGCAGGCTGGTCAGTTCCCAGAAGAACACCAGCTGCACCACGTTGCCGGACATCACGATGCCCAGCATCGCGCCCATGAACGCCAGCAGCAGCGCAAAGAAGCGCGACAGCGGATCGTCGGCCGGCATGTAGTAGCGCGCGTAGACGCCCACCAGCATGCCGATGCCGCACACCAGCAGCATGAACAGCCACGCGAAGCCGTCCACGCGCAGCGTGAACTCCAGGCCCAGCGACGGCGCCCACGCGAACGCATGGCGCAGCACGCCGCCGCCCGCGACCGCCGGATGCAGCCAGAGCGTCAGCAGCAGGCAGGCCAGCGCAGTGCCGACCATCAGCCAGGCCGCGGCATCGCGGCTTCGCCCGCGCAGCGCGAACACGCCGATGGCGGCCACGAACGGCAACCAGAGGATGGCGCTTGGCACGGCGTGGTCAGGCATCGCGGCTCGACGTGGAGGGCCTGGCGCGCCGCGCGGAGCGCCGTGGCGCGACCGGCGCACGCATGCGCGGCGCGGGGCCTGCCGAGGTGCGACCAAGCGGGCGGCCCCCGATTCTATACGGCGGCAGTCGCCACCGTGCGGCGATTGTGCAATGGTGGGCCCGGTCTTCGCGGCGGTTCCGAACGGAGGTCATGCATGGGCGATGCCGATCCGGGCCGGCTGGACAGGATCCTGCTGGCGACCGACCTCAGCGCGCGCTGCGATCGCGCGCTCGACCGCGCCGTGCAGCTCGCCGCGCAGTGGCAGGCCACGCTGCTGGTGGTGCACGCGGTGCGGCGCGAGCGCGGCGTCCGCCGGCATGGCGGCGACGGCGCGCCGGCGCGGCTCGCGGCCGATCCGCTGGAGGCGATCCGGCAGCGCGTCGAACGCGACCTGGGCGACGACGTCGCTGCCGCCGACATCCACGTCGAGGAAGGCGAGCCGGCCGACGTGATCCTCGACGTGGCCGCGCGCGAGCGCTGCGGCCTGGTCGTGCTGGGCGACGCGCGCGAGGCGCCGGCGGCACGCCTGCATGGCGGCACCATCGATGCCCTGCTGCGCAGGTCGCCCGGCTCGCTGCTGGTCGTCAAGCGGCGCCCGCGCGGCGCCTACCGGCGCGTGCTGGTGGGCACCGACCTCACGCCCGAATCCATGCACGGCCTGGACACCGCCGCGGCGCTGTTCCCGCAGGCCGCGTTCACGCTGCTGCACGCGCTCGACATCCCGTACGAATCGCTCTGGCTCGACGAGGCGCGCCGCGACGAGCTCGTGCGCATGGAGGCCGCCACCATCGAGGCCTTCGCGGACCGCGCGCGCCTGCCCGCGGAGCTGCGGCGGGGCATGCAGCTGACGGTCGAGCACGGCCATCCCGAAGCCATGCTGCGCAAGCGCGCGCTGGAGCGCGACCACGACCTCACCGTGATCGGCGCGTTCCGCCGCGGGCTCGCCTTCCACCTGCTGGTCGGCGGCACCACGAGCCGGATCGTGCAGGCCGCGCCCACCGACGTGCTGGTGGTGCGCGCGCCGGCGTCGCCCGGCGAGCGCGGATCCGGCGATGCCTGAAGGCGGCCACACGGCGCTTCGATGAGGTTGCGTTTGCGCCGAGCGCCGGCGCGTGGCGGGCCGGCGAAGCCGCGGTTCCGCACGCGACGCGCACGACGGCGTCTGCGCGGATCAGGGAATCCCGACGCGCCGGCCCGGGCAACACCGGCCCCGCGCCGCGCGCCGGCGGGGTTCTTGTTTGCGTTGCATCCGGGCATCCTTGTGCGATGCCTGCGCCTTCCACGCCTGCGGCCACCGATCCCGCGCACCTGCCGCTGTCCGGACTGCCCGGCGTCGGCCCGCGGGTGGCGGAGAAGTTCGCCGCGCGCGGCCTGGCGACGCTGCAGGACCTGTGGCTGCTGCTGCCGCGTCAGTACGAGGACCGCACCCGGATCGCGCCGATCCGCGGCCTGCAGGCGGGCGTGCCGGTGCAGGTCGAGGGCGTGGTCGAGGCGGTCGAGCGCGGCTTCCGCTACCGCCCGCTGCTGCGGGTGGCGATCGGCGACGACTCCAATGCCACCTTGGTGCTGCGCTTCTTCCATTTCCGCGCCGCGCAGGTCGCGCAGTTCGCGCCCGGCGCGCGGGTGCGCTGCTACGGCACGCCGCGGCTGGGGCAGCACGGCCTGGAGATCGTGCATCCGAGCTACCGCGTGCTCGGCGAAGGCGAGGCCGGCGCGCTCGACGACAGCCTCGACCCGGTCTACCCGGCGATCGAAGGCATCGGCCCGGCCACGCTGCGCAAGCTGATCCGGCAGGCGCTCGAGCGCCTGCCCGCGGACGACGCGCTCGAGCTGCTGCCGCGCGAGTGGCTGCAGCGCCGCGACCTGCCGGCGCTGCGCGACGCGCTGCTGGCGATGCACCGCCCGCCGCTCGGCGCCGACGTCGCCGCGCTGGTCGCCGGCACCCATCCCGCGCAGCGCCGCCTGGCGCTGGAGGAACTGCTCGCGCACCACCTGAGCCTGCGCCGCCAGCGCATCGCGCTGCAGGCCCAGGCCGCGCCCGCGCTGCGCGACGCGGCGCTGGCGTCGCGCCTGCGCGCGTCGCTGCCGTTCGCGCTGACCGGCGCGCAGCAGCGCGTGTTCGACCAGGTGCGCGAGGACCTTGCGAAGCCGGTGCCGATGCTGCGGCTGGTGCAGGGCGACGTGGGCAGCGGCAAGACCGTGGTCGCGGCGCTGGCGGCGATGCTGGCGGTCGCCGAAGGCCGCCAGGCGGCGCTGATGGCGCCGACCGAGCTGCTCGCCGAGCAGCACATGGCCAACCTGCGCGCCTGGCTGGAGCCGCTGGGCGTGCGCGTCGCCTGGCTGGCCGGCAAGGTCACCGGCCGCGCGCGCGTCGCGGCGCTGGCGCAGGTCGCCGACGGCCAGGCGCAGGTGGTCGTGGGCACGCACGCGTTGATGCAGGAGGGCGTCGCCTTCCGCGACCTCGCGCTGGCGATCGTCGACGAGCAGCACCGCTTCGGCGTGCACCAGCGGCTGGCGCTGCGCGACAAGGGCGGCGAGGGCGGCCGCGTCCCGCACCAGCTGGTGATGACCGCCACCCCCATCCCGCGCACGCTGGCGATGGCCGCCTACGCCGACCTCGACGTGTCCGCGATCGACGAGCTGCCGCCCGGGCGCACGCCGGTGCAGACCGTGGTGCTGGGCGCGGCGCGCCGGCCGGAACTGGTCGAGCGCATCCGCGCCGCCTGCGCCGAGGGGCGGCAGGCGTACTGGGTGTGCACGCTGATCGACGATTCCGACGAAGTGGTCGCGCAGGCCGCGCAGGGCACGTTCGAATCGCTGTCGGCGGCGCTGCCGGAGTTGCGCGTCGGCCTGGTGCACGGGCGCATGAAGCCCGCGCAGAAGCAGGCGGCGATGCGTGCGTTCAAGGCCGGCGAGCTCGACCTGCTGGTCGCGACCACGGTGATCGAGGTCGGCGTCGATGTGCCGAACGCCTCGCTGATGATCGTCGAGAACGCCGAGCGCCTCGGCCTCGCCCAGCTGCACCAGCTGCGCGGCCGCGTGGGCCGCGGCAGCGCCGCCTCGACCTGCGTGCTGCTGTACCAGCCACCGCTCTCGCAGATGGCGCGGCAGCGGCTGGAAACGATGCGCGAGACCGGCGACGGCTTCGTCATCGCCGAGAAGGACCTCGAGCTGCGCGGCCCGGGCGAGCTGCTGGGCACGCGCCAGACCGGGCTGGCGGCGTTCCGCGTCGCCGACCTGGCGCGCGACGCCGACCTGCTGCCGCTGGTGCACGCGCTCGGCGAGCGCCTGCAGCGCGAGGCGCCGACGCTGGCCGACCGGCTGGTGGAGCGCTGGATCGGCGGCGCGGCGCGCTACGCCTCGGCCTAGCGAGCCCCCGGGCGCTGTCGTTGCGGCGCAGCGGGTCATGCCGGGCGCAGCACGCCGGCTCCTCGCTGCGCGCGGAGTGACGAACGAGGCCATTCGGCGTTTCCCCGGGCGGCGGCAAGCCCGGGGTTTCGCCGCGCCCCCAGGGGTGCCACACTCGCGCGCCGACCCGGGCAACCCGCATGACCGAGAAGATTCCGCTGCTGGTCGACACCGATCCGGGCGTCGACGATGCGCTCGCGCTGCTGATGGCCTTCGCCGATCCCCGCCACGAGCTGGTCGGCCTCACCATCGTCGCCGGCAACGTCGGCCTGCGGCACACCGTCGCCAACGCGCTGAAGCTGTGCGAGGTCGCGGGCCGCGGCGACATTCCGGTGTTCGCCGGCGCGCAGGCGCCGCTGCTGCATCCCGCGCCCGACGCCGCCTATGTACACGGTCAAGACGGCTTCGGCGACGTGGGCTATGTGCCTGCGGCGCGGCCGCCCGAGGCCGAGCACGCGGCGCGGGCGATCCTGCGCCTGTCGCACGAACACGCCGGCAGGCTGGTGCTGGTCGCGCTCGGCCCGCTGACCAACCTGGCGCTCGCGCTCAAGCTCGACCCGAGCCTGCCCCGGCGCATCGCCCGGCTGGTGGTGATGGGCGGCGCGGTCACCGGCCACGGCAACATCACGCCGGTGGCGGAGTTCAACGTCTACTTCGATCCCGAGGCCGCGCACATCGTGTTCGAGGCCTTCGAGCGCTTCGACCTGTCCGACTGGGAGGCGACCATCGCCCACGGCCTGCACCACGGCCGGGTGGTCGAATGGCTGGGCGCCGGCGGCGACGTCGCGGCGTTCTACGCCGGCATCTCGCGCAAGACCCGGGAATGGTCGGCCGACCGGCGCGGCGATCATTGGCACTCGGCCGATGGCCTGGCGATGGCCTGGGCGCTGCGCCCGGAAGGGGCCATCGAGGCGGTGGAGCGGCCGTTGGCGGTCGCCCTGGGCGATTCGGCCGCCCGCGGCGCCACGATCGTCGACTGGCAGCGCCAGACGGGTCGGCCGGACCGGGCCCGGATCCTGCTGCGCTACGACCAGGCGGGCTTCGAGGCGCTGGTCCGCGGGGCGCTTTCGGCGGGGTGAGTCCGGCTTGCGCCGAGCGGCCGGCGCGGGCTAGAATGCCGCTCTTGTCCCCAGCAGAACCGGTGCCGCCATGAAGGCCGACATCCATCCCCAGTACAACGAAGTCGTGTTCCAGGACGTGACTTCCGACTTCAAGTTCCTGACCCGCTCGACCCTTGGCAGCAAGGAGACGATCAAGTGGGAGGACGGCAACGAATACCCGCTGATCAAGATCGAGATCTCCTCGGCGACGCATCCGTTCTACACCGGCCAGAACAAGATCATGGACACCAGCGGCCGCGTGGACAAGTTCCGCAAGCGCTACGCCAAGTAAGCGCGAGACCGCGATCGCGCACGACGGCCGCCGATGGGCGGCCGTTTTCGTTTGCGCGGCGCGGGCCGGAACGCTGCGTGCCGCGCTGCAGGCCCGGGCCGCCGGGCGCCCGTCCGGCGACGGTGTGAGATAATTGCTGCATCGCGGCAAGCCGCCGATTCCGTCCACCGTGCGCCCAGGGCGCCGGGCCACGAGGAGTGCATCAGTGTCCGAACCATCCGCCATCGACCAAGTCACGCTCACCGCGGGCGACAAGCAGGTCGCGCTGCCCGTGCTGCGCGGCACGCTCGGCAACCCCTGCGTCGACATCGCCCGGCTGCCGAAGGAAACCGGCTGCTTCACCTACGACCCGGGCTTCACCGCGACCGCCTCGTGCCGCTCGGCGATCACCTACATCGACGGCGACGCTGGCGTGCTGCTGTACCGCGGCTACCCGATCGAGCAGCTGGCCAAGCATTCGAGCTTCCTCGAGGTCGCCTACCTGCTGATGCACGGCGAGCTGCCGAGCAAGCAGGAGTTCACCGCATTCGACCACGAGATCACCCACCACACGATGCTGCACGAGGCCTTCAAGGGCTTCCTCGGCGGCTTCCGCCACGACGCGCACCCGATGTCGATGCTGGTCGGGATGCTCGGCTCGATGGCGAGCTTCTACCACAACGATCTCGACTACGACGATCCTGCGCAGCGCCAGCTCGCCGCGATCCGCCTGATCGCCAAGGTGCCGACCATCGCCGCCGCCTGCCACCGCTATTCGGTCGGCTGGCCGCTGCGCTACCCGCGCAACAACGTCGAGTACGTCGAGCGTTTCCTGCGCATGATGTTCGAGGTCCCGAGCGAGCCGCTCGCGCTCAACCCGGTCGCGGCCAAGGCGCTCGACCTGTTGTTCATCCTGCACGCCGACCACGAGCAGAACGCCTCGACGTCGACGGTGCGCCTGGTCGGTTCCACCGGCGCCAACCCCTACGCGTGCATCGCCGCCGGCGTGGCCGCGCTGTGGGGCCCGGCGCACGGCGGCGCCAACGAGGCCGTGCTGAAGATGCTCGCCGAGATCGGCGACGCGAAGAACGTGCAGTCGGCGGTCGACAAGGCCAAGGACAAGGAGTCCGGCTTCCGCCTGATGGGCTTCGGCCACCGCGTCTACAAGAACTTCGACCCGCGCGCCAAGATCATCCGCGAGATGTGCCACAAGGTGCTCGACGAGCTGGGCGTCGACGACCCGATGCTGGAAGTGGCGATGCGGCTCGAGGAAGCGGCGCTCAAGGATGACTATTTCGTGCAGCGCAAGCTGTACCCGAACGTCGACTTCTACTCCGGCATCATCTACAAGGCGCTGAAGATCCCGACCGAGATGTTCACGGTCATGTTCGCGATCGCGCGCACCGCCGGCTGGGTCGCCCACTGGCTCGAGCAGCAGACCGACCCGGAATTCAAGATCGGCCGCCCGCGCCAGATCTACACCGGCCACGACGTGCGCGACTACGTGCCCGCCGACAAGCGCTGAGCATTCACTGTCGCGCGATACCGAACGCCCCGCCCGAAGCGGGGCGTTCCTGTTTGCGATCGGGAGAAACGCCGCCTGTTCCCGGGCGGGGTGCGCGAGGCCCTGTTCGACAGCGTGTAGCCACGTAACGTCGGACAGCCCCCGACTGCGAAGACGCCGTCAAAGTCGCCACGCCGGGTGGGATGGCCTTGGGGGCGAAATCAAGGAGGAGGCAGCGGCCGAAGGTCGCTGCCGGGGGACATTCGCCCCCAAGGCCATCCCACCCGGCGCCCCGCGCGCGTGCAAGGAGTAAAAAAGCTTTTCCTTCGCCAGGAAGAGGTCGCGAAGTACGCGCCGCAACCCCTCAGCGCGCCTGCGCCGACGCGGCCTCGAAGCCGGCGATCTCCTCTTCGGCCAGCAGCGCGCGCAGCTGGCTGGCCGAGGCGCGACGCATCGGCTTCTCGTCCACGCCAGACAGCGGCGCCTGGCGCAGCGCGTCGGCCGGCAGCACGGTCAGGTCGAAGCCCAGGTCCTCGGCGCTGAAGATCCAGGCCGGGAAGTCGCCCTCGCGCATGCGGTCCAGCCGCAGGTGGCGGCTGCGCGCGTCGGCGGGGATGCGATGCTCGTCCAGGAAGCGCGCGACCGCGTCGGCGTCGTCGGTGTAGAGCTGCAGCGCCACCGGCGTGTTGGCGTCGGCGGTGCCTTCGAGCACCGGCCCGACCAGGCGCGCGTCGAAGCCGGCGAAGAACTCCAGCGCGCGCAGCGCCGCCTCGCGGCGCAGGCGCAACCCGGCGGCGTGGGCGTCGCCCAGGAACAGGCGCTGGTACTCGCGCAGCGCGTCTTCGATCTCGCGGTTGCGCGGCAGCGAGGCGTCGTCGTGGATGCCCAGCCGCGTGGCGGCCTTGAGCTTGGCCTGGTGGAAGTCGCGGATGCCGCCCTCTGCCATCAGGCGGGCCGCTTCGTGGGCGAGGCGGCGCCGGCGTTCGCGCGTGCGCGCTTCGGCGTGCTGACGGGCGCGGTGCATGGTTGCCTCCCAGCCGGTGTCCCGCGCCGACTTTACAGCATGCCGCCCGATTGTCGATGCGAGGGCCTGGCGCGTCATGCCGCCAGGCGATGCCGCGCGTTCACGCGGCATCGGCAGCGCCGTCGACGCCGCGCGAAGGCGATCAGAAGATGTCGAACGCTTCCTCGTCCTGCGTCTGCTCGGTGTTGTAGTCGGTGTAGTTCTGCATGCGCTCGAGGTCCTCGACCTTCACGTACTCGGTGATGCCGCCCTCACCGCCTTCCACCAGCGTGCCGTTGGCGGCAACCGAGACCTTTACCATGCCGTCGGGCGGGTCGTTGGGCGCGATCGGCTGGTCCTTGAGCGCAACGCGCATGTAGTCGATCCAGATCGGCAGCGCGGCGCGTCCGCCGTACTCGCGGTAGCCGAGCGAGCGGAAGTCGTCTCGCCCGACCCACACCGTGGTGACGACGTTGCCGCCGAGCCCGGAGAACCAGGCGTCGCGGTAGTCGTTGGTGGAGCCGGTCTTGCCGGCGACGTCCTCGCGCCCGAGCACCTTGGCCGCGGTGCCGGTGCCGCGCTGGACCACGTCGCGCATCATCGACACGATCTGGTAGGCCACGCGCGGGTCGATCGCGCGCGGCGCCAGCACGGTGTCGGCCGGCGGCGGCACGGGCTCCGGCGCGGCCGCTGGCGGGCCGACCTCGCCGGGCTTGCCGGCCGGCTTGGCCGGCTTGGGCTGTTCGGCCGGGCCGAGGTTGAAGCCGTCGACCACGTTGGACACCGCCACCGCCTGCGAGCCGCCAGACGCCGTGCAGGCGCGGCACGCGGTCGCCGGCTTCTCCTTGAAGATCACCTTGTTGTCGCGGTCGCGCACCTCGTCGATGAACCAGGGCGTGACCTCGAAGCCGCCGTTGGCGAACACCGAGTAGCCGCGCGCGATGTCGATCGCCGGCAGCGACGCGGTGCCCAGCGACATCGACAGGTTCGGCGGCAGCAGCGCCTCGTCGATGCCGAAATGGCTGATGTAGCGGCGCGCGTAGTCGACGCCGATCGCGTCGAGCAGGCGCACCGACACCAGGTTGCGCGACTGCACCAGCGCCTCGCGCAGGCGCATCGGGCCGGCGAAGTTGCCGCTGTCGTTCTGCGGCCGCCACACCTTGCCGTTGCGCATGCGGAACACCACCGGTGCGTCGAGCACGATCGACGCCGGGTTGTAGCCGCGCTCGAACGCGGCCGCGTACAGGAACGGCTTGAAGCTCGAGCCCGGCTGCCGCCGCGACTGGGTGGCGCGGTTGAACTTGCTGCCGGCGAAGCTGAAGCCGCCGACCAGCGCGAGCAGCGCGCCGTTCTGCGGGTTCAGCGACACCAGTGTGGACTGCGCGCGCGGGATCTGGTCGAGCTGCCAGGACACCTTCGCGGGCGCGGCGGGCGCGGTCGCGCCGCCGTCCTGCTTGTCCTTGCCATCGGCCTTGGCCGGGGTCTCGATCCTGCGCACCCGCACCATGTCGCCGCGCTTGACCAGGGCCGACGGCGCCTTGCCGGTCCAGCGGCTCGAGGACGCGTCGAGCGTCACCGTGCTCGCGTCGGCCAGCGCGACGTCGATCGTGCCGCCGCCGCTGCGCAGCACCACCGCGGGCAGCAGCCCGGCCTGCGCCGGGATCCGCCGCAGCCGCGCGGCCGCGGCGGCTGCGTCCTCGTCGTCGGCGAGGTCGAAGTGCCGCTCGACCTTGTTCCAGCCATGGCGGTGGTCGTAGACCTCCAGCCCGCTGCGCACCGCGCGGTCCGCGGCGGCCTGCAGGACCGGGTCGATGGTGGTGGTGACGTGGTAGCCGCGGGTCAGCACGTCGCCGCCGTAGCGCGCGACCATCTCCTGCCGGACCATCTCGGCCACGTACGGCGCGTACACCTCGATCGGCCGCTCGTGCGGGCTGGCGTGCATCGGCACCGCGCGCGCCTGCGCCGCCTCGGCGGCGGACACGAAGCCCAGCTCGGCCATCCGCGCGAGCACGTAGTTGTCGCGCCGCTCGCGCGCGCGCTCGGGGTTGGACAGCGGGTTGCCGCTCGACGGGAACTTCGGGATCGCGGCGAGCGAGGCCATCTCGTCGAGGTCGAGCTCGTCGAGCTTCTTGCCATAGTAGAACTCGGCCGCCGCGGCGACGCCGTAGGCGCGGTTCCCGAAGAACGACTTGTTGAGGTAGAGCTGCAGGATCTCGTCCTTGCTCAGCTCGCGCTCCATCCGCATCGCCAGCAGCATCTCGGCGAGCTTGCGCGAATAGCTGTACTCGGAGCTGAGGAAGAACTGGCGCGCCACCTGCTGGGTGATGGTCGAGCCGCCGGGCACGCGCTTGTCGTCGGTGGTGGCCAGCAGCCAGACCGCGCGCGCGACGCCCTTGAAGTCGACGCCGTGGTGCTCGTAGAAGCGCGCGTCCTCGGTGGCGAGGAAGGCCTGCTTGACGCGCTCGGGCACGTCCTTGATGTCGATCGGGTAGCGCCGGGTCTCGCCGAACAGCGCCATCAGGCGGCCGTCCCGGGCGTACACGTACATCGGCTCCTGCAATTCGACGTGGCGCAGGCTCTGCACGTCCGGCAGCCGGGAGGAAACGACGAAGTAGAGCGTGGCGAGGGCCAGTCCCCCCAGCAGGGCGGCGGCGAGGAAGGCAATGACGATCCAACGCAGCCAGCGGCGAAAACGTGACATCTAGGGGATCCTGTTGCGAAACGCATTGCGGGTGCCGGAGGCGCGGAGTATAGAGGAGCGGTCCTGACCCCCTTCCCGGGCGCGCCGCGCCGGGGAATGCGGCAGGGGGCACGGTCCCGCAACGGGACAGTTGCCAAGGGGTGAAAAGTCCGTTATTTAATGCCGCGGGGCACGAAGAGCGCGTAAGCGCCCGTGACAAGGGGAGAAATCGTGGGGCTGATCACAAAAAGCCAGGCACCGCTGGTCGGGGTCGACATCAGCTCGACTGCCGTCAAGCTGCTCCAGCTGTCGCGGTCGGGCGACCGCTACCGGGTGGAGCACTACGCGGTCGAGCCGCTGCCGCCCAACGCGGTGGTGGAGAAGAGCATCGTCGAGGTCGAGGCGGTCGGCGAGGCCATCCGGCGCGCCGTGTCCCGCTCCGGCACCCGCGCGCGCCAGGCCGCCGCGGCGGTCGCCGGCTCGGCGGTGATCACCAAGGTGATCCCGATGCCGGCCGACCTGGACGACGACGACATGGAGTCGCAGGTCGAGCTGGAAGCGGTGAACTACATCCCGTACCCGATCGAGGAAGTGAACCTCGACTTCGAGGTGCTGGGCATGATGCCGGGCAACGCCGAGATGGTGCAGGTGCTGCTGGCGGCGTCGCGCTCGGAGAACGTCGAGATGCGCGCCTCGGCGCTCGAGCTCGGCGGGCTCACGGCGCGTGTGATGGACGTCGAGGCCTTCGCGATCGAGAACGCCTTCGCGCTGCTGGCCAACACGCTCAACATCCCGCACGACGGCATCGTCGCGCTGGTCGACGTCGGCGCGACGATGACCACGCTCAACATCCTGCGCAACGGCCGCAGCCTGTACAGCCGCGAGCAGGTCTTCGGCGGCAAGCAGCTGACCGACGAGGTCATGCGCCGCTACGGCCTGAGCTACGAGGAGGCGGGCCTGGCCAAGCGCCAGGGCGGCCTGCCCGAGAGCTACGAGATCGAGGTGCTGGAGCCGTTCAAGGAGGCGCTGGTCCAGCAGATCAGCCGCCTGCTGCAGTTCTTCTACGCCGGCAGCGAGTTCAACCGCGTCGACCAGGTGGTGCTGGCCGGCGGCTGCGCTTCGATCCCCGGCGTGGCCGAGATGGTCGAGGAGCAGCTCGGCGTGCAGACCATGGTCGCCAACCCGCTCGCACAGATGACCCTCGGGCCGCGCGTGCAGGCGCACGCGCTGGCCCAGGACGCCCCGGCGCTGATGATCGCCTGCGGCCTCGCCCTGAGGAGCTTCGACTGATGGCCCGGATCAACCTGCTGCCGTGGCGCGCCGAACGCCGCAAGCAGCGCCAGAAGGAATTCGGCGTCATGCTGGGCGTCGCCGCCCTGGCCGGGCTGGTGTTGTGGTTCCTCGTGAACAGCTACTACAACGGCCAGATCGAGGGCCAGAACGAGCGCAACGCCTACCTGCGCGACCAGATCACCCAGGTCGACGCGAAGATCAAGGAAATCGACGACCTCGACAAGCAGAAGGCCCGGCTGCTGGCGCGCAAGGAAGTCATCGAGCAACTGCAGGCCAACCGCTCGCAGATGGTGCACCTGTTCGATTCGCTGGTGCGCACCATCCCCGACGGCGTGGTCCTGACCTCGATCAAGCAGGAGGGCGAGAAGCTCACCCTCGAAGGGCGATCGCAGTCCAACGCGCGGGTCAGCACCTACATGCGCAACCTGGAGGGTTCCGGCTGGATGACCAAGCCGGAGCTGTCGATCATCGAGGCCAAGGGCTCGGTCAAGGGCCTGCCGTACACGTTCTCGCTGACCGTCACCCTGGCCAATCCCAACGCCGCCAAGGACGAGAACGGCGACGGCGTCCCCGACGCCGTGCCGCCGGTCGGCGAGGCGCCGGCCCCGGCTGACAGCCCGGCCGCCACCCAGGCCCCGGCGCAGCCGTCGGCCCCGGCCGCCGCGCCGGCCAAGCCGGCCGACGCTCCGGCGCCGGCCCCCGCCAACGGAGGAGCCGCCTCGTGAGCCAGAGAAAAGTGAAGCTCAACGAGCTCGACCTCAACAACCCGGGCGGCTGGCCGCGCAACTACAAGATCGGCTTCTGCGTGCTGGTCGGCGTGGTGATCTTCGGCCTGCTCTGGTGGCTGCTCACCCGCGACAAGGGCGACCAGCTCGAGCAGCTCGACCGGCAGGAAACGGAGCTGCGCGGCGAGTTCGAGACCAAGCAGGGCCGCGCCGCCAACCTCGAGCCACTCAAGCAGCAGCTCGCGCAGATGGAACAGCAACTGCAGCAGATGCTGCGCCAGCTGCCGAGCAAGACCGAAATGCCGGACCTGATCGTCGACATCTCGCAGACCGCGCTGGCCACAGGCATCCAGAACGAGCTGTTCCAGCCCGGCCCGGAGACGCCCAAGGAGTTCTACGCCGAGAAGCCGATCGCGCTGAAGATGGTGGGCACCTACCACCAGTTTGGGGCCTTCGTCAGCGGCGTCGCCTCGCTGCCGCGCGTGGTGATCATGACCATGCACGACATCTCGCTCAAGCCCGTCGGCGGGGACAAGGACCCGGCCGCCGGCATCCGTCCCAACGCCCCGCTGGAACTCGCCGGCACCGTGAAGACCTACCGCTACCTCGACGAGGAAGAAGCCGCCGCGCAGGCGAACGCCGCCGCGCAGCAGGGTGACGGAACCGTCGCGCCGGCCAACGGGGGAGGGAACTGACATGGGCATGTCGAACACCTTCCTGCGCGCCACGCTCGCGCTGGGCCTGGGCTTGGCGCTCGCGGGCTGCGGACGCAGCATCACCAGCACGCCCGGCGACGCGCCCAACCTCGAGGAATGGGTGGCGAACGTGAAGGCCAAGCCGGCCCCGCCGCTCGATCCCCTGCCGGTGATGCAGCAGTTCGAGACCTTCGAGTACGCGGCGCAGGGCATGCGCGACCCGTTCAGCGACGCGTTCACGTCCGAGGACACCGGCAGCGGCCTGCGCCCGGATTCCCATCGTCGCAAGCAGACGCTGGAGCAGTTCCCGCTCGACAGCCTCGACATGGTCGGCACGATCGGCCGGGGCAACGGCGTGGTCGGCCTGGTGGTGGCGCCCGACAAGGTCGTCTACCGCGTCCAGCCGGGCGTCTACATGGGGCAGAACGACGGCCGCGTCACCGCCGTCCACGAAGACCGGATCGAACTCGTCGAACTTGTGCCGGATGGCGCGGGCGGCTGGCTGGAAAGGCCGGCGTCGGTTGCGCTCGAAGACAATTGATAGGGGAAGCAAGATGACCGTTACCCAAGCGCAACACCTGCCCAAGCTCCGGGGTGCCGGCCGCCGTGCCACACCACTGCGGGCCGCCATGGTCGGCCTGGTCGCAGGGCTGGTTTCGGCCTTCGGCGCCGTCCACGCACAGCCCGCGGCGACCGCGCCCTACTTCGCGATCGCCCAAGCCGCGGTCCCGGCCGCCGTCGATCCCGCCAGGCAGGTGCCCGGCGGCCTGACGGTGTCGAGCATCGACTTCAAGCGCGGCGACGGCGGCTCCGGCAAGCTGATCATGCGCTTCTCCGGCGACGGCGCCGCGCCCGACATGCGCACGCAGGGCTCGAACGTGGTGATCGACGTCGGCAACGTCGGCCTGTCGCAGGCGCTGCAGCGCCCGCTCAACGTCACCGACTTCGCCACCCCGGTGCAGCGCATCGACGCCAGCCAGGCGGGCAACGGCTCGAAGATCGTGCTCAGCACCAACGGCCCGTTCGAGTCGATGGCCTACCAGACCGGCCGCGACTACATCGTCGAGATCGTCCCGCGCGCTGCCGCCCCGACGCGCGCCGTCGGCGCGCCGCAGGCCGCGGGCCGCCAGGCCGCCGCCGACCCGACCGTGCGCACCTACACCGGCAAGCCGGTGACGTTCGACTTCCAGAACATCGCCGTGCGCACGGTGCTCAAGCTGATCGCCGACGAGTCGCACCTGAACATCGTCGCCTCCGACTCGGTGACCGGCGACGTCACCCTGCGCCTGGACAACGTGCCGTGGGACCAGGCGCTGGACATCGTCCTGCAGGCCAAGGGCCTGGACAAGCGCCGCAGCGGCAACGTGGTCTGGGTCGCACCGCAGTCGGAGATCGCGAAGTACGAGCAGGACAAGGCCGACGCGCGCATCGCGATCGAGGAGCGCGCCGAGATGGTGACCGAGTACATCCCGGTCAACTACGGCAACGCCGAGGAGATCGCCAAGCTGCTCACTGACGAAAGCAAGAACAGCACCGGTGGCGGTGGCGGCGGCGCCGCGGGCAGCCAGAGCCGCGGCTTCCTGTCCTCGCGCGGCAGCATCAGCTTCGACCGGCGCACCAACACGCTGCTGGTGATCGACATCCCCGATCGCGTCGCCAACATCAAGAAGCTCGTCTACGAACTCGACCGCCCGGTCGACCAGGTGGTGATCGAGGCGCGCATCGTGATCGCCACCGAGTCCTTTGCCCGCGACCTGGGCGCCAAGTTCGGCATCAACGGCGCCACCGGCAAGGACGGCGACCGCAGCTCGCTGGGCTTCGGCAGCACCACCGACATCTCCGGCAACAACGCCGAGGAGCGCGCCAACAACGTCAGCCCCACCAACCCGCGCGGCCTGAGCGATGCCTACAACAAGGGCCTGAGCGTCAACCTGCCCGCCACCCTGGCCGGCGCCGGCTCGTTCGCGCTGTCGATCCTCAACGCCGGCTATCTGCTCGACGTCGAGCTGTCGGCGCTGCAGACCGAGGGCCGCGGCGAGGTCATCTCCAACCCGCGCGTGGTGACCAGCAACCAGAAGGAAGCGGTCATCACCCAGGGCCGCGAGATCGGCTACATCACCGTGACCGGCGGCCAGAGCAACAACGTGCCGACCGTGCAGTTCAAGGAAGCGCTGCTGCAGCTCAAGGTCACCCCGACCATCACCAACGACGGCCGCGTGTTCCTCAACATGTTCGTGACCAAGAACGAACAGGACGGCCGCGTCGACCTGGGCGACTTCGGCTTCGTGCCGACCATCGCCCGCCGCGAGGTCAACACCGCCGTGCTGGTCGACGACGGCCAGACCGTGGTGATCGGCGGCGTGTACGAGTTCAAGGACCAGAACGACGTGTCCAAGATCCCGTTCCTCGGCGACATCCCGTTCCTCGGCAACCTGTTCAAAAAGAAGAGCCGGTCCAAGGAAAAGGCCGAGCTGCTGGTGTTCGTGACGCCGAAGATCCTCAAGGTCGCGCAGCGCACCAACTGAGCGCCGCGCAAGCGGTTCGACGGACGGGGCCTTCGGGCCCCGTTCGCGTTTGCAGGATGTGGCGCGTGGCCCTTGCCCGCGACAGCGGCGCCGCCGCTTGGCGCCAGCCTGAACCGCGGCCGGAACCAAGCGGCCGCACATGGGTCAAACTGGCCCCGACGCCGCCGGGGCGCCGCCGCATGGGCGATCCATGGATACCGCCAGCCACCACACCTCCCGCCTGCACGGCCTGTTCGGCGCGCTGCGCGACGGCCTTTCGACCCAGATCATCGGCCAGGCCGGGCTGGTGGAGCGGCTGCTGATCGCGCTGCTGGCCGACGGCCACCTGCTGGTGGAAGGCGCGCCGGGGCTGGCCAAGACCACTGCGATCCGCGCGCTGGCCGCGCGCATCGAGGCCGACTTCGCCCGCGTCCAGTTCACTCCCGACCTGCTGCCGGCCGACCTCACCGGCACCGAGGTCTGGCGCCCGCAGGACGGCCGCTTCGAGTTCCAGCCCGGGCCGATCTTCCACTCGGTGCTGCTGGCCGACGAGATCAACCGCGCGCCCGCCAAGGTGCAGTCGGCGCTGCTCGAGGCGATGGGCGAGCGCCAGGTCACCGTGGGCCGCCAGACCTATGCGCTGCCGCCGCTGTTCCTGGTGATGGCGACGCAGAATCCGATCGAGCAGGAAGGCACCTTCCCGCTGCCGGAGGCGCAGCTCGACCGCTTCCTGATGTACGTGCGCATCGGCTATCCCGAAGCGGACGCCGAGGCGGGGATCCTGCGGCTGGCACGCGAGCGCGCGCGGGAAACGCTGCAGGCCACGCCGCCGCCGCTGGAACGGATCTCCCAGGCCGACGTGTTCGCCGCGCGCGCCGCGGTGCTCGACCTGCATCTCGCGCCGCAGCTGGAGCGCTACCTCATCGAGCTGGTGCTGGCCTCGCGCGACGCCGCGCGCTACGACCCCGCGCTGGCCCGCCGCATCAGCTGGGGCGCCAGCCCGCGCGGCTCGATCGCGCTGGAGCGCTGCGCGCGCGCGCGCGCCTGGCTGGCGGGACGCGATTTCGTCACTCCCGACGACGTGCGCGCGATCGCCCCCGACGTGCTGCGCCACCGCGTGCTGCCCAGCTACGAGGCCACCGCCGAAGGTTGGGACGGCGACCGGCTGGTCGCCGAGTTGCTCGACAGGGTGCCGTTGCCGTGACGGCCGGGGTGGGCGCTTCGTGATCGGCAATTCGCCAAGAGCGGGGACCTGGCGGCGACGCTTGTGCGAGCCGCCCGCCGCGCGCCTTCGCGCCCGGGGCATTGCACCGCCATCGTGCCGCTGCTTGCGCGCGCATTGACGTCGCACCATGTTCCGAAAGCGCCCCCAAGCCGACAACGCCCACGCTGGCGCGAGCGCCTCGCCAGCGGTCGCTTCCAACCAACAGTCACCCATCGCGAACCACGGCATCGTGCCCACGCTCGCCGAGCTCGTCGCCCTGCGCGCCGCGGCGCAGGGCCGGCGCCCGCCGCGGCGCGGAAGGCACGGGGTGAGCGGGCCGGCGCTGTCGCCGCTGCGTGGGCGCGGCATGGAGTACGCCGAGTCGCGCGAATACGCGTACGGCGACGACGCGCGCCACATCGACTGGCGGCTCACCGCGCGCAGCGGCAAGCCGCATACCAAGCTGTTCCAGGCCGAGCGCGAGCGGCTGACGCTGGTCGTCGCCGACACCGCGCCGAGCCTGTACTTCGGCACCCGCGTGCGCTTCAAGTCGGTGCAGGCCGCGCGCGCCGGCGCGGTGGCGGCCTGGGCGGCGCTGCGCGACGGCGACCGCGTCGCGGCCCTGCGCGGCACCCACGCCGAACCCCCGGTGCCGCCGGCCGCCGGGCCGCGCGGCGCGCTGCGCATGCTCGACGCGCTGGTGCGCTGGTACGCGCGCCCGCCGGCCGACGACGGCGGGCTCGCGCTCGCGCTCGACCACGCCAGCCGCCTGCTGCGCCCGGGCTCGCGCATGCTGGTGCTTGCCGATCCGGGCAGCATCGCCGCCATCGCGCCGCAGCGCTGGCCGGCGCTGGCGATGCACAGCGAGGTGGTCGTCCTGCTGCTGAGCGATCCGCTCGAGCGCGATCCGCCGCGCGCGGCGCTGCCGTTCGCGACCGGTGCGCACCGGCTGGACCTCGACCTCGGCCTGGCCGCGCAGCGCCAGCGATGGTTGAAGGAGTTCGCCGCGCCGATCGAAGCCGCGATGGCCGGCCTTCCCGCCCGCGGCGTGCGCGTGCACCTGCTGTCCAGCGAGGCGCCGAGCGAATCCTGGCTGCCGGCATTCGCCGGTCCGAGGGCGGCGTGATGGCGCTGCAGGAGTTGCCGCTGCGCGACATCCACCAGCCGCCGCCGCCGCCGTGGTGGCCGCCGGCGCCGGGCTGGTGGCTGCTCGCGGCGCTGCTGATCGCCGCGCTCGCGTTCGGGCTGTGGTGGTGGCGGCGGGCGCGCCGCCGGCGCGCCCGCATCGTGCGCCTGTTCGACGAGCGCGTGCACGCCGCGGCGACGCCGGTGGCGCGCGTGGCGGCGATGTCGGAACTGCTGCGGCGCGCGGCGCGCCGCGTCGATCCGCGCGCCGATCGCCTGCAGGACGAGGACTGGCTGGCCTTCCTCGACGGCGGTGCGCCAGGCGCAACGGCGCAGCGCGAGCGTGCGTTCTCGCAGGGCCCGGGACGGGTGCTGCTCGACGGCGGCTTCCGCCGCGAGCTCGGCGAAGCCGACGCCGCGGCGTTGCTGCCGCTGGCGCGCGCGCGCTACCTGCAGCTGATGGCGGCGCGCCGATGAACGCGTGGCTGTCAACGCTGCACGCGGGCTTCGCGGGCTTCGCCTGGCCGTGGCTGCTGCTGGCCCTGCCGCTGCCGTGGCTGGCCCGGCGCCTGCTGCCGGCGGCGCGCAGCGCCTCGGCCGCGCTCAAGGTGCCGTACGGCGCGCGCCTGGATGCGGTCGCCGGTGGCGGCGGGTTCGCGCGCGGTGGGCATGCATCGTGGTGGCTGTGGCTGGCGTGGGCGCTGCTGTGCGTCGCCGCGGCGCGCCCGCAGCAGCTGGGCGAGGCCATCCAGCCGCCGCAGAGCGGCCGCGACCTGATGCTCGCGGTCGACCTGTCCGGCAGCATGGGCGAGGAGGACATGTCGCTGGGCAACGCGGTGGTCGACCGCCTCACCGCGGCCAAGGCGGTGATCGCCGACTTCCTCGACCGCCGCACCGGCGACCGCGTCGGGCTGCTGGTGTTCGGCCAGAAGGCCTATGCGCTGGCGCCGCTGACGCTCGACCTCAAGAGCGTGCGCCAGCAGCTTGCCGACAGCGTGGTCGGCCTGGCCGGGCGCGAGACGGCGATCGGCGATGCGATCGGCCTGGCGGTCAAGCGGCTGCGCGCGCGGCCGGCCGGCGAGCGGGTGCTGATCCTGCTCACCGACGGCGTCAGCAACGCCGGCCTGCTCGATCCGGCCAAGGCGGCGGAGCTCGCGCGCGACAACGGCGTGCGCGTGCACACGATCGCGTTCGGCGGCGAGGGCGGCGACGTGTCGGTGTTCGGCTTCCGGCTGCCGATGCCGGGCGCGGACGACAGCATGGACGAGGCCACGCTCAAGCGCATCGCCGACACCACCGGCGGCCGCGCGTTCCGCGCGCGCGACACCGACGAGCTGGCCGGCATCTACGCCGAGATCGACCGCCTCGAGCCCGTGCGCCGTCCCGGCGAGCGGGTGCAGCCGCGCCTGGAGCGCTATCCGTGGCCGCTGGCCGGCGCGCTGCTGTGCGGGCTGCTCGGCCTGGCGCTGCCGCGCGCGAACGGCCTGCGCACGGGGAGGGGGGCATGAACCCGGCCGCGCTCGCGCAGGCGATCGCCGCGCTGCATTTCCTGCGCCCGCACTGGCTGTGGGCGCTGCTCGCGCTGCCGCTGCTGGCCTGGGCATGGCGGCGGCGCCGGTTGCGCGGCAGCGCCTGGCGCGCCGCGGTGGACCCGCACCTGCTGCCGCACCTGCTCGATCGCGGCGAAGGCGCGCGCGGCATCGCGGCGCTGTGCGCGCTGCTGCTGGGCTTCGCCATCGCCGTGCTGGCGCTGGCCGGGCCGAGCTGGCGCAAGGGCGAGCAGCCGCTGCTGCAGGGCGAGGCGCCGCTGGTGGTCGCGCTGCAGATGTCGGGCAGCATGCTCGCCGCCGACCTGCCACCCTCGCGGCTGTTGCAGGCGCGCGCCAAGCTCGCCACGCTGCTGCGCGAGCGCGGCGGCGGCCAGGTCGGGCTGGTGGTGTTCGCCGACGACGCCTACACCGTCGCCCCGCTCACGCGCGATGCCGGCAACGTCGCGCTGTTCCTCGACTCGCTGGCGCCCGACGTGATGCCGGCGGACGGCAGCAACGCCGCGCGCGGCATCGAATGGTCGGCGCGCCTGCTCAGGCAGGCCGGCTTCGCCGACGGCGACATCCTGGTGCTCGCCGACCACGCGGACGCCGCCGCGCGCGATGCCGCCGCGGCGGCCAGGCGCGCCGGCTACCGCGTCTCCGCGTTCGGCCTGGGCACGCCCGCCGGCTCGGCCTACCGCGACGGACAGGGCGCGATCGCCCATGCGCGCCTGGATGCGGGTTCGCTGCAGGCGCTGGCTTCCGCGGGCGGCGGGCGCTACGCCGCGCTCGCCGCCGGCGACGGCGACCTGGCCGCGCTCGGCCTGCTCGAAACAGCGGACGCGCGCGCCGCCGCCGCGCGCGGCAAGGCCGCGACCTGGCGCGACGACGGCTACTGGCTGCTGTTGCCGCTGATGCTGCTGAGCCTGTTCGCGTTCCGGCGCGGCGGCATGCTGGCCGCGGTGCTGCTGTGCGCCTGCCTGCCCTGGCCCGCCGCGCAGGCTGCCGACGGCACCCTGTGGCGGCGCGCCGACCAGGTCGGGCACGCGCGCATGCAGGGCGGCGCCGACGCCTATCGCCGCAACGACTACGCCGGCGCCGAGCGCGCGTGGAAGTCGCTCCCCGGCGCCGATGCCGCCTACAACCGCGGCAACGCGCTGGCGCGCGCGGGCCGCTACGAGGATGCGATCGCGGCCTACGACGAGGCGCTGCGCCTGCAGCCGGCCATGGCCGACGCGATCGCCAACCGCAAGACGGTGGAAGCGGCGATGAAGCGCAAGCCGCCGCCCTCGAAGCAGCCGGGCGCCCGCGGCCAGCAGCAGAAGACGCCCGACCAGGGCAAGCCAGACGACAACGAGCCCGATCGCGGCCAGCCTTCGGGCTCGCGCCAGCCGCCGCAGCCGCAGGACGGCGATTCGGCGCAGGACGCGCGCCGCGAATCCACCGACCAGTCGCGGCAGCAGGGCCAGGACCGGCCGCAGCCGGACGCGAGGCAGCCGCCGTCGAAACCCGCCGATGCCGACGCCCAGCGCAAGGCCGACGCCGAGCAGCGCGCGCGCATGCAGCGCGCGCTGCAACGCGATGCGCAGGGGCGGCGCGACGGCGACGGCAGGCAGGAGGGCGACAAGCCCGCGCCACCGCTGAGCGCCGCGCAGCGCGAGAAGCAGCGCGCCAACGAAGCCTGGCTGCAGCGCGTGCCCGACGATCCCGGCGGCCTGTTGCGCGCCAAGTTCCGGCTCGAGTACGAGCGCCGCCAGGAAACCGGAGAACCCTGATGCCACGCTGGCTCGCCTCGCTGTCCTGCCTGCTGCTGGCCTTCGCGGCGTTCGCCGCGCAGGCGCAGGCGCGCGCATGGATCGACCGCGACCACGTCGCCCTCGGCGAGACGCTGACGCTCAACGTCGAGACCCATGACGCCGGCGCCGGCGCGCCGGACTGGTCGCCGTTGCGCAAGGATTTCATCGTCAGCGGCAACAGCAGCAGCCGCCAGGTCGAGATCGCCAACGGCCGCACCAGCGCGCGGATGCTGTACGCGGTCGCGCTGCAGCCCCGGCGCGAGGGGCTGCTGACGGTGCCGGCGCTCAAGGTGGGCAAGGCCACTACGCAGCCGATCGCGCTGACCGTCACCGCGGCGGCGCCGCCGGCGCGCGCGGGCGCGCCCGCCTTCATCGAGGCCGAGGTCGACGACGAGGATCCCTACGTGCAGCAGGCGGTCGGCTATACGCTGCGGCTGTACTACCAGGCGCCGCTGGTGTCCGGCCAGCTCGACCAGGCCGAGCCCGACGGCGCGTCGCTGCAGCGCGTCGGCAGCGACCTGCAATACACGCGGCTGGTCGAGGGCCGGCGCTACACCGTGGTCGAGCGCCGCTTCCTGCTGGTGCCCGAGCGCAGCGGGCCGCTCACCATCCCCGGCGCGCGCTTCGCCGGGCGCAGCGCGGGCGGCTTCTTCGATGACGTGTTCGGCGACGGCTCGCGCGAGCTCTCCGCCAACGGCGCGCCGCGCTTCGTCACCGTGCGGCCGGTGCCGGCGAACGCGCCGCAGCCGTGGCTGCCGCTGCACGCGCTCGGCCTGCGCTACGCGGCGACGCCGCAGTCCGCCCGCGTCGGCGAGGCGGCGACGGTGACGGTCGAGGCGCGCGCCGACGGCACCACCGGCGCGCAGTTCCCCGCGATCGAGCTGCCGGCGGTGGACGGCGCGCAGGTGTTCGCCGAGCCGGCGCAGGTCGACGAGACCTTCGAGGACGGTCGGCCGAGGATCACGGTCACGCGCACCTTCTCGATCGTGCCTTCGCGTGCGGGCGCGCTGCGCATCCCCGGCCCGCGCATCGCGTGGTGGGACGTACGCGCGGGCGCGGCGCGCACCGCGTCGCTGCCGGACCTGCGGCTGCAGGCCGCGCCGGGCGCGCAGCCGGGCAATGCCGCGCCTGCCGCGTCGCCGGGGACCGCCGCCGCCGCCGCGGGTCGTCGCGCACGCCTGCCGGGCGTGCAGGGCGACGCGCGGCCCTGGGCGTGGGCGACGGCCGGGTTCGCGCTGCTGTGGCTGGCGACGCTCGCATGGGCGCTGCAGCGCCGCGGCGCGCCCGCGGCGCCGGTCGCGCGCCGCGAGCCCGGCACGGACGCGGCCAGGCCCGGCCACGGCGGCTTGAAGCATGCGCTCGCGGCCGGCGACCTCGGCGACGTCGCCGATGCGCTGTGCGCGCTGGCCAGCCCGCCGGCCACCGACCTCGACGACGTGCATGCGCGCCTCGACGACGCCGCGCAGCGCGAGGCCGTCGCCCAATTGCAGCGTGCGCGCTGGGGCGGCGGCGACGGCGCCGCGGCGCGCGCGGCGCTGCGCAGCGCGTTCGCGAACGGCCCGCGCTGGCGGGTGCGCGAAGCCGTCGCCACCGAGCCGCTGCCGCCGCTGTATCCGCGCGGCTGATCGCGCGCGGCTTTGCCCCCTTGAAGGGGGGCTAGAGCGTGGGTGCGGGGGGCGCAGGTCGTGCGCCATGCTGCGTGCTGATGGCGGCCCCGCGCCGCCAGGCGGGCCGCCCGAAGCGGTTTGTTAAGCTGCCGCGTCCTCCGCCCGCCCGCGAACGCCCATGTCCGATCCCACCCCACGCGCCGCGAAGCCGCGCATGCCACTCCACTGGAAGATCGGCATCGGCTTCGTCGCCGGCCTGCTGGCCGGGATGCTGGTCCACTACACGGTCGGCGCCGGCGCGCCGCTGGTGGAGGACGTCACCCGCTACGCCACGCAGCCGTTCGCGACGCTGTTCCTGACCCTGATCTTCATGCTGATCGTGCCGCTGCTGTTCTCGGCGCTGGTGGTCGGCGTGTCGGAGATGGGCGACATCCGCGCGCTGGGGCGCATCGGCTGGCGCACGCTGGGGCTGACCGTGCTGCTGTCGGGCGCGGCGGTGCTGCTGGGACTGGTGATGGTCAACCTGTTCCACCCCGGCAGCGGCGTCGATCCGGCGCTGGCGCAGCAGCTGCTGCGCGAGGGCGCCGAGCGCGCGCAGGCGATCGTGCAGGACAGCAAGGGCCAGGCCAGCGGGCTGGAGATGCTGCTGTCGATCGTGCCCGACAACGTGGTCGGGGCGGCTTCGGACAACGGTTCGATCCTGGCGCTGATGTTCTTCGCGCTGATGTTCGGCATCGGCATGGTGCTCAGCGACCAGACGCCGGCGCTCAAGACGCTCAGGCGCGGCATCGAGGGCTTGTTCGAGGTCTCGATGACGCTGATCGGGCTGGTGATCCGGCTGGCGCCCTACGCGGTGTTCTGCTTCATGTTCAACCTGGCGGTGCTGTTCGGCTGGGAGCTGCTGGTGCGGCTGGGCGCGTACGTGGCGGTGGTGTTCGGCGCGCTGGTGCTGCACATGGTGGTGACGTACTCGCTGGCGCTGAAGCTGATCGGAGGGTATTCGCCGGTGCGCTTCTTCAGGGGCGTGCAGGAGGCGATGCTGATGGCCTTCTCCACGGCGTCGAGCAACGCCACGCTGCCGACCGCGCTGCGCGTGGCCGACGACGAGCTCGGGCTGCCGAAGCGGGTGTCGCGCTTCGTGCTGACCATCGGCGCGACCGCCAACCAGAACGGCACGGCGCTGTTCGAGGGCGTGACGGTGATCTTCCTGGCGCAGTTCTTCGGGGTGGAGCTGACGCTGTGGCAGCAGTTCATGGTGATGCTGGTGTGCATCCTCGGTGGCATCGGCACGGCCGGCGTGCCGTCGGGCTCGCTGCCGGTGGTCGCGCTGATCTGCGCGATGGTGGGCGTGCCGCCGGAGGGCATCGGCCTGATCCTGGGCGTGAACCACTTCCTCGACATGTCGCGCACCGTGGTCAACGTCACCGGCGACCTCGGCATCGCGGCGATGGTGTCCAAGGGCGAGCCGGAGACCACCGCGCTCGACGAGCCGGCACCGGCGCCGTAGGTCGGGGTTACATCCCCGACGGCTCTTGATCCGGTCGGTCGCGCAACGGCCGGTCGGGAGCTCGGAGGCCGAGTCATGACAATGAGGCTCGCACGCGAGATCGCACGCCACGCCGCGACCTGATGGGCCCCGGCGCGACCGGGAGGCCTTCGGGGCGAATGTCCCCCGGCGCCGGCCTTTGGCCGACGCCTCCTCCTTTATTTCGCCCCGAAGGCCTCCCGGCCGCGCCGGGGCGTCTGATCGCAGGCTTGCCGAGAACAGCGATGTAGGTCGGGCCTACGTGCCCGACGCCTTGGATGGATGTCAAGCGTCTTGGCGAAAGAGCAGATATCGGAATGACGGGTTGTCGGAGACGTAGCCCGACCTACGGCTTTGCTTTGAACCACCGCGCAAGCTGGATGCGGGGTGCGGATGCCCTTGGGTGCGAAATCAAGGAGGAGGCAGCCGCCGACAGGCGGATGCCGGGGGACATTCGCACCCAAGGGCATCCGTACCTGCGCCCACGTCCACCGAACGTTCGAGCGACGAACCGGCCTGCGCCGAACGCGGGGGCCATCCGCACCCGGCGCCCCGCCATCCCACGGCTGCAGGGCGCTTTCATCGTGGTCGAGAGGGGCTTTTGGCCCCCCGCCGGCGCCGTGGGACAATACGGCGCCCGCGAATCGCCGGGCGCCTCCCGCCATGACCCGGATCCCATGACGACGCCCAGCCGCCGCGACCTCGCCAACGCCATCCGCTTCCTCGCCATCGACGCCGTCCAGGCCGCCAATTCCGGCCACCCGGGCATGCCGATGGGCATGGCCGACATCGCCGAGGTGCTCTGGAACGACTACCTGGGCCACAACCCCAACAACCCGAAGTGGTTCAACCGCGACCGCTTCATCCTCTCCAACGGCCACGGCTCGATGCTGCAGTACGCGCTGCTGCACCTGTCCGGCTACGACCTGCCGATCGAGCAGGTCAAGCGCTTCCGCCAGCTCGAGTCGCAGACGCCCGGCCACCCGGAGAACTTCATGACCCCGGGCGTGGAGACCACCACCGGCCCGCTCGGCCAGGGCTTCGCCAACGCGGTCGGCATGGCGCTGGCCGAGAAGCTGCTGGCGCAGCGCTTCAACCGGCCCGAGTTCGCCGTCGTCGACCACCGCACCTGGGTGTTCATGGGCGACGGTTGCATGATGGAGGGCATCTCGCACGAGGCCGCCTCGCTGGCCGGCACCTGGGGCCTGCACAAGCTGGTCGCGTTCTGGGACGACAACCACATCTCGATCGACGGCGACACCGCCGGCTGGTTCACCGACGACACCCCGGCGCGCTTCGAGGCCTACGGCTGGCGCGTGATCCGCGGCGTCGACGGCCACGATGCCGACGCGGTCAAGGCCGCGATCGAGCAGGCGTTGGCGCACGAGGACAAGCCCACGCTCGTCTGCTGCCGCACCACCATCGGCTTCGGCTCGCCCGGCAAGGCCGGCAAGGAGTCCTCGCACGGCGCCGCGCTGGGCAAGGACGAAGTCGAGGCCACGCGCAAGGCGCTGGGCTGGGAGTACGGCCCGTTCGAGATCCCGCAGCACATCCGCGACGGCTGGCGCGCCGGCAACGCCGGGCTGGTGCGCGAGGAACAGTGGAACCGGATGTTCGACAAGTACGCCGCGCGCCATCCTGGACTGGCCGAAGAGCTGGTGCGCCGTTCGCACGCCGAGCTGCCGGAAGGCTTCGCCGCCGCGGCCGGCGCGTACGTGGCCAAGCTGCAGGCCGACGGCCCGGTCGTCGCCTCGCGCAAGGCCTCGCAGATGGCGATCGAGGCGTTCGCGCCGCTGCTGCCGGAGCTGGTCGGCGGCTCGGCCGATCTCGCGCATTCCAACCTCACGCTTTGGAAGGGGAGCAAGTCCGTCGCCACCGACGCCGCCGACGCCAACTACGTCTACTACGGCGTGCGCGAGTTCGCGATGACCGCGATCAGCAACGGCCTGGCGCTGCACGGCGGCTTCATCCCGTACGACGCCACCTTCCTGGTCTTCAGCGACTACGCGCGCAACGCCGTGCGCATGAGCGCGCTGATGGGCGCGCACGCGATCCACGTCTACACCCACGACTCGATCGGCCTGGGCGAGGACGGCCCGACCCACCAGCCGGTCGAGCACCTGGCCAGCCTGCGCTACATCCCCAACAACGACGTCTGGCGCCCGTGCGACGCGGTCGAATCCGCGGCGTGCTGGCGCGCTGCGATCGAGCGCCGCGACGGGCCGAGCTGCCTGGTGTTCTCGCGCCAGAACCTCGCCCACCAGCCGCGCACCGACGCGCAGGTGCAGGCGATCGCGCGCGGCGGCTACGTGCTGAAGGACAGCGCCGGCGCGCCGGAACTGATCCTGCTCGCCACCGGCTCGGAAGTGGACCTCGCGATGCAGGCCGCCGCCCGGCTGGGCGACAAGGTGCGCGTGGTGTCGATGCCGAGCACCGACGTGTTCGATCGCCAGCCGGCGGAGTACCGCGAGTCGGTGCTGCCGAAGGCCTGCCGCGCGCGCGTCGCGGTCGAAGCGGGCGTCACCGGTTTCTGGCGCAAGTACGTCGGCCTGGACGGCGCCGTGGTCGGCATCGACAGCTTCGGCGCCAGCGCCCCGATCGAGGCGCTGATGCCGCACTTCGGCTTCACCGTCGAGCACGTCGTCGAGGTCGCGCGCGCGCTGGGGTAAGGACGCGCCGGCGCCCCGCGTCTCGTGGGAGCGGCTTCAGCCGCGAGTTTTCCCATCAGGATGGCGGCGTTCGCCCTTGGAGGATGGAAGTCGCGACAGGCTTGGTCCGGTAGCCGCGATCGCGACTTCCGTCGTTCCACAAGGGCAGCGCAAGAGCTCGCGGCTGAAGCCGCTCCCACAAGACGTCGTGTTCGTGGGTGCCCTGTTTCCGTGCGGCTGGCCTACGCCTTCGCCAGCGCAAGCCGCAGCAGCCTCGCTTCCAGCCACTCGCCCATGCCGCGCGGTGCCGCCAGCCCCATCCGTTCCATCGCCTCGTCGTCGCGCGCGCCCGATGACAGCAGCGCGGAGACGATCGTGCGCGCCTTGCCGCCGGCGCCGCCGGTGCGCGCCTTCAGCCAGCCCAGCGCCTTCACCAGCCGCTGCTCCACGTCGGTGAAGTCGCTGCCCAGCGGATAGTCCGGCAGCGTGCCGTCGGTGCGGAACGGCGCCAGCGCCGCGCGCAGTCGTTCCGGGGTGTTGCGCGACCACGCCGCCGGCGCATGGAAATCCGCGCGCAGCTTGCGCCCGCGCTTCGCGGCCGCGACCAGCCCGCGCTGGAAGCGCGCGTCGGCGATGCCCGCCATCGCCAGCACGCAGTCCTCGTCGGTCCTGCCGCGCAGGTCGGCGATGCCATATTCGGTCACATGCACGTCGCGCAGGTGGCGCGGGATCGTGCAGTGGCCATAGCGCCACAGGATGTTGGAGCGCACGCCGCCGGCGTCGCGGGTCGCGCGCAGCAGCAGCACCGAGCGCGCATCCGGCAGCGCGTGCGCCATCGCCACGAAGTTGTACTGGCCACCGACGCCGGAGACCACGCGCCCGTCCTCCAGCCCGTCCGAGATCGCCGCGCCCAGCGCGGTGGCCATCATGCAGGTATTGAAGAAGCGCGCGCGCCGGCGCTGCATGCGCTCCAGCAGCTCGTCGCCGCCGTACAGTTGATTGACCTCGCTGACCCGGCTCATGCCGATGCCGCTGCGCGTGGCGTCGTCCAGCGTGCGCAGCCATTCGTAGAAATCCTCCGAGCCGAGGTAGAACGCGCCGTGCAGGAACTGGCCGTCGCGCTCCACCAGCTCGCGGTCGAGCTCGCTGGCGCTGCCGTTGGCGATGCGCTCCATCAGCGGCAGCTTGTCGACCACGCGCCGGCGCATCACGCCGGTCTCGACCAGATTCCTGAAGCCCTCGTTGACCATCTCGCTGCAGCCGTAGAGCCCTTCCTCGAACGGCCCCAGCCCGCCGCTGGCGAGCACCGCCGGATGCGTTTCGAGCTCCGGGTCCAGCGCGGCCAGCGCGCGCCGATAAGCGGCGTTGTCCAGGTGCCGCAGCGCAAGCGCATGGCACAGCGCATCCGACAGCGCGCCAATGCCCACCTGCAGCGTGCCGCCGTCGCGCATCAGCGCGCTGGCGTACAGCCCGATCGCGTGGTCGGCGTCGCCCACCGGCTGGCGCGGCAGCGCGAACAGCCGCGGATACGGCGCCGGCGGCGCGACCACCAGGTCGAAGAAATCCAGCGCCACCGCCGCGGTGCCGCCCAGCCACGGCAGCTGCGGGTCGACCTCGGCCACGAGCAGCGGGCGTGGCAGGCCGGCGGCGACGATCGCGTCGATCGCGTCGAAGGTGAGGTCGGTGTTGGACGAGAGCGAAAGCTGCGTGCCTTCCTCGTTCGCGGCCACCTTCTGCACGATGCAGTTGACGCCGCGCCCGGCCAGCGCGCGCGCGACGTGGGTGTAGTCCAGGCTCGCATAGTGCCGCTGCGCCTGCGACGAGCCCAGCAGCGCGCCCGACTGCAGGTAGAACTCCTCGACGGTGACGTTGCCCGGCAGCGCGTCGCGCTTCTGCGCCGCCACGTAGTCCAGGCGCGGGAAGTCCTCGCCGAAGTGGCGCGCGACGAACGGCCCGAGGAAACGGCCTTCCAGCCCCTTGCCCGGCTTCGGCGGGTCGAGCGAGAGCGCGGTGTACAGATGCAGTTCGCGCGCCGGGTCGCGCCCGACCCGCGCGTACAGCGCGTTGAGCAGGCGGTGCGGCTTGCCGATCCCCAGCGGCGCGCCCACATGCAGCGGCCCGGGGATCCGCGCCAGCATGCGATCGACGGCCAGCTCCAGCGAATCGGCGAATTCGGTCATCGCGGCAGGATACGGAGCGGATCGTTAAGGCAAGCGGGAGCGGAGCCGGCGGCCGGAATGGCGCGAACCATCATCCACAAGCCTGTCGTCCCGAGCGCAGCGAGGGATCCCTGCCGCGGCACGTGGAGCAGATCCCTCGCTGCGCTCGGGATGACAGGGGGGGCGGGACGACAGGGGAGGGACGGCAGAGGCAGACCGTTCGTCGCGGCTTCACCCGACGCTCTTGACATGGCGACTGTTTACATCTGTAATCAATAAAAATTACAGGTGTAATCGACATGCAGGTCAGCGAAGCCGAAGCCCAGGTCATGGACGTCCTCTGGGAGCGCCATCCGCAGGGCGCCGACGAGGTGGTGGCCGCCTTGCGGCAGCGCACCGACTGGGCGGAGCCCACCATCAAGACCCTGCTCAACCGCCTGTTGAACAAGGGCGCGATCGAGGCCACCCGCGACGGCCGCCGCTACCTCTACTCGCCGGTGCTGCGGCGCGAGGCGTGGGTGGCCGAGCAGAGCGAGGGCCTGCTCGAACGCCTGTTCGGCGGCCGGGTGGCGCCGCTGGTGGCGCATTTCAGCGAGCGCGGCAAGCTGTCGGCGGCCGACATCGTCGAGCTCAAGCGCCTGGTCAAGGAGCTCGACGATGAGCGCTGACGGCCTGGTGCAGTGGTTGTTCGACGGCGCGCTCGCGACCAGCGCGGCGCTGCTCCTGGTGCTGGCGCTGCGCCTGCCGCTGCGGCGCGCGTTCGGCGCACGCATCGCCTACGCGGCCTGGGCGCTGGTGCCGCTGGCGCTGGTCGCGGTGACGCTGCCGGCGCCGCGCTCGGCCACCGCACTGCTGCAGGCGTTTCCGGGGTTGCCGATGCTGCGGCCCGCGGTGGTGGTGGGCACGCCGGTGCCGCTGGACGGCGCGGTCGCCGCCGCATCGGCGCCGCTGTTCGACTTGGCGCTGCTGCTCGCGTTCGCGTGGTGCCTGGGCGCCGTGCTGCTGGCGCTGCGCTTCGCCGCCCAGCAACGCCACTATCTCGCCGCGCTGGGCGACCTGCGGCCGCGCGGCGACGGCACGTTCGCGGCCAACATCGGCCAAAGCCCCGCCGTGATCGGCGCATGGCGTCCGCGCATCGTGCTGCCGGCGGACTTCGAAGCCCGCTATCCCGCCGACCAGGCCAGCCTCGTGGTCGCGCACGAGCACGCCCATGTGCGTCGCGGTGACGTGCGCGCCAACCTGCTGGTGGCGGCGCTGCGCTGCCTGCACTGGTTCAACCCGCTGCTGCACGCGGCCGCGGCGCGTTTCCGGATCGACCAGGAGCTCGCCTGCGACGCCACCGTGCTCGCCCGCCATCCCCACGCGCGCCGCGCCTATGCCGACGCGATGCTCAACACGCAGCTGGCCGTCCCTGGACTGCCGGTCGGCTGCCATTGGCAGTCCAGCCGATCGTTGAAGGAGCGGATCCTCATGTTGAAAAAGCCCCAGCCCGGCGCATGGCGCCGTCGAACCGGCGTACTCGCGTTGTCCGTGGTGCTCGCCGGCAGCAGCTATGCGGCCTGGGCCTTGCGACCGGCGAGCGAGACGGCTCCGGTCTATCGCGGAAGCGTCGAGGCCCGAGGCGTCGCGATGGCCCGCATCCTGGTGCCGAAAGGCCTCGTGCTGGAAGTCCTTGGCCCATCGATGATGGTCCAGCGCGAATCCGGTGCTATCAACGCGATCCTCGATTCGCGCCTGGACCTGCGGCTAGTGTCGCGGGATCGTGCCAATCCCTGGACCGTCCGGGTCAAGGCGCAAGGCGATGCATCAGGTCCGGCGGTGACGTGGTCGATCGAGCGCGATGGCCGGGTGGAGTACGAGCGAAGCTTGCAGGTACCTGCGGATGCGCCAGCTTCCGTCGATCTGTCCGGCCTTGCCGATGCGCAGGGCCGGTCACCGACGCTCGCCTTCTCGCGCATGCCGGCAGACGGAGTCGTCGATCTGCAAACGTATGGAAATCCGGACCGCGCTTCGCTCATCCAGGACGAGGGTGGCGCTTATCGCTACGCCGAGCCCTTGCGCGCGTTCAGCGACAAGTTCAGGGCCAACGGCAAGGCTGTGCTGCTGGTCGGCGTGGGCCCGGATGGCCGGGTGCGGACTGTGGATGTGGAAAGCATGACGCCTCGCGGCGCCGTGGCTGGCGAGCAACTGGACCAGTTCGTCCGAGACAGCGTGTTCGAGCCCAGGCGCGTGGACGGCAGGCCGGTTCCGACCCTGGTCCGGGTGCCGGTCGAGTTCTCGCGCAAGCTGCCATCGCCGGAAATACCCATGGCTGCGCCCCCGGTGCCGGCAGGGCCGGGCGCCATGGCAGATGCGCGGGAACACACGCCGCCGCCGAAATACCCCGCCGGCGCGGCGAAGGACAAGGTCAGCGGCAAGGTCGTGCTGGTCATCGACGTCGGCGTGGACGGGCGCGCCACGCAGGTGCAGGTGGAAAGCTCGCAACCGGCCGGCGTGTTCGACCAGGCGGCCATCGGCGCGGCCAGGGACTGGACGTTCAAGCCGATCATGAAGGACGGCAAGCCGGTCGAGGGACGCGTGCGCGTGCCGATCACCTTCGATGCCTCCGGCTCGCCCGACGGCGAAAGCGGGATCGCAGGGGATTCCGCCCACGACTGGATCCGCCTGGAAAAGCGCGATCCGGCCGTGGCCACTGCGGTGTGCGACATGGCCACCGGCGACCGGCACGGTGGCAACCTGCATTGTGGCCGCCTGAGGCCGGCGCATGCGGCGCGCTGACCGCGGCGTTGCGGTCGCGGCGTGCGGCCTCGTGCTGTTCGCCGCCGGATGCGCCACCCGCATCGCCAACGTCGACCACCGCATGCTGCCGCCGCAGGGTGGCGACCGCATCGAGATCGAATCGCAGCAGCTGTTCGTGATGCCGATCGCGCTGGTGCAGCCCGAACCGGCGTTTCCACCGATGCGACCGGGAATCGCCGAACCGGTGGAAGTCACGGTCTGCGCAGAGCTCTGGCTGTCCACGGATGGCGACATCACCCGCGTGGCGCCATTCGACGACGCAGCGGGTTGTGCACCCGGGGACGACGCGGGCGCGCGCGCCTACGCGCAGGCCGCGGCCGAAGCGCTACGACGATGGGAATTCACCCCGGCGATGATCTGCGACTTCCCGCCGCAGGCGCTCGACAAGCTCGCGCGCGGCGACTGCACCGGACCCGAAGTCGAGGTGCGACGGGTGCCGGTGCGGCTCAATTACGCCTTCACCTTCAGCAGCCGCGACGGCAAGCGCCGCGTTGGCGTCGCGCGCAGGTCGCAGCAGGACGGGGGTGCGCCGGCGCAGGCCACGCGTTGATCCTCGCCGGCGGCGATGCGTGGCCGGCGCGTCCAACGGGCGCGGTCAATCCAGCACGTGCACCGCGTGCGTCAGCCGCTGCACCTCGTCGGCGGAGTGGCTGACGTAGACGATCGGCAGCGCGGTCTCGTCGCGCACGCGCTGCAGGTAGGGGATCAGCTCCTCGCGGCGGGCGCGGTCGAGGCTCGCCAGTGGTTCGTCGAGCAGCAGGATCGCCGGCTGTGAGAGCAGCGCGCGGCCGATCGCCACCCGCTGGGCCTCGCCGCCGGAGAGGTTGGCGGTGCGGCGCGCGAGCAGGGCGCCGATGCCGAGCAGCGCGACCACGTCGTCGAAGCCGAAGTGGCCCGCGCCGCCGCGGCGGCGGCCGTAGCGCAGGTTGCCGCGCACGTCCAGGTGCGGGAACAGCCGCGCGTCCTGGAACACGTAGCCGACGTGCCGCGCGTGCGCCGGCACGTCGATCCCGCGCACGCTGTCGAACAGCACGCGCCCGCCGACCTCGATGCGCCCCTCGCGCGGCGCCACCAGCCCGGCGATCGCGTGCAGCACCGAGGTCTTGCCGGCGCCGGAGTGGCCGGCGAGCGCGATCATCCGCGCGTCGTCGTCGAAGCGCACGCGGCGCGCGAAGTCGCCGCGCTCGATCAGCACGTCGAGCGCGAGCACGTCAGCGCGTCCCGTCGCCGCGCTGGCGTCGCACCAGCCATTCGGAGGCCAGCAGCGCGACCAGCGAGATCGCCACCGCGACCAGCGCCAGCCGCCAGATCCCGGCGTCGCCGCCCGGCACCTGCAGCAGGCCGTAGATCGCCGACGAGATGGTCTGCGTCTCGCCGGGGATGGCGGAGACGAACGTGATCGTCGCGCCGAACTCGCCCAGCGCCTTGGCGAACGCGAGCACCGTGCCGGCGACGATGCCCGGCCACGCCAGCGGCAGCGTCACGCTGCGGAACACCCGCCAGGGCGTCGCGCCGAGCGTGGCCGCGGCCTGCTCGAGGCGGCGGTCGGCGGATTCGATCGACAGCCGGATCGCGCGCACCATCAGCGGGAAGCCCATCACCGCGCTGGCCAGCGCCGCGCCGGTCCAGCGGAACGCGACGCCGAGGCCGTGCTGTTCGAGCCATGCCCCGACGGCGCCGTTGCGGCCGAGCAGCACCAGCAGCGCATAGCCGACGACCACCGGCGGCAGCACCAGCGGCAGGTGCACCAACGCATCGACCAGCGCCTTGCCGAAGAAGCGCCGGCGCGCCAGCAGCCAGCCCATCGCGATGCCGAACGGCAGGCTCGCCAGCGCCGCGGTCGTGGCGACCTTCAGGCTCAGCGCGATGGCGGTGAGTTCGGCGGGGGTGAACTGGACCATGTCGTCAGCGCACGCTGAAGCCGTGGCCGCGGAAGATCGCCGCCGCGGCCGGTCCCTGCAGCCAGCGCACGAACGCGGCCGCCTGTGGATGCCGGCTCGCTCGCAGCCGCGCCACCGGGTACACGATCGGCGGATGCGAGCCTGCCGGGAAGGTCGCCAGCACCCGCACCCGCGGCTCGGCCTTCGCGTCGCTGCCGTAGACCACGCCCAGCGGCGCCTCGCCGCGCGCCACCAGCAGCAGCGCGGCGCGCACGTTCTCGGCCTGGGCCGTGCGTGGTGCCAGTGCGTCCCACATGCCCAGCGAAGTGAACGCGGCCTTCGCGTACTTGCCGGCCGGCACGCTGTCGACCAGCGCCAGCGCGATGCGGCCGCGCTCGCCGAGCAGCGGGCGCAGGTCGAGGCCGCGCCGCAGCACCAGCGGCATCGCCGTGCTGCCGGCCGGTGCCACCAGGACCAGCGTGTTGCCGAGCAGGTCCGTGCGTGTGCGGGCGTCGACGAGGCCCTTCGACTCGAGCGCGTCCATCCAGTCCAGGTCGGCCGAGACGAACACGTCCGCCGGCGCTCCCTGCTCGATCTGTCGCGCCAGCGCGGAACTGCCCGCGTAGGACACGCGCACCGGCTGGCCGGTGGCCTGCTGGTACGCGGACGCGGCCTCGTCCATCGACTCCTTGAGGCTGGCGGCGGCGAAGACCGTGAGCGGCGGCTGCGCGGCCCGCGCCGGCGCGACGACCGCGAGGCAGAAGAACAGCGCGATGCAGGCCTGTAGGAGCGCACCCGGGCGCGACCGCCGTTCGCGGGGAAAGCGGTCGCGCCCGGGTGCGCTCCTACACAAAGCCACGGCGGACGCGCTCACGGCGCGACCACCACGGTGATCGCGTGCACCTGCCGCACCCAGCGCGCCGGGCGTTGCTCGTCGGGGACGATCAGGCGCAGCGGGCCCACATCGTCGCCGAGCGGCTCGCCATTGCAGCGATCGATCAGGTAGGCGGCGCGGTTGCCGAGCGTTGGGTCGAAGTCGGCCAGGGCGAACAGCGCGCGGTAGCCGTCGCGCGCGTCGACCAGTACGTAGCGCGCCAGCTGCGCGCCGCGCAGCGGCTCCTCCGGCAGCGCGCCCGCGTGCCGCAGCAGCGCGGCGAGCGCGACGCCTTCGCAGCGCAGCGACTGGCCGTGCGCGGTGGCCTCCACCGTCTCGCGCGGCAGCGCGGCCAGCGCCACCGCGTCCAGCGGCACCACCACCGGCGAGGGCAGCGACGGCGCCTGCGGCGGCGCTGCGTGCAGGCGCGGGTCGTGCTGCATCGGCGCCGCATCGGCGGCGGATGCTCCGGCCTCCGGCGGCGGCGTGCGTGCCGGGCCGGTCGCGGCGCAGGCGGGCAGCAGCAGGGCGAGGGCGATCGCGATCAGGTGTCTTGGCATGGCGGTGCTCGGTTGTCCTGGGGCCTGGCGGCTGTTGCCGTGGTCCTGGTGCGGGAGCGCCCCTTCCGCGCGATGGCTTTCGCCGGGAAGGCATCGCGCCCGGGCGCGCGCCTACAGGGTATCGAGGGGAACCTTGAAATAGCGTATGCCGTTGCCTTCCGCCTGCGGCAGCGCGCCGGCGCGGATGTTGGCCTGCACCGAGGGGATGATCAGCGCCGGCATCGGCAGGGTCGCGTCGCGCGCTTCGCGCAGGCGCACGTATTCGTCTTCGTCCATGCCGTCGCGGACGTGGATGTTGGCGCGCTTCTGCTCGCCGATCGTGGTCTCGCAGGCCGGCTCGCGGCCGCCGGGGCCATAGTCGTGGCAGACGAACACGCGGGTGTCGTCGGGCAGCGCGTCGAACAGCCGCCGGATCGAGCGGTACAGCCGCTGCGCGCTGCCGCCGGGGAAGTCGCAGCGCGCGGTGCCGCCGTCGGGCATGAACAGCGAATCGCCGGTGAACAGCGCGTCGCCGACCAGGTAGGCGACGCTGTCGCTGGTGTGGCCCGGCACCGCGATCACGCGCGCGGCGATGTCGCCGACGGCGAAGCCCTCGCCGTCGGCGAACAGGTGGTCGAACTGCGAGCCGTCGACGGGGAAGTCCTCGCCGAGGTTGAAGATCGGGCGGAAGGTTTCCTGCACGGTGCGGATGCCGGCGCCGATCGCCAGCGTCGCATCGGGGAAGTGCGCGGACTTGAGCCAGTGCGAAGCGGAGAGGTGGTCGGCGTGGGCGTGGGTTTCCAGCAGCCAGCGCACCGCCAGGCCGCGCGCGCGCGCCGCGTCGACCAGCGCCTGCGCCGATGGCGTGGACGTGCGGCCGGCCGCGGCGTCGTAGTCGAGCACGGGATCGACCAGCGCTGCCTCGCCGCTGGCCGGGTCGACCACCAGGTAGCTCCAGGTGCCGGTGCCGGCATGGCGGAACGCAGTGATCTCGGGACGCATGGCGGGCCTCCGCCGCGGACTGCCCGCCAGTATCGCGCACGCGGGTGGGCGTGGTCCGTCGCGGGCTGCGTCCGGGACATGGCGGCTAGACTGTCGGGGCTGCCGCATCGGAGATCGGACATGCAGTCGAACCCGCGCCTGCGCTTCCCGCGCCTTCCGGTCGCCATGCTGGCCGCATCGCTGGCGGCCGCCGCGCTGCCGGCCTCGGCCGGCGAGCCGTCCGTTCCTCCGCCCGGCGCTCCGGAGCCCGCCGTGCCGCCCAGCCTCGCCCGCCAGCCGCTGCCGCGCGTGTACAGCGCCGGCCAGCCCGGGCCCGGCGAATGGACCGCGATCGCCGCGCAGGGCGTGACCACCATCGTCGACCTGCGCCCGGACGCCGAGCGCCCCGGCCGCGACGAGGCCGCCGAGGTGCGCGCGGCCGGGCTCGACTACCGGCAGATCCCCGTCGCCGGGCCGCGGGACCTGACGCCCGAGGCTGCACATGCGCTGTGGCAGGCGATCGAAACCGCGCCCGGCCAGGTGCTGGTGCACTGCGCGTCAGGCAATCGCGCAGGTGCCCTGCTCGCGATCGCAGCCGTGCGCGAGGGCGGCATGGCGCCGGAACAGGCGCTCGCTGCGGGCCGGAAAGGCGGCATGGCTAACACCGAGGCGCGCGTGCGCGAGGTGCTGGGACTGCCGGCGGCGGACCGCCCGTAGCCTTCTTGATTCTGTGGGAGCGGCTCGAGCCGCGAGTTCTTCCACGGCGCCCATGTCGATCGGCAAAGGCTCGCGGCTCGAGCCGCTCCCACAAGGTCGCGGGACGCGATGGGCGTCAGCGGCCGAGCGCCTGGTTCAGCGCCAGCGCCAGCCGGTACGCCGCCTGCCGCACGCGCTGCTCGGCCAGCGGGCGGTATTCGTCGAGATAGGTTTGGTCGAGCTTGTGCGTGCCGGCCGGGTACAACCCGCGTGCGTCGACCAGGCGGCAGGATTCGCCGGCCCAGGCTTCCGGGCTGCTGTGGCCGGCCTGCGTCATCGGTGGCCAGGGCAGGGCGTCGAGGCGGTCGGCGTAGGGCGTCACCGCGGCGCGGTTGGCGCCGAAGCCGGCGGTGCCGAGGATGTAGTAGTCCCACACCGAGTGCAGGTTGGTGCCCATCACGCCGTCGACGTAGCTCTTGCGCGCGTAGGCCTCCGGCGCCAGGTCGGTGCGCAGGCTGATTTGGTAACCGTTGCCGCCGGCGTCGGTGTGGTTGGTGGCGTGCAGCGGCTGGTGCACGTCGCCGACGAAATGGACCACGAACTTGAGTGCGTCGCGGCGCGCGGCGGCCGGCTGGCCGCGGTCGCCGAGGATCGCCAGCTGCTTCTCGATCGCGCCGACCACGCAGTTGCCGTCGGGGCAGTCGCGCGCGGCGTCGTAGTGGCAGTCGGCGCCCGGGGCGGTGTTCACGTAGTGCCACTTCGAGGTGGCCTTGAAGCGCGCCGGGTCCTCGTCGCGCATCGTGTCGGCCCAGGCGGCGACGCCGGCGAGGGTCGGGTCGGGCTCGCCTTCGAGCAGCCTGGCGACTTCCGCAGCCGCCGCGGGCGTGAGGTGCCGCTGCGCCAGTTCGCCGACCAGCCGGTGGCCGAGCTGCGCCCATCCCAGCGCGGCCGGCGCGAGCAGCAGCAGGGCGGCGGCGAAAAGCAGGCGTGGCATCGTTTTCATGGGCGGTCCGGGGGTCGCGGGGCTGAAAGCGCTGGGGGGAAGCGGCTAAAATAGCGTGCTTTCCCACTTTCCGTATTTCCGTGCAGGAGCGTGACATGGCGATCAAGGTAGGCATCAACGGTTTCGGCCGCATCGGGCGCAACGTGCTGCGCTCGGCGGTGCAGAACTTCGCGGGCGACATCGAGGTCGTCGCCATCAACGACCTGCTGGAACCGGACTACCTGGCCTACATGCTGCAGTACGACTCCGTGCACGGCCGCTTCAAGGGCGAGGTCTCGGTCGACGGCGGCACCCTGGTGGTGAACGGCAAGCGCATCCGCCTGACCCAGGAGCGCGACCCGGCCAACCTGAAGTGGGGCGAGGTCGGCGCGGACGTGGTGATCGAGTCCACTGGCCTGTTCCTGACCAAGGACACCGCGCAGAAGCACATCGACGCCGGCGCGCGGAAGGTGATCCTGTCGGCGCCGTCCAAGGACGACACGCCGATGTTCGTTTTCGGTGTCAACGACAAGTCGTACAAGGGCGAGGCGATCATCTCCAACGCGTCGTGCACCACCAACTGCCTGGCGCCGATCGCCAAGGTGCTCAACGACAAGTGGGGCATCAAGCGCGGCCTGATGACCACGGTGCACGCTGCCACCGCCACCCAGAAGACCGTCGACGGCCCGTCCAACAAGGACTGGCGCGGCGGCCGCGGCATCCTCGAGAACATCATCCCGTCGAGCACCGGTGCCGCAAAGGCCGTGGGCGTGGTGATCCCCGAGCTCAACAAGAAGCTCACCGGCATGAGCTTCCGGGTGCCGACCTCGGACGTGTCGGTGGTCGACCTGACCGCGGAGCTCGAGAAGCCGGCGACCTACGAGGAGATCAAGGCCGAGATGAAGGCGCAGAGCGAGGGCGCGCTCAAGGGCATCCTCGGCTACACCGAGGACAAGGTCGTGGCCACCGACTTCCGCGGCGACGCGCGCACCTCGATCTTCGACGCCGAGGCCGGCATCGCGCTCGACCCCACCTTCGTCAAGCTGGTGAGCTGGTACGACAACGAGTGGGGCTATTCGAACAAGTGCCTGGAGATGGTGCGGGTGGTGGCGAAGTAGCCGCCGCTGCCTGTTCTGGTTGCACGAAAGCCTCGCGATTGCGGGGCTTTTTTGTTTCCTCCGAACGGGACGTGTCGTTTGTGCTATGCGCCGTTCAAGCAGTGGCTTCGGTTGGTTGCGCGAAGGAAGTCGCCGTCCGGTGAATCGCTCCTCCCTCGGCAGGTACGCCGCTTCGCGGCTCCCCCGGCCCGGCGCAGCGCGCCGGGCATCCGCACGGGCGCGCGGCAGTGCCGCGCAAGCCGCCCGTGCTCATCCTGTCCTGACGGGGGCGCCGGCCATCCATGGCCGGCTTGACGCGATCCCCCGGCCGCCGCCTTCCTGCCGACCTATGCAACTCCGATCGGTAACCGTCATCTTCTTTCGGACAATGCGAAGCGCCGGCCATCAACCCTCTCCTGCGAAGCGGGAGAGGGATGGCGCGCAGCGCCGGGTGAGGGCCCCGCTTTTCGCCGCGCAACTTGAGGATGGCGTTCGTCGGGGCCGTAGCCCCGACCTACGGCTTTCATCCGAAGCCGATCAACGAAAAGCCACCACGGAGCCGGGAGGGCCGGGGCCCGCGGAAAGTGCGCCATGGATGGCGCACGGCCCTTCCTCGGGCCATGGACGGACCGCGGAAGGGAGGAGCGGGCCCCGGTCCTCCCGGCGCACTAGCCGAAGCCGCCGCCCTTGCCGTTCTTCGACGCTGCGGTGCGAAAGCGCATCTCACGCAAAAAAGGCACCAATACCCAGCCCCGCATCTGACGGATGCAGCCGTTTCATCCCGGCAGCCCAAAGAAGCGTCTTGGAACAGGCCCTCCCCGGGCACCACCTCATCCGAAGCTCCGCATCCCCGGCCACGCCTTCGCCCAGTCGAGCCTGAGGTCGCGGCAGACGTAGATGTCGGGGTGTCCGCTCTCCTCGTTCTCCACCCCGTGCGGGATGCGCACACGCGCGGCCAGGGTGCAGGTGGCCGGCGCGTCGGAGATGCCTTCGGCGTCGTCGCCCAGCACGATCACCGTGGTTGGCGGCGGATCGCCGTAGCCGCGCGCCCAGTACGAGTTGATGCCGCTGATCGCCCGTGGCAGCCCGTGTCGCGGCCCGTAGTAGTCGATCGCCCCCGCCTCGCCGTAGTTGTTGGCGTAGATCGCGGTGCGCGCGCGCTCGGCCTCCGGCAGCGCGTGGTAGACCGCCGCGACCTGCGCCACCAGCTCCGGCCAGCCGACCTGCTCGGCGAAGTTGTCGTGGAAGCGGCGGCTGATGCGCCAGCCTTCCGAGCCGACCGCTGGCAGTGGCAGGCCGATGAGCGCGGTGGTGGCGAAGGCCGCCAACAGCACCAGCGCGGTCGCGCCGCGCGCGGCCAGCGCCGCGCCTCCGTGCAGCCGCGCGATGCCGCGTTCCAGCGCCACCGCGCCGGCGGCGAGCAGCATCGGATAGGCCGGCGCAAGGTAGTAGTCGCGCGCCGTCGCCAGCCAGAACGACACCAGCGCGACCGCATACAGCCAGGCCAGCGCGCGCCCGCGCACCGCCGCGTTCGCCAGCGCCAGCCATGCCAGCCCGGCCAGCCACAGCGGTACCAGCAGCGGCCCGGCGCCCACCAGCAGCTGCCCGCTGAAGAATCCGTCCGTGCGCCCGATGCGCACGTCGCGCGCATGGATGTGGGCGACGAAGTCGAGGTAGACGAAATCGTGCCGCCACTGCCACCACGCGTTCGGCGCGAACACCAGCAGCGACAGCGCTACGCCCAGCCACGGCCACGGCGTCGCCAGCTGCCGTCGCAGCGGCGTGGCGAGGATGGCAATGGCGATGCCGACCGCGCAGAACAGCATCGTGTAGCGCGTCATCATGCCCAGCCCGATCGCCGCGCCCAGCGCCAGCCACCAGCTGGCGTCGCCGCCGTTGGCCAGCTTGAGCAGCACCCAGGCGGCCAGCACCCACCACAGGTAGTCGGGGCTGGTGTACTGCAGCATCGAACCGGCCAGGATCGAAAACGGCGTGCACGCCACCGCGATCGCCGCCACGGCCTGGGCCAGGCGGCGGCCGCCCAGTTCGCGCGCGATCAATCCGGCCAGCAGCGTCGCCAGCGCCTGCGCCAGCGCCGAGGGCAAGCGGAACGCGCCCAGCGAATCGCCGAACAGCGCCATCGACACGTGCGCGAGGAACGGCGTCAGCGGCGGATAGGCGACGTAGCCCCAGGCCAGGTGGCGCGCGTCGTCGAGCACCGCAAGCTCGTCGCGGTGGAAGCCGTACTGGCCGTTCGTGAGCACGTGCAGCAGCAGCCGCGCCAGCGCGAATGCGATCAGCAGGCCCCATTCGGCGCGTGCCGGGCGGTGGATGGATCCGTTGCGCGGCAGTGCCATGGCTGCGTTCCCCGTGTGCCCCGGGGCGAGCTTAACGGGTGTCCGCGCGCGAGCGGGGTGCCGGAAGCCATGCCGCGCCGGGCGCGCCGCCGCCGCTCAGGCCATCGCCTCGCGGATCAGCAGCGCCAGCTTGTCGGGCACGCCGTCCCACTTGCCGGCGTCGGGCAGCGCAGGCTTCTTCTTGTCGATCACCGGCCACAGCGGCGCCAGCTCGGCGTTGATCGCGAGGAAGTGCTCCTGGCCGGCCGGCACGTCGTCCTCGGGATAGATCGCGCCCACCGGGCATTCGGCCACGCACAGGGTGCAGTCGATGCAGCTTTCCGGGTCGATGACCAGGAAGTTCGGGCCCTCGTGGAAGCAGTCGACCGGGCACACCTCCACGCAGTCGGTGTGCTTGCAGTTGATGCAGTTCTCGGTGACGACGTGGGTCACGACAGGCGGTGCGGCGGCGGGGCCTGGCCAGTGTCGCGCCCGCGGGCGCGCGCCGCCCTGACCTGGATCAAGGCCGCGGCGGCGGCGATCCGGGAGAATCCGGCGCTCTTCCGCTTTCGCGGGCGCTTGAGATGGTTGCAGGCGCCCGCATTTTTCCTTGCATGTCCGCCTCGCTTCCGACCCACGACCAGGTCGCGGCCCTCGTCGACCGCTTCTACGACCGCATCCAGGCGCATCCCGAGCTCGGCCCGGTGTTCAACGCCGCGGTCGAGGACTGGGACGAGCACAAGCGCCTGTTCACCTCGTTCTGGACCTCCGTGCTGCTGCGCGCCGGCACCTACCGCGGCAACCCGATGGCCGCGCACCGGCCGCATCCGATCACCACCTCGCACTTCGTGCAGTGGCTGGCGCTGTGGCGCGAGACGGCCGACGAGATGCTCGCGCCTGAGCACGCCGAGCTCGTGCACGAATACGCCGGGCGCATCGGCCGTAGCCTGCGCTACGGCCTCGGCCTGCCGGAGCCCGGGCAGGCGAGCTCACCGTTCGGGGCCGCGGTGCCGTCGGGCGGGGACTGAGCCGGCGCTCCGTCGCTGCCCGGGCATCGCGCGCGATTCGCGGCTCAGTAGAACATCAGCTTGGCCAGCGCCACGATGCCGGCCATCAGGCACAGCACCACGTGGTGCGTGCGCCGGAAGCGGCATGGATCCATCGTCCCGCGCATGCCCGCGCGCACCGCGGCGACGAACACCGCAAGCACGCCGAACGCCAGCGCCACCTTGAGCGACAGCAGCCAGCCGAAGCGCGAGCCCAGGCAGGCGAAGCCGCCGCAGCGGATGTCGAACAGCGCGAAGCCGCTCAGGAACAGCAGCGCCACCACGAACGGCATGAAGCGCCGCACCCGCGCCATCACCGCCGCCTCGATCCGCGCCATGACGTCGTGCTCGAAGTCGCGGTGCAGCGTCTCCAGCACCAGCACCTCGAACGCCACCGCGCCGACGAACACGATCGCGCACGACAGGTGCAGCAGCAGGATCAGCGGATACCAGGCGGCCATCGCCGTTCACGCTGCGCCCGATGCGAACCACTCGCATTGACCTGCGTCAACCATGGCCTCGAAGCCTTCTCCCGCTCGCGGAAGAAGGTGCCGAAGAGCCTGCCCCCGAGTGCTTTGTCGGGGGCGGACGAGGGTGCGAGCGAAGCGCCGGCTGTTGCGTTGATGGTGGAGGATCAAGGGCAGCTCGCTGCGCTCGCCCCCTCATCCGGCGCTGCGCGCCACCGTCTCCCGCAGGCGAGAGAAGGGCTTGTGGTGGACGCTTCCGGAGAGGCGTGGCGATTCCCGCTTCCGCTGGTTTGCCTGCGCGCGCGCGCGCCCGGACAATGGCGGCCCTCCCGCAGCCTGCCGACCGGACCCCATGGCCATCCAGCGAATGAGCGACCTCGACCTGCGCGGCAAGCGCGTGCTGATCCGGCAGGACCTCAACGTTCCCGTCGAACATTCCGATGGACAGCCGGGAAAGGTCACCTCCGACCAACGCATCACCGCCTCGCTGCCGACCCTGCGCGCGGCGCTCGAGGCCGGCGCCGCGGTGATGGTGATGTCGCACCTGGGCCGGCCGAAGGAGGGCGCGTGGAGCGAGGCCGATTCGCTCGCGCCGGTCGCTGCGCGGCTGTCGGAGCTGCTCGGCCGCGAGGTGCCGCTGGTGCGCGACTACCTCGACGGCGTCGACGTCGCGCCCGGCCAGCTGGTGCTGCTGGAGAACTGCCGCATGAACCCCGGCGAGAAGGCCGACGACGAAGCGCTGGCGAAGCGCTACGCCGCGCTGTGCGACGTGTTCGTGATGGATGCCTTCGGCACCGCGCACCGCGCGCAGGCCTCGACCCACGGCGTCATCCGCTTCGCGAAGCAGGCCGCGGGCGGCCCGCTGCTGATGGCCGAGCTCGACGCGCTGGCCAAGGCGCTCGACGCCCCGGCGCGCCCGCTGCTGGCGATCGTCGCCGGCTCCAAGGTCAGCACCAAGCTCGAGCTGCTGTCGTCGCTGGTCGGCAAGGTCGACCAGCTGATCGTCGGCGGCGGCATCGCCAACACCTTCATCGCCGCCGAAGGTTTCGGCGTCGGCAAGTCGCTGTACGAAGCGGATCTCGTCGACACCGCGAAGAAGATCATGGCCGACGCCAAGGCGCGCGGCGCCGACATCCCCGTGCCCAGCGACGTGGTGGTCGCGCCGGAGTTCAAGGCCGACGCGCCGGCGACGGTGAAAGCGGTCGACGCGATCGGCGCGGACGACATGGTGCTCGACATCGGCCCGGAGACCGCCGGACGCTACGCCGCGATGATCGCGGACGCCGGCACCGTGGTCTGGAACGGCCCGGTCGGGGTGTTCGAATTCGACGCCTTCGGCAAGGGCACCGAGACGCTCGCCCGCGCGATCGCCGCCTCGCAGGCGTTCTCGATCGCCGGCGGCGGCGACACCCTCGCCGCGGTCGACAAGTACGGCATCGCCGGCGAGGTGTCCTACATCTCCACCGGCGGCGGCGCGTTCCTCGAGTTCCTCGAGGGCAAGACCCTGCCGGCGGTGGCCGCGCTGGAAGCGCGCGCGGGCTGACGGGCCCCGCGCGGCGTTTTGGACCCGGGAATTCTTCGCAGGCCGGGCGCGTTCCGCCGGCGGGCGGTTGTAGTAGCCTGCCGCCGGGGACACAGGGGACGGGGAACGCGCCATGCGCGGATGGTTCTGTGTGGGGCTGCTGCTCGCGGGGGCGGCGCAGGCGGGGGACGGCGTCCACAGGCGCGGCGACTTCGAGTTCTCGGTGGCGCCAGCGCCGGCGTTCGTTCAGGTGCGGCCGCTGCCGGAGGCCTGGCCGGCGGACGCGCCCGGCGCGGCGGAATCGCCCTGGCGGACCTGGCGCTTCGACGAGCAGCTCGACTGGCGCAAGGGCGCGCACGTGGCCTACATCGACTACGCGTTCGAGGCACGCTCGCCCTCGCTGCTCGGCGACGCCGGCAAGTACAGCATCACCTTCAACCCCGAATACCAGCGCCTGCTGATCCACCGCGTCGAGCTGCGCCGCGACGGCAAGTGGCTGGACCGGCTCGACCCCGAGCGCATCTCGCTGGCGCGCCGCGAGAGCGGTTTCGAGGAGGACACCGCCAACGGCCAGGTGACCGCGCTGCTGGTGCTCGACGACGTGCGCGCGGGCGACGTGGTGCGGGTGTCCTACACGATCGACGGCGCCAACCCGATCCTGGCCGGGCAGGAGGTCGCCAGCGCGCATTTCGGCTGGCGCAATCCCATGCTCGAGTCCGGCCTGCGCGTGCTCGACGACGCCGGCACGCGCTTCAACGTGCGCGGCGAGCACGGCGCGCCGGAGCCGGTGCTGCGCGATGGCGCGGACGGCGCCGAGGTGCTGCTGTCCGCGCGCGCGGCGGCGCCGGTGGTGGACGAGGACAACTACCCGGCCTGGTACCAGCCGTTCCCGCGCGCGCAGGTGAGCGTGCGGCGCGACTGGGCGGACGTCGTCGACTGGGCGCTGCCGCTGTACCCGCCCGTGCAGGACGCGCTGCCGGACGACCTGGAGGCGCGGCTGCGCACCTGGCGCGCGCTGCCCGGCGACGACGCCCGCCTGAAGGCGGCGCTGCGCGCGGTGCAGGACGAGGTGCGCTACTTCGGCGTGGAGATGGGCGAGAACACCCACCGGCCGGCGCCGCCGGCCGACACCTGGCGCCGCCGCCGCGGCGACTGCAAGGACAAGGCCTACCTGCTGGTCACCCTGCTGCGGCGGATGGGCATCGCCGCCGAGCCCGCGCTGACCTCGATGGAGGAAGGCCGCGCCGCCGGCGAGCGCGTGCCCTCGGCCTACGACTTCGACCACGTCATCGTGCGCGCGCATCCCGGCAGCGCGACCGTGTGGATGGACGCCACCGCGACCCAGCAGGGCGGCGATCCGCGGGCGGTCGACCTGAGCGCGTACGGGATCGCGCTGCCGGTGCTGGCCGGGACCACGGCGCCGGTGGCGGTCGCGGCGCCGGCCGAGCCGGCCGCGGCGATCGCGACGGTCGAGCGCTACCAGCCCTCGGACGACGGGCGCGAGGTGCGCTTCGAGGTCTCGACCACCTATCGCGGCGCGTACGCCGACATGCGCCGCCGCGCCATCGCCAGCGAGCGCAGCGAGGATCGTTCGCGCCGCTACGCCGACTACTACCGCAAGCGTTTCGGCGAGCTGCGCGTGCTGTCGGAACCGGTCGCCAGCGACGACCGCGAGGCCAACGTGCTGCGCATCGACGAGGCCTACGTGCTGGCCGCGCCGTTCACCAGCGACGGCGGCGCGACCCGCCGGCTCGACGTGCGCGCCGACACCCTGGACGAGGTCGCGGTGCTGCCGCCGACGATCGCCCGCAAGGGGCCGCTGGATTTCGCGCGTCCGGGGCTGTACAGCCAGGAAATCCGGGTGCGGATGCCGGAGAACTGGCGGCCCAGGTTCGGCGCCGAGGACGAAGGCATGGCCGCGAAGTCGTTCGACTTCGCGCGCAAGCTCAGGATCGAGAACCGCGAAGCCGTGCTCAGCTACCGCCTGGACGTCAGGCGCCGCGACGTCGGCAGCGACGAGGTCGGCAACCACCTCGACCGCCTGCGGCGCGCCCGCGACACCTTCGGCGCGAGCCTGCGCTTCGACATGCCGCCCAGCGCCGACGCCGACGCGCGCGCGCGCCGGCTGCAGGACCTGCTGCGCGACGTTTCCTCCCGCAAGGACGCCATGCCATGAGCGCGATCCGGACCAGCCTGCTGTGCGGCGCCCTGCTGGCGCTGTCGTCGGTCGCCACGCGCGCCGCGGACGCGCCCGCGGTGCCGTCGTTCGATGCGGCCGCGGCATGGAAGGCGTTCCTCGCCCGGCCCGACGCCGACAAGGGCTATGCCGGCTACGACCTGCTCGAGCCGCTGTCGTACGACGAGCACGCGGTCGACGCCAAGGCCTGCGCCGCGCATCGCGACGAACTCGCGCGCGCGGTCGCGGCGGCGCCGGTGGGCATCGCCCTGCGCCATGCCGCGATGCTGTGCGCGCAGGTCACCGGCGACCAGGCCGGCGCCGCGCGCGAGGCGGCGGCGCTGGACGCGCTGTCCGCGCTGGCGTTCTCGCAGGCGATCTCCGCCGAGTCCGACCTCGCGCCGCCGATCCGGGTGATGAACTCGCAGGACGCGCACGCGCTGCTCACGCTCGCGGGGCTGGAAACGGCCTACGAGTACTACCCATCGCTGCGGCCGGCGCGCTACTTCGCCTACGTCAAGGTGGTCGTCGACCCGAAGGACGGCCGCGAGCGCCACCTCGCCTTCGACGCGCTCGACACCATCGACGCGGTGGTGCACGGGGATCCCTATTCCGGCTATCCGATGCAGCGGATGCAGCTCGCCGACCAGCTGGTCGACAACGAAGCGGCCAACGGGCTGCAGCGCGGCCTCGACCTGAAGGCGCTGCGCGAGGCGGGCCTGGCCGAAGGCCCCGCGGCGAAGGTCGCGCGCCTGCGCGAGGCGGCCAACGCGGGCGGCATCCAGTCGCTCGCCGGCTGGCTGATGCTGTGCCAGCTCGCGCCTTCGCCCGGCTGCGCCGACGGCCTGGTCGACGCGCTGCTGCCCGGCGCCGAGCAGCGCCACGCGCTGCCGATGACGCTGCTCGCGATGGCATACGCCAACGGGATCGGCGTCGACAAGGACGAGAAGGCCGCGGCGGCGCTGCTCGATGCGGCCGACGAGCGCTGGCAGCCGGCCACGGCCAGCGCCACGCTGGCGGCGGCGTGGCTGGCCACGGGCGAAGGCGAGATCCCGCCGTTCGTGCGCGCACGCGCCGACCGCGCGATCGCCGCGGGCAACCAGGAGGCGCTGCTGGCGCTCGCCTCCTGGCTGGCCTCGCACGAGCGGACGCTCGACGACGGCCAGCGCGCCGCGCTCGCGACGCCACCGTTCAACCTGCGCGGCGCCGGCTACGCGCTGCTCGCGCGCGATGCCCTGGTCCGCCACCGCGAGGACGAGGCGATCGCATGGACGCGCCGCGCCGCCGAGGCCGGCAGCCCCTGGGGCGAGGAACAGTACGGCTGGCGCCTGCGCTTCGGGCGCGGCATCGCCAGGGACCGCGCCGCCGCGCTGCCCTGGCTGCGCGCCGCAGCGCACGACGCGCGCCCGCTCGCCGCGCGGATGCTGGCGGGCGAAGCGGCGGGCAAGGGCGCATGGGACGAGGCCGGCAACTGGCTGATGGCGCCCGCGTCCGCCGCCGATGTCGACGCCCTGCTGGACCTCGCCGCGCTGATGGTCGAGGGCCGGCTCGGCGCGGACAAGGTCCCGACCGGCGTGGACGTGTACCGCAACCTCGCCGAAGCCGACATCGCCGAGGCGCGACGCCGGCTGGCGGCCCTGGCCCTGGAGGGCGTCGGCATCGACAAGTCGCCGGCGCAGGCCGAGGCCTGGCTGCGCAAGGACGCCGAGCGCGGCGACCACCGCTCCGAGGCGCTGCTGGGCGGCGGCTACCTGCGCGGCGAATTCGGCAAGGTCGACGAGGCGCAGGGCACGCAGTGGAGCGAGCGCGCGGTCGCGGCGAAGGATCCGGCGGCGCTGCTGGAATACGGCGCGTGGCTGTTCTACACGAAAGCCACCCCGCAATCGCGCCGGCGCGCGCTGGAGCTGTGGACGCAGGGCGTCGAACTCGACGAACCGGACTCCGCCAACAACCTGGCGTGGGCGCTGTGCACCGCGCCGTTCGACGACATCCGCCAGCCGCAGCGCGGGCTGGAGGTGAGCGCGCGCATCGGCGACGTCGACGAGATCGAAGCGGGCGACCTCGACACCGTGGCCGCCTGCCACGCGGCGACCGGCGACTTCGCCGGCGCGGCGCGGATGCAGCGGCGGGTGCTGGCGAAGTTCGCGGACGAGGCGGCGCAGTCGCCCGCCGATGCCGGGGCCGGCGTGGCGTCGACCATCGCGCGGATGAAGGCGCGCCTGGCGCTCTACGAAGCCGGCAAGCCATACTTGGAAACCGATCGCGAATGAGCAGCGCGGCGCCGGTGCTGTAACGCCGGCGCTGTAACGCAGCCGTACGGCGCCTGCAATCGAATTCATCGCGCGGCGGCGACGCCGCGCCATGCCGCTGGGCTAGGATGGGCCACCACCCGCCATCGGAAGCCCAGGCGCATGTCCGAGCACCGCCGCCGCACCCGCATCCTCGCCACCCTCGGCCCGGCCACCGACGCGCCGGGCGTGCTCGACGCGCTGCTGCGCGCGGGCGTGGACGTGGTGCGGCTGAACTTCTCGCATGGCGACCCGTCGGCGCAGGTCGCGCGCGCGCAGGCGGTGCGCGAGGCGGCCGCACGCGTCGGCGTCGAGGTCGGCATCCTCGCCGACCTGCCCGGGCCCAAGATCCGGATCGAGAAATTCGCAAACGACCGGGTGCAGCTCAAGGCCGGCCAGGGTTTCGACCTGCTCGCGCGCGTCGACGCGCCGCCCGGCGACGAGCGCCAGGTCGGCGTGAGCTACCTCGGCCTGCCCGGCGACGTCGCGCCGGGCGACGTGCTGCTGCTCGACGACGGCGTGGTGCAGCTGCAGGTCACGGCGGTGGAGGGCGAGCGCATCGCCACGACCGTGCTCAACGACAGCGTGCTGTCCAACCGCAAGGGCCTCAACAAGCAGGGCGGCGGCCTGTCGCTCGGCGCGCTCACCGAGCGCGACCGCGAGCTGATCGCGATCGCCGCGCAGGTCGGCGTCGACTTCATCGCGGTGTCGTTCTGCCGCAACGCCGCCGACATGCAGGAGGCGCGCCGGGTCGCGCGCTCGCACGGCAGCGACGCCGCGCTGGTGTCGAAGATCGAGCGCGCCGAGGCGATCGAGAACCTCGAGGAGATCGTCGAGGCCAGCGACGTGGTGATGGTCGCGCGCGGCGACCTGGGCGTGGAGATCGGCGATGCCGAGCTGCCGGGCCTGCAGAAGAAGATCATCCGCGAGTCGCTGGCGCAGAACCGCGTGGTGATCACCGCGACCCAGATGCTGCAGTCGATGGTCGACAGCCCGATCCCGACCCGTGCCGAGGTGCTCGACGTCGCCAACGCGGTGATCGACGGCACCGACGCGGTGATGCTGTCGCAGGAGTCGGCGGCGGGCAATTACCCGGTGAAGGCGGTCGAGGCGATGGCGCGCATCTGCATCGGCGCCGAGAAGCAGTTCGAGCACGACATCGACTTCGAGAAGGCGCCGCGCGGCCTCGAGCGCGCCGACCAGGCGATCGCGATGGCGGCGATGTTCCTGAGCGACCACATCGGCGTGCGCGCGATCGTGGCGATGACCGAGTCCGGCGGCACCGCGCGCTACCTCTCGCGCTTCCGCGCGCACGCGCCGATCTACGCCTTCTCGCGCCATGCCGGCGCGCGGCGGCGGATGGCGCTGATGCGCGACGTGTTCCCGATGGACTACGACAGCCGCGGCCAGACCCCGCGCGAGGCCGCGCGCGGCAGCATCCGCATGCTGGTCGAGGCCGGCCTGCTGTCCGCCGGCGAGCGCGTGGTGTTCACCAGCGGCGAGCACATGGAAACCCACGGCGCCACCAACACCCTGCGCCTGCTGCAGGTGGGCGAGGACGGGCGCGCGGAGGGGCTGGGGGAGCTGTAGCGTTCAGGAGCCACCAAGGGGAAGGAAAGCTATGCGTACCGCGTGTGCGGTGTTCGCGGTGTTGATGTGCATCGGCACGGCGAACGCAAGGAACGTGACCTGGAAGGGCGAAGAGAACTTCGGCTCCAGGACGATGTGGGCGGTGCAGGATGCTTCAGTGCTGCCGGCCCCGCCCGGTAGTGCAGATGCGGTGTCGGGCTGCATGGCGATCGGCCACCACGTCCTGTCCGATGGCAGCGCGGCCGGGCTGCGCATCCTGCAGGGCGCCTTTACCGCCGGACTGGACGACGCGTCCAAGGACGCCTGGCAGGCGGAAGCGGCCAAGGCGGTGCAGCGCTGGCGGTTCCGCTACCTCGGTGACGGCCGGCCGCGCAGCGGCTATCGCGTCGACGTGGTGGGCTTCCTGCCTGCCAGCGATGGCGGCGAGCGCCGGGTCGTCACCGGGCTCGACGCCCAGGATCCGCGCGTGCGTGCCGCCTGCGACATCGGCACGCTGTGGGATTGGGGAAGCCGCAACGCGGTCCCGGTGGGCGATGCGCGGGCGCGCGAGGACCAGCGCCTACGGATCCAGGCGGAGGACGAGCCGATTTCCTACTGGACCGTGGTCGAAGAGATGACGCCGCCCCGCTACCCGGAGGAGGCGATCAGGACCGCCGTCGAGGGCTGTATCGTGGTGGGTTTCAGCATCGACGTCGATGGTTCGCCGCACGATTTCAGGATCATGGCGTCCTCGCTCAACGGCGTGATCGGCACCATGCGCAAGCAGATGGAAGACGCGGCGCTCTCCGCGGCATTGCAATGGCGCTGGGCGCCGGGTCCGGACAACCTCATGCGCTATCCGGCCTTCCTGCAGGTGCCGGTTGATTTCCACCTCGATCGCGGCAATACCATCGTTTGCCGACCGGTGGACCTGCGCACGGGGACGGAGCAGGCAGCTTCCTGACACGTGCCGGCAGGGTGTGGGCAGCATCGGCGGCACGGCGGAGCAGGCGTTGCGCGCGGCGCGCCGTGGAACCGGTTGCAGGCTTCGCGCGGCGGGCCTCGGGTGCCGGAACGGGCTATAATTCCGGCCTTTCCGCCGCCCACGAGCCTTTCCGACATGAGCATCGAACAGCTTGCCGAAACCGCCCTGGCCATGGTCGCGCCGGGCAAGGGCATCATCGCCATCGACGAGTCCACCGGCACCATCGCCAAGCGCTTCGCCGGCGTGGGCATCGACAACACCGAGGAGAACCGCCGCGCCTACCGCGAGCTGCTGCTGACCACGCCGAAGCTGGGCGAGCACATCAGCGGCGCGATCCTCTACGACGAGACCATCCGCCAGGCGACGAAGGACGGCGTGCCCTTCACCAAGGTGATGAACGACGCCGGCATCATCCCCGGCATCAAGGTCGACAAGGGCGCGCAGCCGCTGGCCGGCTTCCCCGGCGAGCTGGTGACCGAGGGCCTCGACGGCCTGCGCGCGCGCCTGCAGGAGTACTACAAGCTCGGCGCGCGCTTCGCCAAGTGGCGCGCGGTGATCAACATCGGCGACGACATCCCGTCGGGCACCTGCATCGAGGCCAACAGCCACGCGCTGGCGCGCTACGCCGCGCTGTGCCAGGAGGCCGGCCTGGTGCCGATGGTGGAGCCGGAGGTGCTGATGGACGGCGACCACGACATCGAGACCTGCTTCGAGGTCACCGAGGTCACGCTGCGCTCGCTGTTCGACGCGCTGTACCAGCACAACGTCGCGCTCGAGGGCACCATCCTCAAGGCGTCGATGGTGGTGCCGGGCAAGGACTGCGAGGAGCAGGCCAGCGTCGACGAGGTCGCCGAGTCCACCCTGATGTGCCTCAAGTCGACCGTGCCGGCGATCCTGCCGGGCATCGTGTTCCTCTCCGGCGGCCAGAGCGACGAGGACGCCACCGCGCACCTGGACGCGATGAACCGCTTGGGCCCGAACCCGTGGCCGCTGAGTTTCTCCTACGGCCGCGCGATGCAGTCTGCGGCGCTGAAGCTGTGGTCGCAGGACCTGGTCAACAACTACGCGCGCGCCCAGCAGACGGTGCACGAGCGCGCCCGCGACAACGGCCTGGCGGCGCTGGGCAGGTGGTCGAAGGCGGCTTGAGCGCCGGGCTCGCCCACGCCACGGAACGCCGGCGCAAGCCGGCGTTTTCGTTTGCGTCGGCGTGGGCCAGGCCTCCAGCCCGGCGCGCGCGGAGGCGTGATGCGCACGACATCCGGGCCGGCGCGCGCCGTGCGCCATGCACCATCGCCGGGTTTCCATGCTGTCATCCCGAGCGCAGCGAGGAATCCGCTTCGCGCGAAGGCCGGATCCCTCGCTGCGCTCGGGATGACACTCGGACCAGGCCCCACGATGTCGGCGAGCAGATCCCTCGCTGGCGCTCGGGATGACACTCGGAGGCGGCCACGGCCACGGTGCCGGCGGGCGCCACCGGACGCGGTAAGCTGCGGTGATGCCGAACCACGCCCCGCTCACGCCCGAAGCCGCCGCCGCGCTGGCGCGCGGCGACGTCATGCTGGCGGTCAAGCTCGTGCGCGAGGCCACCGGCCTGGGGCTGAAGGAAGCGCATGACGCGGTGCGCGCGCACGCGATGGGCCGCGCGGCGGGCACGATGCAGGCCGCGGCGGCGCCCGCGAAGCCGGCGCCGGGCGGGTTCGTGTTCCCGGAGGCCGCGGCCGCGGCGGTCGCGCGCGGCGATTTCATCGGCGCGATCGCGCAGCTGCGCGAGGCCAATCCCTCGCTCGACCTGAAGTCGGCGAAGGACGCGGTCGACGGGCTGCGGCGGCATCGGTCGTCCGCCGCGAACGCCGTAGCGCACCACGCGATGCCCACGCGGCCGCGGGTGCCGACCGTCGTGCATGGCGACAGCGGCCGGCACGGCTGGCTGCTGCTGGTGGTCGTCGCGGTGGTCGCGGCGTTCGCGTGGTGGTGGATGGGAAACGCCTAGGCGTTTGTGGCGCTGCCGTTCGTGGGAGCGGCTTCAGCCGCGAGCTTTTCCAGTGCGCTGCCGGTTGGCGAAGAGCTCGCGGCTGAAGCCGCTCCCACAAGGCTCGCGAATCGCAGTGCCCACGAGTGGATCGCGGCTGAAGCCGCGCCCGCGGCAACGCCTACGCCGCGAGCAGCCGCCGGTACTCCGCCGCGATGCCGGCGTCGTGGCAGCACAGCACGACCCGGGCCGGCGCGGCGTCGCGCCAGTCGCGCAGCTGCGCGACCGCGACCGCGGCGGCCTGGGCGTGCGGATAGCCGAACACGCCGCAGCTGATCGCCGGGAACGCGACCGAGCGCAGCCCGTGCCCCGCCGCCAGCCGCAGCGAGTTCGCGTAGCAGGCCGCCAGCAGCGCCGGCTCGCCCGCGTCGCCGCCGTGCCAGACCGGGCCGACGGTGTGGATCACGAAACGCGCCGGCAGCGCGTGGCCGCCGGTGATCCGCGCCTGACCGGTGGGGCAGCGCACGCCAGGGCGCACTTCGGGCTGCGCGCGGCATTCGGCCAGCAGGCCGGGGCCGGCCGCGCGGTGGATCGCGCCGTCGACGCCGCCGCCGCCGAGCAGCGATTCGTTGGCCGCGTTGACGATCGCGTCGACCGCCAGCGCGGTGATGTCGCCCTCGGCGACCTCGATACGCACGCGTTCAGCCCAGCGAGGCCAGCCACTCGTCGTCCGAGCCCTCGTTGACGCCCTCGAGCAGGAACGTCGACAGGTAGCGCTCGCCGGTGTCGGGCAGCATCGCCAGGATCACGTCGCCGTCCTTCGCGGACTTCGCCACCTCCAGCGCGGCGGCCACGGTGCCGCCGGCGGAGATGCCGACGAAGATGCCTTCCTCCTGCGCCAGCCGGCGCGCGGTGTCGCGCGCGGCCACCTCGTCGACCGGCAGCACCCGCGCCGGCGCCTTGCGGTCGAGCACGGCGGGAACGAAGTCGGGCGTCCAGCCCTGGATCTTGTGCGGCGCCCAGTCCTTGCCCTGCAGCAGCGAGGCGCCCGCGGGCTCGGCGGCGGTGACCTGCACCTCCGGGCGCGCGGTGCGCAGCACGTCGGCCACGCCGGTGAGCGTGCCGCCGGTGCCCCAGCCGGTGACGAAGTGGTCGAGCCTGCGGCCGGCGAAGTCGCGCAGGATCTCGGCCGCGGTGGTCTGGCGGTGGTAGGCGGGGTTGGCGGGGTTCTCGAACTGGCGTGCCAGGAACCAGCCGTGCTTCTTCGCCAGCTCCTCGGCCCGGCGCACCATGCCGGTGCCGCGCTCGGCGGCGGCGGTGAGGATCACCTTCGCCCCGTAGGCGCGCATCAGCTTGCGGCGCTCGATCGAGAAGGTCTCGGTCATGATCGCCACGAACTTGTAGCCGCGCGCCGCGCACACCATCGCCAGCGCCACGCCGGTGTTGCCCGAGGTCGCCTCGATCACGGTGTCGCCGGGCTTGAGCAGTCCCCTGGCCTCGGCGTCGAGGATGATCGCGATCGCGAGCCGGTCCTTGACCGACCCGCCGGGGTTGAAGGATTCGACCTTGGCGTACATCGCGACGTTGGCCGGCGCGATGCGCTGCAGGCGCACGACCGGGGTGTGGCCGATGGTGCCGAGGATGCTGTCGTGGATCATGGGGGGACGTCCTGCGCGTGGGGGAAGTGCGACGTTACGCCCGGCCATCGGCCGGCGCACGCCGCAGCAGGCTCCACGGCCGCAGCGCCGGGATCCGGCCATGCGCGCGGCCTCTCCCGCCCGGATCCGGGCTCCGCAACGCGCCGGCGGGCCGATGGTTGACCGCGATCGCGGTCCCGCGGGTCTGCCTGATGGCATACGTAAGCGTCATTGCCACTGGCTAGAATCGACCGGATTGCCCGCCGAACTTGCCCGATGCCGATGTCCCGCCGTACCCGCACCCTTCGCCGCGCCGCGGCCTCGCCCTTCCCGTGGCTGCTGCCGTGCCTGCTGCTCGCCGCCTGCGGCGGCGATCCGGCGGCGCAAGGCCGCGACGTCGCGGCGGCGATCCCGGTCACCACCGCGGTGGTGCGCGAGCAGGCCTGGAACGACGTGATCCGCGCGCTTGGCACCGCCAAGGCGCATGAATCGGTGACCGTCACCGCCAAGGTGAGCGAGACCGTGCAGCAGGTGCATTTCGAAAGCGGCGACGAGGTGCGCGCCGGTGCGCCGCTGGTGACCCTGAGCGGGCAGCAGCAGCGCGCGTCGCTGGCGGCCGCCGAAGCCACCGCCGCCGAGGCCGAGCGGCTGTACCGGCGCCAGCAGGAGCTGGCGGGCCAGCAGCTGATCGCGCGCTCCGCGCTCGACGCGCAGCTCGCCACCCGCGACGCCGCGCGCGCGCAGGTCGCGCAGATCCGCGCCAACCTCGCCGACCGCGTGATCCGCGCGCCGTTCGCCGGCGTGCTCGGCATCCGCCTGGTCAGCCCCGGCGCGCTGATCACCCCCGGCACCGCGGTGGCCACGCTCGACGACATCTCGCACGTCTACGTCGACTTCCCGGTGCCCGAGGCGCGGCTGGCGAGCCTGGCCACCGGCCAGCGTGTGGCCGCGACCAGCGCCGCGTACCCGGGGCGCGCGTTCGAGGGCACGGTCAGCACCATCGAGGCGCGCGTCGACCCGGCGACCCGCGCGCTCACCGTGCGCGGCGACTTCGCCAACCCCGACCGCAGCCTGCGCCCGGGCATGCTGCTGCAGGTGCAGCTGCAGATGCCCGAGCGCAAGGCGCTGGTGCTGCCCGAGATCGCGGTGGTGCAGGTCGGCAACGACAGCTATGTGTGGCGGGTGAAGCCCGACGACACCGTCGAGCGCGCCGACGTCGAGCTTGGCAGCCGCAGTTCCGGCCGCGTGGTGGTGGACAAGGGCCTGGCGGCCGGCGACCGCATCGTCGTCGACGGCACCGGCAAGCTGCGCGCGGGCGCGAAGATCGCCGACGGCGTGGCCAGGGCCGGCGCGCCGGCGCCCGCCGGGCGGGGCTGAGCGATGCGGATCTCCGACCTCTCGATCAAGCGGCCGGTGTTCGCCGCGGTGATGAGCCTGATGCTCATCGTGCTGGGCGTGATGTCGTTCAGCCGCCTGACCCTGCGCGAGCTGCCGGCGATCGACCCGCCGATCGTCTCGGTCGAGGTGTCCTACCTCGGCGCCTCGGCGTCGGTCATCGAGAGCCGCATCACCCAGGTGCTGGAGGATGCGCTGTCGGGCATCGAGGGCATCGAGACCATCGAGGCGCGCAGCACCAACGGGCGCTCCGACATCAGCATCGAGTTCAAGCCCACGCGCGACATCGAGGCCGCGGCCAACGACGTGCGCGACGCGGTGAGCCGGGTGCAGGACCGCATGCCGGACGAGGCGCGCCCGCCGGAGATCTCCAAGGTCGAGAGCGACGCCGACGTCATCATCTGGCTCAACATGTCCTCGAGCACGATGGACACGCTGCAGCTGTCCGACTACGCCGACCGTTACGTGCGCGACCGGTTGTCGACCATCGACGGCGTGGCGCAGGTGCGCATCGGTGGCCAGCAGCGCTACGCGATGCGGATCTGGCTCGACCGCGACCAGCTCGCCGCGCGCGGGCTCACCGTCGGCGACGTCGAGGACGCGCTCGAGCGCGAGAACGTCGAGCTGCCGGCCGGCCGGCTGGAATCGAAGGACCGCGATTTCACCCTGCGGGTGGCGCGCAACTACCAGAAGCCGGCCGACTTCGCCCAAATCCCGCTGGGCAAGGGCAAGGACGGCTACGTGGTGCGGTTGGGCGACGTCGCGCGGGTGGAGCTCGCCTCGGCCGAGCGCCGCGCCTACTACCGCAGCAACGGCGAGCCCAACATCGGCCTGGGCGTCATCAAGACCTCCACCGCCAACAGCCTGGACGTCGCGCGCGCCGCGCGCGCGGAGGCCGAGAAGATCCAGGCCACCCTGCCCAAGGGCACCGACATCTTCGTCGCCTACGACAGCACCACGTTCATCGACGCGGCGGTCACGCGCGTGTACGAGACGCTGGCCGAGGCGATCGCGCTGGTGCTGGTGGTGATCTGGCTGTTCCTGGGCAGCGTGCGCGCCGCGCTGATCCCGGCGGTGACGGTGCCGGTGTGCCTGGTGACCTCGTTCATCGCGCTGTACGCGTTCGGCTTCTCGATCAACCTGCTGACCTTGCTGGCGCTGGTGCTGTGCATCGGCCTGGTGGTGGACGACGCGATCGTGGTGGTGGAGAACATCCAGCGCCGCATCGACCTGGGCGAGCCGCCGCTGGTGGCCGCGCGGCGCGGCACCGCGCAGGTGGCGTTCGCGGTCACCGCGACCACCGCGGTGTTGATCGCGGTGTTCCTGCCGGTCGGCTTCCTCGAGGGCAACACCGGGCGGCTGTTCCGCGAGCTGTCGGTGGCGCTGGCCGCGGCGGTGGCGATCTCGGCCTTCGTCGCGCTGACGCTGACGCCGATGATGTCCTCGAAGCTGCTGCGCCCGCACGCCAAGGAGAAGCGCAAGCGCATCAACGTCTGGATCGACCGCCAGTTCGAGCGCGTCAGCGAGCGCTACCGGCGCCTGCTCAACCGCAGCGTCGAGCGGCCGTGGCTGTTCGGCGGGCTGATGGTGGCGTCGATCGCGGCGGCGGTGGTGATGTTCCGCCTGATCCCGTCCGAGCTCGCGCCGCAGGAGGACCGCGGCGTGTTCTTCGTTTCGCTCGAGGGTCCGGAGGGCGCGGGCTACGACTACACGGTCAAGCAGATGCAGCAGGTGGAGGCGATCCTGGCGCCGCTCACCGGCCCGGACAAGGTGATCCTGCGCGCCAACCCGCGCGTGCCCGGCAGCTTCGGCAGCAGCGAGGAGATGCACACCGGGCGCGTGAGCATCTTCCTGCAGCCCTGGAACCAGCGCCACGAATCCACGCCGCAGGTCGCCGCGCAGGTGCAGGAGGCGCTGTCCGGCCTGCCGGGCGTCACCGCGCGCACCCAGGTCGGCGGCGGGCTGGTGCGCACGCGCGGGCAGCCGTTCCAGATCGTGCTGGGCGGGCCGGAATACACCGAGATCGCGCAGTGGCGCGACAGGCTGCTGCGGCGGATGGAGCAGAACCCGGGCCTGGTCGGCCCGGACTCGGACTACAAGGAAACCCGGCCGCAGATGCGCGTGGACATCGACCGCGCGCGCGCCGCCGATCTCGGCGTCTCGGTGTCCGACATCGGCAGCGCGCTGGAAACGATGATGGGCTCCAAGCGCGTGACCACCTTCGTCGAAAACGGCGAGGAGTACGACGTGCTGGTGCAGGCCGGCCGCGGCGAGCGCGCCACGCCGGCGGACCTGGCCGACATCCAGGTGCGCGCGGCGAGCGGCGAGCTGATCCCGCTGTCGAACCTGGTGACGCTGCGCGAGGTCGCCGAGCCCGGCCAGCTCAACCGCTTCAACCGCCTGCGCTCGATCACCATCAGCGCCGGCCTCGCCCCGGGCTACCGCCTCGGCGAGGCGATCGCCTGGGCGCAACAGGTGGTCGAGGAGGAGCTGCCGGAATACGCGCAGATCGACTGGAAAGGTGAGTCGCGCGAATACCAGCGCGCGGGCGGGGCGGTGCTGCTGACCTTCACGCTGGCGCTGCTGATCGTCTACCTGGTGCTGGCGGCGCAGTTCGAAAGCTTCATCCATCCGCTGGTGATCATGTTGACGGTCCCGCTGGGCGTGCTCGGTGCACTGATCGGCCTCGCGGTGACCGGCGGCACGCTCAACCTGTTCAGCCAGATCGGCATCGTGATGCTGGTCGGGCTGGCGGCGAAAAACGGCATCCTGATCGTCGAGTTCGCCAACCAGCTGCGCGACGAGGGCCGCGTGGTGCACCAGGCGATCGTCGAATCGGCGTCGGTGCGCCTGCGCCCGATCCTGATGACCTCGATCGCGACGGTGGTCGGCGCGGTGCCACTGGTGCTCGCCGGCGGCCCCGGCTCGGCCAGCCGCGCGACGATCGGCATCGTGGTGATCTTCGGCGTGTCGTTCTCGACCCTGCTGTCGCTGTTCGTGGTGCCGGCGTTCTACGCGCTGCTGGCGCCGTACACGCGCTCGCCCGAGGCGGTGGCGCACAAGCTCGAGCAGCTCGAGGGCGAGACGCCGTCGGTCGGCGGGCACGCGTAGGTCGGGGCGACGCCCCCGGCGCCCGCGGATCCATGCCGACAGGCGCTCGGCCGTAGGTCGGGGCTACGCCCCCGACGTCCGCGCATCCATGCCGACCAAAGCGTCGGGGTGGTAGCCCGACCTACGACAACCGCGCGCCATCGATGTGCCGCATGCGCTCGCGTATCCTGCGCGCATGGCGGAAACAGGCACCGGCTGGCAATCAGCGACGATCACGGTCGGCGACGGCATGCGCCTGCGCGCGTGGCACGCAGGCGACCTCGACTCGCTGCTGCTGCACGCCGACGACGAGCAGGTCTCGCGCGGCACCAGCGACCGCTTCCCGCATCCGTACACGCGCGCCGACGGCGAGGCCTTCCTCGCCGGGCGCGTGGTGGATTTCTCGGCGCCGGTGTTCGCGATCGAGGCCGACGGCCAGGCCTGCGGCGGCATCGGCGTGCGCCCGGGGCAGGGCGAGCGCCGCCACGGCGCGGAGCTGGGCTACTGGCTCGGGCGGCGCTACTGGAACCAGGGCCGCATGACCCGCGTGGTCGGCGCGTTCGCGCCCTGGGCGATGCGCGCGCTGTCGCTGCACCGGCTGCAGGCGACGGTGCTCGACTTCAACGCGGCATCGGCGCGGGTGCTGCTGAAGAACGGCTTCGCCGAAGAGGGCATCCTGCGCCGCGCCGTCGTCAAGCGCGGGCGGTTGCACGACCTGCGCATGTTCGCGTTGATCCGCGAGGGCCTCGACGATGTCGCCTGACCGGCCCCGCTCGCCCTGGCAGCACCGCAGGCCAGCGCCGGGTGCGGGCGCCGACGCGCCGCGCCGCCATCGCGACGAGGAGCTGCGGCTGTACGGGTTCAACGCGGTGCAGGCGGTGTTCGCGCGGCGGCCGCAGGCGATCCGCAAGCTGTACCTGTCCGAGGCGCGCATCCCGCAGCTGCAGCCGCTGCTCAAGTGGTGCGTGGCCAACCGGGTCGGCTACCGCGTCGTCGACGAGGCGGGGCTGCACAAGCTCGCGGCAAGCGCGCACCACGAGGGCGTGGTGGCCGAGGTGCTGCGCGAGGCGCCACAGGCGCTGGCCGGGTGGCTGGAAGGCCTGCCGGCCGGGCCGCGCTGCGCGCTGTGGCTGGACGGGGTCGGCAACCCGCACAACCTCGGCGCGATCCTGCGCTCGGCCGCGCACTTCGGGGTGTCGGCGATCCTGCTGCCGAAGCATTCGCCGCTGGCGCTGTCCGGCGCCGCCGCGCGCGTGGCCGAAGGCGGCGCGGAAGCCGTGCCGTTCGTGCGCCTGGGCCGCGAGGACAACGCGATCGCGCAGCTGCACGGCGCCGGCTTCGCGCTCGCCGCGACGGTGGTGCGCGGCGGCCACGACCTGTTCTCGGCGCGGCTGCCGGAGCGGCTGGTGTTCGTGCTCGGCGCCGAGGGCGAGGGCATGGCGCCCGCGCTGGCGGCGGCCTGCGACTTGCGCCTGTCGATTCCCGGCAGCGGCGCGGTCGAGAGCCTCAACGTCGCCGCCGCCACCGCGGTGCTGCTGGCGCAGTGGATGCGGGCACGGTGAGGGCTGCGAACGGGGAAGGACGGTTGCGATGGCTCGTCTTCGCGGCGCTGGCGCTGGCGGTGCTGTACGCGCTGGCCGGCGTCGCGGCGATGTGGTGGCTGTCGCCGCGCGTGCCGTACGCGGATGCCTGGCGCTTCCTCGCCCACTTCCTGCAGGCGCCGTTCCCGCAGGACGTGCTCGCGCCCGACAACGGTCACCACGAGCTGCTGCCCAACCTCGTGCGCGTGTTCGAGCTGCGCGCCTTCGACGCCGGGCAGTGGGTGCAGGTCGCGGTCGGCATCGCGCTGGCGCTGGCGACGGTGCTGGTCTTGGCGCGCGGCCTGCGCACGCAGGCGGATGCGGGCACGCGCGCCGCGGCGCTGCTGGCGGTGGTGCTGGGCGTGTGCTGGCTCGGCAACGTCCGCGCGCTGGCGCACGGCAACGAGTCGGTGCACGCCTACGCGGTGACGCTGCTGCTGGCGCTGGGCGTGCACGCGCTGGCGCGCGGGCGCGAAGGCGCGGCGGGCACGCGCGACGCCGCGCTGGCCGCGGCCTGCGGCCTGGCCGCCGCGTTCTCGTTCGGCAGCGGCATCGCCTGCTTCGCGGGATTCGCCGCGGTGCTGGCGCTGCGGCGCGCACCGTGGCGGCAGTGGGCCGCGTTCGGCGTCGGCCTCGTGGCGACGCTGGTGCTGCTGCAGGCGGACGGCGGCACCGGCGCGGCGTTCTCGGTCGCGCCGCTGCGGCAGGCCGGGCTGCTGCTGCGTTGGCTGTCCGGGCCTTTCGTATACGCCGCCTGGCCGCTGCTGGATCCGCAGGTGGCGGCGCAGGTGCCGGTGGCCGCGGCGCGCGCGCCGGCGCAGGCGGTCGCGCTGGGGTACACGGCCATGTTCGGCCCGGTGCTGCTGGCGCGCTGGCCGCAGTCGTTGATCGGGCTCGGCGGATTGGCCTGGCTCGCCGCGCTGGCGTGGCGTGCGTGGCGCGACCGCACCGCCGCCGCTTTGCCCGGCATCGCGCTGGCGTGCTTCGCCGCGGCGACCGGCGCGATGATCGCGGTGGTGCGGCTGGGCTACTTCGACGCGCATCCGGAGCAGCTGCTGGCGCCGCGCTACGTGGTGTGGTCGAGCCTGTTCTGGGCCGGCCTGCTGCTCGCCTCGATCGCGCATGCGCGCCGGCCGGCGCGCGCGCTGGCGGCGACGGTGTGCGTCGCGCTCGCGCTGCTGCCCAGCCAACTGTGGATGGCCAGGCTCGGTGGCCACGTGCGCGTGGTGGCCGAGCGGACCGCGCTGGCGGCGGCGGTCGGCGTGGTCGAGCCCGGCCTGCCGCTGGGTGAAACGGTGCCGTCCGAACTCGCGGCGTCACTGCCTCGTCTGCGCGACGCCGGCAAGGCGATGTTCGCCTGGCCGGAAGCGCGATGGCTGGATCGCGCGCCCGCGCCGGGCGCGCTGCGCGTGCTCGATACGAGCGGAATGCAGGTGGTCGCGGTCGGCAACCGCCTCGATCCGCGCGCGCCCGGCCGCCGCGTGCGCTTCACGCTCGATGGGGCGCCGGCGGAGCGGCTGCTGTTGCTCGACGGCAACGGCGTAGTGCGCGGGCTGGCGATGCGCGATCGCGGCGGCGGCCGCGACGCATGGATCGGCTGGATGCGCGGCGACGCATCGGCCGCAGCGCCGCGCGTGGCCGCGATGCGATGAAGGAGGACGAACCTGTGGGAGCGGCTTCAGCCGCGAGCTTTGGCCCCGCGCGGCCGTGCGGAAAAGCTCGCGGCTGAAGCCGCTCCCACAAAGGCCCCGCGGCGTCAGTCCTTCGCGTCGGCGGCCTTCGGCGCGCTGCCGAAGCCGCCGTCGGCCTGCGCGGCGAGCCAGGTGAACACCGCGTAGGCGGCGACGTTCTGCGCCAGCGCCTTCGGGTCGACCTTGTCGAGGGTGTCCTCGGCGGTGTGGTGCAGGTCGAAGTAGTCGGTGCCGTCGTGGCCGAGCCAGGCCCAGGCCATGCCGCGCGATGCCATCGGCCCGATGTCGGATTCCGGGTCGCCCTGGCCGGGCAGCAGCTCGATGCCCAGCGGCGCCAGCGCCTGCGCCAGCTGCGCCACCGCGGCCTTCTCGCTCTCGCGCGCGCTGCTGTCGAAGCCATAGATGCGGCCGGCGCCGAAGTCGCTCTCGGCGGCGATGACGTGCTTGCCGATGTCCTTTTCGTGCGCGGCGAGATAGGCGCGGCCGCCGAACAGGCCCTGCTCCTCGTTGGCGAAGGCGACCACGCGCAGCGTGCGCTTCGGGTGCAGTGGCTTGAGCAGCGCGCCGGCGGCCATGCTGATGGCGATGCCGGCGGCGTCGTCGATCGCGCCGGTGCCCGGGTCCCAGGAATCGAGGTGGCCGCCGGTGAGCACGATCTCGTCGGGACGCTCGCTGCCGGTGATCTCGCCGATCACGTTGTGCGAGGTGTATTCGCCGTCGAAGCCGCAGTCGAGCGCGACGCGCACGCGGGTGGGGCCGAGCGCGAGCAGGCGCGCGAGCTGGTCGGCGTCCGGCATCGACAGCGCGGCCGACGGGATCGGCGCGAGCCCCTCCTCGAAGCCGGTGTTGCCGGTGTGCGGCGCGCGGCTGGAATCGGTGCCCGCCGAGCGCATCAGGAACGCCTTGGCGCCCTTGCGGATCGCCACCGACGGACCGCCCCAGCGGATGCCGCCGCCGTTGCGGTAGTCGCCGCCGTCGCGCTGCTTCTTCATGCGGTAGTCGACGAAGGCGATCTTGCCGGTGAGCGAGCCGTCCGGCGCGGCCTTGAGCGCATCGAGGTCGGCGAAGCGCACCACCTCGCCCTCGACCGTGCCGCCGGGGCTGCCGCCCAGCGCGGTGAGCAGCAGCGGCTGCGCGTGCGCGCCGAGCACTTCGGCGTGCTCGCTCCGGCGCACCCACTTCGGGAACGTCACCGGCTCGGTCCACACCTTGTCGTAGCCGAGCTCGCGGAACTTCGCCTCGGCCCATTCCACCGCGCGCGCGTCGGCCTCGCTGCCCGCCAGGCGCGGGCCGACCTCGGTGGTCAGCGATTCGATGACCTGCCAGCCCAGGTCGCTCGCCAGCGCCTGCTCGCGCACCTGCGCGGCCTGCGCGAGCGCCTCGTCGGGAATCCTTGTCTGCGCATGGGCGGCCTGCGCGAGCGGGGCGGCGAGGGCGATGGCAAGCAGCAGCGGGGCGAGGCGCATGCGGGTCTCCTGTGATGCCGCACGCCCCGCCCGCCGCAGGCAGCGCGGGACGATCGGCAGGCGGGGAAAAGACGAAGCCGCGAGGGTGGCACCCCCGCGGCTTCGCGACCCGTGGCACAAGTCATGATCGGTCGTGACCGGGGCATCGAATACCGACGCTCGCCGCGTGATCGAACGGAGCGATCCCGTCCGCGTGATCACCGCCCGCCTGCTTGCCGGAGGAACGGACCGAGCGTGCGCATCGACGCATCCCGTCGTCCGCGTGCCGCTCGTGGGCCCCTGGCTGCACGCCTCCCGTGGCGCGAGGACCCGCCTCGCGCCATGGGATCGGAACGAAGAACGAGGAACTACTTCCGCAGCGAGTCGCGGATCTCGCGCAGCAGCAGCACGTCTTCCGGCGGCGCGGCGGGCACCGCGGGATCGGGCCGGCTCACGCGGTTGATCGCCTTGATCATCAGGAAGATCGCGAAGGCCAGGATGACGAACTGGATCACGGTGTTGAGGAACTCGCCGATGCCGATCACCACCGCCGGGATCTCCTTCCCGGCCGCGTCGACGGTGGCTTCCTTGAGCGTGATCGCCCACTTGGAGAAATCGACGCCGCCGACCAGCAGGCCGATGGGCGGCATGATCACCTTGTCGACCAGCGCGGTGACGATCTTGCCGAACGCCGCGCCGATCACGACGCCGACGGCCAGGTCGATGACGCTGCCGCGCATCGCGAATTCCTTGAACTCACTCATCATGCCCATCGGACTGCCTCCCTGGGTGCTTGTGGAATGACTGGAGCTGTTCCGGGATCCAGCGGCGCGGGCCACGCGCGCCCATTTCCACCGGGTGCGCGGGCGGAACCGTCGCATCGATCCCGAGCGGCTAGCCTACACGCGGCGGCGCGATGCGGCAGCGCAGCTCGAGCAGGTCGTCCAGGCGGCCGACGCAGGCGTCGCCCGGCCGCAGCGCGGCCACGCCCGCGGGCGTGCCCATGAACACCAGGTCGCCGGCGCGCAGCGCGTACAGCCGCGAGAGCTCGATGAGGATGTCGGGCACGTCCCAGATGAGCTGGTCCAGGCGCGAGCGCTGGCGGAGCACGCCGTTCACCTCGAGCGAGAGGGTGCGCGGGGCGAGCTCGCCGACCTGCGCGGCCGGCACGAGCTCGCTGGCCGGCGCCGACTGGTCGAAGGCCTTGCCGGTGTCCCAGGGCAGGCCCTTGGCCTTGGCCGCGGCCTGCAGGTCGCGGCGGGTCAGGTCCAGGCCGATGCCGTAGCCGAGCACCAGCGCCTGCGCGGCGTCGCGATCCAGCGCGCCGGGCGCGGCGTCGCGGCCGAGCGCGACCACCAGTTCGATCTCGTGGTGCAGGTCGTTGGTGCCCGGCGGATAGTCGACCTGCCCGTCGACGGCGACGGCGTCGGCCGGCTTGAGGAAGAACACCGGCTGGCCGCGTTCGGCCTGCGAGGCCGGCGCCGCCGCGCCCATCTCGCGCGCGTGGTCGGCGAAGTTGCGGCCGACGCAGTAGATGCGGTGCACCGGGAAGTGGCCGCCGCCGCGCACCGGCAGGCGCGGGCAGGCAGGCGCAGGGATGACGTCGCGCGGGTCGGCGGCCATGGCGTGATCCGGAAGTGTCGGCGGGAACCGGGTATCGCGACCCGGCGGCGCTCAGCGCAGCAGCGGTTCGCCGGCCTTGGGCACGACGCGGTATTCGGCGTCCACCACGCGCCGGCCCGCCGTCGGCTTGCCGCGCTGGCGCAGCAGCCGCGCCAGCAGCCCGCCGGCCAGCATCGCCGCGCCCACGAACACGCCGACCACCAGCAGCACCGCGAGCAGCGCCAGCCCCGCCAGGCCGAACAGCAGCCGCGCGAGCGGATGCCGCGGCTTGCGCGGCGCGAACGCGGCCGCGAATCCGGCGGGGAAGCGGGTATGGAACAGGCGGAACAGGCGTGCGGACATGCTGGGCTTGCGCGGTACGATGACGGACAGGTGACGGAGTATCGGACGCACGATGGGCGAAGATGTAAGCGGTTCGTTAAATGCGGGTGACGGCGACGTCCGCCTGCTGCCGCTGTCGCAGCTTGCGGACGGCGCGTTCGCCGAGGCCGAAGCCGCCATCGAGGGCGATCCCGAATCGCTGATCCTGCATCGCGACGGCGACGCGGTCCGCGCCTGGCTCAACATCTGCCCGCACGCGGGCCGCCGGCTCGACTGGGCGCCCGGGCAGTTCCTCAAGAGCCGCGAAGGCCACCTGGTCTGCGCCGTGCACGGCGCGACCTTCGAGACCGCCGGCGGCACCTGCATCGCAGGCCCCTGCCGCGGCGACGCGCTGCGCCCGGTCGCCGTCGCGGTGCGTGACGGCCACGTGGTGCTGGCGTAGGCCGGACTCCGTCTCCAACGCTTTCGCGCAAGCGCCGGCGGCCTTCCCGTGTCATCCCGAGCGCAGCGAGGGATCCTTCCTCCTGCCTGGCGTCGGGTGGATCCCTCGCTGCGCTCGGGATGACAAGCCCGAGTTCGCCAGCACCCGCGCTCAGAACAGCAGGTTCACCATCAGCACCACGATCGTCGTGTAGACCAGCGACAGCGGGCCGCCCACGCGCCACATGTCGCGCGCGGTGTAGCCGGCGGGGCCGGTGATCATCGAGATCGAAGGGTTGGACGCGGTCATGAAGTTGTTCGACGCCGACAGCGCCACGATCAGCGCGAACGCGGTCGGGTTGCCGCCCACCGCCAGCGCCAGGTTGATCGCCAGCGGCACCATCACGATGGTCGCGCCGACGTGGCTGATCACCAGCGAGAACAGCGTGGTCAGCAGCGCCATCGCCAGCTGGATCAGCCACACCGGCAGGCCCTCGGGCAGGCGCTCGATCGTGTGCCCGGCGACCCATGCCGCCGCGCCGCTGGAGTCCATCGCCCAGCCCAGCGGGATCAGGCAGGCCATCAGGAACACGGTCTTCCAGTTGATCGCCGCGTAGGCCTCGTCCATCTTCAGCACGCCGCTGACCAGCATGCCGGCCACGCCCGCCATCAGCGCGATCGAGGTCGGGATCCTCGACGACAGGGCGATCAGCATGGTGACGGCGAAGATCACCATCGCGACCTTGAACTTGTGCGGCCGCTGCTCGCCCTTCGGGTAATCGGTGACGACGACGAAGTCGCGGCTGGCCGCGGTCTGCGCCAGGTCCTGCCAGATGCTGTGCAGCACCAGCATGTCGCCGGCGCGCAGCGGCACGGTGCGCACGTTCTCGCGCAGCACTTCCTTGTCGCGGTTGATCGCCAGCAGGCTGATGCCGTGGCTCTTGCGCAGGTGCAGGTCGCCCGGGGTCTTGCCGATGAAGCTCGACGTCGGCGGCACCACCGCCTCGGAGATGCCGGCGCGGCTGGGGTTGAACAGGTCGCCGAACTCGCGCAGGCGCGTGCTCATGCGCAGGAACTGGTTCTGCGAGAAATCGGCGACCTGCTGGCGCGGCCCCATCGCGCCGAGCACGCTGCCGACCCAGATGCGCGCGTCGCCGGGCGGCGCCAGCCGCGATTCGTTGCCGGTCTTGAGCGCCAGCAGCAGCGGTGCGCCGTGCAGCGCCTCGGCCTCGCCCAGCGACATGCCGACCAGCGGGCTGTCGGCGCTGACGGTGAGCTCGAACACCTCGCCCTCGATCCCGTAGGACTTGGCGAAGTAGCTTTGCGTGCGCGCGGGCGTCACGCCCTTGTCGGTGTCGTCGCGCAGCTGCTTGTTGCCGAAGAAGTGGAAATAGGCCAGCCCGGCGAGCAGCAGCGCGAGGCCGATCGGCATCGGCGCGAACATCCGCAGCGGCTCCAGCGTGGCCACGCCCGAGGGCAGGTTGGCGTTGGCCGCGACCAGCAGGTCGTTGAGCAGGATCAGCGGCGAGTTGCCGACCATGGTCAGCCCGCCGCCCATGATGATCGCCGCCGAGATCGGCATCAACAGCCGCGACAGGCTCACGCCGGTGCGCGCCGACAGCCGCGAGGCGATCGGCAGGTACAGCGCCGTCACCGAGGTGTTCTGCATGATCGAGGAGTTGATGCCGGCGATCGCCGAGGAATACAGCAGCAGCTTCTGCTCCACCCCGCGCGAGCGCCGCAGCAGCCAGCCGGCGAGCCGGTTGAGCGCGCCGGTGCGGTCCAGGCCCATGCCCAGGATCATCGTCGCGATCACGTTCATCACCGCGTTGGACGAGAAGCCGTTGAAGATGTCTTCCGGCGCGACCAGCCCGGTCAGGCCCAGCACCACCAGCACCACCAGCGCCACCACGTCCGCACGCACGCGCTCGAACAGGAACAGCACCATCGTCAGCACGACCAGCCCGAGCACGAGCTCCATGTCGGTGGTGAGGGTGAGGGCGGTGTCCATTACGGCCGGGATCGGGGTGTCGGAATCCAGTTACGCATCACGGTCATACAGCAAATCCCACACCCCGTGCCCCAGCCGCTGCCCGCGCGCCTCGAAGTGCGTCTGCGGGCGCCAGTCCGGGCGCGGCACGTGGCCGCGCGGGCCGGCGCGGTTGCGCAGGCCGGGGGTGGCGTCGAGCACGTCCCACATGTGCTCGGCGTAATCCTGCCAGTCGGTGGCCAGATGCAGGCGCCCGCCCGGCGCGAGCTTGCGCGCCAGCAGCGCGGCGAACGCCGGCTGCAGCAGGCGGCGCTTGTTGTGGCGCTTCTTGTGCCAGGGGTCGGGGAAGTAGATGCGGATCTCGTCGAGCGCGCCGTCGGCGACCTCGTGTTCGAGCACCTCGACCGCGTCGTGGTGGTAGACGCGCACGTTGCGGGCGTCGTCGGCGGCCAGCGCGTTGAGCAGCCGGCCCACGCCCGGAGCATGGACCTCGATGCCGACGTGGTCGCGCGCCGGGTCGCGCGCGGCCGCGAAGCGCAGCGCCTCGCCGTTGCCGAAGCCGATTTCCAGCACGCGCGGCGCGCTGCGGCCGAACGCGGCGTCGAAATCGCGCGGCGTGCCGGCGTAATCGAGCCCGAAGCGCGGCCACAGCTCGTCGAACGCGCGCTGCTGCGCCGGCGTGAAGCGTCCCTGCCGCAGCACGAAGCTGCGGACCCGGCGTCGCCCTTCCTCGACGGTGAACGGCTTGGGGGGAACCTTCGCGCCGTCGCTGTGGAAGGGGTCGGTCATGTCAGCCGATCAGCCCGTCCACCGGCGAGGAGGCGCTGGCGTAGCGCTTTCGCGGGATGCGGCCGGCGCGGAAGGCGGCGCGGCCGGCCTCGACCGCCAGCCGCATCGCGCGGGCCATCAGCACCGGGTCCCTGGCGCCGGCGATCGCGGTGTTCATCAGCACGCCGTCGCAGCCCAGCTCCATCGCGATCGCGGCGTCGGAGGCGGTGCCGACGCCGGCATCGACGATCACCGGCACCTTGGCGTTCTCGACGATCTCCAGCAGGTTCCACTTGTTCTGGATGCCCAGGCCCGAGCCGATCGGCGCGGCCAGCGGCATCACCGCGACGCAGCCGATTTCCTCCAGGCGCCTGGCCAGGATCGGGTCGTCGGAGGTGTAGACCATCACGTCGAAGCCGTCGGCGACCAGCCGCTCGGCGGCTTCGAGCGTCTGCACCACGTCCGGGAACAGCGTCTTCTGGTCGCCCAGCACCTCGAGCTTGACCAGCCTATGGCCGTCGAGCAGCTCGCGCGCGAGCCGGCAGGTGCGCACCGCCTCCTCGGCGGTGTAGCAGCCGGCGGTGTTGGGCAGGATCGTGAACCGGTCCGGCGGCAGCACGTCGAGCAGGTTGGGCTGGCCCGGGTCCTGCCCGATGTTGGTACGGCGGATGGCGACGGTGACGATCTGCGCGCCGGCGGCCTCGGTGGCGGCGCGGGTCTCGTCCAGGTCCCTGAACTTGCCGGTGCCGGTCAGCAGGCGCGAGCGATACGGCTTTCCGGCGACGACGAGGACGTCGTCGTGATGTGCTTGGGTGGTCATCGCCGGATTATCGCCGAAGCGCGCGGCGTGTGTAGGAGCGGCGGAAGCCGCGACCCTCGGCAAATCGGGGCCGCGGCTTCCGCCGGTGCTGCATCATGGATTGCTTCAGCCGCCGCCGAGCGCGTGCACCACCTCGACCCGGTCGCCCTCGCGCAGCACGTGCTCGCCATGGCGGCTGCGCGGCACGATCTCGCCGTTGATCTCCACCGCCACCCGGCGCTGCGCGAGGTCGCGCGCCTCCAGCAGCGCGGCCAGGGTGGTGTGGTCGGGCAGAGGCACGGGGTCGCCGTTGAGCAGGATGTCCATGCGCGCATTGTCGCCCGTCGTCGCGGCCGCCGCACCCGCACGCGGCTCGCGCCGGGACGCGGATGCCGCGGCGCACCTTGAGCGCCATGGGGTGTTCGTGGAACCATGCGCAACCATCCGCCCCCGTACGCCTGGGCGGCGACCTCCACAGGAGACCTCCATGACGTTGCTGTCGCGCCCGATCCGCCACACCCTCGCCGCCGCGCTCGCGCTGGCCGCCGCGCCGGCCTTCGCCGACGGCAGCCCGTACAGCCAGACCGTGTTCTTCGGCGACAGCCTCACCGACGCCGGCTACTTCCGGCCGGTGCTGATCCAGGTCGTCGGGCCCTCGGGCGCGCTGATCGGCCGCTTCACCACCAACCCCGGCCTGGTGTGGTCGGAGCACCTGGCCGACTACTACGGCACCGACGCCTCGCCCAACGGCAACGGGCAGTCGGGCGACAACTACGCCGCCGGCGGCGCCCGCGTCGGCATCGACGCCACCGGCGGACTCGGCCCGATCCCGTCGCTGGCCACGCAGGCGAACAACTACCTGGCAGCCAATGGCGGCCAGGCCGATCCGGACGCGCTGTACACCGTGTGGGGCGGCGCCAACGACCTGTTCGCGGTGGCGGCCGACCCGTCGCAGGCGCAGGCGATCATCGGCGGCGCGGTCACCGCGCAGGTCGGCATCGTCGGCACGCTGCAGGCGGCCGGCGCGCAGTACGTGCTGGTGCCGAACATCCCCGACATCGGCCTGACCCCGTCCTCGCGCGCCGGCGGGCCGGTCGCGATGGCCCAGGGCACCGGGCTGGCGACCGCCTACAATGACGCGCTGTTCGGCGGGCTGGCCAGCGCCGGGCTGCATGTGATCCCGGTCGACACCTTCCACTTCCTGCAGGAAGTCGTGGCCGATCCCGGCCTGTACGGCTTCGCCAATGTCACCTCGGCCGGATGCGGCGTGCAGCCGGCGCCGGCGGGCGACTCCTCGCTGTTCTGCAACCCGGCGTCCTATGTCGATCCCAACGCGGCCAGCAGCTATTTGTTCGCCGACGGCGTGCACCCCAGCGCCGCCGCGCACGAGGCGATCAGCCAGCTGGCGATCAACATGCTCGAGGGCCCGCGCCAGGTCGCGGTGCTGCCGCGTTCGGCGGCGACCACCGGGCGCGGACGCGCCGACGTCGTCGCTTCCCACGTGACGGGCGCGCCGGAAGCCGACGGCATGCGCTGGTGGACCAACCTGCGCGGCGACTTCCAGCGCTACGGCGACGGCGACGACTACGACGGCGCGATCCCCGCGCTGGCCGGCGGCGTGGACTGGAATCGAGGCAACCTGGTGTTCGGCGCGTTCGCCGGCTACGGCCGCGGCCGCATCGACTTCGGCCGCAACGGCGGCAAGTTCGAGCAGTCCGACGCCACCGTCGGCGGTTTCGCCGGTTGGTACGGCGAGGGCGGGGCATGGGTCAACGGCCAGCTGAGCTGGACGCAGCTGTCGTTCGACGTCGACCGCAAGCTGCGGCTTGGCCAGGCCACGCGCGTGCATTCGGGCTCGCCCGACGGCGACAACCTCACCGCCGCGGTCAATGCCGGCTGGAACTTCGGCAGCGGCGCGCTGCGGCACGGCCCGGTGGTCGCCGTGGTCTCGCAGCAGGTGGACGTCGATGGCTACGAGGAAAGCGATCCGGCGCTGTCGACCTCGCTCGCCTACGCCGACCAGAGCTTCGACTCGCTGATCGGCAGCATCGGCTGGCAGGCCAGCTACGCGATCAACGACCACCTGGTGCCGTACGCCAGGCTCACCTACGACCGCGAGTTCGAGGAGGGCGACAAGCAGGTCTTCGCCCGCGCGCAGTCGATCCCGGGCTCGCTCGAGTACGCGGTGCCCGGCCTGGACTACGACCGCAACTACAGCACCGTGGTGTTCGGCGCGCGCACCACGATGTTCGGCCTGGACGCCAACATCGGCGCCAGCGCCACCATCGCCCAGGGCGGCGGCAACAACGCCAGCGTGTTCGCGACGGTCGGAAGCAGCTTCTGACCGACCTGGCGTCGCATCCGGAAGGGCCCTTCGGGGCCCTTCTTCCTGCGCGGTGCCTGGTGGATTGCCACGGTCCGCGCAACGGGCATAGACTGGCCGCCCCGCGGGTGTAGTTCAATGGTAGAACTTCAGCTTCCCAAGCTGATAGCGTGGGTTCGATTCCCATCACCCGCTCCAGCTTCCGACGGCGGCGCGCCCTGCAGGCGGGCCGCCGTTTTTGGTCGGGGCGCCGATGCGTGGCGCGGGCGGCGCCGCTAGCGGCGGCAGCGTGCAACCGGCGCGATCCGCCGGTGCGATCCCCATCCCCCAACCTCGCGATCCCGGCGTCCCATGACTGATCCCATCGTCCTCGGCTGGCGGGAATGGGTGGCGCTGCCGGCGCTGCGCATCCCGCGGCTGCGCGCCAAGGTCGACACCGGCGCGCGCAGCTCCGCGCTGCATGTCGACGCCCAATGGCGCTACACCGAGGGTGGCGCGCCCTGGGTGGGCTTCCGGATCACCCCGCTGCGCGCGCACGGCGCGTCGATCGAGGCGTGCGCGCCGGTGCTCGACGAGCGCGAGGTCGCCGATTCCGGCGGCCGCCGCACGCGCCGCGTCTTCCTCGCCACCCGGCTGCGCCTGGCCGGGGTGGAGCGCGAGATCGAAATCAACCTGACAGATCGCCGCGGCATGCTGTTCCCGATGCTGCTGGGCCGCACCGCCATCGCCGGCGCGTTCACGGTCGATCCCGCACGCTCCTCCATCCACGGCCGGCCGCCGCGCCGCCTGACCGGCAATCCTCCATGAAGCTCGCGATCCTCTCGCGCAACAGCAAGCTGTACTCGACCCGGCGCCTGGTGGAGGCCGCGCGCGAGCGCCGCCACAGCGTGCGCGTGCTCGACCCGCTGCGCTGCTACATGCGCATCAGCGCCGACGGCTTCGACATGCACTACAAGGGCCGGTCGATCGCCGGCTACCACGCGGTGATCCCGCGCATCGGCGCCTCGATCACCCGCTACGGCAACGCGGTGCTGCACCAGTTCGAGCTGATGGGCTGCTCCACGCCCAACCCGTCGGTGGCGATCGCGCGCGCGCGCGACAAGCTGCGCTGCCACCAGCTGCTCGCCGCGCAGGGGATCGGCCTGCCGGTGACGGTGTTCGGCGACAACCCGGACGACACCGGCGACCTGCTGTCGATGCTCGGCCCGCCGCCGCACGTGATCAAGCTCAACGAGGGCACCCAGGGCAGCGGCGTGATGCTGACCGAGAAGCCGTCGGCCTCGCGCAGCGTGATCGAGACCCTGCGCGGGCTGTACGCGCACTTCCTGGTGCAGGAGTTCATCGAGGAGGCCAAGGGCGCGGACCTGCGCTGCTTCGTGGTCGGCGACAAGGTGGTCGCGGCGATGCGCCGGCAGGCGCCGCAGGGCGACTTCCGCTCCAACCTGCACCGCGGCGGCAGCGGCAGCGCGGCCCGCGCCACCGCCGCCGAGCAGGCCATGGCGGTGCGGGCGGCGCAGGTGCTCGGGCTGGGCGTGGCCGGGGTCGACCTGATCCGCTCCAGCCGCGGTCCGCTGGTGCTGGAGGTCAATTCCTCGCCCGGGCTGGAGGGCATCGAGGAGGCCACGGGGGTCGACATCGCCGGCCGGATCATCGAGCACGTGGCCGCCACGGCCCGCCCGGTGGCCGCGCCGGCGGCGCCGAAAGGACGCCGCAAGCGGGCTTAACGAAAAACCAACTTTCTGTTTAACAGGGGCCTAACCGCCCCGGTCGTAACGTCGTCGGGACCGGAATCCGCAGCTCTCTCCAGACGTTCCATCAGGTCAGTCGGCAGATTACGGTTATCGGGGCAGTACCTTTTCGGCCCAAGCGACCACCTCGCTTGGGCCTTTTTATGCCGCGCCCGCGGCCACGCTTGCCGCGGCGCGCGTGTGCCAGAATCCCGGGGTCGCGCGGCGCCGTTGAACCGCGCGGCGCCGCCACGGTCCGACATGGACCCCAAAGGACCCAGCCACCGATGCGCATCCTCGTCATCGAAGACAACCAGGACATCGCCGCCAACCTCGGCGACTACCTCGAGGACCGCGGCCACACCGTGGACTTCGCCGCCGACGGCGTGACCGGCCTGCACCTGGCGGTGGTGCACGACTTCGACGCGATCGTGCTCGACCTCAACCTGCCCGGCATGGACGGCCTGGAGGTCTGCCGCAAGCTGCGCAACGAGGCGCGCAAGCAGACCCCGGTGCTCATGCTCACCGCGCGCGACTCGCTGGACAACAAGCTGGCCGGCTTCGACTCCGGCGCCGACGACTACCTGATCAAGCCGTTCGCGCTGCAGGAGGTCGAGGTGCGCCTGAACGCGCTGGCGCGCCGCGGCCGCGGCGTGCAGACGCGGGTGCTGGAGGTGGCGGACCTGGAGTACAACCTCGACACCCTCGAGGTGCGCCGCGAGGGCAAGCTGCTGCAGCTCAACCCGACCGCGCTGAAGATCCTGCAGGCGCTGATGGAGGCCTCGCCCGCGGTGGTCACCCGCCAGGAGCTGGAAACGCGGGTGTGGGGCGAGGAGCTGCCGGACTCGGACTCGCTGCGGGTGCACATTCATGGCCTGCGCGCGGTGGTCGACAAGCCGTTCCCGACGCTGCTGATCCAGACCCGCCATGGCATCGGATACCGCATCGCCGCGCCCGATGCCGCTTCCTGAGCGCGCGCTCGCGCGCAAGCGCCGGTACCGGCGGCGGCTGCGCAGCCGCATCATCCTGTCGTTCGTCCTGCTCGGGTTCGGGCTGACGGCGCTGTTCGCGTTCGCGACCAACTGGACGCGCAACCGGGTCGAGAACGCGCTCGTCGAAGACGTGATGAACAAGAACATCGACGAGTTCGCGCGGCGCTACTACAACAACCCCCAGACTACGCCGGACCTGCCGGTGCAGCAGATGCGCGCATACGTGTTCGCGCCCGACAGCCAGCGCCTGCGCACCGACTTCCCCGAATGGGGCGCGCTGCCCGACGGCATCTACGGCATGAAGGGCACGGACGAGGCCGGCACCACGTTCTTCTACAAGCTGGCGGTGCGCAAGGCGCCCAACTCCTGGTTCTTCCTCGCCTACGACATGTCGCAGACGGCGCGCGGCGAGCAGCAGTTCAACCGCGCCATCTACGGCTCGGTGCTGGTGTTCACGCTGCTGTCGCTGCTGATCGGCTGGTGGGCGGCCTCGCGCGTGATGAGCCCGGTGTCGGAGCTCGCGCAGCGCCTGCAGGACAGCGGCGACGACGCCCGGCCCGGGCCCCTGGCGGCGCACTTCCCCGACGACGAAGTCGGCCAGCTCGCCTCCGCGCTGGACGACTACGCCGCGCGGCTGACCGAGGTGGTGCAGCGCGACCGCGAGTTCAACGCCGACGTCAGCCACGAGCTGCGCACGCCGCTGGCGGTGGTCAAGGGCGCGGTGGAGCTGCTGCTGTCCAAGCCGGACCTGGACGAGAAGACGCAGGCGCGGCTGCAGCGCATCCAGCGCGCCGAGCAGCAGTGCACCGACCTGATCACCGCGCTGCTGCTGCTTTCGCGCAACGAGCGCGGCCACGGCGCCACCAACGTCCCGCGCGTCGCCGAGCAGCTGCTCGACGCCCACCGCAGCCAGGTCGGCGCCAAGCCGCTGGAGCTGCGCATGGAGGACGGCGAGCGCGAGCTCGTGGTCGACGCGCCGGAGTCGGCGGTCAACGTCGCGCTCGGCAACCTGATCGGCAACGCGGTGAAGTACACCACCCAGGGCGAGGTGATCGTGCGGATCCTCGACGGCGCGGTCGAGGTCGTCGATTCGGGGCCGGGCCTGAGCGCGGAGGACGCGGCGCGTCTGTTCGAGCGCGGCTACCGCGGCACCCACGCCGAGCATTCGCAGGGCGGCGGCATCGGCCTGTCGATCGTGCGCCGGCTGTGCGCGCTGTACGGCTGGGACGTGCGCGTTGTGCCGGGCGAGGAGAAGGGCGTGGTGGCGACGCTGACGTTCGCGGAAGGGCGGGCTGCGTAGGCACGCGGGGTTTCCCGGTCACGCCGGCGTCCGTGCGCTCGTGGGAGCGGCTTGAGCCGCGAGGTCTTGGGGGCGGCTGCGGCGAAACGGGATCGATCGCGCACGGCGATGACGGGCGCCGGTGTTCCGCTCGTTGACTGTCGCGACCTGGCGGATGGGTGATGGTGGGCCGGCCCACCCTACGCAGGGTCGAGCCAGCCGTACTTGTCGGGCGTGGTGCCGTCGAACAGGCCGAAGAACAGCTCCTGCATCCGCCGCGTCACCGGGCCGGCCTTGCCGGCGCCGACCTGGCGGCCGTCGACCGAACGGATCGGCGTGACCTCCGCGGCGGTGCCGCACATGAACAGCTCGTCGCACAGGTAGAGGTATTCGCGCGGCATGTCGCGCTCGACGACGGTGATGCCGGCGTCGCGCGCGAGCGTGATCAGGCTGTTGCGGGTGATGCCGTTGAGCAGCGCCGCGCTCACCGGCGTGGTGTGCAGCGCGCCGTCGAACACCAGAAAGATGTTCTCGCCCGCGCCCTCGCTGAGCAGGCCGGTGGACGCGAGCGCGATGCCTTCGCCGAAGCCCAGGCGCCGCGCCTCGCGCGCGATCAGCTGCCCCGACAGGTAGTTGCCGCCGGCCTTGGCGCCCGCGGGGATGGTGTTGGGCGCGAACCGCTGCCAGCTCGACACGCAGGCGTCGATGCCCTGGTCGAGCACGCCTTCGCCCAGGTACGGGCCCATTTGCCAAGCGGCCACCGCGACGTCGACCGGCGTCTGCGCCGACAGCCCGAATCCGCCCAGCCCGCGCCAGGCCACCGGGCGCAGGTAGGCCTTGGACAGCCCGTTCTTCGCCAGCACCTCGCGACAGGCGGCGTTGACCTGGTCGAGCGTGTACGGGATCTCCATCTCGTAGATCCGCGCCGAGGCGAACAGGCGGCGGTTGTGGTCGCCGAGGCGGAAGATCGCAGGTCCGTTGGGTGTGTCGTAGCTGCGGATGCCCTCGAACACCGACGAGCCGTAGTGCACCGCATGCGACATCACGTGCGTGGTCGCCTCGGCCCACGGCTTGATGCCGCCGTTGTGCCAGATCCATTCGGGGTACTGCATGCGGGCGGCCCTCGGTGGAAAAGCCACATTCTGCCCGATTCACGCCGGCGGCACCCGTGCCCGCGGCCTGCGCGCTGCGAGTGTCCCGCCCGGGAACGCCCGGGCAACCCATTCTTTCGCGCGCGGCGCGAGACGTTTCGCAGCGGCGAAGCAGTCGACGCACGTCGTGGATTCGCCGGGATTCCCGCTGCGCCGGACAGGCTTGCTCGCGCATTCGCTAGAGCGTGATCCACCAGCAGCCCATGCGTCGGCGCAGGCCGAACACGGTGCGCGAAGGCGTGGAGCCGTTGGACAGGGTCTGCTCCAGCCGCAGCGCGACCGGCGCGCGCCGCACCACCGTCGCGCCGGGCAACGCCTGCGCATCGACGCCGCTGACGGTGACGCCGCCTTCGGCGTCCATGCGCAGCTGCGGATCGGGCAGCACTGGGCTCACATCGAGCAGCGGGCGGTTGGCGATCGCGTCCAGGCGCCCGAGCACGGCATAGCCGCTGCGGTTGGACATGCCGTTCCAGTCGTAGACGCCGGCCAGGCGGTTGGTGTCGCGGCTGTCGATCGACGTGGTCACCTCGAACACCAGGTCGCGCAGGCTGCGCTGGCATCCGCGCGCCCACGGCTTGCCGCCGTAGACCGGCGAATGCACCGCCGGCGCGGGACGATCGGTGCCGCCGACGTCCGCGCAGGCGCGGTCGGTGAAGATCACCTGGCCGTCGGGCGCGGTGCAGCGCCTGATCTGCGCGTCGGCGCGCGCCGGGCAGGACAGGGCCGCGGCGAAGGCGAGGGCGATGAGGCAGCAGGCGCGAAGACGCATCGCGCAAGACTAGCCGCGGGTGCGGGCGACGGAAAGTGGCGCGACCGCAGCGGCCCGCCGCGCGCGTTCAGCGATCGCGTGGTGACCGCGCCTCGCTCAGAAGCTCACGAAGTAGCAGCCGGCGTAGCGGTGCACGTCGAAGTCGACCACCGAGCGCGCGCCGTCGTCGCCCAGCACGACCTGCAGCAGGCCGGTGCCGCCGATCGCGTCGTCGCCGGCGCTCGCGAGCAAGATGGCGCTGTCGGAGATCCCGCCGATTCCGCCGCTGCTGCCGTAGTAGCGGCTGTCCACGGCCTTGCGCGCGGCGAGTCGCTGCAGGCGATCCATCACGTGCCGGCCCGCCTTGGCCGACATGCCGGCCCAGTGGTAGCTCTCCGCGACGCGATTGACGTCGCCCAGCGCGAGCGCACCGCGCAGGTCCGTCGCGAGCTGCGCCGGGCTCTTCGCGCAACCGGACGCCGGCGAACGCCGCGCTGCACGCGACATGCCGGCATCCAGCGGCAACGACGCGTCGACGGTGCCCGCGAGTGGATCGCGGCGCCGTTCCGCGGTTTCGTCGCGCGCGATCCTGCCCAGCAGCCCGGCCGGCAGCGGGATGGCGCTCGCGCCCAGGCGGCCGCAGGCGCGGTCGGTGTAGACCTCGGTGCCGTCGCTGCCGATGCAGCGCTGGAGACTGCTGGATGCGAGGGCCGGCGTGGCGGCGGGAACGGACGCGCCGAGGAGCGCGAGGGCGGCGGTGCAGGGCAGGAGCCTGTTCATGGCGGGGCGGCATGCGGGGTGCATGCATCGTCCGCCCGGCCTCGTCGACAACGCGTGCGATCCGGCCCGTGGAACTTAACCCGCGTGGAATTCAGCGCAGGTTCTGCAACAGGTTCAGCGTCGGCTTCGAAAGGTTGAGGGTGTAGAAGTGCAGCGCCGGCGCGCCGCCGTCGACCAGGCGCTCGCACATCCGCGAGACCAGTTCGGCCGCGAACTCGCGGATCGCATCGGCGTCGTCGCCGAAGGCCTGCATGCGCTTGCCGATCCAGCGCGGGATCTCGGCGCCGCAGGCCTCGGAGAAGCGACGCAGCTGCATGAAGTTGGAGATCGGCATGATCCCCGGCACCACCGGGATGTCGACGCCGAGCGCGCGCACGTCGTCAACGAAGCGGAAGTAGGCGTCGGCGTTGTAGAAGTACTGGGTGATCGCGCCGTTCGCGCCGGCGTCGACCTTGGCCTTGAAGTGCTTCAGGTCCGCCAGCGCATGCTCGGCCTGCGGATGGGTCTCGGGATAGCAGCCGACCTCGATGTGGAAATGGTCGCCGTGCTCGCCGCGGATGAACGCGACCAGGTCGCTGGCGTAGCGGAACTCGCCCGGATGGCCCATGCCCGAGGGCAGGTCGCCGCGCAGCGCCACCACGCGCCGGCAGCCCATGTCGCGGTAGCGCTGCAACAGCGCCGCCAGCTCGGCGCGGGTGCCGCCGACGCAGGACACGTGCGGCGCGGCGTCGAGCCCGTGGTGGCCGTGCAGGCGGTCGATGGTCTCGGGCGTGTAGTCGAGCGTGGAGCCGCCGGCGCCGAAGGTGCAGGACACGTACTCGGGCGCATGCGACTTGAGCTTGGCTGCGGTGCGGTCGAGCTGCGCGCGCTGCTCGTCGGTCTTGGGCGGATAGAACTCGAAGGAGATCGGGACGCGGACGGCCATGCCTGGGCTCCGTTTGCCGGGTGTCGAAGCGAAGCGGGCGGCCGAGGCCGCCCGCGATGCACTCAGTAGCGGTAGTGGTCCGGCTTGTACGGGCCATCGACCGGCACGCCGAGGTAGGCGGCCTGGTCGCCGGTGAGCGTGGTCAGCTTCACGCCGATCTTGTCCAGGTGCAGGCGCGCGACTTCCTCGTCGAGCTTCTTGGGCAGGATGTAGACCTTGGCCTCGTACGCGTCCTTGTTCGCCCACAGGTCGATCTGCGCCAGCGTCTGGTTGGAGAACGAGTTGGACATCACGAAGCTCGGATGGCCGGTGGCGCAGCCGAGGTTCACCAGCCGCCCTTCGGCGAGCAGGAAGATGCTGTTGCCGTTGCCGAAGGTGTACTTGTCGACCTGCGGCTTGATGTTGGTGCGCACGGCGCCCGAGGCGTTGAGCGCGTCGACCTGGATCTCGTTGTCGAAGTGGCCGATGTTGCAGACGATCGCCTGGTCCTTCATCGCCTGCATGTGGGCGAGCGTGAGCACGTCCTTGTTGCCGGTGGTGGTGACGTAGATGTCGCCGCGGCCCAGGGTGCTCTCGACGGTGTTGACCTCGAAGCCCTCCATCGCCGCCTGCAGGGCGTTGATCGGGTCGATCTCGGTGACCACCACGCGCGCGCCGTAGGCCCGCAGCGAGTGCGCGCAGCCCTTGCCGACGTCGCCGTAGCCGCACACCACCGCGACCTTGCCGGCCAGCATCACGTCCATCGCGCGCTTGAGGCCGTCGGCCAGCGACTCGCGGCAGCCGTAGAGGTTGTCGAACTTGCTCTTGGTGACCGAGTCGTTGACGTTGATCGCCGGCACCAGCAGCTTGCCGTCCTGGGCGAGCTGGTAGAGGCGGTGCACGCCGGTGGTGGTTTCCTCCGACACGCCCTTCCAGCCCTCGACCACGGTGTGCCAGTAGCCGGGGCGCTCCTTCGCGACGCGCTTGAGCAGGTTCTTGATCACCTGCTCCTCGTGCGAGGATGCCTTTTCGTCGACCCACTTGCTGCCGTTCTCGAGCTCGTAGCCCTTGTGGATCAGCAGGGTCACGTCGCCGCCGTCGTCCACCACCAGCTGCGGGCCCAGGAAGCCGCCCTTGCCGTCGGGGAAGCTCAGCGCGTCGAGCGTGCAGTCCCAGTATTCCTCCAGCGACTCGCCCTTCCAGGCGAACACCGGCGTGCCGGTCTTCGCGATCGCGGCGGCGGCGTGGTCCTGGGTGCTGAAGATGTTGCACGAGGCCCAGCGCACGTCGGCGCCGATGTCCTTGAGCGTCTCGATCAGCACCGCGGTCTGGATGGTCATGTGCAGCGAGCCGGTCACGCGCACGCCCTCTAGCGGGGCCTGCGGCGCGTATTTGCGGCGGATCGACATCAGGCCGGGCATCTCGTGCTCGGCGATGTCCAGCTCCTTGCGGCCGAAATCGGCCAGGGAGATGTCGGCGACCTTGTAGTCGCCTTCGGTGGAGAAGGTCTTGGCGACAGCGTTCATGGCAATGCTCCAGGTTTTTCGCGAGGGCGTCCGTCGTCGGAACGCTTCTCTCGGGGAACGGTCGGCGCGGGACGCACACGCCCTCGCGAACCGGTTGGTTTGGAGGACGCCGTTGTCGCGGTGGCCGCGCCGAGCCTGGCTGGTCCGGGGCAGGCCCCTCGCAGTCGCAGCGCCCCTCGGCGGGCAGGCCGGCATTCTATCGCTTTCTCGCGATGAAAGGATGGGTGGTGGCCCCGTTCAGGTGGCCGGCGGCGGACGGGAAGGCCGGGCACCAGGCCCGTATGCACGACTTGCGGTCCGGGCGGAATGGCCACCGATTACCCGCCCGGACCGCGAGACCAGGGGTTTTCCCCAGGGTCGAGGCAGGGCGGTCCGACGCTAACGTATCGGCCTCACCTTCCCCCCGAGGACACGCAATGGTGCAACTTCCCTTCATCGACGGTGGCGGCCCGGTCGCACCGACCCCCAGCGCCAGGCCGCAAACCCACGAGGTCGCACCCGGGGAAACCCTGGCGAAGATCGCCGATGCGTACGGCGTGACGCCGCAGGCGATCCGCGACGCCAACCCGCAGGTCTTCCAGGACCACTCGCCGCGCCGGCTCGACCATGCGCAGCAGAGCGGCGAGATGATCTGGTCGGGCGACGAGCTCCACATCCCGGCCGCCGCGGAAAGCGTGACCCGCAACGATCCGCTGAGCAGCGACTTCAACCCGACCTATCCCTCGTCCAACAGCGAATACACGGTGGGCGGCGAGGGCGAGAAGGGCGGCGGTGCGATCACCTGGAACCCGGGCGACGGTACGGTCAAGCTCAGCGTCGCCGGCCAGGCCGGCGCCGAATACGACGCATCGCCGGAACCACCCTTCGGCATCCCCGACCCCAACGCGCGCAAGACAGGGCTCGAGGCCAAGGTCCGCGCCGAAACCGCGGTCACCCAGGGCGCGGTGAACAAGGACGGCAACACCGAGGTCTCGGTCGAGGTCGAGACCAGCGTGCAGGAGAGCGTCTCGGCGGAGTCCAAGGCCAAGGGCAAGGCCACCGTCGAGGGCGAGTACGGCGTCGGCGCCGGCTTCCGCGCGCGCTACAAGGTCACGCTGCCCGGCGAGAACCGCGATCCGGCCGAGGCCGCGCGCATCAACCCCTTCGACCCGACCACGATCCCGAAGGGCGCGACGGTCACCATGGACGGGCAGGACTACACCCAGACCTCGATGGCCGGCTCGTTCCGCCACATCGGCTTCGAGACCAACATCAAGGACGCCTCGGGCGCCAGCTTCTCGGTCACCCGCGTCGACGACCAGCACGTGCGGGTGACGATGGGCCCGAACCAGGCGGTCGAGGCCTACAACGGCTTCGGCGTGCGTTCGGACATCGCCACGGCGATGCTGGGGCGCCAGGACAGCCTGGGCGGGTCGACCGTGCGCACGGCGACGTTCGACCTGTCGGGCGCGGACGGCCAGGCCGCCTATGCGCACTTCGTCGCGACCGGCCAGGTCGCGCACCAGACGCCGGGCGTGAGCGACGTCGCCACCATCGAGCGCGTCGATTATTCCTCGCAGACGCGGGTGAAGCTGGGCCTGGGGCCCGATGCGCTCAACGTGCAGGCCGACCTCGCCGGGCCCCAGAACACCGGCGCGTTCGTGAAGACCACCTATCCCGACGGGTCCTACGCCTACACCACCAACCTGCAGTACTCGGGCAACGTGCCGCTGCAGGTGACCCAGCGCTTCGACGCTTCCGGCAAGGAAGTGGTGTCCGAGCGCACCTACCAGTTCAAGGTCAATACCGACCGCCCGAGCTACAACTGGTGGGAGCGCAACATCGAGGGCCACGACGAGGGCAGCGAGGAAGGCCAGATCGCAGGCCTGGTCAACATGGCCTTCTACGGCGGCCCCGACGGTCCGATCCAGCCGGGCAAGAGCGCCACCATCACCTTCAGCGAATCGCAGATGACCGACTTCCTCGCGCAGACGCGCTCGGCGTCGGCGGCCAGCCCCGGCGGCATGGATCCGCTGGACCTGCTGGTGGGCGGCCAGAACGGCCAGCCGGCGGCCGACAACCTGACCTTCGCGATCGCGCTGGCCCGCAACCTGGGCAGCGATCCCTACGGGTTCGCGCAGCGACTGGAGATGATTTCCCGGAACAGCGACGGCGACATCCGCAACGGCCAGGAGCTGATCGGGGCGGACGTGCAGGGCAGCTGAGGCTGGCGCCCCGGACCGGCAAGGAAAGGGCCGCATGAAGCGGCCCTTTTCATTGCCGCACGTGGCGTCGGCGGTTACTTCAGGCGCGCGGCCTTGCGCAGCTCTTCGGCCTTGTCGGTCTTCTCCCACGAGAACGCCGTTGCCTTCTGCTTCTTGCCGGCGCCGTCGACGTACTCGACCTCGTGCGGCTTGCGGCCGAAGTGGCCGTAGGACGCGGTCTGCTGGTACATCGGGTGGATCAGGTCGAGCATCTGCAGGATGCCGTACGGGCGCAGGTCGAAGTGCTTGCGGATCAGCTTCTCGATCACGTCGTCGGAGACCTTGCCGGTGCCGAAGGTGGTGACCGAGATCGAGGTCGGGTGGGCGACGCCGATCGCGTAGCTCACCTGCACCTCGCAGCGGTCGGCCAGGCCCGCGGCGACCACGTTCTTGGCGACGTAGCGCGCGGCATAGGCCGCCGAGCGGTCGACCTTGGACGGATCCTTGCCGGAGAACGCGCCGCCGCCGTGGCGGGCCCAGCCGCCGTAGGTGTCGACGATGATCTTGCGGCCGGTCAGGCCGCAGTCGCCCACCGGGCCGCCGATCACGAACTTGCCGGTCGGGTTGATGTGGAACTTGGTGCCCTTGTGCAGCCACTTGGCGGGCAGCACGGGCTTGAGGATGTGCTCGCGCACGGCCTCGACCAGGTCCTTCTGCTTCACGTCCGGGTCGTGCTGGGTCGACAGCACCACCGCGTCGATCGCGGTCGCCTTGCCGTTCTCGTAGCGCAGGGTCACCTGCGACTTCGCGTCCGGGCGCAGCCACGACAGCGGCGAGTTCTTCTTCTTGCGCACCTTGGCCTGCTGCTCGACCAGGCGGTGCGAGAGGTGGATCGCCGCCGGCATGAAGCTGTCGGTCTCGTTGGTGGCGTAGCCGAACATCAGGCCCTGGTCGCCGGCGCCCTGTTCCTCGGGCTTCTTGCGGTCCACGCCCTGGTTGATGTCGGGCGACTGCTTGCCGATCAGGTTGAGCACGCCGCAGGTGGCGCCGTCGAAGCCGACTTCGCTGCTGTCGTAGCCGATGTCCAGGATCACCTTGCGGGTCAGCGCCTCGAGGTCGATCCACGCGGAGGTGGTGATCTCGCCGGCGACGATCGCGACGCCGGTCTTGACCATCGTCTCGCAGGCCACGCGCGCGCGCTTGTCCTGGGCGAGGATCGCGTCCAGCACGGCGTCGGAGATCTGGTCGGCGACCTTGTCCGGATGGCCCTCGGAGACCGATTCGGAAGTGAACAGGTAGCTGGAGCTGGTCATCGCGGCTTATATCCCTTGATTCGGATGAAAAGATGGGCGCGCATGATACACGCGCCCGGCGGCCGGTGCATTGTGCCGCCGGACGGGTTGGGCGGGGGTTAAGCCGCCTGGCGCCGCAGTCACCTGGCTGCCGCAATTCCGCCATCTTGCTGTCGCCACCCGGGCGCAGGCTGCCGGCCAGACCGGCCGCCAGCGACCGCCATGCCCAGCCTCGAACACAACCTCCGGCAACGCTATCCCGACTGGTTCCGCGGCCGGCGCGCGCGCGTGGCCGTGCCGCTGCTCAGGGGCGTGGCGCGCTGGTCGCGCTTCGACGCCATCGACGGCTTCCTGGCCGGACACGGCCACCTGCGCGGCTTCGACTTCGTCGCCGCGGCGCTGCGCCACCTGCAGGCGCGCTACGAGGTCGATGGCGGCGACGGCCACCTGCGCATCCCGGCGCACGGGCGCCTGCTGCTCGTCGCCAACCATCCCTCCGGCGCACTCGATGCGCTGGCGCTGCTGGACCTCGTGGGCCGCGTACGGCGCGACGTGCGCATCGTCGCCAACGACGTGCTGTCGCTGGTCGAGCCGCTGTCCGACCTGTTGCTGCCGCTGCGCGTGCTCGGTGGTGCGGCCGGGCCGGAGAGCCTGCGCGCGATCGAGCGCGCGCTCGGGAACGAGGAGTGCGTGATCGTCTTCCCCGCCGGCGAGGTCTCGCGGCTGGGCCCGCGCGGCGTGCGCGACACGCGCTGGCGGCGCGGCTTCCTGCGCTTCGCCCGCCGCACCGGCACGCCGGTGCTGCCGGTGCGCATCCAGGCGCGCAACTCGACGCTGTTCTATGGCGTGTCGGCACTGTGCAAGCCGGCTTCGACCGCGCTGCTGGCGCGCGAGATGTACGCGCGCCGGCACAAGCCGCTGCGGCTGCGGGTGGGCGAATGCCTGCACCTGGCCGCGGGCGGCGACGATGAGGCCACGCTGCGCCAGGTGCGGCGTGCGCTGTACGCGCTGGGCAAGCGCCGCGACGGCGCCGCGGCGGGGCCGGAGCCGCTCGCCGCCGCGGTCGATCCCAAGGCGCTGTGGATGGCGGTCGAAGCCACCGAGCTGCTCGGCCGCACCGGCGACGGCAAGCAGATCCGGCTCGCGCAATGCGCTGCCGGCTCGCTGCTGCTGCGCGAGATCGGCCGCTTGCGCGAGCTGACCTTCCGCCAGGTGGGCGAGGGCACCAGCCGCGCCCTCGACCTGGACGAATACGACCCGCACTACCAGCACATCCTGGTCTGGGACGCAGAGGCGATGCGCATCGCCGGCGCCTACCGGGTCGCGCGCGGCGCGCAGGCGCTGGCGCGCGCCGGGCTGGCCGGGCTCTACACCGCCTCGCTGTTCCGCTACGCCGACGATGCCATCGCGCGCATCGCCCAAGGCATGGAACTGGGGCGCAGCTTCGTGGCGCCCGACTACTGGGGCAGCCGCAGCCTCGACTACCTGTGGCAGGGCATCGGCGCCTACCTGCGCAGGCATCCCGGCGTGCGCTACCTGTTCGGCGCGGTGTCGATCAGCGCGGCGCTGCCGCTGCCGGCGCGCGAGCAGCTGGTCGCGTACTACCAGCGCTACCACGGCTGCGACGAGTCCCTGGCCGAGTCGGCGCGGCCGTTCCGCTATTTCGCCGCGCCGCCATCGTTCGACGGGCTGGACGCCGACACCGCCTTCGAGGTGCTAAAGGCCAACCTGTCCGCGCTCGGCGCCAGCGTGCCGGCGCTGTACCGCCAGTACACCGACCTGTGCGAGCCGGGCGGTGCGCGCTTCCTCGCTTTCGGCGTCGACCCGGCGTTCAGCGATTCGATCGACGGCCTGATCGAGGTCGACCTGCAGCGCATCCGGCCCAACAAGCGCCGCCGCTACCTGCGTGCGGCCGCGGGCGAGGCGGCATGAGCCCGGCCGCCGCCACCGGGGCCCGGCGGCGCGCGGTGTTCGTTTCCGACGTCCACCTGGGCTCGCGCCACTGCCACGCGGCGGAGCTGGCCGAATTCCTCGCCGCCCTGCGCTGCGACCGCCTGTACCTGGTCGGCGACATCGTCGACCTGTGGTGGATGGCGCAGCGGCGCGCATCCTGGGGCATGGCGCACAACCGCGTGGTCGAGGCGCTGCACGCGCTGCGCCGCGCCGGCACCGAGCTGGTCTACATCCCCGGCAACCACGATCGCCCGGCGCGGCGGTTCTGCGGCCTCGCGCTGCCGGCGATGCGGGTGCGCCGGCGCTGCGTGCACGCCACCGCCGACGGTCGCCGGCTGCTGGTCGTGCACGGCGACGACTACGACGCGGCGACGCACTTCGGCGGCCTGCAGGAGCGCTTCGGCGACTGGCTGTACTACCGCATCCTCACCGGCAACCAGATGCTCAACCGCGTGCGCCGCCGCTTCGGCCTGCGCTACTGGTCGCTGTCGGAGTTCCTCAAGCGGCGCAGCGCCGCGGCCGAGCGCTATATCGCGCGCTTCGTGCAGGCCGGGCTGGACGACGCGCGCCGGCGCGGGCTCGACGGCATCGTCTGCGGCCACATCCACCGCGCCGGGCTCGCGCAGCGCGACGGCTTGGTGTACGCCAACGACGGCGATTGGGTCGAGAGCCTGACCGCGCTGGTGGAGGAGATGGACGGCACGCTGCGCCTGCTGTCGCACCGCGGCGAAGTGCTGGCGGAACTGCCGCCGCGGCTGCGGCTGGTGGCCGACGAGGCGATCTTCCGCGCCGCTTAGGCATGTCCGGATGTGTCATCCCGAGCGCAGCGAGGGATCTGCCGGGTGTGAGGCCGGATCGGCCGAAGCTGCGCCGCGTGCCTTGGTGTCGGCCCGGGACGCAGCCCCGAGCGGCGCTGCTAGCATCCTTCGATGGATTCGATCACCCACCTGTTCTACGGCGGCGTCATCGCCGCCGCCATCGCGCCGCGCGCGCACCGGCGCGCGGCCCTGCTCGCGGGCATGGCGCTCAACACGCTGCCGGACCTGGACGTGCTGCCGCTGGCGCTGTGCGACGACCCGGTGGTGCGGCTGACTTGGCACCGCGCGGCGACGCATTCGTGGCTGGTGCTGCCGTTCGTGGCGTGGGCGCTGTGGGCGTGGTTCAGGCGCCGCGGCGGGCGGGTGGCGGCCGAGCCGGCGCGCTGGTTCGCGGTGATCCTGGTGACCCTGCTCTCGCACCCGCTGCTCGACGCCTTCACCGTCTACGGCACGCAGCTGTTCTGGCCGCTGCCGATGCGGCCATTGATGTGGTCGAGCCTGTTCATCATCGATCCGCTGTTCCTGCTGCCGTGGCTGGTGGCTTTCCTCGTCGCCTGGTTCGCGCGCGGGCGCGTCGGCCGGCACGCGCTGACCGCCGGGGTGGTGCTGGGCATCGGCTACCTCGGCTGGTCGTGGATCGCCAAGTCCATGGTCGATCGCGAAGCCGATCGCGCGCTGGCGGCGATGGGCCTGGCGGATGCGCCGAGATTCTCGGTGCCGACGCCGCTCAACACGCTGGCGTGGCGGGTGGTGGCGATGACGCCGGGTGGCTACGTCGAGGGGTTCCGCTCCATCGTCGCGGACCGCGGGCCGATGGTGTTCCATGGCTATCCGTCCAACGTGCAGGTGCTGGCCGAGGCGCGCGGCATCCCCGCGGTGCGCGAGCTGACCTGGTTCAACCACGGCTTCGAGCGCGCGCAGGTGGTCGACGGCGAACTGGTGCTCAGCGACCTGCGCATGGGCAGCGAGCCGGACTACTTCTTCCGCTACGCGGTGGCGCGGCGCGAAGGCGCTGGCTGGCAGGCGCTCGAACCCCCGCGCAAGCTCGACCCGCATCGCGGGTTCGGCGCGACGTGGCGCGCGACCTGGCACCGCATCCGGCACGAGCCGCCCAAGGACCCCGCACCCCTGTAGGAGCGCACCCGGGCGCGATGTGGCTTGCGCCGCGAAAGGCGGTCGCGCCCGGGTGCGTGCAGGGCCACCTCAACCGGAGAAGAAATACCGGGTCACGTGGAAGAAGATCGGCGCGGCGAAGCTCACCGAGTCCATCCGGTCCATCATGCCGCCGTGGCCTTCGATCATGTGGCCCCAGTCCTTGGCGCCGAGGCTGCGCTTGACCGCCGACAATGCGAGCCCACCGAGCGCACCGCAGATGACGATCAGGGTCGACATCAGCGCCGACTGCAGCGGCGTGAACGGCGTGATCCACCACAGCGCGGTGCCGATCGCCACCGCCGCCAGCCCGCCGCCCACCAGGCCCTCGACCGTCTTCGACGGGCTCACCAGCGGCGCCAGCTTGCGGCGGCCGAACAGCTTGCCGAACACGTACTGCATCACGTCGCTGATCTGCACCACCAGCATCAGGTAGAGCAGCAGCAGCGGCCCCTGGCCCTCGTAGCCGCGCAGGTCGAGGATCAGCAGCGCCGGCGCGTGGCTGATGCAGTAGACCGCGATCATCACGCCCCACTGGATCTTGGTGGTGCGCTCCAGGAACTCGCCGGTGTCGTTGCCGAACACCGCCAGCGCCGGCAGCGCCAGGAAGGCGTAGACCGGGATGAAGATTGCGAACAGCCCGTACCACTGGTCATAAATCAGCCAGTACTGCACGGGAATCAGCACGTAGAAGGCCACCACCAGCGGCAGGTGATCGCCCGGCCGGGTCGGCGTGAGGGTGATGAACTCGCGCAGCGCGAAGAACGAGATCAGCGCGAACACCACCATGTTCGCCACCGGCCCCAGCCAGAAGCACACCGCCAGCACCGCCACCATGCCCCACCACGCGCGCACCCGCGCGTTGAGGTTGGCGACCATCTCGGTGCCGCCCTTGCGCCGCTGAAGGATCCAGCCGACCAGCGAGGCCAACGCGAGCAGGGCGATGATGCCGCCGAAGACCCAGAGCAGTTTGTGTTGGGTGGACATGGGAGGAACCGTGTTCGCATGGAGGGTAGGTGATCGAACGCAGGCCGATCCGGCAACTGAACACCCAGGATTTGTCATCCCGAGCGCAGCGAGGGATCTGGCGTCGGCCGGGAACGCACGGACAAGATCCCTCGCTTCGCTCGGGATGACACTGTTTGATCGCCCTTGGCGCGGCGGCGTCGGCGTCGGCCGGCCATCACGCCAGCGCCACCACGGCCGCGCGGGCGCGTTCGAGGAAATCCTCGCGCGCCTCGCCGGCGATGCGCGGCATCGCCTCGCCGAAGCGCACCGTGCAGTACAGCGGCAGCGGGACGTGCGCGCCCTTGGGCATGCTGCGGTGGAGCGTGTCGAGGTAGGCGGGGACCAGCTGCAGGCCTGGGAACGCCTCGGCGAGACGGAACAGGCCGCCGCGGAACCGCTGCGGCAGGCGCTCGGCGGTGCGCGTGCCCTCGGGGAACAGGATCAGCGAGTCGCCGCCGCGCAGCGCTTCGATCACCGGCGCCAGCGGATCGCCATCGCGTTCCTCCCTGCGGCGCTCGATCAGCACCGCGTGCAGCACCCTGCCGGCGATGTAGCGGCGCAGCCCGGGCTTGTCCCAGTAGTCGCGCGCGGCGACCGGGCGCGTGCGCGTGCGCCGCGCCGGGTCGAGAGCGGACCAGATCGCCATCGTGTCCAGGTGGCTGCTGTGGTTGGCGAAGTACAGGCACTGGCCACTCGGCGGCGTGCCGCGCCAGTGCGCGCGCGCGCCGACCAGCAGGCGGGTGGTGGCGACCAGCGCCGCGGCCGCGGCGGCCTGGATCACGCGGCCTCCCGCAGGCGGTTGGCGATCGCGTGCAGGCGGGTCCAGCAGGTCAGTGCTGACCCCGCGGCGACCAGCACCACCGCCGCCGACAGCGCGTATGCGGTGCCCATGAAGCGGGCCTCCAGCGGTGCCAGCACGCAGGCCGCGACCATCAGCCACATCCGGTGCGGCTTGGCCATCGGCCCGCGGAAGTCCTGCGCCTGCCCAAGCGTGCCGCCGAGCACGCGGATGTAGGCGGTCAGCGCGGCCAGCAGCGCGGCCAGCCAGCCGCACCAGGCCAGCCCGGCGGCGTAGCCCAGCGCGACCAGGAACAGGCTGTCGCCGCCGCGGTCGGGCACCTCGTTGTAGAGCATGCCGGTTGGCGTCTTCCTGCCGTGCTCCACCGCCACCAGGCCGTCGAACAGGTTGCACAGCAGCCGCAGCACGATCGCGACCGCGCACAGCCATGGGCCCCAGGGCCAGGGCAGCCGCAACAGCGCCGCGGCGCCGAGCGCGGCGAAGACGATGCTCAGCAGCGAGATCGCGTTGGGCGAAACGCCGGTGCCGGCCAGCCAGCGGCCGGTGCGCTGCACCAGCGCGTTGCCGCGCGCGGCGATGGGGCGCCGGTTGCCGGCCTGCTGCGTGGTCGAGGCTTCATCCACCATGGTGTGCTTCCTGCGAGGTTGGTCGGACATCGTGCCAAGCCGAGGGACGCTGAACTTGCCGATCGTCGTTCCCGCGAAGGCGGGAACCCGGTGACCTGATGCCTCCGGAAGCTCAGGGTCGCTGGATTCCCGCCTTCGCGGGAATGACGCCGTCGGGGCATCTGCGGCCTTGGGCCGCTTCTAGATAGCCGCGCCGTCCCTGGTGGTCAAGCCGGCATGCCGGCGGTTCGACGACCGCCGGCTCAATAGACGGTCGCCCGCGCCTGCACGAACGAATAGAAGAACACCGCGTCCGGGTCGTTCTGCACTTGGCGCATCTCGCGGCGCACGCCTTCGACCACCTCGTCGCTGACCTTGCCCGCGGCGACCAGCTGGTCGGCGGCCGAGAGCAGCAGCTCCTCCCAGAACGCGATCATCTGCTTGCGCCGCGCCGGCTCGCGGTTGTCGAAGTGGAAGGTCTTGATCGACGTGGACACGTCGCGGAAGCCGCCGGCCAGCAGCAGGTTGCCGAGCTTGGCGCCGACGAAGGGATCGCCGCCGCTGTCGACCTGGAAGTCGTTGAACGCCATCCAGTAGCGCCACACGCTCGGCGAGTACGGGTCGAGCAGGAACGAGGCGTTCATCACCTCGGTGATGTAGACCGGCGCGCCGGGCAGCAGCACGCGGCGCACCTCGCTGAGCACGCGCCCGGGCGAGGGCACGTGCTCGAGCACCCAGCACAGGAAGGCGGCGTCGAAGCTGCGCGGCTCGAACGGCAGGTCGGTGGCGTCGGCCTGGTGCAGCGCGTAGCGGCCTTCGAGCCATGGCATCGCGCCGAGGTTGCGGCGCGCGGCCTCGACCTGGTCGCCGTTGAGGTCGACGCAGGTCGCGTGCAGGTCGGGGAAGCGGCGCAGCAGGATCTCGGTCTGCGCGCCGACGCCGCTACCCACTTCCAGCAGCCGGCGCGCATCGGCGTAGTCGATGTCGTGGAAGACGGTCGATTCGGCCAGCCGCGCCTGCTTGACCAGGCGCGCCTGCTCGGTGGCCGAGAAGCCGTGCAGGTAGGGGAACTCGGTCGCGGTGCAGGTCTCGCCCATGGCGGCGCTCCGGCGGTGCGGGCCTCCATTGTAGGAGCACCCCTTGGGCGCGATCGTGAGGCCCGGTCGACCGCGACGGATCCGGTGACGCGCCCCGCGCACGCCTTGTCATCCCGAGCGCAGCGAGGGATCTGTCCTTTCGCGGGTACAGATCCCTCGCTGAGCTCGGGATGACAGCAGGGTACCGGCGCGGCCGGCGCAGTCGGTGCGGTCGAACTCCGCGCGCCCGGTCCGGCTGCGGTCGCGCCTGCGTGCGGGGGAGATCAGGCCGCCGCCGGCAGCTCCGGCGCCACGCCCGCCACCAGCGCGTCGAAGTAGTCGCGGGTCAGGCGCAGCTGCGCCTCCGCGCTCTCGGCGCGGTTCACGACCTGGCGGAACGCGGCCCGCTGTTCATCGGTGTGCTCGGGGCGGTCCTTCGCATACCAGCCCAGGTGCTTGCGCGCGATCCGCACGCCCTGCGGCTCGCCGTAGAAGGCGTGCAGCGCCTGCAGGTGGCCGAGCAGCAGGTCGCGCACCTCCGCCAGCGACGGTGGCGGCAGCTCCTCGCCGGTAGCCAGGTAGTGCGCGATCTCGCGGAAGATCCACGGCCGGCCCTGCGCCGCGCGCCCGACCATCACCGCGTCGGCGCCGGTGCGCCGCAGCACCTCGGCGGCCTTGCGCGGCGAATCGATGTCGCCGTTGGCGATCACCGGGATCGACAGCATCGCCTTGATGCTTGCGATGGTGTCGTACTCGGCCGTGCCCGTGTACTGCTGGTCGCGCGTGCGACCGTGCACGGCAAGCGCGGCGACGCCGCAGTCCTGCGCGATCCGCGCGATCGCGGGCGCGTTGCGGTGCGCGGCGTCCCAGCCAGTGCGGATCTTCAGCGTCACCGGCACCTCGACGGCACGCACCACGGCCTCGCAGATCCGCGCCACCAGCGCCTCGTCGCGCATCAGCGCCGAGCCGGCCCAGGCGTTGCAGACCTTCTTCGCCGGGCAGCCCATGTTGATGTCGATGACCTGCGCGCCGTGGTCGACGTTGTGGCGCGCGGCGTCGGCCATCGTTTCCGGCACCGTGCCCGCGACCTGCACGCCGACCGGGTCGGGCTCGCCTGCGTGGTCCATGCGCCGCAGCGACTTGCCGGTGCCCCAGAAGCGTGGATCGGACGTCGTCATCTCCGACATCGCCAACCCGGCGCCCAGCCGCTTGCACAGCAGCCGGAACGGCTTGTCGGTGACCCCGGCCATCGGGGCGAGGACCACGTCCGGGGCGATGTCGTACGGACCGATGCGCATGCCGGAATTGTACCGGTGGCCGGCCGCGACCCCGTGGGAACGGCTGGAGCCGCTTTCGTCGGGCCGCGGCGGGAGCTAGCGGCCGAAGCGCGCTTCGACTTCGGCGTGGCGCGGCATCGCCGCCGCCGCGCCGGCACGCTCGGTCGAGAGCGCCGCGTAGCGCGAGGCGAAGCGCAGGTGGTCGGCGAACGGCGCGTCCGGCGCGAGCGCGAGCGCCGCGGCCAGCGCGCCATTGAAGGCGTCGCCCGCGCCGGTGGTGTCGACCGGGTGCGCCTGCTCGGCGCCGAGGCGGTAGAACGGCCGCGCGTCACCGCGCAGCGCGTCCTGCGCGTGCGAGGCGAAGCAGCCGCTGGCGCCGAGGGTGACGACCACGCTGCCCTGCGGCGCCAGCTCGCGGCACAGCGCGTGCAGGTGTGGCTGGTCGAGCGCCGCGATCGCGTCGCCGTCGACGCGCTCGCCGACGTGGTGCGCGACCAGCGCGGCGAACTCGGTCTCGTTGGGGGTGAGCACGTCCGCCAGCGACAGCAGCTCGCGCGTGGTGGGCGCGTTCGCCGGCGCCGGGTTGAGCACGGTGGTGGCGCCGCACTCGCGCCCGGCCCGCAGCGCGGCGACGATGGCGTCCACCGGCGACTCGAGCTGCGCCAGCACCACGCCGGCCGTGGCGAAGGCGTCGGCCTGCGCCGCCACGTGCGCAGGCGACAGCGCGGCGTTCGCGCCGGCGCCGATCACGATGCTGTTGCGGCCCTCGGCGTCGAGGTAGATGCCGGCGGTGCCGGTCGGCTCGTCGCTGCGCAGCGCGCGCAGGTCGATGCCGTCGTCCGCGGCCAGCGCGCGCGCCAGCCCGCCGCCGGCGTCGTCGCCCAGCGCGCACACGAAGCTGGTCGCCGCGCCGGTGCGCGCCGCTGCGACGGCCTGGTTGAAGCCCTTGCCGCCGGGGCCGGTGGCGTAGCGTCCGGCTAGCGTCTCGCCGGGCCTGGGCAGCGTCGCCGCGGTCCACACGTGGTCGACGTTGAACGACCCCACGATGACGACCCGAGCCATGCGACTGCCTCCCCGATGCCGCGCCTCAGGGCGCCAGGTCGCCTTCGGCGTGGCGCACCCGCTGCATCGCCGCCGGGTCGTGCCGGTGCCGGAACAGCGGCACGAACACGATCGCCATCGCCAGCGCGTACAGCGCGAACGTCACCCAGATGCCGTGCCAGTCCTTGCTGCCGTCGGCGGCGGTGAAGAAATGCTCGATCAGGAAGCCCGAGGCCAGGCTGCCGAACACCGCGCCGATGCCGTTGGTCATCACCATGAACAGGCCCTGCGCGCTGGCACGGATGCGCGGATCGCTCTGCTGCTCGACGAACAGCGAGCCGGAGATGTTGAAGAAGTCGAACGCCATGCCGTAGACGATGCACGAGAGCACGATCATCCACAGCCGGTCGCCGGGGTCGCCGTAGGCGAACAGGCCGAAGCGCAGGAACCACGCCAGCATGCTCATCGTCATCACCGCCTTGATGCCGAAGCGGCGCAGGAAGAACGGGATGGTGAGGATGAACAGCGTTTCGGAGATCTGCGAGATCGACATGATGATCGCTGGGTACCGCACCGCGATCGCGTCCTTGAACGCCGGCACGTTGGCGAAGTCGTGCAGGAAGGTGTCGCCGTAGGCATTGGTCAGCTGCAGCGCCGCGCCCAGCAGCATCGCGAACACGAAGAACACCGCCATGTTGCGGTCGCGGAACAGCCGGAACGAGGTCAGGCCGAGCACGTCGACCAGCGCGCGGCTTTCGCTGGCGACCATGCGCGGCGGCGCCGGCGGCAGGGTGAAGGCGTACAGGCCGAGCAGCAGCGAGGCCGCCGACGCGACGTAGAACTGGCCGGCGGAGGTCTCCAGGTGCAGCAGGCTGGTGGTCCACAGCGCGGCGATGAAGCCGATCGTGCCCCAGACCCGGATCGGCGGGTAATCGCGCACCACGTCCTGCCCATCGTCCTTGAGCGCGTTGTAGGCGACCGTGATCGCCAGCGCGATGGTCGGCATGTAGCAGACCATGTTGAGCAGCATCACCCAGAACATGGTGTGCGGGTCGTCGACCGTCGGCACCAGGAACAGCATCACCGCGCCGCCGATGTGCAGCAGGCCGTAGAGCTTCTCGGCGTTGATCCACTTGTCGGCGACCACGCCCATGAGCGCGGGCATGAACAGCGCCGCGATGCCCATGGTGGAGAAGATCGCGCCGAAGCCGGTGCCCGACCACTGCTTGTTCTGGAACCAGTACGCGCCGATCGTCAGCAGCCACGCGCCCCAGACGAAGAACTGCAGGAAGTTCATCACGATCAGACGCAGCTTCAGGCTCACCCGGCAATCTCCCCTCGTGGCGCGGATCGCCACCGCCGGCGAACGCTGCGCGGCAGGTTACGGGGAAAGCGGGGGCGAGTGAAGCGCGGCGGCCGCGTTCAGGCGTCGCGCGCGACCACGCGGTTGCGGCCGTCGCGCTTGGCCAGCTGCAGGCGGCGGTCGGCGCTGCCGAGCAGGCCGGAGACGTCGCCGCCGTCCTGCGGGTAGGCAGCCAGGCCGCCGCTGAAGGTGATCACCTGCGGGTCGCCGCCCAGGCCGGGCAGGAACGGGCGGTCGCCCATCGAGCGGCGCAGGCGGTCCAGGCGTTCCCAAGCGCTGCCGATCGGGCAGTGCATCAGCACCACGAACTCCTGCCCGCCGATCCGCACCAGGCGCTCCTTTTCCTGCAGGATCTCACCGACGGCGGCGGCGAAGTGGCGGATCGCGCGGTCGCCGCCGCGCGGGCCCACCTCGTCGTTGATGCGCTTGAAGCGGTCCAGGTCGAGCAGCGCCAGGGTCAGCGAGCCGCCGTCGTTGCGGATCGTCTCGAACATCCGTGGCATGCCCTGCAGCAGCCAGGCGCGGTTGGGCAGCCCGGTCAGGCCGTCGCTGCCGGACATCTCCACCAGGCGCTGCATGCGGTAGACGATGGTGGAGGTGAGCACGCCCATCATCAGGATCAGCACCAGGCGCTCGACCTGGGTGGCGATCGAGGCGGTGCCGTAGTCGATCGAGACCAGGGTTTCGCCCGCCGGGGCGAGCGCGAACACCAGCGTGACGAGCAGCGCGTACTGCGCCAGCGCCAGCGCGGTGACGTACAGCGTCAGGCGGCCGTCGTTGCGCAGCGCCGTCATCGCGATCCCCACCAGGTAGAAGCACCAGACCACGATGCTGTTGGTGGCGGCCACCGGGTCGCCCAGCGCCAGCAGCGCCAGCACCAGCGTGGTGAGGGTGATGTCGTAGGTGCCGGTGGCGTAGGACAGCCAGCCGTAGCGCTGCGGCCTGCGCGCGAGCGCGAGCCAGGTCTGCGCCATCAGGTTGACGAACGCCGCCACGCCCAGGCCGATGACGACCTCGGTGGATTTCGCCCCGCCAAGCGCCGAGATCAGCGGCAGGGCGAGCACCAGCAGCGAGAGCACCGCGCGCAGGCGCGCCACCAGCAGTTCGCCGCCGGCGCCGAGCGCGAGCATGATCTCGTCCGGCCGCGCCAGCAGCCGCGCCACGAGGTCCTTCAGGCCTTGCATCGTTCCGGGCATGCGCGTCTCCCCGCCGCGCAGCATACCGTGCGGCGGCGCGGGGACGCGGGGCGGCGACGCCGTGCCGGGCCCTTTCGGCGCCGGCGCTAGACTGGCGGCTTCGAACCAACGCGCCACCGGCGGATGCCGGCGGCAGGAGACACGCCATGCAATACCGCCGCCTCGGGGCTTCCGGCCTGCAGCTGTCCGCGCTCTCGTTCGGCGCCTGGGCCACGTTCGGCGGCCGCGTCGGGCGCGGCGATGCGCGCGAGCTGGTCGCGGCCGCGTGGGATGCCGGCGTCAATTTCTTCGACAACGCCGAGACCTACGCCAACGGCGAGGCCGAGCGGGTGATGGGCGACGTGATCGCCGACCTGCGGCTGCCGCGCGACGGCTTCGTGGTGTCCAGCAAGGTGTACTTCGGCGCCGTCGACCGCCCGCGCCCGACCCAGCGCGGGCTGTCGCGCAAGCACGTGCACGACGCCTGCCACGCGGCGCTCCAGCGCCTGCGCGTGGACTACCTCGACCTTTATTACTGCCACCGGCCCGATCCGGACGCGCCGGTCGCCGAGACCGTGTCGGCGATGGACGCGCTCGTCCGCCAGGGCAAGGTGCTGTACTGGGGCACCTCCGAATGGCCGGCGACGCTGATCCGCGAGGCGCACGAAGTCGCGCGCGCGCACCACCTGCACGCGCCGGCGATGGAGCAGCCGCAGTACAACCTGCTGCACCGCGAGCGGGTCGAGGTGGAATACGCGCCGCTGTACGCGGACTTCGGCATGGGCACGACCATCTGGTCGCCGCTCGCCTCGGGCCTGCTGACCGGCAAGTACAACGACGGCGTGCCGGCCGGCTCGCGGCTGGCCAGCGACGACTACGCGTGGCTGCAGCGCGACGTGCTCGGCGACGAGGCCTCGCGGCGGCTGCCGCGCGCGCACGCCTTCTCCGCGCTGGCGGCGGAGCTGGGGGTAGAGCCGGCGTCGCTGGCGATCGCCTGGTGCCTGCGCAATCCGCGGGTGTCGAGCGTGATCCTCGGCGCGACCCGGGTGTCGCAGCTGCGGCAGAACCTCGCGGCGCTGGACGTCGCCGAGCGGATGGACGAGGCGGGCTGGGCGCGGGTGGAGGCCGTCATGGCCTAGGTCACGGCGGCCGACGGGCGGGACTTGACAGGCAAATGAGAATCATTAGCATTAATCGCCTCCATCGAGGGAGCCGATCGATGCTTGCCGTCCACCCGCAACATGATGTCCCGTCCCATTCCGCCCACCAGGTTTCCGAGCGCCACGTCGTGGCGGCCGACGCCGTCGAGATCGACAGCACGCGCCTGCTCAAGGGCCATCGTGAGGTGCTGATCCGCCACGGCAACGAGTGCTATCGCCTGCGCCATACGCGCAACGACAAGCTCATCCTCACCAAGTAATCCACGCATTCGCCGCGCGAAGCGTCCGGCCCCGGCGGCCGGACGCTTCGTGCGCAACCGTCTCTCTCCAGGCCCGCCAGCCACCCGGCATCGCCGGACGCAAGCTCGCCGACCGTTTCCATTCGTCGAGCCCAACATGCGTCCCAACCTCCTGTTCCTCGCGCTGAGCCTGGCGCTGCCCGCCGTTGCCCCCGTTTCCGCCGCCGAATCGCCCGATACCGGACCCGCCGACGCGGCGGCCACCGAGTTCGACCGCATCGTCGTCACCGCCACGCGCACCGAACGCGCGATCGTCGACGTGCCCAGCACCGTCGACGTGATCGACCGCGAGCGCATGGATGAAATCCTCGCGCGCGACCTGCGCGACCTGTTCCGCTACGAGCCTGGCATCACCGTCACCTCCGGCTTCGGCCGCTTCGGCATCGGCGACATCCGTATCCACGGGCTGGAGGGCAACCGCGTGCGCATCCAGACCGACGGCATCCCGGTGTCGGACACGTTCGCGATCGGCAGCTTCTCCGACGCCAACCGCAACTTTGTCGACCTCGACACGCTCAAGCGGGTCGAGGTCGTGCGCGGGCCGACCAGCTCGCTGTACGGCTCCGACGCGCTCGGCGGCACGGTGTCGTTCGTGACCAAGGACCCTTCGGACTACCTGGAGGCCGGCAAGGATGCCTACTTCGGCCTGCGGCTCGGCTACGAGGGCAGCTGGGACGGCCTGTTCGCCGGCGCCACCGCCGCGTTCGGCGGCGAGCGCTGGTCGGGCATGGCGGTGGCCAACCACCGCCAGGGCCAGGAGCCGGAGAACATGGGCGAGGTCGGCGGCACCGGCGCCGCGCGCACACGGCCCAACCCACAGGAGCGCGACGGCCGCAGCCTGCTCTCGAAGCTGGTGTTCGCGCCTTCGGCCGACCAGCGCTTCCGCCTCACCCTCGAGGGCAACGAGGACAGCGCCGACACCGATGTGCTGACTTCGTACGGCCTGCAGCCGCTGACGATGGCGACCAACCTGCTGGTCACCGGCGACGACCACCAGACCCGCGCGCGGGTGTCGCTGGCGCACGAGATGGACGCGGTCGGCGCCGGCTTCGCCGACAGCCTGGACTGGCAGGTCTATCGCCAGGACAGCGAGACCACCCAGGACAGCGTCGAGGTGCGGCGCACCGCCGGCGGCGCCAACGAGCGCCGCGAGCGCGAGTTCAACTTCGACCAGCGGCTGTACGGCCTGCAGGCCAACTTCCGCAAGTCGTTCGACGCCGGCAGCGTCCGCCACGACCTGGCCTACGGCCTCGACGTCTCGCGCACCGACACCCGGCAGAAGCGCGACGGCCGCGTGCTCAACCTCGACACCGGCAGCACCAGCAATGTGATGCTACCCGACGTGTTCCCGGTACGCGACTTCCCGGTCAGCCGCACCACCAATGCCGCGCTGTACCTGCAGGACGAGATCGGCTTCGCCGGCGGCGCGTTCCGCCTGGTCCCGGCCGTGCGCGTGGACCGCTACGAGCTGCGCCCCGAGGTGGATACGATCTTCGCGGAGGACAACCCGGGCGTCGCGGTGGCGGACCTCGACAAGACCAGCGTGTCGCCGAAGCTGGGCGCGGTCTGGCACTTCGCATCGGACTGGTCGCTGTTCGGCGGCTACGCGCGCGGCTTCCGCTCGCCGCCCTATGCGGATGTCAACATCGGTTTCACCAACGTGATGTTCGGCTACACCGCGATCGCCAATCCCGACCTGGAGCCGGAAACCAGCGACGGCGTCGAGCTGGGCGTGCGCTACGTCGGCGACGCGGCCTACGCCAGCCTGTCGGCGTACGACAACCGTTACCACGACTTCATCGAGTCGTTCGCCTTCGTCGGGTTCAACGACGAGGGGCTGATGGTGTTCCAGTCGCGCAACGTCTCCGACGCGCGCATCCGCGGCGTCGAGTTCAAGGGCGGGGTGGAACTGGGCGTGCTGTCGCCGGCGCTCGAAGGCTGGTCGCTGCGCGCGGCCGCCGCCTACGCGCGCGGCGACAACCGCACCGACGACGTGCCGCTCGAGTCGGTCGACCCGCTGACCGCCACCCTCGGGCTCGGCTACGCCGCCGGCGCCTGGGGCGCGGAGCTGGCCGGCCGCTTCGCCGGCCGCCACGACCGCCTGCCGCCGCTGGACGGCGGCGCCTACCACCAGACGCCGGGCTACGGCGTGCTCGACCTGCTCGCGCACTGGAACTTCGCCCCCGGCGCGAAGCTCAACGCGGGCATCTTCAACCTCGGCGACCGCAGGTACTTCGACGCCGGCAGCATCGGCCTGGTCGCCGATGACAGCAGCACGCTCGACCGCTACACCGCCGCCGGCCGCAGCCTGTCGCTGAGCGTGGCCTTCTCGTGGTGACGCGGCGGGCCACGCGCCGCGGCGCCATCCTCCCTGATTCCTCCCGAACCTGGAGCAAGCCCATGACACGCATCCTGGCAGCCGCGCTGGCGCTCTCGGCGCTCGCCACCGGCACCGCCCTCGCGCAGGACATCGCCGCCTCGCCCACCGCCGCGGACCCCGCGCGCGACCATGCCGCGATCCTGGCGATGCGCGGCGAGCACGCGGTCGATTTCGCCTTCGACGAGACCGTGCTGCTGCAGCCCGGCTACGAGCGCCACCCCGCGATTCGCAGCGGCGGCGACGAGGTCGTGATCGTGGTCGAGGACACCCCCACGCGCGTGGTGCTGCAGCACATCCTGGTGGACGCCAGGAGCGGCCACGTCACCAAGCACTGGCGCCAGGACTGGACCTACGAGGCGCCCAGCCGCTTCGAGTTCACCGCCGACCAGACCTGGACCGTGCGCGCGCTGGCGCCGCAGGAAACCCGTGGCGCCTGGACCCAGTGCGTCTACGAGGTCAGCGACGCGCCGCGCTACTGCGGCACCGGGCGCTGGCGCTACGACGACGGCGTCGCCAGCTGGACCAGCGACCCCACCTGGCGCCCGCTGCCGCGGCGCGAGTACACCAAGCGCAGCGACTACAACGCGCTGCGCGTGGTCAACCGCCACACCATCGTGCCCGGCGGCTGGACCCACGAGCAGTTCAACACCAAGGTGCTGCGCAAGCCCGACGGCAGCCAGGTGGCGATCGCGCGCGAGTTCGGCTTCGACGACTACCGCAAGCAGACCGACGTCGACTTCAAGCCCGCCTACGACTACTGGAAGGCTACCGGCGGCTACTGGGCCAAGGTGCGCGCGCGCTGGGACGGTTTCCTCTCGAGCCCGCCGGGCGTGCACCTGAAGACGAAGATCGACGGCATGGCGATGATCATGCCGCTGTTCGGGCAGGCCGACGAGGTGCAGGCGGGCAGGGCGGTCGCCGACGCGGCGATCGACGACGTGTTCGCGCAGTGGGTCGAGCCCGCGCCGGCCACGCCATAGTTCGAAGCTCCGCGCCGGGGCTGCCGCGCATCGTCCATCCGGAATCCGCGCGCCGAACGCGCATTCCCGGCTTCGCCCGGTGCAGCAGGCCGGGGCTCCGCCCCGGTACTCGCGCCGGCGCGCCGGCGTGTGCAAGCCGCCTACAGCGATACCAGCGCGACGGCCGCGACGGCCGCGACGGGTGGCCTCGGAGGCGCCGGCGGTGCGGGCGGCGCCGGCAGGTCCACTCCCGCATCGGCGGCCTTGGGCGCGGGCGGAGCCGGCGGCGGCGGAGGCGCCTTCGGCGCGGCGGGTGGCGCTGGTGGGGCGGGCGGCAACGGAAGCGGCATCAGCTTGGGGACCGTGACCTGGGCGTGTCCCGGCTTGCGGTCGCGCAGGTAGTCGATCGGCACCTTCGCGCCGTCGTCCTTGCCGCGCAGCGCGGCCATCGCCTCGCGCGGGGTCGCGACCGGCTTGCCGTCGATGCGCTGGATCACGTCGCCGGCCTGCAGGCCGGCGAGCTCGCCGCTGGTGAGCACCAGCACGCCGCGGTCGGTGCCGAAGTAGCGCCCCAGCTGCGCGTCCACCGCGGCCAGGTTCAACCCGGTCCAGCGGAACGCGGACAGCAGCGCCGGCGCCTTGCAGGCGTTGCCCTTGCAGGCGCCGTCCGGGCCGATGCGGATGATCTCGCGGCGGATCTCCGGCGCGATCGCGGGCATGGCGTCGAAATCGAAGTCGAAGTCGAAGTCGCCGCGATCGAACATGGCGTTGCCGTCCCCATCGTCCGAGAACACGAACAGGTGCCGGCCCGCCGCCGGCGTCACGTCCGCGGTGGCTGCGCGGCCATCGCGCAGGTAGCCGATGCGGGTCTTCGTGCCCGCCTCCAGGTGGCCCAGCAGCTTGCGCAGGTTGCGCATGCGCAGATCGCCGTTGCTGCCGAGCACCTGGTTGCCGTCGACGCTGGTGATGCGGTCGCCGGCCTTGAGCCCGGCCTTCGCGGCGCCGCTGGCCGGCGTGACACCGGCCACGCGGACGCCGCCACCCTCGTCGGGCGCGAGCAGCACACCCAGCACCGGCCGTGCGGCGAGGCTGCGCTCGACCCGCACGTCGGAAGCGACCTGCTTGTTCGTGAGTTCGGCCACCTTGCGCGCGGCGCGCGCGAGCTCGGCCCTGGCTTCGGTGAGCGCCTTGTCGTTGGCGGCCGGTGCGGCGCGCGGCGCCGCCGCCTGCGCCCGTGCGGGAGCGGCGTGGCCGGCGAACGCGAGCGCGACCGCCAGGGACAGGGATGCCTGCAGGATGGTGTTCATCGTGACCTCGGGATGGATTGCATGGTTGTCGGAGCCGGGAGAATTCAGTCGACCTGCACCAGCGCGCCGTCGTAGCGCTCGCCGTTGGCGGCCAGCCAGCGACGCGTGCCCTCGAAGCCGGCGAAGGTGCGCAGCAGTTGCACGCGCTGGTTCCACAGCTGCAGCCGGCGCGGCTGGTCGAGGCCGGGCTGCATCAGCGCGAGGTCGATCGCGCCGAGGCGGGCGTCGAGCTCGGCCGAGAGCGCGGCCGCGGTGCCGCTGGCCACGCGGCTGTCGCGGGCGTGCTGCAGCAGCGCTTCGAGGCGCGCGGATTCGGCATACAGGCGGTCGAGCGAGGCGGCATCGGCGTCCGCCGGAAGCGCGCGGTCGCCGGGGCGCGCAGCGGCGACGGGTTGCGCGGCGGGACCGGCAGGGCGCTCGGCGTCCTGACGCTGCAGCCATGCCGGCGCCAGCGCCAGCAGCAGCGCGGCGGCGGCCGCCAGCGGCAGCGCGCGCAGCCAGCGGCGGCGGCGCGTCGCGTCGAGCCGGTTCGACAGCGCGGCCCAGGCGTCGGCGGGCGCGGCTTCCAGCGGCAGCGCGGCGAAGGCGTCGTGCCAGCTGCCGGGCGCCGTGCCGCCGGCCTCGTGTGGGCGGGAAGTGAAGTCAGGCATGTCCGGGTTCCTCGATCTGCAGCAGCGCGCGCAGGCGGCGGGTGCCGCGCGCGAGCTGCGACTTGGAGAAGCTCGGCGTGCGCTGCATCAGCGCGCCGATCTCCTCGTGGGTATAGCCCTCGGCGTGGTAGAGCCACAGCACGCCGCGGGTGCTGGCCGGCAGCCGCGCCAGCGCGCGCTGCAGCAGCGCGGCGTCAGCCGCGGCCGGCGGCGGGGTGGCTTGCTCGTCGGCGGGCTCGTGGCCGTCGTCCAGCAGTTCCTCGGCGTGCCGGCGCCCGCGGCGCAGGTGCAACAGCGCCTCGTTGACCGCGATCTGCCGCAGCCAGCCCCAGAACGGGCTGCCGTTGCCGCGGAAGTCGCCGATGCGCGAGATCACCTTCAACATCGTCTCCTGGAGCACGTCGCCGGCGGCCTCGCGGTCGCCGCACACGCGCAGCGCCAGCGTGTACACCGGCCGCTCGAAGCGCCGGTAGACCTGCTCGAAGGCCGCCCGCTCGCCGGCGCGCGCGCGCGCCAGCAGCGCGTCCGGGACGTCGATGGCGAAGCTCGATGCCCGGGGCGGCGCCGGGGGCGGCGAGGCGGCGGTGGCGTGGACGGTTTCGATCAGCATTCCCCGTCATGGATGCGGCCGCGGGCGAAAGCGTCGCAGGCCCGCGCGGGCCGCCGCGGCCACCCTATACTGGCGCCATCGAAGGAAGGGGGACTGCCATGTTCAGTGGATCGCTGCTCGCCATCGTCCTGCTCGTCGCAGGCGTGGTCATCCTGTCCAAGACGGTGCGGGTGGTCCCGCAGGGCTACGAATGGACGGTCGAGCGCTTCGGCCGCTACACCCACACGATGACGCCGGGCCTGCACTTCCTGGTCCCGATCATGTATGGCGTGGGTCGCAAGATCAACATGATGGAACAGGTGCTGGAGGTGCCCAGCCAGGACGTGATCACCAAGGACAACGCGGTGGTCAAGGTCGACGGCATCGTGTTCTTCCAGGTGCTGGACGCGGCCAAGGCGGCGTACGAGGTGGCGACCCTGGAGATCGCCATCCTCAACCTGGTGATGACCAACATCCGCACCGCGATCGGCTCGATGGACCTGGACGAATCGCTGTCCAAGCGCGACGAGATCAACGCCAAGGTGCTGGTCGCGGTCGACCAGGCCACCCACCCCTGGGGCATCAAGGTCAACCGCATCGAGCTCAAGGACATCGCGCCGCCGCGCGACCTGGTCGAGGCGATGGCGCGGCAGATGAAGGCCGAGCGCGAGAAGCGCGCCAACATCCTGGAGGCCGAGGGCTTCCGCCAGGCGGCGATCCTCAAGGCCGAGGGCGAGAAGCAGTCGACCATCCTCGACGCCGAGGGCGACCGCCAGGCCGCCTTCCTCGCCGCCGAGGCGCGCGAGCGCCAGGCCGAGGCCGAGGCCAAGGCGACGCAGATGGTGTCCGACGCGATCGCGGGCGGCAACGTGCAGGCGATCAACTACTTCGTCGCGCAGAAGTACATCGAGGCGTTCAAGGCCCTGGCGCAGGCGCCGAACCAGAAGTTCGTGATGATGCCGATGGAGTCGGCCGGGGTGATCGGCTCGCTCGGCGGCATCGCCGAGCTTGCGAAGGAGGCGCTCGACCGACCCGCGCGCGCGGCGCAGCCGCCGGCGATGCCGCGCCAGGGAGGCTGAAGCAATGCGCTGGGACGTCTTCACCTGGGCCGCGGTGGCGCTGCTGCTGTTCGCGGCCGAGACGATGGCGCCGGGGGCCTTCATGCTTTGGCTCGGCTTCGCCGCGGTGGCGGTGTTCGTCGCCGTGCTGCTGGTCCCGGGCATCCCGCTGCTGGCGCAGGTGGCGGCGTTCGTCGTGCTCGGCTTCCTCTCGATCCAGGTGTACCGCAAGTGGTTCCGCGGCCGCGAGCGCCAGAGCGACCAGCCCGCGCTCAACCGCCGCGCCGCCGCGCTGGTCGGGCGCGTGGTGCCGCTGCACAGCGCGATCGCCGGCGGCCGCGGCCGCGTACAGATCGCCGACGCCTTCTGGGACGTCACCGGCCCCGAGCTGCCGGCCGGCGCGCAGGTGCGCATCGTGTCGGCCGAGGGCATGACCCTGGTCGTCGAATCCGCCGGCTGACCGCTGCACGGGCGCGGGCGCTCCCCGCGCCCGTGCAGCCTCTGGGATAATGGCGCTCTTTGCCCAGGAAGCCGCCATGACCCGCAAGACGATCCTCAACGACGCCCACCGCGCGCTCGGCGCGAAGATGGTCGACTTCGGCGGCTGGGACATGCCCCTCAACTACGGCTCGCAGATCGAGGAGCACCACCAGGTGCGCCGCGACGCGGGCATGTTCGACGTCTCGCACATGACCGTGGTCGACCTGCGCGGCGCGCGCACGCGCGAGTTCCTGCGCCACCTGGTCGCCAACTCGGTCGACAAGCTGCAAAAGCCCGGCAAGGCGCTCTACACCTGCATGCTGAATGCGCAGGGCGGCGTCATCGACGACCTGATCGTCTATTTCCTGTCCGAGGACTGGTTCCGGATCGTGGTCAACGCCGCCACGCGCGACAAAGACCTGGCGTGGATCGCCGGGCAGGCCGCGCCGTTCGGCGTCGAGGTCGCCGAGCGCGCCGAGCTGGCGATGATCGCGGTGCAGGGCCCGAACGCGCGCGACAAGGCGCTGGGCCTGGTCGCCGAAGGCGATCGTGCCCGCGTCGGCAAGCTCGGCAAGTTCGCCGCCGCGCAGGCGAAGTCGATCGACGGCGCGGACCTGTTCGTCGCCCGCACCGGCTACACCGGCGAGGACGGCTTCGAGATCGTGGTGCCGGAAGGCGACGCGGTCGCGCTGTGGGATGCGTTGCTGGGCGCGGGCGTGAAGCCGGCCGGCCTGGGCGCGCGCGACACCCTGCGGCTGGAGGCCGGCATGAACCTCTACGGCCAGGACATGGACGAGGCGGTGTCGCCGTGGGAAGCCGCGCTCGGCTGGACGGTGGCGCTCGACGAGGGCCGCGACTTCGTCGGCCGCGCCGCGCTCGATGCGCAGAAGGCCGCGGGCGCGCCGCGACGCATGGTCGGCCTGGTGATGGACGAGAAGGGCGTGCTGCGCCACGGCCAGAAGGTGCTGACCGCCGGCGGTGAGGGCGAGATCCTGTCGGGCACCTTCTCGCCGACGCTCGGCAAGGCGATCGCGTTCGCGCGCGTGCCCGCCGAGGGCGGCGAGCGCGACGTGCGCGTGGACATCCGCGGCCGCGAGGTGCCGGTGCGCGTGGTCAAGTTCCCGTTCGTGCGCGACGGCCAGGCGCAGGAAGGCGTCTGAGCGCCGGCCGCGCGACTCGCCGCGAACCCGCGCGACGGGCGGCGCGGGGGCGGCTGTCGCGCGCCGCTTCCTTCGCTAAACTAGCGCCCCTCACCCCTCGACCGAAGCAGATCCGGAGCACCAGCCCATGAGCGAGATCCCAGGCGACCTGAAGTTCATGAAGTCCCACGAATGGGCCCGCGTCGAGGGCGACGGCAAGGTCACCGTGGGCATCTCCGACCACGCGCAGGGCCTGCTCGGCGACCTGGTGTACGTCGACCTGCCCACGGTCGGCGACAGCGTCGAGGCCGGCACCGCGTGCGCGGTGGTCGAATCGGTCAAGGCCGCCTCCGACGTCTACTCGCCGGTGTCGGGCACCATTACCGCGGTCAACAACGCGCTCGCCGACAAGCCCGAGACGATCAACGAAGACGCCTTCGGCGAAGGCTGGATCTTCGTCGTCGAGGTCGACGAGCCCGACCAGCTCAACGAACTGCTCAGCCCGGACGACTACGCCGAGTTGCTCGAGGACGACGAACACTGAGCCGGCTGCCCCCCCGCGGGGGAGGCGCTTGCGACGGACGAAGCGGCCGGTGCCCTGGGCACCGGCCTTTTCTTTTGGGGTTCGCCTTCCGCTCCGCGGGGAAATGCTGCCCGATCGGATGCGCGCGGCGCGCATGTCGACATGGCGTGAATCGCCGCCCGCGCATGTCGCCGATCGCATGCGATCGACCGTCGTCGCGCGCTCGTTCGCGTCGTCGAAACGGTTCGATCCGGGTGTCGCCGGCGCCGCGTCGGTGTCGCCCGGGCTTGCGCACTTTTGCGCATTTGGGCGTGCGCGACGCCGGAAACGCGCCGGTCCGCCGCCCGGTTCCGACAGTCGGCGTACACCTTCGCGAACACCTTCGGCCGCTGCCGCGAGGTCGATGCGGGAACACGCGCCGACGCGCGCGCGCATCGGCGCGGAGTTGAAAAGCGGCTTGTTTTACGCGTTTTCCTGCGCGCGACGCGTACGCGCTCGTTGCATGCATGCACGCACGCGCGCCATCGCGCCGGGCAAAGCGCCGCCGGCACGCGCGCGGCGCCCGGGCGTGCGGCAGAAAAAAATGCGTCCGGGGTGTTGACAGCCGAAAAAACCGTGATTAGGTTTCGCCCCAACAGACGTTGCCGCAGAAGAGAGTGAGTCGAGCCAAGGCGAAAACGCGCAGCACAACCAAGACCTCTGCCCGGAAATTCCTCAAGGTGGAATCAGGCATCGTCTCCGCTGCGAAAACCCGGCCTCTCCGCAACAGCCACCCGCAGCGCAGCGCGTTGCGGGTTTTTTGTTGCATCGCGCCAGCACCCGTCGCCGCCGGCCACGCCGCCACCGGCATGGTCGCCGCGCCGCCGCGGCAGGGTGCCCCCGCATCGATGGACCGCGCCCGGCGCGCGGGCCTTCCACGAGATCCGTCCCGGCGCGCTTCGCGCGTCGGCGGTTGGCCATGGGTCCGATACCCGTGGCGTTGTTTTGAACTGGGCTGCAATACCCGATAGTTCCACTGACGAGGAGAGCCATCTCATGGCCACGAAGAAAGCTGCGAAGAAACGCCCCGCCAAGAAGGCGGCGAAGAAGTCGGTCCGCAAGACCGCGAAGAAGGCAGTCCGCAAGTCGGGCGCCCGCAAGGTCGCCAAGAAGGCCGCGAAGCGGCCGGCCAAGAAGGTCGCCAAGAAGGCAGCGAAGAAGAAGGTAGCCAAGAAAAAGGTAGCCAAGAAGAAGGTCGCGAAGAAGAAGGTCGCGAAGAAGGCCGCCAAGCGTCCGGCGAAGAAGGCCGCGAAGAAGGCCGCCAAGAAGGCCACCAAGCGCCCGGCGAAGAAGGCCGCGAAGAAGGCCACCAAGAAGCGCGCCAAGAAGGCCGCCAAGAAGCGCCCGGCGAAGAAGGCCGCGAAGAAGGCCCGACGCCCGGCCAAGCGCGCGAAGAAGGCCGCCTCCGTGGCGATCCCTTCGGCTCCCGCGCCGATGATGTAAGAACAAGAACCCGATCAGCCGTAAATCGAACTCCCCTTCCGCACGCCCAGGCGGAGGGGGAGTTTTTTCATGGGCGGATCGAAGCCGGGGCGCGCACGCGCGGGTGGCGCCGGGTGCTACGGGCGATCAGTACTGTCGCCCGCCGATCCGGCGACGCGCACGGCCGTCGCCGGGATCGCCGCTTCAGCGCGGGTCGGCGTTGGCCGTCGAGGATTCCGCGCCGCCGGTCCGCGTCGCCTGCGGCAGGTCGGGCCTGGTGCGCGCATCGTCGCGGGCGTACAGCACGTCCGGCATCGGGTCGACGTCCAGCCAGCGTTGCGCGGGCAGGCCGATCGCGCGATCGAGGATGGTCGGCAGCAGCCCGGAGGGCAGGCTGCTTTCGCTGTTCCACAGGATCACCACGCCGAGGTCGCGCTGCGGCAGCAGGGCGATCGCGGCGCGGTAGCCCTGGACCGCGCCCCCGTGGAAGACCAGCCGGTGCCCGGCGTAGTCGTAGACCCGCCAGCCCATCGCGTAACCGGCAGCGTTCAGACGCTGGTTGCGCCATGAGGAGCCGCGGGTTTCCGACGGCGTGGACACCAGCGGCGCGTGCAGCGTCGCCAGCAGCGGCGCCGGCAGCACGTCGGGGCGGTGGCCGCCCTGCGCGAGCAGCCACTGCGCCATGTCGCTGATGCTGGCGTTGACACCGGCCGCGGGCGCGACGCGGTAGTAGCTCGGCTTGGGCGTGAGCGAGCGCCAGCCGCCGCCGGCGCGCACGTGCGGGCGTGCCCAGCGCGGGCTCGCCTCGATGCCTTCGAGGCCGTAGCTCGCATCGTTCATGCCCAACGGCTTGAAGATCCGCCGGCTCACTTCCTCGCTGTAGAACTGCCCGCTGGCCCCGTACACGACGTCGCCCACCAGGCTGAAGGCGATGTTCTGGTAGCCGTAGCACTCGCCCGGCGCGCACTTCATCGGCGCGTAGGCGAGCTTCTGCACCAGGGTGTTGTAGTCGACGTTGGCCTCGAGGTCGCGGTCGTAGGTGTTGTGGATCAGGCCGACGCGCTGGCTGAGCACCTCGGCGACGGTCAGCTGCTGCGCCGCGCCCGGCTGCGAGAACTGCAGCGAGGGCAGGTAGTCGGTGACGCGGCTGTCCCAGCGCAGCGCGCCTTCGTTGACCAGCAGGCCGGTGATGGTGCCGGCGAAGGCCTTCGACAGCGAGGCCAGGCGGAACACGGTGTGCGCGTCGACCGGCTCGGCGTTGGCCACGTCGGTGATGCCGTAGCCGCGCGCGCTGAGCACGTGGCCGCCCTGGACGATGGCCATGGCCAGGCCCGGCACGCGCTGGTTGGCGACCAGCTCCTGCGCGATCGCCTCGAACTGGCGCACGTCGAAGCCGGCTGCGGGCGGCATGAGCTGCTCGCCGGGCTGCAGGTCGGCCGGGACGAAGGCGGCCGCGGGTTGCGACACAGGCGTCGCGGCGGGCTGCGCGGGCGCGCTGGCCGGCGCGGGCCGGGTGTTCCAGCGCAGCGGCGTCTGCGCCGAAGTGGCCAGGGCCATGGGGAGCAGCAGGCCGGTCAGGCCGCCCCGCCACGTGAGCCGGTGCCGCCGCGTGGTCTCGTCTTTCATCGGGCCTGCCCCCTGCGTATGCTGCATTGCAGGCCGATCATAGCGCCTGATTCCCGGATTGCATGAACAAGGGGAGCTTTGATGATTAGTTTGTTGATCCTGCTCGCAATTGTGGTGGTGTTCGCATTCTGGGCGGTGGGCATCTACAACGGCCTGGTCACGGCGCGCAACGCCTACAAGAACGCCTTCGCCCAGATCGACGTGCAGCTGCAGCGGCGCTTCGACCTGATCCCCAACCTGGTCGAGACCGCCAAGGGTTACCTCGAGCACGAGCGCGGCACCCTCGAGGCGGTGACCGCCGCCCGCAACGCCGCCCAGGCCGGGCTGGCCGCGGCCAAGGCGTCCCCGGGCGATCCCGCGGCGATGGCCGAGCTCAGCCGCAGCCAGGGCATGCTCGACGGCGCGCTCGGCCGGCTGCTGGTGACGGTGGAGGCCTATCCCGAGCTCAAGGCCAGCCAGAACATGATGCAGCTGACCGAGGAGCTGACCAGCACCGAGAACAAGGTCGCCTTCGCCCGCCAGGCCTTCAACGATTCGGTGATGGCCTACAACAACAAGCGCGAGGTGTTCCCCTCGAGCGTGGTCGCCGGCATGTTCAACTTCGCGCCGGCCGCGCTGCTGGAGATCCCGGCCGACCAGCAGGCACAGGTGCGGGCGGCGCCCAAGGTCGAGTTCTGAACTTCTTCGAGCACCAGGCCGCCGCCCGCCGCACGTCGACGCGGCTGGTGGTCCTGTTCGCGCTGGCGGTACTCGGCATCGTGGCGGCGGTCGACCTGGCGGTGGTGCTGGTCTTCGGCGGCGGGCAGTCGGGCGGGGCGCTGGCGTTCACCACGCTGGCGACGCTGGCGGTGATCGCGCTCGGCTCGCTCTACCGCATCGCCTCGCTGCGCGGCGGCGGCGAGGCGGTGGCGCTGCAGTTCGGCGGCGTGCCGGTGCCGGCCGACACCACCGACCTGCACCTGAGGCGGCTGCGCAACGTGGTCGAGGAGATCGCGATCGCCTCCGGCGTGCCGATGCCGGGGCTGTACGTGCTCGAGCACGAGTCGGCGATCAACGCCTTCGCCGCCGGCTACTCGCCGTCGGACGCGGCGATCGCGGTCACCCGCGGGGCGATGGAGAAGCTCAACCGCGACGAGCTGCAGGGCGTGATCGCGCACGAGTTCAGCCACGTCCTCAACGGCGACATGCGGTTGAACATCCGCCTGATCGGGGTGCTGTTCGGGATCCTGATGATCGGCCTGATCGGCCGCAAGATCCTCTGGTACGGCGGCGGCAGCGGCCGCGGCCGCGGCGCCTCGGCGGTGCTCGTGGCGGCGCTGGTGGCGATCGTGGTCGGCTCGATCGGGCTGTTCTTCGGCCGCATGATCAAGGCCGGCATCAGCCGCACGCGCGAGTCGCTGGCCGACGCGTCCGCGGTGCAGTTCACCCGCCAGACCGCCGGGCTCGCGGGCGCGCTGAAGAAGATCGCCGGCGTGCACGAAGGCTCGAAGCTGGCCGCGCGCGGCGACGCCGAGGAGGTCAGCCACATGCTGTTCGGCGACGGCGTCGGCTTCAGCGGGCTGTTCGCCACCCATCCGCCGATCCTCAAGCGGATCCAGGCGCTGGAGCCGTCGTTCCGCGCGGAGAACCTCGAGCGGCTGCAGGCGCAGTGGCTGTCGGCGCCGCCGGACGGACTGGACGAGGACGTGCACATGGGCCTGGCGGCGCCCGCGCAGGCGGGCGCGCTGCCGTCGGCGGCCGCGCGCCTGAACGTCACCCCGGCGATGGTCGCCGCGCAGGTCGCGCAGCCGGAGGCGGACGACTACCGGTGCGCCGACGCGATCGTCACCGCGATCCCCGACGACCTGCGCGAGCTCGCGCGCCGGCGCGAGTCGGTGATGCCGCTGTTGCTGGGCCTGCTGCTCGGCGGCGACGAGTCGGTGCTTGCACGCCAGCGTGGCGAGATCGTCGCGCGGCTGGGCCAGGCCATGGCCACCGAAGCATTCGCGCTGCGCGAGCGGATGGCGGGCGCGCTGCATCCGATGCAGCGCCTGCCGCTGGCCGCGCTTGCGTTCCCGGTGCTGCGCCTGCGGCCGCGGCCGCAGCTCGATGCGTTCATGGACACGGTGTTCGCCGTCGTCAACGCCGACGGCAGCGTGTCGCTGTTCGAATACTGCCTGGGCCGGCTGCTGCACGTGCAGGTGCGCGAGTCGCTCGATCCCGCGCGCTACGCCCGCTTTGGCCGCCGCAAGCCGGGCAACGTGCGGCAGGAATTCGCCACGCTGCTCGCGGTGGTCGCGCAGGCGGGCAACCCCGGCGACGACGCCGAGGCGCAACGCGCCTACCTCGCCGGCATGCAGCGCGTGCTGCCGCGCGACCACGTGCCGTACGCGCCGCCGGCCAACGGCGTGCTCGCCCTGGACGCGGTGTGGGAGCCGCTCGACGCGCTCGATCCGCTGGCCAAGCAGGTGATGGTGGAGGCGATCACCGCCGCCGCCAGCCACGACGGCCGCATCAGCGTCGCCGAGGCCGAACTGCTGCGCACCATCTGCGGCGTGCTGCACTGCCCGCTGCCGCCGATGCTCGAACGCGCGTAGGGCTTGCCTATACCCCAAGGCCGCGCACCAGGTCCGCGGCGCGCTCGGCGATCATGATCGTCGGCGCGTTGGTGTTGCCGGTCGGCAGGTCCGGCATCACCGAGGCGTCGACCACGCGCAGCGCGTCGATCCCGCGCACGCGCAGCTGCGGATCGACCACCGCGCCGTCGTCGCTGCCCATGCGGCAGGTGCCGACGGGGTGGTAGACGGTCTCGGCCTTCGCGCGGATGAAGTCGGCCAGGCCCGCATCCGTCAGGCCGTCGCGCGCGGGGAAGATCGGCGCGCCGCGATAGGGATCGAACGCGCGCTGCGCGAACACCTCGCGCGAGGCCTTCGCGCACTCGACCATCATCCGCAGGTCGAAGCCCTCCTCGTCGCCCAGGTAGTTCGCCTCGATGCGCGCCTTGCGCGCCGGGTCGGCGCCGGCCAGCGCGATGCGGCCGCGGCTGCGTGGGTGCAGGAAGCAGGCGTGCAGGGTGTAGCCGTCGCCCGCGAGCCGGTGCCGGCCGTGGTCGTCGAGCATCGCCGGGACGAAGTGGAACTGGATGTCCGCGCGATCGTCGGGCGCGAGCGGCGAGCGCACGAAGCCGCCGGCCTCGGCGATGTTGCTGGTGCCGGCGCCGTGGCGGCCGCGCAGGAAATAGTCGAAGGCGGTCTTCAGCTCGCTGGCGCGGTCGTAGGTCACCCGCTGCGTGGAATGGCGCAGGGTGCAGATGTCGAGGTGGTCCTGCAGGTTGGCGCCGACGCCGGGTGCGTCGAGCGCGACGTCGATGCCGTGCGCGCGCAGCCCGGCGGCCGGGCCGATGCCCGAGAGCATCAGCAGCTGAGGCGAGTTGATCGCGCCGCCGCACAGCAGGACTTCGCGTCCGGCGCGCGCGGTTTCGACGCGGCCACCGCGCGCGTAGGCGACGCCGGTCGCGCGTCCGCCTTCCAGCAGCACGCGATGGGCGAGGGCGCCGGTGCGGATCGCGAGGTTGGGGCGCGAACGCGCGGGGTCGAGGTAGGCGACCGCCGCCGAGCAGCGCGCGCCGTCGCGCTGGGTGACCTGGTAGAGGCCGACACCGGGCTGCGAAGGCCCGTTGAAGTCGTCGTTGCGCGCGAAGCCGGCCTGCACGCCGGCCTCGACGAAGGCGCGGGACAGCGGGTTGACGTGGCGCAGGTCGGACACCGACAGCGGGCCATCGCCACCGTGCAGCGCATCGCCGCCGCGCGCATTGCCTTCGCTGCGGCGGAAGTAGGGCAGCACCGACGCCCAGTCCCAGCCGGTCGCGCCCTGCGCGGCCCAGCCGTCGTAGTCGGCCGGCACGCCGCGCACGTAGCACATGGCGTTGATCGAGCTCGATCCGCCCAGCACCTTGCCGCGCGGCCACCACAGCCTGCGGCCGTCCAGGTGCGGCTCCGGCGCGGTGTCGTAATCCCAGTTCACGCCCTTCTGACCGACCAGCTTCGCCAGGCCGGCAGGCATGTGGATGAAGGGATGCCAGTCGCGCGGGCCCGCCTCGAGCAGCAGCACGCGCACGGCCGGGTCTTCGGAAAGGCGGTTGGCGAGCACGCAGCCGGCGGAGCCGGCGCCGACGATGACGTAGTCGTAGGCGGGAGCCGCGGTCGTCCGGGATTTCGTCATCGGGGCACGGTAGGGAGCGGGGCTAGAGCATATGCTCTGCGCGCTGGCGGGACGGGCGGGCTTGGGCTAACGTGCGCGCAACCGGCGCCGGCCGGCGGCATGGAACCTCGATGGGCAAGCTCGACGGCGCGGTCGCGACCGACCGGATCAGGAGCGGCGAATGGCGCGCGGTCGCGTTCTCGTTCGCCTATTTCTTCTGCGTGCTGGCCGCCTACTACGTGATGCGGCCGGTGCGCGAGCAGCTCTCCGCGGCGGTGGGTTCGACCCAGCTGCCGTGGTTCTTCGCGGCCACTTTCGTCGCCACGCTGCTGCTCACGCCGGTGTTCGCCTGGCTGGTCTCGCGCTGGCCGCGGCGCGTGGTGGTGCCGGCGGTGTACCTGTTCTTCATCGCCTGCCTGCTGGCGTTCGTGCCGCTGTTCACCGGCCAGGGACTGCTGGGCCCGCGCGCGCTGGGGATCGTGTTCTTCGTGTGGGTGAGCGTGTTCAACCTGTTCGTGGTGTCGGTGTTTTGGAGCTTCATGGCCGACATCTGGGACGACGCGCAGGCACGGCGGCTGTTCCCGGTGATCGGGCTGGGCGGCACCGCCGGCGCGATCGCCGGGCCGGTGCTGACCCGGCAGCTGGTCGAGGTGATCGGGGTGGCGCCGCTGCTGGTGGTGTCGGCGCTGCTGCTCGGCGGCGCGCTGGCCTGCGTGCTGGTGCTCGGGCGCTGGGCGCGCGAGCACGGCAGCCGCCGCAACGACGCTCGCAACGAGGCCGCGGTCGGCGGCGGCATGTTCGATGGCCTGAAGCAGGTGTTCGCCACGCCCTTCATCCGCAACATGGCGCTGCTGATGCTGCTGGGCGACGCGATCGGCACCGTCGCCTACGCGCTGATCACCGATTATTCCGGCGCGACGTTCCACGACGCCGTGTCGCGCACGCGCTTCGCGGCGAGCGTCGATCTGGTGACCAACACCGTGCAGGTGGTCACCCAGCTCACCCTGACGCGCTGGCTGCTGGTGCGGCACGGCGCCGGCGCGGTGTTCCTCACCCGTGCGGCGGTTGGCATCGTGGCCTGCGCGGCGATGGCGCTGGCGGCCGATCCCTACGCGCCGGTGCTGTTCGGCCTGCCGTGGGTGGCGCTGATGCTGGTGATGACGCGCTCGCTGGCCTACGGCATGGACCAGCCGGCGCGGGAGAGCCTGTTCACCCTGGTGCCGCGCGACTGGCGCTACAAGGGCAAGAACGCGGTCGACACCGCGGTCTGGCGCGCCGGCGACGTGGTCGTGGCGGGTGCGCTCAACGGATTGCGCGCGCTGGGCGCCAGCACTTCGGTCTTCGGCTGGATCGGCGCCGCGGCGCTGGCGCTGGGCGGCACGATTGGCTGGCGGCTGGCGCGCGGTGTCGAACGGCCCGCGCCGGCGCGGCCCGCGGCCGCGGATGCCTGAAAGGGCAGCGGGTCGCTCGTCGCTTCCGCTTCCGCGGGCTTGTCCGTCGTCATCGGGGTCTTCGCGCGACGCCGCGTGCGGTGACTCGATCTACGATGGCTTTCGTTGCCGCGGCGCGATCCACATCGTGATGCGGGCGCGGAACACCGTTTCGCCCGCCGGATCGGTGACGGCGACGTCGACCGGGAGTTCGTAGCCTTCTTCCGACTCGGTCGCCGGGCGCGGCCACGTGGCCACCGCGCGCATCGTGCCGACCGCCTTGCGCAGGTATTCGACCGCCATGCCCTTGGGGATCCAGCGCATCGACGGCGGCAGGCTGGCGTCCACCATCAGCCCGCCAGTGAGTTCGGCCAGGTTGCACAGCGCGATCGCGTGCACCGTGCCGATGTGGTTGGTGACCGCCCGTCGATGGCGCAGGCTCGCCACGCAGCGGCCCGGCTCGAGCAGCTCGATGCGCGGGCGGATGCTGGCGAAGTAGGGCGCCTTCAGGCAGACGGCGCGCGAGAACAGCCAGTGGCCCGCGGGCCAGCGGGTGATGCGGCGGTAGAGGTCGAGGACCGAAGCAGGCATGGCATGTCCGTGGAAGCCGGCGAGTCCACGCCGGCGATCTTCGACTCCCGTGGGAGCGGCTTCGGCCGCGAGCTTTTTGCCGTCGAACCGGCGACTGGAAAGCTCGCGGCCGAAGCCGCTCCCACGATGCGATGAGGGCCTCAGGCTGCCTCGCGCGGCACGCGCTTGTGCTGCGGCAGGTCGTAGTACGACGCCGCGCGCAGTTCGTGGGTGTCGAAGTCGTCGACCATGATCGTGTCGAGCGTCAACGCGCGCAGTTCCTCGAGCTGGGTGCGTTCCTCGGCGGTGATCCAGCCTTCGCGCACGCCCTCGTCGAGCTGCGCGGCGAAGTCCAGCGCCTCGATGTCGCTGTTCTTCAGCGCCTTGAGGAACTTGCGCTCCACCGGCTCGGCGAGGATTGCCTTGGCCAGGTAGCTGTCGATGCGGCCCGCCGGGTTGTTCTCGCAGGGCGTGGTGAACACGCCGCTGGCGAGCCGGTCGCGGGCCTCGTTGGGCGCCATCAGCAGCGCCGCGGCGCGATGGCCGAGGCGGTCGCTCGGCGCCTGCGCGCGGCGACCCCACGGGAACACCAGCGCCCACAGCAGCCAGCCCACCGGCCGGATCGGGTAGTTGCGCAGCGCCGCCGAGAGCGCCAGCTCGATCTTGTGCACCGAGTCGTGGAAGGCCCAGGCCAGCAGCGGCTGGTCGCCGACGGGATGGCCCTCGTCCTGGTAGCGCTTGAGCATCGCGCTGGTGAGGTAGAGGTGGCTGAGCACGTCGCCCAGGCGCCCGGACAGCGATTCCTTGAACTTGAGCTTGCCGCCGAGCAGCAGCATCGAGGCGTCGGCGATCAGGGCGAGGTTCGCCGAATAGCGGTCGAGCTTGCGGAAATAGCGGCGGGTGTAATCGTCGCCGGGCGCCTTGCCGACCTTCGCCGCGGTCAGGCCGAACCACAGCGAGCGCACCGCGTTGGAGATTGCGAAGCCGATGTGGCCGAACAGGTTGCGGTCGAACTCCTCCAGCCCCGCCTTCGCGTCCGGGTTCTGCGCCGCCTTCATCTCCTTGAGCACCCACGGATGGCACAGGATCGCGCCCTGGCCGAAGATCAGCAGGCTGCGGGTCATGATGTTCGCGCCCTCGACCGTGATCATGATCGGCGCCGCCTGCCAGTCGCGGCCAGCGAAGTTGCGCGGGCCGAGGATGATGCCCTTGCCGCCGAGCACGTCCATCACGTCCATCGACACCTCGCGGCCCATGGTCGTGCAGTGGTACTTGGCGATCGCCGACGGCACCGCCGGCTTCTCGCCGCGGTCGACCGCCATCGCGGTGGCCTGCGACAGCGCGCTGATCGCGTAGGCCTTGCCGGCGATGCGCGCCAGCGCCTCTTCCACGCCCTCGAAGCGCCCGACCGACAGGCCGAACTGCTTGCGGATGCGCGCATAGGCGCCGGTCGCGATCGCACCCATCTTCGAGCCGCCGCTGGCGGTGGAGGGCAGGGTGATCGAGCGCCCGATCGACAGGCATTCGTTGAGCATCTGCCAGCCCTTGCCGGCGTAGTCCTCGCCGCCGATCAGCTGCGACAGCGGCACGAACACCTCGCGGCCGTGGATCGGGCCGTTCTGGAACGGCGAGTTGAGCGGGAAGTGGCGGCGGCCGATGTCGATGCCCTGGGTGTCGCGCGGCACCAGCGCCAGGGTGATACCGAGGTCGCGGGTGTCGCCGATCAGGCCGTCGGGATCGTACAGGCGGAAGGCCAGGCCGATGAGCGTCGCCACCGGCGCGAGTGTGATGTAGCGCTTGTCGAAGGTGAGCTTGACACCCAGCACGTTGGCGCCGTTCCACTCGCCCTGGCAGACGATGCCGTAATCGGGGATCGAGGTCGCGTCGGAGCCGGCGAACGGCCCGGTCAGGCCGAAGCAGGGCACCTCGCGGCCGTCGGCCAGGCGCGGCAGGTAGTGGTCCTTCTGCTCCTTCGTACCGTAGTGCATCAGCAGCTCGCCCGGGCCGAGCGAGTTGGGCACGCCGACGGTGGAGCTGACCACGCTCGACATCGAGGCGATCTTCTGGATCACCTTGTGGTGGGCCAGCGCCGAGAAGCCCAGGCCGCCGTACTCCTTCGGGATGATCATTCCGAAGAACTTGTTTTGCTTGACGAAGTCCCACAGCTCCGGCGGCAGGTCGGCGTGGACGTGGGTGATTTCCCAGTCGTTGATCCGCCTGCACAGCTCCTCGACCGGGCCGTCGAGAAAGGCCTGCTCCTCGCCGGTGAGCCTGGGCGCGGGCTGCGAGAGCAGCTGGTCCCAGTCCGGGTCGCCCGAGAACAGCTCGCCCTCGAAGCCGACCGAGCCGGACTCGAGCGCGATGCGTTCGGTCTGCGACAGCGGCGGCAGGATCTTCCTGTAGAACCCGAGCAGCGGCGCGGTGACCAGCGGCTTGCGGATGCCGGGGATGAGAAGCGGCACCGCGATCAGCGCCACCAGCGCGGCGGCGATCCCGGTGGCCACGGGGCTGGCGCCGAGCAGCCAGCAGGCGACCAGCAGGGTGGCGGTGATCGCGGCCCAGTAGGCCAGGCGCAGGCGGTGGTAGGCGGCGAAGGCCGCGACCAGGAGGAAGGCAAGGAAAGGAAGCGCGATGCTCATCTGCGGACTCCGGCGAGCTGCGTGAACAGGAGATTAGCCCCTGCGGCGCCAAGGCGCCGCGATCAGACCCTTATACCATACGGATAAGTATGGATTTGGGTCGACCGGGTGTCAACGTGCGGCGGCGATCACGGTCTGCGTTCCGCCACGATACGTTTCCGGGCGGTGGCGTATGGATATACACTGTCCCGCATGACCTCGACCGACACGGCACCGGCCACCGACAAGCCGGAACGCAAGGGACGCCTGAGCGCCGACGACTGGGCGCAGGCCGCGCTCGACCTGATCGCCGAGCAGGGCGTGGCGGCGGTGGCGGTCGAACCGCTGGCCCGCAGGCTCGGCGTGACCAAAGGCAGCTTCTACTGGCATTTCCCCTCGCGCGAGGCGCTGCTGCAGGCGGCGCTGGAGCGCTGGGAGAGCTTCGAGCAGGAGGCCGTGTTCGGCACCCTGGAGGCCATTCCCGATCCGCGCGAGCGGCTGCGCAACCTGTTCCAGCTGGTGGCGCACGAAGCCAAGTCGCACGTGATCTACAGCGCGCTGCTCAAGGCGCTCGACCACCCGACCGTGCAGCCGGTGATGGAGCGCGTCTCGCAGCGCCGGCTCGAATACCTGACCGCCTCGTTCCGCCAGGCCGGCCTGGGCCGCAGCGACGCCCAGCACCGCGCGCGCCTGGCGTACGCGGCCTACGTCGGGTTCCTGCAGCTGCAGCTGCAACTGCAGCAGTCGCGTCCGCCGCGCGAGGAGTTCGAGGCCTACGTCGAACACATGATGGCGACGCTGATCCCACCCACCCACCGGCAAGAGGCCAACTGATGAACGCGCTCCCCAACTCGCCCTCGTCCCCCAGCTCGCTGGAGGCCCTGAACGAATGGGTCGCGGAAGTCGCCGCCCTCACCCGGCCCGACGCCGTGCACTGGTGCGACGGCAGCGACGCCGAGTTCGATGCCCTGGTCGAGCGCATGCAGGCCGACGGCACCCTGCTGCCGCTCAACGCCGAGACCCATCCGGGCAGCTGGCTGCACCGCTCCGATCCGGACGACGTGGCGCGCGTGGAGCACCTGACCTTCGTCTGCCACGAGAAGGAAGAAGACGCCGGCCCGAACAACCATTGGATGGCGCCGGCGGAGGCGCACGCGAAGATCGACGCGCTGTTCGACGGCTGCATGCGCGGGCGCACGATGTACGTGATCCCCTACTGCATGGGGCCGATCGACTCGCCGCTGTCGCGCTGCGGCGTGGAGATCACCGATTCGCCGTACGTGGTCGCCAACATGCGGCTGATGACGCGCATGGGGACGGCGGCGCTGGCGCGGATCGAACGCGAGGGCGCCTTCGTCAAGGGGCTGCATTCGACCGGCGAGCTCGACCCGACCCGCCGCTACATCATGCATTTCCCGGACGAGCTGAGCATCAAGTCCTACGGCTCGGGCTACGGCGGCAACGCGCTGCTGGGCAAGAAGTGCCACGCGCTGCGCATCGCCTCGCACCAGGCGCGCAGCGAAGGCTGGCTGGCCGAGCACATGCTGATCGTCGGCATCGAGAACCCGCAGGGCGAGACGCACTACATCGCCGCGGCCTTTCCCAGCGCCTGCGGCAAGACCAACCTGTCGATGTTGATCCCGCCCGACGCCTACCGCGAGAAGGGCTGGAAGGTCTGGACCGTCGGCGACGACATCTGCTGGATGCGCCCCGGCGAGGACGGGCGCCTGTACGCGATCAATCCGGAGGCCGGCTACTTCGGCGTCGCGCCCGGCACCTCCGACAGGTCGAATCCGAACGCGCTGGCCTCGATCCAGCACGACACCATCTTCACCAACGTCGCGGTCACCGACGACAACCAGCCGTGGTGGGAAGGCCTGGACGAGCGCGTGCCGGCCAAGGACTGGCAGGGCCGCGACCATGCGCCCGGCAACGGCCCGGCGGCGCACCCGAACTCGCGCTTCACCGTCAGCGCGAAGCAGTGCCCGTCGTACTCGCCGCAGGCCGAGGCCGCGCAGGGCGTGCCGATCTCGGCGATCGTCTTCGGCGGCCGCCGCGCCTCGCTGGTGCCGCTGGTGTTCGAGGCGCGCGACTGGACGCACGGCGTGCTGGTCGGCGCCTCGATGGGCTCGGAAACCACCGCCGCGGCCACCGGACAGGTCGGCGTGATGCGCCGCGACCCGATGGCGATGAAGCCGTTCTGCGGCTACAACTTCGCCGACTATTTCGGCCACTGGCTGTCGTTCGACAAGCCGGGCGCGAAGCTGCCCAAGGTCTTCCACGTCAACTGGTTCCGCAAGGGCGACGACGGGAAGTTCCTGTGGCCCGGCTTCGGCGACAACCTGCGCGTGCTCGAATGGATGATCGGCCGGGTCACGGGCGAGGCTGGCGCGGTCGACACCCCGATCGGCGCGCTGCCGCGCCCGGAAGACCTGGATCTGGACGGCGTAAAGCTGTCGCAGGAGGCGCGCGAGAAGCTGTTCGGCCTCGAGCGGGATGCCTGGCAGCGCGAGTTCGAGGGTATCGGCGAGTTCCTCGCCGGCTTCGGCCCGCGCATCCCCGACGCGCTGCTGCGCGAGCGCGCGCGGATCGCCGCCGAACTGGACGGCTGATCCCATGGGCCGCGAGCGCCGCGTGCCGCGCGGGCGCCGCGGCGCTGGCGGCCGCGCATGACGGCGGAAGCGGGCGGCGCGCCGCTGCCGCCGCAAGCGCGGGCGATGCTCGAGCAGGCGACGGCGTTCGCCGCCCGCGGCGACTGGTCGCGAGCCGCCGAGATCGCGCTGCGGCTGCGCCAGCTGGCGCCCGGTTCGGTCGAGGTGCTGGTCCTGGCCGCGGTGGCGACGCTGCAGCTGGGCCGCTACCGCGAGTCGCGCGCGCTGGCGCTGCAGGCGTCGGGCTTGTCGCCGGCGTCCTCGCAGCTGCTGCGGATCGCCAGGCTGCTGCGCCACTTCGAGGAGCCCGAGGCGCTGGCGCGCCTGTTCGACGGCAGCGACTGGCGCAGCCTGCGCCCGGTGGGCGCGCTCGCCGAGCTGGCGCAGCTGCTGGGGTTCAGCGGCCTGTACCCGCGGGCGGGGGACTGCCTGGCGCACGCGCTGGCGATCGAGCCGGGCTTCCCGGATGCCTGGTACCTGCGCGGCCTGTTCGAGATGTTCGCCGGCGACATGGCGGCTTCCGGTGCATCGATCCGCCGCGCGCTGGCGATCGAGCCGCGCATGGCCAACGCCCACTGGCTGCTGTCGATGCAGGACGACGCGCAGTCGGCCCCGGAGCACGTCGCGCAGATGCAGCGGGTGATGGCCGCCGCCGCGCCGGGATCGGAGGCGCGGGCCTGCTTCGACTACTCGCTGCACCACAGCCTGCACGCACTGGGCCTTCATGAAGAAGCCTGGCAGGCGCTGGCGTGCGGCAACGCGGCGATGCACCGGCTGCAGCGGTACGACCGGCGCGAGACCCACGCACTGGTCGCGGCGCTCGAGAGCATGTCGCTGCCGGCGTTCGAGCCGTCGCCGGCGCCGGCCGGGCAGACCGGGCTGATCTTCATCGTCGGCATGTTCCGCTCCGGGACGACGCTGCTCGAGCGCGTGCTCGCCGGCCACCCGGACGTGACGGATGGCGGCGAGACCTTGCAGTTCAGCGCCTGCATGCGCGAGGCGACCGATTGCGACAGTGGGCAGGCGTTGTCGCCCGCGATCGTGGCGCGCGCGCCACGCGCCGACTTCGAGGCCGTAAGGCAGCGCATGCAGCGCTTTGCCGCCTGGCGCGGGCAGGGCCGGCGCTGGCTGACCGAGAAGCTGCCGTCGAACTTCCTCAACGTCGGCTTCATCCTGCACGTTTTGCCGGAGGCGCGGATCCTGCACATGCGCCGCGACCCGGTGGACACCTGCTTCTCGAACCTGCGCACGCTGTTCCGCGGCGGCGCGCCCTACGCATGCGACCAGGGCGACCTGGCCGACTATTACCTGCGGTACCGGCGGCTGATGGCGCACTGGCACGCGGTCGCGCCCGGGCGGATCCTCGACGTGGACTACGCCGCCTTCGTCGCCGACCCCGAGGCGCAGGCGCGGCGGGTGATGTCGCACTGCGGCCTGGACTACGTTCCCGGAACGCTCGACGTCGGCAGCCGCAAGGGCATGGCCGCCACCGCCAGCGCGGCGCACGTGCGGCAGGGCATCCTCAGGGACCGGGGGAGCGCCTGGGCGCCTTACGAGCGGCACCTGCAGCCCCTGCTCCAGGGTCTGGGCCCTGTCCGCGAAGGCGCGACGGGCGGGAGCTGAGGCTGGTCCTGCGGGAAGTCGTGGGCTGTCCCGCGTCATGCCGCCGAACGCGCGCCGAGCGCACGCTGGACGCCAGCCAGCAGGGTTCGGTTGGCGGATCCGTGCCACTCGTGCCCCTGCCGAACCGCTTGCGCGGACGCTGAAGTCGCGGGCGGTCCGCGAGCCATCCAGTCCATCGGTGACGCCGCATTGCGACGGCACAAAAAACTACGGCCCCTTCCGGGGCCGTAGAAGTGGAGCAAGTCGACGCTGCGATCAGAAGCGCTGCTGGTACTTCATGTACCAGAAGCGGCCGATGTCGAAGCCGCCGTAGTACGGGAAGTTGCTGTTCGGCGCGGTGAACATGATCGGGCCCATGTGGTCCGTGATGTTGTTGGCGCCCAGCGAGGCAGTGGCGTTCCAGGGCAGCTTGACCGAGAACTGCAGGTCGTGGAACGTGTTGGAGCCGGTGCGGTTCAGCGGCTGCAGGTCGCCGTTCACGTCCACGTGGTCCGGATCGCTGCACGGGCGCGGGGCCGAGGCGCAGTCTTCCTTCATGCCCGAGTAGTAGCGGGCCATGTACGCGATCGAGTAGTCGCCCTTCTCCCAGTTCAGGCCGAGGTTCGAACGCACCCGGAACACGCCCGGCGTGCCGACGAAGCCGACCCATTCGGTATCCGGGTCGTTGTCGGCGAGGGTATCGAACTTGCTGACGTACGAGTTCTGCCAGTTGACCGAGAACTTGCCGATCGCGAACTCCGGCAGGCGGTAGTTGACGCCGAAGTCGTAGCCTTCGGTGCGCTGCGCGCCCAGGTTGGTCAGGCCGAAGAACATGTTGGTGATGACGCCAGCCCCGTTGCGCACGATGCCGGCGCAGCGCGAGGTGATCCCCGAGACGTAGCAGTCACGCAGGATGCTGTCCACCGAGTCCTGCGAAATCACGTCCTTGATCTCGACGTCGTACCAGTCCAGGGTGAAGTCCAGGCCATCGACCCACTGCGGGCTCCAGACGATGCCGGCGGTCTTGGAGGTCGCGGTTTCCGGCGAGAGGTTCGGGTTCGAGCCGCTCAGGAACTGGAAGTTGGTCTGGCAGGGGTAGGTCGTGCAATCCGCGTTCGCCTGGCCCTTCTGGATGTAGCCGACCGGCACGCCGGCGGCCGTGCACGCCGCATTGCCGTTGACGCTACCCGGAGCTTCGATGCCGCAGGGGTCGGTGTAGAACTCGAAGCTGCCGCCGATGCCGCCGAACAGGTCGGCGATCGCCGGGGCGCGGAAGCCGTCGGCGTACGTGGCGCGGACCAGCAGGCCGTCCATCGGGCGCCAGCGCATCTGGAACTTGTTGTTGGTGGTGTTGCCGAAGTTCGAGTACTTCGAATAACGGCTGGCCACGTTGAACGTCAGTTCCTTGGCGAACGGCATGTCGGCCAGGACCGGGATCTCGAGCTCGGCGTAGGCCTCGTCGAGGTCGTACTGGCCGGCCGTGGTGGTCGCCGGCAGGCCGGTGCTCTGGCCCGACTGGTTGACCGCGTCAGGCACGAAGCGGCCTTCCTCGCGACGGTGCTCGACGCCGACCGCCAGGCCGACTTCGCCCGCGGGCAGGCTGAACAGCGTGCCGGCGATGTTGGCCGTGTAGTCGGTGGTCTTGGTCTTGCCGTGGTCGTGATACTCGGGGAACAGGAAGGTCTGCAGCGCGGCGTTGTCGGTCAGGCCGCCGTCACCCACCTGGCCGAACGGCATCAACGGGTTGAACGGAATGCACTCGCCGTTGCCGAAGTTGGTGCCGTAGGTGATCGGGTTGGCGGCGGTGCCGCACTCGACGCGGCCGGTGGCGGCGTTGAAGAACGAAGCACCCATGCCAGCCTGGAGCGCGGGCGTGTAGGCGTCGCCGTGGCCGACCTTGGTGTTGGTGTTCTCGTTGGAGAGGAAGCCGACGTCCCAGTTCCACTGGTGGTCTTCGCCGAAGTTCAGCGTGCCTTCCAGGCCGAGCGTCACGCGCATGGTCTCGAGGTCGCTCTTGGTGGTGCGCGGCACTTCCCAGAAGCGGCGGAACCAGTAGGCGTCGCCGGCGGTCGGGTTCGGGTTGAAGTAGCTGTCGGCCGACAGCAGGCCGAAGCCGTAGTTGCCCGGGTAGCCGGCGATCTGCTGGTCGGTCGAGCGGCGGTTGTAGCCGACGTCGGCGGTGAAGCGGATGCTGTCGCTGATGTCGTAGGCGCCGCTGACGAAGAGCGACTTACGCTCCAGGCCCGTCTGCACCATCATCATTTCGTTGGAGTTGGCGCGCTCGGGATTGGTCAGGTCGTGGTAATTGGCCGGGTTACGCGGGTCGCTGCCAATGTTCACGGTGCAGGCGCCGCTGGCGCAGGACGGACCGGTGAACACGCCGGCATCGTTGATGTTGCCCAGCCACACGCCGTACTGGCTGATGCCGCTCCACCCCGAGAACGGGAAGTCCTTGCCGGAGTTGCCGTACTTGCTGAACTCGCGGTCCTTGCCGAAGACCGGATCTTCCTTCGAGTACTCGGCGGTAAAGGTCAGGCTGCCACGGTCGCTGCTGGCACCGAGGGTCATGCTGACGTCCTGCTTGCCTTCGCCCTCGTCGAACGCGCCGACGTAGCCGTTGAACTCGGCGCCTTCGAAGTTGCGGCGGGTGATGACGTTGACCACGCCGGCGATGGCGTCGGAGCCGTAGATCGAGGAGGCGCCGTCCTTCAGGACTTCGATGCGCTCGATCGCGGCCATCGGGATCTGGCCCAGGTCCTGCAGGCCGTTGGTGTCCACGCCCAGGCGCTTGCCGTTGAGCAGGATCAGGGTGCGGTTGGCGCCGAGGTTGCGCAGGTCGATGTAGTAACCACCGACTGCTTCGCCGGAGGCCAGCGCGTCGGCGCGGCTGATGGCCGGCGAGCCCGCGGAGGTGAGGTTCTGCAGGATGTCGGCGACGGAGCTGAAGCCCTGCTTCTCGATCTGGTCGCGGGTGACGGTGATGATCGGCTGTTCGTTCTCGATCTCGGCGCGCGGGATGCGCGAGCCGGTCACCTCGATGCGGTCGAGG
>DATLJE010000017.1:0-19721 GCA_035539095.1 Luteimonas sp.
GCGCGTGACCATCCGCGACATCCTGATCAGCAAGTGCTGGGGCGACGGCATCTGCATGGGCTGCGCCTATCCCACGGGCAGCAAGCCGTCGCTGCGCTGCAACGACGTGGTGGTCAGCAACGTGGCCTGCACCGACAACCGCCGCCAGGGCATGTCGATCGGTCAGGCCAACAACGTCAAGGTCTACGACTCGGAGTTCAGCTACACCAAGGGCATCGCGCCCGGCTGCGGCATCGACATCGAGCCGGACGTGAACTACCCGGGCACCGCGACCAACGTGCGGATCGAGAACTGCTCGATCCACCACAACCAGGGCAACGGCATCCAGGTGTACAAGAAGTGCCAGGGCACGACGATCACCAAGTGCAAGATCGAGCGCAACGGCGGCTACGGCGTGCTGGCGATCGGGGCCATCACCGGCTCGGTCACCGCCAACCACCTCACCACCAACAGCCTGATCGGCGTCGGCATGCGTAGCGGCAGCAGCGGATACACGGTGTCGGGCAACTATTTCTACAACAACGCCAGGAAGTTCCGCTCCAAGGACATGCCCAGGATCACGCCGGCGATGAAGCGCACCGGCAACGTGCTGCCGAAGCACACGGAGATCGCGGCGAGCAACAACATCGCCATCAAGGCGAATTACTACTACGACAAGTAAGGAGGCGGCCGCGCGTCGATGCCACGGCGCCGGCCGTTCCTCCAGGACCGAAGGCCCCGCGGAAACGCGGGGTCTTTTCGTATCGCGCGTGCAATCCGACGGACCGCGAGGCTGCCAGCCTCTTCTTCCCATGCCAGCGCTCGGGACCCCGGCGAAGGACCCGGGTGCGCAAGGCGGCGCCCGCCTTCTCCGTGGCTCCTTCATGCGAAGGCCACGCCGGCTGCGGATACTCCAGCGGGTTGCGCATGTCGTCGCTGCGCCTTGCCACCTGCGCGCCCGCCCCTGTCGAATCCGATGAAGTTCATCCTCTTCGCCAACACCGACTGGTACCTGTACAACTTCCGGCTCTCGACGGCGCTGCAGCTCCGGGCGCGCGGGATCGAGGTGGTGATGCTGTCGCCAGAAGGCGAGTTCGGCGACAGGTTCGCCGCGCACGGCATCCGCTGGCTCACCCTGCCGATGGATCGCGCCGGGCTCAACCCGGTCCGCGAGGCCGCCACGCTGCGCCGGCTGGCCCTGCTGCTGCGCGCCGAGCGCCCCGACCTGTTGCACAACTTCACCGTGAAATGCGCGGTGTACGGCGCCCTGGCCGCGCGGCTGGCGCGGGTGCCCGCCGTGGTCAACGCGGTCGCGGGGATGGGTTACGTGTTCGCCAGCGACCACGCCAGGGCGCGCCTGCTGCGCCCGGTGGTGAAGACGCTGATGCGCGGGACGGTGGGCAGCGCCCGCTCGCGGCTGGTGCTCCAGAACCCGGACGACCAGGAGGCCTTCGTGTCCTCCCGGCTGGTGTCGCCGGACATCATCCGGCTGATCCGCAGTTCCGGCGTCGACACCGGCCGTTTCCGGCCGCCATCGCCGGCCGCGGCGGAAGCGCGCCCGCTGCGCGTGCTGCTCGCCGCGCGCCTGGTGGGGGAGAAGGGCGTGCGCGAGTTCGCGCAGGCGTCGGCGCTGCTCCGACAGGCGGGCCGGCAGGTCGAATGCATGCTCGCGGGCATGCCGGACCCGGGCAACCCCGCGTCGATCGCGCGCGAAGAGGTGGAGGCGTGGCAAGCGCAGGGGCTCGTCCGCTGGCTCGGCCACGTCGAGGACATGCCCGCGCTGATGCAATCGGTCGACGTCATGGCCTTGCCCAGCTACTACCGTGAGGGCGTGCCCAGGAGCCTGATCGAGGCCGCGGCCTGCGGCCTGGCGCTGGTCACCACCGAACTGCCGGGCTGCCGCGAGGTGGTGGCGAGGCACGGCGTCGACGGGCTGCACGTGCGGCCGCGCGACGCGGAAGCGCTGGCCGCGGCGCTGGCGGCGCTGGACGACGACCGCGTGCTGCTGCGCACGCTGGGCGACAACGCGCGCCGCAAGGCGCTCGCGGAGTTCGACGAGCGCCTGGTGATCGAGAAGACCCTCGCGGTGTACGCCGAGCTGCTCGGCGAGCTGCCCGCGGGCGCCGCAGTCGCGGCGGGCTAAGACTCGCGAGTCGGCGTCGTGCCTCAGCCCGGCGGACGATATCCGAACTTGCCGACGACCAGCCGGTCGCGATCGCCGACCAGGTCGCGGCTGGCGTCGTCGTAGTAGTCCGCGGTCGCGTGCCTGCGCGAGGACGTGTTCGTGCGCGGACGCCGCAGCAGGCCGTCCCGGGTGGCTTCCGGCACCGCGAATCCCAGCCGATCCAGGGCCGCCAGCAGGTCGGATTCCAGGTGCTCGTTGCGGATGAAGTGGTCGATGAAGCAGCGCTGCCGGTCGTGCCCGGCGAGCTGCTCGTGCGTCGTCGCCACGCCGGGGGCGAGCGCTTCGTCCTTGCGCAGCGTGAACAGCCGCACGTAGCGATACGTCATCAGCCCGGCGAAGCGGTTCAGCGGCGATCCGCCGTAGTCCTCGCCCAGGTCCGCGACGCAGTCGCTGTCGTGCAGCATGTGCAGCCATTCCCGGAAGCCGCCCGCGTCGCCGACGTCGCGGTAGGTGCGCTGGAACTTCGCCGCGCTCGTGTTCGTGCGGCTGCGCAGCAGGCCGCGCAGCGCGGCCACGGGCGCCGTGCGCCAGCCACGGCCCTTGATCCGCAGGCCCGGCTTGGTCAGGTTGCCGTACGCCACGCCCTTGCCGTCGCAGCCGTAGGCCCAGAGCGAGACGTACCACTCCCAGGGATCGCGCACCGAGCCCAGGAACGCGCGCCCGGGCACGAACAGCGCGCGTCCGGCCTGGTTGTGCTTGCCGACGAACTCGCCGCCGACCAGCTCGCGCAGCAGCTCGCGGATGTGCGTGCATCCGGTCTTCTGCAGTTCCAGGAAGACGATCCGGTCGGAAACGAACATGCGCCTCTCAGCCCCGCATCCGCGCCGGGACCAGGCGCGCCGCGCGGCTGGCCAGCAGTGCCAGGGCGTCGGTGAGCACCGAGCGGCGCAGCGAGATGAAGGTCCAGATGCCGAGGTGCCGGCGCACGGTGGCGACGCCGAGCAGGTTGCCGAACACCGCGCCGATCGACGACCCCAGCGCCACGCCGATCGCGCCCAGCGCGTAGCCGCCTGCCACGGTGCCGGCCAGCTGCACCAGCGCGGCGGAGGTGCTGACGCGCAGCATCTGCTTCCGGTGGCCTGTCATCGGCAGCACGATCTGCCAGGACCCGGTGAGGATGTTGGCGACCTGGCCCACGCACAGCACCACCAGCATCGGATAGGCCGCCTCGTAGTGCGCGCCGAACAGCGCGCCGAGCGTCGGGCGACCGGCCACCACCAGCAGCGCCAGGATCAGCACGCATGGCAGGCTGGCCAGGCCGCCGACGGCCTGCACGACGTTCTGCAGGCGCGCGGTTTCCGCACGCGCGTAAAGCCCGGCCACCACCGGCGGCAGCAGCGCGTTGACGATGGCCAGCGGCGCGGTCAGCAGCAGCACGAAGCGCTGCGCGATGGCGAACAGCGCGACCTGGTCGGCACTGTCGAAGCCGGCCGCGAACCAGCCGCTGCTCTGCGCGCGCATGACCGCGATCAGGCCCACCACCCACAGCGGCCAGCCCTCGTGCAGCGCGCTGGCCGCGCTCCAGCGCGCGGGCGGGGCGGCCGCGGCGTCGTCGCCTTCGCCCAGCGATTGCAGGCGGCGCCAGAGCGTCCAGCCGGCGACGAGCACCACCAGCAGCGAAGCGCCCACCGTCATCGCGAACGCCGCGCGCAGCGACATCGCGCCGCTCCACCACAGCAGCAGCGAAACTGCGCAGGTGGCCAGGCTGACCAGGATGCCGTTGTTGCGGAAGCCGCCGAACACCGTGGCCAGGCGGATGTCGCTCAGCCCGCGGAAGGTTTCCGCCAGCTGCCGCTGGATGGTGGAGAAGAACAGCCACAGCACCATCAGGCCGCCGAGCGCGACCGCCGCGGGCATCTTCATCACGTTGGCGAAGAACCACGGCACCAGCGGATAGAACGCCACGCAGACCAGCGCGGTCGCGGCCAGCACCATGCCCAGGCAGCGCAGGATCACCGCGCGCACCGCGCCCCAGTCGCCCACCGCCTTGTGCGCGGCGGCGAAGCGCACCACCACCTGGTCCATGCCCGCGGTGCCGACCGTGGCCAGGATGATCATCGTGCTCAGCACGACGAAATAGACGCCGTAGTCGGCGGGGGACAGGGTGCGCGCCAGCACCAGGTTCAGCACGAAACCGCCCAGGATCGCAACGATCCTGCCGCTCGCGGTCCAGAGGCCGCCGTCGACCATGTCCTGCTTGAGTTCGCTCATCGGTCGCGCGCGCCGTCCCGTGTTCACCCGTCCTTTCGGCGGATGCATTGAAGATTCCGTGCCCCGGGCCTGCGGCGTTCGCCGTGCCCGGGGCATCGTGGGTCCGATCCGTCGGCCCGGTTTTCTAGCACACCAGGTGTTTCAGGAATGATGATGTCCTCACGCGCTCGCCCTGCACGAACGGATGGACCGAAGGGCAATTTCTTCCTCGTCGGCGCGCCGAAGGCCGGGACCACGTCGGTCGAACGCCTGCTGCGGGAGCTGCCGGACGTCTTCCTGTCGCCGATCAAGGAGCCCTGCCATTTCTGCCCGGACGTGGCCGAGCAGCTCGCACCGAGCTTTCGCAGGAAACAGCAGGTCGACGTGGCGTCCTACCTCGCCTCCGCCGAACGCCCGCCCGTGGGGCTGGCCTGGGTCGCCTCGCCGGACGACTACGCGCGCCTCTACGAAGGCGCGGATGGCCACAAGGTGGTCGGCGAGTGCTCCACCTTCTACCTCTCCTCCAAGGTCGCCGCGCGCCGGATCCGCGACTACAACCCCGACGCGAAGATCGTCGCCGTGCTGCGCAGGCCGCTGGACCGCATCCGCTCGCACTACGAGATGGATCGCGTCCACGGCACCACGCGCGAGTCCCTTCCCGAGCTGGTCGAGCGGGAGCTGGCGCTGGGCGAGGACGCGAACTGGGGGAACAGCCACTACTACGTCGGCGCCAGCCGCTATGAAAGCCAGCTGCGGGAGTTCCGCCGCCATTTCCCCGCGGCGAACCTGTGCGTGCTGTCCTTCGAGCAGATCCTCGCGGACCCCGCGCGCGAACTGTCGCGGCTGTTCGCCTTCCTGGGGATCGATCCGCCCGAGGGCGCGGCGAGGCTGCCTTCGGCGAACAGGGGACGCGCCGCCCGCTTCCCGGCCTTCAACAGCGCGCTCCACGAATCGGGCTACAAGTCGATCGTTTCCGGCGCCCTGAAGCGCGTGCTGCCGCGCCGGCTGGAGCGCGCTGCCAAGGAGGCGTACTACCGGCGCGGCGCCAGAATGGTGCCTGACCGGGACCTGGCCCGGGTCCAGGCGCTCCTTCGCGAGGCGGGCGTCGAGGAATCCATGGCGATCGCCGGCTGACGGCCGTGTGGACGATACGTTCAGGCGCCACCTGCAAGCCTTGCCGGGCCGCACGCCATGGCAACGCCGTACGCGCGGACCGAACATGATCGAGCAGACCAGCGCCACCTCGCCGCAGCCCCAGCAGGCGTCCCCTCCGCGCGGACGCGCAGGCGGCGTGCGCGCGGCGCCGGTCAGCGTCGTCGTGCCGTGCTTCCGCTGCGCGGCGACCATCGGCGAGGCGGTCGCCTCGATCGCCGCGCAGACCCTGCGCCCTGCGGAAGTCCTGCTGGTGGACGACTGCAGCGGCGACGACACCGTCGACGCCCTGCACCGGCTCGCGGCGATGCACGAGCCCGGCTGGATCAGGGTCGTCGCGCTGCCGGCCAACGGCGGACCGTCGCGCGCGCGCAACGCCGGATGGCAGGAAGCGACGCAGCCCTACATCGCATTCCTGGACGCGGACGACAGCTGGGTCGAGCGCAAGCTGGAGATCCAGATGGCCGCGCTCGCCGAGGATCCCGGCATCTCGCTGATCGCGCACCCAATGGTGGTGCGCGAGCGCGGGGTCGCCGCGCCCGCGGTGCGCCCGCCCGTCCGCACCACGGTCGTCGGCCGGCGCAGGCTGCTGCTCCACAACCCGTTCCCGACCGCCTCCGTCGTGCTGCGGCGCGACCTGCCGTTCCGCTTCGACGAGAACTTCCGGCGCGTCGAGGACTTCCTGCTGTGGGCGCAGATCGCGTTCTCCGGCCATCGCTGCGCGCGCGTGAACCAGGTGCTGGCGGTCTGGCACAAGGAGAACTACGGTGCGGGCGGCCTCAGCGACGACCTGCCGGCGATGCACCGGGCGGGCAGGCAGGTGCGCCGCGAGCTCGTCCGGCAGGGGCTGATCAACCGCTGGGAGGACTGCATCGCCCGCGCGTTCGGCGTCGTGCGCAGGAGCCGGCGCAACCTGCTGATGTGGGTCCGCCGGCGCGGCCCTTACCGTTCACCGCAGCGGACGGCCTGAATGGGCACCGGCGCCACCATCGCGAGCATCCGCGGCGGCAAGCCCGCGACCGCCAACGCCGGCATGGTGCTGAGCGCGTTCCTGCTGCTCGCGGTGGCCATCTTCGGCTGCTGGCTGGTGGGCACGCGCTCGCTCGACATCGGCACCGACACCAGCACCTACGCGACGTTCTTCGAGCGCTTCGACCAAGGGCCGGTGGACACGCGGATGGAGCCGGGCTTCGTGCTCGTGAGCTACCTGCTCAGCAGGCTCGGCCTGAGCGTGGCGGGCTACCAGACGGCGCTGTTCGGCCTGCTGCTGGTCATCGCCTGCGTCGCGACCCGCCGGTACTTCGACTACCTCGGCATGGGGCGCGGCTACCTGACCCTGCTCAGCGCCGCGCTGATGCTGCTGTTCGTGTCGCCGATGTTCGTCAACGCGTCGATCAACGCGGTCAGGCAGGGCCTGGCGGCGCTGCTGGTGTTCGCGGCGCTGCTGTCGTTCCAGCAGAGGAAGTGGTGGCTGTTCGCGCTGTACGGCGCGCTGGCCACCAGCATGCACCTGTCCTCGCTGCTGTACCTGGCGTTCGCGCCGGCGCTGTTCCTCCGCGCGGACCTGCTCAGGTACGCCGCGGTGCTCGCGTTCCTGATGTACTGCACCGGCTTGTCGCTGGTGCTGGTCCAGGGCCTCGTCCCGCCGCTCTACACGGCGGTCATGACCTATACCGTCAACACCAATTACCAGTCGGGCGTGCGCATCGACTTCGCCGTGTTCTCGGTGTTCTGGTACGCGCTTCCGCTGCTCCTCGCGCCGCTGGTGCACATGCCGGCCAGGGAGCGGATCAAGGACAGCACCGCGGTTTACCTGGTGATGCTGCTGCCGTTCTTCGCGATCGGCTGGGGCTACTACTCCAACCGCTACCTGCTGCCGGCCTGGCTGGCCGTCTCGGTGATGCTCGCGGCGATCCTGTGCAACGCGCGCTTCTCGATCCTCAGAAATCCGCTGCTGATCCGGCTCGCGCTGGTCGCTTCGTGCGGCGTGTTCTACTTCTACGTCACCCGCGTGATCGTGATCTGACCACGGCCCCGGCAGCCGCGCGGAAGCGGCGCGGCACGCCGGCGGTGAAGGGCGCGGGAGCGCCTGCAGCCCCGCCGCGGCATGCGGCGAATCCCCCGACTCCTTCTCCCACGGTTGCGCATGCTGTCAGCACTGAACGAATTGGCCGTCTCGCTCACGTACCCGCCGCTGCTCTCGGCCGTGTTGATCCTCGCAGGCATCGTGGCCGCCGCCGTCCGCTGGCGCAGATCCGGCAGGCTGCTGGTCCTGCTCGGCTGCGGCTGGACGCTGCTGTGGTCGATCCCGCAGTGCGCGGACTGGCTGCGCGCCTCGCTCGAGCGCCAGTACCCGCGCATCGACGAGGCAGCGCTGCCGCGGGCCGACGCCATCGTGGTGCTGGGCGGCGGCGACTATTCGTGGCTGCACCGCGCCGAGGTCAGCATCGACGACCTCGACCACAGCCGACTCGCCACGGGCACGCGCGCGTGGCTGGCCGGGCGCGCGCCGGTCATCATCCTGTCCGGCGGTGGCGGCGGCAGGGGGCCCAGCGAGGCCGACACGATGGCGAAGGCCATCGCGAGGCTGGGCGTGCCGGCGTCGGCCCTGCTGCTGGAAGAGCGCAGCCACGACACCCGCGACAACGCGCGCTTCAGCGCGCAGCTCGCCCGCCGGCACGACATCCACCGCATCCTGCTGGTGACCTCGGCGTTGCACATGCCGCGGGCCAGCTACTGGTTCCGCAGCGTCGGGCTGGACGTGGTGCCGGTGCCGGTGCCGGAATCCCGGATCGGCGGCAGCTGGACCAGCCGCTGGCTGCCGACGCGCCGCGCGCTGTGGCGCAGCGGGCGCGCCTGGAAGGAGTACGCGGGACTCCTGGCCGCGCGCGTGCAGACCCTGGCCGCGGATGCGGAAGCGGACGTGGACGCGGGCAAGCCCACTGGCGGGAAAACATGAATGCGCGCAGCGGGCGGCCGCCGTCGCGTCGCCACGCCGGCTTCACATCCACGCTTCGCGCGCGTCCGTAGTCTGCTGGATCCCGAATCCGCGCCGCCAGCTTCGCGAACCGGGCTTCCGCAAGCCCGAATTCAGCAAGCGTGGTTTCACAAGCACGATCCCGCAGGCGCGATCCCGCAAGCACGATCCCGAACAGCATTCGCAAGCCCGATTCCCGCAAACCCGATCCATCGAGGAGCGGCCCCATGCAACGCACAGCCCCCGCATCGCCCCGTCCTTCCGTCACCACGCCCGTCGCGTTCGCAACGCGATCGATCGGCTCGCCCGGCACGCGCGCGCTGCGCGCGGCGCTGCTTGCCGCCGCCTGCCTGCTCGGCGGCTGCGCCAGCGGCGGGGGATCCGGCGCCGGCTCGCCTGTCGGCAACCTCATCGAAAGCGGCGACGTGCAGCTGGTGCAGATCACGCCGCAGCTGGTGGCCGCCAGCCGCGGCGAGAAGCAGGAACCGGTGCCGAAGGTGCTGCTCGACTATCGCCCCGACTCCTACCGCATCAATCCCGGCGACACCATCCAGGTCACCGTCTGGGATCATCCGGAACTCAACGCCAACGCGGGCGGCCCCGCGCAGGACGCGCTCGCCAACGGGCGGCTGGTGCATCCGGACGGCACCTTCTACTACCCGTTCGTGGGCACGCTCAAGGTCGCCGGCATGAAGATCGAGGACCTGCGCAACGTCATCACGACCCGGCTCGCGACCTACCTGCAGAGCCCGCAGGTCGACGTCAACCTCGTCGGCTACGGCAGCCGCGTCACGCTGTCGGGCGCGTTCAAGGACACCAGCTCGCAGAGCATCACCACCGTGCCGCTCACGCTGTCGCAGGCCGTCGGCGCCGCCGTCGTCGACACCGAGCAGGCCGACCTGTCCGGGCTGGTGCTCACGCGCGATGGCGAGAACCACCGCATCGACCTCGATGCGCTCAGCCGCAACGGCAATTCGATTCCCAACATCTACCTCAAGCCCGGCGACCGCCTCTACCTGCCGTTCAACGACCGCCAGCAGGCGTACGTGCTGGGCGAGGTGCTGCGCCCGCAGGCGATCACCTTCAAGACCGCGGACATGACGCTGACCCAGGCGCTGGGGCGCGTGGGCGGGCTGAACCCGGTCACCGCGAAGAGCGACGCGGTCTACGTCATCCGCGGCATGGATCCGCAGGACATGAACAGCAAGCCGGCGACCGTGTTCCAGCTCGATGCGAGCGAGCCGGCGGCGTTCGCGCTGGCCGACGAGTTCTCGGTCAAGCCGGGCGACGTGGTGTTCGTCGGCGAAGCCGGGGTGACGCGCTGGAACCGCTTCCTGAGCCAGCTGCTGCCGCTGTCGGGCATCATCAGGAACGCCTCCGCGCCCACCGGCAACTGATCCGCGGTGGCGCCGTCTGTCGCCAGTCCTCCGCTGCTCCCTCCCGCCGACGGCGGAGGACCGCTCGCGCCCGGCCGCATCCTGGTCGTGTGCGTGGGCAACGTCTGCCGCAGCCCGATGGCGCAATGCCTGCTGCGCGACCGCCTCGCCGGGCGCGGCGTCGAGGTCGGCTCCGCCGGGCTGGCGGCGCTGGTCGGGCAACCGGTGGATCCGCTCGCCGAGTCGGTGCTGGCCGACCACGGCCTGAGCGCGGCCTCGCACGTCGCGCGCCAGGTCGACGCGCCGATGATCGCCGCCGCCGACCTCGTGCTGGTGATGGAGAAGGCGCACATCGGCGCAGTCCACGCACAGGTTCCGGCCGCATCCGGCAAGACCTTCCTGCTCGGCAAGTGGCTCGGCGCGGTCGACATCCCCGATCCGTTCAGGCTCAAGCGCGCGCAGTTCGAGCACGTGTACCGGATGATCGAACTCGCGGTCGACAGCTGGTGCGCGCGCATGCGCGATGGCGTGGCGAGCAGCGTGTAATCGCGATTTCCACGCGCCGGAATGAATGCGGCAATGCGCGCATTCAGCACTGCGTGAATGGCCGCGCGACGTTATGGAAAACGCATCCGGCATGTCGTCGCCTTCATGCTCCGGTCACCGAAAGATGCTGATATTTGGCGCCTGATCGCAATGCTTGCGTGTTGTCTGTCGCGTCACGGGGGGAAGCAGAACGGGCATCTCTGAGGTGCCGGCCGAGGCATGGAAGCCGGGTCGTCCATCCCACTGCAAATACCCCGAGGTTTTTTCCATGGACCAGAGGTTCGTCGCCGCCGGTACGATCGCAGCGCTGGTCACGCTCGTCACCATCCTCACCCTGCGCCGGCTGGCGCCGCGCATCGGCCTCGTCGACAGGCCGGACGAACGCAAGCGCCATCGCGGCCGCGTGCCGCTCGTGGGCGGCGCGTCGTTCCTGCTCGGCACCATCGTCGGCCTCGCGTACTACGGCCACATCGACGGCTTCAGCACCTGCCTGCTCGCGACCGGCGCGCTGGTCTTCCTCGCGGGGCTCATCGACGACATGCAGGAGATGGGCGTCACCACGCGCCTGCTGGTGCAGTCCGGCGTGGCGGTGGTGGTGATCGCCGCGACCGGCATCTACGTCGACGGACTCGGCGACCTGCTCGGCGGCGAGTTCCGCCTGCACGTGCTGGGCATCCCGCTCACGATCATCGCGGTGGTCGGGCTGATCAACGCCGTCAACATGCTCGACGGGATCGACGGGCTCGCCGCGGGCATGGCGCTGGTGAGCATCTTCTTCATCCTCGTGTTCGCGAGCGCCGGCTGGCCGACGCCGGGCGTCGTGCTGGTGCTGCAGGTGCTGTCGCTCACGCTGGTGCCGTACCTGTTCGCCAACCTCGGCTGGCCGGACGGGCGCAAGATCTTCATGGGCGACGCCGGCAGCACGTCGATCGGCTTCCTGCTCGCGTGGAGCCTGATCTACCTCAGCCATCGCGAGGTCGGGCAGATCCGCCCGGTCGACGTGCCGTGGTGCATCGCGATCCCCGTCATGGATACCGCGGCGGTGATGGCGCGCCGCATCAGCAAGGGTTGCTCGCCCTTCAAGTCCGACCGGCGCCACCTCCACCATCGCCTGCTCGAGGCCGGCTTCAGCGCGCGCGAGACGCTCATGCTCATCGTCAGCGCCGGCATCGCCATGGGCTCGGCCGGATACGCGCTGCGCCACGTCCCGGACGCGGTGAGCCTGCTCGCCTTCCTGCTGCTGCTCGCCGGCTACGTGTGGAAACAGCCGCACCTGGTCGAAATGCTGCGCAGCCGCCACTCGGCCGCCGCGGCCGCGAAGCGGCCGGCGCCGCGGCAGGTCGCCGTCGCCGGGCGCGACACGGCGAGGCTGCGGGCCATCGCCGCCGCGGACCTGCTGCTGGCCGGCGAGACGGCGCCCGCGCAGCGCTGGCCGGAGCCGCCGATGGGCGAGGGCGGCGTCGCGGTCGCTGCTTCCGCGGCAACCGCCGCGGCAGCAGCCACCGCCAGCGCGTGCGTGCAGCCGAGCGGCGCGACGGTGAAGGCGCTTTGCGTGATGGGCGCGTCGGCCGACGACGTCGCGCTGGCGCCGATCGTGCGGCAGCTGTGCATGGACGGCCGGTTCGAATCGCGGATCTGCGTGGCCACGCGCGCGCAGGGCACCGCGCAGGTGCTGCGCATGTTCGGCATCCGGCCGGACCTGGACCTCGACTTCGAGGATCCGGCCGACGACGGCAGCGACGCCGCCTCGGTCGCGCTGGGCAGGATGAAGCAGGTGCTCAGCGACTTCCGCCCCGACATCGTGCTGGTCCAGGGCGACGCGCCGGCCGCGCTCGCGGTCGCGATGGCGGCGCGCTACGAGAAGGTGCCGGTTGCGCACCTGGACACCTGGCTGCCCTACGAGAACCACGCGCCGTGGTGGTCCGACCAGGCCAACCATCGCCTGATCGGCACGCTGGCCTCGCTGCACCTGGCGCCGACGCGGATGGCGGGGCGGATGCTGGTCTCCGCCGGCGTGCCGGAGGAGCGCGTCGCGGTCGTCGACAGCGCCGCGGCCGCCACGCTGCGCTCCACCGTGGAGGTGCTCCGGCAGAACGAGGACGTGCGGCGCGAGCTGGCGCGGCGGTTCTCGTTCCTGCGCCAGGGCAGTCCGCTGCTGCTGGTGGTGAACCAGTCCCGCGAGGAAACCTATCCGGTGGTGGTCCGCCGCGCGCTGCGGACGCTGGCCGCGCGCACGCCCGAGCTCGACATCGTGTGCCCGGCCGGCGCGTTCGTGCCCGGCGTGCAGGCGATGCCGGCGTGGCGCGCGCCGGCGGGCATCCACGCGCTCGAGGCCCTGGACTACCTGGCCTTCGCCTACCTGCTGGGCGCGGCGAGCGTCGTGCTGACCAACTCCGGCGAAGTGCGCGCCGAGGCCGCGGTGCTCGGCAAGCCGGCCGTGCTGGTGCGCGACAGCCCGCGGCGCGCGACCGACACCGAGCCCGCGCGCTGGATCGCCGGCAACGAGGCCGAAATCATCGAATGCGTCACCGCCCTGCTGGCCGATCGCCAGGCCGGCGGGCCGGAGGAGGGCGCGTCGGAAGAGGCGCACGACGGCAGGGAAGCCTACGTGCGCATCGTCGAGGAGCTGGCCAACCTGCCGCAGCGCGCGGGTTCGCTCGCCGCATGAACACCCGCATGGCGCACGCCGATGCGGCCGGCATGGACCGGCCGCGGACACACCGGAGATTCCCATGAACGAACTGATCGTGGCCCAGGGCAAGGAAATTTCCTCGCTACGGGAAATGCCGCTCCAGCGCGACGACGACGTCGACGTGCGCGCGCTGTTCCAGACCCTGTCGGAGCACCGGTGGCTGATCATCATCGGCACCTTGCTGTTCTTCCTGGCCGCCGTGCTGTACGTGCGCTTCGCGACGCCGGTCTACGAGGCCACCGCGATGGTGCAGGTGGAGCGCAACATGCCGCGCGTGCCGGGCCAGGACTCGCAGCCCGCGCAGATCGACCGCCCGACCGGTTCGCAGGCGGTGACCGAGATCCCGCTGCTCACCTCGCGCGGCGTGCTGGGCGAAGCGGTGTCCAAGCTCTCGCTCGACGTCACCACCAGCCCGCGCCGGCTGCCGCTGGTGGGCGACTTCATCGCCCGGCAGTTCTCGGACTCGCACCCGGGGCAGGTGAACGCACCGCTGTTCGGGCTGTCCGGCTACGGCTGGGGTGGCGAGGACCTGGACGTCGCCAGGCTCGACGTGCCCGACGACATGCTCGACGTCCCGCTCACGCTGGTCGCGGGCAGCGCCGGCAGGTACACGCTGGCCGACGCCGACGGCAACGCGCTGCTGCACGGGCAGGTGGGCCAGGCCGCCAGCGCCGACGGCATCACGATGGTCGTGCAGGAACTGCACGCCAACCCCGGCACCGTGTTCGACGTGATGCGCCGCAGCGAGCTGGCCGCGGTCAACGACCTGGCCGGCAACATCACCGCGGTCGAGCGGGGCAGGGACTCGGGCATCGTCGCGATCGCCTACCGCAACCGCGACCCGAAGGTCGCGCTCGGCGTGCTGAGCCAGATCACCACCGCCTACCTGAGCCGCAACATCCAGCGCAACTCCGCCGAGGCCGAGAAGAGCCTGGCCTTCGTCAACGAGCAGCTGCCCAAGGTGCGCGCCGAGCTCGACAAGGCGCAGGCGGCGCTGAACGCCTTCCAGAAGCGCGTGGGCACGGTGGACATCAACCTGCAGACCAGCGCGCTGCTCAACCAGGTGGTGGCGCTGAACGCGAGCATCCAGCAGCTGCGCACCCAGCAGCCGGAGATCGCGCGGCGCTTCACGCCCAACCACCCGGCCTACCAGTCGCTGCAGAAGCAGATCGGCGGGCTGGAGGGCGACAAGTCCAGGCTGCAGAAGCGCATCGACGAGCTTCCCGACATCCAGCAGGGCCTGTTCCGGCTCACCCGCGACGTCGAGGTGACCAACCAGACCTACACCAACCTGCTCGACCAGGCCCAGCAGCTCGACATCGCGCGCGCCAGCGCGATCGGCAACGTGCGCCTGATCGACATCCCGGCGGTCGACGCGGTCAATCCCGTGTGGCCGATGAAGCTGCCGGTGATCGCCGGCGCCACCCTGCTCGGCGGGCTGCTGATGGTCGCGTTCGTGTTCCTGCGCCAGGTGCTCAACCGCAGCGTCGAGGATCCGGCCGACATCGAGGAGCTCGGCCTGCCGGTGTACGCCTCGATCTTGCTCAGCACGCAGCAGCGCGACGCGCTGTCGCGCAGGCGGCGTTCGATGCGGCCCAACCTGCTGGCGCTCAACGCGCCGGCGGACCTGGCGATGGAGGCGCTGCGCGGCCTGCGCACCAGCCTCCACTTCGCGCGCAGCGAGCCGGTCAACAACCTGCTGATGATCACCGGGCCCAGCTCGGGCGTGGGCAAGACCTTCGTCGCCTCGAACCTGGCCGTGACCATCGCCCAGACCGGTCAGCGCGTGCTGCTGATCGACGCCGACATGCGCCGCGGCACGATGCACGAGGTGGTGGGCACGCGCCCGGAGGACGGGCTGTCGGAGCTGATCGCGGGCGACATCACCCTCGAGACCGCGATCCGCCGCATCGCCGGCACCGACAACCTGTCGTTCATCCCGCGCGGCAAGCTGCCGACCAATCCCTCCGAGCTGCTGATGCACGCCAACTTCGGCGAGATGCTGGAGCTGGTGTCGGGCCAGTACGACCTGGTCGTGATCGACACGCCGCCGGTGCTGGCGGTGACCGACGCGGTGGTGATCGGCAACCACGTCGGCACCAGCCTGCTGGTGGTGCGCTTCGGCCACAACCAGCAGCGCGAGATCGCGCTGGCCAAGCAGCGGCTCGAGCAGAACGGCGTGCAGGTCGAGGGCGCCATCGTCAACGGCGTGCAGAAGCGCGCCAGCAGCCTGTACACGTACGGGTACTACGGCCACCGGCCGAAGGCTGCATGAGGCACTGGCCGGACATCGTGGCAGGCAACGGAACCGCCGTGATCGGACCGCCATCGCCGGGCCTCGGGCTGGACCAACCGCAGGCCGCCGAGGCCACCGGCGCGCACGCCCCGCAGGCGCCGCAGGCGTCGTCGCAGGACGACGACGACCGCCTGCAGATCATCATGTCGCCGTATTACGGCCTGCCGGACTTCTCGAAGATCACCGACGACTACATGGCGCGCGCGCGGGTCGACATGGTCTCGATCGCCGACCTGCTGCGCAACGGCTTCGTCTACGCGCCCAACTCGGTGTTCGAGGACGTCAAGCTGGCGACGCTGGGCTTCGACCCGCAGCACGACATGCACGAGGAGCCGGAGTACCGCTACCTGTTCCGCGAAAGCGGGCGCTACCAGGGCCACGGCGACGAGTCGACCGACTGGGTGGAGATGTACCACCGCCTGCTGTGCGACGCCTACGTCGCCGCCTGCAAGGGCATCGCGTCGCCGTGGCTGCTGCAGAGCGGCGGCAAGGATTCCACGCCGCTGGCGATCGCGGCCGCCGAGGTCAGGCCGGACACCTGCTGCATCACCTACCTGGGCGGCAACGAGGAGAACGAGGTCGACTCGGCGTCGTTCGTCGCCGACCGCCTCGGCCTGCGCCACTACACCCTGGTCTGCGACCCGGGCCGCGCCTACGACCGCTATCTCGGGATCATGCGCCGCATCCCGCTGCTCACGGCCGACTTCGCGCTGCTTTCCTACGTCGACCTGGCCACCACCATCGCCAACGAGGGCGGCGACGGCATCGTCGACGGCATCGGCGCCGACAGCTATTTCGGGACCACCGTGCACCGGCGCGAGCAGGCGCTGCTCGCGCTGGCGCGCGGGCTGGCGCTGCCCAGGCGCGCGACGGAACTGCCGCTGCTGGGTCGCAATTTCGAGCTGTGCTACCTGCTGTCGACGCTGCAGATGGATCCGGTCGAGCGGGTATTCCCGGGATCGCGCTTCACCGACGCCGAGGTCGATGCGCTGTTCGGGCGAAACATCGCGCGCGAATCACGGGCGCGGCTGGACCTGTTCCTGCCGGAGATCGCCTCCGCGACCAGCCTGGACGAACGCTGGGCGATGACCAACTCCATCGCCGGCGTCGCGGGCGGCTTCGGCAAGGGGTTGTACACCGCGAGCGCGATGGGCCTGCACGTCGCGTACCCGTTCTGCGACCGCCGCCTGCGCGAGTGGGTGTACCGCGAGGTGCCGCCGGCGCAGCGGGTCGACCCGGTGACGCGCGCGAACAAGGTGCTGGTGCGGCGCTACATTGCCGCGCGCTTCGGCGAACTGCCCTACGTCAAGCGCAAGGGCAGTTTCCGCTTCGACCTGTGCGGTCTGGCGCGCGAGCGCTTCGACCAGGTGCACGGCTACGCCATGCAGGCGCGCGGCGTGCTCCCCGGCGCGGTGGGCTGGCTGGAGCGCAACCGCGGCCGCCTCGACAACAAGTACCACGCCTCGAAGTTCTATCTGCTGGCGATCGTGCTGCCCTGGCTGGTGCAGCACTGCGGCCGCGAGGAGCCGTCGCCGGGACGCGTGCAGATCACGATGTCGCCCTACGACGGCCGGCCCGATTTCTCCGGGCTCGACGACCGCGCCCGCCGCGCCCGGCTCGACCCGGTGTCGATGGCGGACCTGCTGCGCAACGGCTTCGTCTACCCGCCGCATTCGATCTTCGAGGACGTCAAGCTCGCCACCTTCGGCTTCGACCCGCGCCACGACATGCACGGCACGCCCGAGTACCGCTTCCGCTTTCGCGACAGCGGCAAGCTTGGCGAGGGCGAGGGCGGCGGCTCCGACCGCGAGCAGGTCGCGACCTACCACCGGATGCTGTGCGAGGCGGTCGAGGGCGCCTGCGCGGACCTGCGCGCGCCGTGGTTGTTGCAAAGCGGCGGCAAGGACTCGACGACGCTGGCGATCGCGGTGGCCGAGGCGCGCCCCGACACCACCTGCATCACCTACCTGGGCGGGCGAGAGGAGAACGAGATCGCGTCGGCCCGCCAGGTGGCCACCACGCTCGGCTTGCGCCACGAGGCGCTGCGCTGCGACCCGGGCCGCGCCTACGACCGCTACCTGTCGCTGGTGCCGCGCATGCCGCTGCTCACCGCCGACTTCGCGCTGCTGTCCTACGTCGACATGGCCACCACCATCGTCGAGAGCGAGGGCGACGGCGTGGTCGACGGGCTCGGCTCGGACGTCTACTTCGGCGCGCCAATGGCGCGCCAGCAGCGCGTGCTGTCGAAGCTCTCGCGCGGCCTGCGCTTGGCGCCGGCGCTGTCGGAGCTGCCGCTGGTCGATCGCAGCTTCCGCCTGTGCTTCGCGCTGTCGACGCTGCAGATGGACCCGGTGGAGCGGCTGTTCCCCGGCTCGCGCTTCACCGACGCGGAAGTCGACGCGCTGTTCGGCCGCGACATCGCGGAGCTGTCCAGGGCGCGGCTGGCGGTGTTCCAGTCCGAGATCGCCTCGGCCACCAGCGGCGACGAGCGGCGGGCGATGATGATCTCCATCGCCGAATCGGCCAGCGCGTTCGCCAAGGGGCTCTACACCACCAGCGCGCTGTCGCTGCGCCTGGCCTATCCGTTCTGCGACCGCCGGCTGCGCGACTGGATCTACAGGCAGGTGCCGGCCGACCGGATGGTGGACCCGGTGACCGGCGCCAACAAGGTGCTCGTGCGCCGCCACATCGAGACGCGCTTCAGCCGGCTGCCGTACGTGGCGCACAAGGGCAGCTTCCGCTTCGACCTGTGCGGGCTGGCGCGTTGCCGCTTCGAGCAGGTCCACGCCAGCGCCGTGCAGGCGCGCGACGTGCTGCCGGGCGCCGCCGACTGGCTCGAGCGCAACCGGCGCCGGCTGGACAACAAGTACCACGCGTCGAAGTTCTACCTGCTCGCGATCGTGCTGCCGTGGATCCAGCTGCGTTGCCGCGATGGCGCGGGAGGCCTGCCATGACGGACCGCGACGCCGGCGCGCGCGCGCGCCGGGCAGGGCCGCCGGGCATCGACCTGCGGCGACGCGTGCTGGTGGTCGCGCTGCCGCTGGCGGCGGCGGGCGCGGCGGCGGCCGCCTGGCTGCCGGCCGCGAAGTTCGCGCCGCCGGCGCGACAGCGCGGCGCCACCGTGCTCGGCGTGCGCGGCTTCGGCGCGGCCGGCGACGGCGCGCGCGACGACACCGATGCGTTCCAGCGTGCGATCGACGCGCTGCCCGACGACGGCGGCACGGTCGAGGTGCCCGCCGGCAGCTACCTCATCGACCCGACCCGGCGCGTGCGCCTGCGCAGCCGCATGCATCTCAGGCTCGCGCCGGACGCCAGGCTGGTCGCCAAGCCCAACGCCGAGCCGAGGACCTACGTGCTGCTGGCCTCGAAGGTGAGCGACGTCGAGATCTCCGGCGGCCAGGTCGTCGGCGACCGCGACGCGCACGCCGGCGGCGGCGAGTGGGGCCACGGCATCGCGGTGCGCGGTTCGTCGCGGGTGACGGTGCGCGACGTGCGCGTGTCGCGCTGCTGGGGCGACGGCGTCTCGGTCGGCGGCGAGCGGCCCGGCGCGCGCGGCTGGGCCTCGATCCCCAGCGAGGACGTCGTGCTGTCGGGCGTGGCCAGCATCGGCAACCGCCGGCAGGGCCTCACCATCGCGCATGCGCGCGACGTGCAGGTGCACGGCTGCGAGTTCGCCGACACCGCCGGCACGCTGCCCGAGTGCGGCATCGACATCGAGCCGGACCCGCCCGGCGTCACCAACCGCGCCACCATCGAGGACTGCCGCATCCACGGCAACCGCGGCAGCGGCATCCAGGTCCACAAGCGCACGCGCGGCGTCACGATCCGGGGCTGCACGATCGAAGGCAACGGCGGCTACGGCGTGCTCGCGGTCGGCTCCGCCGAAGGCACGGTCGTCGACAACGTGATCCGCGGCAACGCGCTGCAGGGCGTGGGCCTGCGCGGCGGTACGCGCGACTTCAACGTCGGCCAGAACAGCCTTTCCGACAACCGGTTGCGCCGCAAGGCCCGAGGACGCGCGACCGATCGCGATGGTGACGATGACGACGGACGCTGAGCGCGGCGCGCTCGACCAGCTCGAATCCCAGAGCCTGCACATCCTGCGCGAGGTGGCGGCCGAGAGCCGCACGCCGGTGCTGCTGTACTCGATCGGCAAGGACTCGTCGGTGCTGCTGCACCTGCTGCTGAAGGCCTTCGCGCCGGGCCCGCCGCCGATCCCGCTGCTGCACGTGGACACGACCTGGAAGTTCCGCGAGATGATCGCCTTCCGCGACCGGCGCGCGGCCGAGACGGGGGTGGAGCTGCGGGTGCACATCAACCGGGACGGG
>DATLJE010000018.1:0-82267 GCA_035539095.1 Luteimonas sp.
GGCCGCCCGCAGCCGGATCCAGGACGCCGACTTCGCCAAGGAATCGGCGCAGCTCTCGCGCAACCAGATCCTGCAGCAGGCCGGCACCGCGATGCTGGCGCAGGCCAACCAGTCGACGCAGGGCGTGCTCAGCCTGCTGCGTTGATGCTCCAACGCAGGGCGCGGCAGCCGCCGCGCCCTGCGGCTTTTCCGCTTCGTTCCACCGTTTCCGCGATACCCCGATTTCCCCGCCCCGCCGGGCATCCCGCCGCACGACCGGACGCTGACAGGAAGCAGCCCGCCGGTCGCCGCAACGCGGGACCGGCGGGGTCCCTCCAAGGAGCGCATGCGCCATGACCACCATCGGTTCCGCCGGCAAGCTCGACGTGCCGACCATGGTCGCGCAGCTGGTCGCGGCCGACCGCATGCAGGCCGATGCGCGCCTGGACCGCGGCGAGGGCCAGGTCAATGCGCAACTCTCCGCCATCGGCCTGCTGCGCAGCGCGTTCTCCGCGCTCGGCACCGCCGTGGCCGCGCTGTCGTCCAAGGACGCCGCGCAGGCGCGCAAGGCCATCCTGCCCGCCGAGGCCAACTTCGCCGCCAGCGCCGCGCCCGGCGCGGCCACCGGCCGCTACCGCATCGAGGTCGAGGCGCTGGCCACCGCGCAGAAGCTCGCGTCCGGCGCGTTCGCCGCCGACGCCGCGGTCGGCACCGGGCGGCTCACGATCGCCGCCGGCGAGACCACGCTCACCGTCGACATCGATGCCGAGCATGCGACCCTCGCCGACATCCGCGACGCCATCAACGCCAAGGCCGGCGGCAAGACCGTCGCCGCCAGCATCGTCACCGGCGACGACGGCGCGCACCTGGTGCTCAACGCCGTCGACACCGGCAGCGCCGGCGCGCTCACCGTGGCCGCCAGCGGCGGCGACGGCGGCCTCGCCGCGCTCGCCCATGATCCACAGGCCGGCGGCGGGCTTTCCGAGCTGGTCGCGGCCACCGACGCCAGGGTCAAGGTCGACGGCTTCGAGCGCACCGCCTCGGGCAACACGCTCGCCGACGTCATCAGCGGTGTCAGCCTGACCCTGACCAAGGCCGAGCCCGGCGTGACCCGCGAGCTCGTCGTTTCCGCGGACGGCACCGCCCAGCGCGGCGCGGCGAAGAGCTTCGTCGGCGCCTACAACGCGGCGATGTCGGCGATCGCCAACACCACCGCCTACAACGCCACCACCAAGGCCGCCGCCGCGCTCAACGGCGACGCGATGGTGCGCAACACCGCCCGCGAGCTGCGCGACACGCTGAGCGACAGCGTGGTCGACCTCAAGGCGCTCGGCATCACCATCAACAAGGACGGCACGCTCAAGCTCGACGACGCCGCGTTCGACGCGGGCCTGGCCAAGGACCCGGCGGCCGCCGCGCGCCTGTTCGGCGGCGATCCGGCCAGCCTGTCCGGCAGGCTCGATGCCACCCTCGACCGCCTGGTCGATCCCGACGGCCTGCTCGACGGCCGCAAGGCCAGCCTCGATGCGCGCAGCAAGTCGCTGGCGAGCCAGCGCGACGCGCTCGACTTCCGCATGAGCCAGGCCGAGGCGCGCTACCGCACCCAGTTCACCGCGCTCGACACGCTGCTCACCAGCCTGCAGGGCAGCAGCGATTTCCTCACCCAGCAGCTCGCCGCCGCCAACAAGGCGGATTAAGGACCGCCCCCCGACATGAACGCCAGCAACCTCGCCAACCAGTACCGGCAGACCGGCGTGTCCAGCGCCGCGCTCGACGCCAGCCCGCACCGGCTGATCGCGCTGATGCTGGCCGGCGCGCGCGAACGCGCGCGGCTGGCGGCGGCCTGCGTGGAGCGCGGCGACCTGCCGCGCAAGTCGCAGGCCATCAGCGACGCCAGCGCGATCATCGGCGGCCTCAATGGCGCGCTCAACATGGAGGCCGGCGGCGACATCGCCGACGGCCTGCAGGCGCTGTACGACTACGCCCAGCGCCGCCTGCTCGCGGCCAACGCGAGCAACGACGCCGGCCCGTTGCGGGAGGTCGACGACCTGCTCGCCGACATCGAATCGGCCTGGCTGGCGATCGCGCCGGAGGCCGGCTGATGCCGCCCGCGCTGCCGACCGCCGAACTGCGCGCCGCGATCGCCGCCGAGGACTGGCCACTGGCGACGCAGCTGCTCGAGGCGCACCGGCGCACGCTCGCCGACGCGCTCGCGCAGGCCGATTTCAGGCGCGAGTCCACCGCGCCCTGGCACGATCTGCTGGCGACCCAGCGCACGCTGCGCGACGAGCTGGTCGAGGCGCGCGAGCGCGCCGCCTGCGCGCTGGCCAAGCTCGACCAGGACCTGCGCGGCAGCCGCGCGTGGCTGCGGGAGCTGGCATGACCACGGTCGCCGCGGCGAACCAGGCGCTGTTCGGCGACGTGCTCGCCTGCGAGGAGACGCGCCCGTCGGCGTTCGTGGCCGGCGCGGTCGACGCCGCGGCGCGGCAGGCGTTCGCCGCGCGCAGCGAGGCGCTGCTGCGCGCGCTGGCGGTGATCGAGGACGGCGTGCGCGGCGAGGAGCCCGAGCAGCCCGCCGACCACGCGCTGCACCGCGTGGAGGCCAAGCTCGACGTGCTCACCCTGCTCGTCGCCAGCGTCTGCGCCGGCGCCCACGACGACCCGCCGCGACGGCTGCTGTGGTCGGCGCGCGGCGCCTGCATCGGCGTCGACGCCTTGGTCGCGGCCGGCACGCCGGGGCAGTTCCGGGTGCGCCCGGCCGACTGGCTGCCGACGCCGCTGCTGCTGCCGGCGACGGCGATCGCGATCGACGCCGGCGACGACGGCGAGCCGCGCGCGTGGCTGCGCTTCGACGCGCTGCCGCCGGCGCTGGAAGCCGCGCTCGAACGCCATCTGTTCCGCATCCACCGCCGCTCGATCGCCGAGAGCCGGCGCGCGCGCTGAGGCCGCGCGCAGGCACGACCGCGTCGCGTTTGCCGCGCCGCGCGCGGTGTTTCGGCCGCTTTTCTGCCACCCGCGTCACACTCCGGCGCGCGATTCATCGCTCCCACACCCCCGCGCCGCTATCGTGGGGCCTGGTCCAGGGGGGAGGATGGCCGCTTTGCTGCGCGTGCTGATTTGCGACGACCACACGCTGGTGCGGGCTGGATTGCGCCGGCTGCTGGATTCGTTCGACGGCATCGAGGTGGTGGCCGAGGCGAGCAGCGCCGACGAGGCGCTGCTGCAGACCGAGCTGGCCTTGCCGCATATCGTCCTGCTCGACCTGTCCATGCCGGGCCGCCACGGCTTCGACGCGCTGGCGGAGTTGCGCCGGGTCCATCCCGAGACCGCGGTGGTCATCATGTCGATGCACGACGACGCGCTGCACGTGCGCGAGGCGCTGGCGCGCGGCGCGATCGGCTTCGTCGTCAAGGACGCGGCGCCCGCCGAGCTGGAGATCGCCATCCGCGCCGCGGCGGCCGGCCGCACCTTCCTCAGCCCGCGGGTCTCGGCACCGCAATTGCAGGGCTACCGCAACGGCCGGCGCAACGGCCACGACGGCGAGGACATCGAGGCCCTGCCGCGCCGCCAGCGCGAGATCCTGTTCGCCCTGGGCGCGGGCCGCACCACCAAGCAGATCGCCGCCGAGCTCGGCATCAGCGTCAAGACCGTCGAGACCCACCGCGCACGGATGATGGAGGCGCTCGGTTGCCGCAACGCGGGCGAGCTGCTGCGCATCGCGATGCGCCACCACGACCGTCCCTGACGACTGACGCGGCGCGTCGCAATCCGACGCGGTTCCAACCTCCCACGTCAAAACCACGACGCAATGTCGGGGATTCCCCGACAACGGCTGCGGAACGCCCCTAATCGCAGCCGGGTTCGCCCCGATTCGATCGCCGGCACCCCCGTCCCACGATGGCGGCCTGGGACGATACGGGGGAAGTCATCGTGAAAGGCAGCCTGCGAACGGGGATGGTGCAAGGCGTCAACCTGACGCCGCAGCTGCTGCAGTCGATCCGGCTGCTGCAGCTCACCGCGCCGCAGCTCGAGCAGGAGCTGCGCCAGGCGCTCGAGCGCAACCCGCTGCTGGAGCAGGAGGAGCTGGCCGATGAGGCCGATGCCTGCGCCGACGACGGCGCGACCGAGGTCGCGGCCTGGGACGAGCTGCCGGAGCCGATGTTCCTGTCCGGCGGCGGCATCCACGGCGGCGACGGCGACGATGCCGCCGCGCGGATCGCCGACGGCGCTTCCAGCGACCCGCGCCTGCGCCTGCTCGCCGAACTCGCCCTGCACTGGGCGCCGCGCGACCTCGAGGTCGCCGCGTGGTGGCTCGACCGCTGCGACGACCGCGGCTACCTCGAGGCGCCGCTGGACGAACTGCTGGCGCAGGCGCGCGCCGCCTTCCCGGCGCGCGCCGCCGACGTCGCCGGCCTGCGCCTGCGCCTGCTGCACGGCGACTGGCCCGGCATGGCCGCGAACGGCGTCGCCGAATGCCTGCGCGCGCAGCTGCTCGCGCTGCCGGACACTCCGGCGCGGGCGCTGGCCACGCGGATCCTGTCCGACCACCTCGACCTGCTCACCAGCCACGACGAGCCCGCGCTCGCCGCGGCCCTGGGCGTGGAGCCCGACCGCGTGCGCGAGGCCATCTCGCTGGTGCTGGGCCTGCGCCCGCATCCGGTGGAGGCGCCGGCGTCCGAGGATGCGCACATCGTGCCCGACGTGGTCGCCTGGCGCGCCAGCGGCGCCTGGCGCGTCGCGCTCAACCCGCGCACCGCGCCGCGCCTGCGCATCGCGCCGCACTGCGAGCGCGCGCTGGCCGGGACCGGCGGCGAGCACGCCCCGCTGCGCGGCCTGCTCGACGAGGCGCGCTGGCTGGTGCGCGGCCTTGCGATGCGCCACGACACCCTGCTGCGCACCGCGCAGGTGCTGGTCGAACGCCAGCGCGGCTTCCTCGAGCGCGGCGACGAGGCGATCGCGCCGCTGACCCTGCGCGAGGTCGCCGACGCGATCGGCGTGCACGAGTCCACCGTCTCGCGCATCGTCAACGGCAAGTACATGCAGACCCCGCGCGGCACCATCGAGCTCAAGCGGCTGTTCGCCGTGCGCCTGGAAGGCGCGCAGATCGCCGGCAGCGCGGTCAAGGCGATGGTCAAGCGCCTGATCGACACCGAGCCGGCGAACGCGCCGCTGGCCGACGACGTCATCGCCGGCCTGCTCGCCCGCCAGGGCGTGCGGATCGCCCGGCGCACCGTCGCCAAGTACCGCGACCAGCTTTCGATCGGCCCGGTGCGCCAGCGCCAGCAGGCGCGCGCCGCGGCCCCCCACGAGGAATTGCGTCATGCGTGAACTGAGCGTGCTCCTGGTCGACGACCATCCCGGCTTCATCGCCGCCGCGGTACGCCACCTGCGCCGGCTGCCGTGGCTGAAGATCGCCGGCTTCGCGGGCAACGGGGTCGAGGCGATCGCGCAGTGCGAGGCACTGCGCCCCGACGCGGTGCTGATGGACCTGGCGATGCCGGAAATGGGCGGGCTGCAGGCCGCGCGCCTGATCAAGGCGCAGGACAACCCGCCGTACATCGTCATCGCCAGCCATTTCGACGACGGCGAGCACCGTGAGCACGCGCTGCGCGCCGGCGCCGACGCCTTCGTCAGCAAGCTCGCCTACGTGCACGAGGTGGTGCCGCTGCTCGAGGCGCTGGCCGCCGCGGGCGACACGCCGCCGCCGGCCGCTCCGGTCGCCGCGCATGGCCCGGAACAGGAGGCGCAGGCATGAGCGAATCACGCATCCTGGTGCTGGACGGCGACATGGAGCGCGCGGAGCGCGTCGCCACCCTGCTCGATTTCATGGACTTCACCCCGCGGCTGGTCGCCGAGGCCGGCGACATCGACCTGTCGCGCGCGCGCGCCAACGACTGGGTGGCGATCGTGGTCGGCGACGTCGGCGACGGCGCCGACTGGGAACGCTTCGCGCGCTGGCTCGCCGGCCAATCGCTGCATCCGCCGGTGCTGGAGCTGCCGGGGCACGCGTCCGACGCCGCCTGGCGCGCGCACCTGCACCCGCAGTCGGTGTGGCCGCTGGACTTCCCGATACGCCGCGCGCAGCTGCAGGACTGCCTGCGCCGCGCCAGCCTCAAGCGCCTGGACGAGGACGCGCGCCGCGACGTGCCGAAGGTCGGGCCGACCGGCCGCAGCCCCGGCGTGCTGCAGCTCAACCGCATGATCGACCAGGTCGCCCCGCACGACACCACGGTGCTGATCCTCGGCGAGTCCGGCACCGGCAAGGAGGTCGCCGCGCGCGCCCTGCACGCGCGCTCGCCGCGCCACGACAAGCCGTTCGTGGCGGTGAACTGCGGCGCGATCCCGCCCGACCTGCTGGAGAGCGAGCTGTTCGGCCACGAGAAGGGCGCCTTCACCGGCGCGCTGACCCAGCGCAAGGGCCGCTTCGAGATGGCCGAGGGCGGCACCCTGCTGCTCGACGAGATCGGCGACATGCCGCTGGCGATGCAGGTCAAGCTGCTGCGCGTGCTGCAGGAGCGCTGCTTCGAGCGCGTCGGCGGCACCACCACGATCAAGTGCGACGTGCGCGTGGTCGCCGCGACCCACCGCAACCTGGAAGCGCACATCGCCGAGGGCAAGTTCCGCGAGGACCTGTTCTACCGGCTCAACGTGTTCCCGATCGAGATGCCGTCGCTGCGCGAGCGCGCCGCCGACCTGCCCGACCTGGTCGCGGCGATCACCCGCCAGCTCGCCGAGGGCGGCCGCGGCCGGGTGGCGCTGGCGGGCGACGCGATCGCGGCGCTGCGCCACTACGCCTGGCCCGGCAACGTGCGCGAGCTGAGCAACCTGCTCGAGCGCCTGGCGGTGCTGCATCCGGGCGGCACCGTGCGCGCCGCCGACCTGCCGGCGCGCTACCGCGCCGGCGCGCCGGCCGGCTGCGAGCTCGACGACGCGCCCGCGGTGGCGCACATCGCCGCGCCGCAGGCGGCCGCCGGGCCGGGCGTCGACCCGCGCCAGCTCTCGGCCAACACCACGCTGCCGCCGCAGGGCATCGACCTGCGCGGGCACATGGCCGAGATCGAGCTGGAGCTGCTGCGCGCCGCGCTCGCGCAGTCCGGCGGCGTGGTCGCGCACGCCGCGCCGCTGCTGGGCCTGCGCCGCACCACGCTGGTGGAGAAGCTGCGCAAGTACGGCATCGACCGCGAGCAGCTGGAAGTCCCCGCGGCGGCCGCGGCGGGGTTTTGACGGAAGGCCCGGGCGCAGCCGTGGCACGCGGCTTGCCTGATGCAGGACAAGCCCGACCGGCAGCCCCGCGATGACCGACGCCATCTCATCGATCCTTTCCCAGATCCGCGCGCACGAGACCCGCATGCGCGGGCCCGCGGAAGCGCCGCTGGGCAACGCGATCGCGGTCGATGGCGCCGGCCGGCCGGACGCGGCCGGCAGCGCCGGCGCGGCGGGATTCCAGCAGACCCTGTCGAATGCGATCGACGGCGTCAGCCGGACCCAGGCCACCGCCGCGAACCTGCAGCAGGCCTTCGAACTGGGCGACCCGCGCGCCGACCTGGCGCGGGTGATGGTGGCGATGCAGCAATCGCAGGTGGCCTTCCGCGCCACCGTCGAGGTGCGCAACCGCCTGGTCCAGGCCTACCAGGACGTGATGAACATGCCGATCTGACCGTGCCGGGATCCCGGGACTGGGGGCTGGCCAGGTAACGCGCCGCCGTCCCCTCACGGCGACCGGTACCGCCACCAGTCCCCAGTCCCCGGCTCCCGCCGACCGATTCCACCGCCCACCCGCCAACCGCCCCCATCCCGAGGCCCGGCCTTCCTCCCATGAGCGTCATCGCCCTCCCCAAGAGCACCGCCAGCCTGCGCGAACTCGGCCGGCTGCAGGACATCCCGGCGGTGCGCCAGCTCGGCACCTTCCTGCTGGTGGCCGCGACCATCGCGTTCGGGCTGTGGCTGTTCTTCTGGACCCAGAAGCCGGACTTCGTGCCGGTGCAGGCGGGACTCGATCCCAAGTCCACGAGCGAGGCGTCCGAGCTGCTGCGCAGCGCGCAGATCCCGTTCCGCATCGAGCCCGGCAGCGGCGCGCTGGCGGTGCCGGCCGACCAGGTCGGCGCGGCGCGCATGGCGCTGGCCAGCGCGGGCCTGCCGGCCGGCGAAGGCAGCGGCTTCGAGGCGATGCAGGGCGACCAGGGCTTCGGCACCAGCCAGTTCATCGAGAACGCGCGCTACCAGCACGCGCAGGAGATCGAGCTGGCGCGCACCATCGCCAACCTGCGCCCGGTGCGCGAGGCGCGCGTGCACCTGGCGTTGCCCAAGCCCAGCGCGTTCACCCGCCAGAGCGAGCCGGCCAGCGCTTCGGTGGTGCTGCAGCTGCGCAGCGGCGGCGCGCTCGAGCAGGGCCAGGTCAATGCGATCGTGCACCTGGTTGCCTCCAGCGTCCCCGACCTGCCGCCCGAGCGCGTCACCGTGGTCGACCAGTTCGGCCGCATGCTGTCCAGCAACGATCCCGACGGCGACGACGCGGTGAGCAGCCGCCAGTTCGAGCAGCAGCGCCGGCAGGAATCGACCTACGTGCAGCGGATCGAGGACCTGCTCGAGCCGATGACCGGCCGCGGCCGCGTCAGCGCCAAGGTCAGCGTCGACATGGACTTCGCCCAGACCGAGGAAGCCAGCGAGCGCTACGGCCCGCAGCCGGCGATGGTGCGCAGCGAGCAGGTCTCCGAATCCGGCAACCTCGCGCCGGCCACCGCCGCCGCCGCCGGCGCCGCGGCGGGCAGCGCGCCCGCGCAGGGCGTGCCCGGCAGCGCGAGCAACACGCCGGCCGCGCCGGCCACCGCGCCCGGCGCGCAGGCCACCGCCGCGGCCGCCGCTCCCGCGCCGGCGGCGCCGGCGCTCTCTGGCCCCGGCAGCCGCACCGCCGTGCGCAACTACGAGCTCGACCGCACCCTCACCCACACCCGCCAGGCGCCCGGGCGCATCCGCCGCGTCACCGCCGCGGTGCTGGTCGACAACATCCCCGTGCAGGCAGGCGCCCAGGGCGCGGCCGCCGCCGGCAAGCCGCCGAAGGCGCGCGCGCTCACGCCGGCCGAGCTCAAGCGCATCGAAACCCTGGTGCAGCAGGCGATCGGCTTCGACGCCGGCCGCGGCGACGTGGTCTCGGTGGTCAACGCGCCGTTCGCGCGCGACCTGGTCGCCGCCCCCGACGACGGCCCGCCGCTGTGGCAGCAGCCGCGCGTGCGCGAGCTGGCGCGGCTGGCGCTCGGCGGCATCGCCCTGCTGGTGCTGATCCTCGCGGTGCTGCGCCCGGCGTTCCGCCAGCTGCTCGCGCCCAGGCCGCGCGCGGCGGCCGCGACCGCCAGCGCGACGCTGATCGAGCAGGACGAGGAGGTGCCGGTGTCGCTCGGCGTCGCCCAGCCCACGCGCCAGCCGACGGCCAGTGCGCTGAACTTCGAGGAAAAGGTCGAGGTCGCGCGCAGCGCGGTCAACACCGACGCCAAGCGCGTCGCCCAGGTCGTGCGCGGGATGGTCGAAGCCGATGGCTGAGTCCGCCGACACCACGCTTTCCGGCGTGCAGCGCGCCGCGATCGTCCTGCTCTCGCTCGGCGAGCAGCAGGCCGCCGAGGTGCTCAAGCACATGGGCGCGAAGGAAGTGCAGAAGCTGGGCGTGGCGATGACCTCGGTCGGCGGCGTCTCGCGCGACTCGGTGGTGCGCGTGCTCGACGAGTTCGTCGACGTGCTCGCCCAGCCCAGCGCGCTGGGCAGCGGCGCCGACGACTACGTGCGCGCCGTGCTCACCCAGGCGCTGGGCGAGGAGCGCGCCAGCGGCCTGATCGACCGCATCCTGCTCGGCCGCAATACCTCGGGCCTGGACACGCTGAAGTGGATGGAGCCGCGCGCGATCGCCGAGCTGGTGCGCAACGAGCATCCGCAGATCATCGCCATCGTGATGGCGCACCTGGACGGCGACCAGGCCGCCGAGGTGCTCAAGTGCCTGCCCGATCGGGTTCGGGTGGACGTACTGCTGCGCCTGGCCACGCTCGACGGCATCCCGCCGCACGCGCTCAACGAACTCAACGACGTGATGGCGCGGCAGTTCGCCGGCAGCCAGAACCTCAAGTCCTCGTCGGTGGGCGGCGTCAAGTGCGCGGCCAACATCCTCAACTTCATGGACGGCGGCCAGGACGAGGCGATCCTCGGCGCGATCGGCGAGGTCGACGGCGAGCTCGGCACGCGCATCCGCGACCTGATGTTCGTGTTCGACGACCTCGCCGAGATCGACGACCGCGCCATGCAGTCGGTGCTGCGCGACGTGCCCGCCGAACGGCTGGCGCTGGCGCTGCGCGGCGCCGACGTCAGGGTCAAGGAGAAGATCACCTCCAACATGTCGCAGCGCGCGGCCGAGATCCTGGTCGAGGACATGGAGGCGCGCGGCCCGGTGCGGCTGGCCGAGGTCGAGGCGGCGCAGAAGGAGATCCTCGCCACCGTGCGGCGCATGGCCGACAGCGGCGAGATCCAGCTCTCGGCCAAGGCCGAGACGTTCGTATGACGCACGGGGCCCGCCGGTGAGCGCGCAGGCCGCTTCGCGCGTGGACGCGCAGGCCGCGGTGCGCTGGCACGCGCCGGGGCTGGCGACGGTGCCGATGGCGCCGGCCGCGCCCGCATTGCCCAGCGTGCAGGAACTGCAGGCGCTGGAGCAGGCCGCGCGCGACCAGGGCTACGCGCGCGGGCATGCCGAGGGCCTGGCCGCCGGCCAGGCCGAGGTGCGCCGGATGCTGGCGCAGATCGAGGGCGTGCTCGACGGGTTCACCCGGCCGCTCGCGCGGCTCGACGACGAGGTCGCCGACGCGCTCGGCCACCTCGCCGTGCGCATCGCCGGCGCGCTGGTGGGCCGCGCCTACCGCGCCGACCCGACCCTGCTCGCCGACCTGGTGCGCGAGGCGCTCGACGCCGCCGGCAGCAGCAACCGCGAGCTGGAGCTGCGCCTGCACGAGGACGACTTCGGCGTGCTCGCGCCGCACCTGGCCGGCCTGGACGGCGTGCGCCTGACCATCGACAACGCCCTGGGCCGCGGCGAGCTGCGCCTGCACGGCGAAAGCGTACGCATCGACGGCACCCTGTCCGCGCGCCTGCAGTCGGTGCTGGCGGCGATGGCCGAAGCCCACGGGCGCGAGGACGCCGCATGACCGTCGCCGCCGCCCACTGGCACGAAGCCCGCAACCTGCGCCTGGCCGCGAGCCTGCAGGCCGCCGATCCGCGTCCGCCGGTGCTCGGGCTCGCGCGCGAAGGCGTGCTGCGCCGCGCGGTCGGGCTCACGCTCGAAGCCTCCGGCTGCAGCGCGCCGCTGGGCTCGCGCTGCCGCGTCGAGACCGCCGGCGGGCACTGGGTCGACGCCGAGGTGGTCGGCTTCTCCGGCGACCGCACCTTCCTCATGCCCACCGCCGACCTCGGCGGCCTGTTGCCGAATGCGCGCGTGGTGCCCTCGCGCCGGCGCGGCGAGGTCGCGGTCGGCGAAGGCCTGCTCGGGCGCGTGATCGACAGCGACGGCGTGCCGCTCGACGGCCGCGGCCCGATCCGCTCCGAGCACCGCGTCGGCCTGGGCGGCGTGGCGATCAACCCGCTGATGCGCGAGCCGATCACGCGCTCGCTCGACGTCGGCGTGCGCGCGATCAACGCGCTGCTGCCGATCGGGCGCGGCCAGCGCGTGGGCCTGTTCGCGGGCTCGGGCGTCGGCAAGTCGACGCTGCTGGGGATGATGACCCGCTTCACCGCCGCCGACGTCATCGTCGTCGGCCTGATCGGCGAACGGGGCCGCGAGGTGCGCGACTTCGTCGAGGCCACGCTCGGCGAGGAAGGCCTGCGCCGCGCGGTGGTGGTCGCCGCGCCCGCCGACCGCCCGCCGCTGGCGCGCCTGCACGGCGCGCTGCGCGCCACCGCGATCGCCGAGTGGTATCGCGACCAGGGCCTGCACGTGCTGCTGCTGATGGATTCGCTGACCCGCTTCGCCCACGCGCAGCGCGAGATCGGCCTGTCGGTGGGCGAGCCGCCGACCACGCGCGGCTACCCGCCCAGCGTGTTCGCCAAGCTGCCGGCGCTGGTCGAGCGCGCCGGCAACGGCGCCGACGGCCGCGGCTCGATCACCGCCTTCTACACCGTGCTCACCGAGGGTGATGACCAGCAGGAGCCGATCGCCGACGCCGCGCGCGCGATCCTCGACGGCCACATCGTGCTCACCCGCCGCATCGCCGACGCCGGCCAGTACCCGGCGATCGACGTCGAGGTCTCGGTCAGCCGCGTGATGCAGGAGATCACCGACGCGCCCTGGCGCGAGCGCATCCGCAGGCTCAAGCGGCTGATGGCCGCCTACAACGCGCAGCGCGACCTGATCGCGATCGGCGCCTACCAGCGCGGCAACGACCCGGTCGTCGACGAGGCGCTGGCGCGCTGGCCGGCGATCCTGGGCTTCCTCGGCCAGGACGTCGAGGAAGCCGCCGACGTCGAGTCCAGCCGCGCCGCGCTCGTGCGCCTGCTCGCCGACGGCCCCGACCCCCAAGCCGGCGCGCGGCCGGCGGAGGACTGATCCATGCGTTCGCAACGCCTCGATCCGCTGCTCAAGGTGATGCAGCAGCGCCAGGACGCCGCCGCGCGCGAGGTCGCCGAGCGCGACCGCGCGCTGGCCGAGCAGCAGCAGCGCCTGGACGCGCTGCGCCGCTACGCCGAGGAATACGCCGCCGCGCCCGACAGCGCGACGATCTCGCCGGCGCTGCTGGTCAACCGCCTCGCCTTCCGCGAGCGGCTCAACGCCGCGGTGGTGCAGCAGGCCGGCATCGTCGACCAGAACCGCCAGCTCAGCGACGTCGAGCGCACGCGCCTGCTGCTCGCCAGCCGCGAGACGCGCGTGCTCGAGCAGTTGGCCGACAGCTATCGCGCGCAGGAGACCAGGGCCGCGGAGCAGCGCGTGCAGCGTGAGCTCGACGACCTCGGTGGGCGGCGCGCGCGCGCGGCTTCGCTCGCTGACGACGGGGAGGCCAAGCCATGATCGCCGCTGCGGTGCCGCCGATGCCCGGTGCCCCATCCGCCGCGCCCGCTGCGGGCCCTGCGGAAACGGCGTCGCCCCACGAGGCCGGCATGCGCGCCGGTGACGGTGCCGGCAGCGGCGCGGCGAAGTCGCAGCAGGCGCACCGCGGCGGCACGGCCGATGGCATCGCACGCCGCGACGAGCCGGACTCGGATGCGCGCGACGGCGAGCCGGGGCGCGATTTCGCCGAACTGCTGCAGGCCGGCACCGCCGGCGAAGGCGAGGCCGCCGCTGCGCCGGCCGACACCGTCGCCGGGTCGGCATCCGCCGAACCGGCGGCGGGCAACCTGCCCGACCAGCTGCTGGCGCTGCTGGCCGGCGCGCTCGCCGTGCCGGCAACGCCCGCATCGCAGGCGGTCGCCGCGGCTGCGCCCGCCACCCCGGCCTCCGCAAGCGCCCGGCCCACGCCGTCGCTGCCGGCGGCGCTCGCCGGCGCCCTGCCCACGATGGCGGCCGCCGCCGGCGCGGCGCCCCCGGCCTCCCCCGCCGGCACCGGCGCCGCGAACGCCACCGCCGACGGCGACGCCTTCGCCGCGCTGGCGAAGCTGGCGGTGGATGCAATCACCGACGACGGCTCGACCGCGTCCGCGGGCGATGCGACGCAGACGCCTCCCCTCGCAGCGACCACGCTCGCGCCGACCGCGCCCGGACCTCGTCCGGCCGTCGCGCCCGGCGCGCCGCTGGCGCTGCCGGCCGACCCCGACGCCGGCTTCGACGACGGCTTCGGCGCACGCATCGCGTGGATGGCCGAACAGCGCCTGGGCCACGCCGAGATCCGCCTGAACCCCGAGCATCTCGGCCCGATCGACGTGCGCGTGCAGCTCGACGGCTCCCGCGTGGCGGCCGAATTCCACAGCGCCCACGCCGAGGTGCGCCAGGCCATCGAGGCCAGCGTGCCGCGCCTGCGCGAGATGCTCGGCCAGCACGGCCTGCAGCTGGGCCACGCCGACGTCGGCCAGCGCCACGCGCAGGGCCAGGCGCCACGCCGCGACGACGCCCGCGGCGACGGCAGCGACGCGGACGCGGGCGCCGCGCGCCCAACCTCGAACGCACCGCGCCTGCGCAGCCGCGGCCTGCTCGACGAGTACGCCTGACACGGGGATGCGTCGGGACATGGCGCGGTAGGAGCGGCGGAAGCCGCGACCGCTTCCCCGACAGCCGAACGGTCGCTCCTGCAGGCATGCATCCCCGACGCCCGGCGTCAAAGCGCCGTCGCTCCTGCGTTCAGCGTTGCGTCAAGGCATCGGCGTTCCGGCCTCCGCGCACCGGCACGCGGCTTGCACGGAAGGAACGTCCACCGCAGGAGCCCGTCCGTGCCCGCCCCCACCGCCGCTTCCGCCGTCTCCCCGCAGTCGCCGCCCGGCAAGGCCAGGGCGCAGCGTCGCCGCAAGTGGCCGTGGCTGCTGGCCGCGCTGTGCGTGCTCGGCGGCGCCGGCGGCGTGGGCTGGTGGCAGTTCCAGGCCGCGGCCGCGCACGCGCCCGAGCGCAAGCCCGCGGCGCCGGCGCGCGCGCCGGTGCAGTACCACGCGATCGAGCCGGCCTTCGTGGTCAACCTCGCCGACGACGACGCGGTCCGCTACCTGCAGGCCGACGTGCAGCTGGTCACGCGCGACCCGGCCACGCTCGCCGCCTTCGACACCCACGCCCCCGCGATCCGCAACCGCCTGCTGCTGCTGTTCGGCCAGCAGTCCTCCGCGTCGCTGGCCCAGCGCAGCGGCAAGGAGCGGCTGCAGGAGGCCGCGCGCGACGAAGTGCGCCGCGTGCTCAAGCGCGAAGGCGCGGCCGACAAGGTCGAGGCGGTCATCTTCACCAGCCTGGTGACGCAGTGATGAGCGCCGACCTGCTCTCGCAGGACGAGATCGACGCGCTGCTGCACGGCGTCGACAGCGGCGCGGTCGAGACGCAGCCGCCGCCCGCGCCGGGCGAGGCGCGCAGCTACGACTTCGCCAGCCAGGACCGCATCGTCCGCGGCAAGCTGCCGACGCTGGAGATGATCAACGAGCGCTTCGCGCGCACCTGGCGGATCGGCCTGTTCAACCTGCTGCGCCGCTCGGCCGACCTGTCGGTGCGCGGCATCGACCTGGTCCGCTTCGGCGAGTACATGCATTCGCTGCAGGTGCCGACCAACCTCAACCTGGTGAAGATGAAGCCGCTGCGCGGCACCGCCATCGTCACCTTCGAGCCGCGGCTGGTGTTCACCGTGGTCGACAACTTCTTCGGCGGCAACGGCAAGTACCACACCCGCATCGAGGGCCGCGAGTTCACCCCGACCGAGATGCGGGTGATCCAGCTGCTGCTGCGCCAGACCTTCACCGACCTGGTCGAGGCCTGGGCGCCGGTGATGCCGGTGGAGTTCGAGTACCTGAACTCCGAGGTCAACCCGCACTTCGCCAACATCATCAGCCCGCGCGACTACATCGTGGTCAGCCGCTTCAACGTCGAGCTCGAGGGCGGCGGCGGCGAGCTGCACGTGGCGATGCCCTACGCGATGCTCGAGCCGATCCGCGAGCTGCTCGACGCCGGCGTGCAGAGCGACCGCATCGAGAAGGACGAGGGCTGGCTGCACGCGATGCGAGCGCAGCTGCAGGACGCCGAGCTGGAGCTGAGCTCGGCGATCGCGCGGCGCCGGATCAGCCTGCGCGAGCTCTCGCGCCTGAAGGTCGGCGACATCATCCCGATCGAGCTGGCACGCACCGTGCAGCTGCAGGTCGAGCAGATGCCGCTGTTCTCCGGCGAGTTCGGCGTCCACAACGGCCGCAACGCCATCAAGGTCACGCAGGTGCACGCCGCGCGGGCCGTTCCCACCATCGACTCCCTGACCGACACGCCATGAACGCATCCGACAGCGCCTCGCGCGCCGCATTCGACCCGCTGACCGCCGACGCCGGCGAAGGCGGCGCCGACCTCAACCTCGACGTGATCCTCGACGTTCCGGTGTCGCTGTCGCTGGAAGTCGGGCGCGCGCGCATCCCGATCCGCAACCTGCTGCAGCTCAACCAGGGCTCGGTGGTGGAACTCGAGCGCGGCGCCGGCGAGCCGCTGGACGTGTACGTCAACGGCACCCTGATCGCGCAGGGCGAGGTGGTCGTGGTCAACGACCGCTTCGGCGTGCGCCTGACCGACGTGGTCAGCCCGTCCGAGCGGATCAAGAGGCTGCGATGAGCCCGACGGTGTCGCACCTGGCGCTGCTGGCGGCGATGCCGTCGGCGGCCACGGCCCCGGTCGCGCCTGTCGCTGCGGTCGCGATCGGCGCGGATGCGGTGCCCGCGCAGGCCTCCGCGGTCGCCGCGCAAGCGGCTGTGGCGCCGCAGCATCCCGCGCCGGCGAAGACCGCGACGGCGCAGCTCGGCGCGCCCGCGCCGATGCCGCACGCGCCCGGTGGCGCCGGCAGCATCGGCGGCGCGCTGTTCGCGCTGGTGCTGGTGGTCGGCCTGATCCTGGCGCTGGCCTGGCTGGCCCGGCGCATGCCCGGCTTCGGCGGCGGCGCGCGCGCCAACCCGGCGCTGCGCGTGGTCGGCTCGCTGCCGCTGGGCCCGCGCGAGCGCGTGGTGGTGGTGGCGGTCGGGCAGACCCAGCTGCTGCTCGGCGTCGGCGCCGGCGGCACGCGCACCCTGCACACGCTGGATGCGCCGCTGCCCGAGCCCGCCGCGGCGAGGGGCACGCCGGCGTTCGCGCAGCTGCTGGCGCAGCATTTCGGGAAGAAGGCATGAACGCCGGCATCGCCTCCACCGCGCTGGCCGCCGCCCGCACGCTCTTCCTTCCCCTTCGAACGAACGCAGCACGGCGCGATTCCGCGCGATGGCTGCGCCTGCTGGTCCTGGCGCTGCTCGTGTCCTGCCTGGCGCCCGCGACCGCGCATGCGCAGGCCGCACCGGCAGCCGTCCCGGCGTCGCTGCAGGCGGCCGCGGCCGCCCCGCCCTCGCAGCCGCTGCCTTCGGTCAACGTCGGCCAGATCGGCAACCAGCCGGTGAGCGTGCCGCTGCAGGTGCTGGCGCTGATGACCGCCATCACCCTGCTGCCGGCGCTGCTGCTGGGGCTGACCGCGTTCACCCGCATCATCATCGTGCTGGGGTTGCTGCGGCAGGCACTCGGCACCGGGCAGACGCCGAGCAACCAGGTGCTGCTGGCGCTGGCGCTGTTCCTCACCGCGATGGTGATGATGCCGGTGTTCGATCAGGCCTGGGCCAACGGCATCGCGCCGTATCTGGACCACACGATGGACTTCAAGAGCGCCTGGGCCGCCGCGTCGGAGCCGTTCCGCGGCTTCATGCTGGCGCAGGTGCGGCAGAACGACCTGATGACCTTCGCCGGGCTCTCGCACACCGGCCCCTACGCGACGCCGCAGGACGTGCCGTTCGGCGTGCTCGCGGCCTCGTTCCTCACCAGCGAACTCAAGACCGCGTTCGAGATCGCGTTCCTGGTCTACATCCCGTTCGTGATCATCGACCTGGTGGTCGCCAGCGTGCTGATGTCGATGGGCATGATGATGCTCTCGCCGATGCTGATCTCGGCGCCGTTCAAGATCCTGCTGTTCGTGCTGGTCGACGGCTGGGTGCTGGTGGTCGGCTCGCTCGCGGCCAGCTTCAACCCGATCTGACCGGAGCGGCGACATGACCCCCGAGACCGCACTCGACGAAATCGCCCGCGGCCTGCAGATGGCGCTGATGCTCGGCGCGCCGCCGCTGCTGGCGGTGCTGGCGATCGGCGTGGTGGTCGGCATCCTGCAGGCGGCCACGCAGATCAACGAGCCGACGATCGCCTTCGTGGTCAAGGCGCTGGCGCTGGTGGCCACGATCGCGGTGACCGGGCACTTCCTGCTCGGACGGCTGGTGGCGTTCACGGTGGACCTGTTCCACCGGATCCCGCAGCTGATCGGGTAGGCGCGGATCGCGAATGGAGAGGACAGCCAGCGACCGCAACTGTCATCCCGAGCGCAGCGAGGGATCTTGCTGGACCGCCGCGGCGAAAGATCCCTCGCTGCGCTCGGGATGACAGGGCGGCAGGCCACGCGCGACGCCGCTCCCGACTCCCGACTCCCGACTCCCGACTCCGAATTCCATTCCCTATTCCCCATTCTCCATTCCCGTCCCCATGGACACCGTCACCCTCACCACCTCCGCCGGCGTCGACCTGTTCGCGATGCTGGCCACCGTGGTCTGGCACGCACTGCGGATCGGCGCGGCCATGCAGGTGCTGCCGGTACTGGGCGGACGCTCGATGCCGGTGCGGGCGCGGATGATCGTGACGCTGGCGCTGGCGGCGACGATGTCGACGGTGCTGCCGGCGCCACCGCCGATGAACGTCGACGCGGCGACCGTGCTCGGCGTGCTGCGCGAGTTCGCCGTGGGCGTGGCGATCGGGCTGCTGCTGCGGATGGCGTTCGAGGCCGGGCAGCTCGCGGGCGAGTTCGTCAGCCAGGGCATGGGGCTGTCGTTCGCGACCATGGCCGATCCGCTCAGCGGCGCGTCCTCGCCGGTGCTGTCGCAGTGGTTCTACCTGGTGTTCGCGCTGCTGTTCTTCACCCTCGACGGGCACCTGGCGCTGGTCAACCTGCTGGCCGACAGCTACGGCGGGCTGCCGATCGGTGCCGCCCTGCCCGACGCGCACGCGCTGCTCGCCGCGGTGCCTGCGTTCTTCGGCGAATGCCTGCGCGCCGGCGTGCTGCTGGCGTTGCCGGTGATGATGGCGCTGCTGGCGGTGAACATCGCCTTCGGCGTGCTGGCGCGCGCGGCCTCCCAGCTCAACCCCATGGCGATCGGCCTGCCGGTGTCGCTGCTGGTCGGCCTGCTGCTGCTGTCGCTGCTGGCCCGCGAATTGCAGGGGCCGGTGCAGCAGCTGTTCGAGGACGCGTATGCCGCGGCACGGGCGCTGACCTAGCCCGCGGCCCAGGCCGCTCCACGCAACGGGCCCGATGCGCCGATGAGCGAAGTCGACCAGGAAGACCGCACCGAGCAACCCAGCGAAAAGCGCCTGCGCGAAGCGCGCGAGCGCGGCCAGGTGCCGCGCTCGCGCGAGCTGGCCAACGTCGCGGTGCTCGGCTGCGCGGTGCTCGCGCTCAAGGCCACCGGCGGCCACGTCGGCGCGGCCTCGCGCGACTGGATGCGCGGCGCGCTCGGCTTCGACCGCGCGCTGCTCGATGCGCCCGACCAGCTGTTGCCGCACGCCGCGCACCTGCTCGCCGGGCTGGCGCTGCCGATGCTGCCGCTGGTGCTGGCCGCGCTGGCGGCCTGCGCGGTCGCGCCGATGGCGATGGGCGGATTGCGCTTCGCCGGCAAGTCGCTGCAACCCGACTTCGCGCGCCTGGACCCGATGAAGGGATTCGCGCGGCTGTACGGCCGCGAGAGCCTGGCCGAGCTGCTGCGTTCGCTGCTGCGCGTGCTGCTGATCGGCGGCGTCGGCGCATGGGTGGTGCATCGCGCGTTCTCGACCCTGCTGGCGATGCCGCAGGCCTCGCTGGAGGTGGCGGTGGCGCGCGGCGTCGACCTGGCCTCGACCGCGCTGCTGGCGATGGTGGGCTCGCTCGGCGTGCTCGCGGCGATCGACGTGCCGTGGCAGCACTTCCAGCACCGCAGCAAGCTGAAGATGACCAAGCAGGAGCTGCGCGACGAGGCCAAGGAGGCCGAAGGCAACCCCGAGGTCAAGGCGCGCGTGCGCCAGGTCGCGCGGCAGATGTCGCAGCGGCGGATGATGGAAGCCGTGCCCACCGCCGACGTGGTGGTGATGAACCCCACCCACTACGCGGTGGCGATGCAGTACAAGCCCGGGATGCGCGCGCCGAAGGTCGTCGCCAAGGGCCTGGACGAGCTGGCGCTCAACATCCGCGCGCTGGCCGAGAAGCACCGGGTCGCGATCGTCGAGGCGCCGCCGCTGGCACGCGCCTTGTATCGGCAGGCGCAGGTCGACCAGGAGATCCCGGTGAAGCTGTACGCCGCCGTCGCGCAGGTGCTGTCCTACGTGTACCAGCTGCGCGCCTGGGCGCCCGGCCGCGGGCCGATGCCGTCGCTGGCGGAGGTCGACGTGGGCGCCGACGGCGCGCCGGATCCCGACGCGGGCACGGCCGCCACCGACGGGAACCCGGTCCGATGAGCGCGCCCGCGAGCCGCATGTCCGGCATCCTCGCCAGCGTGCGCAGCGGCGCGGCGGCGCCGCTGGTGGTGGTCGCGATCCTGGCGATGGTGATCGTGCCGCTGGCGCCGGCGGTGCTCGACGGCCTGTTCACCATCAACATCGCGCTGTCGCTGGTGGTGATGCTGGCGGTGATCTACGTCAAGCGCCCGCTGGAGTTCTCGATCTTCCCCAGCGTGCTGCTGATGGTCACGCTGCTGCGCCTGGCGCTCAATGTCGCCTCCACCCGCGTGGTGCTGCTGCACGGGCACATGGGCGCGGGCGCGGCCGGCCACGTGATCGAGTCGTTCGGCCAGTTCGTGATCGGCGGCAGCTACGCGGTCGGCATCGTGGTGTTCGCGATCCTGACCATCGTCAACTTCGTGGTCGTGACCAAGGGCGCCGGGCGCATCTCCGAGGTGTCGGCGCGCTTCATCCTCGACGCCCTGCCCGGCAAGCAGATGGCGATCGACGCCGACCTCAACGCCGGCCTGCTCACGCGCGAGGACGCCAAGGCGCGCCGCCAGGAAGTGCGCGAGGAAGCGGACTTCTACGGCTCGATGGACGGCGCCAGCAAGTTCGTCCGCGGCGACGCGATCGCCGGCATCCTGATCCTGGCCATCAACCTGGTCGGCGGCCTGCTGATCGGCGTGCTCCAGCACGACATGAGCCTGTCCGAGGCGGCCAGGACCTACACCATGCTCGCGATCGGCGACGGCCTGGTCGCGCAGCTGCCGGCGCTGCTGGTCGCCACCGCGGTGGCGATGCTGGTGACGCGTTCCACCGGCGAGCAGGAGATGGGCGCGGCAGTCACCAAGCAGGTGTTCGGCCACCAGCGCGCGCTGACCGTGGCGGCGCTGCTGATGGGCCTGATCGGCATCGTCCCGGGCATGCCCAACCTGCCGTTCCTGGCGCTGGCGGCGGTGCTCGGGTTCGCGGCGTGGAAGCTGCGCCAGCGCGCGGAGCTGGCAGGCGACGCGACCGAAACCGCAAGCGCCGACGCCGCCACCGCGCCCGTCGCGGAGCTGGGCTGGGACGAGATCCGGCCGGTCGAGCCGCTGGCGCTGGAAGTCGGCTACCGCCTGATCGCGCTGGTCGACAAGGCCCAGGGCGGCGAGCTGCTGGCGCGGCTCAAGGGCGTGCGCCGCAAGCTCACCCAGGACCTCGGCTTCCTGGTCCCGGCCGTGCACGTGCGCGACAACCTCGAGCTGGCGCCGGGCCAGTACCGCGTGCTGGTGCACGGCGTGCCGGTGGCCGGCGGCGAGCTGCATCCGGACCGCGAGCTGGCGCTCGATCCCGGGCGCGTGTTCGGCCCGCTCGACGGCATTCCCGGCAAGGATCCCGCGTTCGGCCTGGACGCGGTGTGGATCGCGCCGGGCCAGCGCGCGCATGCCGAATCGCTGGGCTACACCGTGGTCGACGCGGCGACGGTCGCCGCCACCCATCTCTCGCACCTGGTGCGCGAGCGCGCGGCCGAGCTGCTCGGCCACGACGAGGCGCAGCACCTGCTGACGGCGCTCGGGCGCAGCGTGCCCCGGCTCGTCGAGGATTTGACGCCCAAGCTGCTGCCGCTGTCGGTGGTGACCAAGGTGCTGCAGTCGCTGCTCGCCGACCGCGTGCCGGTGCGGCAGATGCGCCAGATCGTCGAGGCGCTGCTCGAGCACGGCGCGCAGACCCAGGACCCGGCCGCGCTCACCGCCGCGGTGCGCGTCGCGCTGGGCCGCTTCATCGTCCAGGAACTCAACGGCATGGCGCCGGAGCTGCCGGTCTACACCCTGGCGCCGGCGCTGGAACGGGTATTGCAGGACTCGGTCAGCGGCCAGGGCGCCGCCCTGGAACCGGGACTGGCCGAACGCCTGCACCAGAACCTGGGCGAATGCGTCACCCGCCAGGAAAGCCGCGGCGAACCCGCGGTGCTGCTGGTCCCCGGCAGCGTCCGCGCCGCGGTCGCGCGGCTGGTGCGGCACAGCGTGCCGTCGCTGGCGGTGCTGGCCTACGCCGAAGTGCCGGAGGACAAGCGGCTGCGGCTGGTGGGGGCAGTGGGGTGAAAGCCGTGATTCGTGATCGCTGATTCGTGATTCGCAGGAGCAACGCCATGAACCCTTGCCACGACTTGCACGGACCTCCACGCCGACGCCTGCCCGGCTTCTTCGACTCGACCCATCACGAATCACCAATCACGAATCACGGCCCATGAGAATCAAGCGCTTCACTGCACCCGACATGCGCACCGCGCTGCGCATGATCCGCGACGAGCAGGGACCCGATGCGGTGATCCTGTCCAACCGCGCCCTCGACGACGGCATCGAGGTGGTCGCGGCCACCGACTACGACGAGGCGCTGGTGGCGCAGGCGCTGCGCGCCGCGGCGCCGGGGCTGGAAACGATCGTGCCGGTCGCGCCGATGCAGGACGCGCCCGCCGCCACCGCGCAGCAAGCGCCGCGCGTCGCGACCAGCGGCAGCGAGGCGGCCAGCTTCGCCGCCTTCCTGTCCACGCGCCCGGCCACCGCGCATGCAGGCGCATCCACCACCACGATGGCGCCGGAAGCGGTGCCGGCGTCGGTCGCCGCCGCCGTGGCGGTGGTCGGCGCCACCAGGAAGCACGACGCGAAGCCGCAATCGGCCGCGCCCGCGCGCGAATCGCTGCTGGCACGCGCGCGCGCCGCGCTCGGGATCGGCGACGACGCGCATGTGGACGGCCCGACCCTCGCCGAGCTGTCGGCCGCCGCCCCGCGCGCGACGGCCACGGCCGGCGCGCCGGCAACGGCCATGCCGGACAGGCGCGCGGACGCGCCGTCCCACGGCCTGGCCGAAACGCAGCGCCCGCATCGCGCGCCGACTGCGAACGAAGGCGCCGACGCGTCCATGCCACGGACCGGAGCGACGCAGGCGCGCGCCGCCGCGACGCCGCAGGCGTCCGCGGGAGATCGCCTGCACCCCGGCGACCGCGATGCGGATGCGCCCGCCGGCGATGCGCCGCAGGCAGCCGTCGCCACACCGTCGCAGGACGATGCCGTCCCCGCGCCTGCCCGGCACGATGCCGAACCCGCCGTCGCCGCCGCGCCGCGCCTCCTGCGCGCCGTGCCCGACGCGCCGCCCGCCGATCCCGCGATCGCGGCGATGCGCGAGGAGCTCGCGCGCATGCGCCACCTGATGGAAGCGCAGATGGAGCAGCTCTCGCTCGAGCGCCTGCGCGCCGCGCCCGCGCGCGCGGCGGCGATCGACGCGCTGCTCGCCTTCGGCTGCGAGGACACCCTGGCGCAGGCGGTCGCGGCCAAGCTCGATCCGCGCCTGGCGCCGGCCGGCATCCGCGAACCGATGCTGGCCGAACTCGCGCGCATGCTCACCGTTTCGCGCAGCGAGCCGATCGACGACGGCGGCGTGATCGCGCTGGTCGGCCCGACCGGCGCCGGCAAGACCACCACCGCCGCCAAGCTCGCCGCGCGCTTCGCCGCGCGCCACCGCGCACGCGACGTCGCCCTGGTCACCACCGACGGCGACCGCGCCGGCGCGCGCGAGCAGCTGCAGGCGCACGGCCGGCGCCTGGGCATCACCGTGTGCGAGGCCGCCGGGCCCGAAGGCCTGCAGGAGACGCTCGCGCAGCTGGTCGACTACCCGCTGGTGCTGGTCGACACCGCCGGCCACGCGCCGCGCGACCGCGCGCTGTTCGGACAGATCCTGTGGCTGCGCGCCTCGCGCAAGGTCCGCAGCCTGCTGGTGCTGCCGGCCAACGCGCATCCGCACGACCTGGGCGAAGTGGTCCGCCGCTACCGCCCCGCCGCGCCGGAAGGCGTGGTGCTGACCAAGCTCGACGAGACCGGCCGGCTGGGCTCGGCGCTGTCGGTCATCGCCCGCCACGGCCTCGGCCTGGCCTACACCACCCACGGCCAGCAGGTACCCGCGGACATCGAGGCCGCCGACGCCGACCGCCTGGTCCACGCACTGGCGGCATCGACGCGTGCCGCCGACAACCCCTTCGCCATCGAGCCATCCACCATCGAGGAGCGCCATGCAGCCGTCTGACCATCCCGCGCCCGCACCGCAGCCCGCGCGCGGGACCGTTCCGCGCGTCATCGCCGTCGCCAGCGGCAAGGGCGGCGTCGGCAAGACCTCGGTCTGCGTCAACCTCGCCGCCGCGCTGGTCAACGCCGGCCAGCGCACCCTGCTGCTGGACACCGACCTGGGCCTGGCCAACGTCGACGTGATGCTGGGGCTGTCGCCGCGCTTCACCCTGGCCGACGTGTTCGCCGGCCGCTGCGAGCTGCGCGACACCCTGCTCGAAGGCCCCAACGGGCTGATGGTGGTGCCGGCCGCGTCCGGCAAGCGCCACATGACCGAGCTCGGCCCGCAGCAGCACGTCGGCCTGGTGCACGCCTTCAGCGAGCTCGACCTGCCGATCGACACCATGGTGGTCGACAACGCCGCAGGCATCGCCGACGGCGTGCTGACCTTCTGCCAGGCCGCGCAGGACGTGGTGGTGGTGGTGTGCGACGAGCCGGCCTCGGTCACCGACGCCTACGCGTTGATCAAGGTGCTCAGCCGCGAGCGCGGCGTGAGCCGGGTGCAGGTGCTGGCCAACCAAGTGCACAACACCGCCGAGGGCCGGCAGCTGTTCGACAAGCTGCAGCGCGTCAGCGCGCGCTTCCTCGACGTCACCCTGGGCTACCTCGGCGCGATCCCGCGCGACGAATGGCTGCGCCGCGCGGTGCAGCGCCAGGAAACCGTGGTCGACGCCTATCCGTCGGCGCCCTCGGCGATCGCCTTCCGCGACATCGCGCGCAGGTCGCGGCAGTGGCAGTCGCCGCAGGGCCCGCGCGGGCACGTCGAATTCTTCCTCGAGCGGTTGATCGCGCAGCCGGCCGGCGGCGCGGCGCTGCGGGACGCGGCGGCATGAACGCCGTCGCCGCCGCCTGCTACCGCGCCAACCAGGCCGGCTCGGCCAACGACATCGTCGAGCGCCACGGCGAGCTGGTCCGGCGCATCGCCCACCACCTGGCCGCGCGCCTGCCGGCGAGCGTGGAGGTCGACGACCTGGTGCAGGCCGGCATGCTCGGCCTGATCGACGCGGCGCGGAACTTCCAGGCCGACCAGGGCGCGGCGTTCGAGACCTACGCCTCGATCCGCATCCGCGGCGCGATGATCGACGAGATCCGCCGCGGCGACTGGGTGCCGCGCTCGGTGCACCGGCGCTTCCGCGACCTGGTCGCCGCCACCCGCGAGGTCGAGCAGAGCACCGGCCGCGCCGCCACCGGCGCCCAGGTCGCGCAGGCGATGGGCGTGCCGCTGGACGAGTACCACGCGATGGTGGAGAACGCCGCGCGCGGGCAGCTCGTCAGCCTCGACGCGCACATGGAGGAACACGACGGCGAGCCGCGGCTGGCCGCGCGCGGCGGACAGTCGCCGGCGCGCGCCTTCGAGGACGCCGCCTTCCGCGAGGCGCTGGCCGGCGCCATCGGCGACCTGCCCGAGCGCGAGCAGCTGGTGCTGTCGCTGTACTACGAGCAGGAGCTCAACCTGCGCGAGATCGGCGCGGTGCTCGGGGTCAGCGAATCGCGGGTCTGCCAGATCCACGGCCAGGCCACCGTGCGCCTGCGCGCGCGGCTGGCGGACTGGCGCGGCGAGGACGACGACGACTGACCGGTGGGAGCGGCTTCAGCCGCGAGCTCTTCGGCCCCGCCAGGCTGGAACCCGAAAAGCTCGCGGCTGAAGCCGCTTTCGCACGCGCGCGCCCCGTCGCGCGCCAGTGCATCAAGAACCCCGGCCGCGCGCCGATAACGCGGCAAAGACAGCGAGCGCCCCATGGACAAGAACATCCGCATCCTCATCGTCGACGACTTCTCCACGATGCGCCGCATCGTCAAGAACCTGCTCAACGACCTGGGCTTCTTCAACACCGCCGAGGCCGACGACGGCCACAGCGCGCTGGCCGAACTGCGCAAGGGGCCGTTCGACCTGGTGGTCACGGACTGGAACATGCCCGGGATGCCCGGCATCGACCTGCTGCGCGCGATCCGCGGCGACGCCGCGCTGTCGAGGATCCCGGTGCTGATGGTGACCGCCGAGGCCAAGCGCGAACAGATCATCGAGGCCGCGCAGGCCGGCGTGAACGGCTACGTGATCAAGCCGTTCACCGCCGCGACCCTGGGCGACAAGCTGGCCAAGGTGTTCGAACGGCTCGGGGCGGCGGCGTGAGCACGGCGACGGGCGTCGCCCCTGCGCAGGCCGACGGCCGCCAGGCGCTGGAAAGCTGCCTGCACGCGGCGCTGGCCGCGCTGGAGTCCGGCGACGACCGCGCCTGGCGGGCCAACGTCGACGAACTGATCCAGTGGCGCACGCAGCCGCTGGTGCAGGGGCTGGTGCGGCTGGCGCGCGAGCTCGAGCAGGCGCTGGGCGCCGGCGGCACCGGCCGCAACGGCTCGCTGCCCGAGGCCTGCCTGCGGCTCGAGCACGTGGTGAAGATCAGCGAGGAATCCAGCCACCACACCCTCGACCTGATCCAGGACTGCGGCATGCTGCTGGGCACGCTGCCGGACGCATCCACCGAGGAGCAGGCCGCCACCGTGGCGGCGATCCGCAGCCGGTTCTCGGAGATGACCGCCGCGCAGGGCGTGCAGGACCTCACCGGCCAGATCATCCGCCGCGTGGTCGAGCTGGTGCGCGCGGTGCATGCCGGGCTCGGCGCGGTCGATCCCGCGCGCCCGCTGCAGCTGCACCACCACCACGGCAGCGGCCCGGCGGTGGCCGGGCTCGATCCGAAGCCGGCCAGCCAGGAAGACGCCAACGCGCTGCTGTCCGCGCTGGGCCTCTAGCGTGTCCGCGCAGCCCGCCGACGTCTGCGCCGACTTCCTGGTCGAAGCCGGCGAGATCCTCGACCAGCTCGGCGAGCAGGTGGTCGCGCTCGAGCGCGCGCCGGCCGACCGCGACGGCCTCAACGCGGTGTTCCGCGGCTTCCACACCATCAAGGGCGGCGCCGGCTTCCTCGGCTTCCCGGCGATGGTCGCGGTGTGCCACGCGGTCGAGGACCGCCTCAACGCCGCGCGCGCGGGCAGCGCGCCGCTGGACGCGGGCGCCTTCGACGGCACCCAGCAGGCGCTCGACCTGCTGGTCGACATGCTGCAGTGCATTTCGGCCGGCGAGGATCCGGCGCCGGCGCCGCCGGCGCTGCTGGCCTCGCTGCGCGCAGGCGCGGCCGCGGGTCCCGCGGCGGCGATCCCGGCGGCGGCCGGCCCGTCCTCTGCGCCGGCCGGCGGCGACGGGCTCGACGACCTCGACTTCGAGGCCCTGCTCGACAGCCTGCACGGCGCCGGCGGCATTCCCGGCGAGGCCGCGATCGCACCGGTCGCACCGGCGGCGGCGGAATCCGCGCGCGCGCCCGAAGCACCGGCTTCCCCACCGGCATCGATGACGCCCGCCCGCGCGCGGCCCGCCGCCGAGCCCGCCGACGCCACCGTGCGCGTGGACGTGCGCCGGCTCGACGCCATGGTCAACCTCGTCGGCGAGCTCGTGCTGGCGCGCAACCGCCTCAAGACGATCCGCCCGCGCCTGCGCGACGACGACCTCGACCGCGCGGTGGCCGCGCTCGACGTGGCGACCTCGCGCCTGCAGTCGGCGGTGATGACCGCGCGCATGCAGCCGGTGGGGCGCGTGTTCGCGCGCTTCCCCAAGCTCGCGCGCGACGTCGCCCGCCAGCTGCGCAAGCAGGTGCAGCTCGACGTCGCCGGCGCCGACACCGAGCTCGACCGCAACCTGGTCGAGGCGCTGGCCGACCCGCTGGTGCACCTGGTGCGCAACGCCATCGACCACGGCATCGAGATGCCCGACCAGCGCCGCCGCGCCGGCAAGCCCGAGCAGGGCCGGGTACGGCTGTCGGCGCAGCAGGAAGGCGACCACGTCGCCATCGAGGTGCGCGACGACGGCGGCGGCATCGACCCGGACCGGATCCGTCGCAAGGCGGTGGACAAGGGCCTGCTGGACGCCGAGGCCGCGGCGCGGCTGTCGCCGGAGGAATGCCTGCAGCTGGTGTTCCTGCCCGGCTTCTCCACCCGCGACGAGGTCAGCGACCTGTCCGGCCGCGGCGTCGGCATGGACGTGGTGCAGTCGCGCATCCGCGAGCTCTCGGGCAGCGTGCAGGTCCACTCCGAGGCCGGCGCCGGCACGCGCTTCGCGATCCGCGTGCCGCTGACGCTGGCGATCCTGCCGACGCTGCTGGTGGAGATCGACGACGACGTCTACGCGCTGCCGCTGGTGCGCGTGGTCGAGGTGCTGGCGCACCAGGACGACGACGCCCTGTGGCTCGACGGCCAGCGCGTGCTCGACCTGCGCCAGCAGCCGCTGCCGCTGCTCGGCCTGCGGCAGTGGTTGGGCGCGCCGGCGCCGGCGCAGGCCTCCTGCGTGGTGGTGCTGCAGTCGGGCGAACAGCGCTTCTGCCTGGCCGTCGATCGCGTGCGCGGCCGCGAGGAAGTTGTGATCAAGGCGCTGCCGCCGACCCTGCGCGGGCTGCCCGGCTACGCCGGCGCCAGCCTGGTCGGCGACGGCCGCATGGCGCTGATCCTGGACGTCGACGCGCTGCTGCGCACCGGCCTGCACGATGGCGCGGCGCGGCGTTCAAGCAACCCGCAATCCAACCGATAACGGACCCATGGACAGACTCAGCGTGATCGGCGCGGTGCTCGCGCTCTCCGCCCTGCTGGGCGGCAGCGTGCTCAAGGGGGCGGGCCTCTCCGGGCTGTGGTCGCCGGCGGCGTTCGTCATCGTGATCCTCGGCACCATCGCGGCGATCCTGCTGCAGACCTCGATGCCGACCTTCAAGCGCGCGCTGAAGATGGCGCGCTGGGTGTTCCGGCCGCCGGCGCACGACCCGGGCGCGGTGATCGCGCAGATCGTCGAGTGGTCGGGCACCGCGCGCAAGCAGGGCCTGCTCGGCCTGGAGCCGCAGGTCGAGGCGCAGCCGGATCCGTTCATGCGCAAGGGCCTGCAGATGGTGGTCGACGGCGTCGAGCCCGAGTCGATCCGGCAGATGCTGGAGATCGAGCTGCACGGGCAGAGCGACCGCGACTTCGCCGCGGCGCGGGTGTTCGAGGGCATGGGCATCTACGCGCCCACGCTGGGCATCATCGGCGCCGTGCTCGGCCTGATGGCGGTGATGAAGAACCTCGCCGACCCGAGCAAGCTCGGCCACGGCATCGCCGCCGCGTTCACCGCGACGATCTACGGCATCGGCGCGGCCAACCTGATGCTGTTGCCGATCGGCAACAAGCTCAAGACCCTGGTCGGCGCGCAGGTGCTCGAGCGCGAGATGATCATCGAGGGCCTGATCGCCATCGCCCAGGGCGAGAACCCGCGCAACATCGAGGCGCGGCTCAACGGCTACGTGCACTAGCCATGCCGCGCCGGCGCCACCACGAAGAGCACGCCAACCACGAGGCCTGGGCGATCCCCTACGGCGACCTGGTGACGCTGCTGCTCGCCTTCTTCGTGGTGATGTACGCGATCTCCTCGGTCAACGAGGGCAAGTACCGGGTGGTGGCCGATGCGCTGTCGTCGGCCTTCGGCGGGCCGCCGCGCACGATCTCGCCGATCCAGCTCGGGCATACCCAGCTGCGCGGCGCCGCGTTCGACCGGCCGTCGATGGTCACGCCCGGCGCCAAGGCCGGGCCGGCGGCGGCCAGCCCGGTGCAGTCGGTGCGGGTGCGCCAGGTGCTGGACCTGCCGACGTTCGGGCGCAACGGGCACGCCAGGCCGTCGGAGACGGCGAGCGCCGCGCAGGCGCGCGAGGAGCACCGGCTCAACTCGCTCGGCCAGCGCATCCAGGCGGCGCTGTCGGAGCTGGTGCGGCAGAAGCTGGTGACGGTGCGGCGCGGGCGCAGCTTCCTCGAGGTCGAGATCCAGAGCGACATCCTGTTCGCCAGCGGCGTCGCCGCGCCCAGCCCGGTCGCCACCGCCACCGTGCGCAAGCTCGCGACGGTGCTGCGCGAGGAGCCCAACGCGCTGCGCGTGGAGGGCTACACCGACGACCAGCCGATCCGCACCACGCAGTTCCCCTCGAACTGGGAACTGTCGGCGGCGCGCGCGGCCAGCGTGGTGCACGTGCTGGTCGACGAAGGCATCGATGCCGGCCGCCTGGCGGTGGTCGGCTACGGCGAGCACCAGCCGGTCGCCGACAACGCCACCGCCGCCGGGCGCAACGCCAACCGGCGCGTGCTGCTGGTGATCCTGGCCGTGCCGCAGGGCGCCGACGCGGTGCCCGACAACGGCCCGACCGTCGCCTTCGACGGCGACGCCGGTGATGCCGGCGATGCCGCGACGCCGCAGGACAATGCACCCCCCGTCCCGGTGGCGGCGGTCGCGCCGCCCGCTCGCGCCGTGGTGGAACCGGTGCGCAAGCATGCGCAGGCCGGCGCCGGCATGTTCGCGGCGCCGGCGCTGTCCGCCGCGCAGGGCGTGCCGCCCGCGGGAGCGGGCTGATGCAGGTCTGGGCGATCGCCAACCAGAAGGGCGGCGTCGGCAAGACGACGACCACGCTGTGCCTGGCGCGCGGGCTCGCGCAGTCCGGCCAGCGCGTGCTGCTGGTCGACCTGGATCCGCACGCCTCGCTCACGCGCGCCTTCGACGTCCCCGCCGATCCGCCGCCGGCCGGCACCCATGACCTGTTCGCCGCCAGCGGCGCCTCGCTCGCGGCGCTGGCCCGCGGCAGCGAGATCGACGGGCTGAAACTGATCGCCGCGCAGCCCGCGCTGGCGACGCTGGAGCGCCGCGGCGCGACCCAGCCCGGCCTCGGGCTCGCGCTCGGCCGCGCGCTGCACGGCGTGCATGCGCTGTACGACCACGTGCTGCTCGATTGCCCGCCCACGCTCGGCCTGCTGATGGTGAACGCGCTGGCCGCCGCCGACCGCCTGGTGGTGCCCACCCAGACCGATCCGCTCGCCCTGCACGGCCTGGCCGACATGCTGCGCACCGCGTCGATGGTCGAGCGCTCGCGCCGGCGCCCGCTGCCGCAGCACGTGCTGCCCACGCTCTACGACCGCCGCACCCGCTCGGGCGTGCACAGCCTGGAGCAGCTGCACGCGCTCTACGAAGGCCGCGCATGGCCCGAGGCGGTGCCGATGGACACGCGCCTGCGCGATGCGCGCGCGCTCACCGCCGCGGCGCCGGTCGGCGGCCGCGGCGCCGACGCCTACGCGCGCGCGCTGCGCTGGCTGCTCAAGCAGGCCGCGCCGGCGCAGAGGAAGGCCGCATGACCACGACCGGCAACGTCGACGTGGTCGACGACTACATCGACGCCCTGCTCGAGGACGCGGCGGCGGTCGCGCCGGCCTCCACGGCGGCGACGCCGCACGACGAACCCGCTTCGTCGGCGGCCAGCGTTCCCGTCCCGGCTGCAGCGCCCGCGCAACCATCCGCGCGCAACGCATTGCCCGCAGCGGCGCCGGCCATCGCGATGGCGGCCGCGCCCGCCGCGGCGCCGCCCGAAGCGACGGCGGGGCTGCCGGCCGCGGCGCAGCCGCGGCGCTGGGTCCGGGTCGCCGTCGGCGGCGACAGCTACGCGCTCGAGCTGCTGTGCGTGCAGGAGGTCGTGCGGCTGGCGCCGATCGTCGCGATGCGCGGCGCCGCGCGCGCGGTGCTGGGCGTGATGAACCTGCGCGGCCGCATCGTGCCCGTGTTCGACCTCGGCCTGTGGCTGGGGCTCGAATGCGTGCAGCGCGACGAGCGCAACCGCATCGTCGTGGTCGAGCGCGACGACGAACTGATCGGCGTGCTGGTGAGCGCGGTCGACGACGTGGTCACGCTGGGGCGCGACCGCATCGAGCCGCCGCTGCCCGGCGCCGACCCCGGCCCGACCCTGGGCGTGGCGCGCGTCGGCGCGATGCCGACGGTGCTGCTCGACGCCAACGCGCTGTACGGCTGAGCGGTGGACGCCCCGCGCCCGTGCCGTTTCCCCGCGACCGCGCGCCGGCATCGGCTCAAGTCGACGCCACGCGCGCCGTTAACCCGGACAGCACCCATGCCCGCGGCGATGCCATGACCCAGATCTCCCTGCAACCCGACCTCGGCATCGAATCGATCGCCGACCTGCAGGCCGTGCTGCAGCCGCACCTGGACGACGAGGCGCCGCTCGCGCTGGTCGGCGACCGGGTCGAGCGCGTGCACGCCGCCGGCCTGCAGCTGCTGCATGCGTTCGTGCGCGACCGCTTGGCGCGCGGCCACGCCACCACGGTCACCGCGGCCTCGCCGGTGCTGGCCGCCGCGGCGCACCAGCTTGCCCTGGCCGCGAGCCTCGGCGTCGACCATCCGGCGGCCGCGTGATGCGCCTGCGCCCGTTTCCCCGCCCCGTTCCCTTCCCCTCGGCGACCGCCACGCGCCGCCGCGCAGCCCCCGGAGACCGCGCATGAGCGCGCAGAAAGAACTGCTGGTCGTCGACGATTCCACCTCCATGCGCCAGATGGTCGCCTTCGCGCTCACCAGCGGCGGCTACGGCGTGCGCGAGGCCGAGGACGGGCAGGCCGCGCTCGAGATCGCGCGCAGCCAGCGCTTCGACGCCGTGGTCACCGACGTCAACATGCCGCGCATGGACGGCATCTCGCTGATCCGCGAGCTGCGCCAGCTGCCGTCGTACCGCTTCACGCCGCTGCTGATGCTCACCACCGAGTCGGGCGGCGACAAGAAGATGGAAGGCAAGGCCGCCGGCGCCACGGGCTGGCTGGTCAAGCCGTTCGACCCGGACCAGCTGGTCGCGACCATCCGCAAGGTCCTGGCGTAGGGCCGCCGGCGCGACCATGGACATCACCCGCTTCCACGCCGCGTTCTTCGAGGAGAGCCGCGACGGCCTCGATGCGATGGAGCGCGGGCTGCTCGCGCTCGAGTCCGGCGACGCCGAGCCGGACGCGATCCACGTCGTGTTCCGCGCCGCGCACTCGATCAAGGGCGGCGCGGCGACGTTCGGCTTCACCGCCGTGACCGACCTGACCCATCTGCTCGAGACGCTGCTCGACGAGGCGCGCGGCGGCCGGCGCGTGCTCGACCAGGACGCGGTCGGCGCGCTGTTTGCCGCGGTCGACGTGCTGCGCGGCCTGCTGGCCGCGTGCGAGCACGGCAGCGCCGTCGACCAAGCTGCCCTGGCGCGCGCGCGCGCAGGCCTCGACCGGCTGCTGGCCGGCGCCGCGGACGCGGGCTCCCCGACCGCAACCGCGGGCGCCGCGCGCGGCGAGGACGCGGCCGCCGGCGACTGGCGCATCGGCTTCACCCCGGCGCCGTCGATGTTCATGAGCGGCAACGACCCGCTGCGCATCCTGCGCGAGCTCGCCGGCCATGGCGAGCTCGGCGTCGCCTGCCTCGACGACCGCCTGCCACCGTTTGCGCAGATGGATCCGTTCGAGGCCTACCTGGCCTGGAACCTGACCTTGCCCGGCAGCGTGCCGCGCGCCGCCATCGAGGAGGCGTTCGCCTGGGTCGAGGACGAATGCGAGCTGTCGATCGAATCCATCCGCGCGGGCGCGCCGGACGCATCCACGCCCGCGGCGGACATGGATTCCGGTGGCGAACCCGCCGCCGGCGCCGCCGACCTCGCCACGCCCGGCCGCCGTGCCAGCGACGGCGACGGCTCGATCCGCGTCGCGGTCGCCAAGGTCGATGCGCTGATCAACCTGGTCGGCGAGCTGGTCATCACCCAAGCGATGCTGCGCCAGCGCTGCGAGCAGCTGGACCCGGTCGCCAACGAGCCGCTGCTCACCGGCCTGGTCCAGCTGGAGCGCAACACCCGCGACCTGCAGGAATCGGTCATGGGCGTGCGCATGCTGCCGGTGGACTTCGCCTTCAGCCGCTTCCCGCGGATGGTGCGCGACCTCGCCACGCGGCTGGGCAAGCAGGTGCAGCTGCGCACCACGGGCGAGGCCACCGAGCTCGACAAGGGCGTGATCGAGAAGATCGTCGATCCGCTGGTGCACCTGGTGCGCAACGCGATCGACCACGGCCTGGAGCCGACGGAGGAGCGCCGCGCCGCCGGCAAGCCCGAGGCCGGCACCATCAGCCTGAGCGCCGCGCACCAGGGCGCCAGCATCGTCATCGAGATCAGCGACGACGGCCGCGGCCTGGACCGCGACCGCATCCTGCGCAAGGCCGCCGAGCGCAAGCTGGCGGTGCCCGAGAACCCGAGCGACGCGCAGGTCTGGGACCTGGTGTTCGCGCCGGGCTTCTCCACCGCCGAGACGCTGACCGACCTGTCCGGGCGCGGCGTCGGCATGGACGTGGTGAAGAAGAACATCGCCGCGCTCGGCGGCCAGGTCGAGATCCGCAGCGCGCGCGGCGCGGGCACCACGGTGTCGATCCGCCTGCCGCTGACGCTGGCGATCGTCGACGGCATGTCGGTCGCGGTCGGCGAGGAGGTCTTCATCGTGCCGCTTGGCATGGTGATCGAGTCGCTGCAACCGGCGGCCGCCGACGTGCGCACGATCGCCGGCGACACCCGCGTGTTGCGGGTGCGCGGCGAGTACGTGCCGCTGCTCGACCTGGCCAGCCAGTACGGGCTGCCACCCGCCGCGCGCGCCGGCGACGCCGCCGCCGCGAAGATCGCGGTGGTCGTGGAAAGCGACGGCCGCCGGGTCGCGCTCGAGGTCGACGAGCTGCTCGGCCAGCAGCAGGTCGTGGTCAAGAACCTCGAGGCCAACTACCGCCGCGTGCCGGGCGTGTCCGGCGCCACCATCCTGGGCGACGGCCGCGTGGCGTTGATCGTCGATGCGGCGGGGCTTTCGCCCGCCGGCGCGACGGCCGTCGCCGCCTGAGCCGCGCGCCCCTTCCCGAGGAACTCCCGTCATGTCGCAAGTCCAGCCCGCCACCCCGCACGCCGCCCCGCCGGGCGCGCCGCACGCCGACGAGGCGAGCAGCGAGTTCCTGACCTTCGTCCTCGGCAGCGAGGAATACGGCGTGGACATCCTCAAGGTGCAGGAGATCCGCAGCTACGAGGGCGTGACGCGGCTGCCGGACGCGCCCGACTACGTCAAGGGCGTGATCAACCTGCGCGGCACCATCGTGCCGGTGGTCGACATGCGGTTGAAGTTCCGGCTGGAGAAGGCCGACTACAGCGCGCTGACGGTGATGATCGTGCTCAGCGTCGGCGGCCGCGTGGTCGGCATGGTGGTCGACAGCGTGTCCGACGTGGTGCGGCTCGGCGGCGAGCAGGTGCGGGCGGTGCCCGAACTGGGCGCGACCATCGATCGGCAATTCCTCACCGGCATCGGCACGCTCGAGGAGCGGATGCTGATCCTGCTCGACATCGAGCGGTTGATGACCAGCACGGAGATGGGGCTGGTGGCACCGCAGCCGGTGCAGTGATGGCACGGCGCCGCGCCGGGGCTCTAGTCGCTGCAGGGGATCACGCGCGTTAGGCAAATGATTGCTGGGTTCGCGGCACTCTGACGGGCCCCGGTGTTTGATCGCGGGTTTGCGCGGAAACAAGGTTGCTGCTTTTGCGTCCTTGCCACTTGGAACTGCCGCGCGCGAAAAAGGGCGTCATCCCGAGCGCAGCGAGGGATCTGGTCGCAGGAATCCGCCGGTCCAGATCCCTCGCTGCGCTCGGGATGACACCTGCAGGTGCGGATTTCCTTGGGTGCGAGATCAAGGAGACCGCACCCAGGCTGGCGCAAGAGGTGATCCGCACACAGCGGAATCGTGGCCGGCGCCGGCGGCTTGGCGAACGCAGCCTCTCCACCAGTCGAAGCAGGAACAAAAAAGGCGCGCCATGAGGCGCGCCTTGTCCGGCAGGGCCGAACTCTCAGATCGTGAAGTCCAGGCGCACCTTGCCGCGGCCGTCGGAGCCGGGAGCGAACTGCCACTGCTTGACGGCTTTCACCGCGGCGCTTTCGAACACGCGCGCCGGCTTGGCGTTGACGACAGAGACGCTGGCGACCTTGCCGCTGGCGTCGACGGTGAACTCCACCTCGACGAAGCCGTTGGTGCCGGTGCGCGCGGCCTCGGGCGGGTACACCGGCTCGACGCGCTTGATCGGCTTGGGGTCGGCGTGTGCGGTGGCGGACGCCAGCGCCAGTGCGGCGGCGGCGGCGAACAGGAACGTGTGACGCATGGGAGATCTCCGGGGAGTGTGGTGTCGAGGGACGCCCCCTTATCGGCCGCCGCCATCGCGACTTGAGCGCCGCGGCTTGCGCGACTTGAGCACCGCCGCCCGCCTCATCACGTTTCCCGGGCATCGCACGCCGCCATGCGGAGCGCCTGGCGCCGAAGCTGTCATCCCGAGCGCAGCGAGGGATCCTGCCTCGGATGGCGTAGGTCCCTCGCTGCGCTCGGGATGTCAGCTGGAGGTGTCGCGTGGTCCCGGCCCGCGGCGCGATGCCCGGCGCCGGCGCGCGAAGGCGCGCCGCGAGCCGAGCGACCCGCGTGGCGCGCTCCGCTACAGGCTGAAGTCCAGCCGCACCTTGCCGCGGCCATCGGCGCCGGGGGCGAACTGCCACTGCTTGACGGCCTTCACCGCGGCGCTCTCGAAGGTGCGCGAGGGCTTGGCGTTGACCACCGAGACGCTGGCGACCTTGCCGCTGGCGTCGACGGTGAACTCGACCTCGACGAAGCCGGTGGTGCCGGTGCGCGCGGCCTCGGGCGGGTAGCTCGGCTCGACGCGCTTGATCGGCTCCAGGCCGGCGTGGGCGGGCAGGACGAACAGCAGGGCCGCGCCCGAAAGCATGGCGGCGAGGATGTGGTGGCGCATGGCGTGCTCCGGTGATGTCGGACGACATCCGTGACATCGGCCGTGCAGGCGCTTCCTTGAGCGCCGTGCCGCGCGGCGGGCGCTGCCTAAAGTTTCCCGTCTCCGCGCCGATGCGTCCTGTGTCGACCCGCTCCGGGTCCGTTGCCCACGCGAGGCCGCCATGTCCACCCGCCCCTCCCTCTCCCTGCTCGACCGCGCCCTGCTGCCGGCCATGCGCCTGATGGCTCGCCTGAGCTTCGGACGCAAGGCGCTGGTGATCGGGGCCGCCTTCATGCTGACCTGCGGCGTGCTCGCGGGCGTGGTGCTGACCCGCTCGATGGGCCAGATCGACGACGCCACGACCGCGCGCGAGGCGACCGCCGGGCTCGCGCACCTGCACGAGGCGATGCTGGCCATGCAGTCGCACCGCCAGCTGGTGGCGCGCGCGGCGGCCAAGGACGCGGTGCCGGTGGACGCGCTGGCGAAGGCGGCCGGCGAGGTCGAGCAGGCGCTGGCCGCGACCGCGCGCTGGCAGGCCGCCAGCTTCGACGACGAGGCCATGAAGCGGGCGATGCAGGCCACGCGCGCGGCCTGGGCCAAGGCCGCGGGCAAGCACGCGGATGCCGCGGCGGCCACCGCCGACCACGCCGCCGCGATCGCCGCGGTGCGCGCGCAGATGGGCGTGGTGGCGGACGTCAGCGGCGCCGCCCACTCGGCCGACCCGGCCGTGCTGTACATGGCGCGCGCGGCCAGCGAATGGCTGCCGACGCTGTCCGAATCGACGTCGCAGCAGGGCGCCGTGGGCGTGCGCGTGCTCGGCGAGGGCGCGATCTGGGTCGACGACCGCATCGGCCTGGCCGTCTCGCGCAACATGCAGGACTTCCTGCGCGGCCGCATCGACCTGGAGCTGAAGAACGCCGAGGCGCGGATGCCGTCGCTGCGCGCCACCATCGGCGCGCGCACGCGCGCCACCCAGGCGCTGGTGGACAAGCAGAACAAGCTCATCCAGGACAAGGTGCTCGACGCCGAGACGCCCTCGCTGCCGGTCAAGGCGATGGCCATGCGCGACGACGCCACCCGCGCGGCGATGGCCGGTCTGCTGCGCAGCTCCACCGGCGCGCTGCACGCGGCCGCGACCGCGCAGATCGCGCGCCTGCGCCAGCAGGCGACGCTGACCGCGACCGTCGTGCTGCTGGTGTTGCTGCTGTCGGCCTACCTGTTCCTCGGCTTCAGCCGCAGCACGCGCGCTTCGCTGCACCGGATCCAGGACGCCGCCGAGGAGCTGGCCGCCGGCCGCTTCCCCGAGCGCGTGCGCGTGGACAGCCACGACGAGCTGCGCGACATCGCCGGCAGCCTGCAGCGGGCGGTCGACGCCCTGCGCGGCTTCGCCGACGCGCAGCGCGCGCTGTTCGAGGCGCACCAGCAGGGCGAGATCGACGAGCGGCTGGACGCGACCGCGTTCCCGGGCTCGTTCGGCGACATGGCCGACGAGATCAACACCCTGGTCGGCTCGCACATCGCGGTGAACATGCGCGTGATCGAGATCGTCGGCGCCTACGCGCGCGGCGACCTCTCGGCCGACATCGAGCGCATGCCGGGCAAGAAGGCGCAGATCACCGCCGCGGTGGATGCGGTGAAGGCCGGCATGCAGGCGGTCAACGGCGAGATCAAGGCGCTGGTCGACGCCGCCGTGGCCGGCGACTTCGGCCGCCGCGGCGACGCCGCGCGCTTCGAGTTCGTCTACCGGGACATGGTCGAGGGCCTCAACGCGCTGATGACCAGCGCCGACCACGGCATGGGCGAGATCGGCACGCTGCTGGCCGCAGTCGCCGAGGGCGACCTCACCCGCCACGCCGACGCCGACCTGCCGGGACGCTTCGGCGAGCTGGCCGCCAACGCCAACGACACCGTGCGCCGGCTGGCGCAGGTGGTCGGGCAGATCCGCGCCGGCTCCGACGCCATCAGCACCGCCGCCGGCGAGATCGCCGCCGGCAACGGCGACCTGTCGCAGCGCACCGAGCAGCAGGCCGCCTCGCTGGAGGAGACCGCCTCGTCGATGGAGGAGCTCACCTCCACCGTGCGCCAGAACGCCGACAACGCGCGCCAGGCCAACCAGCTGGCGATCGGCGCGGTCGACGTCGCCTCGCAGGGCGGCGAAGTGGTCGGCCGCGTGGTCCACACCATGTCGGCGATCCACGAGTCCTCGCGCAAGATCGTCGACATCATCGGGGTGATCGACGGCATCGCCTTCCAGACCAACATCCTCGCGCTCAACGCCGCGGTCGAGGCCGCGCGCGCCGGCGAGCAGGGCCGCGGCTTCGCCGTGGTCGCCGCCGAGGTGCGCTCGCTGGCGCAGCGCTCGGCCGGCGCGGCCAAGGAGATCAAGCAGCTGATCACCGATTCGGTGAGCAAGGTCGAGGACGGCAACCAGCTGGTCGACCAGGCCGGCAGGACGATGGGCGAGATCGTGACCAGCGTGAAGCGGGTCACCGACATCATCGCCGACATCTCCGCCGCCTCTCAGGAACAGAGCACCGGCATCGAGCAGGTCAACCAGGCCATCACCCAGATGGACGAGGGCACGCAGCAGAACGCCGCGCTGGTCGAGGAAGCCACCGCCGCGGCGCGCAGCATGGAACAGCAGTCCGAGCAGCTGGTGCAGACGGTGGCGGTGTTCCGGCTCGCGGCGGGCCAGGAATCGCAGGCCCCGGCGCCGGCCCGGCCGGCGCGCGCCAGCGTGGTCGCGATGCCGACCGCGGCGCGCGCGGCCGCGGCGATGCCGGCGCGCAAGCTGCGCGGCAACGGCCCGCCCGCGAGCGACAACGACGCCGACTGGCAGGAGTTCTGACGCTCGCGGCCGGCCGCGGGGCGCGCCCAGGCGGCCGCTCCGTCGCGGCGTCGCGGATGCCGGGCGTGCCGCGGCGAAGCGATCCGCGGCTGTCCGTAGCCGTGCCACGCAGGTCTTCCCGCTTCGCAATCGAACCGCGCGGCCGCGCAACCCCCTTTCCGGATCCGACGCCTGCCATGTCCCTGCCCCCGCCCAAGCCGCCTCCCTTCCGCAAGCACGCGCACCGGCTCCGTTCGAAGGGCGGTGCCAGGTGATGCTGCAGGACACCGTCGACGCCCGCGCGGCAGGCAGCACGGCGCCGTCATGCGAGCCGGGCGCCGTCGCCGAGCCTGCCGCCTGCGGCGACGCGCCGCTGCGCGACCTGGCGTGGCTGGCCGCACGGGCTGCGGACTGCGCGGGCGCCGCGATCTGCGCGTTCGAGGGCGCGGGCGTCCGCCAGGTCGCCGCGCACGGCGCGGCGTGCGACCTGGCCTCGCACGGCCACGCGCTGCGGCGCGCGCTGGGCGAGGGCGCTCCGCGGCTGGTGGTCGCCGACGCGGCGGCCGATGCGCGCTTGCGCGGCGAACCCGGTCGCGCCGGCGGCCCGCGCTTCCACGTCGCCATCGCGCTGCACGGCGCCGAGGGGCACCTGCTCGGCGCGCTCGCGGTGTCGGATCCCGCGCCGCGGGCCGTCGTGCCCGAGTCGCAGCTGGCGGTGCTCGACCGCATCGCGCGGCTGGCGGCGTTCGTGCTCGAATCCGGCGACGGCCCGCGCGCGCCGCGCGACGCCCGACGCGACGCGGACGGCGGCGCCGACGCGCTGCTGGTGGTCGACCCGGCCGGCTCGATCACCTTCGCCAACGTCGCCGCGCAGGTCGCGTTCGGCCCCGGCGCCGACGCCGGCAGGACGCTCGACGCGCTGTTCGATCCGGCGCTGCAGACCGATGCCGGCGCGGCGCGCCTGCTCGACGGCGACACCGCGGCGGGCACGCCCGCGACCTGCCTGCTGCGCGCGTGCGACGCGGACGGCGAACTGCGCGTGTACGAGGCAACGCGCTCGCGCTGGCCCTCCGGCGGCGACGCCGAAGCCGGCGTCGTGCTCGCGCTGCGCGACGTCACCGAAGGCGTCGACCACCGCGAGGCCGCACGCCTGGACGCGCTCACCGGGCTGGCCAACCGCGAGGGGCTGCTGGCGATGATCCAGGGCCTGCACGCGCGCGACGTGCCGGTCGGCGTCGCGCTGCTGGGCCTGGACAACTTCCGCGCGACCAACGACATCCTCGGCCATGCGATCGGCGACACCGTGCTGCAGGTGGTGGCTTCGCGCCTGCTGGCGTGGCTGCCCACCGACGCCTGGCTCGCGCGCTACGGCGGCGACGAGTTCGCGCTGGTGTTCCCGGCGTCGATGGCCGGCGCGATCGAGGCGCAACTGCCGTCGATGCTGCGCGGGCTCGCCCGTTCCTGCGAGGTCGACTACCAGCGCATCCACGTCGAGGCCAGCGTCGGCGTCGCGGTGGACGACGCCGGCGACGACGTCGCCGCGGGCGCCTTGCGCGCCAGCGCGAGCGAACTCCTGGCGCGCGCCGGGCTGGCGATGCAGCACGCCAAGCGCGCCGGCACCCGCCACGTGCGCCGCTTCGACCCGGCGATGCGCACGGAGGCGATCGACCGCCGCCGCCTGGACCTCGAGCTGCGACGGGCCTTCCACCAGGGCGAGTTCGAGCTGCACTACCAGCCGCAGCTCGACCTCGCCAGCGGCCAGCCGACCGGCGCGGAGGCGCTGCTGCGGTGGCGCCACCCGGAGCGCGGCCTGCTGATGCCGGCGGTGTTCATCGATGCGCTCGCGCACAGCGCCATCGCGCCGGCGGTCGGGCGCTGGATCCTGCGCCGCGCCTGCGCCGACGCCGCCGCGTGGCCGGAAGTCGGCGGCCGCCGCCTCAAGGTCGGCGTGAACCTGTTCCCGGTGCAGTTCGACGACGACGCCCTGCCCGAGGAGGTCGAGCAGGCGCTGTCGCTGAGCGGCCTGCGCCCCGAGCGGCTCGAGATCGAGCTCACCGAGACCATCGCGCTGCGCGACGACGGCGTCGCCGAGCAGACGCTCGCCCGCCTGCGCGCGCGCGGCATGCGGGTTTCCTACGACGACTTCGGCACCGGGCACGCCTCGCTGTCGATGCTGCACCGGCTGCCGGTCGACCGGGTCAAGATCGACCGCTCGTTCGTGCGCGAGGTGGCGACCAACCGCGGCGACGAGGCGATCGTGCGCTCCATCGCGCTGATCGCGCGCAACTTCGACATGCAGGTGATCGCCGAGGGCGTCGAAAGCCATGGCCAGGCCGACCTGCTGCGCGAGATCGGCTGCCACGAGGTGCAGGGCTTCCTGTACGCCGCTGCGCTGGCGCCGGCGGACTTCCGGCGCTGGCTCGAGCGCCACGGCGCCGCCGCGCGGGAGCACGGCCATGGCTGAGCATCCGTCGCGGGCGATCGACGGCGCGGAGGCGCATGCGTTCGCGTTCGAGGAGCGCGACTTCCGCCGCGTGTGCCGGATGATCCACGAGCGCGCCGGCATCAGCCTGAGCCCGCACAAGCGCGACATGGCCTACAGCCGGCTCGCGCGCCGCCTTCGCGCGCTGGGGATCGAACGCTTCCACGACTACCTCGACCTGGTGGAAGCCGACCCCGGTGCCGAGGCGCAGCACTTCGTCAACGCGCTGACCACCAACCTCACCTCGTTCTTCCGCGAGGAGCACCACTTCGCCGCGTTCGCGGAGCAGCTGCTGGCCGCGGCCGGGCGCGAGCGCGAGCTGCTGGTCTGGTGCTGCGCCGCCTCGACCGGGGAAGAACCGTACTCGCTGGCGATCACCGCCTGCGAGGCGTTCGGCACGCTGTCGCCGCCGGTGCGCATCCTGGCCACCGACATCGACACCACGGTGCTGGACGTGGCCCGCCGCGGCGTCTATCCGCTCGAGCGCATCCAGGCGCTGGATCCGGCGCGCAGGCGCACCTTCTTCCAGCGCGGCGGCGGCCGCAACGCCGGCCTGTGCCGGGTGCGGCCGGCGCTGCAGGCCCTGGTCGAGTTCCGCCCGCTCAACCTGGCCGACGCCGACTACGGGCTGGGCGGCGGCTTTGCTGCGGTGTTCTGCCGCAACGTGATGATCTACTTCGACAAGCCCACCCAGTACCGGGTGCTGCAGCGGATCGCGCCGCTGCTGGCGCCGGACGGGCGGCTGTACGCGGGCCATTCCGAGAGCTTCAGCCACGCGGCGGACCTGGTGTCGCCGTGCGGGCGCACGATCTACCGCGCGGCGGGCACGCCATGAACGGCGCCGCGGCCCGGGTCGGGCCCGGCAGTTACTTCGACAGCGCGCTGCACACGCACGCGATCCGGCTGCTGCCCGCCGAGTACCGCGCCAGCGACCGCCCCCTGGCGCTGGTCACCCTGCTGGGCTCGTGCGTGGCCGCGTGCCTGTACGACCCCGCGCTGTCGCTGGGCGGGATGAACCACTTCATGCTGCCCGGCGGCGCCGGCAACGACGCCACCAGCGCGCGCTACGGCGCGCACGCGATGGAGCTGCTGATCAACGACCTGCTCAAGCGCGGCGCGAGGCGCCAGCGGCTGCAGGCCAAGGTGTTCGGCGGCGGCAACGTGCTCAGCGGCTTCCACAACGACCCGATCGGCACCCGCAACGCGGCGTTCGTGGTCGAGTACCTGGCCGCCGAGCGCATCCCGGTGCTGGCGCAGGACCTGGGCGACGTGCATCCACGCAAGGTGTGCTTCTTCGTGCAGACCGGGCGCACGCTGGTGCGGCGGCTGCCGGCGGCGCGCAACGACGGCATCGTCGACGCCGAGCGCGCGCTGTACGGCCGCCTGGCGCGCGCGCCGGCGAGCGGCAGCGTGGAGCTGTTCTGACATGCCGGCGCGGCCGGTGCGGGTGCTGGTCGTCGACGATTCGGCGCTGATCCGCAGCCTCGTCCCCGAGCTGCTGCGGGCCGATCCCGGGATCGAGGTCGTCGGCACCGCCGCCGATCCCTACCTCGCCCGCGAGAAGATCAAGCGGCTGGCGCCGGACGTGCTGACGCTCGACGTCGAGATGCCGCGCATGGACGGGCTGACCTTCCTGCGCAACCTGATGCGGCTGCGGCCGATGCCGGTGGTGATGCTGTCCTCGCTCACGCGCGCCGGCGCGCAGGCCACGCTGCAGGCGCTGGCGCTGGGCGCGGTGGACGTCGTCGCCAAGCCGGAGCTGGACGTCGCCCGCGGCATGGCCGGCCATGCCGCCGACCTCGCGGCGAGGATCAGGGCCGCGGCGGCCGCGCGCGTCGCCCGCTTCGTGCCGCCGCCGGAGCGCGCGCTCGGCGCCGCGCCGCCGGGCCCGGTCGGCTACCGCACCACCGAGCGCCTGCTCGCCATCGGCGCCTCGATGGGCGGCACCACGGCGCTGTGCGACGTGCTGGCGCGGATGCCGGCCGACGCGCCGGCGACGGTGATCGTGCAGCACATCCCGGCCGCGTTCAGCACCGCGTTCGCCGAGCGCCTGGACCGCTGCAGCCGCATGACCGTGCGCGAGGCCGCGGACGGCCAGCCGCTGCTGGCCGGCCACGCCTACCTCGCGCCCGGCGGCCGCCACCTGCGGGTGGTGCGCAGCGGCGCGCGCTGGCATTGCCGGATCGGCGACGACGACCCGGTGCGGCGCCATCGCCCGAGCGTGGACGTGCTGTTCGAGTCGGTGGCCGTCCACGCCGGCGCCAACGCCGGCGCGGCGCTGCTGACCGGGATGGGCGACGACGGCGCGCGCGGCCTGCTCGCGCTGCGCCGGACCGGCGCGCGCACGCTCGCCCAGGACGAGGCCAGCAGCGTGGTCTGGGGCATGCCCGGCGCCGCGGTCGCGCTCGACGCCGCGCGCGAGGTGGTTGCGCTCGACCGCATCGCCGGGCGCCTGCTGGCCGTCGACGACGCGGACTGAGGCCCAGCCGCGCTCAAGCCGCCGCGTCCGCAGCCGTTATCAAGGCACAACGCCCCCGACGAGAACGACGAGACCACGATGGATTCGCGAGTACTGATCCGCATCTCCGCGCCGCTGGCGCTGACCGTGGCCGTGGTCGGCGCGGAGGCCCTGGGCCTGCCCGCCCCCGTGCGCTGGGCGATCCTGGTGGCGATGGCGCTGGCCTGGCTCGGCTTCGCCTGGAGCGCCCGCCCGGGCGCGCGCGCCGCCGCGCTGCACGGCGAGCACACCCGACTGCTCGACGAACTGCGCAGCTTCATCGGCGCCGAGGTGCAGGGGTCGCGGGCCGAGATCGAGCGCACGCGCGAGCTGATCCGCGAATCGGTGGCCAGGCTCGGCGGCAGCTTCGAGGCGGTGAACCGCCAGTCGCGGCAGCAGAGCGACGTGGTCGCGCGCATGATCGACCGCAGGGGCGACGGCGAGGACGGCGGCGGCTCGGACGTCTACCGTTTCGCGATGCAGGCCAGCCAGCAGATGGAGCAGCTGGTCGAGGCGCTGGAGGAAGTCAGCGGCCAGAGCAACAACACCGTCGGCCACATCGACGCGATGGCCGAGCACCTGGACGGCATCTTCTCGCTGCTCGAGGACGTCAAGTCGATCGCCGACCAGACCAACCTGCTCGCGCTCAACGCCGCGATCGAGGCCGCGCGCGCCGGCGAGGCCGGCCGCGGCTTCGCGGTGGTCGCCGACGAGGTGCGCAACCTCTCGGAGCGCTCGACCAGCTTCAACGAGCAGATCCGCAAACTCGCGCACAGCTCCAAGGACGCGATCGCGCGGGTGCGCGACACCGTCAGCCAGATGGCCTCGCGCGACCTCGACCGCTCGCGCGGCGCGCGCATCGAGGCAGCGGCGATGCTCGAGCGCGTCGACGGCATCAATCGCGGCATCGGCAACGGCATGCGCGAGATCGCCGACTGCGGCCGCGCCATCGACGGCTCGGTGGCCGAGGCGGTGCGCTCGCTGCAATTCGAGGACATCGCCACCCAGGCGCTCGCCGCCGCGGAGCTGCACCTGGAGCGCCTGGGCGCGATCAACCGCGAGGCCAGCGCGCTGCAAGGGCTGCTCCAGCGCGACCACCTCGGCGGAGACGACGTGCGCGCCGCGCTCGGCCAGCTTGGCCACCGCATCGTGCAGATGCGCGGCGAGTGGGAACGCCCGCCGCACAAGCCGGTGATGCAACGCTCGATGGACGCCGGCAGCGTGGAGCTGTTCTGACCGGAGCATCCGCGCGCCGGTTTCGGTGACGGCGCGCACGCCCCGCCATCGCGAAAGTTGTCGCGGGCGCGGCCGGGCGGTTAGCTTGGCGGGAATGCCCGGAACATCCCCCCCGAACCGGCCCGGCTGGGCCCTGCTGCCCGAATTCGCGCGCCTGCTGCTGCTGGCGGTGGTGCTGCCGACGCTGGCGCTGGCCGCGCTGATCCTGTGGCGCGGCAACACCGTCGTGCGCGAGCGGACCTCGGCGCGGCTGGTCTCGGCGGTGGAATCGAGCGGCCGCGAGATCGAGGCGTTCCTGCGCGCGCACCAGGCGGTGCTCGAGGTGCTGGCCGAACGCCGCAGCGACACCGGCGACCTCGACGACGCCGCGGCCTGGTCCGCCGACCTGCGCCGGATCCGCGCGCGCTACCCGGCGTTCGCCAGCATGCTGGTCGCGGGCCGCGACGGCCGCCTGCTGCTCAGCCAGCCCGCGCTGCCCGCCGCGGCCGGCCGGCCTTCGGTGGCCGATCGCGACTACTTCCGCGCGCCGATGCGCAGCGGGCGAGCCTACGTCTCCGATGCGTTCCGCGGGCGCGCGCTCGGCCACGACCCGCTGGTGGCGGTGTCCGCGCCGCTGCTGCGCGACGGCCGCTTCGCCGGCGTGGTGGAAGGCTCGGTGCCGATCGAATCGCTGTCGCTGCGCGGCCGCGGGCTGGACGACCGCGGCTACGAACTGCTGCTGCTCGACCGCCACGATACCGTGGTGCAGGCCAGCGACGGCCTGCCCTTCCGCGCACTGCAGTCGCTCGGCACGAGCCGGCGCGATCGCTCGCTGCGCGCCGTGGCGGACGCCGGCGGCCACGCGGTCCGGCGCCTGCCCGGCGTGCTGCGTGACGGCGGCGACGCCTATGCGGTCGCGCTGCCGCTCGACGTCGGCTGGCGGCTGGTGCTGCTGCAGCCCGCGCGGCTGGCGAACGCGGAACTGCGGCGCAACGTGGTGGGCACGCTGGTGCTGCTGGCGTTGGTGCTGCTGGGCGTGCTGGCGATCGTGGGCCTGAAGATGCGGCAGCTGGGCGGCAGCGTGCGCGATCTGCTCGGCCGCATGCAGCACTTCGCGCTCGACCGCGCCCCGTCGCCGATCCCGGCCCAGGGCCTGCCGCGCGAGCTGGCGCCGCTGGCCGAGGCGATGAACGCGCTCGCCGAGCGCACCCGGGCCTCCTACGACGACGTCACCAGCAGCCTGTGCGAGCAGCGTCGCCTGCGCGAGGACCTGCAGGCGATGGCGCAACGCCTGCTGACCGTGCAGGAAGACGAGCGCCACACGCTCTCGCGCGAGCTGCACGACGACATCGGACAGGCGATCACCGCGATGAAGCTCGGCGCGACCGCGCTGGCCGACGGCGATGCCGGGCGGCAGGAGATCGTCGACGAGATCGTCGCCGTCGCCGACCAGACCGCCGCCAAGCTGCGCGACCTGTCGCGGCTGCTGCGGCCGCCGCAGCTCGACTCGCTGGGGCTGGAGCCGGCATTGCGCGGCCAGGTCGACCGCCTCGCGCGCAATACCCGCGCGCGCATCGTCCTGCGCGTCGCGCCGATGCCGGAGCGCCCGCCCGCGCCGGTCGAGCTGGCCTGCTTCCGCATCGCGCAGGAAGCGCTGACCAACGCGCTGCGCCACGCCGGGGCCGGCACGGTCGAGATCGCGATCGAGTCGGACCGGCGGGAACTGCGGCTCGAGGTCCGCGACGACGGCCACGGCTTCGACCAGGCGCAGGCGCGCGGCCTGGGCCTGCTGACGATGCGCGAGCGCGCGCAGCAGCTCGGCGGCACGCTCTCGATCGACACCGCGCCCGGCGGCGGCACCCTGGTGCGCGCGACGCTGCCGCTGGCCGGCGGCGACGCGGACCGCTGAAGACGCGCGCCGCGCGACGGCGCGTCCGGCACGGCGCTTGCATGCCGGTCTTGCGGCCGCGCGATGGCGCGCGCATGCGGCGGAAATTGTGCGCGGGTTCCTGTTTCGCGCGCGACGCACCGTGGCCACGCGCGGCCCACGCTATCCTGCGCGGCCGCAATGCAGTTGCACAATCGAGAGGGGACGCGGGTGCAGATCCTGATAGTCAACGAAGACCGGGGCGTCGTCGCGCAGGTCGAGCAGGAGGTTGCCGACCAGGGCCTGGACTGGCGCCTGGCCTGGGCCGGCGACGCGGCTTCCGCGCTGGCGATGGCCGCCGAGTCCGGCCCGGACGTGGTGCTGTGCAACGACCGCGTCGGCACCGCCTCGGGCCTGGCGCTGCTGGCGCAGCTGCGCGAACGCCATCCGTCGATCGTGCGCCTGCTGCTGGTGGACCCGGAGCGCGACCACGACGTCATGCAGGCGCTGGAAGTCGTGCATCGCGTGCTGCCGTCGCCGCTGGAGGCGCTGGCGCTGATCGAGGCGGTCGAAAGCGTGATGGAACTGCGCTCGCTGCTCGACGCGCCGGCGCTCAAGCAGGCGATCAACCGCGTCGGCGCCCTGCCCGCGGCGCCGCGCCAGTACATGGCGCTGACGCGCCTGCTCCGCGACCCGGACGCCAGCGCCGCGCGCATCGCCGAGGTGGTGGCGCAGGATCCGACCGTCGCCGCGCGCGTGCTGCGCCTGAGCAACTCGGCCTACTACTCGGGCGGCCGCGAGATCAACGACCTGCGCACGGCGGTCACGCGCCTGGGCCAGAACGCGCTGCGCCAGCTGGTGCTGGCGAGCGAGGTGTTCGCCGCCGGCGCCGACGCCGACGCGGTGCGCGATCGCGCGTTGCGCATCTCGCAGCTGGCCGGCCGGCTGCTCGCGGGCCCGAGCGCGGACATGGCGTCCACCGCGGGCCTGCTCGCCGAGGTCGGCCTGCTGCTGCCGCGGCTCGAGATCGAAGACGGCGCCACCGCATCCCACGCGGTGAGCGGCGCCTACCTGCTGGGCCTGTGGGGCCTGCCGGGCCCGATCGTCGAGGCCGTCGCCTTCCACCTGCAGCCGGCGCGCGTGCACGGCAGCTTCTGGGTCGCCGGCGCCGTGCACGTGGCCGCTGCACTGGCCAACGGGCGCGAGGTCGACATGGCTTACCTGCGCACCGTCGGCCAGGCCGACAAGCTGCCGCGCTGGCAGGCGCTGGCCGAATCGATGGCCGAAGCGGCCTGAGCCCGGCGCGCGGTCGCGCGCGTCAGTCCGGCGAGCCGCGGCGAGCGTCCACGAACCGCGCGAACGCCGCCACCGTCTGCGCGCTGACGTGGTGCTCGATGCCCTCGGCGTCGCGGCGCGCGGTGTCGGGGTCGATCCCCAGCGCGAGCAGGAATGCTTCCACGGTGCGGTGGCGCTCGCGGCTGGCCTGCGCGAGCGCCTCGCCTTCGTCGGTCAGGAACGTGCCGCGATAGGGCTTCTGCACCACGTAGCCGGCCTTCGCCAGGCGCTTGAGCATCTTCGCCACGGTCGGCTGGGCGACGCCCAGGCGCGCGGCGATGTCGACCTGGCGCGCCTCGCCGCCGTCGCGGATCAGGTCGGAGATCAGCTCGACGTAGTCCTCCACCAGCTCCAGCCGGTGCGCCTGGCGCACCTGGCGGAAGCTTTCGGCGTGCAGGTCGGCGTCGATCAGCGCCGGCGCCTGCGGGACGGGTTTGGGTCTGGGCATGCCGGATCGTGCCCCCTGCTGGACGTCCGCTTCGCCGGCGGCGCGCCGGCGACGGCGCCAAGGGTACCGCAGCCCGACACCGACCTTGCTTTACAAGATAGCAAAGGCTATAACAAGGCTCCTGCCCGGCCGGCAGCCCCGCCATGGACCGCGAAGTCACCGAACCGCTGCAAGCCGCCGAGCCGGGATGGCGCTTCGGCCGCGACCCGCGCGCCGGCGCCAGCCTGGGCGCGCTGAACGCCAGCGTGCGCGTGCCTGCGACCGGCGACTGGCTGCGCCGCTTCCTCGCCTTCCTCGGCCCGGGCTACATGGTCTCGGTCGGCTACATGGACCCGGGCAACTGGGCCACCGACCTCGCCGGCGGCTCGCGCTTCGGCTACGCGCTGCTGTGCGTGATCCTGCTCTCGAACCTGATGGCGATCGTGCTGCAGGCGCTGGCCGCGCGGCTGGGCATCGCCACCGGCCGCGACCTCGCCCAGGCCTGCCGCGACCATTACCCGCGGCCGGTCAATTTCGCGCTGTGGGTGGTGTGCGAGCTGGCGATCATCGCCTGCGACCTGGCCGAGGTGATCGGCACCGCGATCGCGCTCAACCTGCTGTTCGGCATCCCGCTGGTGGCAGGCGCGGTGATCACCGCGGTCGACGTGTTCCTGGTGCTGTACCTGATGCGGCACGGCTTCCGCGCCCTCGAGGCTTTCGTGATCGCGATGCTGCTGGTGATCTTCGCCTGCTTCGCGGTGCAGATCGCGCTGGCGGCGCCGCCGGTGGCCGAGGTGCTCGGCGGCTTCATCCCGCGCGCCGAAGTGGTGACCAACCCCGCCGCGCTGTACATCGCGATCGGCATCATCGGTGCCACGGTGATGCCGCACAACCTCTACCTGCATTCGTCGATCGTGCAGACCCGCGACTACCCGCGCGACGACGCCGGCAAGCGCATGGCGATCCGCTGGGCGGTGACCGACAGCACGATCGCGCTGATGCTCGCGCTGTTCATCAACGCCGCGATCCTGGTCATGGCCGCGACCGTGTTCCATCGCGCCGGCCGCACCGACGTGCAGGAGATCGAGCAGGCCTACGCGCTGCTGTCGCCGATGCTCGGGGTCGGGATCGCCTCGACGCTGTTCGCGGTCGCGCTGCTGGCCTCGGGCGTGAACTCGACGGTGACCGCGACCCTGGCCGGGCAGATCGTGATGGAAGGCTTCCTGCGCCTGCGCATGCCGACCTGGGCGCGGCGGCTGGTCACGCGCGGCATCGCGATCGTGCCGGTGGTGGTGATCACCGCGCTGTACGGCTCCGACGGCACGGCGCGGCTGCTGGTGTTCAGCCAGGTGCTGCTGTCGATGCAGCTGCCGTTCGCGGTGATCCCGCTGGTGCGCTTCGTCACCGACCGCGGGAAGATGGGGCGGTTCGTGGTGCCGCGCTGGCTGGGCTCGCTGGCGTGGGTGATCGCGGCGGTGATCGTGGCGCTGAACGTGAAGCTGCTGTTCGACACGTTCGCGGGCTGAGCGGTTTGGCTTGGGTGCGCTCGCGGCGCGCGCCATCTGGCCGGTGGAGTGAAGGTCGCGATTGCCGTTCGACGGCGCCGTCCGGAGACATCGAGCGGACCCGCTTCCTGCGCGGGTCGTCAGCCGCGCGGCTTCTCTTTCTTCTTCGGCCTGGCGGGTTTCGCTTCCTTCGCCGCGGCCGCGGGCTTTTCGACCTTCGCCAGCGGGCGTCCCCAGCGGGCGTAGCTGTCGATGATGTCCTGCCTGAGCCGTTGCACGGCGTCGGGGCGCTCGGCGACGCCGAGCTGCCCGGCCACCGCGGCCCAGCCCTGGTCGTGGGACTGGCCCCAGGCGTCAGCCACCGCGCGGCAGGGGCGGCCGACGACCTGGGCGAGCGCGCAGGCGTAGTACACGTCGCCGGGCGCCCAGTTGCGCTGGTCGACCAGCTCCTCGACCAGCGCGCGCGGCGCAGCGTGGTAGCGCGCGAGCTCGTCGACGAAGGCGCCTCGGTAGCGCGCGCCGTAGGCGTTGATGTCGGCCAGCTGGGCGTCGATCCAGGCATCGCCGCTGCGCGGGTTCCAGGCGTAGGCATGGTCCTGCGCGAATGCGCCGGCGGCGGCGAGCAGGACTGCCGCCAGCAGGGCGTTGCGCAGCGCGGCGCGCGGCGACGGGAAACAACGGGGCATCGGCGACCTCTCGGGCATCAGGGCGGCAGCGGCGACAGCACCGCGTCATCTTGCACCGGCAGCGCGCGGCCGTGCGAGTCGCGGGACTGCAGGCTGCCGTCCGCCTGCAGCGCGAAGCTGCGCCGGCTGCCGTCGCGGCCCTCCAGGCGCAGCAGGGCCTCGTCCTGGCTCCAGCGGCCGCTGTCGACGAAGCGTTGCCCGCCGTCGCCGGCGAGATAGGTTTCCTCCAGCAGGTAACGCTGCCGGCCGCCGTCGCGCTCGAGCACCAGCCGCACCGCGATCGCCGTGCAGTCGGCGCAGGGCATGGTCCCGCGCCACTCGAGGTGGCCATCTCCCGGCGCGATCACCGGCGGCGCCGGCGCGCGCCCGCAGGCACCGGCGACGAGCAAGGCGGCGAGCAGCGCGAACGCGGGTTTCGCTGGCGGATCCATCCTTCGATTGTGCGCAAGCAAACGCGCGCTTGCACGCGTCCGTGACGCGCGGCGGCGTACGTTCTCCCGCGGTGCAAGGGCGGCGCGAAGTCCGCGTCGCATTCAGGGAGAACGCCATGACCACCCGACACGTCGATTTGCCGCGGCAATCCAGGTCGCATCGCTGGATCGCGTGGACGATCGTGGTGCTGGTGCTGCTGGGGGCTTACGCCATCGCCTTGCGCTGGGTGACGCTGCGCGTGGAATCGGGGGTTGCCGCGTCGATCCATCCGATCGCGACGGACCGGCAGCAGGCGCCGCCCGAGTAGCGCGGTCGCGCCCCGCCCGCGCCGGTCCGTCGGCGGCATCAAAAAAGAAGCCCCGCTTGGCGGGGCTTCGATTCGGCGACAAGCAGCCTTCATTCGCGGTAGCCGCTGTCGTCCTTGTTGTGGATGATCCAGATCAGGTTGCCGCCGGTGCCCATCGACTTGCCGGCGAAGACCAGGCGGCCCTGGCCCTTGTAGGCCATCTCGTAGCGGTACTGGTCGCCGCCGAAGAAGAACGGGATGAAGGCCTTGCCGGTCACGTAGGCGCCCTGGTCGGTGGGTTCGCCGATCAGGTCGGTGACCTGCTTCATCGGCATGCCGATCTTGAGCCCGGTGAACTTGCTGTCGGGCGCCGGCTTGCCGGTGATCTCGCCCTCGTAGCCGTTGACGCCTTCCACTTCCTGGCCCCAGCCGGACTCGACCTCGGACGAGTCCACGACTTCGCCGGCCTCGTTCATGCCCGGGCCGACGCCGGTGTGCGGCTTCTTCTTCGCCAGCGCCGACGCCGGCATCGCCACCATGGCCGCCAGCGCGACCGCGCACAACAGGTGCTGCTTCCTCATGCGTACATCTCCATGTTCCGTGTGTCCCCGTTCCTGACCGCTTCGCGCCGCTGCGGATCGGGCGTCGGGGATTCCGCACCGCTCCAGGACGCGACGCACAGTGTCGAGGCTGGTGGCGCCAGGCACAAGCGCCAAGGCGCCATGCGGGGCTTCCGGCACATCCGCGCGGTCGCCACCGCGGGTATCGTGGCCGCCCGCGTTCGCGATGGAGCAATCCGCGTGCCCCGCAACCTCCGCGCATGCATGCTCGCCTGCCTGCTGCCGCTCCTGCTCCCCTGCTCGGGCGCCACGGCTGCGGATGCGTTGCGGACGTCGTTCGACCTGCAGGTGCCGACGCGTCCCGCGGTCGTGCCGGTGGATGGCGCGCGCGAGCTGCGCTACGAGCTGCGGCTGGCGAACTTCTCCGCGAAGCCGCTGGTGCCGATGCGGGTGGACGTCCTCGATGCGGACGGCGACCGGGTGCTGGCGAGCTTCGACGGCGATGCGTTGCGGCAGCGGCTCGCGATCCCGGGTGCGACGGGCGCGCCTGCCATGCAGGCGATCGCGCCAGGCGCGCTGGGCGTCGCCTACATCGAGTTCGCGCTGCCCGGCGGCGCCGCGCCGAAGGCGATCGCGCACCGGATCCGGTATCGCGCCGACGACGGCTCCCATGTCGTCGCAGGCGGGCATGCCGCGATCGACGATCGGCCGCCACCGGTGCTCGGCCCGCCGCTGCGCGGCGGCCCGTGGGTGGCGGTGCATTCGCCGGCGTGGCCGCGCGGCCATCGCCGCATGGCGTACGCGGTCGCCGGGCGCGCGCGCATTCCCGGCCGCTACGCCATCGACTGGATCAAGGTCGACGCGCGCGGACGCACGGCGCACGGCGACCCCGACCGCGTCGCCGATGCCTACGGCTACCGCGCCGACGTGCTGGCGGTCGCCGACGCGACGGTCGCGGCGACGCGGGACGACATGGCGGAGAGCGCGACCCTCTCCGCGCACCCGCGCAACGCGCTCGCCGACGCCACCGGCAACTACATCGCGCTCGCGCTCGGCGACGGCCGCTTCGCCTTCTACGAGCACCTCGCGCCCGGCAGCATCCGGGTCGAGCGCGGCGATCGCGTCCGGCGCGGCGAGGTGATCGCATCGCTGGGCTTCACCGGCGATTCCACCGGCCCGCACCTGCACTTCCACGTCGCCGACGGGCCGTCGCCGCTGGGTGCGGAAGGCGTGGCCTTCGTCATCGACCGGTTCCGCCTGCTCGGCCGCTATCCCGACATCGCCGCGCTCGGCAGCGTGCCGTGGGCGCCGCCGAAGGACGGCGCGAAGCAGCGGACCAGGCAATGGCCGGCGTCGGGCGTGGTGGTCGATTTCGGCATGCGCTAGCACCGTCCGCGACGACGCGTGCTAGCGTGCGCGATCGCAGCCTTGGAGCCGCCATGTCCGTTTCGCCGGAACACGCACGCGCGACGCCGCCCCCGGGCGAGCCCACGATGCGCCGAGCGGTCGGGCGCTGGCAGCTCTACGGGCTGTCGGTCAACGACGTCATCGGCAGCGGCATCTACCTGCTGCCGGCCGCGGCCGCCGCGCTGCTCGGTCCCGCGAGCCTGTGGGCGGTGCTGCTCGCCGGGCTCGCGGTGAGCCTGCTGGTGCTTTGCTACGCGCAGGCGGCGAGCTATTTCGACCAGCCCGGCGGCGGCTACCTGTACGCGCGCGAGGCGTTCGGGCCGCTGGTCGGGTTCGAGGTCGGCTGGATGCTGCTGATCACGCGCGTGGCGAGCGCGGCGGCGCTGTCCAACGGCCTGGCCGAGGCGGTGACGCACTTCTGGCCCGGCGCGGCGGCCGGCGCGGCGCGGGTGGCGATCGTCACGGGCTCGCTGGCGTTCCTGGTCGGCGTCAACGTGGCCGGCGTGCGCGCGGCCGCGCGCACCGGCGTCGCGCTGTCGATCGCCAAGGTGCTGCCGTTGCTGCTGTTCGTCGCGATCGGCGCCACGCAGGTGGATCTTGCGCTCGCGCCACCGCTGGACGGCCCGATCCCCGCGCGCGACCTGGGCCAGGCGGCGTTGCTGCTGCTGTTCGCCTACGCCGGCTTCGAGAACCTCCCGGCCGCCGCCGGCGAATACCGCAACCCGCGCCGCGACGTGCCGTTCGCGATGCTGATGATGATCGTGACGGTGACGCTGCTGTATTTCGCGGTGCAGTGGGTGGCGCTCGGCACGCTGCCGGGGCTGGCGCAGTCGCAGACGCCGCTGGCCGACGCGGCGGCGCGCCTGGGCGGCGCCGGGCTGGCGCTGCTGCTCACCGTCGGCGCGGCGGTGTCGATCCTGGGCACCAACAGCAACACGATCATGCTCGGCCCGCGCTACCTGCACGCGCTGGCGGTCGACGGCTACGGGCCGCGCACGCTGGCGCGCATCCACCCGCGCTTCCGCACGCCGGCGGCGGCGATCCTCGTGGTCGGCGCGCTGTCGCTGCTGCTCGCGCTGACGGGCTCGTTCGTGCAGCTGGCGCTGCTGTCGGTGGTGGCGCGGCTGTGCACCTACATCGGCACCGCGGTGTCGGTGCTGGTGCTGCGCAGGCGCCACGGTGATCGCGACGGCGCGCTGCGGCTGCCGGGCGGGCCGCTGGTGCCGGTCGCCGCCACCGTGCTTTCCATCGGCCTGCTGGCGAGCGCGAGCCTGGCCAACCTGGCCGCGGGCGCGGTCGCGCTGGCGCTGGGCGCGGTGGTGTTCGCGTTCCGGCGCAGGCCCGGAGCGTAGGGCGCGCGGACGCTACCAGCGCGCCAGCAGCTCCCGGAACGGGCGGTCGAGGCGGATGCCGGTGGCGTCGTAGCCGGACACCGCGCGCCCGTCGACCTCGACGCTGCGCGGCCGCTCGCGCGAGGGCCAGTCCACGCGCAGCGCCGTGCCCGCGCGCAGGCCGGGCGAAAGCGACACGCGCAGCGCGTCGCTTTGCCGGCACGCCGACATCGACAACGTCCCGTATGCGGTCGGCAGGCCGTCCACGCGCAGGCCCTCGCCCGCCACCCACGACGGTGGCGCGCCGGGCAGCAGCACCAGCGCGTCGTCCTCCTCCCGCATCAGCATGCCGAAGATCGCACGCGCGTACTCGGCGCCGATCCACGTGTGCGGCATGTCGCCCAGGTAGCCCGGATGGCGCAGCCGCGAATGCACCACCTCGGCCAGCACCTGCCATTCGAGCGGCCGGCGGTGGCGCAGCAGGCTCTGCAACAGCTCGCTGGCCTCCCGCGGCTGGTCGAGGTGCACGTAGGTCAGCACGTTGCGCATCTCGTACGGCGTGTACGCGTACAGCGCGCCGGGCCTGTCGCGCGCGCGCACGTCGTCGAGGTAGCGGGCGAAGGTGCGCTCGAGCGCGTCGCGCGGGAGGAGGTCCATCTGTCCGGTCGGGTCGAGCGCGATCGAGACGCCGGTCGGGTCGCCGTCGCCGAGGTCGGCGGCGGCGGGGATGAAGTCGGCGCCCTTCCACGCCATCGTCGCGCGGATCGATGCGGCCACCGAGGTTCGCAGCGCGGCGTATTGCCCGCGCGCCCAGCGCGCGGTCGCCTCGTCGCCGAGCTCGTGCGCGAGCCAGGCGCCGTCGTGCCAGCCCTTGAGCGCCCAGTAGTCGTCCCAGTAGCTGTGGGTCGGGCTCGAATAGCCCTCGTGGCTGATCGAGGGCGCGATGATGCCGCGGAAGCGCTCCGGCGCCGGCTGGCCGGCCATGTAGCCGGGCACCAGGGTGCGCTTGCGCAGCTCCTGCAGGAAACGCATCGCCAGCGTCACCTTCGGCAGGTAGTCGCGCACCGTCTCCGGCCCGCCGTCCAGGCGCGCGACGTCGGCGACCAGCGCGATGAACTCGCCCTGGCTGTCGTACTCGATGTCGGAGCCGAAGCCGGTGTTGACGCTGCCGTCGTCGTTGAGGATCGGCGAGACCAGGCCGTTCCCGTGCACGGCGTGGTCGGCGTACCAGCGCAGGTAGTCGCGCGCGACCTTCGCCCGGCCCATGCGCAGCAGCACCGCGGCGGTCGCCGAGCCGTCGCGGATGAAGGAACGGTTGTAGTTGCGCGGCCCGGGCTGCATCGCCGGCCCGGTCTGGTTGATCAGCATGTAGGCGGCCTGCGCGCGCAGCATGTCGACCAGCGAACGGTCCGGCAGCGACAGGCCGATCGCGCCCAGCCGCGACTGCCACTGCGCCGCCACGCGCGCGGCGGTCGCGTCGAACGCCCGGCCGGGATCGCCATCGCCGGCCAGCGCGGCGCGGTCGATCGCGGGCGCCTCGGGCAGGCGCGCGGCCTCGGGATCGAAGCGCTGCGTCCCGAGCGGGAACGCGACCACGACGTCGCGCTCCGCGCCGGGCGCGATCTCGACGCGATAGTCGAGCGCGGCGGCGGCGAGGCCGTCGTCGTCGTGCGCCACCCGCGCGTCCGGCACGGCGCCGGCGGCGACCTTCGACGTGATTTCGGACTCGCCGTGCGCGCCGAACGGCGCCGCGCCGCCCGCGTCCACCGCGGTGAGCGAGGACAGCAGCAGGCGGCCGTTGACGCGCACGTCGCCGCGGCCCGCAGGCCCTTCGACGGCGATGTCGTGGATCGGCGACACGCCGCCGTTCTGCCACGGCGGATTCATCTGCATCGGCCGCACCACCAGCGACAGCGTGCCCCGGATCGGGCGCGTGCCGGTGTTGCGCAGGCGATGGCGCAGCAGCGTCACCGGCTGTCCGCCCTGCTCGACGGCGAACGCCTCGCTGCGCAGCGACAGCCCGGGCTGCGGCGACCATTCCGCCGCCGGCATCGGCATCCAGCCTTCGCGCAGCGAGTGCTTGATCTCCCAGTTGGGGTTCTGGCTTGCGCCGGCAGCGGCCGCGCGGCCCGAGGCATCGCGCCATACCGGCTGCACCAGCGGCGCGCCCTTGAACGCCTCGAGGTTGCCGTACTCGTCGAAGATCGATTTCTGCATCCCGGCCGGGATGCCGACCACCGTCCAGTACACCTGCTGCATGTGCAGCGAGGACGGGAACAGCGCGCGGTGCGCGCGCGCGGCCGCGACCTGGTAGCGCTTCATCGGCGTCAGCACGCGCCCGGGGCCGAGCAGGCGCAGGCGCCTGATCGCAGGCGCCGTTGCCAATGGATCGCCGGCCGTCAGCCGCAGCTCCGCAGTCGTGAACGGCGCGCGCGCGGCGAGGTGGGACACGTCGCCGAGCGGGCCGGGATCGTCGGCGATCGCCTTCCAGGCGCCGGACGCATCGCGCATCTCCAGCCGCGCGCCGTTGCGCGGCCCGTCCCACGTGACCTCCAGCCCGGCGATCGGCGCCCGCCGCGGCAGCGCGATGCGCAGCGCGTGCGTGCCCGCCTCCGGCCCCGTGGCCTGCATCGCGCGCGGCGCGGCTCCGGCCCACAGTGTCGCCGCGTCGCCATCGCCGCCGAGCCCCTCGATGCGCGCGGCATCACTCGCCGCGATCGGCTCGAACTCGAACACCGACACGCCCCAGTCGGCCGTGCGCGGCGCGCTGGCCAGGCGCAGGTAGCGCGCGCGCACGGCCGGGAAGAACAGCGTCTCGTCGCCGCCGGGCGAATCGGTGGTAGCGAAGACCTCGCGCCAGTGCGCGCCGTCGGCCGACGCCTGGATCGCATACGCGGCCGCGAAGCCGCTGTCCCAGTGGATGCGCGCGCCACCGACCTGCGCGACGCGACCAAAGTCGAGCTGGAACCAGTGGCCGGCGCTGAACGCACCGCCCCAGCGCGTCGCCTCGTCACCGTCGATGGCGTGCGCAGGCGCCAGCGCGGCCACCTGCTGCGAGGAGGCGCTGGCGTGCCATTGCGTGCGCGGCGGCAGTGCGTCGTCCCCGGCCGGGGACGCGGCGGCGGTGCAGGACGCGAACAGCGCCGCCAGCAGGCAGGCGAGGCGGCGCATGCGGGCGCACGGATCGTGCGGCATCGTGGGCCTCCGGCGACGGAATGGCCCACATCCTCGCACTTTTTCCCGCGGCTACCCGGCCTCGCCGCCGGCGTGCCCCGCCAGTGGAAGCGTCGGCCTTCCCTGGCCGAAGTGAGTAGCGGTGACGACCCTCAGTGGTCCTGGCCCGCGGGGTCCGGCACCGCGTCGCCCGCGCCATCGTCGCGCATGTCCTGCGGCATGCCTTCCTCCGGCGGCTGTTGCTGCTGCATGTCGTCCATGCCGTCCTGCTGCATGCCGTCCTGCATGTCCTTCCTGTCCATGTCGTCGCCGTCCATGTCGCCCTTGTCCATCCCGTGGTCCTTCATCATGCCGGCGCGCGCCGCCTGCATCTCGGCGGCGTCGAGGCTGCCGTCGTGGTTGGCGTCGCCCTTGGCGAACATGGCCTGCGAGCCTGCGGCATGCTCGGCCGCGGACAGCCTGCCGTCGCCGTCGGTGTCGATCGTCTTGATCTTCTCCGCCGACGACATCTCGTGCATGCCCTTGTCCCTGGCCATGCCCTTGTGCGCGGCGTCCATCTCGGCGGCGGTGACGTAGCCGTCGCCGTCGGCGTCGATCTTCGTGAACATCGCCTTGGCGCCGGCGGCGTGCTCGGCGGCCGAGACCATGCCGTCGCCGTCGGCGTCCATCGTCTTCATCGGATCGTGCAGGTCGTTGCCGGCTAGCGCCGACAGCGACAGCGCCAGGAAGCCGCCCGATGCGGCCGCGGCCAGCCGTGTGCGTTTCATGTGCTTCTCCACCCGTTGCGCGCCATCGGCGCGACAACCCGATGCTGGGCCGGCGGCGATGACGCGCGGATCAATTGCTGCGTCGCGCCATCGTGTTCAGCCGTCGCCCGCATGAAGCGTTCATCGGCTGTCCACGCGATCGCGCCTACAGGCCCGGGGTCCGCTCGTCGGCAAGGTTCGCGCGGCGCTGGCGCCAGGTCGCGCGCGTCTGCGGCTTGATGAACAGCGCAGCGATCGACGGCTGCCCGGCCTTGAGCGCGTGCTCGATCCGGGTCACGCAGGCCTCGACCTGCGGCGTGGTGAGCGCGTCCTCGAACTCCGCGCTGAGCGCCGCCACCACCTGGTCCGGCCCCATCTGCACGGTCAGCACGCCGTTGGCCGAGCGCACGTCGGGATCGGCGGCGGCGATGCGCAGGATGTCGTGGTGCACGTGCGGATCCGCGGCCTCGCCCATCAGCAGGCCCTTGGTCTCGCGCGCCAGCAGCAGCGACGACGCGGCGAGCACGCCGCCGATCGCGATCGAAGCCAGGCCGTCGAACGCCGGCTGCCCCAGCACGTGGCTCGCGGTGACGCCCGCCAGCGCGATGAACAGGCCGACCAGCGCGGCGGTGTCCTCGAACAGCACGGTGAACGTGGTGGGATTCTTGCTGCGACGGAACGCCTCGAAGTAGCCCAGCTGCCCCTTGGTCGAGCGGAACTCGCGCAGCGCGATCGCCCAGGTCGCGCCCTCGAACACGATCGAGATCCCCAGCACCACGTAGTTCACCAGCGGGCGCGTCATCGGCTCCGGGTGCTGCAGGTGGGTGATGCCCTCGTACACCGAGATGCCGGCGCCGAGCGCCAGCACCAGCAGCGCGACGATGAAGGCCCAGAAGTACAGCTCGCGGCCGTAGCCGAACGGATGGTCCTCGTCCGGCGGCTTGGCCGCGCGCGCCGAGCCGTACAGCAGCAGCACCTCGTTGGCCGAGTCGACCAGCGAATGCACCGCCTCGCTGAGCATCGCCGAGCTGCCGGTGGTCGTGGCGGCAACGAACTTGGTGACCGCGATGGCGAGGTTGCCGGCCAGCGCGGCGTACACCACCAGCTTCGGGGACGACATGCGCGGCATCGCGGTAGGCCATGGCCGGGGAGCGTGCAGGCTAGCCGGGCGCGCGTGACGGCCGGGCATGCCGCGTTGACGCCCACGCGGGCGTTTTCTGGCCTAATGCGCGCATCCGCAGGCACGAGGACACGACGATGGCAGGCAAACCGCGCGCCACGGCCAGCGACTTCCCGCCGGAAGTGCTGCGCCTGTTCGACCAGTACGTGCACGGCATGATCGACCGCCGCGGCTTCCTCGCCGGCGCGGCGCGCTTCGCCGTCGGCGCCGGCGGCGCGGCCGCGCTGCTCGCGGCGCTGTCGCCGCGCTTCGCGCAGGCGCGCGAGGTCGAGCCGGACGACGCGCGCATCGTCGCGCGCATGGCGGAGTTTCCCTCGCCGAAGGGCTCGGGCACGGCGCGCGGCTACCTGGTGAAGCCGGCGAAAGCCGCGGGGCCGCTGCCACTGGTGCTGGTCGCGCACGAGAACCGCGGGCTCAACCCGCACATCGAGGACATCGCGCGGCGGCTCGCGCTCGCCGGCTACATCGCCTTCGCGCCGGACGCGTTGTTCCCGCTCGGCGGCTATCCCGGCGAGGAGGACGCGGCGCGCGCGCTGTTCGGCAAGCTCGACCAGGCCAAGGTACGCGAGGACTTCCTCGCGGCCGCCGCGTTCGTGCGCACGGTCGAGGGCGGCAACGGCCGGCTCGGCGCGGTCGGGTTCTGCTGGGGCGGCGGCATGGCCAACTTCCTCGCCACGCAGCTGCCCGACCTCGCCGCGGCGGCGCCGTTCTACGGCAGCCCGCCGCCGTTGGAGGACGTGCCGAAGATCCGCGCCGAAGTGCTGGTGGTGCTGGCGGCCGACGACGAGCGCATCAACGCCGCGTGGCCCGCGTACGAGGCGGCGCTGAAGGCGGCCGGCGTGCGCTATTCGCTGTACCAGCCGGAAGGCACCGTGCACGGCTTCAACAACGACACCACGCCGCGCTACAACGAGGCGGCGGCGAAGGAAGCGTGGAAGCGCACGCTGGCGCTGTTCGAGCGCCGGCTGCGCGGCGCGGGCCACGGCTGAGGCGCGCGCCGGCGAGGCGCGCACGGATCGCGCGGTCAGGAGCCCGGACGGCACTCCGGCGCATCCCAGCCCGACACTTCCCATTGTGCCTGCGGGGTGCGCTCGTCGCCGGTCACCGTCAGCGTGAGGTGCGCGATGGCGGCGGAGGCGTACTCGGCGGTGCAGCCCTGGTTGCCGCAGAACACCGGATCGCCCGCGAGTTCCTGCGCGCCGCCTTCCTCTGCCTCGGGCGGCACCAGCCGGTAGCCCGCGGCCTTGAGCGCGTCGCGCGCCCGGGCATAGCCCTTGCCGACCAGCATGCGATCCAGCCCGGCGCAGGCGTCCGTTGCGGTAGCGGCGTCGGCGTTCGTGGTGTCCGGTGGATCCATCGCGGCCGATGTGGCCGCGTCGCTCGCGGCCGGCGCGGCGGCCGGCTGCGCGGCGGCGGCGGCCGATGCCGGCGGCTGCGCCTGCTGGCACGCCGATGCCAGCAGGCCGGCGCACAGCGCCGCCGCGAACGTTGCAGCGCTCGCGCGCGAAGTGGCCGGTTGCGGGTGCGCGATCGGATGCATACGGTCTTCTCCTCCTGGGTTCGCGCGCCATGCAAGCACGCGCGCGGTCGATCTTCCGTCAACGCCGCCGCGAGCGCGCGGCGCTTCGATGCGGATCGGGGCTAGCGTGGCTGCAGCAGGCTGCGGCATGAGGCGCCCACGCAGGCGCCGCTGGCCAGGTCGAGCACGGCCGAATGGCCGGCATCGCCGCGCGGATACGGCACGCCGTCCTCGAGCAGGAACACCGCCGCATGCGCCCCATGCAGGCCTCCCGGCATGGTGAAGTCGCGGCGGATCACGTAGGCGTCGAGCATGCGCAGGTGGTCGTCGAAATCGCGCGCGGGCGGGTTGCCGTGCATCGCGGCGCGACTTTTCCAGCGCGCGATGTCGGCGCCCGTCGCCAGCCGCAGCTTGCCCTCGCGCAGCGCCTCGACCAGGCCGGCCTTGCCTTCCGGCCCGGGCGGCGCGGCAGGCGCTTCGCCCACCGGGTAGAGCGGTCGGACCTGCGGCAGCGGCGCGGTCGCGGTGGTTGCGCTCGCAGTCGCGATGTCGTTCGTGGCCGCATGCGTGGCTGGTGTGGCGGATGGCGCCTCGCGCGGAGTTGCCGCATCGGTCGCCGCGGGAGTCTCGGCCCACGCCGTGGGCGCGCGCCGGGTGTCCTCGCCTGCGGGCACGGTCGCCCGCGGTGCGGACGCTGACGGCGAGGCCGTTGCATCGCGCTCCCGCGCGGGCGCCTGCGTGCCCGCCACCAGCGCATCGATGCGCGGCGCCAGCCACGCCGCGATCGGCTCGCGCAGCAGCGCCAGCACCGCGACCAGCGCGACGGCCACCAGCCACCACCAGGCCGCCCGCGAGGTGCGGTCGCGCGCATCGATGATCGTGCCCGCCGCGCGCAGGTCGTCGTTGTCGTCGAAGCCCATCGTTGCCGTCCCCTGCTTAACGCGCCGCCGGCGGGCGACGCAGCGCGCAGCTTACTGGACGGGCGGCGGGGCGTCGGCGGCCGGGTCCGCGGGAACGGTGGCCTGGGGCTCGGGATCCGGCGGCGCGGCCGGCTCCGGCGGTGGCGCCGCGGGGCGGTCGGGCTCGGACGGCAGGTAGTACTTCACGCGCTCGAAGAAGCGCTGGTAGAACTTCGTGTTCTGCACCGTGTTGCTGGCCACGCGCACCAGCGAATCGTCGCTGCTGCCCACCGGCAGCGACACCGAGCCGAGCACGCCGACGCCGACGCTGGCCGAACTCGAGGTCTTCTTCAGCGCGTAGCGGTCCTGCACCGCGTTGACGAACACCAGCGCGTGCGTGCCGTCCTGCGGCAGGCAGGTCACGCGCACCTCGATCTGGGTATGCGTCTCGGCCTGCGGCTGGAAGTTCTTGGTCGCCTCGACCGCGTCGGCGCTGGCGCGACCGACCACGTAGCCCTGCCCCAGCAGCGCGCGCCGCGCGGCCTCGCAGGCCTGCGCCGGCGTGGACTGCAGGCTGCGTGAATAGGTGTCGTCGGCATCGAAGGTCTCGCCCGAGGGCGGCGCGTCCTGCTTCTGGCGCGAGGCGCAGCCGGCCAGCAGCGCGGCGGCGAAAACGGGCAGGAGCAGGGACGTGGCGCGGGCGCGTGGCATGGCGGGGACTGCGGCGTTCATGAGGCGCCGGAGTCTAGCGGCCGCTGCGTTCAGGCAGCCTGAACGCAGCCGCCCGCGCCGCGTGGACGCGCCCTACTCCGCCTGTCCGCCGCAAGCGGCGCCCGGCGCGGCGACCGCGTGCACGTAGTCGCCGACCAGCGCCTTGAGCGCGTCGTAGTCGGCGCGATCGGACACCGCCCCGGCGATCGTGCGGCCCGAGACCGGCTCGTGCACCACCAGCGTGCCCCAGAAGCCGGAGTGGCCGATGCCCGGCGTGCCTTCGAAATCGTAGGCGAGCAATCCGAGCCGGTACGGGCTGCCTTCCGGCAGGCCCGCGGTGGAACGCATGCGCTCCAGCGTGCCCGACCGCGCGAACACGCGGCCCTCGAGCAGCACATCGAAGAACGTCGCCACGTCCGCCGTCGAGGCCACCAGGCCGCCGCCGCCGAACAGGTCCATGGTCGGATTCCAGTCGTGGGTGTCGCGGCCCTCGTAGACCTGGTGCGCGCGCACGCGGCCGTGCGCGGGCTCGTAGCGCTCCCACCAGGTGTGGCGCAGCCCGAGCGCGTCCAGGCGCAGCTGCCCGCGCACCGCGTCCGGCAGGTCCTGGCCGGTGATCGCCTCGACGATCGCGCCCAGCAGCACGTAGCCGGTGTCGGAATACGCGTACTTCTCGCCCGGCTTGCCGACCGGGTCGGTCCACTCGACCAGCCGCGCGACGTCGCGCGCGCGCGACCACTCGTGGTCCGGATCGCGCTCGAGCATGTCGAGGAACTGGCGCGACTGCGCGTGGTCGGCCAGCCCCGAGGTGTGGCTCAGCAGGTGCCGCACGGTGATCTCGCCCGGGCGGTAGCCGTCGGCGGTCAGCTGCGCCATCCAGGCCTGCGGCAGCCAGCGCGTGATCGGCGCCTCGAGGTCGATGCGGCCGTCCTCCCACAGCCGCAACACGGTTGCGGCGACGTAGGTCTTGGTGATGCTGGCGATGCGGAAGCCCTCGTCCCCGCGCAGCGTCGCGGCGCCGGCCTTGCCGGGAAGCACGCGCGTCGCGCGATCGCCGTCGCCGACCAGCGTGGAAACGACGAGCGGGCCGTGCAGCGGCGCGGCGGCGGCGCCGCTGCGCGCGATGGCCTGATGCAGGCAGTCATCGTCGGCGGCGGCGAGCGTGGGGAACAGCAGGGCGAGCGCGAGCAGCGTGGTCTTCATGGGATGGAGGCGGGTTGGGGAAAGGCGATGATGCCGCGGCCGCGGCGCGCGGTGAACCGCCACGAGTCACGCCGCCACGCGTGCCGCTCGCGGATCCCGCGTCGCGCGGACGCGGGCGTCACCGCGCAGGTTGCATGCTCTGCCGATGGATCGCGCGCGCGGGCATCCGCGGCGCATTCATGCCGATGCCACCAATGCGCGGCCGTGCGCCGCCAGGAGGATTGACGATGCTGCAGGACCACCCGATGTACGCCTACCTGCCCGCCAGCGACGTCGCGCGCGCGCGCCGGTTCTACGAAGGCCAGCTGGGATTCCGGCCCGGCGAAGAGATCGCGGACGGCGTCGCCTACGCGTTCGGCGACGGCACCGCGTGCTTCCTGTACCCGACGCCCAACGCGGGCACGTCGAAGGCCAGCCAGGCGTTCTGGCAGGTCGGCGACATCAGGCGCGAGGTCGCCGAGCTCAAGGCACGCGGCGTCGCGTTCGAGCGCTACGACATGCCCGGCGCGCAGGTCGACGGCGACGTCTACACCGCCGGCGGCGCGAAGGCCGCGTGGTTCAGGGACACCGAAGGCAACATCCTGGCGCTGATCGAACCGCTGTGAAGCGCCGGCGCCGGATCGCGGCGCCTGTCGCGCATCCGCGTCGGCTCGGCTAGCATCGCCACGGCTTCCGCGGATGCGATCCGATGACCGACTGGCGCGACCTGATCCGCGACGTCCCCGACTTCCCGCGCCCCGGCGTGGCGTTCAAGGACATCACCCCGCTGCTCGCCGACGCCGACGGCTACGCCGCCGCGGTGGACGCGCTCGCGGCGCCCTGGCGCGGGGTGGCGCTGGACGCGGTGTTCGGAATCGAGTCGCGCGGCTTCATCCTCGGCGCCGCGCTCTCGCGGGTGCTCGGCACCGGCTTCGTGCCGGTGCGCAAGCCGGGCAAGCTGCCCGCGCGCACGCATGCACAGGACTACGCGCTCGAGTACGGCAGCGACCGCCTCGAGGTGCACGCCGACGCGGTGCCGCCCGGCGCGCGCGTGCTGCTGGTCGACGACGTGCTCGCCACCGGCGGCACCCTGATGGCCACGCTGGCGCTGGCGCGCGCGCAGGGCGCGCAGGTGGTCGGCGCGGCGGTGCTGCTCGAGATCGCCGCGCTGCAGGGGCGCGCACGCTGGCCCGCCGGGCTGCCGCTGGAGGCGGCGATCGCCTGCTGAGGCGGCGCGGCGCGCGCGGCCTGCGTGCCGCAGGCGCATTGCGCTAGGCTCGCGTGGTCCCCTCGCCGCGAGGCACCGATGCCCACGCTTCCCGATCGTCGACGGCCGCAGGGCGCGCGCACGCGCCGCGCGTGGTGGATCGCCCTGCTGCTCGCGCTGCCGCTGTGCGGCCACGCGGCGGCGCCGCAGCCGTTGCGGGTGATGACCTTCAACGTGCGCCTGCCGGTCGAGGCCGATGGCGTCAACCGTTGGGAGAACCGCAAGGCGCTGATGGCGCGCGTGGTCGCCGAGGCCGACCCGGACGTGTTCGGCACCCAGGAACTGCACCGCGAGCAGGGCGACGACCTGGTCGCGCGACTGCCGCGCTACGCCTGGTTCGGCCGCGACCGCCGCGGCGGCCAGGACGACGAGCACATGGGCGTATTCTATCGCAGCGACCGCCTGCGCGTGGTCGAGTCCGGCGACTTCTGGCTCTCCGACACGCCCGGCGTGCCCGGCAGCATCAGCTGGGGCCATCCCTATCCGCGCATGGTGACCTGGGCGCTGTTCGAACGCATCGGCGACGGCAGGCGCTTCTACCTGTTCAACACCCACCTGCCCTACCGCGACGAGGACGAGGACGCGCGCGAGCGCGGCGCGAAACTGATCCTGCAGCGCCTGCGCGCGCTGCCCGCAGGCGTGCCGGTGGTGTTGACCGGCGACTTCAACACCACGCCGGCGAGCGCCACCCACGCGACACTGGCGACGATGCTGCACGACGCGTGGACGGACGCGCCGGAGCAAGAGGGACCGGCGGCGACCTTCCACGGCTTCACCGGCAAGCCCGACCGCCGCATCGACTGGATCCTGCAGCGCGGCTTCGAGGTCGAGCGCGCGCGCACGCTCACCCTGCACGAGGACGGACGCTGGCCGTCCGACCATTTCCCGGTGGCGGCGGCGCTGCGCTGGCCCGGCCAGCGCAGCGCGGCGCGTGCCGCGGCGTCCCGCTAGATCCGCTGCGCCTCGATCCGCGTCCTGAGCGCGAGCGCGCCGGAGCCGATGTAGGCGTCCTCGGGCAACCCCTCGCGGCCGGCTAACTCGGGCTTTGCCGCCTGCTCGCGGCACCACTGCATCGGATCCACGCAGAACTGCACCGGCACCGCCACCGGCGTCTGCGTGGCGTGGCCGGCGACCAGCTCCGGCCGGAAGGTCCAGCGCGCCATCGTGTCCTCCACCGAGGAGAGGAAGGCCTTGCGGTAGTGGGCGTCGCTGCCCTCGTAGTGCAGCTCGCGGACCTGCGCGCTGCCGTCGGCCGCGACCACGACCTCGGCCCGGACCTGCGCACTGGCACCGGCGCGGATGGCGGCGTCGGGATAGCGCGGCGGCGGGGTGCGCACCGCCATCGGCCCGGTCCTGGCGTCGAGGAAGCGCAGCGCAAGCGAGCCGTCGGCGGCGGCATCGGCCTGCACGTGCACGAAGACGCCGGTGCGCGTTTCGGCCGGCTGGCCGTCGACCGTGGCCGGCACGAATTCCCACTGCCGGATCGCCGGCGCGACGCGCTCGGCGAGCATCGCCTGCAGCTTCGGCTGCTGGTCCCATTCCAGCGCGGTCACGCGGCCCTGCGCATCGACCGCGATGGCGCCGTGCAGCCAGACGTCGACCGCGCGCGGCGCCTCCTTCGCAGAAGCGCCCGCGACGCAGGCGAGCGCCAGCGCCAGTCCCGACCAGTGGATCTTCCCCATGTCCATTCCCCTTCGTTGCGGTCCACCGCACTGTAGCGCGAACGCGCGAACCGATGGCGCGAGTCGCGTCGGCGTTCCGGCGGCGCCAGGGCCGTGCGCACGATCGCAGCCGCGAATCGGCGATTCCGTGCCGGCACCGAGGCAGGCGTCGCTCCGCATTCCTGGCACGGCGCTTGCAGTGTGTTCGACGGCACATCCCCAATGTGAACAGGGACCAGTGGCCGCTCCGCGCCAGCCCGCGAATCCACGCCGGCGTGCCGGGGGCTTTCGTAGGGTCGGATGCGGACGATCGGCAGGACAAGATGCGCAGCAAGCTACGCGGCGATTTCCAACTGGCGCTGACCATCGCCTTCGCGGTGGTCACGATGCTCGGCATCGCGCCGTTCGCGGTCTACCGCTATACGCACGGCCAGACCCTGGTCGGGCTGGTGGACACCGCGATCATGGTCGCCATCGGCCTCGGCGCGGCGCAGGCCTACCGCAGCGGCAGGGCCGAGGCGATGGCACTGCTGATCGCCGCCGCCTGCTCGATCGGCTGCGCCGTGGTCTCCGCGATGGTCGGACTGGCGGGACTGCTCTGGGCGTTCCCGGTCCTGCTCGCGAACTTCCTGCTGGTGCCGCGCCGGCAGGCCGCCGCGTTGTCGCTCGTGCTGACCGCGGGCGTGCTGCTCTTCGACCCGGTGCTGGGCAGCGCGATGCTCAAGGCGACCTTCGCCGTCACCGCCGCGGTGGTGAGCCTGTTCGCCGGCATCTTCGCCTGGCGGGCCGAATCCCAGCGTGTGCAACTGGAGGCGATGGCCGCGCACGACCCGCTCACGGGCGCGCACAACCGCCGCAACATGGCCGCCGAGCTGAAGACGGCGATGGCGGCGAGCATCCGCGACGGCACGCCGCTGGGCCTGCTGGTCTTCGACCTCGACCGCTTCAAGGCGATCAACGACAGCCTCGGCCACGAGGCCGGCGACCGCGTGCTGGTGCAGGTGTCCGAGCTCGTGCGCCGCAACACGCGCAAGCAGGATCGCTTCTTCCGCATCGGCGGCGAGGAGTTCGGCCTGCTGTTGCCCGGCGCCGACACCGCTGCTCTGCAGCGCATCGCCGAGAAGCTGCGGCGCGCGGTGGAGGCCGAAGTGCGCTGCGGCGACCGCGGCGTGACCATGTCGCTGGGCGCGGCCACCTATTGCCCGGGCGAATCGGCCGGCAGCTGGCAGCGCCGCGCCGACCTGGCGATGTACCGCGCCAAGCGCGAAGGCCGCAACCGCACCGTGCTCGACGACGATTGCGGGCACGTCGCCGTGGCCGCTGGCGAGTCCGTGCGCGACCCCGCGATCGAGCACGGGGCCTGAAGCATCACGTTCCTTCCGGTGGGGTGCGCGGCACGCGCGGCGCTCCACCGGCTCGGCGGCGCGCCAGCCGCGCGCCCAGCCACCCCTGCAGCGGCGCTCCGGCCAACAGGCCCGCGCTGAACCACCACGGCCAGTCGTCGCCCATCCGCAGCGCCGCGCACGCGCCGACGCCCAGCAGCAGCAGGCACCAGGCGAGCACGTGCAGCCGCGGCGCGCGCGGCGCGAGCTTCGCGACGACCCATGCCGCGGCGATGCCGGCGACGAAGACCCAGCCCAGGTCCCAGGCCAGCCGCACCGCGCCGCCGGGCAGCGGCAGGCGGTCGCCCAGCTCGCCGCCGGCCCAGTTGCCGAGCGCGAAGGCCGCGCCGGCCAGCGCCAGCGCCAGCAGCGAGCGCAGCGCATGCATCGCGATCGCCTGCGGCGGCATGCCGGCTCCACGTGCGGGAAGGAGGCGCGCATTCTCGCCGATGCCGGCGCGGCTGTGCGGCGTCGCGGCGCGAGGTTGCTTCGATGCCGGCGTTCGTACGCAAAAGTCCGCATGGCCGGACCGATTCGAAGGCGTGGCCGCGCGCTGCGCAGGTGGTCGACGACGCCGGCGCCATCGATCCACGGCTTCCGTGTGCATCACCGGGTGCGCCGGTGATGACCGGAGCCGCTCGTGAAACGGGAAGCCTGCTGGACCGGGCCTTGGCCGAGGTGGCGACCGCGGGCAACGACATCCCGCGCCGACGCGATTAGCCTGTCGCCATGGACTCCCTGGTCGCCGCCGCCGCGCGTGCCCTGGCCGCCGGCGACCCGCTCGGCGCGCTCAAGCGCGTCGCGCTGCGCGAGGATCCGCCGGCGCTGGCGATGCGCGGCATCGCGATGGCCCAGCTCGGCGAGCTGGTCCGCGCGCGCGAGCTGCTGCGGCGCGCCGCGCGCGGCTTCGGCGAGCACGAGGCGCTGTCTCGCGCGCGCTGCATCGTCGCGCAGGCCGAGGTGGCGCTGGCGATGCGCGATCTCGGCGGCGTGCCGCGCGCGCTGGCGGCGGCCGAGGCCACGCTGGAAGCGCGTGCCGATCGCGCCAATGCGCTGCAGGCGCGGCTGGTCGGCGTGCGACGGCTGCTGCTGCTCGGCCGCCTCGCCGAGGCCGCGACGGCGCTCGACCGGCTCGATGCGCACGGCCTGTCACCGGCGCTGGTGGCGACGGCCCGGCTGGCCGCGACCGAGCTGGCGCTGCGTTCGCTGCGCGTCGCCGACGCGCGGGCCGCGCTCGCGCAGGCGCACGCGGCGGCGACGGTCGCGGGCATCCCGGCGCTGCTCGCCGAGATCGCCGAGGCCGGGTCCGCGCTCGAGCGCACCGCCGCGCGGCGCCTGTCCGCCGGCGGCGAGCAACCCCTGCCGCTGTCGGGGGTCGCCGCGCTGCTGGACACCGACGCGCTGGTGGTCGACGGCTGCCGCCACGGCTTGCGCATGCGCGACGCATGGCGCCCGCTGGCGCGGCGGCCGGTGCTGTTCGCGCTGGCGCGCGCGCTGGCCGAGGCCTGGCCGGGCGACGTCGAGCGCGACGCGCTGATCGCGCGCGTGTTTCGCACGCGCCGTCCCGACGAAACGCATCGCGCGCGCCTGCGGGTGGAGATCGGACGCCTGCGCGCGCTGGCCAGGCCGATGGCGCGCATCGACGCCACCGCGCGCGGCTTCACGCTCGTGCCGCGCGACGGCCGCGAGGTCGTCGTGCTGGCGCCGCCGATCGAGGGCGAGCAGGGCGCGCTGCTGGCGCTGCTGTCCGACGGCGCGGCCTGGTCGACCTCGGCGCTGGCGCTCGCGACCGGCGCCAGCCAGCGCACCGTGCAGCGCGCGCTGGCGGCGCTCGAAGCCGACGGCCGCGTGCGCTCGGTCGGGCGCGCAAGGGCGCAGCGCTGGCTGGCGCCGCCGCTGGCCGGATTCACGACGATCTTGTTACTCCCCGCCTCGCTGCCGGCCGCGTAGGTTGATGCGCACGCCACGAGTTGCCGGCCGTCCCGGCCGCGCGCTTGCTGGCCGACCCCTTCCAACGAGGAGACCCCCAATGAACCGCAACACCAACGCCTCCGAAGCCGGCGTGCGCGCCGCCGAGATCGTGCGCGAGTACGGCCCCTTCGACACCGACGGCCGCGTGCACGGCGTCAGCCACGACGGCGCGCGCGTCTGGGCCGCCACCGGCGCGAAGCTGGTCGCATTCGACCCCGCGAGCGGCGCGACCGAGCGCACACTCGACGTCGCCTGCGACGCCGGCACCGCGTTCGACGGCACGCACCTGTACCAGATCGCCGACGCGCGCATCGACAAGGTCGATCCCGCGACGGGCAAGGTCGTGGCGTCGATCCCCGCGCCGGGCAACGGCGGCGACTCGGGCCTGGCCTGGGCCGAGGGCAGCCTGTGGGTGGGCGAGTACCGCGCGCGCCGGATCCACCAGGTCGACCCGGCCACCGGCAAGGTCCTGCGCAGCATCGAGTCCAACCGTTTCGTCACCGGCGTGACCTGGGTCGAGGGCGAGCTCTGGCACGGCACGTGGGAAGGCGACGAGAGCGAGCTGCGCCGGCTCGACCCGGCCAGCGGCGACGTGCTCGAGCGGTTGGCGATGCCGGCCGGCGCCGGCGTCAGCGGGCTCGAGTCCGACGGCCGCGGCCTGTTCTATTGCGGCGGCGGCGACAGCGGCACCGTCCGCGCCGTGCGCCGGCCGCATCGCGCCGCGGCGTGAGCGCGCGGCGGCCGGCACGCCGCCGCGCATTCAAGGCATGAATCGAACAGCCCTCATTTCGAGCGCGACGGGAATCCGTGCTGTTGCCGACGAAATTCCCGCCGCGTTCGGGGCGACGTGCCTCGTGTCCAGCGTGCGGCCTGCAACCGCGCAAGCCTGCACGCTGGATGCCGGTTCGCGGACTTCAGCGGCGTGGATCGCCGCCGCGCGCATCGGCGCGGCCCGGGCGGAAGACCGCGCTCGTGCCGTAGCGCCTGTCCTCCAGGCGACCGCGCAGGATGAAGTCGCGCATCATCGCGAAGTAGCCGTCCGGGTTGCGGGTGTCCAGGCGGGTGCCGTCGGGCTGGGTCTCGTATTCGTAGATGCCGTGCTCGGCGTCCGGGAACATCGCCAGCGTGATCGGCTTGCCATCCGCCTGCAGCGCGCGCAGCCGGCGCGCGGTCTCGGCACTCGGCGCCTCGTGGTCGTCCTCGCCCAGGATCCACAGCTGCGGCGTGTCGAGGTTGCGCAGCACGGGCATCGGGTCGTAGGTCGCCGGCACGCCCGCGAGCAGCACCGGGCCCTGCTCGCGCACCTTGGCCCCGGGGTTTTTGAGCATGAAGAACGTGATGTCGCCGCGCACGTGCTTGAACCACGGCGCGTCGCCGTACTTCGCGCGCACCGCCGCCAGGCGGTCGTAGCCTTCCCTGAAATCGCTGGCGATGATGGCGCCGGTGGCGTCCGCCAGCTCCATCGCCTGCGCCATCGCATCGGGCCCGTAGCCGTGCGTGGTGATGTCGAGCGCGATGGCCTGCCGGTCCTCGTCGAGCGGCGAGACCGCCAGGCCGAAGCCGACGATCGCGAAGTCCACCGGCGCGATGCGCGCGGCCAGCGGCACGACCCAGCCGCCCTGGCTGCCACCCTGGTAGCCGATGCGGCCGGCGCGCGCGCCGGCCAGGCGCCTGGCCTCTTCCACCGCGGCGATCGCGTCGTTGGCCAGCAGCAGGTAGTTCTGCGTGTAATTGCCGCCGGACGCGCCGGTGCCGCGCTTGTCGTAGACGAACACGCCGATGCCCGCGGCCGGGAACAGCCGCTGCAGCGAGTAGAAATCGCGCGCGGACATGTGCTCGGAGCCGTGCACCAGCACCACGATCGGCACCCGTGCGTCGCCCGGCGGCAGCACCAGGCGCCCGGCCAGGCGCACGCCGGCGCCGTCGAAGGTGGTGTCGGTGGCCTGCAGCGCGATGCGCCGGCCGGCAACGCCGGCGAAGGCGATGACGCCGGCGTCGCAGTCGAAGCGCACGCGCTTGCCGTCGTCGCGCCCGGTCCAGCCGAGCGTGCTGGTCCACGTGCCGTCCGCACCGGCGGTCAGCTCGCCGGTGGTGCCGTCCTCGCGGCGCCAGCGCAGGTGCTCGCCCTCGCCCGGGCCGACGTCGACGCGGCTGCCGTCGTCCAGCTGGTAGATGCCGACTCGGCAGTCGCCGACGCGGCCTTCCGCGCGTGCCGATGCGGGCAGGCCCAGCGCCACCAGCACGAGGATCGCGATGCAGGCGCTGGCGGTGCACGCGAATGCGTGGGCGATGTTGGATGCGGGGAATCTCACGTGGCCTCCGTTCGTTCGGGACGATGCAGGAAGCCGCGGGAGCGTTGCGAAGATCGCGTGCCGCGCGACATCCCTGCACCACGAAGGATAGCCACGCCGCGCGCGATCGCGTCGCCGCAGGCGACGAAACCGCGCTGCGGGCGACGAATCGCGCGGATCGGCGCATGGAAGGTGCAGCGCGCGCCCGTGCGCGCTGCGTCGCGTTTGTCATCCCGAGCGCAGCGAGGGATCCTGCCCGCCGGGCGGGCAATCCCTTCGCCGCGCCCGGCATGACGGTGCCCTGCGCCCGGGGCAATGCAGGGCGAGCGCGAAGCTCAGGCGCGGAAGAACGCCAGCAGGTCGCGGTTGACCACGTCGGCGTGCACGGTGCACATGCCGTGCGGGAAGCCCTCGTAGACCTTCAGCGTGCCCTGCTTGAGCAGCTTCGACGACAGCAGCGCCGAGTCGGCGATCGGCACGATCTGGTCGTCGTCGCCGTGCATCACCAGCGTCGGCACGTCGATCCGGCGCAGGTCGTCGGTGAAATCCGTTTCCGAGAACGCCTTGATGCACTCGTACTGCGCCTGGGCGCCGCCCATCATCGCCTGCCGCCACCAGTTCTGGCGGATCGCCTCGGACGGCTCGGCGCCTTCGCGGTTGAAGCCGTAGAACGGGAAGGGGAAGTCCCAGTAGAACCCCGCGCGGTTGGCCGCCAGCTGCGTGCGCAGCCCGTCGAACACCTCGATCGGCAACCCGCCCGGATTGGCGGCCGACTTGACCATCACCGGCGGCACCGCGCCGATCAGCACGAGTTTGGCCACGCGCCCCGCGCCGTGGCGCGCGACGTAGTGCGCGGCCTCGCCGCCGCCGGTGGAATGGCCGACGTGGATCGCGTCGCGCAGGTCCAGGTGCGCGGCCAGCGCGGCGACGTCGGCGGCATAGGTGTCCATGTCGTTGCCTTGCGCGGCCTGGCTGGAGCGGCCGTGGCCGCGGCGGTCGTGCGCGATGACGCGGTAGCCCTGCCCGAGGAAGAACAGCATCTGCGCGTCCCAGTCGTCGCCCGACAGCGGCCAGCCGTGGTGGAACACGATCGGCTGCCCGGAGCCCCAGTCCTTGTAGAAGATCTCGGTGCCGTCTTTGGTGGTGATCGAGCTCATGTCTGCCTTCTCTGCTTTGGGGGGAATCGGCGGGGATGCCCGCCGGCCCGCGCATTAGGAGCCTGGCGGCAGGGCGCCGCTAGATGCCTGCGCGGTCGCGCCGTGTTGAACCGGAGGCACCAATGCGCGGCTGCGGCCGCAATGGCCGCGCACCGCGCCGCGGGCGCCTGCCGCGCGCGCGGCCGAGGCGGCGACCGCGCGGCCACATCGCGTCCTTGACAGGGCTGGACGCCCGTTCCATAAACGCCGTGCGCCATATTTCCGGGGATTTCGGCCATGGCACGCCACATCCTGTTCCTGGTGTACCCGGGTTTCGTCCTGCTCGACCTGAGCGGGCCGCTGGAAGCCTTCACCAACGCCAGCCCGCTGGCGTCGCCCGGCTATCGCCTCACGGTCGCCTCGCTGGACGGCGGCATGGTGCCGAGTAACTGCGGCCTGCAGGTCGCCAGCGAGCGGCTCGCGCCCTGCGCGATCGACACCTTCGTCGTCGTCGGCAGGCCGGAGCCGCCCGACGCGGCGTGGGTGGCGCCGCTGGTGCAGGCGATCCGCGACATGTCCGCGTGTTCGCGCAGGACGGCGTGCGTGTGCACCGGCGCCTTCCTGCTGGCGGCGAGCGGCCTGCTCGACGGCCGCGCCGCGACGACGCACTGGTGCTACGCGTCCAGGCTGCGCGAGCAGCACCCGTCGCTGCGCGTCGACAGCGACCGCATCTGGACCGAGGACGGCGGCTTCTGGACGTCGGCGGGCATGTCCGCGGGCATCGACATGAGCCTGGCGATGATCGAGCAGGACATGGGCCAGGCCGTGGCGCGCGCGGTGGCGCGGATGCTGGTGGTGTACTACCGCCGCCCCAGCGGGCAGGGCCAGTACTCGTCGCTGCTCGACCTCGACCCGGACTCCGACCGCATCCGCCGCACGCTGGGCTACGCGCGCGAGCACCTGCGCGAGGACCTGTCGGTCGAGCGGCTCGCCGACGTCGCGCACCTGAGCGTGCGCCAGTTCGGCCGCGTCTTCGCCGCCGCGACCGGGATGACGCCGGCGCGCGCGATCGAGCGCCTGCGGGTCGAAACCGCGCGGCCGCAGGTCGAGGACGGCGCGATGGGCTTCGAGGAAATCGCCGGCAAGGCCGGCTTCACCGACGCCGACCACATGTGCAGGAGCTTCCTGCGCGTCGTCGAGCACACGCCGCAGGACCTGCGCCGCAGCGCGCGCCGCCACCTCGCGCCGGCGCCGCACTAGCGGCGCGCAGCGGCGCAGCCCGCGCGAACCGCGGACGACGACGTGTCCGGATTCGGGGGAACTGTGTCCATTGCGCGCTTCCGGGGCGCGCTAGGCTGCCCTGCATCGGCCCGCGCGGAACGGCGCCCATGCGGCGCGACGTCGCCGGGCCGCGAATGGGATCGCGTGCATCCCGGGAGCCGCCCATGTCGACCAGCCGCCCCGCTCCGCCGCCTGCCGAACCCGATCCACTGGCGTCCGGTTTCTCGACCACCTATGCCGGCGTGATCGCCTTCGTCGCCGTCGCCGACGAGGGCAGCTTCGCCAAGGCCGGCGAGCGCCTGGGGATCGGCCGGTCCGCCGTCAGCCGCAGCGTCAGGAGGCTGGAGGACCAGCTCGACGCCAGGCTGTTCCTGCGCACCACCCGCAGCACCGCGCTCACCCGCGAGGGCGAGCGCTTCTACGAGAACTGCAGGCCGGGCATCGACCGCATCCTGCAGGCGCTCGAGGACATGCGCGACCAGCGGCAGGGCCCGCCGCGCGGGCGGCTGCGCATCAGCGCCAGCCCGGCGTTCGGGCGCACGGTGGTGATGCCGCTGCTCGGCGGATTCCACGCCGCGTACCCGGGGATCTCGATCGAGCTGGCGCTGCACCGCCACCGCGTCGACTTCGTCTCCGACCGCATCGACGTCGCCTTCCACGATGGCCGCATGGAGGACAGCGGGATCATCGCCAGGCCGCTCATCCCGATGCAGCTGGTCGTGTGCGCCTCGCCCGGCTACGCGCGCGGGCACGGCCTGCCCGGCGACGTCGACGACATCGCGCGGCACGCCTGCATCGCCTGCCGCACCGAGGGCGGGCGCATCGTCGAGTGGGAGTTCAAGGTCGAGGGCCAGGCCCGCAGGCTGGTGCCCGAATCCAGCTACGGGTTCGACGATCCCGGCCTGGCCCTGCAGGCGGTGCTCGCGGGCGACGGCATCGCGCAGCTGCCCGGCTACCTGGTCGCCGGCCCCCTGCGCGACGGACGCCTGGTCGCGTGCCTGGCGCACCTGGCGCCCGACGATGGCAGCCACTCGCTGTGCTACCAGAGCCGCCACCACCTGCCCGCGCGCGTGCGCGTGTTCGTCGACTACATGGTCGAACGGATCCGCGCCCTGGACCGGCAATACGACGGCGTCGTGCCGCCCATGCACGCCGAAGCCGATGCCCATGCCGAATCCGCGCGCGTGGTGCCGCTGCGCAGGGAGCTGCCGGCGCGCGCGGCGGCCGCCGTGCGGACGGCGCAGTGAGGCGCGCACCTGCCCTTTGACTGGTGGCGGCGCGCGCCGCGGCGCGGCTGCCATTCGTGCGCGTGGCGCAACACGCCGCGTCCACCGCGATGCCTACCGCCGCGCCACGCCGCGTCCCACGATGGCGCCATCGACCATCGAAGAGGACTCCACCATGGGCATGCTCGCGGGCAAGACCGCGCTGGTCACCGGCGGCAGCAGCGGCATCGGCCTGGCCGCCGCCGCGGCGTTCGCCGCCGAAGGCGCGCAGGTCGTCATCACCGGGCGCCGCCGGCAGGCGATCGACGCGGCGCTCGAGCGGATCGGCCCCGGCGCGGTCGGCATCCAGGGCGACGTCGCCGACATCGCCCACCACGAGGCCGTCGCGCGCGAGGTCCGCGCGCGCTTCCACGCGCTGGACGTCTACATGGCCAACGCCGGCGTCAACACCATCCAGCCCTCTGCCGCGGTCGCGGAGGAGGACTACGACGCGCAGTTCGCGACCAACGCGCGCGGCGTGTTCTTCGGCGTGCAGAAGATCCTGCCGGTGATGCGCGACGGCGGCTCGGTGATCCTCACCGGCTCGATCGCCGCCAACCGCGTCCTCGACGGGCACGCCGTGTATGCCGGCTCGAAGGCCGCGATCGGCGCGTTCGCGCGCGCCTGGGCGCTCGAGCTCGGCGCGCGCGGCATCCGCGTCAACGTGCTGAGCCCGGGGCCGACCGACACCGCGATCCTGGACAAGCTGGGCATCGCGCCCGAGGACCGCGCGGCGTTCGGGCAGGCGATGGCCGACGCCATCCCGCTGGGCCGGATGGGCCGCGCGGACGAGCTCGCGCGCGCCGCGCTGTTCCTCGCCTCGGACGCGAGCAGCTTCGTCACCGGCATCGACCTGCGCGTCGACGGCGGCATGTCGCTGCGCTGACGCCGCGCGCGACGCATCGCGATGCGCATCCTTTCCCCCGGCCGGCCCCTGCGCCGGCACCAACGGAGCTTCCCGCCCATGAAAGCCCTCGCCACGCTGTCCGCACTCGCCTGCCTCCTCGCCTTCGGCTGGTTCGCCTTGCCCGCGCACGCGCGGGACGCGGCGCCGGCGCCCAGGCCCACCATCGTCCTGGTCCACGGCGCGTTTGCCGATTCGTCGAGCTGGAACGGCGTCGCCGCGCGGCTGCTCGCGCGCGGCTATCCGGTGGTGGCCGTGGCCAATCCGCTGCGCGGCGTGAAGGCCGACGCGGCCTATCTCGACGGCGTGGTCGCCGCGATCCACGGGCCGGTGGTGCTGGTCGGGCATTCCTACGGCGGCGCGGTGATCTCCAACGCCGGCGACGCGGGCCGCAAGGTCAAGGCGCTGGTGTTCGTCGCGGCGTTCGCGCCGGAGGCCGGCGAGACCGCGGCGGGCCTGTCGTCGCGATTCCCCGGCAGCACGCTCGCCGCGGCGCTCGCGCCGCCGGTCGCGCTGCCCGGCGGCGGCCATGACCTCTACGTCCGCCAGGAGCGCTTCCACCCGCAGTTCGCCGCCGACCTGCCTGCGGCCCAGGCGGCGGTCGTCGCGGTGGCGCAGCGCCCGGTGACCGAGGCGGCGTTGAACGAGCCTTCCGGCGCGCCGGCCTGGGCTTCGATCCCGTCGTGGTCGATCTACGGCAGCGCCGACCGCAACATCCCGCCGCAGGCGCTGGCGTTCATGGCGCGGCGCGCGCGCGTGCGCCACGTCGTCGAGATCGACGGCGCCTCGCACCTGGTCATGGCCTCGCACCCCGACGAGGTCGCGCGGCTCATCGTCGAGGCGGCGCAGTCGCGCTGATCGCCCTCCCCCCGCAACGCGCGCCCGCCGCGCAGGAGTGCTCCGATGTCCATGCGTTCCAGCCTTGCCATCGCGCCGCCGGTTGCTGCCGGCGCGCCGAACACGCCGCCCGTGCGTCTGGTTGCCGGCGTCGCCGTGCCCGATACGCCGCTGGTCGCGCGCGCGCTGACGTTCGCGGGCAGGCACTGCGAGCCCTACCTGTTCAACCACGTCGTGCGCTCGTGGCTGTTCGCCGCACTGCTGGCCGAGCGCGAGGCGATCGCGCACGACGCCGAAGTGCTGGCGGTGTCCGCGCTGCTGCACGACCTCGGCCTGGCAGCGGCCTTCGAGGGCACGCTGCGCTTCGAGGTGGAGGGCGCCAACGCCGCGCGCGCGTTCGTGCGCGGGCACGGCGTGGACGAGCGCCGCGCGCAGCTGGTCTGGGACAGCATCGCGCTCAATTCAACGCCGTCGATCTGCCTGCACAAGGAGGCCGAGGCCGCGCTGTGCGTGCGCGGCGTCGGCATCGACTGGGGCGGCTGGGGCGCCGACACGATCCCGGAAGCGGCGATGGCGCGAATCCTGGCGGAGTTCCCGCGCCTGGGGATGAAGCACCGGTTCGCGCGCGCGGTGTGCCATGTCGTCGAAGCGCGGCCGTCGACCACGTACGACAACTTCGCGCGCGACTTCGGCGAGCGCTTCGTGCCGGACTACATGCCACCGTCGATGGTCGATGCCTTGCTGGATGCGCCGTTCGACGAGTAGGCATACGGCTTGCTTCGTCGCTGCTCCGACGACATGCCCGTGTTGTCGGTGCGCCTCGAGAGAAGGCGGCTGGGGGATGGGGACGGAAGCGAGAGCGGCGGCTTCGGACCGACCGCCGGGAGGGCCGGGGCCCGCTCCTCCCTTCCGCGGTCCGTCCATGGCCCGAGGAAGGGCCGTGCGCCATCCATGGCGCACTTTCCGCGGGCCCCGGCCCTCCCGGCTCCATGGCAGCTTTTCGTGGATGGGTTTCGGGTAGAGCCGTAGGTCGGGGCTACCGCCCCGACGGATCCATCCCAGGCGTCGCGCGTAGGCCCGACCTAGTCACTTCGGATGAGATTGATGCGCGGGTGGCCCGAGGTTTCGATGCAACGTCCATGGATCCCCGCCTTCGCGGGGATGACGAGGCTCTGAGTCCTTCATCGCGGCCGCGCGAAGCGGCACTCAAGACCGAAGCAATGGAAGTGGGCAGGAAGGCGGCGGCCGGGGGATCGCGTCAAGCCGGCCATGGATGGCCGGCGCCCTCGTCAGGACAGGATGTCCTGCCGAGGGAAAAGCGATTCACCGGATGGCGACTTCCTTCGCGCAAGTCACCGAAGCCCTGAAGAAGTAGAACAGCGCGGCGAAAAGCCGGGCCCTCACCCTCGCGCTTCGCGCTCTCCCTCTCCCGCGCAGCGGGAGAGGGGTTCAAACGCCGAAGCGTCGAGAGTTCGGGGGACGCAAGTTCGGGGGACGAGAGTTCGACGGACGCAAGTTCGAGACGCGTGGCCGGCGGCGTGATCAATCGACCGGGATCACCGCCGGCTTGCCCGTGTCCTTGACCAGGAACGCGATGAACCGCGCCGGCTTATCCTTGCTGACGTTGCGCCCGACCGTGTGCAGGTCGGCGGGGCCCTCGTGGAAGACCTGCCCCGGCGTGAGGGTGACCTCCTTGCTGCCGGCCACGCCCATCACGATCGAGCCTTCCAGCACGTAGACGAAGGCGTCGGCGTCGTGGCGGTGCACCGGCTCGACGGCGCCGGGCGGGTACACCACCTCGAGGATGAGCACCTCCTTGCCCGGCTGGTCCGGCAACGCCTGCGTCGCCAGCGGCGTGACCACCGGCAGCGGCGCGGCGCCTGCGCCGGCGGGTCCGTGCGCCACCGCGGCGGTGGAGCACAGCAGGACGGACAGGATCAACGAAGGAACGATGCGCATGGCGGTTCTCCTGGCGCGTGCCCCGCGTTCGGGGCGTGGAAGGACGGCCGCGCGCCTGCGCACGGCCGCGGATGCGATGACTGCGGGCCCGCTCAGGACAGCTCCGCCTTGTCCAGGCCGTACGCCTTGTCGCGGCTGCCCGGCACCGTCCTGAAGCCGATGCTGAGCCGGTTCCAGGCGTTGATCGCGGCGACGACGAAGGCCAGGTCCGACATCTCCTGCGCCGACAGTTGCGCCGCGACGCGGTCGTAATAGTCGTCGGCCACGCCCTGCGCGGGCAGCTGGGTCAGCGCCTCCGCCCACGCCAGCGCGGCGCGCTCGCGCGGGCTGAACAGCGGCGACTCGCGCCACGCCGTCAGGTGGTAGATGCGCAGCGGCCGCTCGCCGCGGATGGTCGCCTGCTTGATGTGCATGTCGGTGCAGAACGCGCAGCCGTTGAGCTGCGAGGCGCGGATCTTGACCAGGTCCTGGATCGGCTTCTCGATGGCCGACTTCGCCAGTAGGCCTTCGAGCTCGACGAGCTTCTTCGTCAGTTCGGGGGATTGCTGCATGAAATCGATGCGCTCGGACATTGCGGTGCTCCTCGGAGGGGAATGATCGGCGCGGGATCCCACGCCCGGGGCGCGACACTAGGCGCGCCGCCCGGCCGCCGGTAGGCGTGCGCGCGGACGCAGCGTGTTGCGCGGGGTGCAACAGTGGCGTGGCTTCGCCTGCCTGAATTCCCGCGGAGCGGCGGAAGCCGCGACTTCCGATCCGCCAGTCGCGGCTTCCGCCGCTCCTGCGACAGCACGGCAACGCGCAGCGAAGCGACGCGATGGCCGCGCGCCCGCTCGCCGCCGCGATTGGTGCGCACGAAGCAACACCCTGCGGCCGCGCGCGAGCCTACCGGCGCCGCATGGCCGGACCTAGCATCCGCAACACGCTCCGCGACCACAGCGCCCTTCGCCGCGTCGCCCCTCCCCCGCGTCATCCCCACGTTGCAATGCGAGGTCGAACATGAAAATCGTCGTCATCGGTGGTACCGGACTCATCGGCAGCCAGGTCGTCACGCGCCTGCAGGCACAGGGCCACGAAGCGATCGCCGCCGCGCCTTCCACGGGCGTGGACATCCTCAGCGGCGAAGGCCTGGACGTGGCCATGGCCGGCACCCACGTGGTCGTGGACCTGTCCAACTCGCCCTCGTTCGAAGGCGCGGCGGTGATGGACTTC
>DATLJE010000019.1:0-42445 GCA_035539095.1 Luteimonas sp.
GGGCGCGGAGAGCGTGGCTTCCGGCGAGCAGTCGACGGCGACGGGCGCGGCGGCGTACGCGACCGGCGACGGCAGCACGGCGACGGGCGCGCTGAGCGAGGCGGGCGGCATCGAATCGACGGCGGCGGGCTACTGGAGCACCGCTTCGGGCGACGGCTCGACGGCGCTGGGCGCGGAGAGCACGGCCTCGGGGATCGAGTCGACCGCGACGGGCTTCCTGGCCGGCGCCTCGGGCGCCGGTGCATCGGCGTTCGGCGCGGAGAGCGCGGCCAGCGGCGACTACGCGACGGCGGTGGGCCTGGCGGCGAACGCCAGCGGCATCAGCAGCACGTCGGTGGGCGAGTTCAGCATCGCCTCGGGCGACGAGAGCGTGGCGCTGGGCGGGACGGTGTTCGGGCTGCTGCCGGCGGAGGCGTCGGGCTACGGCGCGGTGGCGCTGGGCGCGGGCTCGTACGCGAGCGGGGACTTCACCTCGGCGGTGGGCTGGCTGGCGGAGGCCGACGGCTACAACAGCACGGCGCTGGGTTCGGCGGCGTGGGTGCAGGCGGGCGCGGACAACGCGGTGGCGCTGGGCGCCGACTCGGTGGCCGACCGGGCCGACAGCGTGTCGGTGGGCAGCGCGGGCAGCGAGCGCCAGGTCACCAACGTGGCCGACGGCACGGAAGACACCGATGCGGTGAACAAGCGCCAGCTCGATGAAGTGGGCAAGGTGGCAAGCAACACCGACCACTTCTTCAAGGCGACCGACAGCGAGGACAGCGGAGCCGGTGCGTACGTGGAAGGCGACAACGCCACGGCGGCCGGTGAAGCGACCAACGCGATCGGCAACGGCGCCTCGGCCTACGGCAGCGGCGCGAACGCGCTGGCCGACGGGGCGACCGCAGTGGGCTACAACAGCCTGGCGACGGGGATGAACAGCGCGGCGTTCTGCCAGAACGCGCAGGCCACGGGCCCTGCGGCGGTGGCGGTGGGCGGCAACGCGGTGGACGAGAACGGCGATCCGCTGATCACCAACGGCGGGGTGCCGGTGGACACCGGCGCGACCAGCGCCGGGGTCGGTGGCACGGCGCTGGGTGCGAGCGCCAACGCCGACGGGTTCGCGGCGACGGCGGCGGGCGTGGGGGCGTTCGCCTCGGGCGCGCAGTCGGCGGCGTTCGGCGCGGTGGCCAATGCGGTGGGCGACTACAGCACGGCGGTGGGCACGAGCGCGCTGGCGCAGGGCACGAGCAGCACGGCGGTGGGCGAGTACAGCCTGGCCACGGGCGAGGAAGCCACGGCGGTGGGTGGCAGCACGTTCTTCGGGTTGATCTCGACCGAGGCGAGCGGCACGGGTAGCGCGGCGTTCGGCAACGGCGCGTGGGCGACGGGCGAGTACGCCACGGCGATCGGCTGGAACAGCTGGTCGGCCGGTGAGAGCAGCACGTCGCTGGGCGAGAGCGCGTTCGCGACGGCGGACGGGTCGACGGCGCTGGGCGCGGGTGCGAGCGCGGACGGGTTGAACAGCGTGGCGCTGGGCGCGGGCTCGGAGGCCGACCGCGACAACAGCGTGTCGGTGGGCAGCGTGGGCGGCGAGCGCCAGGTGACCAACGTGGCCGACGGCACGGAAGACACCGATGCGGTGAACAAGCGCCAGCTCGATGAAGTGGGCAAGACCGCGAGCACGACGGACCACTTCTTCAAGGCCACGGACGATCCGGACAGCGACGGCGTGGGCGCCTACGTGGAAGGCATCAACGGCACCGCGGCGGGCGAGGCGGCGAACGCGATCGGCGACGGCGCCTCGGCGTTCGGCAGCGGCTCGAACGCGATCGGGACGAACTCGACGGCGGTGGGCTTCAACGCCCTGGCGACGGGGATGAACAGCGCGGCGTTCGGCCAGAACGCGCAGGCCACGGGTCCTGCGGCGGTGGCGGTGGGCGGCAACGCGGTGGACGAGAACGGCGACCCGCTGATCACCAACGGCGGCGTGCCGGTGGACACCGGCGCGACCAGCGCCGGGGTCGGTGGCACCGCGGTGGGTGCGAGCGCCAACGCCGACGGGTTCGCGGCGACGGCGGCGGGCGTGGGGGCGTTCGCCTCGGGCGCGCAGTCGGCGGCGTTCGGCGCGGTGGCCAATGCGGTGGGCGACTACAGCACGGCGGTCGGCACCCAGAGCTACGCCGGCGGCACGTACGGCACCGCGCTGGGCGCGAATGCGGCGGCGGACGTCGCCTACGCCACGGCGCTGGGCGCGAACAGCTGGGCCGCCGGCGGCAACAGCACGGCGGTGGGCGAGTTCGCCTGGGCGCTGGGCGAGGACAGCACCTCGGTCGGCGAGTTCGCGTGGGCGACCGGTGACGGCGCGACGGCGGTGGGCCAGGACGCCTTCGCCTCGCAGGCCGACAGCACCTCGTTGGGCCTGAGCGCCTACGCGACGGCGGCCGGAAGCACCGCGATCGGCGCGAACGCCGAGGCCTCGGCCGACAACAGCGTGGCGCTGGGCGCGAACTCCGTGGCCGACCGCGCGAACAGCGTGTCGGTGGGCAGCGTCGGCGGCGAGCGGCAGGTCACCAACGTCGCGGCAGGCACCGAGGACACCGATGCGGTGAACAAGGCGCAGCTCGACGAGGTCGCTTCCGGCGTCGGCGAGCTGGCCGACAGCGCGGTGCAGTACGACGACGACACCAAGGGCAGCGTCACGCTGGCCGGCGAGAACGGCACCGTCATCACCAACGTCGCGGCCGGCGAGGTCTCGGCCGACAGCACCGATGCGGTCAACGGCAGCCAACTGTTCGAGACCAACCAGCGCATCGACGACGTCGAAGGCACCGCGGCCAACGCGGTGGCCTACGACGACGACAGCAAGGCGTCCGCCACGCTGGCGGGCGCGGACGGCACGGTGATCGGCAACCTGGCCGACGGCGCGGTCAGCGCCGGCAGCATGGAAGCGGTGAACGGCGGCCAGCTGTACGGCGCGCTGGACAGCACCGCGCAGATGCTCGGCGGCGGCGCGGCGGTGACGGCGTTCGGCACGGTCTCGGCGCCGACCTACATCATCCAGGGCGGCAACTACTTCAACGTCGGCGATGCGCTCGGCGCGCTGGATGCGTCGATCTCGCAGCTCGACCAGCGCCTGACCGTGGTCGAGAACAGCGGTGGCACGCCGGTCACCACCACGGACGACCGGGTCAAGGTCGACGGCGGGACCTCGGCGCAGGTGGCGGACGGCAGCAAGGGCGTGGCCGTCGGCTCCGATGCCAAGGCCGGCGGGTCGAACGGCGTGGCGGTCGGCGGCGGCGCGTTCGCCGCCGGTCCCAACGACACCGCGATCGGCGGCAACTCGCAGGTCGGCGCCGATGGCAGCACCGCGGTGGGCGCGAACTCCAGCATCAGCTCCAACGCCACCAACGCGGTCGCGATCGGCGAGGGCGCGAGCGTCAGCGCGGCATCCGGCACCGCCATCGGGCAGGGCGCCTCGGCCACCGCCACCGGCAGCGTCGCGCTGGGCCAGGGCTCGGTCGCCGACCGCGAGAACACGGTCTCGGTGGGCAGCGCCGGCAACGAGCGCCAGGTCACCAACGTGGCGGACGGCACGCAGGCCACCGACGCGGTGAACAAGGGCCAGCTCGACAACGGGGTCGCCGACGCCAAGGCTTACACCGACACCACGGCCACGCAGACGCTGACGACGGCGAACGCCTACACCGACTCGAAGATCTCCGCGCTCAACGACGCGTTCACCGACCTGCAGGGCCAGGTCGACCACCGCTTCCGCGAGCAGGATCGCCGCATCGACCGCCAGGGCGCGATGGGTGCCGCGATGCTGAACATGGCCACCAGCGCCGCCGGCATCCGCACGCAGAACCGCGTCGGCGTCGGCGTCGGCTTCCAGAACGGGGAGAGCGCGCTGTCGGTCGGCTACCAGCGTGCGATCAGCGACCGCGCGACGATCACGTTCGGCGGCGCTTTCAGCGGAGATGAGACGTCGGTCGGACTCGGCGCCGGCTTTGGCTGGTAAACAGTGGAATGCGGCCTTCCTGCAGGCGGCACCAGGCAGTGCGTCCTGTCTGACAAACGGAAAGCAGGCGTGAAGTTGGAAATCGATGACAACTACCAGATGAGGAATTACCTCCAATGACGAAGACAAGCATTCGCACCAGCGTACTGGCCACCGTGATCGTCGGCATGCTTTCCGGTTCGGCGATCGCGGCCCAGAAGGCGCCCAGGCAGGGCGAGCCGCCCAAGGTCAACGCCGCGACGATGGGCGACCAGCAGGCGTTCGGCCGTTTCATCATCACCTACAAGGACGGCTCGGCGACCCGCAACAACCGCACCGCGATCACCAGGAACGCCAGCACGGCGCTCTCGCGCGCCGGCCTGTCGACCAAGGCCAAGCCCACCACCGCGTCGTACCTGCGCAAGCTCGCGATCGGCGCCGACCTGGTGAAGACCTCGCGCAAGCTCGACCGCGCCGAGGCCGAGGCCTTCATGCGCCAGATCGCGGCCGACCCGGCCGTGGCCAACGTCACCGTCGACCGCCTGCGCCGCCCGGTGCGCGACCTGCGCGCCCCGGCCAACCTCACCCCGCAGACGTTCACGCCGAACGACACCTACTACGGCAACTACCAGTGGCACCTGAAGGCGCCCGACGGCACCGCCACCGCCAACGGCGTGCCCAACCTGGGCGGCAGCAACGTCAACAACGCCTGGGACCTGGCCGACGGCGCCGGCGTGGTGATCGCGGTGCTCGACACCGGCATCACCCAGCACCCGGACATGGACACCTCGCTGGCCGACGCCGGCTACGACTTCATCACCGACCACGTCATTTCCGGGCGCGCCACCGACGGCCGCGTGCCGGGCGGCTGGGATACCGGCGACTGGACCACCGAGGAGCCGTGGCTGAGCCTGTGCACCGACGCCAGCAACCCGCCGTCCGACAGCTCCTGGCACGGCACCCACGTCGCCGGCACCGCCGGCGCCGAGCTGACCAACAACGGCGCGGGCATGGCGGGCATCGCCTACAACGCCAAGATCCTGCCGGTGCGCGTCCTCGGCCATTGCGGCGGCTACGACAGCGACATCAACGACGCCATCATCTGGGCCGCGGGCGGGCACGTCGACGGCGTGCCGGACAACGCCAACCCGGCGCAGGTCATCAACATGAGCCTCGGCGGCAGCGGCGCCTGCCCGGCAACCGATCCGCAGGCGCAGGCGATCGCGCAGGCCAACGCGCTCGGCGCCGTGGTCGTGGTGTCGGCGGGCAACAGCGGCGCCGACGCGTCGGGCTACTCGCCGGCCAGCTGCCCGGGCGCGGTCACCGTGGCGTCCACCGGCATCTACAGCAAGCGTGCGTTCTATTCCAACTACGGCGCTCCGGTCGAGATCGCCGCGCCCGGCGGCGGCGTCTATCCCAACGACGGCTCATCAGGCACGCCGATCAACGACGGCTTCGTGTGGCAGGCGATCAACGACGGCACCACGGTGCCGACCACGACGTACGCCTACCTGGGCTACGCGGGCACCTCGCAGGCGGCGCCGCACGTCAGCGGCACGGTCGCGCTGATGCAGGGCGCGCGCGCCGACGCCGGCATGGCACCGCTGACGCCGACCGAGGTGGTGTCGATCCTGCAGAGCACGGCGCACGCCCCGAGCTCGCCGCCGACGCAGCCGATCGGCGCCGGCATCGTCGACGCGGCCGCAGCGGTCGCCGCGGCGATCGAGCCGCCGTGCACCGAGAACTGCGGTCCGGTGGCGACGCCGCTCACCAACAAGGTGGCGGTCACGGGCCTGAGCGGCGCGGCCGGCAGCGAGAAGCTGTACAGCTTCGAAGCGCAGGCCGGCGCGGTGCTCAGCTTCATGACCTACGGCGGCACCGGCAACGTCTCGGTGTACGTCAGCTTCGACGCGGAGCCGACCACCACCGACTACGACGCGAAGTCCACCCGCGCCGGCAACAGCGAGACTGTGCGCTTCACCGCCCCGCAGGCGGGCACGTACTACATCAAGCTGGTGGGTGCGGGCAACTACGGCGGCGTCACCCTGGTGGCGCGCCAGTAAGCCCTCCGTTCTCGTGATGTTCCGACCCCGGCTCCGGCCGGGGTCTTTTTTTGCTTCGCGCGCGCATCATGGCGGCCAGCGGGTCGGGCTCGCCGCGGGCGACGACGTCTCCGCAGCCCGCGTTCCCAAGCTGCTAAAGTCGGTCTCCCCGATGCCGGAGCGCAAAGTGAACACGGCAGCCAACGCCATCGCCGCTGGGCGCAGCCGCGAGTCCCGTGTCGACGAACGCATCGTCGATGCGCTGCTCGACAAGGGCCGCCTGAAGGAGGCCGACCTGGCCCGCGCCCGGCGCCTGCAGGAAGAGGCCGGCGGCGACCTGCTCGCGCTGCTCGCACGCCTGGGCCTGGTGTCCGAGCGCGACCACGCCGAGGCCTGCGCCGACGTCATGCGGCTGCCGCTGCTGGCCGCAAAGGACGCGCCGGAGACGCCGCCCGAACTGCTGCCGGACGCGCAGCCGCTGTCGCTGCGCTTCCTCAAGCAGTTCCACCTGTGCCCGCTCGGCGAGCGCGACGGCCGGCTCGTGCTGTGGATGGCCGATCCCTACGACCGCTACGCGATCGACGCGGTGCGGCTGGCGACGGGCAGCGAAGCCGAGCCCTGCGTCGGACTGCGCTCGGAGATCGACGACCTGGTCGAGCGCTGGCACGGCCAGGGCCGCAGTGCGATGGGCACCATCGTCGAGACCGCCGACGGCGAATCGTCCGGCGACATGGACGACGTCGAGCACCTGCGCGACCTCGCCTCCGAGGCGCCGGTGATCCGGCTGGTCAACCTGGTCATCCAGCGCGCGGTCGAGCTGCGCGCGTCCGACATCCACATCGAGCCGTTCGAGAACCGGCTCAAGGTGCGCTACCGCATCGACGGCGTGCTGGAGGAGGGCGAGAGCCCGCCCAGCAACCTCACCGCGGCGGTGATCAGCCGCATCAAGATCATGGCCAAGCTCAACATCGCCGAGCGCCGCCTGCCTCAGGACGGCCGCATCATGCTGCGCGTGCAGGGCAAGGAGCTCGACCTGCGCGTGAGCACCGTGCCCACCGCGCACGGCGAGAGCGTGGTGATGCGACTGCTCGACCGCGAGACGGTGGTGTTCGACTTCAAGCGGCTCGGCTTCACCGACGCCTTCCTGCCGCAGTTCCAGAAGGTGCTCGACCAGCCGCACGGCATCCTGCTGGTCACCGGCCCCACCGGCTCGGGCAAGACGACCACGCTGTACACCGCGCTGTCCAAGCTCAACACCAGCGACGTCAAGATCATCACCGTCGAGGACCCGGTCGAGTACCAGATCGAGGGCATCAACCAGATCCAGGCCAAGCCGCAGATCGGGCTGGACTTCGCCAACGCGCTGCGATCGATCGTGCGCCAGGATCCCGACATCATCATGATCGGCGAGATGCGCGACCTGGAGACCGCGCGCATCGCGATCCAGTCCGCGCTCACCGGCCACCTGGTGCTGTCGACGCTGCACACCAACAACGCTGCCGGCGGCATCACCCGCATGCTCGACATGGGCGTGGAGGACTACCTGCTGACCTCGACGGTCAACGGCATCCTCGCCCAGCGCCTGGTGCGGCGGCTGGAGCCGACGCACGCCGAGCGCTACGCGGCCTCGCCGGAGGAAATCGACAAGTTCGGCCTGCGCCGATACCAGCCCGAGGGCGAGATCTTCCTGTACCGCGCCGGCGGCTCGGCGCTCGCCCCGACCGGCTACCTCGGCCGCACCACGATCATGGAATTCCTGGTGATGAACGACGAGCTGCGCCGCGCGGTGATGCGCCATGCCGGCATGGGCGAGCTCGAAAAGATCGCCCGCCAGTCCGGCATGCGCACGATGTACGAGGACGGCATCGCCAAGGCGCTGGCGGGCGAGACGACGATCGAGGAGGTGCTGCGGGTGACGGAGGATGCTTGATGCGCGCCCGAGCGCGATAGCGATTGAAGACGGCGCAACGGATGACGGGCAAGGCCGCCTCCGCTCGTCATCCCCGCGAAGGCGGGGATCCAGTGACCTTCGCTCTTCAGGGAAGAAGACGTCTATGGAAAAGCAGCCAGCGGTCTACATGCTCGCCAGCGATCGAATCGGAACCCTCTACATTGGTGTCACCAGCGACCTGGTCGCGCGGATTTGGCAGCATCGCGAACACGTCGTCGAAGGATTCACGCAGAAGTACGACGTGACCAGGTTGGTCTGGTATGAAATGCACGGAACCATGGAATCGGCGATCCAGCGTGAGAAGAAGATCAAGAAGTGGAATCGCGCATGGAAGATCCGCTTGGTCGAGGAGCGCAACTCTTCGTGGAGGGACTTGTGGATGGAGATACTTGCTTGATTTCTGCGCCAAGGGCGCTGGATCCCCGCCTTCGCGGGGATGACGAGCGAGGGGATAGCGCCCCCCGTTTCTCGCGACCCCGAAGTCCCGATTCCTGCCCTATGGTTCCTAACCCCTGATTCCTGATTCCTGATTCCTGATTCCCGGCCCATGCCCCTCTACCACTACAAGGCCCTCAACGCCCGCGGCGAGACGCTCGATGGCCAGATGGAGGCCGCGAGCGATGCCGAGGTGGTGCTGCGGCTGCAGGAGCAGGGCCACCTGCCGGTCGAGGCGAAGCTCGCCAGCGAGGGCGGCGGGGCGTCGGCATGGCGGGCGTTGTTCAAGCCCAGGCCGTTCGCGGGCGAGCGGCTGGTGCAGTTCACGCAGCAATTGGCCACGCTGCTCGGCGCCGGCCAGCCGCTCGATCGCGCGCTCACCATCCTGCTCGAGCTGCCCGAGGACGAGGTCGCGCGGCGCACGATCGCCGACATCCGCGACGCCGTGCGCGGCGGCGCGTCGCTGTCGAGCGCGCTGGAGCGCCAGCACGGGGCGTTCTCGCGCCTGTACATCAACATGGTGCGCGCGGGCGAGGCCGGCGGCAGCCTGCAGGAAACCCTGCAGCGCCTGGCCGAATACCACGAGCGCAGCAACGCGCTGCGCGGCCGCGTCGTCAATGCGCTGATCTACCCCGCGATCCTGCTGGTGATGGTGGGCGGCGCGCTGCTGTTCCTGCTCGGCTACGTGGTGCCGCAGTTCGCCGGCATGTACGAGAGCCTGGACGCGCAGATGCCGTGGTTCACGCAGGTCGTGCTCGGCGTCGGCCTGTTCGTGCGCGACTGGTGGTTCGTGCTGCTGGCGGTGCCGGCGCTGGCGCTGTGGTGGCTGGACCGCAAGCGCCGCGATCCCGCGTTCCGCGCGCGCCTGGACGAGTGGCTGCTCGGCCGCAAGCTGGTCGGTTCGCTGGTCGCCAAGCTCGACACCGCGCGGCTGATGCGCACGCTCGGCACCCTGCTGAAGAACGGCGTGCCGCTGCTCACCGCGATCGGCATCGGCCGCAACGTGCTGCTCAACCGCTCGCTGGCGCGCGACGTCGAGGCGGCGGCCGAGGAGGTCAAGAACGGCGTCGGCCTCGCGGCGGCGCTCGCCCGCGGCAAGCGCTTCCCGCGCCTGGCGCTGCAGATGATCCAGGTCGGCGAGGAGTCGGGCGCGCTGGACACCATGCTGCTCAAGACCGCCGACACCTTCGAGCAGGAGACCGGCCAGGCGCTCGACCGCATGCTCGCCGCGCTGGTGCCGTTGATCACGCTGGTGCTGGCCGGGATCGTCGGCGCGGTGATCCTGGCGGTGCTGATCCCGATCTACGACCTGACCAACTCGATTTCGTGACCGGCATCGGCGCGCACGGGCCGGCGGGCGCCCGCGAAGGAAAATCGCGGCTGAAGCCGCTTCCGCGCCGCGGCCGCGCTTCGTCCAGAATGACCGGCATCCAGACCCAGACACGAGGAGTCCCCGCCATGCAACGCAACCGCTCGCTCACCCGTGGCCCTGGCCGTGCGGCGCAGTCCGGCTTCAGCCTGATCGAGATCATCATCGTCACCGTGCTGATCGGCGGGATCGTGGCGTTCGCGGCCAGCCGCATCCTCGGCGGCGGCGACAAGGCCAAGTTCAAGCTCGCGCAGTCGACCGTGCAGACCATGGCCGAGAAGATCCAGTCGTACCAGATGGACACCGGCAGCCTGCCCGGCTCGCTGGAGGACCTGGTCCGCCAGCCCGCCAGCGCGAGCGGCTGGCTCGGCCCGTACGCGAAGGAAGCCGACCTCAAGGATCCGTGGGGCACGCCCTACGTCTATCGCGTGCCCGGCGACAACCAGGCCTTCGACCTGGTGAGCCTGGGCGCCGACCGCAAGGACGGCGGCGACAGCGTCGACGCCGACATCAAGTACGAGTGATGCGCGGGCGCGGCGCGCGGGCGGAGCGGTCTGCGGTCGCGAAACCCGCGCTCGTTCCGCGCGGGCGTTGAATCCGCCATGACGCGTCCGTTCCGCGCCAGATCGACGGCAGCCGCGCGTCAGCGCGGCTTCACCCTGCTCGAGATCGTGGTGGTGATGGTGATCATCGCCGCCGCGGTGGTGCTCGGCGCGATGGCCACCACCGGCGGCGCCGAGCGCATGCGCCTGCACGCGAGCAGCAAGCAGATCGCCGCCAACCTGCGCTACACGCGCGCGCAGGCGATTTCCAGCGGCCGGCCGCAGCGCTTCGAGATCGATCCGCGCGCGCGCACGTGGACCGCGCCCAACGGGCGCCACGGCAGCATCCCGGCCACGCTCGCGGTCGAGTTCACCGGCGCGCGCCAGGTGCAGCCGCAGGCCGGGGTCGGGGCGATCGTGTTCTTCGACGACGGCGCCTCCACCGGCGGCCGCGTGCAACTCGCCGCCGCGCGCGGCGGCGCCTGGAACATCGACGTGGCGTGGCTGACCGGCGAAGTGAGACTGGAGCGGGCGGGGGAGCGGCGGTGAAACGCGAGACGCCGGGCGGGCGGGCAAGCGGTGCAGCGTTCGGTTGGCAGGGGCGTTGGCGCGCGTGCGCGGAGCGCGACGCGCGCGGGCTCGGGCTCGGGCGAACCGGTCGCGCAACCCGCGAAGGCATCGTTCGCGCCGCGCCGTTGGATTCCGGGCAGCGCAACCCCGGCCCCCGGAACGGCGTCGCTGGCGTCGCGCCGGGAAGCTCGAGGCAGCGCGGCTTCACCCTGCTCGAGGTGATCGTCGCCTTCGCCGTGCTCGCGCTGGCGCTGGTGCTGCTGCTCGGCACGCTGTCGGGATCGGCGCGCGAGGTGCGGCTGTCGGCGGACGCCGGGCGCGCCGCGCTGCATGCGCAGTCGCTGCTCGACCAGGTCGGCGTCGGCGAGGCGCTGCGGCCGGGCGTGCGCGACGGCGAGTTCGAGGACGGACGCTATCGCTGGAACCTGCGCATCGATCCCTATGTCGATCCGTCCCGGCGCGCGCCCGACACCATCGATCCCGCCGCGGCGCGGCTGCTGCTGCTGGCGCTGGACGTGGAATGGGGCGACGGCGGCCCGCGCCAGCGCCTGCAGCTGCAGACGCTGCGGCTGGCGCAGCCCGATGCGTTGGGGGGGCAGCGATGAGGGCTCGGGCATCCGGGGGCGGGCGATTCATTCACGCAAGCCGTGCCGACGGCATCATTGCCGCTGGCCCGGGACGATCAGCGCAGCGGGGCTTCACCCTGCTCGAGATCCTGCTCGCCACCGCGCTGCTCGCCGCCGGCCTGGCACTCGCGTTCGCCACCCTGCGCGCGGCCACCGCGACCGCGCAGCGCGGCGAGGCGCTGTCGCAGCGCAGCGAGCGCGTGCGCGCGGTCGAGGGCTTCCTGCGCCGGCGCATCGCCTCGGCGCTGCCGGTCGGCTTCGCGACCAAGCCCGACACCGGCGAGCAGATTCGATTCATCGGCGAGCCCGAGCGCATGCGCTTCGTCGCCGACCTGCCCGACTACCTCGGCCGCGGCGGACCGCACCTGCACGACGTGCAACTGCTCGGGGACGGCGACCGCGCGCGCCTGGCGGTGTCGTTCACCATGGTCGCCGGCGCGCAGCCGCAGCCCGAGCGCAGGCCGCGGCCGCCGGAGACGCTGGCGCGCGAAATCGCCCAGGTGCGCTTCCGCTATCGCGGGCTCGACGCCGACCACCAGCTCGGCGAATGGCAGGACGCCTGGGAGGCCCAGGCGCAGCTGCCGCTGCAGGTCTCGATCGAGATCCTCGACGCCGACGGCACGCGCTGGCCGACGCTGGTGGTCGCCTTGCCGCAGGCCGGGCTCGACGCCGGCGGGGGGCTGTTCCAATGAGGCGTCCGTGAAGCGCGCGCGCGGCGTCGCCCTGCTGCTGGTGATGTGGCTGACCATGCTGCTGGCCGCGGTGGTGGGTGCGTTCGCGCTCAACGCGCAGATGGAGAAGCTGCAGGGGCGCACGCTCAGCCGCGGCATCGTCGCCGCGCAGGCCGCGCGGGCGGGCGTCGAGTACGCGCTCACGCGCTTGGCCGACGACGACCCGCGCCGGCAGTGGCTGCCCGACGGGCGCGGCTACGACTGGAACTTCGGCGGCGCGCGCGTGCGCATCGCCGTGGTCGACGAATCGGGCAAGGTGGACCTGAACTCGGCCGACGTCGAAATGCTCTCGCGCCTGTTCATCGCCGCCGGCGTCGACCGCGCGCAGGCCGCGGACCTCGCCGGCGCGATCGCCGACTGGCGCGATCCCGACGACCTCGTGCAGCCGCAGGGCGGCGCCGAGGATCCGGCCTACGCCAGCGCCGGGCTGTCGTGGGGCGCCAAGGACGCGCCCTTCGACACCGTCGCCGAGCTCGAGCAGGTCATCGGCATGACGCCGGCGATCTACGCCAGCGTGGCGCCGTACCTGACCGTCTACAGCGGGCAGATGGTCCCGGACGCGCAGTTCGCGGACGCGACGGTGCTGCAGGCGATGGGGATCGATCCGGCGCCTATCCTGGAGCAACGCAAGGGGCGCGGGCCCGCGGGCGCGAACGCGCCCGCCTTGGGCGGCGGCAGCGGCACGTATAGTATCGACAGCCGCGCGCGGCTCCCGGACGGCCGGCAGTCGGTACTGCGGGTCGTCGTGCGCGCGGGGATCGGCAACATCCCCGGATCCGCCTACACCGCATTGCGATGGGAAGAGGGAGCCTCGACGACGCGATGAACGCCGCTGTCGACAACCAGGCTGCGACGCCTTCGCTCCGGCAGCGCCTCGGGCGCGCGGGCGGGCGCCTGCGCCCCGGCGTCGGCGGCTTCTGGCGCTGGTGGACGGGCGCGCTGGCGGGTTGGCTGCCGCCGCGGCTGCGCACGCTGCTGGGGCTGGCCCACGAGCGGCTGCTGCTGCAGCACGCCGGCGAGGAACTGCGGGTGGCGATCGACCGCGGCGGCGGCCTGCGCGAGGCCGGCACGCTGCCGTGGACGGCGCAGGAGGCGGCCGCCGGCGACGGGCTGCTCGCCTCGCTGCTGGCGCCGCGCATCGCCGACCTGCCGCGCTGGCTACTGCTGCCCGGCGACGCCGGCCTGCGCCGCGTGCTGTCGCTGCCGGCGGCCGCGGCGGAGCGGCTGCGCGACGTCGTCGCGTTCGAGATCGACCGGCAGACGCCGTTCGCCGCTGCCGGCGTGTATTACGACGCGCGCGTGCTTTCGCGCGCCGGCGACCAGCTCCAGGCCGAGCTCGTGGTGGTGCCGCGCGACACCGTCGACGGCGCGCTGGCTGCGCTGGGCACGCTGTCGGCCACCGTGGCCGGCGTCGACCTCGCCGGCGACGACGGCGTTCCGCTGGGCATCGACCTGCTGGCCGGCGCGCAGCGCCATCGCCGCGTCGACGCCTGGCGGGGCTGGAACCTCGCCTTCGCCGCCGTGGCGCTGGTCGCGGTGGCGCTGGCGATGTGGCAGATGCTCGCCAACCGGCGCGACGCGGCGGAGTCGTTCCAGGCGCAGGCGCAGGCGCGCGCGCAGCAGGCCCGCGGGGTCGCGTTGGAGAAGCGCCAGCTCGTCGACCTGGTCGAAGGCATGGACTTCCTGCAGCGGGCGCGCGCCGCGCGCCCGACCACGGTCGAGGTGCTGGACGAACTGGGCCGCCGCCTGCCCGATTCCACCTACCTGGAGAAGCTGTCCGTCGAGGGCGACCAGATCCTGCTGATCGGCCAGAGCCGCGAGGCGTCCGCGCTGGTGGGGCAGCTCGAAGGCTCGAAGCTGTGGCGCTCGCCGGCGCTGACCGGCGCGCTGCAGCCCGACCCGCGCACCGGCCGCGACCGCTTTACCCTCACCGCGCAGCTCGCGGTGGCCAACCCGCCGGCGCCCGCGCGCCGCGGCAGCCAGGAGGGCGCCGATGCAGGCGGCCAGCGCTGACCGCGACCGCTGGCTGGCGCTGGGCGTCCTCGCCGCGCTGCTGGCGGTGGCCTACCTGGTGCTGGTGCACCCGTGGTGGACGGTGCCGATGCTGGAGGTCAACGGCCGCATCGACGAACTGCGCCAGCGCGACCTGCGCGCGCGCATGGAACTGCGCCAGGCGCCGGAAGTGCGCAAGCGGCTGCAGGCGCAGCGCGCGAGCGCGGCGCGCGTGCCCGGCTTCATGGCCGAGCACAGCCCCGAGCTCGCGACCTCGGCGCTGGTGCGGCGGCTGGAAACCGCCGTGCTCGAGGCCAGCCCGCGCAACCGCAGCTGCGCGATCATCAACCGCTCGCCGCTCACCGAGGCGCGCCAGCAGCGCTTCCCGCGGGTCGCCGTGCAGGTGCGGCTGCGCTGCGGCAATCCAGAACTCGCCGCGGTGCTGTATTCGCTCGAGAGCGGCTCGCCGCGGCTGTTCGTCGACAACCTCAACGTGCTGAGCCTGGGCAACTTCCGCTCGGCCGCGCGCGAGGAGCAGGGCGGCGGTGGCCTGGACGTGAGCTTCGACCTCTACGGCTACCTGCAGCCGACGCCGGGAGCGCCGACCGGTGCGCGCTGAGAACGCCGGCGCCAAGACCTGGCTGCTCGGCGCGACCGCCGCGTGGGCGCTGTGCGCCTGGCTGCTGGCGCTGCTGGGCATGGGCGGCCGGGTGGTGCCGCTGCCGGAGGATCCTTCGCTGCTGCAGCCGCTGCCGCAGGCGCGCAAGGCGCCGCCGGCGCGGCTCGGGCCGCTGGCGCAGTACGCCGAGATCAGCCGCCGCCCGCTGTTCTCCGAGGACCGCCGGCCGCAGCCGTTCGTGATCAACCCCGACGGCGAGGACGACGGCAAGGGCGGCTTCGACTACGTGCTGACCAGCGTGCTGGTGGCGCCCGGCTTCCGCATGGCCATCCTGCAGCCCAGCGGCGGCGGCGAATCGGTGCGCGTGCGCGAAGGCGCGGCGCCGGACACCGCGCCGGGCTGGGTGCTGTCCTCGGTCGACGCCCGCAGCGCGGTGTTCAACGGCCCCGAGGGCGAACGCAAGCTGGAGCTGCGGGTGTTCGACGGCGAAGGCGGCGAGCCGCCGACGCCGATGGCCACCGATGCCCGGTCAGGGGCTGCGGCGGGCCCCGGCGCGCCGGCGACGAGGGAGGCGACCGACGCCCGCCAGACGCCGCGCCAGGCCACGCGCGACGCCGCCGCCCCGCAGCCGCCCGCGCCCTCGCAGCCGGCCGCGCCGCAGGCGCAGCAGGACGCGGACGCCAACCGGCCCTCGGCCGAACAGATCGAGGCGATCCGCCGGCGCATCGAAGAGCGTCGCAGGAAACTGCGGCAGGAACGCCCGCAGGACCAGCCGCCGGCGGGCCAGAAACCGTAGAGTGCACGCATGAATCCTCGTTTCCCCTTCCGGGCGTTCGCCGCCACCCTCCTCGCGACCCTGCTGGTCGCGTGCTCGACGATGCCGGCCCCGCACCTGGAGCGCGGCGGCGCCGGCACCGCGGTGCCCGGCGCCGGCCAGGCCGGGAGCGCCGCCGCTGGCCCGGTGTCCGCGCAGCCGCTGCCCGACGCGGCCGACGCCGTGCCGCAGGCGCAGGTGCGCCGCGGCACCGGCCGCACCATCAACGGCGCGGTCGCCGCCTCGCCGCCACCCAACCTCGCCGGCACCACCGGCGAGGCGACGTTCAACTTCGAGGGCGAGTCGCTGCAGGCCGTGGTCAAGGCGATCCTGGGCGACATGCTGGGCCAGAACTACGTCATCGCCCCCGGCGTGCAGGGCACGGTGACCCTGGCCACGCCCAAGCCGGTGAGCCCGGCGCAGGCGATGTCGCTGCTGGAGATGGTGCTGGGCTGGAACAACGCCCGCATGATCTACAGCGACGGCCGCTACAACATCGTGCCGGCCGACACCGCGATGGCCACCGGCGCGGTCGCGCCGCGCACCGGCAGCGCCGTCGGCGCGCGCGGGTTCGAGTCGCGCGTCGTGCAGCTCAAGTACATCTCGGCCGCCGAGATGGAGAAGATCCTCAAGCCCTACGCGCGCCCGGGCGCGGTGGTCGGCACCGACCCCGGCCGCAACGTCATCACCGTCGCCGGCAGCCGCACCGAGCTGGAGAACTACCTGCGCACCATCCAGATCTTCGACGTCGACTGGATGTCGAGCATGTCGGTGGGCGTGTTCCCGCTGCAGTACGGCAAGGCCAGCAAGGTGGTGCAGGACCTGGAGAAGGTGTTCGGCGAGCAGAGCAAGACGCCGGTCGCCGGCATGTTCCGCTTCATGCCGCTGGAGGGCGCCAACGCGGTGCTGGTGATCACTCCGCAGCCCGAGTACCTCGACCAGATCCAGCAGTGGCTCGAGCGCATCGACGGCGCCGGCGCCGGCCAGCAGCTGTTCTCCTACGAGCTCAAGTACATCAAGGCCAAGGACCTGGCCGACCGGCTGGCCGAGGTGTTCGGCAGCGGCGGGGGCGGCAACCGCGGCACCGGCGGCGACGGCAACGTCAGCCTGATGCCGGGGATGGATCCCAACCAGATCCGCAGCGACGGCTACGGGGACCGCTCCGGCACGACGATGGACACCGGCGACGCGCTCGGCGGCCTGGGCAACGGCACGTCCTCGGGCACCGGCATGGGCTCGGACACCGGCGGCGCGCTCGGCGAGGGCACGCTGAACCTGGACGCGCGCCAGAACGGCAACGGCGCGGTCACGCTCGAGGTCGAGGGCGACCGCGTCGGCGTGGCGGCCGTCGACGAGACCAACACCCTGCTGGTGCGCACCACGGGGCGCGCGTGGAAGTCGATCCGCGACGTCATCGAGCGCCTGGACGTCATGCCGATGCAGGTGCACATCGAGGCGCAGATCGCGCAGGTGACGTTGACCGGCGCGCTGAACTACGGCGTCAACTGGTACTTCGAGAACGCGCTCGGCACCACCGAGCTCCCCGACGGCATCGGCGTGCGCAACGTCACCGGCGGAGGCGGCATCGCCTACACCTTCCTCAGCGGCAGCTCGGTGGCCTTCCTCAGCGCGCTCGACCGCGTCACCGACGTCAAGATGCTGCAGACGCCGTCCGTGTTCGTGCGCAACAACGCCGAGGCGACCTTCAACGTCGGCACGAGGATCCCGATCAACTCGGTCTCGTTCGATCCGTCGACCGGCAGCACCGGCACCTACAACAGCGTGCAGTACCTCGACACCGGCACCATCCTCAAGGTGCGCCCGCGCGTGACCAAGGACGGGATGGTGTTCCTGGACATGGTGCAGGAGATCAGCTCGGCCGGCGACATCCCGGACAACTGCACGATCAACTGCAACCCGCGCATCGACACCCGCCATCTCAAGACCGAGGCCGCGGTGGAGAGCGGGACGACGGTGATGCTGGCCGGGCTCATCACCGACGGGGTCACGCGTGGTTCGTCCGGGTTCCCGGGCCTGAGCCGGATCCCGATCATCGGCGGGCTGTTCGGCGCCCAGAACTCGTCGACCAACCGCAGCGAGACCATCATCCTGCTCACGCCCACGATCGTCCGCAACCCGCAGGAAGCGGTCGAGCTGACCGACGAATACAGCCGCCGCTTCCGCGCGATGGAGCCGCTGTATCCGAAGTCGAAGAAGTGAGCGGCGGCCGGCGACGCGGCGCGCAACGGACGCGATGAGGGCGACTTGAGCGAACTGCCGATCGTGCTGCTGCCGGTCGGCGTCGACGACGACGCGCTCGACGCCTGCCTGGCCGCCCTGGAAGCAGGCACGCCGGCCGGCGCCCGGGTCTGGCTCGCGGACGACGCGCAATCCGGCCCGCGCGGCTACGCCATCATCGAGCGCTGGATCGCGCGTACGCGGCTGCAGGCCGACTACACGCGGCGGCCGCGGCCGATCGGGCAGGTCGCGCACCTGGACGAGATGCTGCGCGCCTGCGGCGAAGCCGACGTGATCGTGCTGGCGCCCGACGCGGTGCCGGCGCCGGGCTGGGCGACCGAGCTGGCGGCGTGCTTCGCGCGCGATGCCTCGATCGCCGCTGCCACCCCTTGGTGCAACGCCGGCGAGACGGCGGCCTGGCCGCGCTGCGGCGAGGTCTCGCCGATGCCCGGCGACCTCGCGCGCACCGCGCGCGCCGCCGCGGCGATGCCGCCGGTGCACCCGGAGCTGCCGGCCGCGGTCGACCACGCGGTGATCCTGCGCGGCAGCGCGCGGCGCAAGGCCGGCGGGCTGGACGCGGCCAGCTACGCCTCGTGGTACGCGGCGCTGATCGACCTGTCGCTGCGGCTGTCGGGGCTGGGCTGGCGCAACGCGCTGTGCGAGACCGCGTTCGTCGCGCGCGGCGGCGAGGGCGGCCCGGCCGACGGCGACCTCGACGCGCTCGCGGCGCGCTGGCCGGGCTGGCATGCGCGGCTGGCCGGCTTCCTCATGCACGATCCGCTGGCCGCCGAGCGCCGTGCGTTGTCACGCGCATATGAACTCGTGGACGCGCCGGCGGCCCAGCATGAGCTGTTCCCGCGCGCACAGGTGCCGGTGCACGACGCGCCTGCTGCCGACGCCGTCCCGACGGACGCCACCGGCATGGAGGAACGATGATGAATCGGATTCAGAAGAGCGCTAGCGTCGTGCCCCGCAGGTTTCTTGATGTCGTCATCCCCGCGAAGGCGGGGATCCATGGACTTTGCCTTCAGCGGGTTGACGTCCATGGATTCCCGCCTTCGCGGGAATGACGAGTGACTATTCTTCCGGAACGGGGCGCCAAGGCGTGCACGCATCGCAACACGACGCGGATGGACGGCGAGGCGAGGGCATCGCCGCCGTCGTCGTCACCCACGAAAGCGCGGCCACCATCGACGATTGCCTGGCGCGCCTGCGCGCGGTCGACGGCGTCGTCCAGGTGCGCGTGGTCGACAACGACTCGCGCGACGGCACGCTGGCGATCGTGCAGCGCCATGCCGCGGCCGACCCGCGCGTGCGCTTCATCGGCAACCCCGACAACCCCGGCTTCGCGGTCGCCTGCAACCAGGGCGCGCGCGACGCCGACGCTCCCTGGCTGGCCTTCGTCAATCCCGACTGCCTGCCGGAGCCCGGCGCGCTGGCGCGCCTGCTGGCGCACGCGCGCGCGGCCGGCGGCAACGCGCTGCTCGGCGCCGACCTGGTCGACGAGGCCGGCGTGCGCGACGGCGCCGCCCGGCGCGACGATCCGGACTTTGGCGCGATGCTGCGCGGGCCGTTCCGCGCGCGCGCCGGACGGCCGCTGGACGTCGCGGTGGACGAAGCGCAGCCGCTGCAGCGTGTGGACGCGGTGTCCGGCGCGCTGATGCTGCTGCCGCGCGCGCTGTTCGAGCGCATCCACGGCTTCGACGAGGGCTACCGCCTGCACGCCGAGGACCTCGACCTGTGCCGGCGCGCGCGCGCGGCCGGCGCGACGGTGGCGGTGGCCAACGACGTGCGCGTGCTGCACCTGCGCGGTGTGTCGAGCCGGGCGCGCCCGGGCTTCGTCGAATGGCACAAGCATCGCGGGCTGTGGCGCTATTTCCGCAAGTTCGAGGCGCCGCGGCGCGGCGTCGCCGTGCGCGCCGGCGTGTGGCTGGCGATCTGGTTGCACTGGCTCTCGCGGCTGCCGTCGGTGCTGCTCGCGCACCGGGAGGCGCCGTGATCATCCGCTCGCTGCTCGACACCGACCTGTACAAGCTCACGATGATGCAGGCCGTGCTGCACCAGCACCCGGCGGCGCAGGCGAAGTACCGCTTCCGGTGCCGCACGCCGGGCATCGACCTGGCGCGCCACGTCGAAGAAATCCGGGCGGAAATCGATGCGCTGTGCACGCTGCGCCTGGACGCCGACGAGCTCGCCTGGCTGCGCGGATTGCGCTACATGAAGCCGGACTTCGTCGACTTCCTCGGGCTGTTCCATCTCGACGCGAAGTACGTCACGTTGCACCCCTCGCGCGAGGCGCCGGGCGAGATCGTGCTCGAGGTCGAGGGGCCATGGCTGCACACGATCCCGTTCGAGGTGCCGCTGCTGGCGATCGTCAACGAGGTGTGGTTCCGCCACCAGCCGCCCGGCGACGAAGCCGAGGGGCTGCGCCGGCTCGAGGCCAAGATCGCGCGCCTGCGCGAGGTGCCAGACTGCACGATCAGCGACTTCGGCACCCGGCGTCGTTACTCGCGCGCGTGGCAGGCGCGGATCCTCCCGCGGCTGCGCGACGCGCTGGGGCCGCAGTTCGCCGGCACCAGCAACGTCTTCTTCGCGCGCGAGTACGACCTGGTGCCGCACGGGACGATGGCGCACGAGTTCCTGCAGGCCTTCCAGGCGCTGGGGCCGCGGCTGGTCGACTCGCAGAAGGCCGCGTTCGAGGCCTGGGCGCAGGAGTACCGCGGCGACCTCGGCGTGGCGCTCTCGGACGTGGTCGGGATCGAGGCCTTCCTGCGCGACTTCGACCTGTACTTCTGCAAGCTCTTCGACGGCATCCGCCACGACTCGGGCGATCCGTTCGCGTGGGGCGAGCGGATCATCGCGCACCTGGAGGCGCACCGGATCGACCCGCTGGCCAGGACGCTGGTGTTCAGCGACAGCCTCGACGTCGACAAGGTGCTGCGCCTGCACGCGCACTTCCACGGCCGCTGCAGGGTCGCCTTCGGCGTCGGCACCAACCTCACCAACGACCTGGGCCCCACGCCGCTCAACATCGTGATGAAGATGGTCCGCTGCAACGGCCAGCCGGTGGCCAAGGTCAGCGACTCGCCGGGCAAGGGCATGTGCGACGACCCCGGCTACCTGGCGTACCTGCGGCAGGTGTTCGGGTTGCCGGCCGAGGGCGTTTTGGCCACGGATTTGCACGGATGAACACGGATAAAAGCAGGACAAGGGATAAAGCAGGGAAAAAGAAAAGTTCCTCCGGCTCTTGGTCTCGAGTGGAAGCGGCAGCCGCTCACCAACAACCAGGAATTGCTCTATCCGTGCTCATCCGTGCAGATCCGTGGCAAAAACTGCTTATCCCCGGTGCCGGTTGATCTCGTCGCGCAGCGCGCGCGCGGCGGCAGCGGCGGCTTCGGCGTAGTCGTCGGCGGTCGAGGCGTACAGGATCGCGCGCGAGGAGCTCACCAGCAGGCCCGCGCCCTGCGCATCGAGGCCATTCGCGACCACCGCGGCGACGTCGCCGCCCTGGGCGCCCACGCCCGGGATCAGCAGCGGCATGTCGCCGGCGATCGCGCGGACCTCGCGCAGCTGTTCCGGCCAGGTGGCGCCGACCACCAGCGCGCAGTTGCCGTGGCCGTTCCAGTCGCGCGCGACGCGCGCGGCGACGTGCTGGTAGAGCGGGCGCCCGTCCACCACGAGGTCCTGGAAATCGCCCGCGCCCGGGTTGGACGTGCGGCACAGGACCACCACGCCCTTGTCGGCGCGGTCTAGGAAGGGCTGCACCGAGTCGCGGCCGAGGTAGGGATTGGCGGTGACCGCGTCGGCGCGGTGGCGATCGAAGGCCTCGGCGGCGTAGTGCTGCGCGGTGGACCCGATGTCGCCGCGCTTGGCGTCGAGGATGACCGGGATGCCGGGATGCGTGGCGTGGACGTGCGCGATGAGCCGCGTGAGCGCGTCCTCCGCGCCGCGGGCGGCGAAGTGCGCGATCTGCGGCTTGAACGCGCAGGCGTACTGCGCGGTGGCGTCGGCGATGTCGCGGCAGAAGGCGAAGATGGCGTCGGGGTCGCCGGCGAACTTCGATGGAAACTTCGCCGGCTCGGGGTCCAGGCCGACGCAGACGAGGGAGTTCGCGGATTGCCAGCGGGCTTTCAGGGCGGCGGTGAAGGTCATGCGGCTGTCTCGCCTTTGCTCGTCATCCCCGCGAAGGCGGGGATCCATGGACGTGGATTCTGATTACGGGACCAAGGCAAAGGCAAAGTCCATGGATCCCCGACAGGAGCACTCGGGGATGACGGCCTGGCAAAGGCGCCCGCGCGGTGCGCGAGCGCGCCAGGCCGTCACTTCAACGCCTTGAACCGCAGCCTGTGCGGGCCGGCGTCGTCGCCCAGGCGGCGCTTCTTGTCTTCCTCGTACTCGCGGTAGTTGCCCTGGAAGAACTCCACGTGCGAATCGCCCTCGAAGGCGAGGATGTGGGTGGCGATGCGATCCAGGAACCAGCGGTCGTGCGAGATCACGAAGGCGTTGCCCGGGAACTCCAGCAGCGCGTCTTCCAGCGCGCGCAGGGTCTCGATGTCGAGGTCGTTCGACGGTTCGTCGAGCAGCAGCACGTTGCCGCCCTGCAACAGCGTCTTGGCCAGGTGCAGGCGGCCGCGCTCGCCGCCCGACAGCGTGCCCACCAGCTTCTGCTGGTCCTGGCCCTTGAAGTTGAAGCGCCCGATGTAGGCACGCGACTGGATCTCGATGCCGTTGATGTTGAGGATGTCGGCGCCGCCGCTGACTTCCTGGAAGACGTTGTGGTTGCCTTCCAGCTTCTCGCGGCTCTGGTCGACGTAGGCGATGTTGACCGTCGGCCCCTTGGCGATCTCGCCCTTGTCCGGGGTCTCCTGGCCGGTGACCATCTTGAACAGCGTGGACTTGCCGGCGCCGTTGGGGCCGATGATGCCGACGATCGCGCCCGGCGGCACGATGAAGCTCAGGTCGTCGATCAGCAGGCGGTCGCCGAACGACTTCGACACGCCCTTGAACTCGATCACCGAGTTGCCCAGGCGCTCGCCCGGCGGGATGAAGATCTCGTTGGTCTCGTTGCGCTTCTGGTAGTCGACCGACTGCAGCTCCTCGATCCGGGCCAGGCGCGCCTTGCCCTTGGAGCGGCCGCCCTTGGCGTTCTGCCGCGCCCATTCGAGTTCCTTGGCGATGGCCTTCTGGCGCGCCTTCTCCTGCGATTCCTCGCGCTTGAGGCGGTCTTCCTTCTGCACCAGCCAGTCGGTGTAGTTGCCCTTCCACGGGATGCCGCGGCCGCGGTCGAGCTCGAGGATCCACTCGGCGGCGTTGTCGAGGAAGTAGCGGTCGTGGGTCACGGCCACCACGGTGCCGGTGTAGCGGGCGAGGAACTGCTCCAGCCACTCCACCGACTCGGCGTCGAGGTGGTTGGTGGGCTCGTCGAGCAGCAGCATGTCCGGCTTCTGCAGCAGCAGGCGGCACAGCGCGACGCGGCGCTTCTCGCCGCCCGACAGCTTGCCGATCACCGCGTCCCACGGCGGCAGGCGCAGCGCGTCGGCGGCCACCTCGAGCTGGTTTTCCAGCGTGTGCGCGTCGCCGGCGGCGAGGATCGCCTCCAGCCGCTCCTGCTGCTTGGCCAGCGCGTCGAAGTCGGCGCCCTCCTCGGCGTAGGCGGCGTAGACCCGGTCGAGCTCGGCCTGCGCGTTGAGGATCTCGCCGACGCCTTCCTCGACCGCCTCGCGCACGGTCATCGAAGGATCCAGCTGCGGCTCCTGCGCCAGGTAGCCGACCTTGATGCCCGGCTGCGGCCGCGCCTCGCCCACGAAATCCTGGTCGATGCCCGCCATGATCTTCAGCACCGTCGACTTGCCGGCGCCGTTCAGGCCCAGCAGGCCGATCTTGGCGCCCGGGAAGAACGACAGCGAGATGTCCTTGATGATCTGGCGCTTCGGCGGCACGGTCTTGCTGACGCCGTTCATGGTGTAGATGTATTGCGACATGGAGGCTCCGGGTAACGCAGGCCACGCCCGCGCGGTTCGCGCTGGCGGGAAGGCAATCGGGGAAGCGGGAATTATACGGCAGCGGCACGGTGCGGCCGGGACCCGCCGGCCGGACGCTGAACGCCTGCGGTGCGGGCCGGTTCCGGCAGGACTGGATTCAGCTGGCGGCGTCCATGCTCGCGCCACTGACCTGCCTACGGAGATCGCGCATGTCTACCTCCCTCAAGCTCGGCGCCGTGCTGCTGGCGCTCGCCGCGATCGCCTCGCCGGCCATGGCGGCGCCGCGCGACCATGGCGACCGCCACGGGCGCCACGACCAGTACGACGGCCGCCACGACCGCCGCGACGCCTACCGCAACGGCTATCGCGACGGGCGCCGCGACGACCGCCGCGTGGTCCATTACCGCGACCGCGACTACCGCCACGACCACCGCGACTACCGCCGGCCGCGCACCGTGTACTACGCCCCGCGGCGCTACTACGCGCCGCGCACGGTGGTCGTGCACCGCGGCCCGCCGCCGTGGGCGCGCGGCGGGCGCTACTACGGCCCGGGCTACGGCCCGACCTACGTGGTCCAGGACTGGCACGGCTACGGCCTGCGCCGTCCGCCGCCGGGCTACTACTGGCGCCGCAGCGACGCCGGCGACTTCCTGCTGGTGGCCGTGGCCACCGGGATCATCGCCGACCTCATCCTGGGCCACTGAGGCGGGACGGGGGTTTCGCGGAAGGGCGCGCCGGAAGGCGCGCCCTTTCCGTTTCCGGGCCCGGGCGCCCGGCCGGGCGGCCCCGGGGCGGCGGCGGGCTACAATTGCGATCCCCGCCCACGCCCCGGAGTGACGATGTTCCCGCGCGACGCCCGCATCGAAGGCTACGACCCCGAACTGGCCGCGGCGATCGCGGACGAGCAGCGCCGGCAGGAGGACCACGTCGAGCTGATCGCGTCGGAGAACTACGCCAGCCCGCGGGTGATGGAGGCCCAGGGCAGCGTGCTGACCAACAAGTACGCCGAAGGCTATCCGGGCAAGCGCTACTACGGCGGCTGCGAGTACGTCGACGTCGCCGAGCGGCTGGCGATCGACCGCGTCAAGCAGCTCTTCGACGCCGACTACGCCAACGTGCAGCCGCATTCGGGCTCGCAGGCCAACCAGGCCGTGTACCTGGCGCTGCTGCAGCCGGGCGACACCATCCTGGGCATGTCGCTGGCGCACGGCGGCCACCTCACCCACGGCGCCAAGGTCAACATCAGCGGCAAGCTGTTCAACGCCGTGCAGTACGGGGTGAACGACGAAGGGCTGATCGACTATGACGAAGTCGAGCGGCTGGCCGTCGAGCACAAGCCGAAGATGGTCGTCGCGGGCTTCTCCGCGTACTCGCAGGTCGTCGACTGGGCGCGCTTCCGCGCGATCGCCGACAAGGTCGGCGCCTACCTGTTCGTCGACATGGCGCACGTCGCCGGGCTGGTCGCGGCCGGCGTGTATCCCAACCCGGTGCCGCACGCGCACGTGGTCACGTCGACCACCCACAAGACCCTGCGTGGACCGCGCGGCGGCATCGTCGTCGCCAGCCGCGCCGCGATGGGCGCCGCGGCCGAGGAGATCGAGAAGAAGCTGCAGTCGATCGTCTTCCCCGGCATCCAAGGCGGCCCGCTGATGCACGTGATCGCGGCCAAGGCGGTCGCGTTCAAGGAGGCGCTGGAGCCCGGGTTCAAGGCCTACCAGGAGCAGGTGGTGAAGAACGCGCAGGCGATGGCGAAGACCATCATCGCGCGCGGCTACAAGATCGTTTCCGGCGGGACGGAGAACCACCTGATGCTGGTCGACATGATCGGCAAGGGCATCACCGGCAAGGATGCGGAGGCCGCGCTCGGCCGCGCCCACATCACCGTCAACAAGAACGCGGTGCCCAACGACCCGCAGAAGCCGTTCGTGACCTCGGGCCTGCGCATCGGCACGCCCGCCGTGACCACCCGCGGCTACGGGCAAGCCGACTGCGTGGCGCTGGCCAACTGGATCTGCGACGTGCTGGACAACCCGAAGGACGAGAACGTCATCGCCGGCGTGAGGGACAACGTGACGAAGCAGTGCGCGCAGTTCCCGGTGTATGGCTAGGCAGCCTGGAATGGGGAATCGTGAATCGGGAATCGTCAAGGCAGGCGAGTCCCGGTTTTCGCTTCTCCGGTTCCCCGCTCCCGATTCCCCGGTCCCGGCTTCCTGATGCATTGCCCGTTCTGCCAGCACGTCGACACCCGCGTCATCGACTCGCGCGTCAGCGACGACGGCGCGACGATCCGGCGGCGGCGCGAGTGCGAGGCCTGCGGCGAGCGCTTCTCCACGCTGGAGACCATCGAGCTCAAGCTGCCGGCGATCATCAAGTCCGACGGCCGGCGCGATTCGTTCGACGCGCGCAAGCTGCGCCAGGGCTTCGACCGCGCGCTGCACAAGCGCCCGGTGTCGGAGGAGCAGATCGAGGCCGCGGTGCGCGCGGTGGTGCACCAGCTGCGCATGACCACCGAGCGCGAGCTGCCCTCGCGCCGGGTCGGCGAATTCGTGATGGCCGAGCTGCGCAAGCTCGACCACGTCGCCTTCGTGCGCTTCGCCTCGGTGTACCGCTCGTTCGAGGACGTGGCCGACTTCCGCGAGGAGCTCGACCGCCTGGAGCGCGACCTGCCCGGCGAGGGCCAGCTGCCGCTGCTCGGCGGCGAGGTCGTGCGGTTCGACAAGCACGCCGACAAGGGCAAGAAGCGCTGAGCCGGCAAGCTGCCTGGACGCGCTCGCACGCGGGGCCTGTTTTCGCCACGGATCAACACGGATCGACCGGATAAACACGGATAAACACGGATCAAAGGCGTTTTTCTTGTTGCTTCATCCGTGTTGATCCGTGTCATCCGTGGCCAAGAGCTTTTCGAACGGGCGGACACCCTTGATGGAGGTGCAATGAGTTTCAGCGCGATCGACCACGCCATGATGGCCCGCGCGCTGCGCCTGGCGGCGCGCGGCCTGTACACCACCAAGCCCAACCCGATGGTCGGCTGCGTGCTGGCGCACGGCGAGGAGGTGGTGGGCGAAGGCTGGCACCAGCGCAAGGGCGGGTCGCATGCCGAGGTCTTCGCGCTGCAGGCCGCCGGCGCGCGCGCGCGCGGCGCGACCGCCTACGTGACGCTCGAGCCCTGCGCGCATACCGGCAGCACCGGCCCTTGCGCGGACGCGCTGGTCGAGGCCGGCGTGGCGCGCGTGGTGGCGGCGATGCGCGACCCGTTCCCGGCGGTGGACGGGCAGGGCTTCGAGCGCCTGCGCGCGGCCGGCTTCGCGGTCGAATCCGGGCTGATGGAGGCGCAGGCGCGCGCGCTCAACCGCGGCTTCCTCTCCAGGCTGGAGCGCGGGCGGCCGTGGCTGCGGGTCAAGCTGGGCACCAGCCTCGACGGCCGCACCGCGATGGCCAGCGGCGATTCGAAGTGGATCACCGGCGCGGCCGCGCGTGCGGACGTGATGCGCTGGCGCGCGCGCGCCGGCGCGATCCTGACCGGCTCGGGCACGGTGCTCGCCGACGACCCCGAGCTCACCGTGCGCTTCGACGACGCCACCGAGTTCGTCGCGCCGCTGCGGGTGGTGCTCGACCCGGGCCTGGCGACCATCGCCCGCGGCCGCGTGCGCGAGGGCGACGCGCCGACGCTGTACGTGCATGCGCCTGACGTGAAGCCGCCGCGCGACTTCACCGCCGAGCGCGCGCATGTGCCGGTGCGCGACGGCAACCTCGACCTGGACGCCGTGCTCGCGCTGCTGGCCGCGCGCGAGGTCAACGAGGTGCAGGTGGAAACCGGCGCGACCCTGGCCGGCGCGCTGCTCAAGGCCGGGCTGGTCGACGAACTGCTGCTGTACGTGGCGCCGGTGCTGCTGGGCGAGCGCGCGCGGCCGCTGTTCGACGGCCTGCGCATCGACCGCATGGCCGACCGCCTGCACCTGCGCACGGTCGAGACGCGCCGCGTCGGCGAAGACCTGCGGCTGCTGCTGCAGCCGCAGGCGGCGCCGGAGCTGGCGTAGCCGGGGACGTGGGAGCGGCTCTGAACGCACGAGGCACGACCATGCAGGACCACGCCTTCAAGGACCACTTCTCCGCCGTCGCCGGCGACTACGCGCAGGCGCGGCCTCTGTATCCGACCGCGTTGTTCGACTGGATCGCCGCGATCGCGCCGGCGCGCGAGTTCGCCTGGGAAGCCGGCTGCGGCAGCGGCCAGGCCAGCCGCGACCTCGCCACGCGCTTCGCCCGCGTGCACGCCACCGACCCGAGCGCGGCGCAGGTCGCGCAGGCGCCGGCAATCGCCAACGTTTACTTTGCCGTCGAGCCGGGCGAGCGCTGCAGCCTGCCCGACGCCAGCGTCGACGCGGTGTGCGTGGCGCAGGCGCTGCACTGGTTCGACCGCGCTGCGTTCTTCGCCGAGTGCGCGCGCGTGCTGCGCCCGGGCGGCGTGCTGGTGGCCTGGGGCTACCAGGACATCGAGGTGCCGGGCGACATCGCCGCGGCCAACGCCGCGCTGCAGCGCGAGATCGGGCCGTACTGGCCGCCGGAACGCGCCGACATCGACGCCGCCTACGCCGGCTACGCCTGGCCGTTCGCGCCGGTCGCGGCGCCGGCGTTGGAACTCGAGGCGGACTGGCCGCTGCCGCGCCTGCTCGGCTACTTCGCCAGCTACTCGGCGACGAAGCGCTGCCGCGAGGCGACCGGCGTCGATCCGGTCGCAGCGCACGCGGACGCGTTCGCTGCCGCCTGGGGAGATCCGGCGACGGCGCGCAGGGTGCGCTGGCCGCTGTTCGTCCATGCCCGCCGCAAGCCGCTGTAGGAGCGCCCCTTGGGCGCGACCGGGCTTTCCAGGTAGAGCCATCGCGCCAAGGGGCGCTCCTACGGGAACGCTGCGTTCGCGGCGGAGGCTGCGACCCGGATGCTAGAATCCGCGCCGCCGGGCATCCCGGCACACCACAACCAGACGTCTTCAGGGCGGGGCGAGATTCCCCACCGGCGGTAGGCGCGGCGCTTCCACGAAGCCACGCGCGAGCCCGCGAGCGCTTCGGCGGCATGCCATTCCCTGCGGGGATCGTGCGGCGGAAGGCAGCAGACCCGGTCGAATGCCGGGGCCGACGGTCACAGTCCGGATGAAAGAAGACGGCATCGCGCCCGCTCCGCAACGCTGGGCGGCGCGCCTGCCTCGCGCCCCGGGGCGTTTTTCGCCATTGCCTGCGGGAAACGTGCCATGCCCAACCGCCATTCCTCCATCCGCCTCCGCTCGCAGGAGGCGCGCTGACATGTTCACTGGGCTGATCGAGGGCGTCGGCCGACTCGCGGCGCGCGAGGCGCGCGGCGGCGACGCGCGGCTGCGGATCGCGACCGGCACGTTGCCGTTCGAGGGCGTCGCGCTGGGCGAGAGCATCGCCGTCAACGGCGCCTGCCTGACCGTGGTCGCCTTCGACGACGCGCACTTCGAGGCGGACGCCTCCAACGAGACGCTGGCGCTGACCACGCTCGGCGCGCTGCCGGTCGGCGCGGCGGTGAACCTCGAGCGCGCGATGCGCCAGGACGACCGCCTCGGCGGCCACCTGGTCAGCGGCCACGTCGACGGAGTAGGGCGCGTGCGCGGCATCGCGCAGGACGCGCGCGCGCAGCGCTGGGCGTTCGACGCGCCGGCGCCGCTGCTCAGGTACGTCGCGCGCAAGGGCTCGATCTGCGTCGACGGCGTCAGCCTCACCGTGAACGCGGTCGACGACGCCGGCTTCGAGGTCGCGCTGGTCCCGCACACCATCGCCCACACCGCGTTCGCGCAGGCGAAGGCGGGCGACGCGGTGAACCTGGAAGTCGACCTGGTCGCGCGCTACGTCGAGCGGCTGCTGTCGGCGAGGGACGAGGCATGAGCTTCGCGCCGATCCCAGAGCTGCTGGAGGAAATCCGCGCCGGCCGCATGGTCGTCATCGTCGACGACGAGGACCGCGAGAACGAGGGCGACCTGATCATGGCCGCCGAGCTGGTGCGGCCGTCCGACGTCAACTTCATGGTCACCCACGCGCGCGGGCTGGTGTGCCTGTCGCTCACGCGCGAGCGCTGCGCCCAGCTCGGGCTGCCGCCGATGGTGCGCGACAACACCTCCGCGCACCACACCAACTTCACCGTCAGCATCGAGGCGGCCGAGGGCGTGACCACCGGCATTTCCGCCTACGACCGCGCGCACACCCTTCGCACCGCGGTGCGCCCGGACGCGCAGCCGCGCGACCTGGCGCAGCCGGGCCACATCTTCCCGCTCGCCGCGCAGCCGGGCGGCGTGCTCAATCGCGCCGGCCACACCGAGGCGGCCGGCGACCTGGCGATGCTCGCCGGGCTGGAGCCGGCCGGCGTGCTGGTGGAGATCCTCAACGCCGACGGCAGCATGGCGCGGCGGCCGCAGCTGGAAGCGTTCGCGCGCGAGCACGGGCTGAAGATCGGCTCGATCGAGGACCTGATCCGGCACCGGCTGGAAACCGAGCACACGGTCGAGCGGATCGACGCGCGCGACATCGACACCGCGCACGGCCCGTTCCGGCTGTTCACCTACCGCGACCGGCTCGGCCACGCGCTGCACTTCGCGCTGCTGCGCGGCGAACCGGACCCGGCCGTGCCGACCCTGGTGCGCGTGCACATGCAGAACCCGCTGGCCGACGCGCTGCACTGGCGGCGCGCCGACTTCGGCCCGCTGGTCGGCGACGTGCTGGCCACGATCGACCGCGAAGGCCGCGGCGCGCTGGTGCTGCTGGGCGGGCCGCAGGACGCCGACGCCCTGCTGGCGCGCCTGCGCGAGCAGCCGCAGGCGCAGCCCGCGCGCGCCGGCGCGCTGGCCGAGTGGCGCCGCAACGGCGCCGGCAGCCAGATCCTCGCCGACCTGGGCCTGGGCAAGCTGCGGGTGCTGGGCACGCCGCGCAAGCAGGTGGGCCTGGCCGGCTTCGGCCTGGAAGTCGTCGAATACCTGTAGGAGCGCCCGTTGGGCGCGATGGCTTTGCCGGTCAAGCCTGATCGCGCCCAAGGGACGCTCCTGCGCCAAAGCGATCGCGCCCAAGGGGGCTCCCACGACCCCGCGGCGATCCGGCGCCGGCGGCGGGGTAAACTGTCCGCCCTTTTTCGCAAGCCCCCCGCATGCCCCACCTCGAAGGCGACCTGCGCGCACCCGAAGGCGCGCGCTTCGCGATCATCGCCAGCCGCTGGAACCCGCGCATCAGCGACGCGCTGGTGGCCGGCGCGCGCAAGACCTTCGCCGAGCACGGCGTCGGCGAGGACGCGATCGACGTCGTGCGCGTGCCCGGCGCCTGGGAGATCCCGGTGGCCGCCGCGCGCCTGGCCGGCGGCGGCGCGCACGCGGCGATCGTCGCGCTGGGCTGCGTGGTGCGCGGCGACACCCGCCACTTCGAGCACGTCGCCGACCGCTGCGCCGACGGCCTGATGCGGGTCGCGCTCGACTTCCGCCTGCCGGTCGCCAACGGCGTGCTCGCGGTCGACGACCAGGTCGACGCCGAGCGCCGCGCCGGCGGCAGCCACGGCAACAAGGGCGAGGAATGCGCGCTGGTGGCGATCGAGATGGCCAGCCTGGCGGGGAAGTTGCCGTGAGCGGCCGCAACCACCACCCGCGCCGCGACGGCATCGACCCGGTCGCGCGCTCGCGCTCGCGCCGGCGCGCGCTGCAGGCGGTGTACGCGATGCAGCTCTCCGGCGCCGACGCGAAGAACGCGATCGCGCAGTTCGCCCACGAGCAGGCGCACGAGGTCGCGGATCTGGAGTATTTCGAGGAGCTGGTGCGCGGGGTCGAGAAGCACCGCAGCGAGCTCGACGCCGCGCTGCAGCCGTTCCTGGACCGCGGCATCGAGGAAGTCGACCCGATCGAGCGCGCGATGCTGCGCATCTCGGCCTACGAGCTGCAGCACCGCCTCGACGTGCCCTACCGGGTGATCATCGACGAGGCGCTCAAGGCGGTGAAGCGCTTCGGCTCCGAGCACGGCCACACCTACGTCAACGGCGTGCTGGACCACGCGGCCGCGCAGTGGCGCGCGCTGGAGATGCAGGCCACGCGCGGCGGTTGAGCCGCGCGGCGCCGCGGCCAGAGCGCTGCTCGTGCGGAATGGAACCGGCCGGACTCGCGTGGTGGTCGTGGCAGGCACATATGTCATCCCGAGCGTAGCGAGGGATCCGGGTCGGCTCGCGGAAACATCGGATCCCTCGCTGCGCTCGGGATGACAGGCGGACGGATGCCGCCTCTCCCGTTTCATCCGTTCAAGCCCGCTGATCCCAGGCCATGGAATTCGACCTCATCGCTCGCATCCGCCGGCGCGCCGCGAGCGTCCGCGGCGACGTCGTGCTCGGCATCGGCGACGACGCCGCGCTGCTGGCGATGCCCGCCGGCCGGCAGTTGGTCGTCACCATGGATGCGCTCAACGCCGGGGTGCATTTCCCCGCCGGCACCGACCCGGCCGACGTCGGCTGGAAGGCCCTCGCGGTGAACCTGTCCGACCTCGCCGCGATGGGCGCGCGGCCCGCGTGGTGCACGCTGTCGCTGTCGCTGCCGAATGCGGACGATGCCTGGGTCGAGGCCTTCCTCGATGGCTTCCTCGCGCTGGCCGCGCGGCACGACGTCGCGCTGGTCGGCGGCGACACCACGCGCGGGCCGCTGTCGGCTTGTGTCACCGCGCACGGGCTGGTCGAGACGGGCAGGGCGCTGCGCCGCGACGGCGCACGCGCCGGCGACGATGTCTGGGTGACCGGCACGCCCGGCGACGCCGCCGGCGCGCTGGCGCAATGGCAGGCGGGCGGCGCGCGCGATCCCGCGCTGCGCGCGCGGCTCGACCGGCCGACGCCGCGCATCGAGGCCGGCCTCGCGCTGGCGGGCATCGCACACGCGGCGATCGACGTGTCCGACGGTTTGCTCGCCGACCTCGGCCATGTGTGCGCGGCCAGCGGCGTCGGCGCGGAGGTCGCGCTCGACGCGCTGCCGGTGTCGGCGGCGCTGGCGGCGGCGTTCGATGCCGACCGCCGCCGCGTCCTGCAGTGCGCCGGCGGCGACGACTACGAGCTGTGCTTCACCGCCGCGGGCGGACGGCGCGACGAGGTCGCGGCGATCGCGGAGGCCTGCGGCGTCGCGATGTCGCGCATCGGCCGCATCGTCGACGGCGGCGAGGTGGCGGCGCTGGAGCGCGATGGCCGCCGCTGGGCGCCGCCGCGGCGGGGCTTCGAGCACTTCGCCGGCTGAGCGCGGCCTGCGTCACGGCTCGTGGGAGCGGCTTCAGCCGCGAGCTCTTGCCAGAATGGCGCGAGCGCGCCCGTGGGAGCGACGGAAGTCGCGACGGGTTGCCGACTACGCTGTCGCGATTTCCGTCGCTCCCACAACAGGCGAGTGGCGAGTGCGATAAAGCTCGCGGCTGAAGCCGCTCCCACGAGATCAGGCGCTGTCTGCGCCCCTCGGTTCGTCATCCCCCTCGCAAGCGTTCACGGCGCCTCAGCCAGCACCTCGTGCACCCGCTCGCGCAGCGCCGGCAGCACCTGGCCTTCGAACCACGGATTGGCCTTGAACCAGGCGACGTTGCGCGGGCTCGGATGCGGCAGCGGCAGTTGCGCCGGCAGGTAGTCGCGCCAGGCGCGCATGGTGGCGGTGAGGCTGGCCTTGCGCCGCGCACCGAGGAAATACGCCTGCGCGTGCTGGCCCACCAGCAGCGTCAGCCGCACCTGCGGCAGCAGCGGCAGCAATCGCGGATGCCAGGTCGCGCGGCATTCCGGCCGCGGCGGCGCGTCGCCGGAGCCGGCCTTGCCGGGATAGCAGAAGCCCGTCGGCACGATCGCGACCCGGCGCGGGTCGTAGAAGGTGGCGTCGTCCATCTGCAGCCATTCGCGCAGCCGGCGGCCACTGGCGTCGTTCCACGGAATGCCGGTCGCGTGCACGCGCATGCCCGGCGCCTGCGAGGCGACCAGGATGCGCGCGGTGCCTGCGGCCTGCAGCACCGGGCGCGGCCCGAGCGGCAGCGACGCCTCGCAGAGGCGGCAGGCGCGGATGTCGCGCAGCAGCGCGTCCAGCGCGCCGCCGCTCACGGCGGCAGCACCTTCCCCGGATTGAGGATGCCGTCGGGATCGAAGGCGTCCTTCACCGCCCGCATCAGCCCCAGCGTTGCGCCGTCGAACGCCTGCGCCATGAAGTCGCGCTTGGCCACGCCCACGCCGTGCTCGCCCGAGAGCGTGCCGCCGAGCGAGAGCGTCAGTTCGAACAGCCTCGGCAGCGCGGCGTGCGCGCGCGCCGACTGCGCCGCGTCGTCCGGGTCGAACAGGATGTTGGCGTGCAGGTTGCCGTTGCCGGCGTGGCCGAACGCGACGATCGGCAGCGCGGCGTCGCGCGCCAACGCCTCGATCCCGGCCACCAGCGCGGGGATGCGCGAGACCGGCACCACCACGTCCTCGTTGATCTTGCCGGCGGCGATCGTGCGCAGCGCCGGCGACAGCGCCTTGCGCGCCGCCCACAGCGCCTCGTTGGCGGCCGGGTCGGTGGCGGCGGCGAGCTCGACCAGGCCGTCGCCGCGCGCGGCGCGCTCCAGCGCCGCGACCACATGCGGCAGGGTCTCGTCGTCGCCGTCGGCCTCGATCATCAGCAGCGCGCCGGCATCGGCGACGTCGGCGCCGCCGACCTCGCGCACCAGGCGGATGCAGGCCGCGTCCATGAACTCGAGCATCGACGGCGCCGCCGGCTGCGCCATGATCCGCGCCACCGCCGCGCCGGCGCTGGCGACGTCGGCGTAGCTCGCGCGCAGGCTGGCGCGGCGCGTCGGCAGCGGCGCCAGCTTCAGCGTGGCCTCCACCACCAGCGCCAGCGTGCCTTCGCTGCCGACCAGCAGGCGGGTGAGGTCGTAGCCGGTGGCGTTCTTGGTGGTGTTGCCGCCGACGCGCACGACCTCTCCCGTGCCGGTCACCGCGACCAGGCCGAGCACGTTGTCGCGGGTGGCGCCGTACTTCACCGCGCGCGGGCCGCCGGCGTTGCACGCGATGTTGCCGCCGACCGTGCACTGGTCGGCGCTGGCCGGGTCTGGCGGCCAGAACAGCCCGTGCGGCGCCAGCGCGCGCTGCAGGTCGCCATTCAACACGCCCGGCTGCACCACCGCCTGGCGGTCGTCGACGCGCACTTCGAGGATGCGCGCCATGCGCTCGAACGACACCACCACGCCGCCCGCGTACGGGATCGCCGCGCCGGTGCTGCTGGTGCCGGCGCCACGCGCGACGACCGGCACGCGGTGCGCGCGGCAGGCGCGCACGATGGCGACGACCTCGTCGAGGTCCTGGGGAAGCGCGACCGCATCGGCCGGCGCCCAGCGCTTGGAGCTGTCCTCGCCGTAGCGGCGGCGGGCGTCGCCGCCGCGCAGCCAGCGGTCGCCGAGCAGGTCGCGCAGCGAGGTGTCGAGCGGGGCGGGCAGGGAAGGGGCCACGGGCGCCATTGTAGGCGTCCACCCACCGGCGCCGGCTTCAATCATCGGCGCGGAACGCGTCGCGCAGCCAGGCGAACGCCGGCGCCGCGGGATCGCCGCTGGCGTCGACCACGTCGAAGCGGCAGGGCGCGTCGGCGTAGCGCCGGTGCGCGCAGAGGAAGGCCTGCGCCGCCTTCACCAGCTTGCGGCGCTTGTTGCCGTCGACCGAGACCGCGCCGCCGCCGAAGCGCGCGTCGCGCCGGTAGCGCACCTCGACGAACACCAGCGTGCCGCGGTCGAGCATCACCAGGTCGAGCTCGCCGAAGCGGTAGCTGGCGTTGGCCGCGACCGCGCGCAGCCCGTGCCCGGCGAGAAATTCGCGCGCGGCCGCCTCGATCGCGGCGCCGCGCGTGCGCGCGTCGGTCAACCGCCGCTGCCCAGCGAGACCACGTAGCCGTTGCTGAAGGTGGACCATAGCGGCGTGCGCAGCACGTTGCCTTCCGGGCCGATCCGCAGCACGCCGGTCGCGCCCGGCACGTTGGCGTCCGCCGACAGCGCGAGGTGCTCGAGGTAGGCGGTCAGCAGCCACGCGTCGTAGCCGAACGCGAACAGCTTGGCGGCCGGACCGCGCGCGCTGGGCAGCGTCTTCTGCGTCTCGGCCGCGTTCGGGATGCCGGCCACCGACGCCAGGCCCCAGCGCTCGGCCGGGAAACGGATGCCGTCGAGCGCACGGTCCTCCTCGGCCTTGCCGGTGCCCGACAGCAACTGCGAGGTCGCCACGCGCGGTTTGGTCGACAGCCCCGCCGCCGCGAGCTGCGGCGCGACCGCGCGCGCCTGGCCGCCGCGCAGGGCGATGAACACCGCATCGATCCCGCCCGGCGCCTGCGTCGCGCCGAGCAGCGCGGTGGACAGGTCGGGCTTGTCGCCCACCACCGCCAGCACCTGCGTGGTGCCGCCGTGCGTGGCCAGCTGCGTGGAGAAGGCGTTGCTGCTGCGACGCGCATAGTCGTCGCCGGAACTCAGCACCAGCACGCGCCTGGCGCCGGTCGAGGCCAGGTAGTCGGCGGCGCTGCTGCCGTCGTCCTCCGGCGCCAGCGAGAAGCTCGCGCTGTTGAGCGGCGGCGCGATCGTGCCGCGGTTGAGCGCCAGCACCGGCACGCCCGGCTGCACGCCGCGGAACACCTCGTCCACGCCCTCGCGCCCGAGCGGGCCGAGCACCTGGTCGGCGCCGTCGGCGACCGCGCGGCCGTAGGCGGCCACGGCGCCGCCCCCGGTCCCCGCGGTGTCGTAGAAGCGGATCTCGGGGCGGCGGCGGTGCTCGCCGTAGTAGCCGGCGAGCAGGCCGTCGCGCACCGACGCGCCGGCGGTGGCCAGCTCGCCGCTCAGCGGCAGCAGCACCGCCAGCCGCTGCGGCGGGCGGTAGCCGTCGCGCTCGGCGGGCGGGCGGTTGCCGGCGTCGAACTGCCAGTGCGCGTTGCGCGCGCCGGTGTCCTGCGGCGCCTCGGCCTGCGGCGCGCCGGGCGCGACCCGCACGGTCGAGCAGCCTGCCGCCAGCACAGCCAGCAGCGCGGCGGCGAAGATCCCTTTCAGTGGATGGCGCATGGTGCCGGTCCGGAAGCGAGAACGGCTAGGATTCTACCGTTCCGTGCCTGGAACATGGGTCGCGCGCCCCTCGCCGGGGGTTGCCGGCCGCGCATGGAGACCGGATGCCAATCCCCGAAGCACACCCGCCCCAGGCCGCCGGCAACGGCGCCACGGGCACGCTGCACGTCGTCGCCACCCCGATCGGCAACCTCGCCGACCTGTCGCCGCGCGCGCTCGACACGCTGCGCGCGGTCGCCGCGGTCTGCGCCGAGGACACCCGCCACACGCGCCAGTTGCTGGCGCACTTCGGCATCGAACGGCCGCTGGTGGCGCTGCACGAGCACAACGAGGACGAAATCGCCGGGCGCCTGGTCGCGCGCCTGCAGGCCGGCGAATCGCTGGCGCTGGTGTCGGATGCCGGCACGCCGCTGGTGAGCGATCCGGGATTCAGGTTGGTGCGCGCGGCGCGCGCGGCCGGGATCCGGGTCAGCCCTGTGCCCGGTCCCAGCGCGCTGGTCGCGGCGCTGAGCGTGGCGGGGCTGCCGAGCGACCGCTTCGTGTTCGAGGGCTTCCTGCCGGCGAAGGCGGGCGCGCGCCGCGCGCGCCTGGCGGCGCTGGCTGCCGAGTCGCGCACGCTGCTGTTCTACGAATCGGCGCACCGCATCGAGGAAGCGCTGGCCGACGCCGTCACCGCGTTCGGCGCCGAGCGGCCCGCGGTGCTCGCGCGCGAGCTGACCAAGCTGTTCGAGACCGTGCTCGACGGCACGCTCGCGCAGCTGCACGCGCGCGTCGGCGCCGACGCCAACCAGCGCAGGGGCGAGTTCGTGCTGCTGGTGCAGGGCGCCGGCGACGATGCGCAGGCACGCATCGCCGAAGGCCGCCGCGTGTACGCCAGGCTGTGCGAGCACCTGCCGCCGTCCACCGCGGCCAGGCTGGCCGCCGAGCTCAGCGGCGCGCCGCGCAAGGCGCTGTACGGCGGCGGGGCGTAGCGCTGCGCGAGGCTGCGGCGCGGCAACCCGTGCTTGAGCAGGCACCCTGCGCCGCACGCGACATGCGTGGCGGTTCGCATCCCGGACGTGTCATTCCGAGCGCAGCGAGGAATCCGCCCCTGCGTCGCGGCCCGGATTCCTCGCTGCGCTCGGAATGACAGCAAGAAGAAGCAGACAGGCCGGTGGCCGCGCCTGCGCACCTGCCCGCGGCGCGACGCCCCCCGCCGCCGTGCGACAATGCCCGCGGCGGAGTCGGCCAGGCAGTCGCGTCATGCGCAAGCATGCCGAGGAAAGTCCGGGCTCCACAGGGCACGGTGCCAGGTAACGCCTGGGCGGCGCGAGCCGACGGAAAGTGCAACAGAAAGAAACCGCCGAACGGCTTTTCGGAGCGCGTGGCAAGGGTGAAATGGTGCGGTAAGAGCGCACCGCGAGCCTGGCAACAGGCCGGCACGGCAAACCCCACCGGGAGCAAGGCCAAATAGGGACCTCTTGACGTTGCCCGCGTCGGGTCCGGGTAGGCTGCTCGAGCGTCGCGGCGACGCGGCGCCTAGAGGAATGACTGTCCAAGACAGAACCCGGCTTACGGCCGGCTCCGCCCCAGAAAACCGAAGCGTCCGAAGCCACCAGCCAGCCACGCTGCTACGTCTGTCTTCGAGGCGTCTCCCGCACGGCACGAACACCCCTCCCCCGCTTGCGGGGGAGGCTGGGTGGGGCGACGCCGCGTCGCCCCACCCGAAGCCGCGTCCAATCGCGCGAGTTCCGGATTGCACCATCGCACGGCACGAACACTCCTCCCCGCTTTGCGGGGGAGGCTGGGCGGGGGCGACGCCGCGTCGCCCCACCCGAAGCCGCGTCCAATCGCGCGAGTTCCGGATTGCACCCTCGCACGGCACGAACATTCCTCCCCGCTTTGCGGGGGAGGCTGGGTGGGGGCGACGCCGCGTCGCCCCATCCGAAGCCGTGCATCGAATCGCCCCAGTTGCGAGGCGCGTCTCCCGCAGGGCGCGGGCCCTCCCGCGTACGGGTGGAGCCGGGTAGGGCGAGGCTTGCCGGGCGACGAAAGCCGCGACCGTCCCGACCGGCGAAAGCCTCGCGGCTTCCGCCGCTCCTGCAGGATCGCAACCGCAAGCCGCGCCGACAGTCGTCGATGGCGCGTTCCGCAGCCGGCAGAACAATAACCAGCGATCAAGCCAATTGGGCCCACCTCCGGGACAATGCGCACTCCACCGCCCGCAACCCACCAACCGCGCCCGCCTCCTTCAGCAAGGTCAAGACCTCGTTCAGATTGCGACCAAGGGCCCAATTCTCAAAATTTGAGACGAATCAGCCGCTTGTGGATAAAGCTTGAACAAGTCTCTCAAGTATCGCGCAAGTCATTGACGGTACTGGCGAATTTCCTCCTCCAAACCTGTTGACAACCCTGGGGGGCGCTCCTAAGGTGGCGACTCGTGGGAAAACCGGGAGAATCGTGGTTTTCCAGCGCTGAAGTCCGCCCGAAGACGGACATGATCGGACCAGGGTTGCCGTGTTCCAGGGTGAGACCGCCATCACCATCGACGACAAGGGCCGGCTGGCGATCCCGACCGGCCACCGCGACGTCGTGGCCCGCGAGTGCGGCAACCGCCTGGTCATCACCTACAACCCCTTCGAGTCCGGCTGCCTCTACCTGTACCCGCAGTCGGTCTGGGAGGGCGTGCGCGACCAGGTCAACCGGCTGCCGCGCACTCGCAGCGTCAGCCGCAACCTGCAGCTGAAGCTGGTGGGCGCGGCGACCTTCGTCGAGCCCGACGGCAGCGGCCGCATCGGCATCCCCGCCAGCCATCGCAACGCGATCGGCATCGAGAAGAAGGCCGTGCTGGTGGGCATGGGCGACAAGTTCGAGCTTTGGAGCGAGCAGGCGCACCTCGCGCAGATCCGGCAGACGCTTGGCGATGCCGACCTGGGCGAGGACCTGCTCGATTTGCAGTTGTGACGGGCGGTGGCGCGGATCCCCGGTCCGCCCACCTTCCCGCGGCGCATCTGCCGGTGATGTTCGCGCAGGTCATGGACGGGCTGCAGGTGATGGAGGACGGGACGTATCTGGACGGCACGTTCGGGCGCGGCGGCCACGCGCGTGGCGTGCTGCAGCGCCTGGGCACGAGAGGACGGTTGCTGCTGATGGACAAGGACCCCGAAGCGATCCTGGTCGCCGAACGCGAGTTCGGCCCGGACCCGCGCGTGGCGATCCGTCGCGGCAGCTTCGCCGACCTCGCGCGCTGGGACGCGGCGCAGCCGGGACTCGACGGCGTGCTGTTCGACCTCGGCGTGTCCTCGCCGCAGCTCGACGTCGCCGAGCGCGGCTTCAGCTTCGGCAAGGACGGCCCGCTCGACATGCGCATGGATCCCGATGCCGGCGAAAGCGCGGCGCAGTGGCTCGCGCGCGCGCCGGAGGCCGAGATCGCCGACGTGCTGTGGACCTACGGCGAGGAGCGCATGAGCCGCCGCATCGCGCGCGCGATCGTCGCGCGCCGCGCGCAGGAGCCGCTGGTGCGCACCGCGCAGCTGGCCGAGCTGATCGCCTCGGTGATGCCGCGCCCGAAGGCCGGGCGCCACGAGATCCATCCGGCCACGCGCTCGTTCCAGGCCATCCGCATCCACGTCAACCGCGAGCTCGCGGACCTGGAGGCCGGGCTCGACGCCGCGCTGGCCGCGCTCCGGCCCGGCGGCAGGCTCGCGGTGATCAGCTTCCACTCGCTGGAAGACCGCATCGCCAAGCGCTTCATCGCCCGCCACGCCAAAGCCCCGGCCGGCAACCGCCGGCTGCCGGAAGCGCAGGGCTTCGTGCCGGTGCTGCGCGCGATCGGCGACGCGAGGAAGGCCGACGCCGCGGAAGTCACCGCCAACCCGCGCGCGCGCAGCGCGGTGCTGCGGGTGGCCGAGAAGCTGGGGGCCGCCCCGTGACCCGCTTCCTCGTCGCCGTCCTGGTGATCGCCAACGTCGTCACCGCGATCGGCGTGGTCGATGCGCGCCACGAGCACCGGCAGCTGTTCGTGCAGCTGACCCGGCTCGAGCGCGCGCGCGACGAGCTCAACATCGACTTCGGGCGCCTGCAGCTCGAGCAGGCCACCTGGGCCGAGGCCAACCGCATCGACCAGGTCGCGCGCACGCGCTTGGGGATGAAGTTCCCCGAGACCGCCGACATCGTGGTGATCCGGCCATGAGGGGCCGGGATGCGGGGATGGGGGGGCGGGATTCGCAAAGGCGCGAAGGCGGGTTCGCGCGCCTGCGCTCGCTGTTCGGCGCCAGGCTCCAGAACCCGGAATCGCGGCCTCGCCGCAACCGCGCGCAGTTCAACCTGCGCGGGCGGCTCAAGCTGGTCGCCGGCACGCTCGCGCTGTGCGCGGCGGCGCTGGTGGTGCGCGCGGCGGACCTGCAGCTGGTCGACAACGCCTTCTACCAGAAGAAGGCCGACGCCAGGATCCTGCGCGAGATCCCGATCCCGACCTCGCGCGGCATGATCACCGACCGCAACGGCGAGCCGCTGGCGGTGTCGACGCCGGTCGCGTCCCTGTGGGCCAACCCGCAGGAGCTGAGCAAGTACCCCGACCGCCTGCCGGAGCTGGCCAAGGCCACCGACCTGCCGCTGGACTACCTGACGCGCTACGTCTCCCAGCGCGCGGACAAGGAGTTCATGTACATCCCCGGCCACCGCCGCATCAGCCCGGCGGCGGCGCGCAGGGTGCTGGCGCTCAACATCCCGGGCGTGTTCTCGCAGCGCGAATACCGCCGCTTCTACCCGCAGGGCGAGGCGATGGCGCACATCCTCGGGTTCACCAACATCGACGACCAGGGCCAGGAGGGCATCGAGCTGGCCTTCGACGAATGGCTGCGCGGCAAGCCGGGCGCGGAGAAGGTGATCCGCGACCGCCGCGGCCGCATCGTCGAGAACGTCGACCTGGTGCGCGCCGCGGTGCCGGGCAAGGACCTCACGCTCAGCATCGACCGCCGCATCCAGTACCTGACCTACCGCGAGCTCAAGCACGCGCTGCTCGAAAGCGGCGGCAGCAGCGCCTCGGCGGTGGTGCTGGACATCAGCACCGGCGAGGTGCTGGCGATGGCCAACCTGCCGTCGTTCAACCCCAACGCGGTGGAAGCCGGCAAGCGCGACGCGCACCGCAACCGCGCGGTGACCGACCTGATCGAGCCGGGCTCGACGATGAAGCCGCTGACCGTCGCCGCGGCGCTGGAGAAGGGCGTGGTCACGCCCGGCACGCTGATCGACACCAACCCCGGCTGGATCCCCAACGGCCGCTACCGCACCACCGACACCAGCAACCACGGCGTGCTCACCGTCACCGGCGTGATCACCAAGAGCTCCAACGTCGGCGCGGCGAAGATCGTCGCCAAGCTCGGCGACCGCGAGTTCTACGACTTCCTGCGCCGCTTCGGCTACGGGCAGAGCACCCACAGCGGCTTCCCCGGCGAGGCGTCGGGCCTGTTCCCGCCGCCCTCGCGCTGGAGCGGCACCACCAAGCAGACCCTGTCCTACGGCTACGGCATCTCGGTGAC
>DATLJE010000020.1:0-95376 GCA_035539095.1 Luteimonas sp.
GGCGCTGGGCGCTGCAGGACGGCTTCGTCACCCGCACGCTGGTCCACGAGGGCGGCAAGCGCCTGAGCACGCTGGCATGGCTGTGCGTGGTCGCGTGCGCGATCGTCGCCTGGCGGCGGCCGGCATGGCGGTCCTGGCGCATGCCGCTGCTGTACCTCGCGCTGTCGGTGCTGCTGTCGACCGCGATCGTGGCGTGGATGAAGTCGTGGACGCACGTCGACTGCCCCTGGGACCTGGTCGGCTTCGGCGGCACCCGCAGCTACCACGACCTGCTCGCCGCGCTGCCTCCGCAGGCGCCGCAGGGCCGCTGCTTCCCGGCCGGCCACGCCAGCGCGGGCTATGCCTGGCTCGCGCTGTTCTTCTTCTTCGGCCGCACCCGGCCGCGCTGGCGCTGGCGCGGGCTGGCGGTGGGGCTGGGCGCGGGCGCGGTGTTCGGCGTCTCCCAGCAACTGCGTGGCGCGCATTTCGCCTCGCACGATGTCTGGACGGTGGCGATCTGCTGGCTGGTGGCGCTGTCGTTGCACCGGGCGATGTCCATGCGCGCACCCGGCGTGGCGACGGCGCGGGATGCCGCCATGCCCGCGATGTGGAGCCCCTGATGGCGACCACGGCGATCGCGCAGCCTGCCTCGTCCGGCATCGCCCGCTGGCTGCGGCTGCGCCCCACGGTGTCGACCGAGGCCCTGGCGCTGCTCGCCAGCGTGTTCTTCACCGCGGCCTGCAACTACGAGCTGTGGCACGTGCTGGTGGCGGACCTGCACGCGCATGCCGGGCTGCTGGTGGCGGTGTTCGTCTTCGCCACCGCGCTGCACGCGTTCCTGCTCGGGCTGGTGCTGACGCGCTGGACGGCCAGGCCGCTGCTCACCGTGCTGTTCGCCGCGACCGCGTTCGCGGCCTACTACATGGGCACCTACAAGGTGTACCTGGACCCGGACATGATCCGCAACGTCCTGGAGACCGATCCCAGGGAAGCCGGCGAGCTGCTCGTGCCCGCGCTCGTCCCGTCGCTGCTCGGGCTGGCCGTGCTGCCGATCGCGGTGCTGTGGCGGCTGCGCCTGCGCCGGCGCCCGCTGCTGCGCGCGCTGTGGATCCGGCTGGCCTTCCTCGCCGGCATGCTGGTCCTGGCCGCGGGCGGCGCGCTGTCCGCCTTCCAGGACCTGTCGGCGCTCGCGCGCAACCATCGCGAGGTGCGCTACCTGGTCACGCCGTCCAACTACGTGGTGTCGCTGTCGAGGGTGCTGTTCGCCAGCCCGCCGGGCCCGGCCAGGCCGCTGCTGCCGATCGGCGAGGACGCCCGCGAGGCGCCGCGCGCCGCCGGCGCGCGACCGCGCCTGCTGGTGTTCGTGCTCGGCGAAACCGTGCGCGCGCAGAACTGGGGGCTGGACGGCTACCTCCGCCAGACCACCCCGCGGCTGGCGGCGATGCCGGACGTCGTCAACTTCCCGGACACCAGCTCGTGCGGCACCAGCACCGAGGTCTCCGTGCCCTGCCTGTTCTCGCCCTACGGCCGCCACGCCTACGACGAGGCCAGGATCCGCGGCCACCAGTCGCTGCTGCACGTGCTGCAGCGCGCCGGCGTGCAGGTGCTGTGGCGCGACAACCAGTCCGGTTGCAAGCGCGTATGCGACGGCCTGGAATTCGAATCGATGGCCGATGCCACCGATCCGGCGCTGTGCAACGGCAAGCGATGCTTCGACGAGATCCTGCTGTCCGGACTGCAGGCGCGGATCGTGCCCGACGGCCGCGACCGCATCGTCGTCCTGCACCAGCTCGGCAACCATGGCCCGGCGTACTACCAGCGCTATCCGCCGGCGTTCCGCCGCTTCACGCCCACCTGCGACACCGAGCAGCTCGGCGACTGCAGCCGCCAGCGGATCGTCAACAGCTACGACAACGCGGTGCTCTACACCGACCACGTCCTCGCGCGCACGATCGAAATGCTGAAGGACGAGCCCGGCTACGACACCGCGCTGGTCTACGTCTCCGACCACGGCGAATCGCTGGGCGAGAACGGCCTGTTCCTGCACGGCGTCCCGCACGCGATCGCGCCCAGCCAGCAGACGCACGTGCCGATGGTGATGTGGTTCTCGCCCGGCTTCGCGCGCCGGCAGGGCCTCGACCTCGCCTGCGTGCGGCAGATTGCGCAAGGGCCCGCCAGCCACGACAACCTGTTCCCCACCATCCTCGGCATGTTCCGGGTCCGGACCCGCCTCTACGACCCGCAACTCGACCTGCTGCGCCGCTGCGAGCGCGCACGGCCGTGAACGGCAACGCCTTCGCCAAGGTCCCGGAAGCCACCCTCGGTTTCTGGGTCATCAAGGTGCTGGCCACCACCCTGGGCGAAACCGGCGGCGATGCGGCCACGATGTCGATGCAGCTGGGGTACGCGGCCGGCAGCGCGATCTTCCTGGCGCTCCTCGTCGCCGCGGTCGTGGTGCAGGTCGGCGCCCGCCGCTTCCATCCGTTCCCGTACTGGGCCGCGGTGATCGCGTCCACGACCGCCGGCACCACGCTCGCGGACCTGGTCGACCGCTCGCTCGGGATCGGCTATGCCGGCGGCAGCACGCTGCTCGCGCTTGCGCTGCTCGCCACGCTCGCGCTGTGGAAGCGTGGCACCGGCACGGTCGACATCGGCAGCATCGATTCGCCCAGGGCCGAGTCGTTCTACTGGGCGACGATCCTGGTGTCGCAGACCCTGGGCACCGCGCTCGGGGACTGGACCGCCGATTCCGCCGGGTTCGGTTATGCCGGCAGCGCGATGGTGTTCGGGGCGCTGCTGCTGCTCGTCGGCCTGGCGCACCCCAGGACGTCGCTCCCGCGTGCCGGGCTGTTCTGGTCGGCGTTCGTCCTGACCCGGCCGCTGGGCGCGGTGGTCGGCGACCTGCTCGACAAGCCGGTGCAGCAGGGCGGCCTCGAGCTCAGCCGCTATGCCGCCAGCCTCGTGCTGCTGGCGATGGTGGCGCTGCTGGTGGCGGCGCTGCCGCAACGGGCGGCGCGGCGCGCGCACTGACCCGTCGGCCATGGCGGGGCGTCCGCCCTCGCCGCCCGCCGCTTGCGACCCCGGCGGCCGCACACTAGCCTGCGGGCTTCCGCCACGGCCCCGGGAAGCTCCGTGACCTTTCGCCAGCTGCTGCTCGTCCTGCTCGTCGCGGGATGCTCGCTCTCCGCCTGCAAGCGCGAGCCCTCGCCCGGGCCGGCCGTGCCCAGGGACGAGACCGCCGACCAGTTCATCGACCGCGTAAACCGCGAGTACCGCGCGCTGTACCCGGAGATGACCGCCGCGCAGTGGATCTCCAACACCTACATCACCGACGACAGCAAGCTGATCGCGGCGAAGTCCAACGAGCGCTTCCTGACCCAGCTCAACCGCTGGCTGGAGCAGGCCCGGCGCTTCGAGGGGCGCGACATGTCGCCGCAGACCGCGCGCGCGATCAACCTGCTCAAGATCGGCACCGCGATGCCGCCGCCGAAGGACCCGGAGAAGCTCGCCGAGCTCACGCGCATCGCCACCGAGCTCGAAGGCGCGTACGGCGCCGGCACCTACTGCCGCAAGGACGGCGACGCCCAGGATTGCCGCCAGCTCGGCGAGCTCGAAGACGTGCTGCGCAGCGACCGCGACTACGACGACCAGCTCGACGCCTGGAACGGCTGGCACTCGATCGCACGGCCGATGCGCAAGGACTACGCGCGCTTCGTCGAACTGGTCAACCAGGGCGCGCGCGACATGGGCTACGCCGACGCCGGCGAGCTGTGGCGCTCGGGCTACGACATGCCGCCGACCCAGGTCGGCCCCGAGACCGACCGCCTCTGGAACCAGGTCAAGCCGCTCTACGACCAGCTGCACTGCTACACGCGCACGCGGCTGGAATCGAAGTACCCGGGCGAAGGCTCGGTCGACGGCATGCTGCCCGCGCACCTGATGGGCAACATGTGGCAGCAGGACTGGAGCAACCTCTGGGACCTGCTCGAGCCCTACCCCGGCGCCGGCAGCCTCGACGTCACCGGCGCGCTGAAGAAGCAGTACGAGACAACCCTCAACGACATGCTGGTGAAGCAGAACGTGCTGCTCGACACCGACGGCCGGGTCGAGGTCGCGCGCGCCGCGCAGCTGGAGATGGCGAAGAAGATGGCCGCGCGCGCGCAGGACTTCTACGTCTCGCTGGGCATGCCGAAGCTGCCGGCCAGCTACTGGGACAAGTCTCAGTTCATCAAGCCGCGCGACCGCGACGTGGTCTGCCACGCCAGCGCCTGGGACATGGACATGGCGGGCGACGTGCGCACCAAGATGTGCATCAAGCCCGACGAGGAATCCTTCACCACGCTCTACCACGAGCTCGGCCACGTCTATTACTACCTGGCCTACAACGGGCAGCCGCCGCTGTTCCAGTCCGGCGCCAACGACGGCTTCCACGAGGCCATCGGCGACACCATCGTGCTGGCGATGACGCCGCGCTACCTGCATTCGATCGGCCTGGCCGGCGAGCAGCAGCAGGGCCAGGACGCGCTGATCAACTCGCAGATGCGGATGGCGCTGTCGAAGGTGGCGTTCCTGCCGTTCGGGCTGATGATCGACCGCTGGCGCTGGGGCGTGTTCGACGGCTCGATCAAGCCGGCCGACTACAACAAGGCCTGGTGGCGGCTCAAGGCCCGCTACCAGGGCGTGGCGCCGGTCGCGCCGCGCGGCGAGCAGTTCTTCGACCCGGGCGCGAAGTACCACGTGCCGGCCAACACGCCGTACACGCGCTACTTCCTGGCGCACATCCTGCAGTTCCAGTTCTACAAGGCGCTGTGCGACGCGGCCGGCTACAAGGGCCCGCTGTACGAGTGCAGCTTCTACGGCAACAAGGTCGCCGGCCAGAAGTTCTGGGCGATGCTCGACAAGGGCGCGAGCCAGCCGTGGCAGAAGACCATGGCCGAGCTCACCGGCAGCGAGAAGCTCGACGCCGCGCCCTTGCTGGAATACTTCGCCCCGCTGCAGGCATGGCTGAAGCAGGCCAACGAGGGGCAGTCGTGCGGCTGGCAGGTCCCGGCGCCCGCGCCGGGCGCCGCGGCGAAGCCGAAGCCCAGCGACGGATAGCCCCGGCCGCCGGGCCGCCCGTGCGCGGCCCGGCCTCCCAGGCAGCGGCGGGAACCTTCCGCGCACTGCCGCATCGGATCGGGGGAAGGAGGCGCCATGACCCGTTCCGCCAAAGTCGACACCATCGCCTACGCCACGCTGCAGGACGCGGAACTGGTCGGGTTGGCCCGGCAGGGCCACCGCGAGGCCTTCCGCCATCTCATGCAGCGCTGCAACCAGCGCCTGTTCCGGATCGCGCGCGGCGTGGTCCGCGACGACGCCGAGGCCGAGGACGTGGTGCAGGAGGCCTACACCCACGCCTTCGCCAAGCTGTCCACCTTCCGCGACGAGGCCTCGCCCGCGACCTGGCTGACCCGGATCGTGCTCAACGAGGCCTACGGCCGGCTGCGCCAGCGACGCCCCAGCGTCGACATCGACGCGATCACGGAATCGCAGCTGCAGGACCATCGCGTGGTGGCGTTCCCGTCGCGCTTCGGCAGCGAGGATCCCGCGGCGGCGGCCGCGCGCGGGCAGGTCCGGCGCCTGCTCGAGGAGGCGATCGACGCGCTGCCCGAGGCCTTCCGCATCGTGTTCATCATGCGCGACGTCGAAGGCTGCCCGATCGATGAGACCGCCACCGCGCTGGGCATCCGCCCCGAGACGGTGAAGACCCGCCTGCATCGCGCGCGCCGCCTGCTGCGCGCCGCGCTGCAGGATTCGCTGTCCGCCACCCTTGCCGACGCCTTCCCGTTCCTCGGTCCACGCTGCGCGCGCATGACCGAGGCGGTGATGGCGCGGCTGGAAGACATCCCACAGGAGAACCCGCCATGCTGACCTACGCACTCATCGTCTTCGCCGTGGCCGCCCTCGGCGGGCTGGTGCTCGCCTCCAGCGTCCTGCGCGGCAAGCTCGCCCCGTGGGCGATCTCGATCCTGCACGCGCTGCTCGGCGCGACCGGGCTGGTGCTGCTGATCGTCATCGTGCTGCAGGGCCAGGGCGCGGGACGCGTGACCGCCGCGCTCGGGATCCTGGTGCTCGCCGCGCTGGGCGGCTTCTACCTCGCCTCGCTGCACCTGCGCAGGCAGGTCGCGCCGAAGGCGGTGGTGTTCGTGCACGCGGGCCTGGCCGTGGTCGGGTTCCTCACCCTGCTCAGCGCGGCGTTGTCGCTGTAGCACGAAGGAACGCGGCCGTGGCGAACCGCCATCCCCTGCATCCGGCGCTGGTGCACTTCCCGGTGGCCTGCTGGTCGCTGGCCACCGCCGCAGACATCGCGAGCCTGTGGCTGGGACAACCGGCCTGGTGGCTGGCCGGCGTGCTGCTGGTGATCGGCACGCTGGTCGCGCTGGCGGCGATGGGGGCGGGACTGTTCGAGTTCGCGCGCATCGCCGAAGGCAGTCCCGCGCTCGCCGATGCGCGCCGGCACATGCTGCTGGCGATGGTGGCGTGGGTGCTCTACGCCGCGAGCCTGCTGCTGCGGCTGCGCGGCACCACGCTGGTCGCGCCGCCCTGGCCGGCGGTGGCGGCGAGCATCGCGGGATTCCTGTGCCTCGGCGCGGCCGGGTGGATGGGCGGCAAGCTGGTCTACCAGCATCGGATCGGCGGCACGTAGGTCTTCCCCGCCACGCGCGGCATACTCTCCCGATGGATGCCGCTCCCGTCGATGCCGACCTCGCCGCGCAGCCGCCCGGTCGCGCCACCGCGCTGCCCGCGCGCTTCTACTGTGATCCGGCGATGGCGGCGCGCGACCGCGCCGCGGTGTTCGATCGCGGCTGGCAGCTGGTGGCGCACGTCTCGCGCCTGCGCGATCCCGGCGACCACGTGGTGGCGGATCTCGCGGGACTGCCGGTCGTCGCCGTGCGCGGCGACGACGGCGAGGGCGGGCCTGGCGAGATCCGCGTGCTGCACAACGTCTGCCGCCACCGCGCCGGGCCGATCGCGCAATGTGACGGGCTGGCGGCCAGGTCGCTGCGCTGCCGCTACCACGGCTGGACCTACGGCCTCGACGGCGCCTTGAAGTCCGCGCCCGAAATGGGCGGCGTGGAAGGCTTCGACGTGGCCGACGTCCGCCTGCCGCGACTGCAGGCGCGCACCTGGCAGGGCCTGGTGTTCGCCTGCAGCGGCGACGATCCGCCGCCGTTCGAGGCGCTGGTCGCCGGCATCGATGCGCGGCTCGGGCCCGGGCGCGGACTCGATGCCTACGGCCACCACCAGCACGTGGGCTACGACATCGCCTGCAACTGGAAGGCCTACGTCGACAACTACCTCGAGGGCTATCACCTGCCGCACGTGCATCCGGCGCTCAACCGCATGCTCGACTACCGCAGCTACGCCACCGAGCTCGCGCAGTGGCATTCGCTGCAATGGAGCCCGCTGGAGAGCGACCCGGCGCTCTACGGCAACGGCGACGCGCTGTACTACTGGCTGTGGCCCAACACGATGCTCAACATCCTGCCCGGTCGCCTGCAGACCAACCGCGTGGTGCCGGTGGGCGTCGACCGTTGCCGGGTCGAGTTCGACTTCTACTACCCGGCCGGCGACTCCGGCCAGGCGCGCGCGCGCCGCGACGCCGACCGCGCGTTCAGCGACGAGGTGCAGCTCGAGGACCTGCGCATCTGCGAGGACGTGCAGCGCGGCCTGGCCTCCGGCTCGTACGTCGCCGGGCGCCTGAACCCGCTGCGCGAGAGCGGCGTGCACCACTTCCACGAGCTGCTGCGCGCGGCCTACCGGGCCTGACGGCGCCGCGCTTCGGCGGCGCCCGGCCCCGCCGCAGGTGACGGCGCCGTGAACGTCGCCGTCACGGGCGCGTTCGTATCGTTCGCGGTCGATCGGCCATCCGCAGGCAGGGGGCATGTGATGACTGAGGCAACGGAAGCGAAGCGTCGTCCGCTTCGCGAACGCGCGAGCGCGGACGGTGGCGACGAGCCCATGCGGCGGATGCTTTCGGCGATGCAGGCGGTGGCCCAGGGGGACTTCGCGGTCGAGCTGCCGGGCCACTGGGAGGGACTGGAAGGCCGGCTGGCCGATGCGTTCAACGACGTGGTGCGCGGCAACCGCGCGCTCGCGCAGGAACTGGCGCGCGTGGGCCAGAAGGTCGGCCGCGAAGGCCTGACCCGGCAGCGCATCGCCCTGCCCAACCGCAAGGGTTGCTGGGGCGACATGGAGGACTCGGTCAACGAACTGGTCGACGACCTGGTGCGCCCGGTCGCCACGATCACCGAGGCCATCGCCGGCGTCGCCAAGGGCGACCTCACCCGCAGCGTGCCGCTGGAAGCCGATGGCCGCCCGCTGCAGGGCGAGTTCATGCGCTCGGCGATGATCGTCAACCGCATGATCGAGCAGATGGGCGAGTTCAGCTCGGAGGTCACGCGCGTCGCGCTCGAGGTCGGCACCGCGGGCCGCCTGGGCGGCCAGGCCAACGTGGCGGGCGTGTCCGGCGTGTGGAAGGAGCTCACCGAGTCGGTCAACCAGATGGCCTCCAACCTCACCGCGCAGGTGCGCAACATCTCCGAGGTGACCATCGCGGTGGCCAACGGCGACCTGTCGCGCAAGATCACGGTGGACGTGCGCGGCGAGATCCTGCAGCTCAAGGAAGCCATCAACACGATGGTGGACCAGCTGCGTGGCTTCGCGTCCGAGGTCACACGCGTGGCGCGCGAGGTCGGCACCGACGGCAAGCTCGGCGGCCAGGCGGTGGTGCCCGGCGTCGCCGGCACCTGGAAGGACCTCACCGACTCGGTCAACGCGATGGCGTCCAACCTGACCAGCCAGGTGCGTAACATCGCCGAGGTGACGACGGCCGTTGCGCGCGGCGACCTGTCGCGCAAGATCGCGGTCGACGCGCGCGGCGAGATCCTGCAGCTCAAGGACACCATCAACACGATGGTCGACCAGCTCAACGGCTTCGCCGCCGAAGTCACGCGCGTGGCGCGCGAGGTCGGCACCGAGGGCAAGCTCGGCGGCCAGGCCCAGGTGCCCGATGTCGCCGGCACCTGGAAGGACCTCACCGACCACGTCAACTCGATGGCGTCCAACCTGACCAGCCAGGTGCGCAACATCGCCGAGGTGACGACGGCCGTGGCGCGCGGCGACCTGTCGCGCAAGATCACGGTGGACGTGCGCGGCGAGATCGCCGAGCTCAAGGACACCATCAACACGATGGTCGACCAGCTCAACAGCTTCGCCGCGGAGGTCACGCGCGTCGCGCGCGAGGTCGGCACCGAGGGCAAGCTCGGCGGCCAGGCGCAGGTGCCCGGCGTCGACGGCACCTGGGCCGACCTGACCGACTCGGTCAACGCGATGGCCTCCAACCTCACCAGCCAGGTGCGCAACATCGCCGAGGTCACCACCGCGGTCGCCAAGGGCGACCTGTCGCGCAAGATCGCGGTCGATGCGCAGGGCGAGATCCTGCAGCTCAAGGACACCATCAACACGATGGTCGACCAGCTCAACGGCTTCGCCGCGGAGGTCACGCGCGTCGCGCGCGAGGTGGGCACCGAAGGCAAGCTCGGCGGCCAGGCGCAGGTGCCCGGCGTCGCCGGCACCTGGAAGGACCTCACCGACAACGTCAACTCGATGGCGACCAACCTGACCACCCAGGTGCGCAACATCGCCGAGGTGACGACGGCCGTGGCCCGAGGCGACCTGTCGCGTAAGATCGCGGTCGACGCGCGCGGCGAGATCCTGCAGCTCAAGGACACCATCAACACGATGGTCGACCAGTTGAACGGCTTCGCGGCCGAGGTGACGCGCGTCGCGCGCGAGGTCGGCACCGAAGGCAAGCTCGGCGGCCAGGCGCAGGTGCCGGGCGTCGCCGGCACCTGGAAGGACCTCACCGACAACGTCAACTCGATGGCGACCAACCTCACCACCCAGGTGCGCAACATCGCCGAGGTGGCGACGGCCGTCGCCAAGGGCGACCTGTCGCGCAAGATCGCTGTCGACGTCAAGGGCGAGATCCTGCAGCTCAAGGACACGCTCAACACGATGGTCGACCAGCTCAACGGCTTCGCCGCCGAGGTCACCCGCGTGGCGCGCGAGGTGGGCACCGAAGGCAAGCTCGGCGGCCAGGCGCAGGTGCCCGGCGTGGCCGGCACCTGGAAGGACCTCACCGACAACGTCAACTCGATGGCGACCAACCTCACCACCCAGGTGCGCGGCATCGCCAAGGTGGTGACCGCGGTCGCGACCGGCGACCTGCAGCAGAAGCTGACGGTGGAGGCCAAGGGCGAGATCGCCGAGCTCGCCGACACCATCAACGGCATGACCGACACGCTGGCGATCTTCGCCGACCAGGTGACCACGGTCGCGCGCGAGGTCGGCGTCGAGGGCCGCCTGGGCGGCCAGGCCAACGTGCCCGGCACCGCGGGCATCTGGAAGAACCTCACCGCCAACGTCAACCAGCTCGCCGCCAACCTCACCACCCAGGTGCGCGCCATCGCCGAGGTCGCCACCGCGGTGACCCAGGGCGACCTCACCCGCTCGATCACGGTCGATGTCCGCGGCGAGCTCGCCGACCTCAAGGACAACATGAACCTGATGATCGGCACCCTGCGCGCGACCACCGAAAGCAACAGCGAGCAGGACTGGCTGAAGACCAACCTGGCCAAGTTCAGTGGCATGATGCAGGGCCAGCGCGACCTGCTCACGCTCGGCCAGATGCTGCTGTCGGAGCTGGCGCCGCTGGTCAACGCGCAGCAGGGCCTGATCTACGTGGTCGAGGCGCACGACGCCGGCCGCGACCCGCAGCTGCGCCAGCTGGCCCGCTACGCCGACGCGCCCGGCGCGCCGAACCCGGTCACGCTCGCCTTCGGCGAGGGCCTGGTGGGGCAATGCGCGGCCGAGGGGCGGCTGATCCTGGTCGAGGACGTCCCCGCCGGCGCCATGCAGATCGAATCGGGACTGCTCAACGCCGCGCCCCGGAACGTGATCGTGCTGCCGGTGCTGTTCGAGAAGCAGGTCAAGGCGGTGCTGGAGCTCGCGTCGCTGTCCGGGTTCACGCCGTCGCAGCGGATCTTCCTCGAGCAACTCTCCGGCAGCATCGGCATCGTGCTCAACACCATCGAGTCGACGATGCGCACCGAGCGGCTGCTGTCGCAGTCGCAGCAGCTGGCCAGCGAGCTGCAGTCGCAGCAGCGCGAGCTGCAGCAGACCAACGATGAGATCGCGCTCAAGGCGCAGCTGCTCGCCGAGCAGAAGGCCGAAGTGGAGCAGAAGAACCAGCAGATCGAGCAGGCGCGCCGCGAGCTGGAGGAGAAGGCGGCCGAGCTCGCGCTCACCTCGCGCTACAAGTCCGAGTTCCTGGCCAACATGTCGCACGAGCTGCGCACGCCGCTGAACTCGATCCTGATCCTCGGCCAGCAGCTGGCCGAGAACCCGGACGCCAACCTCAGCGGGCGCCAGGTCGAGTTCGCCAAGACCATCCACGCCGCAGGCACCGACCTGCTGAACCTGATCAGCGACATCCTCGACCTGTCGAAGATCGAATCGGGCACCGTCACCGTCGACAGCGAGACGGTGCGCTTCGCCCACCTGCGCGAGAACCTGATGCGCGCGTTCCGGCACGAGGCCGAGCGCCGCAACCTGGAGTTCACCATCGAGCTCGACCCGGCGCTGGGCCCGGCGCTGGACACCGACCCCAAGCGCCTGCAGCAGATCCTCAAGAACCTGCTGTCGAACGCGTTCAAGTTCACCCAGCAGGGCAGCGTGCGCATGCGCGCCTGCAAGGCCAGCTCGGGCTGGTCGCCCGGCAACGACGTGCTCGCGAACGCCGGTACCGTGGTCGCGCTCGAGGTCAGCGACACCGGCATCGGCATCTCGCCGGACAAGCAGAAGATCGTGTTCGAGGCCTTCCAGCAGGCCGATGCCGGCACCTCGCGGCAGTTCGGCGGCACCGGGCTGGGCCTGGCGATCAGCCGCGAGATCGCCGGCCTGCTCGGCGGTGAGCTGCAGCTGCGCAGCACGCCCGGCGCGGGCAGCACGTTCACCCTCTACCTGCCGCTGCACTACGTCGGCGCCGACCGCGCCCACAGCGTGCGCGCGATCCAGGCCCAGGCGCACGCGCAGGTGGGCACGGACGACGCCTCCGCCGCGCCGCTGGAGTCGGTGGCCGACGACCGCGGCGTGCCGGCCGGCGACGCGCCGACCCTGCTGGTGGTCGAGGACGACGCGCGCTACGCGACGGTGCTGCGCGACCTCGCGCGCGCGCAGGGCTTCCGCGTGCTGGTCGCGCATACCGGCGCCGAGGCGCTGCGGCTGGTGCGCGACGACCGGCCGACCGCGATCTGCCTCGACATCTTCCTCCCCGACATGCTGGGCTGGACGCTGCTCGCGCGGCTCAAGCACGACGCCGCCACGCGCCACATCCCGGTGCAGATCCTCACCGTCGAGGAAGGCCGCCACCAGAGCCTGGAGCGCGGGGCCTTTTCCTACCTGGCCAAGCCGGCCAGCAGCCAGGCCATCGGCGACTCGCTGCGGCGCATCCGCGAGTACGCGACGCCGCGGGTCAAGCGCCTGCTGGTGGTGGAGGACGACGCCAACGAGCGCCTCGGCATCGAGCAGCTGATCGGTCACGACGACGTCGCCATCGACACCGTCGGCAGCGGCGAGGCCGCGCTCGAGGCGCTCGACGGCGGCGGCTACGACTGCGCCGTGCTCGACCTGCGCCTGCCCGACATGACCGGCTTCGAGTTGCTCGACCGCGTGCAGGAGCGGCCCGGCCTGCGCGACCTGCCGATCGTGGTGTTCACCGGCAAGGAGCTCACCGCCGAGGAGGAGCAGCGGCTCAGGCGCGCCGCCAAGAGCGTGGTGATCAAGGGCGTGGAATCGCCGGAGCGGCTGCTCGACGAGACGGCGCTGTTCCTGCACCGGGTAATCGCCGACCTGCCGCCGGGCAAGCAGCGCATGGTCGAGCGCCTGCACGCCTCCGACGAGGTGCTGGCCGACAAGCGCGTGCTGGTGGTGGACGACGACGTCCGCAACATCTTCGCCATGTCCAGCGTGCTCGAGCGCCACGGCATGCGGGTCACCACCGCCGGCAACGGCCAGGAGGCGATCGAGAAGGTGGCCGGCGAAGGCGACATCGGCCTGGTGCTGATGGACATCATGATGCCGGGCATGGACGGCTACGAAACGATGCGCGCGATCCGCCGGCTCCCGGAATCGCGCGCGCTGCCGATCGTCGCCATCACCGCCAAGGCGATGAAGGGCGATCGCGAGAAATGCCTGGAGGCCGGCGCCTCCGACTACCTCGCCAAGCCGGTGGTGACCGACGAGCTGCTGGGGGTGCTGCGGCAATGGCTGCATCGCTGAACCCGCCCGCGACGGCCGGTGCGTCCCGTCCGGCCGCGCGCGCGCCGAACGTCGAGCCGGCGGGGATCCTGCTGGTCGACGACCAGCCCGGCCGCCTGCTGACCTACCGCACGATCCTCGAGCCGCTCGGCGAGCGGCTGGTGCAGGCCGGCTCCGGCCGCGAGGCGCTCAAGCTGTTGATGGAGGACGACTTCGCGCTGATCCTGCTCGACGTCAACATGCCGGGCATGGACGGATTCGAGACCGCGAGCCTGGTCCACCAGCACCCGCGCTACGAGAAGACGCCGATCATCTTCGTCACCGCGGTCAACGTCTCCGACATGGACCGGCTGCAGGGCTACCAGCTCGGCGCGGTCGATTACGTGATGGTGCCGCTGATCCCCGAGATCCTGCGCGGCAAGGTCGAGGTGCTGGTCGAGCTGTACCGCAAGCGGCGCGAGCTGCAGCAGCTCAACGCCAGCCTGGCGGCGCAGAACCAGGCGCTGCAGCATGAGAAGGCGCGCGAGCTGGAGGCGCTCAACGAATCCCTGCGCGTCGCCAACGAGGCGCTGGCCGCGCGCAACGAGGAGCTGCAGAACGAGGTCGCCGAGCGGGTCCGCGCCGAGACGCGGCTGCGCGACGCCGACCACCGCAAGGATGTCTTCCTCGCCACCCTCGCGCACGAGCTGCGCAATCCCCTGGCCCCACTGCAGAACGCGCTCAACATCCGGCGGCTGGACGGCGCCGGCGGCGCCGATCCGCTGCAGGACACGATGGAACGGCAGGTGGCGCTGCTGGTGCGGCTGATCGACGACCTGCTCGACATCGCCCGCATCACCCAGGACAAGCTCACGCTCCACCATGCCGACATCCGGCTCGCCGACGCCCTCCGCGCCGCGGTGGAGATCGCGCAGCCCTGGCTCGACGCCGGCCACCATCGCTTCGAGCTGTCGCTGCCGGCGCAGGATGTCGTGCTGCACGCCGACCTCGCGCGGCTGGCGCAGGTCTTCGCCAACCTGCTCAACAACGCTGCCAAGTATTCCGACCCGGGCAGCCGGATCGACCTGGAGGCGCGCCTGGACGAAGCCGCCGACGAGATCGTGGTGAGCGTGCGCGACACCGGCATCGGGCTGGAAGGCGACCAGCTCGAGGGCGTGTTCGACGTCTTCCGCCAGGTCGACACCGCGATCGAGCGCTCGCGCGGCGGCCTGGGCATCGGCCTGACCCTGGTGCAGAAGATCACCCGCATGCACGGTGGCCAGGTGGAGGTGGAGAGCGCCGGCCCGGGCGCGGGCTGCACCTTCCGCGTGCGGCTGCCGCGCCGCACCGGCGCGCAGGCCGCGCACAGCGCCGTCGCGACGGAAACCACGAACGCCGCGCAGGCCTGCGCCGCGAGCGACGCCGGCGCGGATCCCGCCCGCGTGCTGATCGTCGACGACAACCGCGACGCCGCCGACACCCTGGCGATGATGGTGCGCCTGCTCGGCCACGAGGTCGCCCAGGTCTACGACCCGGCGCAGGTGGAAGGCGAAGTGGAGCGCTTCGCGCCGGACCTGGTCTTCCTCGACGTCGGCATGCCCGGCCGCAGCGGCTACGACGTCGCGCGCAGCCTGCGCGACCGGCACGCCGTGGCCGCGCTGGGCATCGTCGCGGTCACCGGCTGGGGCCAGCCGGAGGACCGCGAGCTGACGCGCGAGGCCGGCTTCGACGAGCACCTGACCAAGCCGCCACAGCTCGAGGCGATCCGGCGCATCTGCGCGGGCGCGGGCCGGCGCCGGGCGACGGCATGAGCGCGCCGCGGCTGGGCGCCTGGATGGACCGGCTCGCGCACGACCTGCGCGGGCCGCTGACGCCGATGCTGACTGCGGTCTACCTGCTGCGCGACGCGCGCACCAGCGCGGCGCAGCGCGACGAGCTGCTCGCGATGATGGAGCGCCAGATCCAGCGCCTGGGCGGCATGATCGAGGAGGTCAGCGACCTCGGCCGCGCGGAAAAGGGCCGCCTGCTCGGCCGCGTCGAGCCGATCGACATCGAGCTGCTGGTGGCCGACGTGGCCACGCGCCTGCAGGCCACGCCGCCCGAGGTGTCGTTCGATCCCGGCGCGCGGGGCGTGCACGTCGATGGCGACGTCCTGCGCATCGGCCAGTTGTTCATCTCGCTGCTCGGCCTGCAGTTCTCGCGCCGGCACCCGATGCCCGTGCGCGCGCGGATCGAGCGCGCCGGCGACCAGCTGCGCATGGTCTGCACGGTGCACTGCCGCGACGCCGACGCGCTGCCGGTGCCCTCGCTGCTCAGCCTTCCCCATCCCGAACCGCAGGACGACACCCTGGGCCTGGGGTTGATGATCGCCTCGGCGATCGCCGAAGCGCACGGCGGCCGCCTGCGCGGCGACGCGGCCGGCACGGACGCGATCGAGCTGGTGCTGGAACTGCCGGTCCACGACGCGGCCGGCGCACGGACGGACGTGCCGCAGGCGACGGCCGGCCCGGCCTAGGCCTGCTCCATCGGCGTCCGCGCGACCGGTTCGGCGGGCGTTTCCGGCACGCGCCGCATGCGCACGCGCTCCCAGCGCCAGCACAGCCAGCCCAGCAGCGAGAACCCGGCCGCGCCCAGCGCCAGGCGTAGGCCGCTGCCGCTGAGCAGCGGCGAGAGCACGCCGGCGACCAGCGCGTTCATCACCAGCCCGGTGAAGGCCTGCAGCGACGACGCCGAGCCGCGCTGGCGCGGATACATGTCCAGCACCGCGAGCGTGAGGATCGGGAACACCAGCGCCACGCCGAACGACACCAGCGCCACCGGCAGCACCGCCCACGGCACCGACGGCGCCGCGACCAGCAGGTTGTAGGCGAGGTTGGCCGCCGCGCCCGCGCCGCAGCAGGCGAAGCCGATGTTGGCCAGGCGCGCGCCGCTGATCCTGCCCGCCATGCGCCCGGAAGTGAACGCGCCGAGCATCATCCCGCCGATCATCGGGATGAAGAACCAGGCGAACTGGCGCTCGCCCAGCCGCAGCAGGTCGAGCACGAACGCCGGCGCCGAGGCGATGTACAGGAACAGCGCAGAGAAGTTGAACGCGCCCGACGCGGCCAGGCGCTGGAAGCGCGGATTGGCGAAGATCGCCCAGTAGTCGCGCAGCAGCCGCCGCGGCTCGAGCGAGAGCCGCAGCGCGGGCGGATGCGTTTCCGGCAACGCCATCGACACCGCCGCGAGCAGCAGCAGCGAGAACGCGACCAGGAACCAGAAGATCGCCGACCAGTGCGCCCAGGCCAGGATCCAGCCGCCGATGATCGGCGCGATCGCCGGCGCCACGCCGAAGATCATCGACACCTGGCTCATCAGCCGCTGCGCGTCGTCGCCGTGCAGCACGTCGCGGATCAGCGCGCGCCCCACGATCAGGCCCACGCCCGCCGACAGCCCCTGCAGCGCGCGGAACGCCAGCAGCGTGGGCAGGTCGCGCGACAGCGCGCACCCCACCGAGGCGAGCGTGAACACCGACAGCCCGCCGATGATCACCTTGCGCCGCCCGATCGCGTCCGACACCGGCCCGTGCACCACGCTCATCAGCGCGTAGGCGACCAGGTACACCGCGATCGTCTGCTGCATCTCCAGCTTGTCGGCGTGCAGCTCCGCGCCGATGTGCGCGAACGCCGGGAAGATGGTGTCGATCGAGAACGGCCCGAACATCGCCAGTGCGCCGAGCAGGAAGGCAAGACGGCGGAGCGGGACGGTCGAGGGCGGCTGAATGGCGGTCATCGGGCAGGAAGGGTCGGTGGCGGCTGCGCGGGGCCGAGGCGCCCCGGATCGTGGGAGCGGCTTCAGCCGCGAGCTTTTGCGGCCATCCCCGGGATGGCCGGAAGAGGGCCCAAAGCGCGCGGCCGGAGTCACCCGCACCGGCAAGCCGGCCATCTTACGCAGCCCGGCGACCCGTGCGGCGGAACGCTCCGTCCCCGCCGGCCGCCGGGCTATAATCCGCCCCGCAGCACGCAGTGGGAGAAGCGGCCCGCCAGGAGGCACCGCCGCTGCCGAAGGCGCAACCGCCCGCAATCGCTCAGGCCCCAGACCGCCGCGTGTTCCAACACTCTGGAGAGATCGGCCGCACGGCCGGCGCCGAAGGGGCACGAAGCGCGCGATCCACGTCCGCCGCTTCCAAACTCTCAGGCAAAAGGACAGAGGGGCGCTCCACGTGCGGCGACGCACGCCCGGCTTCATGCCATCCACGGACGCCCTCATGCCCAACACGCCCTCGCTGCGCGACCTCGAACATTCCCAGGCCTTCGTCGAACGCCACATCGGCCCCAACGACGCCGAGATCGCGCGCATGCTGCGCGCGGTCGGCCACGACTCGCTCGACGCGATGACCGACGCGATCGTGCCCGGCGCGATCCGCTCGAAGGACGCGCTCGCCCTGCCCGGCTCGCTGACCGAGGTGGAGGCGCTGGCGAAGATCCGCGCGATCGCCGATCGCAACCGGGTCTTCCGCAGCTTCATCGGCCAGGGCTATTACGGCACCCATGTGCCGAACGTCGTCCTGCGCAACATCCTCGAGAACCCGGCCTGGTACACCGCCTACACGCCCTACCAGGCGGAGATCTCGCAGGGCCGCATGGAGGCGCTGATCAACTTCCAGACCATGGTCGCCGACCTGACCGGGATGGAGATCGCCAACGCCTCGCTGCTCGACGAGGCCACCGCGGCGGCCGAGGCGATGACGCTGGCCAAGCGCTCGGCGAAGTCGAAGTCGAACGTGTTCTTCGTCTCGCGCAACGTGCACCCGCAGACACTGGAAGTGCTGCGCACGCGCGCCGACGGCCTGGGCATCGAGCTGCACGTGGGCGACGACGCCGACGCGGCGAAGGTCGACAGCTACGGCGCGCTGCTGCAGTACCCCGACACCTTCGGCCGCATCCACGACTACGCGGCCGTCGCCGACGCCGTGCACGCGCGCGGCGGCCTGGTCGCGGTCGCCACCGACCTGCTCGCGCTGGCGCTGATCGCCGCGCCCGGCGAATGGGGCGCCGACATCGTGGTCGGCAACTCGCAGCGCTTCGGCGTGCCGTTCGGCTTCGGCGGCCCGCACGCGGGCTTCATGTCCTGCCGCGACGCCTTCAAGCGCTCGATGCCCGGCCGCCTGATCGGCGTGTCGGTCGACGCCGACGGCAACCCCGCCTACCGCCTGACCCTGCAGACCCGCGAGCAGCACATCCGCCGCGAGAAGGCCACCTCCAACATCTGCACCGCGCAGGTGCTGCTGGCGGTGATGGCGTCGATGTACGCCGTCTACCACGGCCCCGAGGGGCTGGCGCGGATTGCCCGCCGCACCCATCGCCTCGCAGCGATCCTGGCCGCGTCGCTGCGCAAGTGCGGCGTGCAGGTCGCCGACGGCTTCTTCGACACCCTGCACGTGACCGGCGTCGACGCCGCCGACATCCACGCGAAGGCGGCGAAGGCCGGCATCAACCTGCGCCGCATCGACGCGGCCTCGCTGGGCATCAGCCTCGACGAGACCACCACGCGCGCCGACGTGGTGGCGCTGGCGCAGCTGTTCGACGCGCTCGTCGACGACATCGACGCGCTCGACCGCGACACCCCGGACGCCCTGCCCACCGCGCTGCTGCGCCGGTCGAAGTTCCTCTCGCACCCGGTGTTCAACACCCACCACAGCGAGCACGAGCTGCTGCGCTACATGCGCCAGCTCGCCGACAAGGACCTGGCGATGGACCGCACGATGATCCCGCTGGGCTCGTGCACGATGAAGCTCAACGCCACCGCGGAGATGATCCCGGTCACCTGGCCGGAGTTCGCCGACATCCACCCGCTGGCGCCGGCCGACCAGGCGCAGGGCTACGAGGAGCTGATCGACGGCCTCGAGGCCATGCTGGTGGAGATCACCGGCTACGACGCGGTCAGCTTCCAGCCCAACTCCGGCGCGCAGGGCGAGTTCGCCGGCCTGCTGGCGATCCGCGCCTGGCACCGCTCGCGCGGCGAGGGCCACCGCGACATCTGCCTGATCCCGGAATCCGCGCACGGCACCAACCCCGCCTCGGCGCAGATGTGCGGCATGACCGTGGTGGTGACGCGCTGCGACGCCAACGGCAACGTCGACGTCGACGACATCCGCGCCAAGGCCGAGAAGCACGCCGACCGGCTGGCCGCGATCATGATCACCTACCCGTCCACGCACGGCGTGTTCGAGGAGGACGTGGTCGAGATCTGCGAGATCGTCCACAAGCACGGCGGACAGGTGTACACCGACGGCGCCAACATGAACGCGCTCGTGGGCCTGGCCAAGCCCGGCAAGTGGGGGTCGGACGTCTCCCACCTCAACCTGCACAAGACCTTCTGCATCCCGCACGGCGGCGGCGGCCCCGGCGTGGGCCCCTGCGCGGTGAAATCGCACCTCGCCCCCTTCCTGCCCTCCGCAAACCCCCTTCTCCCGCTTGCGGGAGAAGGTGCCCGAAGGGCGGATGAGGGCGCGCCCGCAGGGCGCGATGCGGCAGGCGAGAGCTACGCCGCCGGAGCCTCGCGCGTCGGCATGGTCTCCGCCGCCACCCACGGCAGCGCCTCGATCCTGCCGATCAGCTGGATGTACATCGCGATGATGGGCGCGCACGGCCTGCGCCGCGCCACCCAGGTCGCGCTGCTCAACGCCAACTACATCGCCAGGAGGCTGGCGCCGCACTACGAGACGCTCTACACCGGCCGCAACGGCCTGGTCGCGCACGAGTGCATCCTCGACCTGCGCCCGCTCAAGGACGCCACCGGCATCGGCGCCGAGGACGTGGCCAAGCGCCTGATCGATTTCGGCTTCCACGCGCCGACGCTGAGCTTCCCGGTCGCCGGCACGCTGATGGTGGAGCCGACCGAGAGCGAATCGCTGCACGAGCTCGACCGCTTCATCGACGCGATGATCCAGATCCGCGACGAGATCCGCGCGGTCGAGGAAGGCAAGCTCGAGCGCGACGACAACCCGCTGCGCCACGCCCCGCACACCGCGGCGCAGGCCTCGGCCAGCGAGTGGACGCACGCCTATCCGCGCGAGCTGGCGGTGTTCCCGCTGCCGTCGCTGCGCCTGCAGAAATACTGGCCGCCTGTGGCGCGCGTGGACAACGTGCACGGCGACAAGAACGTGTTCTGCAGCTGCATCCCGGTGGGCTCGGCGGACGAGGAGCCGGAGGCGTTCAGCGAGCCGGACGTGGTGTAGCCGACCCGCCGGCGCGCCGGCGCGCCGGCCGGGCCGCCAGCGAGCGGAATCCGTCGGTCGCCGCGACCAGCGCGCGCTGGATGCCCGGCTCGCTCGCCGAGTGGCCCGCATCCGGGACCACGACCAGCCGCGCCGCGTGCCAGCCTTCGACGAGCGCGAACGCCGCGTCGATGCGGCACAGCATGTCGTAGCGTCCGTGCACGACGACTGCGGGCAGGTGGCGCAGCCGCGGCACCGCGTCGAGCAGTTGGCGCGGGTGCAGGAAAGCGGCATGGCGCATGTAATGGGCCTCGATGCGCGCGAGCGCCAGGCGCGATGGCAACGCGGCCACGTCGTCATCGGTCATCGGCTGCAGGCGCGAGCAACGCGCCTCGTAGGCGTTCCACGCCGCCGCCGCGGGCAGGTGCACGGCCGGATCCGGATCGGCCAGGCGCCGCAGGTAGGCAGCGATCGGATCGACGCGTTCGTCTTCGGGGAGCCGCCCGGCGAAATCGCGCCAATGCTCCGGATAGATGCCGCGTAATCCTCCGAACTGCCATGCGAGGTCGTCGGGCCTGCACAGCCATACACCGCGCAGCACCAATCCCAGGCAACGTCGCGGATGCGCCCCGGCATACGCGAGCGCCAACGTGGAGCCCCACGAACCGCCGAATACCAGCCAGCGCTCGATGCCGAGCGAGTCGCGCAAGGCTTCGATATCGGCGACCAGGTCGGCGGTCGTGTTGCGGTGCAGGCTCGCATGCGGCGTGGAGCGGCCCGCGCCACGCTGGTCGAACAGCACGATGCGGTAGGCCGTCGGATCGAAGAAGCGCCGCTGCATCGGCGTGCAGCCGGCGCCCGGGCCGCCGTGCAGCACCACGACCGGGAGTCCCGCCGGGTCGCCGCATTGTTCCCAGGCCAGGACGTGGCCGCCGGGAACCGGCAGCCTGCCCGCCCGGTGCGGTTGGATCTCCGGATACAGCGCCGACGGTCGCACGGCCTCATCCATGGCCCAGCACGCGATGCGGCCGGTACGGCGCTTCGAGCGCGGCGCGTTCCCCGTCGTCGAGTTCGACCTCCAGCGCCGCCACCGCCTGTTCGAGGTGGTCCATCTTCGTGGCGCCGACGATCGGCGCGGTGACTACGCCGCGGCCGAGCAGCCACGCGAGTGCGACCTGCGCCGGCGCCAGGCCGCGCCGCTGCGCGAGGTCGAACGCGGCCTCGGCCACATCATGGTCGTCCTGCGCGTAGTACAGCTCGTGCGCGAACTGGTCGGTCCGCGACCGCAGCGTCGGCCCGTCCTCGCGTGTTCGCCTGCCGGCGAGGAAGCCGCGCGCCAGCGGGCTCCACGGCAGCACGCCGATTCCCTCGGCGCGGCACAGCGGCAGCATCTCCCGCTCCTCCTCGCGATAGACCAGGTTGTAGTGGCCTTGCATCGAGACGAAGCGCGCCCAGCCGTGGCACTCCGACACCATCAGCGCCTTCTGGAACTGCCATGCGTACATGCTCGACGCGCCGACGTAGCGCGCCTTGCCCGCGCGCACGATGTCGTCCAGCGCCTGCAGCGTCTCCTCGATCGGCGTGTCGTCGTCCCAGCGGTGGACCTGGTAGAGGTCGACGTGGTCCATCCCGAGACGTTGCAGCGACGCGTCGATCGCCGACAGCAGGTGCTTGCGTGAAAGCCCGCGCTGGTTCGGGCCATCGCCCATCGGGTAGAACGCCTTGGTCGCCACCACCACTTCCTCGCGCCGCGCGAAGTCGCGCAGCGCGCGCCCCAGCACGCGCTCGCTCTCGCCGTCCGAGTACATGTCCGCGGTGTCGAAGAAATTGATGCCGAGCTCGAGCGCGCGCTGGATGAACGGGCGCCCGGCTTCCTCGTCGAGGATCCACGGCTTCGCCTTCGATGATCCGTAACTCATCGCGCCCAGGCACAGGCGCGACACTTTCAGGCCACTACGGCCCAGGTTGACGTATCGCATGGTTGCACTCCCTTGTTTCGGCCCCCGCGGGGCGATGGAGGGCGACGCCGCAGGCGACCAGCCCGACGCCGAGCCATTCGGCCTGCGTCGGCCACTGCCGCAGCACGAGGATGCCCACGAGCACCGCCGTCGCCGGCAGCAGCGCAACGAACAGCGCATACGTCGCCCGCGGCAGCCGCGCCATGGCCAATTGGTCGAACACGTACGGGATCACCGACGAACTGATGCCGACCGCGATGCCGGCGCCCAGCGCCACCGGATCGAGCAGCGCCGGCAGCGCTTCGGTCAGGCCCAACGGCGAGATCGCGACCGCGGCCACCAGCATCGACGCGCCGAGGCGGTCCACCGGCGTCGTGGCCGCATCGGCCCGGGAAACGGCGTGCGCGAGCACGATGTAGAGCGTGAACAACGCCGCGTTCGCGAACGCCCATGCGAACGCGAGCGGCGCGCCGGCCAGCCTGATCCCGGTGAGCAGGTGGACACCAACGGCCGCCAGCGCCAGCGCGGCCAGGTTGCGCCGGGTGCGCGCGCCCGCCACGGCGAGCGCGATCGGCCCGGCGAACTCGATCGCCGCCACCGTGCCCAGCGGCAACGCGGCGATGGCCTGGTAAAAGGCGTAGTTCATCGCCGCGAGCACCACGCCCAGTGCGACAACCAGCCGCCGCGTGCGGGCCGGCGCGGTGAGCAGCGGCCGCCACGGCCGCCGCCACAGCGCGAATACCAGCGCGGCGGAGACGATCCGCAGCCACGCGACGCCGGCCACGGGCACGCGGGCGAACAGGAGCACCGCGAACGAGGGCCCGAGATAGTGGAACACCGCGCTGCCGACGAAGTACGCCTGGGCCGGGATGCGGTCCACGACCGCCCCGTGTGAACTATTTTTACCATCTAAATCGTTCATGACGGTAATACAACTACGCCTGCCAGTATTACCTGTCAAGTAGGTTTTGGTGGTAAATTCAGGTCATGGACGCTCTTCTCCTGGATCCCGGCGGCTACCTAGGCACCTACAAGCTGGTCGGTGGCCGTCCCTCGCTGGACTTCGTGAATACGGTCAGCTGGCCGGGAACGCCGCGCGAGCACGACTGGCTTTCATCGAAGGAGAACCTGCGGCAATGGCTGCAGACGCTGGCGCTCGCGGCCCCACGCGGCGCGCCCGACTTGGCGGCGGCGCGCGGGATGCGGGCGATGCTCGATGCGGTGCTGCGCCCGTTGGCGCACGGCAAGCCGCCGTCGCGCGCCGCGACCGCGGCGCTCAGCGCGGCGGCGGCGCGGGCCTCGGCCGCGCGGGTCATCGATCCGGCCACGCTGGACTGGCGCTGGACGGCGCCGGCGGACATCGAGGCGGCATTGGCCCCGGTGGTGCTCGACGCGGTCGAACTGGTGGTCGCGGGCGAGCGCGATCGGCTTCGCCACTGCCCTGCCTGCGACTGGCTGTTCGAGGACCGGACCCGCAATGGCCAGCGCCGCTGGTGCGACATGGCCGACTGCGGCAGCCGCGACAAGGCGCGGCGTTACTACCACCGCACGAAATAGCCGGCCCGCGAGCATGGCCGGCATCCTTCGCCGACGCGCGCCGCGAAAGCCGCCTCGCCGATCCGATCAGCGCGGCGGACGCACGCGGAAGACGATGCTCATGCGCGGGCCGACCGGCCTGGCGGTCTTGGGGATGCCGTGCTCGTGGGTGAGCTGCGAGGCGTGGCTCATCACCAGCAGGCTGCCGTGCGCGAGCGGCACCTCGATCGCGTCGCGATGGTCGCCCTGCGCGCGGATGCGCATGCGGCGCGGGTCGCCGAGCGAGACCAGCGCCAGCGGATGGCCCGGCACCAGCATGCGCAGCTTGTCGTGGTGCATGGCGACGCTGTCGCGGCCGTCGCGGTAGAAGTTCATGCCCGCTGCGGTGTACGGCGCCGGCGCCAGTCCCTGCACGCGCGCCAGCATCGCGGCGAGCGGCAGCGGCGAATCCGGCGGCAGTTCGTCGAACCAGTGCGACGCGACCAGCCGCGGCACGTCGACCTCGCGGTCGTACATCATCCGCCGCTGCGACCTCCAGTCCGCGCCGTCGCGCAGCGCCTCGAACCAGCCGCCGGCGGTCGCGGCGTCCACGAAGGACGGCCAGTAGCGGACGCCGCCTTCGGCGTCGTCGAGCAGCTGCTGCATGGGCGAAGCGAACAGGTCCACGTCCCCTGTCATCCCGAGCGCAGCGAGGGATCCGGCCTCGCATCGCAACCGGGGCAAGATCCCTCGCTGCGCTCGGGATGACATGCCTGCATCCGCCGCTCGCCGGGTGTTCGCTGATTGCCGTGGCATCACATGTCGCTCAATGGAAATCGCGCGACTCCGCGCGCAGGCCACCGAGCATCCCGCTCAGGTCCTCGAGGTCGCGGGCGATGAGGTGCTCGACGCCGTCCACCTGCTCCCAGCGCCCGCGCACGGCGAGCAGGGTCGAGCCCAGCAGCGCCTTGCGCCTGCGCTGCGCCACGTGCGGCCAGACCACCACGTTGACCATGCCGTGCTCGTCCTCCAGCGTGACGAAGACCGTGCCGCTGGCGGTGCCGGGACGCTGGCGCTGGGTGACGATGCCGGCGGTGTAGACGCTGCGGCCGTGGCGCTGGCCGCGCAGCTCGTCCGAGCCGAGCACGCGGCGCGCGCGCAGCGCCCCGCGCAGCAGCGACAGCGGGTGCGCGGCCAGCGACAGGCCGGTGGCGCGGTAGTCGGACAGGATCTCCTCGCCCGCGCCCGGCGCGGGCAATTCGACCGGCGCCTCGGCCGGGCTGCCCGGCAGCAGCGGCCGCTGGCGCTCGATCCCGGCGACCTGCCAGCGCGCGTCGTTGCGATGGCCGGCGAGGCTGCGCAGCGCGCCGGCCTCGGCGAGCGCGCGGCGCGCCTTCTCGTCGAGGCTGGCGCGCAGGCACAGGTCGGCGACGCTGCGGAACGGCGCCTGCGCGCGCGCGGCGACGATGGCGTTGGCGACGCCTTCGGAAAGGCCGCGCACCTGGCGCAGGCCGAGGCGGATTGCCGGCTGTTCCCTGCAGGAAGGCGGGTCGACCAGCGTGCAATCCCAATCGCTGTGCGTCACGTCCACCGGCAGGAATTCGACGCCCTCCCGCGCCGCCCTGCCCCGCCGCGCGTCCTGCACGATCTGGCTGGGCGAGTAGAAGCCCATCGGCTGCGAGTTGAGCAGCGCGCAGGCGAACGCCGCCGGCTCGTGGCGCTTGAGCCAGCAGCTGGCGTAGACCAGCGTGGCGAACGAGGCCGCGTGGCTTTGCGGGAAGCCGTAGGAGCCGAAGCCCTTGATCTGCTCGAAGATCTGGTCGATGAATTCGGGTGCGTAGTTCTGGTCCAGCATCAATGCGCGAATGCGCTCGCGGTGCGGCTCCATGTCGCCGCCGTGGCGCCATGCGGCCATCGAGCGGCGCAGGCCGTCGGCTTCCTCCGGCGTGTAGCCGGCGTGGATCACCAGTTCCATCACCTGTTCCTGGAACAGCGGCACGCCGAGCGTCGGGCCGAGGATTTCCTCGATGCCTGCCGATGGATACGTCACCCGCTCCTTGCCCTGCCGCCGCCGCAGGTAGGGATGCACCATGTCGCCCTGGATCGGCCCCGGCCGCACGATCGCCACCTCGACCACGAGGTCGTAGAACTCGCGCGGCCGCAGCCGCGGCAGCATCGCCATCTGCGCGCGCGACTCGATCTGGAACACGCCGACGGTATCGGCCAGGCAGATCATGTCGTAGGTGGCCTCGTCCTTCTTCGGGATCGTCGCGAGCTCGTAATCCTGCCCGCGGTGCACGCGCACCAGGTCGAGCGCCTTGCGCAGGCAGGTCAGCATCCCCAGCGCCAGGCAGTCGACCTTGAGCATGCCCATCGACTCGAGGTCGTCCTTCTCCCACTGGATGATGGTGCGCTCGTCCATCGCCGCGTTCTCCACCGGCACCAGCTGCCACAGCGGCTGGTCGGAGATCACGAAGCCGCCGACGTGCTGCGACAGGTGGCGCGGGCGGCCACGCAGCAGGTCGGTCACCGCCAGCACGCGCGCGACGAGCGGGTTGTCGATGTCGAAGCCGGCCTCGCGCAGGCGCTGCTCCATCGGCGTCTCGCCGTTGCCCCAGCCATGGCAATCGGCGAGCAGCGCGACCTGGTCTGGCGGCAGGCCGAAGGCCTTGGCGACGTCGCGCACCGCGCTCTTGCCGCGGTAGCGGATCACGGTCGCCGCCAGCGCGGCGCGGCTGCGACCGTACTTGTTGTAGACGTACTGGATGACTTCCTCGCGGCGCTCGTGCTCGAAATCGACGTCGATGTCTGGCGGCTCGTTGCGCGCCTTCGACAGGAAGCGTGCCAGCAGCAGGCGGCTTTCGGCGGGATCGACCGCGGTGATGCCCAGCGCGAAGCAGACCGCCGAGTTGGCGGACGAGCCGCGGCCCTGGCACAGGATCTTCCGCTCGGTGGCGAAGCGGACGATGTCCTCGACGGTGAGGAAGAAGGCCTCGTACTCGAGCTCGGCGATCAGCGCCAGCTCTTCCTCGATCCGCGCCACGACATGCGCGGGCGCGCCTTGCGGCCAGCGCTTGCGCATGCCGGCCTCGGTGAGCTTGCGCAGGTGAGACGTCGGCGTCTCGCCCTCCGGCACCAGCTCGGCCGGATAGTCGTACCTGACCTTGCGCAGGTCGAACGTGCAGCGCCGCGCCAGTTCCACCGCCGCCTGCAGCAGCGCCTGCCCGCCTTGCGTCGTCCCGTAGATGTTGCCCAGCGCGCGGCGCGCGCGCAGGTGGCGCTCGCCGTTGCGGAACAGGTGCGCGCCGCATTCGGCCAGCGGCAGGCCGTGGCGGATCGCGGTGACCGTGTCCTGCAGCACGCGCTGGCGGCGGGTGGCCATGTGCACGTCGCCAGCGGCGAGCGGCGCCAGGCCCAGCCCGTCGGCCAGCGCGAGCAGGCGCGCCAGGCGCGCGGCATCGTCGTCCTCGCGGTGCAGTTCCACCGCGAGATATGCGCGATCGCCGAACGCGGCACGCAGCCAGACGCCCTCGCCCGGGTCCGGGTCGGCGCCGGGCAGCCACAGCGCAAACAGGCCGGTGGCGCCGGCGTCGAAGGCTTCCCTTTCGACATCGGCGCGACCGAGGCGGTATTCGCCTTTCTCCGCCGCGCGCCGCGCGACGGTGATCAGCCGGCACAGCTGCGAGTAGCCGGCGCGGTTTTCCACCAGCAGCACCAGCCGCAGGCCGTCGCCGAGGCGGAACTCGGCGCCGACGACGAGATGGACGCCGACGGTCTCCGCCGCGTCGAGCGCGCGCACGATGCCGGCCAGCGAGCATTCGTCGGTGATCGCCAGCGCCTCGTAGCCGCACTGCTTCGCGCGCTCGAACAGCTCCTCGGCGCTGGCGGCGCCGCGCAGGAAGGTGAAGTCCGACAGGCAGTGCAGTTCGGCGTAGGCCGGCGCGTCGCACTGCGGATCCTCGTTGGCCGCGCCGCGCAGGCGCTCGCGCATGCGCACGATGCGCGGAACGTGCGCGCCGGGGGTGTCCGGCGCGACGCCCCAGGGGAGGTTATGGTCATCGGGGCTCATGCCGGCAGGTCCGGGCGGCGAAGGAGGTCGTCGCCGCCTCTTTTGCTGTCATCCCGAGCGCAGCGAGGGATCCTGCAGCGAGGCGGCCCAAGATCCCTCGCTGCGCTCGGGATGACAGCGGAGGCCATGGCGCTTGTCGGCGGCGGCGGCGGCGGCGACGACATCCACGCCGCCTCCTGCGCAGGCATCGCGCGCATCGAGGCCAGCGGCAGCGGCCGGTTCACGCGAACCAGCCGTGCAGCATCCAGCTTCCCTGCTCGCCGGCCGGGGCGAAGGCCCAGGCGCGCTGTCCCTGCGAGGTTTCGACGACGTAGTAGTCGCGGCGGGCGTCGTCGCCGTCCCACCAGCCGCTTTCCAGCCGCTCGGGACCGGACACGATGCGCAGGCGCGGGTCGCGCAGCGGCACCGGCTTTTCCAGCAGCCAGGCCGGGCGCGGCGGGCGGCGCGGCGCGGGCTGCGCGCACGATGCGTCGTCACCGGCGCGGCGCCAGGCGCGCTCGGGCCGCGGGTCGCCCGACGGCGCGACGCGCCAGACCGACTCGTCGCCCAGGCGCGCGCGCAGGCGTTCGCGCAGCTGCGGCCACGGCACCGCCTGCGCCGGCCGCGCGTCGAACAGGTCGCGCGCGGCCGGCACGAACGGCGGCAGCTCGCGCGCCAGCAGGCGCACCGCCACCACCGGGGCGGGGATCGCCGCCTGCTCGAGCCGGTTGCGGGTGAGCTCGAACAGCATCGCCGGCGCGCGCTCGGGCGCGAGCAGCCCGACCACCACGTCGGTGTGCGACTGCTCGTGCTCCAGCCGCAGCACGAAGCGTTGCACGCCGCCGTCGCGCACCGACAGGTAGGTGGCGAGGTCGGCGGTGAGCCGCCGCAGCGGGAACAGCAGCGCCTGGTGGCTCTCGACCTCGAAGCCGAGCTCGATGCGGGCGTCGAACCGGTCCGGCGGCGCATGCCAGTCGAGCGGGTCGTCGGCCTCGCCGTGCAGGCGGTCGAGGTGGTCGAGCAGCGCGGCGCCGAAGCGCCGGCGCAGGCCGTCGCGCGGCAACGCGCGCAGCGCGCCGAGCGTGCGCACGCCCATGCGGTGCAGGCGCTCGCCGGCGTCGCCCTCGCCGCTGTCGTCGGGCAACGCGGCGCGGCGCACCGGCACCCGCGCCAGCGCCTCGTGCATGGCCGCGGCCGAGGTCACCGCGAAGCCGTCGCGCAGGCCCGCGAACACCAGCGCCGCGCGCGGCGTCGGCGCCAGCGCGATGGCGTGGCGGAAGCCGAGGCCGTCGAGCTCCCCGCGCAATCGCGCCTCGAAGCGCGGCCACGGCCCGAACAGCCGGAAACTGGCGCGCGCCTCCAGCACCACCGCGCCCGGCCACTGCACGCTGACCAGCGAGCTGTGGCGATAGGCCCACGCGGCGAGCAGGCGCTGGCAGCGCGCTTCGTCGGCCGGGTCATGCTCGGCGAGGGCGATGTCGGACAGCAGCGCATGCGCGGCCGACAGCCGCATGCCGGGCTTCAGCCCGGCCTGCGCGGCGGCATCGTTGACCGCATGCAGCCGGCGCAGGTGCGCAGGGCCGGACACCAGCGCCAGCGGGCGCTCCGGATCGGGAATGCGGCGCAGGACGGCGTCCAGCGCCAGCTGCGGCAGGTGGATGCAGGCCCAGAGCATGGCGGCTCAACGAAGCGCCGCGATGGCGGAGATCTTGGCCGGAGCGATTCTTGTGGGAGCGGCTTCAGCCGCGAGCTTTTCCGCCTTTCCAGTGTGCGGGGGAAAGCTCGCGGCTGAAGCCGCTCCCACGAGGGCAATCGCCGGGGCAGTCCTCGGCGCAACCGCCGGCGCAATCCCCGGATCGATCCCGGAAGCAGCCGGCTCCTCGACGGCCGTGCCGGCGAAGGTGCGCGCCGGCACGTTGCCGCCGCGGCACTTGCGCACGTGCCAGGCGCCGCCGGCGTATTCGAGCCGCAGCGCGGCCGGGGACGGGTTGGCGGCGTGCTTGCGATCGCGAAAGGCGAAGCCCAGGCAGTCGCCGCTGTCGGCCGCGACCTGCAAGCGGCGCAGCATGCGTGCGTCGGCGTGCGGCGGCCAGCCCAGCACCGCGGCGCAGGCCGCGCTGCGCAGGCATTGCTCGAACGCCCACGGCGCGCCGCGCGCGTCGGCATCGATGACCTCGAGCCGGCGCAGGTCCACGCCCGCCGCCTGCCACGCCGGCGCATACGGCAGGTACGGCGGCGCGACCACGGCGACGATGCCGCCGGCCCGGGTCATGCGCGCCAGCGTGGGCAGCAGCAGCGACAGCTCGCCGACGCCGTCGGCCGGCAGCAGCAGCTCGGTCAGCGCGCTGCGCGGCCAGCCACCCTGCGGCAGCAGCGCGTCGAGCGCAGCGTGGCCGGTCGGCTCGCCGCCGGCCGCGGCCATCGGCGCGCGCCCGGCGCGCCACACGGTCTGCGCCGACAGCATCGCGTCGAGGCTGGGCGCTGCCGCGCCCGCGATGGCGTCCACGGCGCTCATCCGTCGGCGCGCACCAGGCCGCAGTACAGGCCTTCGATCGCGAAATCGCTGCCCGGCTCGACCACGATCGGCGCGTAGTCCGGGTTGCGCGGCAGCAGGCGGATGCGCGTCGCGCTGCGCTCCAGGCGCTTGATGGTGACCTCGCCGTCGATGCGTGCCACCACCACCTGGCCGTTGCGCGCCTCGGAGGCGCGCTGCACCGCGACCAGGTCGCCGTCGAAGATGCCGTCGTCGCGCATCGAGTCGCCCTTCACCCGCAGCAGGTAGTCGGGCCTGTTGGCGAACAGCGTGCGGTCGAGCAGCACGTGGCGCTCGACCCCGGCGTCGGCGCCGATCGGCGCGCCGGCGGCGACGCGGCCGAGGATCGGCAGCTCCACCTGCCCCTCGCGCAGGCGCGGGCGCGCGCCGCGGCCGCGCGCGCCGGCGACGCGGATCCCGCGCGCCTCGTTGGGTCGCACCTCCAGGTAGCCGGCGGCCTGCAGGCGCCGCACGTGCTTGTGCGCCGCGCAGGCCTGGCGGAAGCCGAAGGCGTCGGCGATCTGCTGCAGCGTCGGCGGCAGGCCCTCGCGCGCGGCGTGCTCGCGGATGAAGCCGAGCACGGCGCGCTGGCGGTCGGTGAGGTCGTCGGTCATGGGTAAAAATCTATTTACCTCTGCGGGCGGACGCAAGCCCCGCGGCATGGGGGATTCGGCCAGCGCGCGGTCTCATGCGTCGAGAACTCAGGTGGATCAATCGGTTGCGTAGATGTTCTGGGACTCCACCTCACCTGCCCGTGGGGCGGCGTGCCGATGAGCGGCCGGGGGTGGCCTCCCTCCGGGAGGCCATCTCCCACGCAAGTGGCCGGTACGTCGGATCCGGTCTGGACCTGGAAAGGCAACGTCCATGGATCCCCGCCTTCGCGGGGATGACGACTTCGGGTGGTTGCGCGGTTGCTGGGATGACGACTTCGGGCGGCTGCGTGGTACGCGCCCCGGATGGTTGCGTGGTTGCGCGACTCATCGCGCCATCCCCGCTTCCGCGGCGATGGCGCGATTCGTCCGGCGCCGCTCAGGGCACGCTCACCGCATCCGGGCTGTTGGCCAGGCCGCGCCAGTCGGCGGTCGAGTCGGTGCCGCAGGAGAAGCCGGTCTTGTACACGCCTACCTTCATGCCGGCGCGCTTGAACTCGCCGCCCTGCGCGGGCGGCGGGCAGAACGCGATCTTCTTCTTGAAGCCGACGACCTTGACGCCCAGCAGCTTGTTCAGCGCCTGCAGCAGGCTGGTGTTCTGGCCGGCCTTGCAGCCGTACAGCACGAACACCGCGCCTTCGGCGAAGCGGTCGCGCACGTCCTGCAGGTCGAACGTCTTGCCGTCGTAGGTGAAGCTGATGCCGTTCTGCGCGAAGCCGTTGAGCTCGCTCTCGCTGATCATGTTCTCGAAGTAGACGCCGGTGAGGTCGTTGTAGCCGGCGATGCCGACCGTGTCGGCGTCGGCGTGGGTCCAGAAGTTCACCCGCTTCACGCTGTGCGGCGCGTACTGCACGATCTCGCCGAGGATGGCGGTGAAGTTGCCCATGCCGTTGAGGTTGGAGTCGCCGACGACCGCCTTGAAGTCGACCGTGGCCGGCGACCACTTGCCCGCGGCGAGCGCGGCGATCTCGTCGGCGCTGTCCAGCGCGGGCCTCCAGACGAAGTAGCCGGCCAGGTTGACCTCGCCGTTCTTCGGCGTGGGCGCCTGCTTCGCGTTGCCGCCGCCCATCTCCTCGGCGTTGTCGAACAGGGTGTCCATGAACTCGGCCTGCGAGGTGCCGGCGCCGCCCCAGGTCGCCGCCAGCGCCGCCGGGTTCTTCGAGTACACCGCCGGCGTGTAGGCCGCGGTCATGAAGTCCGCGCTGCCGCCACCACCGCCGCTGCCGCCGCCGGATGAGCCGCCACCACCGCCGCCGCCCGACGAGCCGCCTTCCACCGGCGTCGCCGCGCCGCCACCGCCGCTGCTTCCCTGCGCCGGCACGTTGTCCTTGGTCTTGTCGAAGTAGTTGATCTTGGCGCCGTCCTGCGAGTGGTTGCTCGCCGCCGGCCCGCCGCTGCTGCCGCCGCCCGCCGCGCCGCCGGTGTAGGCGCTGGCCGCGGTGCGCGCGAGGTCCTTGATCATGTCCGCGGCGATGCGCTGGCGCTCGGTCGTGGCCTGCAGCTGGTTCTGCTGGTTGGTGCCGGCCTGCTGCGCGGCCGCCGAAGCGCCTGCGGCCGTCGCCTGCAGCGCCGACTGCGCCAGGCCGATCGTCGCCTGCAGCCCGCTCATGTCGCGGAACATGTTGCCGTTCTGGATCGCCGCCAGCGCCGCTGCGGTGCCGACCGGGTCGGGCAGGCTGCCGGGCTGCTGGATGCTGATGATCGGCGCGCTGAGCTGGCCGGGCCGGACGTCCTCGGCCGACTGCCGCGAGCCCATCTGCACCGCCTGGATCTCGGTCGGCTGGATCGGGATCGGCGAATCCTGCCAGTTCCAGAAGCGGGTGATGTCGAGCTTCTCGGCACAGTTGAAGCGCCCGAGCACGGCTTCGGCGAACACGCCGCCGGTGCCCAGCGGCACGATTTCCTGGCGCGACGAGCCGACCTTGATGCCGCGCTGCTCCAGCCACTTGCGCCACTCCTCGTCGTGCGCGACGTCGCTGTTCATGCGCAGGGCGAGGTAGTTGCCGACGTAGCTCACCGGGCGCGGGTCGACCAGCTGCGACACCGGCACCATCGCGTCGCCCTGCTTCACGCCGAACCCGGCCAGCAGCGTCGCCAGCTGGGTGGCATCGAGCGAGCGGAACACCGCGCGGCTGTAGTACAGCCGGTTGGCCGACAGGTGCTGCCTGAGGTTGGCGTTGACGCCGCCGTTCCTGAGTTGCACCACCCGCGTCTCGCCCCTGGCGCCGGCGGCGATGGTCACCGCCGGCAGTTCCAGCGGGAAGCGCACGCCGGCGCGGTTGAGCGTCAGCGTCACCGAGACCGAGGCCTGCGAATCGCCGGCGTTGCCGCCCACCGCGATCCGCTCGATGTCGGTGATCGGCAGCGGCGCGGCCGCCGACGGCGCGTCGGTCTTGCCGCCCGAGCGCCTGTAGAACACCGCCTTCATCCCGGATGCGCCGGACACCACCGCGTCCTCCACCAGCAGGTCGGTCGGCAGGTACATCGCGCTCGAGTCCGCGCGCAGCACCACCCGGTCGAGCAGGTTGCCGATGCGCGAGACCTGCTCGCCCACCCACAGCCTGTCGTTCATCGCCTGCACCGCGGGCACGAACACGCTGGCGCTCACGCGCTTTGCCGTGAGCACCTGCGCGAGCGCGGGCGAGAGCGCCGTCGACGCCTTCGCCACTTCGGCGGCGGGCGCTTCCGCGGCATCGGCCACCACCTCGGCCTTGGCCACCATCGCCAGGGCCGGCTTGGCCGCCATGACCGACAAGGCCGGTCGCGCCACCAGCGCCTCGCGCAGGTAGCCGGCGACGTTCCTGTCGAGCACGGAGAAGTGGGTGTCGCGGTCGGGCTCGACCTCGACCACGTCGAGGTTGCGCAGCGCCTGGCGGATGTCGGGCGACAGCGCCGCGCCGGTGAGCACGCCGCGGAAGGCGCGGACGACGTCCTCCTTGTTGAAGTCCAGCAGCTCGACCGGCACGAACACCACCTTGTCGGCGCGCACCAGCGCGACCTCGACGCGATGGATCTGCACCACCTCGTAGTACTGGATGGTCAGCGCGTGCATGTGGTTGTAGTTGGTCAGCACGCGCGTCGAGGTCTGCTCGTGCTCGGACTGCGAGACCTCCTTGACCACCGACGCCCGCCGGCTGCGGCTGGAATGCGCATGCTGGTGGGTGCGGTCGTTGATGTTCTGCATCATCGTGCTGCCGATGTCGCGGTGGCCCCACGAGGACGAGTAGCTGTCGGCGTGCGACTCGCTGCTGGCACGCGAGCTCGAGGTCGCGCCCGACCCGCTGGGCCCGCCGAACAGCCCGCCCAGCGGCGCGCTGACGTCCAGCGACGCGGCCTCGCCGGACTGCTTCGACGAACTCGAGGTGTTGGTGCTGGAGAACCCGCCCTGCGCCTCGTTCGCGACCGCCTGGGTGACCTCGCTGATCGAGCGCGTCTGCGCCATGTCGTTGCTCAGGTCGTCCTGCTCGTCGATCACCTCGGTCTCGCCGGCGCGGCTGCGGCGGCTCCAGTCCACCACCGCGATGCGCGTGCTCTCGCCCGGGCCCAGCGCGGTGGAATGCAGCAGCTGGCCCAGCGTGACCGCCTGCGCGAACCACGACTGGTTGAAGGTCAGCAGCGCGCCGTAGGCCACGCGCTTGAAGCCCACGTCCAGCGTCGCGAGCTTGTCGAGGCTGATCGGCGCGAACGCCTCGCTGGCCACGTCGACCAGCTTGTCGCCGCGGCCGAGCTTGATCTCGTCCATCAGCAGCGTGGTGTACTGCACGCGCTCGGTGGGGTATTCGCCGGACTTCGGCACCAGGTCCGCCGGCGCCTCGGGGTCGTAGCCGGCGTCGTTCTCGGGGAAGAACACCTGCTCGAGGATGCGCTGCGCGGCGCGGAACGGTGGGTACAGCGCGAGCTCGCGCACGTTGGCCACGCCCAGCGCGGTGGCGATGCCGGCCGCATCGGCCTCGGGCACCAGCTGCAGCGCGTCGATGTCGAGCATCCGCAGCTCGTCGAGCGACTTCCCGGCCACCCTGGCCTCGCGCACCATGTCGCTGCGCGGCGCGCCGTACTGCGAGAACGGGCTCTTCGAGTCGATGCCGGCGGCGGACAGCTTGCCGGCATCGTCGAAGGCCTGCGAGGTGGCCAGGTCGAACAGCGTGCGGATGTCGAGCTTGAGCAGCGCGGCCGCGGCGGCGGCATCGACGCCGAGCAGGACGGTGGGTTCGCGGTGCAGCAGCTCGCGGGCGTCGAGGTGCTGGAATTCGGTGCGGATCAGGGCCGCGACGTCGGCGTTCGACGGCATGGGGCGTCCTCCTGGACAAGGGCCTGGAACCGGCGCGCGCGTCCGGGGGAACGCAGGGGGAACGCGGCGGATCCGGTGATGCCAACGAATGCGTTCCGCGCGAGCGGCCATGACCGCCATCCACCCGCGTGTAGGACGATGCAGCGCGCCCCGCGCCGCTTCGCGTGCGCGGACGTGCACATGCGCGCGCGGCGTAACGCGCGCGACGCAGACCGTGCACACGACGTTTGCGACGACGACGCGCCCGCGCGCGAATGGCCGCCCGCGGCGACGCGCCGCGTTGGAGCGGGTGTCGGATTCGCCAGGGGGGCGCCGTCCCGGCGGCGCGTGGGTCCATCCCGCCCGCCGCCGGGCCTTGCGCTTGGAACACCGATGATCGAGTTCGACAAGGGGCCGACGCAGCCCTACGCCCGCCTGTTCGCCGACTGCCCCGACTACGGCGCCTTCAGGCAGCACTTCTGGTACGACTGGGGCCCGGTGTTCTACCGCGGCCGGCTCGACGGCAGCGCGCGCGTGCTGTGCGTGGCCTCCGATCCCGGCCCGACCGAGCGCATCGCCGGGCGCACCCTGGTCGGCGACGCCGGGCAGCGCGTGCAGGGCTTCCTCGCCAAGCTCGGGCTCACGCGCAGCTACCTGTGCCTGAACGCCTTCGCCTACGCGCTGTTCCCCAGCCACGGCCGCCACGGCGACGAGGTGCTCGAGGATCCCGCGCAGCTGGCCTGGCGCAACCGCCTGTTCGACAAGGTGCGCCGGCCCGCGCTGCAGGCGGTCGTCGCCTTCGGCGCGCAGGCGCAGCATGCGGTCGCGCTGTGGCCGGGCCGCGGCACGCTGCCGTTGGTCGAGGTGCCGCACCCGAGCAGCCGCGATCCGGCCGCGCTGCTGTCGCGCTGGCGCGACGCGGTCGCTCAGCTGCGCGGCATCGTCGCGCCCGACGACGACGGCGACGCCGCGCTACCCAACTACGGCGCCAGCTTCCGCGAAAGCGACTACGCCGCGATCCCGCGCCGCGACCTGCCGTTCGGCGCGCCCGCCTTCCTCGGCGACGACGCGGCCGGCCGGCCCAGGCGCCGCAGCAGCGTCTCGCGGCCGTCGCCCGACGACCGCCACACGCTGCTGTGGAAAGCCCCGAAGAGCTGAGGAGCCGCAACGCGATGGCCAAGGACACCCTGCTCGCCCTGCGCGGGCGCGTCGTGACGATGGACGCGAAGGACACCGTGCTCAAGGACGGCGTCGTCTACCTGCGCAACAACCGCATCGCCGCGGTGCTGCGCGCCAGGGCGGCGCCGCCGGAAGGCTTCGAGGACGTGGCCGTGCTCGACACGAAGGGCACGCTGTATCCGGGCCTGGTCGACCTGCACAACCACCTGAGCTACAACGCGCTGCAACTGTGGGACGTGCCGCAGCGCTACACCAACCGCGACGACTGGGCGCGCCACCCCGATTACCGGCGGCTGATCAGCGGGCCGATGAACGTGCTCGGCCAGAGCAAGGGCTACCCGGAGGCGATCGCGCGCTATGCCGAGTGCAAGAGCCTGCTCGGCGGCGTCACCACCTCGCAGGGCATCGCGCTGTTCAGCAACGCCGGCATCCGCCGCTGCTACCGCGGCCTGCTGCGCAACGTCGAGATCTCCGACGGCGACGACTTGCCGGCCGCCAGCGCCCGTATCGGCGACGTCGCCCCGAAGGACGCCAGGAAGTTCTACGCCAACCTGAAGAAGTGCAGCTGCCTGCTGCTGCACCTGAGCGAAGGCACGGACGCGCGCGCGCGCGCCCACTTCGACGCGCTCAAGCTCGGCGGCGGCAAGGTCGCGATCACCGGCGCGCTGTCGGGCATCCACTGCGTCGCGCTCGAGCAGGCGGACTTCAGGCTGATGGCCAGGCACGACGGCACCATGGTCTGGTCGCCGCTGAGCAACCTGCTGCTGTACGGACGGACCGCCGACATCCGGGCGGCCAAGGCGGCCGGGATGCTGGTCGGGATCGGCTGCGACTGGTCGCCCAGCGGCAGCAAGAACCTGCTGGGCGAGCTCAAGGCCGCGCATGCCTGCAACCGCGTCGCCGGCCGCCCCTTCGCCGCGAAGGAGATCGTGGCGATGGCCACGCGCAACGCCGCGCGCATCCTCAAGTGGGAACAGGGCATCGGCTCGCTCGAGGCCGGCAAGCGCGCCGACCTGGTGGTGGTGGCCGGCACCGGCGGCGATCCCTACCTGCACCTGGTCCGCGCCGGGGAAACCGACATCGCGCTGGTGGTGGTCGACGGCGTGCGCCGCTGCGGCGTGCCGAAGCTGATGCCGGCCAACCGCCGCGGCCTGGAAGCCTGGAAGGTCGGGCGGCAGCAGCGCCTGCTCGACCTGCGCGGCAACGACCTCGACCCGCTGACGAAGGGACTGGGCCTGCGCAAGGCCGCCGCGCGCCTGGAAAAGGGCCTGAAGACGCTCAAGGCGCTGGCGCGCAGGATCGAGAATCCCAGGACCGGCGCGCTGGATCCGCGCGCCGGCGCCGCACCGCACTGGTTCCTAGAGCTCGACCAGCCCGAGCCCGTGCCCGTGCTCGACGAGCGCACGGGCGCCGTGGCGATGCCGCTGTCGCAGCTGCTCGGCTCGCTGCGGCTAGATCCGCTGGGCGTCGCCGACGACCGCAGCTTCGTCAAGCGCCTGCTGGCGCAGGCCAACATCCCGCCGCCGGTGCGCGCGACGCTGCGCACCCTGCATCGCTGACGCCGCGCGCCTCAGCCGTCGGCCGCGCGTCCCGCCGCCTGGCCGACGTGGATGACGACGAACTCCGCCGGCCGCAGCGGCGCGAAGCCGACCTCGATGTTCACCAGGCCCATCGCGACGTCGGCTTGCGACGTGGTCTGCGCGTCGCAGCGCACGAAGTACGCCTGCCCGGCCTTCGAACCGCGGAACGCGCCCTTGCGGAACAGCGCGTGCATGAAGTCGTCCACGTCCAGCCGCAGCCGCGCCCACAGCGGCTCGCCGTTGGGCTCGAACGCCGCCCACTGCGTGCCGCGCAGCAGGCTTTCCTCGATGTGCAGCGCAAGCCTGCGCACCGGCAGGTACTTGTACTCGTCGGCCTGCGCGTCGGCGCCGCGCAGCGTGCGCGAACCCCACACCACCGGCCCGGCGGACGGCAGGTCGCGCAGGCAGTTGATGCCGAGCGGGTTGAGCAGCGCGTTGTCGGCGTCGGTGACCGCGACATCGAGCCCGGGCACGCATTCGAGCGTGGCGTCGAGGCCGGCCGGCGTGCGCCACACGCCCAGCGCGTGGTCGGTGCGCGCCATCACGCCGGCCACCGCGCCGCAGGGCGCGAAGGTGTCCACCTCGCCGGCCAGCATCGGATCGGGCTCGTGCAGGCGCGGGAAGTACAGCACCGCGTTGCGCGCCGCCAGGCCTTCGATCCCGATCGAGCCGGGGAAGCGGTGGCTGTCGCGCGCGATCGCTTCCGCGTCGCGCCAGGCGGCGGGCGGATCCACCACCAGCATCGCCCGCCGCTCGACGCACAGGCCCAGCGCTTCCCGGTGCACCGCGGGCGCGGTGTCGCCGCCGCGCGCGTCGGGCGGGATGCACAGCAGGTTGAACAGGTCGGTCCTGCGCAGCGCATGCAGGCCAGTGCGGTCTTCGGCGCTGCCCAGGTACGCGGCCTCGTCCAGCAGCGCGCCGTCGCCGGCCTCGTCGTCCGCGGCCACGCCGGTGGATGCGTCGTCCTGCAGCCACGGATCGGCGCCTGCCGCCACGGGCGCGTGCGCCGGCGGCGGCTGCGACGCCGGCAGCGGCAGCGCCGGGTCCAGCCGCATCAGCGACGATTCCGCCGCGAGCACGCGGTCCGCGCGGCGGGGGCCTTCCGTCAACGACAGCGCCTCGAACCGCTCCTGAAGCCCGCCCGCCGTGTCGCGGATTTCCAGGTGGAACAGGCCGGCCTCGGCGGGCGACGCGCAAGCCTCCACGCGCGCGCGCAGGTGGTTGCCCCAGGCGCCCGCCGAGGCGGCGACCAGCGGCAGGCCGGGGATGCGGATGCGCGCACGCACGGCGTCGCCCGGCACCGCCTTGTACAACCGCACGACCAGCGCGCGCCGGCCGCCGTTGGCGAAGAAATCGCGCACCGCGTAGGCCATCGGGAACGCCGGCTCCAGCGCGCCGAAGCGGCGCTGGAAGCTCGCGAAGTCGTTGAGCAGTACCGGCGACGCCGGGTCGCCGTCGAGCGGCCCGCGCGGCGCGCGCCCGACGAAGGCCGCGATCGAGGTCGCGACGCCGGCGATCGGATGCGCGCCGGCGACGGCTTCCTCGACGTACGTTCCCGGGACGAGTGCCCTCGACATGGCGCAGCGCTCCACCGCGCGGCCCGGCGGCCGCGTGCAAGGAGGACTACGCAATGCCGGCCCGGGAATGGCCACGCCGCGCCGCCACCGCGCGGCGCGCGCAGTCAGCTTCCGGCCGATGCCGACGTCGGCGGCACCTGGTCGCGCAGCACGAGCGCGGCTTCGCCGTCCCTGCCGCCGCGGCGGTACGCCACCAGCACCCGCGTCCCCGCCGGCGTGGTGCGCAGCAGCCGCCGCGCATCGGGCAGCAGCATGCCGGCGATCGGCTTGCCGTCGATCGCGGTGACCAGGTCGCCGGCCCGCAGCCCGGCCTGCGCGGCGGGTCCGCCGTCGGCCACTTCCGCCACCGTGAAGCCGCCCTCGCCCAGGTTGAGCCACATCCCGGAGCGGTCGAAGGTGCCGACGTCGTCGCCCGGATCGGCGAGCGGCGCCAGGTACATCCTGCGGTTCGGATAGTCGAACGTGACCGCGAAGCGCTTGAGCCAGGCGCTGCCGATGTTGCCGTCGAAGCCGGCATCGGTGAACACGCCCTTGTCCTGGGTGGCCAGGCTCGCGGTGACCTCGCGCGTGGAGATCCCGCCAACCGCCAGCGACGGCACGCGGACCACGTGCGAGCGCACCGGGCCGCCCACGCCCCAGCCGTCGACGGTGACCACGCCGCGCGGGAAGCGCGCGCGCAGGCCGTGCTCCTCGACGAACGGGCGCGCCATCGTCACTTCCGCGCGCGAGCCGGTGTCGATGTCGAACCGCGCCGGGATCCCGGCGAACGTGCCATCGACCTGCGGCATGTGGTCGTAGAACGCGAACGGCAGCGCCGTGCCCGCGCCGCGCGGATCGAAGCGCGCCGGATCGATCAGCGCCAGCGTGCCGGCGCCGTAGTCGATGCGCACCACGAAGCGATGGAACACCTCGAACCCGAGCATGCCGCCGACCTGGAAGCCCTCCACCGCCTTCGGGCTGAAGTCGAGCACCATGACCGTCTGGTCGCGCAGCTCCGCCGCGCCCATCCGCAGCGACTTCACCCGCGTGTAGCCGGAGGTCACGGTCTTCTCGCCCGCGCCGCCCGAGGTCGTCGCGCCCTTCGCGTCCAGCGCCAGCGCCGCGGCGGTCTGCGGGGTGAGGATGTCGTGGCCGCCGGTGTCGACCAGGAACGGGAACGGCCCCTTGCCGTCCACCGACACGTCGACGAAGACGTGGTTGTTGTACAGCCGCATCGGCAGCACGGTGCGGCCGTCGGGCGCGTCGATGCGCCAGTCGCCGGGCTTCGCCGCCGGCATGGCGTAGGCCGAGGCCGGCCGCGCTGGCGCATGCACGACCTCGCGCAGCGTGAGCGTCTGCAGCCCCGCCGGGCCGCTGCCGTCGTCGATGGTGGTCGTGCGCGGCAGCATCACGCCGTCGTGGCGCTCGTAGTCGCGGTAGCGCACGTCGATGCTGCTGCCGAAGCTGCGGGCTTCGCGCAGGCGCACCAGCAGATGGGTGGCCGGATCGAACCACGCCTCGAACGCCTTGCCGCCGCGCGGCGTGACGCGCAGGCGGTCGCCGTCGGCGTCGCGGCCCAGCGCCTCGACCGCCGCGCCGCCGAAACCCTCGCGCCACCAGCCGTTCGCGTGGCGGTAGGCGGTGTTGGCGGCGAGCGCGGGGCGGTCGCCGCCCTGCTGCGGCGTCGTGGCGCCCGACAGGTCGGTCTGCCAGGCGATGCGGCCGTCGAAGCCCTCGGCGCCGCTGGTCGGCGGGATGTCCTGGCGCTCGACGTAGGCGCCGCCGGCGGCGTCGAAGACGGTTTCGACCCTGCCCTGCAGGCCCTGGCCCGCGTAGTCCGCGCGCACGGTGACGGTGCCGGGCGCGAACGCGCCGGTGGCGTCGCGGTTGGCGGCGAGAATCGCGACGGGGTCGCCATTTCCGGCCGCGAGGGCCGGGAACATGACCAATGCCAGCGTCGCGCCGGCCAGCCAACAGGAGACGATGCGTTGCAACACGGGGCGATCCTCGCGTGGACGTGGCCCCCTTTCTATCCCCTGGCGGAATCCCGGTCTTGAACGCAGTTCACCCTGGCGATGGTCGCATCCGGCATGCCTGCCCGGCCTGCGCGCGCGCCACCCCGATCGGGCGCCAGCGCCACGGCCGGCGCGAGGCGCTCGCGCGCCACCTGCACGCGCAGGCATTCGCCGCGCTGGTGCTGTCGGGCAGCTACGAGGAAGCCGGCGACAGCGGCCTGCATCGCGTCTCTCCCGGCGACGTGCTGCTGCACGGCGCGCACGAGCGCCACCTCGACCGCTTCGGCGCGGCCGGTTCAGACGTGCTGGTGCTGCCGTTGCCGGCGGACTGGCGTGGCGCCGCGCATGCGCGCGCATCCGATCCCGACCGCATCGTCCAGCTCGCCGAACGCGACATCCCCGCCGCCGTCGCCGAGCTGCTGGCCGGCCTGCTGCCCGCGCCGTCGTTCGACCACGACTGGCCCGCACGCCTGGCCCATGCCCTGCTCGAGGAGCCCGGCCTGTCGCTTGCGCATTGGGGCGATGCGCACGGCCTGCATCGCGGCAGCCTCAGCCGCGGCTTCCGGCGCGTGTTCGGGCTCAGTCCGAAGGCGTTCCGCCTGCACGCGCGCACCCACGCGGCGCTGCGCCTGCTGCACGGCCGCACGCTGCGCGGCGCCGAGATCGCGCAGGCCTGCGGATTCGCCGACCAGGCGCACATGGGTCGCGCGCTGCGCGCATTGACCGGGCTGTCCGCCTCGCAGCTGCGGCGCGCTTGAACCGCCGGGAAAGGACGCGAACGCACACGGGGGATCGCCGGAGACGAGAGCGTGCGCGGCCGCTGTCGCCCGTCCCACGGCCGATTTCGCGGGGCGACCACGCCCGCAGGCGCATGATCGCCGCGGACCCCACACCAGCGAGCACGCCATGCCCACCCGCAAGTCCAGCCCGCGCGTCGCCGGCCAGCCGCAGCCGGCCACCACCGACAAGACCCAGGGCCCGGCCGAGTCGGCGGTCAAGGACCGCAAGGCGTCCACGGGCAACCGCTATTCGGACGTCGACGCGCCCGCGGCCGAAGGCAACGATCCCAGCCTCGTCGCCGGCAGGACGGTGATCCGCAAGGTGCCGGGCAAGAAGCGCTAGCCATGGCGCGCGCGCGACGGCTCAAGGTCGCCACCTTCAACGTCAACGGCATCCGCACGCGGCTGCCGCACCTGCTGCAGTGGCTCGAGCGCGAACGCCCCGATGTCGCCTGCCTGCAGGAGCTCAAGGCGGCCGACGAAGGCTTTCCGCGCGAGGAGGTCGAGCGCGCGGGCTATGGCGCGCGCTGGGTCGGCCAGCGCTCGTGGAACGGCGTCGCCGTGCTCGCGCGCGACGCCGAGCCGGTCGAGAGCCGCCGCGCCCTGCCCGGCGACCGCGAGGACGCGCAGAGCCGCTACCTGGAAGTGGCCGCGCACGGGCTCGTCGTCGGCTGCCTGTACCTGCCCAACGGCAACCCGCAGCCGGGACCGAAGTTCGACTACAAGCTGCGCTGGTTCGAGCGCCTGGTCGCGCATGCGCGCGGGCTGCACGACAGCGGCCATCCGGTGGTGCTCGCCGGCGACTTCAACGTGGTGCCCACCGACTTCGACATCTACGACCCGAAGCACTGGCGCAAGGATGCGCTGCTGCAGCCGGAAAGTCGCGAGGCCTACGCGCGCCTGCTGACGCAGGGCTGGACCGATTCGCTTCGCGAGCTGCACCCGGAGCAACGCATCTACACCTTCTGGGACTACTTCCGGCAGCACTGGCCGCGCGACGCCGGGCTGCGCATCGACCACCTGCTGCTCAACGAAACGCTGCGGCCGCGCCTGCTGGATGCCGGCGTCGACCGCTGGGTGCGCGGGCTGGAGAAGGCCAGCGACCACGCGCCGACCTGGGTGGTGCTGAAGGCCGGCGCCGCGCAGTCGACTCCGCGCGCGCAGGGCAAGTCGAAGTCCACGACGGCCCCGAAGGCGAAGAAGAAGACGACGACGAAAGCGAAGCAGGAAGCGCCTCCCGGAAATCCCGGGCCGCCGTCCCGGAACGGGCTGCCCGCCCGAAGCGTTCCTGAGCGAAGCGCCTGTCGCCGCGCGCGATGCAGTCGACCGCGTGGCGATGGCCAGGCGCTCCCCGCGAGCGCCTGGCGGGTCGCCACGCGATGGCGGCAGCCGGATTCACGTTTCCTTGCCGCTTCGCTGTCCAAGTTATCGCTTCCTTTCCCCGAGGAGAACGTCGATGGATGCCATCGCCCTGCTCAAGCAGGACCACAAGGCCGTGCGCGCCAAGCTCGAGGAGCTCGCCGCGACCACCAATCGCGCCGCGAAGACCCGGACCGAGCTGCTGCGCAAGATCGCCGCCGAGCTCAAGGCGCACACCACGATCGAGGAAGAGATCTTCTACCCGGCATTCAAGACCGCCGGCGAGAAGGCCGACGACGACAAGATGTACTTCGAGGCGCTGGAGGAGCATCGCGCCGCCGAGGACCTGGTGCTGCCGGACCTGCTCAAGACCGAGGTCGGCTCCGACCAGTTCGGCGGCCGCGCCAAGGTGCTCAAGGAGCTGATCGACCACCATGCCAAGGAAGAGGAGGAAGAGATGTTCCCGCGCGCGCGCAAGCTGATGGATGCCGCGCAGCTGCGCGAGCTGGGCGAGCGCATGGCCGCGCGCAAGGCGGAGCTGCTGTAGGCGCGCCATGGCCTATGCGCGCCGCTACGAGGCGGATTCTCCGGGCCGCGGGGAAGTCGACGCGCTGCCGGGCGCCACCGTGGTGGAGTTCGGCACCAACTGGTGCGGCTACTGCACCGCCGCCCAGGTGCTGGTCGAAGCGGCGTTCGCGACGCACCCGGAGGTCCGCCACCTGAAGGTCGAGGACGGCAAGGGACGACCGCTGGGGCGGTCTTTCCGGGTGAAGCTTTGGCCGACGCTGGTGTTCCTGCGCGACGGCGAGGAGATCGCGCGCCTGGTCCGGCCGGATTCCGCGGCCGCGATCGAGGACGCGCTGAGGCGGATCGACGCCAGGGGGGCCGGCGATCCGGCATCGGCATGAGCAGGCGCGTCCCGCGGTCGGCGCTGCTGGTCGTCGACATGATCAATCCGCTCGACTTCCCGGGCGCGAAGCCGCTGTTGCGCCACGCGCTGCCCGCCGCGCGCGCCATCGCCAGGCTCAGGTCGCGGATGCAGGCGCGCGGCCAGCCGGTGGTCTACGTCAACGACAACTTCACCCACTGGCTGTGCGACTTCAACGAACTGGTGGCGATCTGCGGCCAGCCCGGATCGGCGGGCGCGCCGCTCGTCGCCGAACTCGCTCCCGGGCGCGACGACTACCTCGTGCTCAAGCCCAAGCACTCCGGCTTCTTCGCCAGCCCGCTGGAGGTGCTGCTGGCGCAGCTGGGCGTGCGCCACGTGGTGGTGACCGGCATCGCCGGCGATGGCTGCGTGCTCACCACCGCGGCCGATGCGCACATGCGCGACTTCGAGGTGAGCGTGCCGTCCGACTGCTGCGCCTCGGTCAGCAAGCCCCGCAACGACCGCGCGCTGCGGCTGATGCGCGAGTCGATGGACATCGACACGCGGCTTTCGCGGTACCTGTAACCGACGTCGCAGGGAGTCGCGGCCGCGCGCTCAGCGTCCGGCGGTCCGCGCCGCGGCCTCTTCCGCCTCGGTGTCGCGGATCCGCGCGGCGAACGCGCGCATGCCCTCGTCCAGCGATGCTTCCGGCGCATCCAGCAGCGGCGCGACGTAGCGGGCGCGCACGCGCGCGGCTTCCTCGCGCTGGCCCGCGTCGGCCAGCTGGCCTTCGAGCTGCCAGGCGGCGTCGATGGTCTTGCGGTCGCTGGCGCCCAGCGACTTCTCGCGCGCCGCGAGCAGGTCGCGGTAGCTCGCGATCGCCAGCGCGGCATCGCCCAGCTCGTCGGCGTCGTCGGCGCGGATCTGCAGCGCCGCCTGGGTCTGCGGATGGCCGTCGCCCAGCACCTCGCGCGCTAGCGGCAGCACGGTCGCGAGCATCGCCAGCGATGCCTTCGATCGGCCGGCCTGGTGCAGCGTGCCTGCGCGGTTGACCAGGATGTAGATCGTGTCCGGATGGCGCGGACCGAGCAAACGCGTGCGCGCGTCGATCACTTCCTGCTGCATCTGCAGCGTGCGCTCGAACTCGCCCAGCCGCGCATACAGGCTGGACAGGTTGAGCTTGGCGCGCAGCGTCTGCGGGTTGTCGGCGCCGAGCACGCGCGTGCGCGCCTCCAGCACCGTGGTGGCAATCGGCAGCGCTTCCTTGGGCTTGCCGCTGTCGATCAGCATGCTGGCCAGGTTGCCGCGCTCGGCCAGCGTCCGCGGGTGCTCGGCGCCCAGCCGCCGGGTCTGGGTGGCGACCAGCTGGCGCTGCAGTGCCAGCGCGCCTTCGCCGTCGCCGGTCATGATCCGCATCACCGCCAGGTTGTGCTGCGAATCGAGCGTCTTCTCGTCGTCGGCGCCGAGCACCGCGGCGCGCATCGGCACCAGCTTTTCCATGTACTCGCGGCCGAGCCTGGCCTCGCCCATGCGGCCGAGCAGGATGGCGAGGTTGTTGGTCGCCTCCATGCTCACCGGGTCGCGCTCGCCGTGCGCGGCGATGCTGCGCTTGCGCGCGGCCTCGAGCATGGCGCGCGCGCGCGGGCGGTCGCCGAGGGCGCTGATCGCCTCGGCCTGGTCGAGCTGCAGGCGGATGCGCAGCGGGTCGTCGGGCGGCAGCGCGGCGGCGGCGGCCAGCGTGCGCTCGACCAGCGCGAGCGCGTCCTTTGGCTGCGCGGCCTGCAGCAGCGCGCCGGCCTGCGCGTGGCGCGCCTGCAGGGTGGGCAGCGCGCCCGCGCCCAGCGCGTGCTCGCGGTAGTCGGCGACCTGCCGGTAGCCTTCGGCGGCGGCTTCCGGCAGCCCGAGCGCCTCGCGCACGCCGGCCACCGATTCGCGCAGGTCGGCGGCAAGCCCGGGCTCGTGCGCGAAGTCGCGGCCGATCGCGGCCTCGGCGCCGGCCAGGATGTTGCGGTCGATCAGGCCGCGCGCGATGTCGGCGGTGCTGGCGTGCGAGAGCGCGCGTTCCAGCGCCGGCGCGGCGTCCGGCGCGGACTTGGCCAACTGCGTGCGCAGGCCGTCGGCCATGCCGGTGCCCATCGCCTCGATGTCGATGTCCTGCAGCATCGACTGCTGGAACGCCGCCACCTTCTCCAGCTGCGCGCTGCGCTGCTCGGCGATGGCGCGCTGCGCGCGCGCCTGCTGCAGGCCGTACAGCGACATGCCCAGGCCGCCGAGCAGCGCCACCAGGGCGACCGCGGCGGCGGCCAGCCCGACGCGGTGGCGGCGCACGAACTTGCCCCAGGCATAGCGGCGCGAGGCCGGCACCGCCTGCAGCGGCCGGCCGTCGAGGAAGCGCCGCAGGTCGTCGGCCAGCGCCGCGGCGGACGGGTAGCGTTCGTTGCGGTCGTGGCGCATCGCCTTCGCCACCACCCAGTCGAGCTCGTGGCGCAGCATCCGGCGCATGCGCGCCAGCGGCAGCCCCTGCGCGTGCGCGATGCGCCCCGCCTCGCCCGGGGCCAGCGTGGCCAGTTGCTCCGAAGGCAGCCGCAGGGTGCGGGTGCTGGCGGTGCGCGTCTCGCCCGCGGCTTCCGGGCGCTGGCCGGTGAGCACTTCGTAGAGCACCACGCCCAGCGAATAGACGTCGCTGCGCGTGTCGACCAGCGACTGGTCGCCGCCGGCCTGCTCGGGGCTCATGTAGTCCGGCGTGCCGGCGACCTCGCGGCCCTGCGCCATCGAGGCCGCGGTGGCGATGCCGAAGTCGATGATCTTGGGCAGCGCGCGCCCGTCGACCTCGTCGACGAGCAGGTTGCCGGGCTTGAGGTCGCGGTGCACGACGCCCTTCTGGTGCGCGTGCTGCACGCCTTCGCAGACGCGGATGAGCAGTTCCAGCCGCTCGCGCAGCGACAGCGCGTGCTCGTCGCAGAAGCGCGTCAGCGGGCTGCCGGCGATGAACTCCATCGCGAAGAAGGGGTGGCCGTCGGCGGTGGTGTCGGCGTCGAAGACCTGCGCGATCGCCGGGTGCCGCATCTGCGCCAGCAGCTGCCGCTCGACCTCGAAGTAGGCGAGGTGGCGGGCGTCCAGCCGCTGCACGCGCAGCAGCTTGAGCGCGACGGTGCGCCGCACCGGCTCGAGCTGCTCGGCGCGGTAGACCTCGCCCATGCCGCCGCGGCCCAGCAGCGCCTCGATGCGGTAGCGGCCCAGCCGCGCGCCCGGGGGCAGCGCGTCGCCACCGGGTCCGTCGGCCATCGGGCCGCGCGTGGCCAGCAGTTCGGTGCGGTCGGGGTCGTCCCCGGCGTGCGTGGTCATGGCGGCTCCCCCCTGTCGGCAGCGCGTCCATGGTAGCGGATGCGCCCTGCCCGGCCTTGGCCGCCGGGGTTTGCCGCTAAACTGGATTCCCGCGCCGCCACCGCCCGAGAGCATGGCCATCCGCAACGGCACCGCCGACACCACGCAGCGCACCGTGCACAGCGACGGGCCGCACCGCGTCGCGCCGCGCTCGGCATGCGTGGTGGTGATCCACGGCGAGGGCCTGGGCCGCCGCGCCGACCTCGACGGCGCGCGCGTGCTGGTCGGGCGCTCGCACGAGGCCGACCTGTGCATCGAGCACAGGAGCGTGTCGCGCGAGCACTGCCACATCTGGCGCGACGGCGACGACTACCGCATCCGCGACCTCGGCGCGACCAACGCCACCCGCGTCAACGACGTCGTGGTCGGGGAGTCGATGCTCGCCGACGGCGACCACGTGACTATCGGCGAGAGCATCCTCAAGTTCATCAGCCACACCAGCGTGGAGGCGAACTACCACGAGGAGATCTACCAGCTCGCCACCCAGGACGCGCTGACGGAGCTGTGCAATCGGCGCCACTTCATCGAGTCGATGGAGAAGGAAATCGCGCGCGCGATGCGCCACCAGCGGCCGTTGTCGCTGTGCATCGTCGACGTCGACCTGTTCAAGCCGGTCAACGATCGCTACGGCCACATTTCCGGCGACGAGGTGCTGCGCCAGATCGCCGCGTTGGTGCGCCGGCACGTGCGCAACGACGACTTGGCGGCGCGGATCGGCGGCGAGGAGTTCGCAGTGCTGCTGCCCGAGTGCGACGCCGCGGCCGCCTACGGCTTCGCCGAGCGCGTGCGCGAGGCGGTGGCCGCGGCCACCTTCTCGCCCGGCGGCGAGCCGCGGCAGATCACGGTGAGCATCGGCATCGCGGCGCTGTCGCCCGCGCGCGACACCCGGCCGCGGCTGATGGCCGCGGCGGACGCGGCGCTGTACCGCGCCAAGGCCGAGGGGCGGAACCGGGTCTGCATCGAGGAATGAGGCCGGGTCCTGGCAGTCGCCGGCAATTCCTCTCCCGGCTCCCTCGCTGACATGCAAAGCGCCGCGGATGCAACCCTCTCCCGCTTCGCGGGAGAGGGAGGCGCGAAGCGCCGGGTGAGGGTGCGGCTTTTCGCCACGCACGCGTCCGCGGCTTTCGCGGGTCGCGGGCCGGCCGCCGATCGGAAGCCGGACCCGCTTGGGGATTTTCGCGGCGCCCTTTCGCAAGATGCGCCGCGAACTTCGGTTGCCTGAGAAGACCCGCTACTTCGGCGTGCCGAAGCGCCCCAGCGGCGCACCGGCCAGCAGGTGCAGGTGGATCTGGAACACCGTCTGGCCGCCGTGGTCGTTGCAGTTCATGACGATGCGGTAGCCATCCTCGGCGAAGCCCTGTTCCCTCGCGTAGCGCGCCGCCGCGATCGCGAGCTTGCCGACGACCGCGGCCTGGTCCTCGCCCAGGTCGTTGAGCGTGGCGATGTCCGCGGTCTTCGGCACGAACAGCACGTGCACCGGCGCCTGCGGCGCGATGTCGCGGAACGCGATCACGTCGTCGTCCTCGTACACGACGTCGGCCGGGATCTCGCGGCGGATGATCTTGTGGAAGATGGTGTCCATGGCCGACCGGGATTGGGGTTTCGGATGGGCAAAGCCTAGCGGATTGTCATCCCGAGCGGAGCGAGGGATCTGCCTTTGTCCGGGGAAAAGAAGATCCCTCGCTCCGCTCGGGATGACAGCCTGTGACACGTCCCTCCTCGAATCCTCGATGCCGAATACGGTCCTACGGCATCTCGCTCCGCGACCCGAACGCATGCGACAGCGTGCCGCGGTCGACGTATTCGAGTTCACCGCCGAGCGGCACGCCGTGGGCGAGGCGGCTGGGGCGCACGCCGTGGTTGCGCGCGAGTTGGGCGAGATAGTGGGCGGTGGCCTCGCCTTCCACCGTCGGGTTGGTGGCGATGATCAGTTCCTGCACTTCGCCCGAGCCCAGGCGCTGCGCGAGCTGCTCCAGGCCGAGCTCGCGCGGGCCGATGCCGTCGAGCGGGCTCAGCCGGCCCTGCAGCACGAAGTACAGGCCGCGGTAGCCGGTGGCCTGCTCGATCGCCAGGCGGTCGGCGGGCGTTTCCACCGCACACAGCTGGTGCGCGTCGCGCGCGGCGCTGGCGCAGGTGGCGCACACCTCCGCTTCGCTGAAGTCGCGGCAGCGCGCGCAGTGGCCGATGCGCTCGACCGCTTCGGCCAGCGCATCCGCCAGCCGGCGGCCGCCGTCGCGCTCGCGCTCGAGCACGTGGTAGGCCATGCGCTGCGCGGTCTTCTGGCCGACGCCGGGCAGGACGCGGAAGGCTTCGATGAGTCGTTCGAGCAGCGGCGTGGTCATCGATCGGTCGTGGCTTGCGCCATCGCGATCCATGCAATGCGCCGGGGAAGGAATGTCGGTGGTCGGTCGTTCAGAGCAGGCGCGAGACCTGCGCGGCCAGGGCCCAGGCCGGATCGCGCGCGAACAGCAGCGCCGCCACCACCAGGCCGAGCGCGAGACCGGCCAGGCGATTCTGCCACGGGCCGAACAGCAGCAGGATCAGCGCCACCGCGCCGGAGAACGCGCACGCGACCATGGACGCGGCCCACAGCCAGCGCATCGGCTCGGGCAGCGGCAGGAACGCGCGCAGCAGGAGCAGCGACAGCAGCAGGACCGGGCACAGCAGGCCGAGCAGCCTCGCCATCCCGGCACCGGCGTATCCATGCCCGGAGCGCATCACGGGCATCGGTGCGATCGCACGGGGCGGGCCGTCCGGAGCGTCACTCGGCGCTCAGAACGGCAGCTTCATGCCCGGCGGCAGCGGCATGCCGGCGGTGGCGGCGCCCAGCTTCTCCTGCGAGGCGGCGTTGGCCTTGTTGACGGCGTCGTTGAACGCGGCGGCGACGAGGTCCTCGGCCATCTCCGGGTCCGACAGCACGCCGGGGTCGATGCGCACCTTGCGGCATTCCATCCTGCCGGTGATCGTCACCGACACCATGCCGCCGCCGGCGTTGCCGGTGACTTCCATGCCGGCGAGCTCTTCCTGGGCGCGCTGCACGTTTTCCTGCATCTTCTGCGCCTGCTGCATCAGCTGGGCGATGTTTCCACGCATGTCGTTGCTCCCTGTCTATTCGTCGTAGGGGCGGATCGAATCGGGCACCAGCTTCGCCCCCTGCCGCGACATCAGCCGCTGCACATCGGGATCGGCGAGGAAGGCGCTTTCGGCGGTGGCCTGGCGCGCGTCGCGCTGGCGTTCGTTGCGCGCGTGCAGGGTCTCCGCCGCCGCCTGCGCCGCGTCGAAGCGGATCTGCGGCTGCGCGCCCAGGGGCTGCGCCAGCGCGGCGGCCAGCTGCGAGACCAGGAACGGCGCCTTGAGGTGGTCGTCGGTCGGCGGCAGCGACAGCCGCAGCACGCCGTCGGACCAGGCGATGAAACCGGCGTGGCCGGCCAGCTCCTTCACCGGGCCGCGCAGGTCGAGGCCGGCCAGCAGGTCGAGCCAGCCGGCGGCGTCGAGGTCGATCGGCGCGGCTGCCGGTGCGCCAGCCGGTGCTGGAGCCTGTGCTGGTGCCGGCACGGTTGTCCTTGCCGGTGCGGCCGCGGACGCGGCGTCCTCCTGCGTCGGCAGCGCGCGCGCCGCGCGTGCTGCTTCGACGGGCGCGGCGACCGCGGCGGGAGGCGCGCGTCGTGGCGCCTGCCGGTCTTCGCCAGCGTCCAGCGCGGCGCGGGCCGCGGCAGGCCCGGAGGCGCGCTGCGCGCCACCCGACGCGCCTGCCGACGCCGCATCGCCCTCGGCCGGCCGGAACGCCAGCATCCGCAGCAGGCACATCTCGAAGCCCGAGCGCGGGCCCGGCGCCAGCGGCAGGTCGCGACGGCCGTTGAGCGCCATCTGGTACCAGAGCTGCACGACTTCGGGGCGCAGCGCGGCGGCCAGCGCGGCGACGTCGATGCCCTCGCCTTCGACCTCGGCCTCCGGCACCAGCTGCTTCACCTGCACGCGGTGCAGCGCCGCGGCCAGCGCGTCGAGCACGCCCGACCAGTCCGGCGAGAACTCCGCCAGCGTCGCGATCTCGTCCAGCAGCGCCTTGCCGTCGCCGGCCCCGAGCGCGGCCAGCAGCGCGCCGACGCGGGTACGGTCGACGGTGCCGAGCATGGTCGCGAGCGCGTCGTCGGTGAGCGTGCCGCCCGCGGTGCCGGCGCCGGTGTAGGCGATGGCCTGGTCGAGCAGCGAGAGGCCGTCGCGCAGGCTGCCGTCAGCGGCGCGCGCGAGTTGTCGCACCGCGCCCGGCTCGGCGGCGATGCCCTCGGCCTCGAGGATCTTCGCGATCTGGCCGCGGATCTGCTCCTCGTCCAGCCGCTTGAGGTTGAACTGCAGGCAGCGCGACAGCACCGTCACCAGCAGCTTCTCCGGGTCGGTGGTCGCGAACAGGAACTTGACGTGCTCCGGCGGCTCCTCGAGCGTCTTGAGCAGCGCGTTGAACGCCGCCTTCGACAGCATGTGCACCTCGTCGATCAGGTACACCTTGTAGCGGCCGCGCGAGGGCATGTACTGCGCGTTCTCGATCAGCTCGCGGACGTTGTCCACGCCGGTGTTGGAGGCCGCGTCGATCTCCAGCAGGTCGATGTAGCGGCCGGCGTCGATGGCCCGGCAGGTCTCGCACTCGCCGCAGGGGTCGGCGCCGCTGCCGCGCTCGCAGTTCAGGCTCTTGGCGAAGATCCGCGCGATGGTGGTCTTGCCCACGCCGCGGGTGCCGGTGAACAGGTAGGCGTGGTGGACGCGGCCCGAATCCAGCGCGTTGGACAGCGCGCGGACCACGTGTTCCTGCCCGACCAGTTCGGCGAAGCGCTTGGGACGCCACTTGCGGGCGAGGACGAGGTAGGACATGGGATCCGTGTGTTCAGGTCCGGCCGTGGATGGCCGGGTGCTTGCCGGGAAACCGTAGTGTGCCACGCACGGGTCGCGCGGCCCGCGACCGCCGGCCCTCGCTTGTCCCGGATGCCCGCCACGGCTAGAATCTGCGCCCCTGAGCGTTGCCGGAAGCTTCCTTCAGGTTCCAGCGGAGAGGTGTCCGAGTGGTTGAAGGAGCACGCCTGGAAAGTGTGTAAGCGTCTAAACCGCGCTTCGGGGGTTCGAATCCCCCTCTCTCCGCCACATACGCCAAGCGCCCCGCAAGGGGCGTTTTGCGTATGTGGCGGAGAGAGGGGACTTGGTGCGCGCCCCTGCGGGTTCGACAAATCGGCAGGACTGCCGATTTGCACGGCGCAGCCGCCCGAAGGGCGAGGCACATGGATGTGCCGAGTGCATCCCCCGGCCGGACATCAACGCTAACGATGCTGGTAGAATCCCGCGCTCGCTTCGCGCTGTTCTCCGCGAGCGCACGTCTATGGTGGCCCCGTCGGCCCCTCGCGACGCTAGGTCGAAAACCCCGCCAGGGCCGGAAGGCAGCAACGGTATCGATCGACGCGGGTGCCGAGGTCAGCCGGCGGGGTCATCGCCTTTTTCATGCTTCGCATGAAAAACCCAAGATTCGCGAAGCGAATCTTGGGCCCCGGCTATGTGCTTCCGATCCCCGCCCCTTCGGGGCGCCCCCTTACCAAGGGGGCTTTGCCCCAGAAGGATCTGGATGGCCCGTGGCGACGGGCCAACTTCTCTCGCAACGGTCATATCCATCTGGCGCGGTCGAAAACCCCGCCAGGGCCGGAAGGCAGCAACGGTATCGATCGACGCGGGTGCCGAGGCAAGCCGGCAGGGCCATCGCCTTTTTCATGCTTCGCATGAAAAACCCAAGATTCGCGAAGCGAATCTTGGGCCCCGGCTATGTGCTTCCGATCCCCGCCCCTTCGGGGCGCCCCCTTACCAAGGGGGCTTTGCTCCAGAAGGATCTGGATGGCCCGTGGCGACGGGCCAACTTCTCTCGCAACGGTCGTCGATACCTGGTCGCCAGGGCGATGGCGTGAACCCCTGTAGGAGCGACGGAGTCGCGACAGGCCGCACGAAACTGTCGCCGAAGCCGGTTAGTCCCCTGACGGGTGCTGCCAATCCTCGCCACCACCCGCGTAGCGCTCGCGCTTCCAGATCGGCACGCGGGCCTTGACCTCGTCGATGACGTGGCGGCAGGCGGCGAAGGCGGCGTCGCGGTGGGCGGCGGTGACGCCGACCCAGACGGCGAGTTCGCCGATCGCCAGGTCGCCGGTGCGGTGCACGCAGCGGGCGTCGAGGATGTCGAACTTCGCCAGCGCCTCGGCCAGCACCTGCTCGCCTTCGGCCTCGGCCAGTGCGGCGTAGGCCTCGTAGTGCAGGCAGTCGACGGCGCGGCCGTCGTTGTGGTCGCGCACGCAGCCCTCGAAGGCGGCGAAGGCGCCGGCGCGGGCGTCGTCCATCGCGGCGCGCAGCGGGGCGGGGTCGATTGGGGTGGCGGACAGTTGGAAACGCTTCATCGGTGGATCCTGTCGTGCGCCGCTACTTCGGTGACGTGGTCGCGGCTTCCGCCGCTCCTGCAAGGAAGGGATTTCCGCCGGGCATGTCGCGGCTGCGCAGGCGCCTCAGCCGCCGCTCACCGGCGGAATGAAGGCGACCTCGCTGCCTTCCACGGGCGAATCGTCCCAGCGCGCGAAAGCGCCGTCGACCGCCACCCGCAGCCGCTCCACCGGCAGCGCGAAGCCGTGCCGCACGGCGAGCGCGCCGTACAGCGCGCGCAGGTCGGCGGCGGCGGTGTCCACCGTCTCGTCCGCAAGGCCGGCGGCGTCGCGCAGGCTGGCGAAATAGAGCACCTTCAACGTCGCCATCAGCCGCCCTTCCCGAAGTCGCGCCGGCCGCCGCGCTTGCCCAGCAGCCTGGCCGGGCCCAGCACGATCGCGTGCGACAGCGCCTTGGTCATGTCGTAGACGGTGAGCGCGGCGATGGTGGCGCCGGTCAGCGCCTCCATCTCCACGCCGGTTCGGTGCGTGGTCTTCACCGCGCACTCGATCCGCAGCTCGCGCTCGCCGTGCCAGTCGATGCCGATGCGCACGCCGTCGATCGGCAGCGGGTGGCAGAACGGGATCAGCTCGTGCGTGCGTTTCACCGCCATCGTGCCGGCGATGATCGCGGTCTCGACGATGCCGCCCTTGGCGCCCTTCAGGCCGCTGGCCCGCAGCTGCGCGGCGACGTCGGCGGGGAACTTCACCCGACATTCGGCGACGGCCTCGCGCGCGGTGACGGCCTTGGCGGACACGTCGACCATGGCCGGGCGTCCCTCGGCGTCGAGGTGGGTGAGCTTGCTGGCGGGCTTGCGGGTCACGGGGCGGCTCGGGTGAGGCCGATGGATTGTAAGCTCCGGATTGTGGGAGCGGCTTCAGCCGCGAGCTTTTTCCGGCCGTCGAACGGGCGAAGCCAGCGATCGAAGAGCTCGCGGCTGAAGCCGCTCCCACAAGGATGAGCGAAACCATCGCGCCGGCGTGAAAGCGGCGACTATCCACCGACCAGGAACATCTCCACGTGCCGGCGCGAGGCGCCCGCCCTGCCGCGCAGTTCGCTGTAGCGGTCGCCGCGCCGCGTCCACAGTTGCGCGACGTGCCCGGCCAGCGCGGCGTCGCCGTGCCGCAGCCATGGCCGCAGGTCGGCGCCCTCGGCGGCGAACAGGCAGGTGTACAGGCGTCCGTCCGCGGACACGCGGGCACGGTGGCAGTCGCCGCAGAACGGCGCGCTGATCGAGCTGACGAAGCCGACTTCGCCGGCGCCGTCGTCGAAGCCGTAGCGCGAGGCGACCTCGCCGCGGTAGCTGGCGTCGAGCGGATGCAGCGGCCAGCGCGCGTGGATGCGGTCGCGCAGCTGCGCCGACGGCGCCACGCGCGCGGGATCCCAGCCGTTGCAGGTGCCCACGTCCATGTACTCGATGAAGCGCACGACGTGGCCGCTGTCGCGGAAGCGTTCGACCAGCGGCAACACCTGGTCCTCGTTGACGCCGCGCTGCACTACGCAGTTGAGCTTGATGCGCGCGAAGCCGGCCGCCTGCGCGGCGTCGATGCCGGCGAGCACGTCCGCAAGCTCGCCGCGGCCGCCGGACAGTTCGCGGAACAGCGCGGGATCGAGCGCATCCAGGCTCACGGTCACGCGCTGCAGCCCGGCCTCGCGCAGCGCGCGCGCCTGCCGCGCCAGCAGCGACCCGTTGGTGGTCAGCGCCAGGTCCTCGATCCCTTCGATCGCCGCCAGTCGCGCGACGAGTTCCGGCAAATGCTTGCGCAACAGCGGCTCGCCGCCGGTCAGGCGCAGCTTGCGCACGCCCAGGCGTGCGAAGCCGCGCACCAGCGTCTCGATTTCGTCGAACGACAGCCGCGAGGCGGTGTCCATGCCGTGGTCGTCCGGCACCCTGTCGGCCGGCATGCAGTAGCCGCAGCGGAAGTTGCAGGCCTCGATCACCGACAGGCGCAGGTCGCGCAATGGACGTCCGAGGCGGTCGAGCGGCAGCGGCGGCTGGTCGAGCACGGCGTTCACGGCGGCAGCGCCCGCTCCGCGGTCGGTTCGGCCAGCGCCACCAGCTCGCCCGGGGTGGCGACGCGGTGGCCGCGCCCGGCCAGCGCCTGTCCGTCGGCGACGCCGGCGTAGTGGTAGAGGAGGCAGCGCTCGAGCAGTTCGCGCGGGTATTCGCGCTCGAGGTCGTCGATGCCGCTGTGCGAGGGGTTGCCGTGCAGCGCGCAGTCGTGCGCGACCAGTTCGCCGGCGTTCGCATGCCGGGCCAGCATCTCCGGGATCGGCCGCGTGTCGCCGCTCCACGCCAGGCTGCCGCGCAGGCGCAGGCCGTAGGCGGTCTCGGGCCAGTGGTGGCGCACGGGAAAGGCTTCCAGCCGCACGCCGTCGTGCCAGAACGCATCGCCCACCGGCACCAGCTGGAACGCGTCCCAGAAGTTGGCGCCACCCTCGGCGACGACGTTGGGGTAGTCGCCGATGCGCCGGTGCAGCAGCGGCACCACGGTGGCCGGCACGTACAGGCGGATCGCGCCGCGTCGCGCCTCGTCGAAGTAGCCGGAGACGAACAGCCGCTCGAAGCCGGCGACGTGGTCCAGGTGCACGTGGGTGACGAACAGCGCGCGCGGCGGCTCGCCGTAGTGCGCCAGGTAGGCGGTGAGCCCCTCGGCGCCGCAGTCGATGGTCAACCAGGGCGCGCCGTCGCGCTCGATGGTCGCCATCGGCGAGCCGAGCTCGACCGCCGAGGCGTTGCCCACGCCGTGGAAGCGCAGCGACCAGGCCATCAGTTGCCCCGCGCCCAGCGCGCGTCGTAGGCGGCGCGCAGGCGCGCGAAATCGGCCTTCACTGCCGATTCGCTGCGCCGGCCGCGCAGCTTGAGCAGCGAGCGCTGCAGGCGCGCGAGGTTGCGCATGCGCCAGCCGGTGGCCGGTATGTGCATCGTGCTGCGGTCGAAGTCGATCATCCAGCCCTTGCCCTGGGCGTCGAACAGGATGTTGTGGGCGTTGAGGTCGGCGTGGTCGAGGCCTTCGCGGTGGAAGCGGGCGACCAGGCGACCGGTTTCCTCCCAGGGCGCGCGGTCGAGGTCGGTCGCGGCCATGGTCGCCAGCGAGTGCACGTCCAGCAGGCGCTCGAGCAGGATCCAGGCGCGGTAGGTCATGCCTTCGCGGATGTAGCAGGCGGCGACCGGCTGCGGCACCGGCAACCCGCGCCGGAGCAGCTCGCGCAGCAGGCGGAACTCGGCGAAGCTGCGGACGCGGTCGGCGTCGCGCCACAGGTAGCGGTCGCGGCTGAGCTTGGCCGCCATGCCGCCGCGCAGGTACTGGCGCAGCACGCAGGGGCTGTGGCTGGCGTCGATGAACCAGGCGCCGCCGCGCCCGCCTTTCCCGACCGGCTGCGCGCGCTCGCCCCACGAAGCCGGGTCGAACCAGCGCGGGTCGACTTGCCGCAGCTGCGTGGCGTCGAACAGAATCGCCCCGTATCCGCGTCCGGCGCGGAACGGCGTCAGGCTCTCGGTGGCGTCGAACGTGGCCATCTCCGGGAGTCTAACAAGCCTTGTCGCCTTCCCCCGCCCCGCGCTCGATCTGCCTGCTGCGCCTGTCGGCGCTGGGCGACGTCACCCACGTGCTGCCCCTGGTGCACACGCTGCAGCGCGCGTGGCCGGGGGTGGCGCTGACCTGGATCATCGGCAAGGGCGAACGCAGGCTGCTCGAGGGCCTGCCGGGGGTGGAATTCGTCGCCTACGACAAGAAGACCGGCCTGGACGGCATGCGCGCGCTGCGGCGCGAGCTGGCGGGGCGCCGCTTCGACGCCCTGCTGCTGATGCAGCTGGCCTTTCGCGCCAACCTGCTCTCGCGCTGCGTGCGCGCCGGACGCCGGATCGGCTACGACCGCGCCCGCTCGAAGGAGCTGCACGGGCTGTTCGTCGATGAGCGCATCCCCGCCGGCGCGGGGCCGCACGTGCTCGACGTGCTCGGCAGCTTCGCGCAGCCGCTGGGGCTGCGGCAGGATCGGGTCGAGTGGCACCTGCCGCTGCCCGACGACGCGCGGGACTGGGCGCGGGCGCAATGGCCGGACGACGGCATCCCCACCCTGGTCGTCTCGCCCTGCTCCAGCCACCCGCTGCGCAACTGGCGCCCCGAGCGCCACGCCGCGGTCGCCGACCACGCCGCCGCGCGCGGCTGGCGCATCGTGCTGTGCGGCGGCCGCAGCGAGCTCGAGCGGAGCACTGCCGACGCGATCCTGGCCCGCATGCGTGCGCCGGCGCTGGACCTGGTCGGCAAGGACACGCTCAAGCAGCTGCCCGCCCTGCTCGAGCGCGCCGACCTGGTGATGACGCCCGATTCCGGCCCCACCCACATCGCCAACGCCATGGGCACGAAGGTGCTGGGCCTGCATGCCGCCACCGATCCCGCGCGCAGCGGCCCGTACTCGGACCGCCGTTACTGCGTCGATCGCTACGACGACGCCGCGCGCAGGTTCCTCGGCAAGCCCGCCGGCGAACTGCGCTGGGGCACGAAGATCGAACGCGAGGGCGTGATGGACCTCGTGGCCGTGGAGGACGCCATTTCCGCGTTTGAACGATTCGTGGCATCGCGCTGAGGGAATCGCGAGGCGGCCTGGCAGGGGACACCATGAACACCATGCAATCGCTTTCGCCGCGCCGCAAGCGCGCGATGCTCAACATCTTCGCGCTCTGCGCGCTCGTGGTCGTGCTGATGGTCGCCTACGGATGGTCGGCGGGCGAGCTCGGGCTCAGCGAGAATCCCCATGCCCTGCTCAAGGACGAGAACCTGGGTTTCATCAACGCCCTGATCGGCGGCTTCGCGCTGGCCGGCGCCATCTTCGCGCTGTACATGAACCAGACGCAGCTCGAGGCCACGCTGACGGAGTTCCGCGAATCCAACTACCTGACGCACTACGCGGAACTGGACAGGATCTACTTCGACCTGATGAAACTGGCGGTGGAGCACCCCCACCTGCGCAGGCCGGAAACGATCGCCGACCCCACGCAACGCCGGCAATACGACGCATACGCCTACATGGTGTGGAATTTCATCGAGACCGTGATCGACCGGATCGAGATGGAGAACGCGATCGCCCGCCTGCGTGACCCCGAGTCAACGGCGGCCCCGCGCAGCACGCCGAACGGTGCCGGCAACGACGGATGCGGGCTGGACCTCGAGCAGACCTGGAGGGCGGCGCTCAGGGTCGAAACCCGGATCCATGGCGCCTGGTGGACGCAGGCCAACGCCGACCTCTTCAAACCCGGGTTCGCAGAACGCCTGCGCACCTATGCGCCCAGCCTGCAGCTGCTTCAGGACGAAGCAGGGCCACGATAGTCCTGGTAGGACTTCTCCTCCACGTACGAGGAGCCGAGCGCCAGGTTGATCTCCTTCTTGATTCGCGCCCGCTCGTCGTTCTCGAAGTACACGCTGCGCGCCAGGCGGACGAACTCGTCGTCGAAGGCCTGCGCCTTTTCCTTGACGCGGATGTCGTCCTCGATCACCCACAGGCGCTCGTTGACCGCCTTCAGGTCCGCGCGCAGCCGGGCGACGTCGGCCACCGCCGCGGGATGCGCCATCCAGGTCTTCTCCAGCGCCGCCAGCTCGTTGCGGACGTTGGCCAGCTTGGCCGGATCGGACATGCGCTCGGACTTGATCTGGAGGATGGCGATCTTGTCGAGCAGCTCGCCGAAGGAGACGGGGACGGAAATTTCGGACATGGGCCTGGCGCGGTGAAAAACGGCGCCCAGTGTACCGCCCTCGCCTTGTCCGCCCCCGCCGCGGCCCGTATCATTGCGCCCCCGGCCGCGCACCGCCGCCCGGGACACCGGAGAGGTGGCAGAGCGGTTGAATGTACCTGACTCGAAATCAGGCAGGCGTTTATAGCGCCTCGGGGGTTCGAATCCCCCCCTCTCCGCCAGACCCCGCCAAGGCGCCCCGCAAGGGGCGCCTTGCGCATGCGCGACCAGCGGCGGGAATTTCTCCCGACGCGCGCCCATGGGCGCAGCCTGTAGGCTGTCGTGACCGCAGTCGCCCCGACATCCACGCCGGCATCATGGCTTCCTTCCCATCCTCGCCCTGCAGGCCCTCCCTGCGTCCTGTTCAGCCTCATCTCCACGTTGTCCGGATCGAGAGCCCCGCCCGCCCCCGCCCGACGAGCTGCCCATGATCGAATTCGGACACCTGACCCACGTGGGCCTGCGGCGCGAACTCAACGAGGACACGTACTACGGCGACAGCGAGCTGGGGCTGTGGCTGGTCGCCGACGGCATGGGCGGGCACGAATACGGCGAGGTCGCCAGCGCGCTGGCGCGCGAGGCGATCGTGCGCGAGATCCGCCAGGGCACGCCGCTGCCGCAGGCGATCCGGATCGCCGACGAGGAGATCATCCGCGCCTCGCGCCGGCGCAGCGATTCGCTGCCGATGGGCACCACCGTGGTCGCCGCGCGCATCACCGGCAACCGCTTCGAGGTGGCTTGGGTCGGCGACAGCCGCGTCTACCTGTGGCACGAGGACAAGCTGGCCCAGCTTTCGCAGGACCACAGCTACGTGCAGGAGCTGATCTCGCAGGGCACGATCAGCGTCGACCAGGCGCGCACCCATCCGCACCGCAACGTGGTGACCCAGGCGCTGGGCGTCACCGACCCGCAGAACCTCAACGTCGAGACCCTGTCCGGCGAGCTGCTGCCGGGCATGCAGCTGCTGCTGTGCAGCGATGGGCTGACCGAGGAAGTCGACGACCGCGGCATCTCGCAGGTGCTCTCGCACACCGAGTGCAGCGCGCAGGAATGCGTCGACGGCCTGGTCGCCGCGGCGCTCGACGGCGGCGGCTCGGACAACGTCACCGTGGTGCTGGTGCGCCGGCACTGACCGCATGCGGGCGCGCCGCGCGCGCCGGCGGCGTCAGGCCGTGGCGCGTTCGGGTTCCTGCTCGTCCCAGACCGCGCGGCCGGCCTTCTTGCGGATGGCCTCCAGGCGCGCCGCATGGGCCGCCAATTCGTCCTCGTGCACCAGCACCCGCGGGCGCGGGCCCAGCGCCGCCGACGGCAGCGCCACCACGGTCGCGGTCGTGCGCCCATCCTCCGGAAGGCCGAAGCCGATCTCGCTCTGGCCCGCGGTCAGCGAAAGGTAGACCTCGGCGAGCAGCTGCGCGTCGAGCAGCGCCCCGTGCAGCTGGCGGTGCGCGTTGTCGACGCCCAGCCGCCTGCACAGCGCGTCCAGCGAATTGCGCTGGCCGGGATAGCGCTGGCGCGCCATTTCCAGCGAATCGAGCACCTGCGCGCGGTCGCGCAGCCGGCCGTAATGGTCGCCCAGCCGCGACAGCTCGTGGTCGAGGAAGCCGACGTCGAACGCGGCGTTGTGGATCACCAGCTCGGCGCCGTCGATGAAGGCCAGGAACTCGTCGGCGATCGCCGCGAACTTCGGCTTGTCGGCGAGGAACTCCAGGGTCAGCCCGGTGACCTCCTGCGCGCCGGGCTCGAACTCGCGCTCGGGATGGATGTACTGGTGGTACGTGCGCCCGGTCGGGCGGCGTTCCAGCAGCTCCACGCAGCCGATCTCGACGACGCGGTTGCCCTTCTTCCATTCCAGGCCGGTGGTTTCGGTGTCGAGGACGATCTGACGCATGGGTCCGTGTCGGGGTGGGAAGAACCGGGAATCGGGAATCGAGAATCGGCAGAGGCTACAGCATCGTGCTGGCGACGCCCTTGAGCTTGAGCGCCTGGTCGCGCGCGAGCACGTCCACGCGTTCGTTGTCCGGATCGCCCGAATGCCCCTTCACCCAGCGCCAGTCGATGCGGTGGCGCTGGGTCGCGGCGTGCAGGCGCTCCCACAGGTCGCGGTTCTTGACCGGGTCGCCGCCGGCGGTCTTCCAGTTGCGGCGCACCCAGTTGCGCATCCATTCGGTGATGCCCTGGCGCACGTACTGCGAATCGGTGTGCAGGACCACGGTGCACGGCTCGGTCAGGGTTTCCAGCGCCATGATCGCCGCCATCAGCTCCATGCGGTTGTTGGTCGTCTGCGCCTCGCCGCCGGCCAGCTCGCGTTCGCGCGCGCCGTAGCGCAGCAGCGCGGCCCAGCCGCCCGGGCCGGGGTTGCCGAGGCAGGCCCCGTCGGTGTGGATCTCGACCTGCTTCATGCGGCGGGGATTCCATCGGGAAGGCGCAGCGGCGCCTGCCGGCGTACCGGCGTCAGCGGCCAGGCCCGCTTTTCGGCGCGGACCGCGTAGGCGGCGCGCAGGCCGGGGCCGTCCTGCGGCTCGTGGTCGACGCGGACCCGCCAACCGGGGCCGATCCCCTGCGACACGGGTTCGGGCGCGAGCCCGGCCTCGCGCAGGCGGCGGCGCCAGGTCAGCGGTTCGGACGCACCCAGCCCGGTGCCCCGCCACTGCCAGCGATAGGGCGCCAGCGGGTTGAGCGCGAACAGCCACAGCCGCCCGCCCGGTGCCAGCACGCGGGCGCATTCGGCCAGCAACGGCCGCCCGGACGCGCGCGTGGAGGCCACGTGCTGGACCACCACGACGCCCACAGACTCGCTCGCCAGCGGCAGCGGCAGGGCGCAGGACGCCGCGCCCGACCAGCCGCTCCCGGCGGCCACCAGGCGCAGGCCCTGGCCGTCGATTCGGGTCAGCTGCTCCACCGGCGCCAGCCACAGCCACGGCAGCGCCGGACGCTCGGCCAGGGCGCGGACGACGGCCGGCTGCTCGCTTTCTAGCAGGGCCAGCCCCGCGTCGGACCCGAACCAGGCCTGGGCGCTGTCGGGTTGACCGGTGGCGGAAGAGGCGGGCATGGTCGCCATTCTAACGGCCCCCGGGAGCCCGCCCCCGATGGAACTGCTGCCGCTGCCCGCGTTCGAGGACAACTACATCTGGACGTGGCGCGACGATGGCGGCCGCGCCTTGGTGGTCGATCCGGGCGAGGCGGGCCCGGTGCTCGCTGCGGCCGACGCGGGCCTGCGGCCGGTGGGCGTGCTGCTGACCCACCACCACCCGGACCACATCGGCGGCGTCGCCGGCCTGCGCGAGCGCTGGCCGGACCTGCCGGTGGTGGCGCCCGACGACGAGCGGATCGGCATCGCCAGCCGGCGGGCCGGCGACGGCGACCGGGTCCGGGTGGGCGACTGGGACTTCGAGGTCCTGGCCGTCCCGGGCCATACCGTGAGCCACATCGCATTCCACGGCCATGGGCTCTTGTTTTGCGGGGACACGCTGTTCAGTCTCGGTTGCGGTCGGCTGTTCGAGGGTACCCCCGCGCAGATGCTGGCCTCGCTCGAGCGGCTGGCCGCGCTGCCCGGCGACACCCTGGTCTGCTGCGGCCACGAGTACACGCTGTCCAACGCCGCCTTCGCGCGCGTGGTCGAACCCGACAACCAGGCGCTCGCGCGCCGCATCGAGGAAGCCCAGGCCATGCGTCAAGCCGGTCGCCCCACCCTGCCCAGCACGCTCGCCGGCGAATGCGCGGCCAATCCCTTCCTGCGCATCGACGCACCAGCCGTGCGGGCGGCGATCGTCGGCCAGACCGGGCGTCCGATCGGCGGCCGCGCCGAGGCCTTCGCCGCGCTGCGGCAGTGGAAGGACGGATTCCGCGCATGAGGCGGCCGCGCGCCTGCCGCCTGCTCGCCGCCCTGGTCGGGGCGCTCGCGCTGCAGGGGGCGAACGCCGGCAGTCCGGCCCCGCTTCCCGGCGTAGACCCGGCCCTCGCCACGCCGGCGCCCACGGCGGCGACAAGCCCCGCGACGCCCGCAACCCGCAACGGCCGCGAGATCTACGCCCGCTTCCGCGAAGGCCTGGCCGATCCGACCTGCGACCCGGAGGACACCAGCCAGCGCTGGCAGCACCACTTCGCCGCTGCGCCGAAGCGGCTGGCCTCGCGCGACGACGACGTGCTGCCGCTGTTCGGCTACGTGGTCGAGGCGATGCGCCAGGCGCAGCTGCCGACCGAATTCGCGCTGATCCCCTTCGTCGAGAGCGGCTACAAGCCCGGCGCGCGCAGCGGCGCGGGGCCGGCGGGGCTGTGGCAGTTCATCGCCCTGACCGCCCGCAACCACAAGGTGCCGATCCGCCCCGGCTACGATGGGCGCCTGTCGCCGGTCGAATCCACCCAGGCGGCGGTGCGCTACCTCAGGACCCTGCACGGCATGTTCGCCGGCGACTGGCGGCTGGCGGTGATGGCCTACAACGCCGGCGAATACCGCGTGCTCGGCGCGCTCAGGCGCAGCGGCCAGCGCGCCATGGAAGCCGACCCGGACAAGCTGGTCGGGGTTTCCGGCATCACCCGGGCCTACGTGCGCAAGCTGCATGCGCTGTCGTGCGTGCTCGACCGGGCCGACGACCGCGAGGAGTGGATGCGCGCGCTGGACCGCCCGGTGGCGGTCCTCGCCCCGGCGACGCTGCCGCAGGGCGTGGGCAGCCTGGACAAGTGGGCAGGCCGCAACGGCGTCGACCCGGCGCTGCTGAAGCGGATCAACCCGGCGTTCCCCGGCGGCCGCGTGGCCAGCAGCGGGCGCGCGCTGCAGGTGCTCGCGCCGGCCGGGCCGGCGGCCATCGCGAGCGCCCCCACGGCGGCGCCTGCCGCGCCGGGACCGACTACGCTGGCGGACGCCTCCGGCGCGACGACCATCATCGAATCGCCCGCCCCGGCGCCCGCGGCGCCGCTGCGCTCGCACACGGTCGTGCGCGGCGATTCGATCTGGCGCCTGGCCAAGCGCTACGGCGTGTCGCGCGGCGACCTGCTCGCGCGCAACGGCCTCTCCCGCGAAGCGGTGCTGCGGCCCGGCATGGTGCTCAGGATCGACGCCGGGCCGGATGCGGACGCCGAGGTGGCCACGACCGGTGCCCCACCCGCCGTGCCAGAATAAGCGGATTGCTCAGACAGCGAGAACACCCATGGGTTTCCTGCAAGGCAAGCGCGCGCTGGTCACCGGCATCGCCAGCCAGCGCTCGATCGCAACCGGCATCGCCGATGCCATGCACCGCGAAGGCGCGCAGCTGGCGCTGACCTACCAGAACGAGAAGCTGAAGTCGCGCGTCGAGGACGCCGCCAGCGGATACGGCAGCGACATCGTGCTGCCGCTGGACGTCGCCGACGACGCGCAGATCGACGCCTGCATGGCCGAGCTCGGCAAGCGCTGGGGCGACGGCTTCGACATCCTAGTGCACTGCATCGCCTTCGCCCCGCGCGAGGCGATCGAGGGCGACTTCCTCGACGGCATCACCCGCGAGAACTACCACATCGCGCACGACATCAGCGCCTACTCGCTGGCCGCGCTGGGCAAGGCCGCGCGCCCGCTGATGAAGGGCCGCAACGGCGCGATCCTCACCCTGTCCTATCTCGGCGCCGAGCGCGCGCTCGCCAACTACAACACCATGGGCGTGGCCAAGGCGAGCCTGGAAGCCACGGTGCGCTACATGGCGATGTCCGTGGGCCCGGAAGGCACCCGCGTCAACGCGATCTCGGCCGGGCCGATCCGCACGCTCGCCGCCTCGGGCGTGGCCAACTTCCGCAAGATGCTCAGCCAGTTCGAGGCGGTCGCGCCGCTGCGGCGCGCGGTCACCATCGAGGACGTCGGCAACACCGCCGCCTTCCTGTGCTCGGACCTGGCCAACGGCATCACCGGCGAGGTCACCTACGTCGACGCTGGCTACAACATCATGGGCATGAGCGGGATCGACTGAACGGCGGCGGCGGCGCATGCCGCCACCACGTTGCAAGTCGCGAAGAAAAAACCCGGCATCGCCGGGCTTTTTCTTCGCTCGTGGGGCGTCGCGTCGACGGCGCCCACGCGAACCAGCCCTCAGAGCCGCGATTCGGCCACCGTGATCTTCATGCGCTTGCGCAGCGCCTGCAGCATCTCGTCGCTGTCCTCGTTGCCGGCGACGCGGGCGAGCTGGTCCTGCAGCGTCGCGCGCTCCTGTTCGGTGGCTTCCTTGGGATCGCCGGGCGTGACCTTGGTAACCGCGAACACCACCGCCGCACCGTTCGCCAGCATCGCCTTGCCCGGCGAGGACTTGCCCGCCGCCGGCGCGGGCGCCGCGAAGTAGGCTTCGGTCGCCGCAGCGTCCGGTACCGGGGCGCCGCGCGGCACGTTCGGCACGTCCTGCGCGGCCAGGCCCTTCGACGCGGCCACCGCCGCCAGCGTCTCGCCGCCCTTGACCCTGGCGACCATCGCGTCGGCCGCGGCCTCGGCCGCCTTGCGCATGCGCTCGCCGCGGATCTCGGCGACCACGCGGTCCTTGACCTCCGACAGCGCCAGCGCGCGCTCGGGCGAATGCTTGGTCACCCGGATCACCACGCTGTGGCCGGGCGCGATCTCGATCGGGTCGCTGACGGTGCCGTCCTGGACCAGCGACTCCGAGAACGCCGCGCGCTGCAGCGCCGGGCTGGCGGCGATGCCCTCGCCCTGCCCGCGCGCGAACGGCCCGAGCTGCTGCACCGGCAGGTTGACCGCGCGCGCGGCCGGCGCCAGCGCGGTCGGGTTCTTCAACACCTCGTCGACCAGCTTGCTGGTGATCTCGTTGAACCTGCGCTCGCGGTCGACCTCGGCCTGCTCCTGCGCGAGCCTGGCGCGCGCTTCCTCGAACGAGGTCTGCTGGCCGGTCTTGACCTCGCGCAGCTGGATGACGTGCCAGCCGAACTCGGTCTTCACCGGGTCGCTGACGTCGCCGGCCTTCATCGCGAACACCGCGTCCTCGAACGGCTTGACCATGCCGCCGTCGTGCGCGATCCAGCCCAGGTCGCCGCCGCTGTCCTTCGAGCCGGTGTCGTCGGAGTCCGCGCGCGCCAGCGCGGCGAAGTCGGCGCCCGGCTTGCGCGCCTGCGCGGCGATCGCCTCGGCCTTGTCCTGCGCGGCCTTCTGCGCCTTCGCGTCCGCACCGGGGTCGACCTTGACCAGGATGTGCGAGACCAGCCGCTGCTCCGGCTCGACGAAGCGCGCCTTTTCCTGGTCGTAGCGCGCACGTAGCGCGGCCTCGTCCGCCTGCGCCGGCGCGGGCAGCGTGGACGAATCGATGTCGACGTATTCGATCGCCACGGTCTCCGGCGCCCGGTACTGGCCCTTGTGGCTGTCGTACCACTTGTTGACGTCGGCGTCGGCCACCGGCGCGGTGTCCTCCGCGGGCGGCGGCACGATCACGAACGACACGTCGCGATGCTCGCCGATGAGCTTCATCAGGCGCTCCATTTCGGACGGCGTCACGAACGCCGACGTCGCGACCTGGGTGCCGACCAGCGACTGCTGCAGGCCCTGGCGCACCTGCTGCTCGAATCCGCGCGGCGTCATCGCCGGCACCTGCGAGGCGAGCGCCAGCTGGTATCGCTGCGGGTCGAACTTGCCGTCGACCTGGAAGGCCGGGATCGACTGGATGACGTCGCGCACCTGGGCGTCGCTGATCGCGATGCCGGCGCTGCCGGCCGCCATCCGCAGCACCGCCTGGTCGATCAGGCCGTCCAGCGTCCTGCGCTTGTTGTCCAGGCTCTCGAACTCGCGCGGGTCGAAGCCGTCGCCCTGCTGCTGGCGCGCCTGCTGCCGCGCCTGCTCGAACGCTGTGCGGAACTCGTTGGCGTCGATCTCCTCGCGCTGCCACAGCATCGTCGCCGGCCACCACGACGGCGCCGACTGCCACCACTTCGGCGGCGCTTCGATCTTGGCCGCGAAGGTCTGGTTGCTCTGGAACAGGTACTGCTCCATGCCGAAGAAGGCGAACGGGATGGTCAGCAGGCCGAGGACTACGGCGGCGATCCAGCCTGAGGTCTTGTCGCGAAGTTTCTGCAGCATGGGCGGGACGATGTTGGGACGTAGCCGCCCAGTCTACCCGCATTGCCCGGGACGCACAGGCCGACGCGGCGGCGCCGGCCGGGGCGGGACAAAAAAAGAGGGCACCGTTTCCGGTGCCCTCTTCGGTGTACTGGCGGAGTGGACGGGACTCGAACCCGCGACCTCCGGCGTGACAGGCCAGCATTCTAACCGACTGAACTACCACTCCGCGTTCCTGGAACCTCGTACCTCGGCCTGGTGGGTGCTGAGGGTTTCGAACCCCCGACCCTCTCCGTGTAAAGGAGACGCTCTACCGCTGAGCTAAGCACCCGGTAAAGACAACCTCCCGGCCGGCGGGCTGATTAGTTTACGGCATCCTTGAGCGCCTTGCCAGCCTTGAACGCAGGATTCTTCGCGGCCGCGATCTGGATCTCCTCGCCGGTGCGCGGGTTGCGGCCGGTGCGGGCCGCGCGGGTGCGCACGTCGAAGGTGCCGAAGCCGACGAGGCTGACGCTCTCGCCCGCCTTCAGCGCGCCGGTGATGGAGCCGACCACGGCGTCGACGGCGCGGCCGGCATCGGCCTTGGACAGGCCGGTGTTGGCGGCGACGGCGTCGATCAGTTCTTGTTTGTTCATTGGACTTGGGACTCCCTGTGCAGGCGATGCTGCTGGATGGTGGTTGGCCGGGTTCCCCGCTGCGCGCGCGGCGCAGGCTTACCCGTCGGCGATGACCCGATACGCGTGCCGGGCACGCCTCGAGGTTGTCGCCGTTATACCAGTGGGGTATGGCACGCGCAACACGAAAAAGCCGGGAAAACACGGGCTTCCGTGCATTTTCTACGCATGCCGCGGAACGTCAATGCTTGACATCCGCGGGTGTCGTCGCCTTGCCTGCTTCGCGCCGGACCTCGTCGACGCCCTCGGCGACCACGGCGGGCGCGAGCGGGCGTTCGAGCGCGAGGTCGAGCACTTCGTCGATCCACTTCACCGGCACGATCTTCATCGCCTGGGTGACGCTCTTGGGGATGTCGGCGAGGTCCTTGCGGTTCTCCTCCGGGATGATCACCGTGCTCACGCCGCCGCGCAGCGCGGCCAGCAGCTTCTCCTTGAGCCCGCCGATCGCGGTCACCTTGCCGCGCAGGGTGATCTCGCCGGTCATCGCCACGTCGGCGCGCACCGGCACCTTGGTCAGCGTGGAGACCAGCGAGGTCGCCATCGCGATGCCCGCGCTGGGGCCGTCCTTCGGCGTCGCCCCGTCCGGCACGTGCACGTGCACGTCGAGCTTGGACAGGAAGTCGAGCTCGATGCCGAGCCGGTCGGTGCGCGCGCGCACCACCGACAGCGCGGCGGACGCCGATTCCTTCATCACGTCGCCGAGCTGGCCGGTCAGGATCAGCTGGCCCTTGCCGGGCACCAGCGTCGATTCGATCTGCAGCAGGTCGCCGCCGACCTCGGTCCAGGCCAGGCCGGTGACCAGGCCGATCTCGTTGTCCTGCTCGGCGCGCCCGAAGTCGTAGCGCTGCACGCCCAGGTACTTCTCGAGGTTCTTCGATCCCACCGCCAGCGCGCGCGGCTTCTTCTTCCTCGCGCCGGCCGGCTCGGGCCCGCGCAGCGCGATTTCCTTGACCACCTTGCGGCAGATCTTGGCGATCTCGCGCTCGAGGTTGCGCACGCCGGACTCGCGCGTGTAGTAGCGCACGATGTCCTGCACCGCATCCCCGGCGATCTTCAGCTCGCCCTCGCGCAGGCCATTGGCCTTCATCTGCTTGGGCACGAGGTAGCGCATTGCGATGTTGATCTTCTCGTCCTCGGTGTAGCCGGGGATGCGGATGACCTCCATGCGGTCCAGCAGCGGGCCCGGGATGTTGAGCGAGTTCGAGGTCGCGACGAACATTACCTCGGACAGGTCGAGGTCGACCTCGAGGTAGTGGTCGTTGAACGAGTTGTTCTGCTCCGGGTCGAGCACCTCGAGCAGCGCCGAGGACGGGTCGCCGCGGAAGTCCATCGACATCTTGTCGATCTCGTCGAGCATGAACAGCGGGTTGCGCGTGCCGACCTTGTTGAGGTTCTGCACGATGCGGCCCGGCATCGAGCCCACGTAGGTGCGGCGGTGGCCGCGGATCTCGGCCTCGTCGCGCACCCCGCCCAGCGACATGCGCACGAACTTGCGGTTGGTCGCCTTGGCGATCGACTGCCCCAGCGAGGTCTTGCCCACGCCCGGCGGGCCGACCAGGCACAGGATCGCGCCCTTCATCTGCTTCACCCGCGTCTGCACCGCGAGGTATTCGAGGATGCGTTCCTTGACCTTCTCCAGCCCGTAGTGGTCGGCATCGAGCACTTCCTGCGCGGCGGCCAGGTCCTTGCGCACCTTGCTGCGCTTCTTCCACGGCACGCCGAGCAGCCACTCGAGGTAGTTGCGCACCACGGCGGCCTCGGCCGACATCGGCGACATCTGCTTGAGCTTGTTGAACTCGTTGCGCGCCTTGGCCTCGACCGCCTTGGGCATGCCGGCCTCGGCGATCTTGCGCGCGATCTCGTCCAGGTCGTTCGGCGCGTCGTCGATCTCGCCGAGCTCCTTCTGGATCGCCTTCATCTGCTCGTTGAGGTAGTACTCGCGCTGCGACTTCTCCATCTGCGACTTCACGCGGCCGCGGATGCGCTTCTCCATCTGCTGCACGTCGATCTCGCCGTCGACGAAGCCGACCAGCAGCTCGAGGCGGTCGGCGGTGTCGATGGTGTCGAGCAGGCGCTGCTTGTCGGCCAGGCGCACGCCCAGGTGGGCGGCGATGGTGTCGGCCAGGCGGCTGGGCTCGTCGATGCCCGAGAGCGTCTGCAGCAGCTCCGGCGGCAGCTTGCGGTTGGTCTTGACGTACTGCTCGAACAAGCCCATCAGCGAGCGCGCCACGGCCTCGACCTCGCGCGGCTCGCGGCTGTCGGTCGACTCCACCACGACGCCGCGGCCGGCCAGGCAGCCGTCCCGCTCGCCGACGTCGCCCACGCGCGCGCGCGCCACGCCTTCGACCAGCACCTTGATGGTGCCGTCTGGCAGCTTGAGCAACTGCAGCACCTGGGCCAGCGTGCCGATCTCGTAGAGGTCGCCGGCCTCGGGGTCGTCGGTCTCGGCCGACTTCTGCGCCACCAGCAGGATCCGCTTGTCGGCTTCCATGGCGACGTCCAGCGCGCGGATCGACTTCTCACGGCCGACGAACAGCGGGATCACCATGTGGGGAAACACGACGACGTCGCGCAGCGGCAGCACCGGCAGGTCGAGGATCTCGTGTTCGGCGGGATGGCTCATCGGGTCTCCGGAAAATCATGGGGCGCACGTCCGCGCCCGCGATGGCCCCGTTATGGGGCGCGGCGGCTGCGGATGCAAGCAGGCTTGGCCGCTGGAACACAGCGGCCCGCCAGGATCCCTCTGGAATCAGGCACTTGCCGGCCGGGAGCGCCCCTTCGGGGCCCGGCCGGGGCCGTCACTCGGCCGCGGCCACCTTGGGCGCGGGCGGCGGGGTCTGGTAGATCAGGTACGGGTCGGACTTGTGCTCGATCACCGACTCGTCCACGACCACCTTGCTGACGTTCTCCAGCGACGGCAGGTCGTACATCGTGTCCAGCAGCACCGACTCGACGATGGTGCGCAGGCCGCGCGCGCCGGTCTTGCGCTTGAGGGCCTTGCGGGCGATCGCGGCCAGGGCGTCCTGGCGGAACTCCAGCTCCACGCCCTCCATCTCGAACAGCTTGCGGAACTGCTTGGTGATGGCGTTCTTGGGCTCGGTCAGGATCTTGACCAGGGCCGCCTCGTCGAGCTCCTCGAGCGTGGCGACCACCGGCAGGCGGCCGACGAACTCGGGGATCAGGCCGAACTTGATCAGGTCCTCCGGCTCGACCTCGGCCAGCACCTTGCCGACCTCGACCTTGCGCTCGGAACTCTTGAGCTTGGCGCCGAAGCCGATGCCGCTGGCGTCGGTGCTGCGTTGCTGGATGATCTTGTCGAGGCCGGCGAACGCGCCGCCGACGATGAACAGGATGTTGCGGGTGTCGACCTGCAGGAACTCCTGCTGCGGGTGCTTGCGCCCGCCCTGCGGCGGCACGCTGGCCACGGTGCCCTCGATCAGCTTCAGCAGCGCCTGCTGCACGCCTTCGCCGGACACGTCGCGGGTGATCGACGGGTTCTCGCTCTTGCGCGAGATCTTGTCGATCTCGTCGATGTAGACGATGCCCTGCTGCGCCTTCTCGACGTCGTAGTCGCACTTCTGCAGCAGCTTCTGGATGATGTTCTCGACGTCCTCGCCGACGTAGCCGGCCTCGGTCAGGGTCGTCGCGTCGGCCATGGTGAACGGCACGTTGAGCAGCCGCGCCAGCGTCTCGGCCAGCAGGGTCTTGCCCGAGCCGGTCGGGCCGACCAGCAGGATGTTGGACTTGGCCAGCTCGACGTCGTCGTTCTTCTGCCGGCTCTCGATGCGCTTGTAGTGGTTGTACACGGCGACCGCCAGCGTGCGCTTGGCGCGCGATTGGCCGATCACGTACTGGTCGAGGACCTCGAGGATCTCCTTCGGCTTGGGCAGCGAGCTGCGCGCCGACTGGGCCTTCTCCTCGAGCTCCTCGCGGATGATGTCGTTGCACAGCTCGACGCATTCGTCGCAGATGAACACGCTCGGGCCCGCAATCAGCTTGCGCACCTCGTGCTGGCTCTTCCCGCAAAACGAGCAATACAGGATCTTGCTGCTGTCGCCGGAACGGCCCTGTCGGTCTTCGCTCATGCCTTCGTCAATCTTTGTTGCGGGGGGTCAAACCGGGGGTGCCGGTCGAGAATAGCACAGCGCCCGCGCCTGCAAACCGCAGGGCGGGACGCAGTTTGTGCCAATCAAATCAGCGGCTTACGCCGGCTGGATGGATTCTTCCGGACGCCGCTCCAGGACCTGGTCGACCAGCCCGTACTCGCGGGCCGCCTCGGCGCTCTTGAAGTTGTCGCGCTCGGTGTCGTTGGCGATGGTCTCGAACGACTGCCCGGTGTGGCGGGCCAGGATCTCGTTGAGGCGCTGGCGCAGGGTCAGGATCTCGCGTGCCTGGATCTCGATGTCGGTCGCCTGGCCCTGCGAGCCGCCGGAGGGCTGGTGGATCATCACCCGCGAGTTGGGCAGCGCGTAGCGCTTGCCCTTGGCTCCGGCGGCCAGCAACAGCGCGCCCATGCTCGCCGCCTGGCCGATGCAGATCGTGCTCACGTCCGGCTTGATGAACTGCATGGTGTCGTAGATCGACATGCCCGCGGTGACCACGCCGCCCGGCGAGTTGATGTACAGGCTGATGTCCTTCTCGGGGTTCTCGGCCTCGAGGAACAGCATCTGCGCCACGATCACGTTGGCCACGTGGTCGTCGACGGGACCGACCAGGAAGATCACCCGCTCCTTGAGCAGGCGCGAATAGATGTCGTACGCGCGTTCGCCGCGACTGGTCTGTTCGACCACCATCGGGACGAGGTTCAGGGCTTTGGTCGGGTTGTCCACTGTCTACCTGCCTGCTGGGCTGTTCTTGGAAAGTCCGCACACGGATGTGCGGGCTCTAGCGAAGGACTCGCATCAATTTCCGATGGCTTCCTGGAACGACATGGGCTGCTCGGTGTGCTGGGCGCGCTCGGCGATCCAGTCGATCACCTGCTCTTCCATCACCCGGTTCTGCAGTCCCGACATCAGCTGGGGATCGTTGCGGTACAACTCAATGACCTGGTCGGGCTCCTCGTAGGTCGAGGCGATCAGGCGCAGCGTCTCGTTCAGGCGCTTGGGATCCAGTCGCAGCTCGTTGCGGCGGGCGACCTCGCCCACCAGCAGCCCGACCAGCACGCGCTTGCGGGCGGCGTCCATGAAGCCCTCGTGGGCGTTCTCCGGCGCCTCGGCCTGCTGGCCCTGGCGGCGGGCCTGCTCGACCGCCTGCGCGACCATGCCGCGCGCCTCGGCCTCGACCAGCTTCGGCGGCATCTCGACCTGCGCGTACGCGGCGGCCAGCTGCTCGCCGACCTCGCGGCGCAGCCGGTTCATCAGCGCGCCCTTGAGCTCGCGCTCGAGGTTGGTGCGGATGTCGGCGCGGAACTGCTCCAGCGCGCCGTTCTTCACGCCGAAGCTCTTGATGAACGCCGCGTCGACCTCGGGCAGCACGGGCTCGGAGACCTGCTCGACCTTCATGTGCACCTGCGCCGAACGGCCGGCCAGCTGCGACACGCGCCAGTTGGCCGGGAAGGTGACGTCGACGGTGATCTCGCCGCCCTTGGCCAGGCCGGCCAGCGCGCCCTCGAGCTCGGGCAGCATGCCGCCGGTGCCGATCACCGTGACGCCGCGCTCGGAACCTTCGGCGGGCATGCGCTCGTCGCCGACCTGCGACCAGGTCTCCACGTCGACCGCGTCGCCGGCCTGTGCCGGGCGCGTCACCGCGGTCCAGCTGCGGCGCTGCAGGCGCAGGTTCTCGATCATGCGGTCGATGTCGGCCTCGGTGACCTCGGCGGTGTGGCGCGCGACGTTGAGCTTCGACACGTCGATCTCGCCAAAGTCCGGAACAACCTCGAAGGTGGCCACGTAGGCCAGCTCCTGCTCGCCGGCCTCGTCGCTGCGCTCGATGCGCGGGCTGCCGGCCAGGCGCAGCGCGTTGTCGCGCACCGCCTCGTCGAAGCCCTGGCGCAGCATGCCGTCCAGGACCTCGTCGCGGACCTGCTGGCCGAAGCGCTGCTCGATGACCTTCGCCGGCACCTTGCCGGGACGGAAACCCTTGATGCGGGCCGTGCGCGCGATCTCGCGCAGGCGACCGCCGACCTGGTCCTCGAGGCGGTCCGCCGGCAGGCGGAACGTCATGCGGCGCTCGAGGCTGCCCAGGGATTCGACCGAAACTTGCATACCCACTCCTGCGACCCGCGAGGCCTTCGCGGGGTAGATGTTGAAGCCGGGCCGCCACGCGGGAAGCGCGCCGCTGCCGGCAGGCTGGCGGAACGGACTAGTTTCGCCGATTCCGGGCGCCTTCGCCAGCCACGGGCGGGCGTTTCGCGTTGACAGCGCGCGACGCGCTCCGGACAATGGCCGGCCTTCCGCGGACGTCGCAAGCCGCGGGGCCCGGAACGATCGTGCGGCGCCGGCGGGGTATAGCGCAGTCTGGTAGCGCGCCTGCTTTGGGAGCAGGATGTCGGGGGTTCGAATCCCTCTACCCCGACCACTCGAGAGCCTCAGCTGACCAGCTGAAGGGGCGCATCGTGTTCCTCCGGCGCCCGTAGCTCAACCGGATAGAGCACCGGCCTTCTAAGCCGGTGGTTGCAGGTTCGAGTCCTGCCGGGCGCGCCAGCAGGCTGCAACCGGCAGGCTCGCTTGCAGGACGCGCCGACCGCGCGTTGCGGCGGTGAAATGCGGCGTTTGCCCCGGCAAGCGTCGGGCCGGGGCCGGATGCGGTGCCCGGCACAGGTTCCAATGGTGGCTGTAGCTCAGTTGGTTAGAGTCCTGGATTGTGATTCCAGTTGTCGGGGGTTCGAGTCCCCTCAGCCACCCCACCCTTTGCCTGCCGGCGCCGCAGCGGCGGCGGGAGGCGATTGTCGCGCGGCGCGCGACTGCGTTATGATGCGCGACTCGGGGCCGTTAGCTCAGTTGGTAGAGCAGTTGACTCTTAATCAATAGGTCCAAGGTTCGAATCCTTGACGGCCCACCAAACCCGAAACGCCCGGCCATGCGCCGGGCGTTTTTTTGTGCCGGCACGCCCCCACCGCGCAAGTTGCAACGCCGGCGCGTAAGCAGTTGGCCTGCACGGCGCTTCCCGCGCCCGCGGCGCGGTCGTACGATGCGCCTGCGCCATCGGCGCCCGTGTTCGCGAAAGTGGCGGAATTGGTAGACGCCCTGGTTTTAGGTACCAGTGCCGCAAGGCGTGCGGGTTCGAGTCCCGCCTTTCGCACCATCCCGCGGGCCGCGCTGCCGGTCGCGCCCACCGACCGCCCCGCGCGGTCACGCCATGCGGCTACCCGGATGCAATGCCGGGCGAACGCGCCTCGCGCACGGCCCGGCCGGCCCTTGAAAGTGTTTGCCCTGTATCCTCATATCCATCCCATCACGATCCCTCTTCGAGGACCTCGAACATGCGCAGCGGCAACCCGGCCCTGAAGGAATCCACCTTCCTCGACCTCGGCAGCGGCACCGTCGTGTCCCGCGCCGACGGCGCGATGACCCTGAACGGCACGATCAACAAGACCGGCTTCCTGCTCCTGCTCGCGATCCTCACCGGCGCGTTCGCCTGGAGCCAGGCGTTCACGCCGCAGGGCGAGCTGGCGCCATCCGCGACGCTCTACGTGTGGGGCGGCGTCATCGGCGGCTTCATCATGGCCATGGTGACGGTGTTCAAGAAGGAGTGGGCGCCGGTCACCGCGCCGCTGTACGCCTTGCTCGAAGGCTTCTTTCTGGGCGCTGTCTCGGCGCTGTTCGAGGCCAGGTTCCCGGGCATCGTGATGCAGGCGGTGCTGCTGACCTTCGGCACACTCTTCGCGCTGCTGATGGCCTACCGGTCGGGACTGATCAAGGCGACCGAGAACTTCAAGCTCGGCGTGGTCGCCGCCACCGGCGGCATCGCGCTGGTGTACCTGGCGACCATCGTGCTGGGCTTCTTCGGGATCCAGATCCCGATGATCCACGGCTCCGGCCTGGTGGGCATCGGCTTCAGCCTGTTCGTGGTGGTGGTCGCGGCGCTGAACCTGGTGTTGGACTTCGACTTCATCGAGACCGGCGTCGAGCGCGGTGCGCCGAAGTACATGGAGTGGTACGGCGCGTTCGGCCTGATGGTCACCCTGGTCTGGCTGTACATCGAGTTCCTGCGGCTGCTGTCGAAGCTGCAGTCGCGCAACTGAGTACGCGGTTGTCGCACGAAAAAAAGGCGCTTCGGCGCCTTTTTTCGTGTGGGAGCGGCTCCAGCCGCGGGCTTTACCCACGGGTCGAATGCGGCCCGAATGAAAAAGCCCGCGGCTGAAGCCGCTCCCGCAGGCCCGGAAGGAGGCCTATCCCGCCGGCGACACGGCGGTGGTGGCGGCGGCAACGCGTCGCGCCGGCCACAGCATGAAGCCGATCGTCACTGCCGCCAGGATCCAGCAGTAGTGCACCTGCCCCGCCAGCGCCAGCGGCGAGACCGCAGCCAGCGAGCCGGCGAGCAGGATCTGCGCGCCGTACGGCAGCACGCCCTGGACGATGCAGGCGAAGATGTCCAGCAAGCTGGCCGAGCGCCGCGGGGCGATGCCGTGGCGTTCGGCGATGTCCCTGGCCACGCTGCCGCCGACCAGGATCGCCACCGTGTTGTTGGCCGTGAACGCGTCGCCCACCGCCGCCAGCGCGGCGATGCTGAACTCGCCGGCGCGCCGGCCGGTGTGCCCGCGCGCGAAGCGGGCGATCGCGTCGGCCAGCCACTGCAGGCCGCCCGCCGCCTTGGTCAGCGCGGCCAGGCCGCCGATCAGCAGCGACAGCAGGGTGATCTCGACCATGCTTTCGTAGCCGGCATAGATGTCGCCGGCGGCGGCCTGCCAGTCGTAGCCCGGCGTGAGCAGGAAGCCGAACGCCGCCGCCAGCGCGATCCCGATGCCCAGCACCACCACCACGTTGAGCCCGGCCAGCGCCAGCGCGAGGACGGCCACGTACGGCAGCACCAGCCACGGCGAGGCCGCGTCCGGCGCGACCACCGGCGCGGCGTCGCCGAGGAAGCCGAGCAACACCGCGGCGGCGAGCGCCGCCGGCAGCGCGATGCGGAAGTTCTCGCGGAACTTGTCCCGCATCCGCGCGCCCTGGGTGCGGGTGGCGGCGATGGTGGTGTCCGAGATCACCGAGAGGTTGTCGCCGAACATCGCACCGCCGATCACCGCGCCCACGACGAGCGCGCGGTCGAGCCCGGCGGCGTCGGCCACGCCCAGGGCGATGGGCACCACCGCGGCGATGGTGCCCATCGAGGTGCCGATCGACAGCGAGACGAAGCCGGCGACCAGGAACAGCCCCGGCAGGATCAGCGCCGGCGGCAGGGCGCCCAGCCCAAGCGCCACCACGGCATCGACCGCGCCGATCGCCTTGGACACGGTGGCGAACGCGCCCGCGAGCAGGAAGATCAGGCACATCAGCACGACGTTGGCCTCGCCCATGCCGGCCAGCAGGGTGTCCAGCGCCTTGATGCCGCGGCGGTGCGCCAGCCAGGCCGCGAGCGCCAGCGCCGGCAGGATCGCGACCGGGGCGCGCAGCTGGTAGAAGCCCATCGGCTCGCCCCGCAGCGTGAACCAGAGCCCGGCGCCGAAGAACAGCGCCAGGAACAGCAGCAGCGGTGCGAGCGCGGCCAGGCTGGGACGAGGCTTCATCGCTTTATCCGGATAAAGGGATCCGCGATTGTGCGCCGCAGCATCCGGGCTGTCGACGACGGCGATGGAAAAGCGGCGTTCCGGAAACGGAACGGGGCGCCGAAGCGCCCCGTCAGGCCGACCGCGGCGCCTTCAGGCCGCGCGGCTGGCGATCGCCTTGGCGAAGGACATCGTGGTGCCGGTGCCGCCCAGGTCCGGCGTCAGCGAATCCCCGGCCTCGAGCGTGGCGACGATGGCCTCGCGCAGGCGGGTGGCCTTCTCCGGCATGCCCAGGTGGTCGAGCATCTGCGCCGCGCCCAGCAGCAGCGCGCAGGGATTGGCGATGCCCTTGCCGGCGATGTCCGGGGCCGAGCCGTGCACGGCCTCGAAGATCGCCACTTCCTCGCCGATGTTGGCGCCGGGCGCGAGGCCCAGGCCGCCGACCAGGCCGGCGCACAGGTCGGAGATGATGTCGCCGAACAGGTTGGTGGTGACGATGATGTCGAACTGCTCCGGCTTCATCACCAGCTGCATGCAGCAGTTGTCGACGATCAGTTCGTTGCACTCGATCTCCGGGTACTTCGCCGCCACCTCGCGCGCGACCTTCAGGAACAGGCCCGAGGTCGACTTGAGGATGTTGGCCTTGTGCACCACCGTGACCTTCCTGCGCCCGGTCCTGCGCGCCAGCTCGAAGGCGTAGCGCACGATGCGCTCGGAGCCCTTGCGGGTGGTGCGGGTGATCGAGGTGGCGCTTTCGCCGTCGGCCGAGGTTTCCTGGCCTTCGGCGCTGTAGGCGCCCTCGGTGTTCTCGCGCACGGTGACCAGGTCGACGCCGCTGGGGAAGCGCGAGCGGGTGTTCGGGAACGACTTGGCCGGGCGCACGTTGGCGTACAGGTCGAAGCGCTTGCGCAGCTCGACGTTGATCGAGGAGAAGCCGCCGCCCACCGGCGTGGTCAGCGGGCTCTTGAGCGCGACCCTGTTCCTGCGGATCGAATCCATCGTCGCCTGCGGCAGCAGTTCGCCGTGGCGGTCGAGCGCGACCATGCCGGCGTCGGCGTCCTCGTAGCGCAGGCCCACGCCCATGGCGTCGAGCACGTGCAGGGTGGCGTCCATGATCTCCGGGCCGATGCCGTCGCCGCGGATGACCGTAATCGTGTGGGTCATTGTGTGGGGTCCATGCAGGAGGATGCCCGCAGGGGGCGCGGGCATCGGAAGCGGAAAAACAGCCGCTTATTATGCCGGATGCGGTCCGCGCCTGCCGCCCTGGCGCCCCCTGCGAAAGTCGTATCGCCGCGACCGGGGCCGCGCGCGCTCAGCCGTGGTCGTGCGCGGCCGGCGCGGCGTCGCCCTGCTCGAGCCGGTCGAGGAAGTCCACCGCCCGGCGCAGGTGCGGGATCACGATGCTGCCGCCCACCACCAGCCCGACCGAGAACGCCTCGAACATCTCGTCGCGGCCGACGCCGGCATCCCGGCACTGCGCGACGTGGTAGCTGATGCAGTCGTCGCAGCGCAGCACCAGCGAGGCGACCAGGCCCAGCAGCTCCTTGGTCTTCACGTCCAGCGCGCCGGCCTGGTAGGCCTGGGTATCGAGCGCGAAGAAACGGCGCACGACCTGGTTGGGCTCGGCCAGGATGCGCTCGTTCATGCGCTTGCGGAATTCGGTGAACGCGCGGACCCGGTCCTCTTCGTCCTCGGCCCCGGCGCGCCCGCCCTCGCCGCCCCCGCTCACGAAGCTTCCCCCGCGAGCAGCGGCTCGAGCTTGCCCGCGCGGTGCAGCGCCATCATGTCGTCGTAGCCCCCGACGTGGGTGTCGCCGATGAAGATCTGCGGCACCGTGGTGCGGCGCGCCAGCGCGACCATCTTCTCGCGCTCGGCGGGATCGACGTCGATCCGGACCTCGTTCCAGCTCAGGCCACGGCTCTTGAGGAAGTTCTTGGCGGCCACGCAGTAGCCGCACACGGCGCTGGTGTAGAGGGTGATCTGCGGGGTGGACTGGGTCAAAGGGAACTCCTGGAACCTGGCATTCGGATTGTGGTCGCAATCATGATGCGGCCTGATCCCGCCCCTGCAAGGCCCGCGCGTGGAACGCTGCCGGCCGCCCCGCCGGGTTGACCGCCCGGGTTAACCACCGATTCACCCCGCTCGACGCGGCCGTCGCCATCCTGCACGCTGCAACTGCCCACTACCCAAGAGACCCGATGCGCCCACTTCCCGCCGTCGCCGCCCTGATGCTCGCCGTCGCCAGCGTGTGCGCGCCGGCGCAGGAGAGCCGGCTGCCCGACATCGGTTCCTCGGCCGGCACCGTGCTCGGGCCGGCGGAGCAGCGGGAATACGGCCAGATGATGCTGGCCCAGCTGCGCAACTACGACTACATCCTCGAGGACCCGCTGGTCGACGCCTGGCTCGACGGGCTCGGCAACCGCCTCGCCGCGGCCAGCGACAACCCGAAGCAGGACTTCACCTTCTTCATGATGAAGGACCGCCAGGTCAACGCCTTCGCCACCGTCGGCGGCTACGTCGGCGTCAACGCCGGGCTGGTGCTGGTGGCCGACAGCGAGGACGAGGTCGCCGGCGTGCTCGGCCACGAGATCGCCCACGTCACCCAGTCGCACGTGCTGCGCAGCGTCGAGCGCGCGCAGCGCGACAGCATCCCGATCCTGCTGGCGATGCTGGGCGCGGTGGCGGTGGCGGCCTCGTCGGACGGCGATTCGAGCGCCAACGGCGCGATGGCGGCGATGGCCAGCGCGCAGGGCATCGCCGCCCAGCGGCAGATCAACTACACCCGCAGCAACGAGTCGGAAGCCGACCGGCTCGGCATCCGCACCTTGGTGCGCAGCGGCTACGACCCCAACGCGATGGCGCAGATGTTCGAGCGCATGCAGGCGCTGGAGCGCAGCAACCAGGGCGGCGAGAAGGAACGCACGCCCGACTACCTGATGAGCCACCCGGTCACCACGCTGCGCATCGCCGAGGCCAAGGAGCGCGCCGCGCGGGCCCAGGCCGAGGAACCCCGCTTCACCCCGGCGTTCGCCGCCAGCGGCAACCCGCTGCTGCCGTCGACGCTGCAGCTCGAGTCGGCGCCGCGCGGCGGCGACGAGGTCCAGTTCGGCTGGGTGCGCGAGCGCCTGCGCGTGCTCAGCGCCAACACGCCAACCGCCGCGATCAACGAGTACGGGCGCATGCGCCGCGCCGGCGAACTGACCGACGCGCAGCGCTACGGCCTGGCCTACGCCCAGGTCCTGGCCGGCCAGGGCACCGCCGCGGCGAAGGAGCTGGCGCCGCTGCTCGACAAGTACCCCGGCGACGCCTGGCTGCAGCTGGCCATGGGCCAGGCCCAGGCCCGCGCCGGCGACACCGCGGCGGCCGACGCGCGTTTCGAGGGGTTGCTGGCGCGGATGCCGCGCAACCGCGCGGTCGCGCTCACCTATGCCGGCGTGCTCGCCGAGCGCAACAACGCCGCCGCCGGCCGGCGCGCGCAGGAGGTGCTGCGGCCGCTGCTGGGCGGCGCCGGCGACGATCCGGTGTTCCAGGCCACCTTCGCGCGGGTCAACGAGATCGCCGGCGATCCCATCCGCGCCGGCGAGGCCTGGGCCGAGAGCGCCTACCTCAACGGCCGCCCGGAGCAGGCCCTGGTGCAGCTGAACAACCTGAAGAAGCGTCCAGACCTCGACTACTACGCCCGCGCCCGCATCGACGCCCGGATCTCGGCGATCACCCCCGTGGTGCTGGAACTGCGCCGCCAGGGCGTGCGCGACGAGGACCTCGACCGCCGCTGAGCGGCTGTCACCCGGCTGTCACAAAACCGTAGTCTACTGGCGGCATCGGAACTCCCGGGCCAGGCGGCAGCCAGCAGCCATGCAGAAGCGCATCCTGATCGTCGACGACGAACCGGCCATCCGCGAGATGGTCGCCTTCGCCCTGCGCAAGGGCGAGTACGAGCCGGCCCACGCCGGCGACGCACGCGAGGCGCAGGAGGCGATCGCCGACCGCGTCCCCGACCTGATCCTGCTCGACTGGATGCTGCCCGGGACCAGCGGCATCGAGCTGGCGCGCCGCTGGCGCCGCGAGGAGCTGACCCGCGAGGTCCCGATCATCATGCTCACCGCGCGCGGCGAGGAGAACGACCGCGTCGGCGGCCTGGAGGCCGGGGTCGACGACTACGTGGTCAAGCCGTTCTCCTCGCGCGAGCTGCTCGCGCGCATCCGCGCGGTGATGCGGCGCTCGCGCGAGGACGACGAGGACGGCAGCGTCACCGTCGGCGCGCTGCGCATCGACGGCACCGCGCACCGCGTGTTCGCCAACGGCGAGCCGGTGCAGATCGGGCCGACCGAGTACCGCCTGCTGCACTTCTTCATGACCCACCCCGAGCGCGTGTACACCCGCGGCCAGCTGCTCGACCACGTCTGGGGCGGCAGCGTCTACGTCGAGGAGCGCACCGTCGACGTGCACATCCGCCGCCTGCGCAAGACGCTCGAGCCGTCGGGGCTGGACAACATGGTGCAGACGGTGCGCGGGGCCGGGTATCGGTTCTCGGCGGCGGTGTGAGGGGCGCAGCGATGGCGGCCGTGCCTTGCCGCCCGCCCCCGCCGCCATTCCCGCGAACGCGGGAACCCAGCGGCTTTCAACCGCATTGCCACTGCAACGAAGTCGCCGGGTTCCCGCGTTCGCGGGAATGACGAGGAAGAGAAACGGCCGGTTGTCGAGGCGCGCCCCTACAATCACCGTCGCCCTCCACTCCACCCATCGTCCCTCCAGGCAACCAACCCACCCGATGCCTCCCGCCGCCCGCAACGCATGGACCCGAACGCTCGGCCGGCTCGCGCTGGTGCTGGCGGTGGCGCTGGTCGCCGGGTTGCTGCTCGGGTATCCGTGGCCGGCGCTCGCGATCGCCGCGCTCGGGGTCGTCGCCTGGCACTACTGGAAGCTGCGCGACCTGCTGGCGCGGCTGACCGCGCGCCAGCGCTTCGAGCCGGCGCCGGGCGACGGCGTGTGGAACGAGCTCGACCGCCTGCTCCACCGCGGCCAGGACGAGATGCGCGGCCGCAAGCGCCGGCTGGTGGACATGCTGCGCGCCTACAGCGCGGCCGCCGCGGCGCTGCCCGACGCGGTGGTCGTGGTGGAGCGCAACAGCCAGCGCATGCGCTGGTTCAACGACGCCGCCACGCGCCTGCTCGGCCTGCGCTATCCCGACGACATCGACGCCGCGCTCGGCGAGCGCCTGCAGCCGCTGCCGGTTTCGCGCTGGCTGGCCGCCGGCCGCCACGCCGAGCCTCTGCTGGACGTCGCGTCGCCGGTCGATGCCTCGGTGCGGCTGAGCCTGCGCCTGATCCCCTATTCCGACGAGCTCTGGCTGCTCGTCGCGCGCGACGTGAGCAAGGTGATGCGGCTGGAGCAGATGCGCCGCGACTTCGTCGCCAACGTCTCGCACGAGCTGCGCACGCCGCTGACCGTGGTGCACGGCTACCTCGACATGCTCGACCCGCAGGACCATCCCGAATGGGCGCCGATGCTCGACGAGATGCGCCGGCAGTCGCAGCGCATGACCCGGCTGGTCGAGGACCTGCTGACGCTCTCGCGCCTGGAGGCGCAGGACGGCGTGGTCGACGAGGCCGTGGCGATGGCGCCGATGCTGGCGACGCTGCGGCGCGAGGCCGAGGCGCTGAGCCAGCGCCGCCACCAGGTCGACGTCGAGGATGCCGCCGGCGTCGACCTGTGGGGCTCGACCCGCGAGCTGCACAGCGCGTTCTCGAACCTGGTCGCCAACGCCGTGCGCTACACGCCCGCCGGCGGCAGCATCGCGATCGCCTTCGCGCGCGCGCCCGACGGCGGCGCGACGCTGTCCGTGCGCGACAGCGGCCTGGGCATCCCGGCCGCGCACCTGCCGCGCATCACCGAGCGCTTCTACCGCGTCTCCACCAGCCGCTCGCGCGAGTCCGGCGGCACCGGCCTGGGACTTTCGATCGTCAAGCACATCCTGCAGCTGCACCAGGCCCGCCTCGAGATCGAGAGCGAGGTCGGCCGCGGCAGCACCTTCACCTGCCGCTTCGGCCCCGAGCGCGTGCACGCGCGCGACGAGGCGGCGCCACGCAGCGCAATGGCCAACGACGCATGAACCCGCCCATCCCCGCGCCGGAGCGCGCACGCGAGGAACTCGCCGCGGAAGACGACCCGCTGCGCGACCCGTCGCTGTACTTCAACCGCGAGCTGTCGCAGCTGGACTTCAACTTCCGCGTGCTGGCGCAGGCGCGCGACGAGTCGGTGCCGCTGCTCGAGCGTCTGCGCTTCCTGTGCATCTCCTGCACCAACCTCGACGAGTTCTTCGAGATCCGAGCCGCCACCGTGCGCCACGCGCAGGATTTCGCGATGCCGGTCGCCGCCGACGGCATCGCGCCGGCGACCTTGCTCAAGCGCATCCACGACCGCGCCGCCGAGCTGGTCGACGCCCAGTACCGCTGCTGGAGCCACGAGTTGCGGCCGGCGCTCTGCGCCGCGGGCGTGCGGGTGCTCGGCCGCGAGGCCTGGAATGCGCGCCAGACCCGCTGGCTGCGCGCCTACTTCCGCGAGGAGATCATGCCGGTGCTGTCGCCGCTCGGCCTGGACCCGGCGCATCCGTTCCCGAAGATCCTCAACAAGTCGCTCAACATCGTGGTGGTGCTCAAGGGCCGCGACGCGTTCGGCCGCAGCGGACACCTGGCGATCGTGCGCGCGCCGCGCTCGCTGCCGCGCATCATCCAGATGCCGCAGAAGGTGTCCGGCGGCGAATACGACTTCGTGTTCCTGTCCTCGGTGCTGTCGGAATTCGTCGCCGAGATGTTCCCGGGCATGGAGGTCAAGGGCGCGTACCAGTTCCGCGTCACCCGCAACTCCGAGCTGATCGTCGACGAGGAAGAGGTGGAGAACCTCGCGCTGGCGCTGCGCGACGAGCTGGTCGGCCGCGGCTACCTGCGGGCGATGCGGCTGGAGATCGCCGCCAACTGCCCGAAGGCGATCGTGCAGACGCTGCTGGAGAACTTCGAGCTGCCGGAGAACGCGGTCTACCGCATCAACGGCGCGGTCAACCTCAACCGCATCATCCAGATCTACGACCAGGTCGAGCGCCCGGACCTGAAGTTCCCTCCGTTCGTGCCGCGCCAGCTCGCCGGCAGCGATGCGATGTTCGAGCGCATCGCCGCGGGCGACGTGCTGCTGCACCATCCGTTCGACGCCTTCACGCCGGTGCTGGAGCTGATCCGCCAGGCCGCCGAGGACCCGAACGTGCTGGCGATCAAGCAGACCCTGTACCGCACCGCCAAGGACTCGGCGATCATCGAGCACCTGGTGCAGGCCGCGCGCAACGGCAAGGACGTCACCGTTGTGGTCGAGCTGCGCGCGCGCTTCGACGAGGAGGCCAACCTCGCCTTCGCCGACCGCCTGCAGGAAGCCGGCGTGCAGGTGGTGTACGGCGTGGTCGGCTACAAGACCCACGCCAAGATGCTGCTGGTGGTGCGCCGCGAGGGCCGCAAGCTGCGCCGCTACGTGCACCTGGGCACCGGCAACTACCACGCCGGCACCGCGCGCGCCTACACCGACCTCGGGCTGGTCACCGCCGACCCGGACATCGGCAACGACGTGCACCTGGTGTTCCAGCAGCTGTCCGGGCTGGCGCCGGCGATCCGGTTGCAGCGCCTGCTGCAATCGCCGTTCACCCTGCACGCCGGGGTGCTGGCGCGGATCGAGCGCGAGGCCGCGCACGCGCGCGCCGGGCGGCCCGGCCGCATCGTCGCCAAGATGAACGCGCTCAACGAGCCGCGGGTGATCCGCGCGCTGTACGCCGCCTCGCAGGCCGGGGTGCAGGTCGACCTGGTGGTGCGCGGCGCCTGCACGCTGCGCCCGGGCGTGCCCGGGGTTTCCGACAACATCCGCGTGCGCTCGATCGTCGGCCGCTTCCTCGAGCACAGCCGCGTGTACTGGTTCGGCAACGACGGCGATCCCGACCTGTTCTGCACCAGTGCCGACTGGCTGGAGCGCAACCTGCTGCGGCGGGTGGAAATCGGCTTCCCGATCCTCGATCCCGCGATTGCCGGCCGCATCCAGGACGAAGTGCTCGACAACTACCTCGCCGACAACTTCAATGCCTGGGAGCTGCAGGCCGACGGCGGCTACCGCAAGGTCGAACCGCGCGAGGGCGAGATGCCGCACTCCGCGCAGGCCGCGTTGCTGGCGAAGGTGTGCGCATGAGCGCGACCGCGCCCTTCCCCGCCTTCGTACCGACCACCGCGCCGCCGCTGCGCGACGGCGACCTGCTCGCCGCGGTGGACCTGGGCTCCAACAGCTTCCACATGGTGGTGGCGCGCTACACGCTGGGACAGCTGCGCATCGTCGACCGCCTGCGCGAGACCGTGCGCCTGGCCGAGGGCCTGGACGGCAAGGGCGGGCTGACCCTGGAGGTGCGCCAGCGCGCGCTCGAATGCCTGTCGCGCTTCGGCCAGCGCATCCGCGACATCCCGCCGCAGCGCGTGCGCGCGGTGGCGACCAACACGGTGCGCGCGCTGTCGGCGCCGCAGGCGTTCCTGGTGCCGGCCGAGACCGCGCTCGGCCACGCCATCGAGGTCGTCTCGGGCCGCGAGGAGGCGCGCCTGGTCTACCTCGGCGTGGCCCACGCGCAGCCGCCGAAGAACGGCCAGCTGCGGCTGGTGATCGACATCGGCGGCGGCTCCACCGAGTGCATCATCGGCTCGGGCTTCGACGCGCTCGAGCGCGAGAGCCTGCAGGTGGGCTGCGTGGCGAGCACGCGCCGGTTCTTCGGCAACGGGCGGCTTTCGCGCCGGCGCTGGAACGAAGCGCTGGTGGAGGTGACCGCGGAATTCCAGCAGTTCACCGGCGCGTACCGCTCGCTGGGCTGGCAGGAGGTGCTGGGCTCGTCGGGGACCAACAAGGCGATCGGCGAGATCTGCGCGGCGATGAAGCTGACCAAGGGCTCGGTGACTGCCGAGGCGCTGCCGCGGGTGCGCGACGCGCTGCTGCGCGCCGAGCGCATCGAGGACATCGACCTGCCGGGGCTGTCCGACGACCGCCGGCCGATCATCGCCGGCGGCGTGCTGGTGCTGGAGGCCGCGTTCGCCGCGCTCGGGCTGCAGCGCATGGCGGTGAGCAAGGCGGCGCTGCGCGAAGGCGTGCTGCACGACATGGTCGGCCGCATCAGCGACGACGACCCGCGCGATGCGTCGGTCGCCGCGCTGATGCTGCGCTACGGCATCGACACCGAGCAGGCGCTGCGGGTGGAGCACACCGCGCTGGAGCTGTTCGACCAGGTCGCGCCGGCGTGGGGGCTGGGGCCCGACGACCGCCTGATGCTCGCCTGGGCCGCGCGCCTGCACGAGCTGGGGCTGGCGATCGCGCACAGCCAGTACCACCTGCACGGGGGTTACGTGCTGGAGCACTCCGACATCGCCGGCTTCTCGCGCCAGGAGCAGCAGTTCCTCGCCTCGCTGGTGCGCACCCACCGCCGCAAGGTGCCGAAGTCCGCGTTCAACGTCCTGCCCGACCGCCTGCTCGCGCAGGCGCGCCGCAGCGCGATGCTGCTGCGCATCGCCGTGCTGCTGCACCGCGGCCACGAATCGCGCGACATCCCGCGCCTGGACGCCGCCGCCGCGGGCCGCTCGCTGGCGGTGGCGCTGTCCAAGGACTGGCTCGAAACCCGCCCTCTGCTGCGCACCGACCTGGCCGGCGAGCCGGCGGACGCGGCGGCGCTGGACGTGGCGCTGGGGTTCGAGCGGCTGTAGGCCGCCCCCGACCGCCCTCGAGGCGGGAATTCCTTCTCTCATCCCGAGCGCAGCGAGGGGATCCATCCACGCCGCAGATCCCTCGCTACGCTCGGATGACAACAACCGGCGGTCGGCCTGTCACCGTTCCGCCATGAAACCGCAACGTCCGTTACATCGCGCCCGCCGATGATGCCCGCATCCGCCGCTTCCCACGGCCCGCCGATGCGCATCGCGATCGTCACCGAAACCTGGCCTCCCGAGGTCAATGGCGTCGCACTGACGGTGCACGCGCTGGCGCAGGGATTGCGCGCGCGCGGCCACGAGGTCGGCGTGCTGCGGCCGCGGCAGTCGCCCGGCCAGGTCACGGAAGACGGCGAGGTGCTGCTGCGCGGCGCCAACCTGCCGCGCTACCCCGGGCTGAAGTTCGGGCTGCCGGCGGCGCGCAGGATCGAATCGCTGTGGCGCCAGGCGCGCCCGGAAGCGGTCTACGTGGCCACCGAGGGGCCGCTGGGCTGGTCGGCGCTGCGCGCGGCGCGCCGGCTGGGCGTTCCCGCCGCGACCGGCTTCCACACCCGATTCGACCGCTACATGCGCGACTACGGCGCGGGGTGGCTGCAGCCGGTCGCGCTGCGCTGGATGCGCCACTTCCACAACCTCGCCGACGCGACGTTGGTGCCCACGCGCGAGTTGCAGGCCTTCCTGCGCGAGGAGTGCTTCGCCAACGTGGCATTGCTGCCGCGCGCGGTCGACACCGCGCTGTTCCATCCGGCGCGGCGCGACCCGGCGCTGCGCGCCGCGTGGGGCGCCGGGGTGGACGCGCCGGTCGCGATCCACGTCGGCCGCATCGCCGCGGAGAAGAACCTGGCGCTGGCGGTGCGCGCGTTCCGCGCCCTGCAGCAGGCGCGACCGGATGCGCGCTTCGCCTGGGTCGGCGACGGCCCGGCGCGCGAACAGCTGCAGCGCGACAACCCCGACTTCGTGTTCTGCGGCGTGCAACGGGGCGGCGACCTCGCGCGCCACTTCGCCAGCGGCGACGTGTTCGTGTTCCCGAGCGAATCGGAGACCTTCGGCAACGTCACCCTCGAAGCGATGGCCAGCGGCGTGTCGACCGTCGCCTTCGACTACGGCGCCGCGCGCGAGCACCTGCGCGACGGCGTCCACGGCGCCGCGGTGTCGCCGGGCGACGACGACGGCTTCGTCGCCGCGACCCGCCACGTCGGCGGCGATGCCGACCTGCGCTTCCTGATGGGCGGCGCCGCGCGCCAGGCCGTGGCCGCGCTGCGGCCGGCGGACGTGGCCGCCGCCTTCGACGCGATCCTGCAAGCGCTGGCCACCGGGAGGAACGCCCATGCACGCATCGCCACCGCGTAACCGCCTGCTCGCCAATGAGGCCGGCTGGTGCCTGCGCGCCAACCGGATCGGCGCGCACGGCGCGGTGCGCCGCGTGTTCGCGCTCGCCAGCCGGCTCGGCGACGGCGCGCTCTGGTATGCGTTGATGGCCGCGCTGGTGCTGCTCGACGGCCGCGACGGGATGTTCGCGGCGCTGCACCTGGCCGCGACCGGCGCGATCGCCCTGGCGTTGTACAAGGGCCTCAAGCGCTGGACGCGGCGACCGCGCCCATTCGCGTCCGACGTGCGCATCCACGCCTGGGTGGCGCCGCTGGACGAGTTCAGCTTCCCGTCCGGCCACACCCTGCACGCGGTCGCCTTCAGCCTGGTGGCGCTGGCGCACTACCCGGCGTTGGCGTGGCTGCTGCTGCCGTTCACCGCCACCGTGGCCGTGTCGCGCGTGGTGCTGGGGCTGCACTATCCGAGCGACGTGCTCGCCGCGACCGTGATCGGCTGCGCGCTGGCCGGCGCCTCGCTGTGGCTGGTGCCGGGCGTCAGCCTGTTCGCGTAGGAGCGCACGGGGCGCGACCGCGGGAGTCGGATGCCTCCCGGGTCGCGCCCTGGTGCGCTCCTGCGGAGGTTGTCAGTTCGCCGAGAGCCGGTACCAGTCGACCTTGCGCGTGAGCACCATCACCGCGGCCAGGATCACGAACAGCAGGCCCGCGCCCAGCACCAGCGCGTTGTCCTCCGACACCAGCAGGCCGTAGAGCGCGGCGTACAGCGTCGCCAGCATCGCGGCGAAACCCAGGCCGCGCCAGGCGCCACGCAGCACCGCGCTGAGGTAGAAGCCGAGCAGGCCGATGCAGGCCGCGCTGGCGACGAGGTAGGCCCAGCCGAACGCGACGTGCTCCGACAGGCTCACCAGCAGCAGGAAGAAGATCGCCAGCGCCAGCCCCACCAGCGCGTACTGGATCGGGTGGATGCGCAGCTGCCGGATCAGCTCGAACATGAAGAACCCGACAAAGGTGAGCGCCACGAACAGCAGCCCGTACTTGGTCGCGCGGTCGGCCTTGGTATAGATGTCGACCGGGTCGACCAGCCTGAGCTGGATGCTGTCGACGCCGATGAGCGCGGTCGAGTCGTCGATGCCGCGGCCCTGCGCGCGACCGGCGTCGACCACCCCCAGCCCGCGCAGGTACTGCGCCTGGCTGTTGGCGGCGAGCGCGGGCAGGTGCCACTCGGCGCGGAAACCGTCGCCTGCGACGTCCAGCCGGTTCGGCGCCAGCGTGCCGACGAAGCTCGGGTGCGGCCAGGGCGAATCGAGCGCGATGCGGTTCGCGTCGGCCAGCGGCACCAGGTCGAGCTGCTCGGTGCCGGCGAGGACGAAGTCGAGGCGGCTGTCGAAGCGCAGCCGCTGGCCGGCGCGCGGCGCGGCCAGCCGCACGTGCACGCCTTCGTCGGGTCGGCTGCCCAGGCCCTGCGCGACGGCGACGTCGCGGCCGTCGATGCGCAGCCGCGACGTGCGCAGGCCGCGCACGTCGCCGATCGCGTAGCCCAGCCACGGCCGGCCGATGCTGCGCGGGTGCGCGGCATCGGCGTCGGCCGGCACCTGCACGTCGAACGCGGCCTGCGCGTGCCCCTGCCATTCGAACACGTGCACCTCGTACAGCCCGCTGTGGCGAGCCTGCGGCCGCAGCGTGCCGCCGGCCTCGAGCGTCTTCGGGAAGAACACCCACTGCCCGTCGCGCGTGCGCTGCACGGTCTGCTCGACCCCGTACTTGTCGCGCTCGACCACGTCGGTCGTCTCGCGGTACGGCACCACCAGCACCGGGCCGGCGAACGACTGCCGCCCGGCGACGCTGCGGGTGACCTTGGCCACCGCTTGCGCGCGGTAGCCCTCGCGCTCGTGGATGACGCCGCGGATCATCGCCAGCGGCACCAGGATGGCCAGGGTCAGGGCCAGCACCATCAGGATCTTCAGCCACAGTCGCATCGTGCGTCCCCTCGTCGTGTGAGGCGGGCACGATCGCCGGCGCGTGCGGCGGCACGATGGCGCGATGGTGAGGCGACGGTGAAGTGGCCCTCTGGGAGCGGCTTCAGCCGCGAGCTTTTCCACGGGGCGTCGTGATCGGGCAGGAAAGGCTCGCGGCTGAAGCTGCTCCCGCAAGTCCGGGGGTATCCCGAGGCTCACGCCATCGGCAGGTCGAGCGTGGCGAGCGCGCCGCCGCCGTCGCGGTTGGCGAGCGCGGCCTGGCCGCCGTGCAGCTCGGCCACCTGGGCGACGAAGCACAGGCCCAGGCCGCTGCTGCGGCTGCCGCCGTCGGGACGCGGCAGCGAGTAGAAGCGTTCGAACACGCGCCCGATCGCGTAGTCCGGCACGCCCGGGCCACGGTCGGCGACGGAGATGCACACCGAGCCGCCCTCGCGCCGCAAGCCGGCCTCGACCGCGCTGCCGCGCGGCGCGAAGTCGATCGCGTTGTCGAGCAGGTTCGCGACCGCCTGCCGCAGCAGGAACGCATCGCCCACGGCGACGGCCGCCGGGTCGACCGCGGTGCGCGACAGCGACACTCCCGCCGCGGCCGCCTTCGTCTCCACCTGCGCCACGGCCTCGTCGAGCAGCGCGGCGAGCGCCACCGGCGCGGGTTGCTCGAGGCGCTGCCGGTGCTCGACCGCGGCCAGCGCCAGCAGCTTGTCGATCATCTGCGCCATCCGCTCGCCCTGCACGCGGATGGACGCGACGAAGCGAGCGCGGTCGGCCTCGGGCAGCGGCGCCTCGAGCAGCTCGGCGCTGCCGCGGATCGCCGACAGCGGGCTCTTGAGCTCGTGGGTGAGCGCGTGCACGTACTGCTCCACGTACTGCTTGCCCTCGAGCCGGTCGCGCATGGTCTCCAGCGCGCGGCCGAGGTCGTCGAACTCGCCCGCGGTGCGCGGCAGCGCCACGCGCTCGCCCGCGGTGACCGCATGCGCGTAGCGCTGCAGCCGCCCGAGCTGGCGCGAGAGCCACCACGCCGCCGCGATCCCGACCAGCAGCGCCGTGCCCAGCAACACCAGGCCCCAGCGCAGCACCGCCTGCTGGCTGCGCGCGATGAAAGGCGCGATCGCCTGGTTGGGCTTGGCGACCGTGAGCACGCCGACGATGGCGCCGCGCGCGTCGCGGATCGGCGCGGCGACGTGCATGACGGTGGAGTCCGGGTCCCCAGGGTCGCTGCGGGTCGAGCGCGCGCCGTACTGGCCGCGCAACGTGAGATAGACGTCGTTCCAGCGCGAATAGTCCCGGCCGAGGTCGCGGCCGCCCGAATCGAACACCACGATGCCGCGCGCGTCGGTGACGTAGACGCGGTAGTCGGCGGCGTGCTTGCGCAGGCCCCAGATCGTCGCGCCGATGTCGCGCCTGGACAGCGCGCGCACGCGCGCGGCGAAGCGGCCATCATCGATGCGGCCGGCGAGGAAGTCGTCGGTGGCCAGCTCCGCCAGCACGTTGGCGGTGTCGGCCAGCGTGTCCTCCATCGCCTGGCGCACGCCCGGCTTGACCTGCTGCACGAACACGTTGCCGAGCAGCCACGCGGCCAGCGCGACGATCACGAAGTAGCCCAGCAGCACGCGCAGGCCGATTTTCACGGGCGATGTCTCATGTGCGATGTCTCATCGGCGCGGCCTCATGCGCCGCCCTCGCCCTCCAGCGAATAACCCAGCCCGCGATGCGTGCGGATCGGGTCGGCATCCGGCGCCAGCGCGCGCAGCTTGGCGCGCAGCGTCTTGACGTGGGTGTCGACGGTGCGGTCGCCGCTTTCCAGCGCGTCGCCCCAGACCCGGTCCATCAGCTGCGCGCGCGAGAGCACCGCGCCGGGACGCGCCAGCAGCGCGGCGAGCAGGCCGTATTCGTAGCGGGTGAGGTCCAGCGCGTGCCCGCGGAAGCGGATGCGCCGGCCTTCCAGGTCGTGCTCGAAGCCGGCCGCGGCCGGCGCCGGGGCGGCCGCGGCGTGCGACGGCGCCTGCACCCGGCGCAGCAGCGCCCGCACCCGCGCGACCAGCTCGCGCGGCGAGAACGGCTTGACCACGTAGTCGTCGGCGCCCAGCTCCAGCCCCAGCACGCGGTCGGCCTCGGCGTCGCGCGCGGTGAGGAAGATCACCGGCAGGTCGCGCTCGCGGCGCAGCTCGCGGCACAGCGCGAAGCCGCCGATGTCGGGCAGTCCGACGTCGAGGATCGCGAGGTCGTGCAGGCGCTCGCGCGCGGCCCGCAGCGCGTCCTGCCCGGTCAGGCAGTGCCGCGCCTCGAACCCTTCCGCGCGCAGCGCGTAGAGCACGGTATCGGCGATGGCGGGTTCGTCTTCGACGAGCAGGACCAGGGGCATGCGCGGGCTGGATGGAGCGGACCGGCGTCAGGATACGGGAGCCACGAGGCGGTGGGCGCGCCGCGATCGCGCGCCACCCCGGCCAGGACTTGTCATCCCGCGCGCAACGAGGGATGTCGTCCCGTCTCCCGAAGATCCCTCGCTGCGCCCGGGATGACAGCCAAGGCCCCGGGAAGCGCGATCTCCCATCCGGCTACGCTCGCCGACGCGCTAGGCTTTCCCGATCCCGGATCCCGGATCCCGCCCCATGAACTACCGCCACGCCTTCCACGCCGGCAACCACGCCGACGCCCTCAAGCACGTCGCGCTGCTGGCGGCGTGCGACGCGCTGGCGGCCAAGCCGGCGCCGTGCTTCGCGCTCGACACCCACGCTGGGCGCGGGCTGTACCGGCTCAAGTCGACCTCGGCGCAGCGCACCGGCGAGGCCGAAGGCGGCATCGGCCGGTTGCTGGAACAGCGCCTGCGCGAGCCGGCGATCGCGCGCTACCTGTCGGCGGTCGAGGCCTGCCGCACCGCCCACGGCCACGACGCCTACCCCGGCTCGCCCTGGCTGCTGGCGCACGCGCTGCGCGAACAGGACCGCATCGCCTGCTGCGAGTTGCAGCCGGTGGAGGCGGCGGCGCTGCGCGCCAACTTCGCCGGCGACGGGCGGGTCGTCGTGCACGAGCGCGACGGCTACGCCGCGATCCGCGCGCTGCTGCCGCCCAGACACGGCGCGCTCCGCTACGCGCGCGGGCTGGTGCTGGTCGACCCGCCCTACGAGGCGCAGCTGGACGAATTCGACGCCGCGCTCGCCGCGCTCGGGGACATCCTGGCGCGCTGGCCGCAGGCCACCGTCGCGCTGTGGTACCCGGTGAAGGTGCGGCGCGCGTTGCAGCCGTTCCTGCGCAAGGCCGCGCGCCTGCCGGCGAAGTCGGCGCTGGTGGCCGAGCTGCTGGTGCGTCCCGACGACTCCCCGCTGCGCATGAACGGCAGCGGACTGCTGCTGCTCAACGCGCCGTGGAAGCTGGATGCGGCGCTGGCGCCGGCGCTGCGAGTGCTGGAGGGAGCGCTGGGCGACGCCGGTGCGTCCAGCCGGCTGGAGTGGCTGCGGCCGCCCGCATAGTGGCGCTGGCTCAGCGCGCCGTCGCGTGCCTGTCGTCGTCCGAGACGTCCGGCTCGAAGAAGCTCCAGCGGATCTCGGGGAACGCCGCCTGCATCGCGTGCTCCACCGCGTTGACCTGCGCCACCAGCGCGCCGGCATCCACCGTCTCGC
>DATLJE010000021.1:0-101051 GCA_035539095.1 Luteimonas sp.
GGTGGCGTTGCGCGACTGCACGGCCAGCTCGCGGATGCGCTGCAGGTTGTTGCCGATCTCGCCCATCGCGCCTTCGGCGGTCTGCGCCAGCGAGATGCCGTCGTTGGCGTTGCGGGCGGCCTGGTCCATGCCGCGGATCTGGGTGGTGAAGCGCTGCGAGATGGCCAGGCCGGCGGCGTCGTCCTTGGCGCTGTTGATGCGCAGGCCCGAGGACAGGCGCTGCAGGCTGGTGGCGAGCTCGGAGCCGGACGCGCTCAGGTTGCGCTGCGCGTTGAGCGACATGATGTTGGTGTTGATGACTTGCACGATGCGCCTCCCGGGGCCGGCTGGGCGCCCGGGCAGATGCCGGCAGGGGCGCCATGCCCGATAACGGCGCGGCTGGCGCCGGCTTTAGCGCCGGTCGGCGACGGGGCCCTCCGCCTTGCCCGCCGCCACCGAGGCGATCCACTCGTCCACTACCTGTTCGAGCACCAGCAGCGGCAGCGAGCCGTTGCCGAGCACCAGGTCGTGGAACGCGCGCAGGTCGAAGCGGTCGCCGAGCGTGCGCTCGGCGCGCTCGCGCAGCTCGACCATCTTCAGGTGGCCGATCTTGTACGAGCAGGCCTGGCCGGGCTGCACCAGGTAGCGGTACACCTCGCTGCGCACGGCGGCTTCGGTCATGCCGGTCTTCTCGCGCATGTAGGCCATGGCCTGCTCCGGCGTCCAGCGCTTGCGATGCAGGCCGGTGTCGACGACCAGCCGCACCGAGCGGAACATCTCCGCCTGCAGCCGGCCGAGCTCGCCCAGTGGATGGTCGCGGTACACGCCCATCTCGGAGGCCAGCTGCTCGGCGTACAGCGCCCAGCCCTCGCTGAAGGCGCTGGGGTTGAGGCTGCGGCGCAGCAGCGGCAGCTGCGTGAGCGTCTGGCCGAGCGCGATCTGGAAGTGATGTCCCGGCACGCCCTCGTGGTAGATCAGCGTGGGCAGGTTCCAGCGCGTATACGAGGCCATGTCGCGCAGGTTGATGAAGAACACGCCAGGACGCGAGCCGTCCAGCGCCGGCTGCGAGTAGTAGCCGCCCGGCGCGGTGGCTTCGGCGAGCACCGGGACCCGGCGCACCTCCAGCGGCTGCGGGGGAATGCGCCCGAAATAGCGCGGGATGCGCTGCCGCATGTCGGCCAGCAGGCGGTCGACGTCGCCCAGCAGCGCCTTGCGGCCGGCGTCGTCGTCGGCATAGCGATAGCGCTCGTCCTTCGACAGCTGCTCGATGCGTTCGCGCACCGATCCCTCGTGCAGGCCCTGCGCCTCCAGCACGCGCGCCATCTCGCGCTCGATCCGCGCGACCTCGTCGAGGCCGAGCTGGTGGATGCGGTCGGCGCCGAGGTCGGTGCTGGTGTTCCAGCGCAGCGCGGCGTCGTAGTAGGCATCGCCCTGCGGCAGCGCCCACATGCCGTGGTTGCCGGGTTTCGCGGCCAGCGCCCGCTCGAGCCGCGCAAGCAGGCGCGCGTAGGCCGGGTTGGTGGCCTCACGCACCGCGGTCGCGGCCTCGTCGAGCAGGGCTGCGCGCTGCGGTGGCGTCATGGCTTCGACCTTCTCCAGCTTGGCCCGCAGCGAGAGGACGAAGGGACTCGCTTCGGGCGCAGGCGCGACCAGACCGCGGATCTGGTCCGCCGCGCCCTGCAGCGCGACCTCCGGCGGCACCACGCCATGCGCGGCCTGCATGTCGAAGTTGTCGCCGACCTGGTCGAGCTTGGTGGCGATCGCGCGCAGCCGCTCGATGTAGCGGCGCGCGCTCGCTTCGCCGGTCACCGGATGCTGCTGGTCCATGAACTGCGGCAGCTGCACCGGCACGCTGAAGAGCTGGTCGACGGCGTAGGTCGACGCGCCGGCCGGCAGCCACGCCGGCGCCCAGTCGACCGCCATCAGGTCGAGCTGGGTGCGATAGAACCAGGCGACCGTGGCGTGGCTCCAGCGGTCCTGCCCCGTGAGCCGGTCGCGGTCCCAGGCCTGGATGGCATCGAGGTTGGACTGCAGCTCCTGTCGCAGGGCTTCGCGCCGCGGCAGCGACACGTCGTTGAGCCGGCCGGTGGTGTCGCCCGCGCTGCCGCCGGTGATGCCCAGCATGCTGCGCAGCTCCGGGTCGCGGTCGATGTTGCGCATCACCTGCGCATCGACCAGCGCATGGAAGGCGCTCGGCGCCGGCGGCTTGCCCGGCTCGTCGGCGGCCGTGGCCGCCGTGGCGATGATCGTCAACGCGATGGCCGCGAGGCGACGGGGAAGCGTGCTGCAGGGCATGCGCGGGAGATTCCTCTCGTTGGGGGCGGGGAACGTAACAGAAGGCCGGGGCGATCGTCGCGCGCGCGGCGCGGTCGCGACGCGCATCGGCGTCGGCCGTGGGGACGATGACGACCGCATCAGCGAGCGTGGCCCAGTTCCACCCAGAGCGGCGCGTGGTCGCTGCCGGGCCGCGCCTGTGCGTCTTCATCGATGCCGGTGCCGGTCAGGCGATCGGCCAGCGCGCGCGAGGCCAGCACGAAGTCCACGCGCGCGGCGTCGAGCCGGCCGCCGCGTGCGCGGCGGTTGAACCAGGTGTAGGCGCGGGCCTCCGGGTGCCGCTCGCGGAACACGTCGACCAGGTCGAGCCCGTCGACGAATTCCTCGTTGAAGCGCCGGCGCGCGGTGGCGTGCGGTTCCTCGGTGCGCAGGCGCAGGCCGCGCGCGCAGGCGGGGTCAATGCGCGGACAGTCCGTTCCGCGCCGCGCGCCGCTCAGCCCAGGTAATGTTCCTCGAGGTACTTCGAGCGGAACACCTGCGGCGGGGTCTCGCGGTCGGGCCGGCCCTCGGGCGTGAAGTCCATCAGGTTCCAGTAGGGCCACACGGTGTCGACGTGGTTGGCGTCCAGCTCGGTGCCCCAGAAGTGGAAGATGCCGTCGTCGCGCTTGCGGAACACGTGCATCACCGGGTACTGCATGTCGTCGGAATCGCCCTGGCACCTGTAGTCGCGCTGGTAGGACGAATCCGCGCCGGACAGCAAGTCGATCTGCGACCAGCCGCGCTTCCTCGCCCAGGCGTTGATCATCTCCGCCGGCGCCTTGGCGATGGCGGCGAAGGCGGCGTCGCGCGTGACCTGGTAGGCGGTGCGGTCGAAGCCGTCGACCAGCGACGTGCACGAGGGGCAGGGATTGTCCCAGTGCGGGCCGTACATGAAGCTGTAGAGCAGCAGCGTGGACTTGTCGCCGAAGAGCTCCGAGAACTTCACGCGCTGGCCCAGGCGCGCGTCGGTGGCCCAGGTGAACGCGTAGTCCTCCTTGAGCCGTCCGCCGGGCGGCAGCCTGCGGCGCTGCTCGGCGACCGCCTTGACCTTGTCCACGAGGGCCTGTTCCTCGGCCAGCAGCGCCTCGCGCGCGGCCCGGTACTCGGGCGATTCGTTCGGGTAACGGGGTTCGGCCATGGCTGTGTTCCTCCACTGGTTGCGCGACGGACGGCGGCGTCGAACGCAGCCAGGCGCGGCTGGCGCCGGCAACGCGCGATGCGCCCGTGGCGGGGCAGGTTAGTCCCGCCGGTGTTAAGTCCGTCGCCATGCCTGGCGGGATCGGTGTGCCGACCCTGCGTTTCGGCTAACGTTGGCTTCGCGGCGGGAGGACGACCATGGGCAAGGGGCGGCTGGAAGCATTCAGCGACGGCGTCATCGCGATCATCATCACCATCATGGTGCTGGAGCTGGAGGTGCCGCACGACGTGTCGTTCGCGTCGCTCGCGCCGCTGCTGCCGGTGCTGCTGAGCTACGTGCTCAGCTTCGTGTACGTGGGCATCTACTGGAACAACCACCACCACATGCTGGCGGCCTGCCACCGCGTCTCGGGCGCCGCGCTGTGGGCCAACCTGCACCTGCTGTTCTGGCTGTCGCTGTTCCCGTTCACCACCGCGTGGATGGGCGAGAACCACTTCGCCGCGGCGCCCACGGCGGTGTACGGCGGCGTGCTGCTGATGGCGGCGCTGGCGTACTGGCTCCTGCAGCGGATCCTGATGCGGATCGAGGGCCACGACTCGGTGCTCACGCGCGCGATGGGCAGCGACTGGAAGGGCAAGCTGTCGCCGTTCTTCTATATCGTGGGCATCGTGTCGACGTTCTGGTTGCCGTGGATCGCGTTGGGGCTGTATGCGGCGGTGGCGGTGCTCTGGCTGATCCCGGACCGGCGGATCGAGGGCGTGTTGCCCGGTACGCGCGGCGGAGGCGGGCAGGGAGGGTGATGCCGGCCTCCGGCGGTGGGCCGCAGGCCCGCGATCACGGGTGCGCGAATAGCGGGTATCCGAATCGCAGGTGCCCGAATCGTGGGTTTCCGAATTGCAGGTGTCCGAATTGCAGATGTCCGAAATGACGCCGCACTGTCCGCCGTCATCCCCGCGAAGGCGGGGATCCAGTGACCTTGGGCTCTCCAGGGTACACGTCCATGGATCCCCGCTTTCGCGGGGATGACGGTGCTTTGGTGCACGCGCCGTTGCGTGGCGAAAGCCAGGTCACTGGATCCCCGCCTTCGCGGGGATGCCGGTGTTCTGGTGCGCGCGACGTCGCGTGGTCGAGCGCCGTAACGGGGCGGATCGACGTCTGTATGGCTATTCAGATTCACCGCCTTCCGCCTATTCAGGAAGGCGCGAAACTGCTATAATTTCGCACGTAAATTGTTGTAATCATTGAAATTCAAGGAGGCAACCAAAATCATCGACTCGATCACCTCCCTGGTCCGACGCCGGATCCGGGCCAAGCCTGCACGCAACACCCTCGTTTCCCCGGCCAAGGCCATCGCGCTGCACGCGCACATCCCCGATGCGGACCGCATCCTGGCCCACCACGCACCGCCGCGCCGTCGCGCGCCGACCGCCGGATACACCCGCGGTTCCTATCTCTCCCGTCACCGCCGCAGCGGCTCGCCGCAGCCGATGTTCCGCGTGGTCTGACCTCCAGGTCGCGCTCCCTGCCGGGTGCTTGTAGGAGCGGCGGAAGCCGCGACCGGGATACCGTGCAACGCGGCGGTCGCGGCTTCCGCCGCTCCTACGGTTGAGCCGGAACGCCGTCAGGCGCCCAGGCGGTTGATCTCCGCGTTCTCCACCACCGCCGGTGGGTCGGCCTGCCGCAGCACCGCGAGCATTGCGCGGCCCATGCGTTCGGTCGTGGTCATCAGCTGCGGGGCGAGCTTCACGCCCAGCCCCAGCGCCGGGCTCGCCAGGCGGTACAGCGCGTCGCGCGCGGGGTGCGGCGAGTGCACGCCTTCCACCGGCTGCACCGCGCCGGGGCGGAACATCACCGTGCGGATCGGCAGCGCGGCGAGCGAGCGCTCGGTGTCGCCCTTCACCCGCAGCGGCATCAGGTGGCTGCCGGGATCGGACATCGCACCCGACACGTAGAGGAACGTGAGCGCCGGGTTCAGCCGCGCGAGCGCCTGCGCGACCTGCAGGGTGAGGTCGAGCGTCACGCGGCGGTACGCGGGTTCGGACAGGCCCGGCGGCAGCATGCCGGCGCAGTACAGGCAGGCGTCGAACGGATGCAGGCGTGCTTCGACGGCGCGCAGGTCCGCGAAGTCCGGCGCCACGATCTCCTCGAGCTTCGGATGCGTCGGCAGGCCGCCGCGGCGCACGAGCGCGCCGACGTGGGCGACATCGGTCGCCTGCAGGCATTCGCGCAGCACGCCCTGGCCGACCAGGCCGGTGGCGCCGGTGACGAGGATGCGCATGGCCAGGCCCTCCGGAATGGGATCGGGCGAGGCTAGCGCCGCCGCCGTGAGCGCGGTGGAAACGGCGCGGCAGCGAGGCGCGCGCGCAACATCAGCGCGTCCGCGTCGCCGTCTCCGCCACCGCGCCGTTCTCGTACACGGTCAGCTTCGGCGCCTTGCCATCGGCAGTGGGCTCGGCGAACTCGAAGCGCAGGTCGCGCTCCAGCGCGAAGAAGCGCGTCCGGCTTTCGGCGCGCAGGGTGACGACGAGGTCGCCGGCGGTGAGCCTGAGGCCATCCGCGTCGACGGCGACGACGATGTCGGGGATGTGCTGGCCGGCATAGTGGCCGGCGTAGGCGGCGAGCACGTCCGGCGGCAGCGCCACATGCCCGGACGGCGGCGCGTACGGCACCGGGCCGTGCGCGTAGCTGAAGACGCGCCGCATGCGCCACTGCCCACCGACCAATTGCCAAAGCGTGGTGAAGCCGGCCTGGCCATCGAGCCGCTCCGGCTTGCCGGCATCGGTGACGAAGAAGCGATGCGTCCCTGATAGCAGGGCAAAGCCGCCGGCCAGCGCATCGAACCGCACGCTCGCCGCCACCGCCTCGCGGCGCAGCCGCATCGACGCGGTGGCGCAGGGGCCCTTGCGCAGCGACTCGAGCACGGCGGCCTTGCCGGCGGTGAGGCCGGTGACGTCGTGGTAGAACTCGACGTCGTCGGTGAAGAACCTGCCCATCGCGTCGAAGTCGCAGGCGTTGTAGGCCTGCCAGAACTGCGTGTCGGCGGCACGCACGGCTTGTTCACCGTGGTCGCCGCCACCCTCGGCGGCAAAGGCGGCCGCGGCCGCCATCAGCAGGGGAAACAGCAGGAAAGAGCGCAGCGACACGGCCGTCGTCCTTCGATGGGGTTGCCGCATTGGAACGCGGCGCCGCGACGGTCGCGCGGCCCGCAAGTCATGGGGTCCACGGTCACGTCGCGGCGGAACTCAGGCCCGGTTCGTGCCCCGGTCGCCGATGAAGCGCAGCCCCACGCCGGGCTCGGTGGAGATCCAGCGCGGTGCCGCCGCGTCGTCGCCCAGCTTCTGTCGCAGCTTGCCGACCAGCACGCGCAGGTAATGGGTGTCGTGCTCGTGGTGCTGACCCCACAGCTCCCGCAGCATCTGCGGCTGGGTGACGACGCGGCCGCCGTGCCGGACCAGCAGTGCGAGCAGGGCGTATTCCTTGCGCGACAGCGCAAGCGGCTGGCCGCGCAACGCGACTTCGCGCCGCGCGAGGTCGACGTGCAGGCAGCCGTCGTCGAACGCCGGCAACGCGTCGGCGGGCGCGGCCTGCCAGCGCAGCAGGGCGCGCACGCGCGCCATCAATTCCTGCACGCCGAACGGCTTGGTGACGTAGTCATTGGCGCCGGCGTCGAGCGCGGCCACCTTCCCGGCCTCGTCGGCGCGCACGGTCAGCAGGATCACCGGCACCTGCGACCATTGCCGCAGCTCGCGCAGCACCTCGTGGCCGTCGCGGTCGGGCAGGCCGATGTCGAGGATCACGAGGTCGGCGCCGCGGCTGGCCAGCGCGGCGAGCCCGTCGCCGCCGCTGGCGGCGAGCTCGACGCGATAGCCCTGCGCGCGCAGGCTGATGTCGAGGAACTTGCGAATCTGCGGCTCGTCGTCGACGACGAGCACGCGCGCCGGCGGTGCTGACGGAGTGCTGGCGGGATCATCAGTCATCGATCGAGGGGTCGGCCCGGGGCGGCGCGGTCAGCGGCAGGGTAATCCGGATGGTGGTGCCGCGGCGATCGTCGCCTGTCGGCCCGCCCGGCAGGGCCTCGACGCTGCCGCCGTGCGCGCCGACCATGCCGCGCACGATGGTCAGCCCGAGCCCGGTGCCCTCGCGGCCGCGATCGCCGCGCTCCACGCTGTAGAACATGTCGAAGATGCGCTTGCGTTCGTCTTCGGGAATGCCGGGGCCGCGGTCGCGCACGTCGATGCGCAGCGCGTCGTCGGCCACGCGCGCTGCGACCCCGACCGCCTCGCCCGGCGGCGAGAACTTCGCCGCGTTCTCCAGCACGTTGAACAGCGCCTGCTCGATCAGCGCCGGGTGCACCCAGATCGGCGCCAGGTCCGGCGCGATGTCGACCGCGAAGCGCGCCTGCGGCTGGTAGCGCTGCAGCCGCGCCACCGCCGACCCGACCAGTTCGTCGACGCCGATCCAGTCGCGGTTGAGCGGCAGGCCGCCGTGCCCGAGCCGGGTCATGTCGAGCAGGTTCTGGATGTAGCGGTCCAGTCGTTCGCCTTCGAGGCGGATCGTGTCTAGCAGGTCGTGCCGGTCGGTCTCTCCCATGGCCGCGCCGTAAGTCTCCAGGCTGCCGGCGGCGCCGATGATCGAGGCCAGCGGCGAGCGCAGGTCGTGCGAGACCGAGGACAGCAGCGCCGAGCGCAAGCGCTCGGTTTCGCTGCCGACGCGTGCGGCTTCCAGGTCCTCGACCAGGCGGGTGCGCACGATCGCCTGCGCGATGTCGTCGGCCATGGCTTCGGCGAGCCGGCGGCGCTCGGCGCCCAGGCGGGCGTCGCGTTCGCCGAAGCGCAGGCCGATCACGCCGGACACCGCGTGCTCGTCCGGCAGCGGCAAGAACCACCAGTCCGAGGCCGCCAGCGTATCGGTGTAGTGTCCGGCCGGCTGGTGGTGGCGCTGTGCCCAGTCGGCGGCGGCGCGGTCCTTGTCGTTCGGCGGCGGCGCGCCTTCCGGCAGGTAGTCGTCCGCATCGATGCGGACCCATGCGGCGGCATCGAGCGAGGCGCGCAGGGCGTCGCGCGCCGCGTCCACCACCTGGCCGAGGTCCGCTGCGCTGGCCAGGCGCCGGCCCAGGCCCTGCAACGCGGTGGCGTGCGCGTTCGCGGCCCGCAGCGCCAGCACCTGCTGGCGCAGCCGCGAGGCCAGGCGCCCGGCAACCACGGCCGCGAGCAGGAACAGCAGCACGGTCACCACGCCCTGGCGCGCGCCGATGAAGAAGGTGAAGCGCGGGTCGAGGAAGAAGAAGTTGTAGGCCATGAAGCACAGCACCGCCGCCAGCATCGCCGCGCGCATGCGCGTGCGCGCGGCCACGAGCAGCACGGCGACGATGAACACCATGGACAGGTCGTCGAGTTCGACCCAACGCTCGGCCAGCGTCGCGACCACCACCGCGGCGGCGCTGCCGAGCACGGCGATGCCGGCGTCGCGCCAGTCGCCGGCGCCAAACGGGCTATGGAATCGTCGGCGCGCGCGCGCCCGCGCTTCCGGCGTGCTGACGATGGTCAGTTCGAAATGGGCGCCCAGCTGCAGCAGTTGTTGCGTCAACGTGCGATTGACCATGCGCGCCCATGGCCGTTCGCGCGTACGTCCGAGCACGATGGTCGAGACGCCGTTCTGTGCGGCATGGTCGAGAAGGGCATCGACGATGCTGTTGCCGTGCAGCACGACCGAATCCCCGCCAAGCCGCCTCGCAAGCGCGAACGCCCGGTCGAGCTCGCGCTGCACGGCCTCCCCGGGCATGCCGCCGCGCTGCACCGTCACCACCGTCCACGGCGCAGCGCGGCGCTCCGCGATCCGCCGCCCGACCCGCACCAGGTACTCCGATTGCCCGAGTCCGTCGACGGCGATCAGCACGCCGCGGCGCAGGCTTACCCCGGGCAGGCCGCGCGCGGCCTGGGTCTCCCGCAGGTCGGTGTCGACCCGATCGGCGGCGGTCTGCATCGCCAGTTCGCGCAGCGCGGCCAGGTTCGACGGCGAGAAGAACGCCTGCAGCGCCTGCGCCGCCTGCTCGGGCATGTACACCTTGCCCTCGCGCAGGCGCTGGATCAGTTCCCGCGGCGGCAGGTCCACCAGCACGATGTCGCGCAGGCGGTCGAACACGCTGTCGGGCACGGTCTCGCCGACGCGCACGCCGGTGATCCGGTGCACGACGTCGTTGAGGCTTTCCAGGTGCTGGATGTTGACCGTCGTGTAGACGTCGATGCCGGCGTCGAGCAGCTCGACCACGTCCTGCCAGCGTCGCTCGTGGCGGCTTCCGGGCGCGTTGCGGTGCGCGAGCTCGTCGATCAGGGCGACCTGGGGCCTGCGCGCCAGCATCGCGTCGAGGTCGAATTCCTCCAGGCGATGCCCGCCGTGTTCGAGCGTCCTGCGCGGCAGGACTTCCAGGCCTTCCAGCAGCGCGGCGGTCTCGACGCGGCCGTGGGTTTCGACCACGCCCACCGCGACGTCCACGCCCTGGCGCCGCAGCTCGGCGGCACGCGAGAGCATCGCGTAGGTCTTGCCCACGCCGGGCGCCGCGCCCAGGAACACCTTCAGCTGCCCGCCGCGTTCGCGCTGCAGTTCGCCCAGCAGGGCATCGGCCTGGGTGTGGCGGGAATCGGACATGCGGCTATTGTGCGCCGCCCGGCGGAGCCCCTTGCGCCGCATCCAGCGCCAGGTTCAACGCCAGCACGTCGACCCGCGGTTGGCCGAGGAGGCCGAACTGCGGGCCCTCCGTGTGCTGTTCGACCAGCCGCTCGACGCGCGCCACGTCCAATCCGCGCGCATGGGCCACCCGCGCCACTTGCATCCGCGCGCCGGCCGGCGTGATGTGCGGGTCGAGCCCGCTGCCAGACTGCGTGACGAGTTCGATCGGCACCGCCTCCGGCGCGATCCCTTCGCGCGCGGCGACCGCGGCGCGGGTGTCGACGATGCGCCTGCGCAGCTCCGGGTTGCTGCGCGCCAGGTTGCTGCCGGCCGCGGCCATCGGGTCGTAATCCGCGGCGCTGGGACGGGCCTGGAAATAGCCGTCGGCGACGAACGGTTGCGCGACCAGAAACGAGCCTGCCGCCTTGCCGTCGCGTTCGACGAGGCTGCCCGTGGCCTGCCACGGAAACAGCATCCTGCCGAGCCCAGCGCCGGCCAGGGAGTACAGCAACCCCATGGCCAGCAGCGCGACCAGCGCCAGGCCGATGGCAGGACGCCACCCGCCGCTGTGGTCGATCAAGGCATGGTTCTGGATGGACATCGTTTCCTCCTAGGCGCTGAACGAGGCCAGCGCCAGATCGATCAGCTTGATCCCGGCGAATGGCAGCAGCACGCCGCCGAGTCCGTAGACCAGCATGTTCCTGCGCAGCAGCGACACCGCGCTGGCCGGCTTGAACTGCACGCCGCGCAGCGCCAGCGGAATCAGCGCCGGGATGACCAGCGCGTTGAAGACCAGCGCGGCCAGCACCGCGTTGGACGGGCTGGACAGGCGCATGACGTTGAGCGCGGCCATCTGCGGGATCGAAGCGGCGAAGATCGCCGGCAGGATCGCGAAGTACTTGGACACGTCGTTGGCCAGCGAGAATGTGGTCAGCGCGCCGCGCGTGATCAGCTGCTGCTTGCCGACCTCGACGACCGCAAGCAGCTTGGCCGGGTCGCTGTCCAGGTCGACCATGTTTCCGGCTTCCTTGGCGGCCTGGGTGCCGGAATTCATCGCCAGGCCGACGTCCGCCTGGGCCAGCGCCGGCGCATCGTTGGTGCCGTCGCCCACCATCGCGATCAGCCGCCCGCCGGCCTGCTCGGCGCGGATGCGGGCAAGCTTGTCCTCCGGCGTGGCCTGCGCGATGAAGTCGTCGACGCCCGCTTCGGCGGCGATCGCCGCCGCGGTCAACGGGTTGTCGCCGGTGATCATCACCGTACGCACGCCCATCGCGCGCAGCCTGGCGAAGCGCTCCTTGACGCCGTGCTTGACCACGTCGGACAGCTCGACCACGCCCAGCAGGTGCCGGCCTTCGGCCACCACCAGCGGCGTCGCGCCGCTGCGCGCGACCTGGTCGATGCGCGCCAGCAGTTCCGGCACCGCTTGGCCGCCCAGCGCCTTCGCGTGCCCGACGATCGCGTCGCCGGCGCCCTTGCGGATCGTGCGCCCGTCCAGGTCCACGCCGGACATCCGCGTCTGCGCGCTGAACTGCACGTAGTGCGCATGCTCCGGTTCGTCGACAGTGCTGCCCTGTTCCCGTGCCAGCCTGACGATCGACTTGCCTTCCGGCGTCGGGTCGGCCAGCGACGACAGCAGCGCCGCGTCGCGCAGTTGCGAGGCGTCGATGCCGGCCAGCGGGTGGAACGCGGTCGCCTGGCGGTCGCCGTGGGTGATGGTGCCGGTCTTGTCGAGCAGCAGCACGTCGACGTCGCCGGCGACCTCCACCGCCTTGCCCGACTTGGCCAGCACGTTCGCCGACAGCGCGCGGTTCATGCCGGCGATGCCGATCGCCGGCAGCAGGCCGCCGATCGTGGTCGGGATCAGGCACACCAGCAGCGCGATCAGGAGCAGCGGATCGACCCTGACGCCGACGAAGGCGCCGAGCGCCGGCAAGGTGGCGCAGACGATCAGGAACGTCAGCGTCATCGCCGCCAGCAGCATGGTCAGCGCAATCTCGTTCGGCGTCTTCTGCCGGTTGGCGCCTTCCACCAGCGCGATCATGCGATCGAGGAAGCTGTGGCCCGGCTCGGCGGTGACGCGCACGACGATCTCGTCCGACAGCACCTTGGTGCCGCCGATCACGCCGGAACGGTCGGTGCCCGCTTCGCGCAGCACCGGCGCGGATTCGCCGGTGACGGCCGATTCATTGATCGTGGCCACGCCGCGTTCGATCTCGCCGTCGGCGGGGACAAGTTCGCCCGCGGAAACGACCACCAGATCGCCGGGGCGCAACTGCGCCGCGGGAACCGGCGTTTCGCCGATGGCGCCGTCGTCGAGCTTGCGCGCGGTGAGGCCGCGGCGTGCGGCGCGCAAGGACGCCGCCTGGCCGCGGCCGCGCGCTTCGGCCACGGCCTCGGCGAAGTTGGCGAACAGCACGGTGACGAACAGGATCGCCGTCACCGCCCAGCCAAATCCGGCGTTGCCGCTGCCGAACACGGCGATCAGCGCGGCCAGGATCGTGCCGCCCATCACCACCGCCATCACCGGGCTCTTGACCAGGTGTTGCGGTGCTAGTTTGACGAAGGATTCGACCAGCGCCTGCCTGAAGGCGGCGGCGTCGATCAACGCCGGATGATCGGCGCGGGTTTTGGTCTTGTAAGTGATTTCGCTCATGTGAGGTCTCCGCTCAGTTCGCAACGAGCGTGAGGTGGTCGGCGATCGGACCCAGCACCAGCGCAGGCATGAACTGCAGCACGGTCAGGATCACGATCACCGCGACCAGGGTCAGCGAGAACGTGGCCGATTCGATCCGCAGCGTGCCCATGCCTTCCGGCGCGACGCGTTTGCGGGCCATCAGGCCGGCCACGGCCAGCGGCACGATCAGCGACGGATAGCGGCCCAGCGCCAGCACCGCCGAACAGGTCAGGTTCCACCAATACGTGGCGTCGCCCAGTCCTTCGAAACCGGACCCGTTGTTGGCATAGGCCGAGGTGTACTCGTAGAACACCTGGCTGATGCCGTGGAAGCCGGGATTGGAGTTGCCGGTGAATTGCGGCAGCGCCAAGGTCAGCGCGGTGAAGCCGAGCACGACCAGCGGCTGCAGCAGGATCAGCAGCGCGAGCAGCTTCACTTCCGCCGCTTCGATCTTGCGGCCGAACAATTCCGGTGTGCGCCCGGTCATCAGGCCGGCCAGGAACACGCCCAGCAGCAGATACACCAGGAACTGTTGCAGGCCGCAGCCGACTCCGCCCCAGATGGCGTTGATCAGCATGTCGGTCAGCGTGACCATGCCGGTCAGCGGCGCCAGCGAGTCGTGCATGCTGTTGACCGAGCCGTTCGAGGTCTGCGTCGTCAGCGAGGCCCACAACGCAGAAGGATCGGCGCCGAAGCGCACTTCCTTGCCTTCCATCAGCGCGGCGCTGGCTGTGGTGGCCGAATGGCCTTCCGACCAGATCGCCAAACCGGACGAAGCCAGCGACATCAGCAGCATCGTGCCGAACACCAGCGCCGTCAGTTTCCTGCGACGCGTGAACGGGCCGACCATGAAAGCGACCGAGACCGGGATCAGGATCAGCGCCAGCGTTTCCAGCAGATTGGAGAACGGGGTCGGGTTTTCCAGCGGCACGCTGCTGTTCGGACCGTACCAGCCGCCGCCGTTGGTGCCGAGCTGCTTGATGGCGACCATCGGCGCGACCGGGCCCAACGGGATCTTTTGTTCCTTCATTTCCGCGCTGGCGTCGAGCGGTGCCACCGTCGGTCCGCCGGCGAGCGTGGCCGGCACGCCTTGGCTGGTCAGCAGCAGCGACCAGACCAAGCACAACGGCAGCATGAAGCGGAACGCCGCGCGGACTACGTCGGCCCAATAGTTGCCGACGTCGCGGTCGTCGCTCTCAGCGGCATGTCCGGCCGGCGCAGTTCGCGCACCGGCGCGTTCCATTTCTTCGCGCCCACCGAACAATCCTCGCAAGGTCGCGACGACGATCGCCAGGCCCATCATCGGCGTGACGACCTGCAAGCCGACGATGCCGACCATCTGCGACAGATAGGACAACTGCGCCTGGCCCGAATAATGCTGCTGGTTGGTGTTGGTGAGGAACGACACCATCGTGTGCAGCGCCAGGTCCCAGCGCATGTTCGGGATGTCGTCGGGATTCAGCGGCAGCCACGCCTGGGTCATGAACTGCACCCAGACGACCAGGCCCACCACGAGATTGCTCAGTGCGAAGGCTTTCGCGTAGCCGCGCCAGGTCATGCCGCGGGACGGATCGGTGCCGATCAGTTTGTAGATCGGTTTCTCGACCCAGCCGAACAGGCCGTCCACGCGCATCGGCGCGCCGCGCATCACCGCGGCCAGGTAGCGGCCCAACGGCCAGCCCAGGCCGATCGCCAGGGCGAATACGAACAGCAATTCGTTCATCGTCGGAAACTCAGAAGCGGTCGGGGTACAGGACCACGAACAGGAGGTAAGCGGCCGCAACGACCACCGCGATCGCGCAAATCAGGGCCAACCAGCCAGGCATGGAATGTTCTCCTCAGAAAGACGCTTGCAGCCCCGCTTCGATTCGGCTTCCGGCGAAGTCGTCGCCGAACAATCGCTCGGCCTTCGAATCGGTAGCGTGCGCGGTCAGGCGGGCCTCGAACGGGGCCTTGAACGCCCATACCGCGCTGGCCAGACCATGCGTGTAGCCGTCGTCGCGGCCGTCGCCATCGAGGTCCTTCAACGCGTAGTGGGCGATCGCCACCTCGAAACGGAGGTTGTCGTTGACCGGGAACCTGGCGCCGAGCAGGCCATACACGCCGCTTTCGTCGAAACCGAGCGCTTCGTTCGAATAGCCCAGCGAAGCCCAGTAGTTGTCCTTCCAGGTCACGGTACCGTTGAGCTCCGTCCAGTTCAGGTCGACCGTCGTCGACGGATAGCGGTAATGCAGGACGTTGACGTCCAGCGCCCAGTCGTCGCCCAGGTCGCGGCCCCAGCCGATGGTGAGGTCGACTTCGCTGCTGGCGTGGGTTTCAGGCGCGAACTCCACGTTCGACGCCCATGCAGAGCCGTAGAAACCGGATTCGCCCGCCACCTTGATGCCGGCCTGCACGGCTGGGTCGCCTTGGGTCTGGGTGCTGCCGCGCCAGACGTAATCGGTCGTGAGGGCGGCGTTGCCGCCGAGCTCGACGGCGCCGGCGGATGTCGCCGACATCAGCAGCACGCACGCGCCGGCGGCGCGTGCCGATGGAAGTTGCAGGAGCATTCTGGCATCCGATGCAAGCCGTGCCCCGATCGGGCACGGCGAAATTCTCGGATGGCACCGCGTAAAGCCGCTATGCGCGCATGCGGCCGGATGCGTAAATTCGTCGTAAAGAAAGCGGGCGGAGGCGTTTTGGGCGCGACGCCAGCGTCGGGCGACGGCGTCGAGGCATGCCTCCCCCCGTGGGGACCGAAGCCGGCGCCCGCTCCGCTCGGAGCATCGGGACAGGGCGGGTCCTGGCCCGGCGTCCGGCGCTCAGTCCGGGATCTCGGGCTCCACCAGCCGGGCCAGCAGCGCCAGCGAGTCCTGCCAGCCGAGGTAGCACATCTCCGCCGGGATCACGTCGGGGATGCCTTCCTGCACCACCTCGAGCTCGGTGCCGCAGGACACGGCGCGCAGGGTGATGGTGGTGACCATGGTCCCGGGCAGGTTGGGATCGTCGAAGCGGTCGTCGTGGCGGATGCGCTCGCCGGGCACCAGCTCCAGGTAGGTGCCGCCGAAGCTGTGGCCGTTGCCGGTGGAGAAGTTGGTGAAGCTCATGCGGTAACGGCCGCCGACGCTGGCGTCGAGCTCGTGCACCGTGCAGGTGAAGCCGTCGGGCGGCAGCCACTTGGCAAGCGCGCCGGCATCGAGGAAGGCGCGGTAGAGCTTCGCGGGCGTGGTGCGCAGCACGCGGTGGAGGCGGACGGTGTTGGACATCGGTCGGTTCCTGTCGTGGAGGAGGAGCCCTCATGCAGTACGACGAAGCATCGTCCCGGAAATCGACATCGAACGCGACGACGCGCCCCGTCGGTGGACGATGCGGATGAACAGGCGGTGCCGGGCGATGGCGTTTCGCCTGGGTCGCTGCTGCCGCCACCTTAGTCATTCCGAGCGCAGCGAGGAATCCGTGCAGAGAAGGCGACGTGGGTTGGGATTCCTCGCTGCGCCCGGAATGACAGGGTTGGGCTGACGAGGGTGGCCCATTGTCCGGGAGCGCATGACGCAGTGCCGCAGGGCGGCGCCGCGGGCGCTGGTATCGTGCGCCTTCACTTTCCGCACCCGGTTGGCGTCGTTCGCGTCGCCGCCGTTTCGCGGCATCACCGGGGACATCGTCGATGAAGATCCTGCCTGGCCTCGCGCCTTCTCCTGCACGCGTCCGCAGCGGCCCGCGTGCCCGCCTCGCCGTCGCGCTCGCCGCCGCGTGCGCGCTGTCCGCGCCGCTGCATGCGCACCCGCCGGCGCTGTCGGAACAGGTGCAGGCCTACGTGAAAGTGGCGCAGCCGGTGGTGGCGATCACGCACGTGCGCGTGATCGACGGCCTCGGCCATGCGCCGGTGGCCGACCAGACGGTGGTGCTGCGCGACGGCCGCATCGCCGCGATCGGCGCCGATGCCGCCGTGCCCGAAGGCGCGACGGTGGTCGACGGCAGCGGCAAGACCCTGCTGCCCGGATTGGTCGGCATGCACGACCACATGTTCTATCCCGCGCCGAAGGTCAATCCGGAGGCGAAGGAGGCGCTGTACCCGGAGCAGGGCTCGAGCTTCCCCAAGCTCTACCTCGCCGGGGGCGTGACCACCATCCGCACCACCGGCAGCACCGAGCCCTACACCGACCTGGAGCTGAAGAAGGCGATCGACGCCGGCAGGATCCCGGGGCCGAAGATGCACACCACCGGCCCCTACCTCGAGGGCGTCGGCAGCTTCACGCCGCAGATGCACGAGCTTACCGGCGCGGACGATGCGCGCGCGACGGTGGATTTCTGGATCGGGCAGGGCGCGACCTCGTTCAAGGCCTACATGCACGTCACCCGCGCCGAGCTGTCCGCTGCGATCGCCGCCGCGCACGCGAAGGGCATCAAGGTCACCGGCCACCTGTGCTCGATCGGCTTCCGCGAGGCCGCGGACCTGGGCATCGACAACCTCGAGCACGGCCTGGTGGTCGACACCGAATTCGCGCCCGGCAAGCAGCCCGACCAGTGCCCGGACGGCAAGGCCAACGCCGCGCGGCTGGCGGCGATGGACGTCGACGGGCCGGAGATCCGCGGGCTGATCGCGCACCTGGTGGAGAAGAAGGTGGCGATCACCTCGACGCTGCCGGTGTTCGAGACCTTCGTGCCCGGGCGCGCGCCGGTCGACCCGCGCGTGCTCGACGCGATGCTGCCCGAGACGCGCGCGGAATACCTCAAGCGGCGCGAGACCATCGCCGCGGGCAAGGATTCGCCGTGGCCGACGCTGTTCAAGCTCGAGCAGGCGTTCGAGCTCGCGTTCGCGCGCGCCGGCGGCACGCTGCTGGCCGGGCTGGACCCGACCGGCTACGGCGGCGTGGTCGCGGGCTACGGCGACCAGCGCGGCGTGGAACTGCTGGTGGAAGCCGGCTTCACGCCAGTGGAGGCGATCCGCATCGCCACCAGCAACGGCGCGCGCTTCCTCGGCGAGGACGACATCGGTTCGGTCGAGGCGGGCAAGGTCGCCGACCTGGTGCTGGTGCAGGGCGACCCGGCGAACGACATCACCGCGATCGAGCGCGTCGACACCGTGTTCAAGGACGGCGTCGGCTACGACCCGGCGAAGCTGGTGCAGGCGGCGAACGGGACGGTCGGGCTGCGCTGAGTGCCGTTCGCCGCGCCGCGCGGTGGCCCTGGCGCATTTGCGCAAACCATGTCCTTGCCACGATCGGATCGGGTGCTAGTCTGCGCTTCGGTTCTCCCCGCCGGCCGAAGGAGATACGACATGCCCAAGTTCATCACCATAGGCTACGGCGACCGGGAAGGTTACGACCGCACGCCAAAGCCGCTCCGGGACGCGGCCCACGCGCACGACCAGGCGCTGCGGGATGCCGGCGCCTTGATGGGCGTCGCAGGGTCGCCGGTGCAGGTCCGGAACCACCAGGCCCGGCATGTGGAAACGCAAGAAGCGCCCTACATGGATTCGCGACTTCCCGTTGCCGGCTTCGCAGTGATCGAAGCGGCCAGCATGGCCGAAGCAATCAGGCTGGTGTCGGGAACCCCGTGCGCCATCGCGGATGGCGTCGTCGAAGTCTGGCCACTCGATGTCGGCGCAACCTAGCGATTTATTTTCCGCCTCGCGGATCGGCTCGATCCAGGCACCGCGGCTGCGGCGATCGCCAAGGCGCCGCGGACCATGCCAGTGGCGGAGGGCGATGCCATGAACCGGGAGATGCGCATGCGATTCGACAGCACCGGGTCCAGGATCGGGCTGTTCCTGCTGCTGACCCTCGCGCTGAGCTCGGTGTTCTGGGCGCTGGTGATCATCCAGGGCAAGCTCGGCGGCGGGCTGGGCACCTACGTGCGCGGGCTGATGTGGTGCCCGGGCGTGGCCGCGCTGCTCACCTGCCGGATCGCGCGGATCGACATCGGCGTCATCGGCTGGCGCTGGGGACGCACGCGCTGGCAGGTGGCGGCGTGGCTGTTGCCGCTGCTGTACGCGGGGGTCGCCTACGGCATCGTGTGGGCGACGGGGCTGGGCGGCTTCGGCAGTCCGGAGTTCTTCAAGCGCGTCGCCGAGGGCTTTGGCTGGACGACGGCGCCCAACGCGGCGGTCCTGGTGTTTTTCCTCTCGACCGCGACGCTGGGCGTGATCGGCGCGCTGCCATGGGCGCTGGGCGAGGAGATCGGCTGGCGCGGCTTCCTCGCGCCTGCGATGCACCGGCAGTTCGGCTTCACCCGCGGCGCGCTGCTCACCGGCGTGATCTGGGCGCTGTGGCACGCGCCGATCCTGCTCTTCGCCGACTACAACTCGGGCACGCCGTGGTGGTTCGGCTTCTCGTGCTTCCTGGTGCTGGTGGTGTGCGACTCGGTGATGATGGCGTGGCTGCGGATGCGCTCGGGCAGCGTGTGGACGGCGGCGATCCTGCACGCCAGCCACAACGCGCTGATCCAGGTGTTCTTCACCCCGGCCACCAGCCCGCGCGGGGACATCACGCCGTACGCGATCGACGAGTTCGGCTTCATGCTGGCGCTGGTCGCGCTGCCGCTGGCGTTCTGGTTCTGGCATCGCCGCGACCGCTTGCCGGTGGATGCCGGCGCCGATCCCTCGCTGGAGCCGATCCGATGAAGCGATCCATGGGCTGGAGCCTGGCGCTCGCGCTGCCGCTGCTGCTGCAGGCCGCCGGGTGCGCCACCGCGCCCGCATCCGATGCGTTGCCCGCGGTGGCGGAACGAGCCTGGCGATTCGAATCCGAGCCCGCGTGGCGGGACGAATTCGACTACCGGGGCAAGCCGGATCCGGCGAAGTGGGGTTACGACCTCGGCGCCAGCGGCTGGGGCAACCACGAGCTGCAGGACTACACCGACCGCATCGACAACGCCTTCGTCGGTGACGGCGTGCTCACCATCGAGGCGAGGAAGGAGGCGCGCGACGGGGCGCAGTACACGTCGGCGCGGCTGGTGTCGAAGGGGAAGGGCGACTTCCTCTACGGCCGCTTCGTCGCGCGCGCGAAGCTGCCCGCCGGCCGCGGCACCTGGCCGGCGATCTGGATGCTGCCCACCGACTGGCGCTACGGCGACTGGCCGCGATCGGGCGAGATCGACATCATGGAGCACGTCGGCTTCGATCCCGACCGCGTCCACATCAGCGTGCACACGCAGGCCTACAACCACATCGCGGGCACGCAGAAGACCGCGATCCGCACGGTCGACGGCGCGACCACGGGCTTCCACGTCTACCGCGTCGACTGGACGCCAGACGCGGTGCGCGGCTACATCGACGACGCGCTGGTGCTCGAGTTCGCCAACGAGGGCAGCGGCCCCGACGCGTGGCCGTTCGACCAGCGCTTCCACCTGCTGCTGAACATCGCCGTCGGCGGCGACTGGGGCGGCAAGCAGGGTGTGGACGAGGCCGCGTTCCCGGCGCGGATGCAGGTCGATTACGTGCGGGTGTACCGGCTGGCGGGGCACTGACCGGCTGCAGGAACGCCTGGGCTTGTCCACGCCGGGAGCTCGTCGACGCGCCACACGCTGAATGCCCGCGCGCGCCGATCCGCCGCACGCGACTGCGAGCCGGACTCCAGGCCGCATTTCATCGTGGATGCATGCGCGCCGCGCTACGGTCGGGTCATCCAGGCCAACGGAGCGCGACATGCAGCGCACCCGACATCCCAATCCACGCCGCGCCGCGATGCTTGCCGGCATCGCGCTGGCGATGGCGATCGCCCCCGCCGCGGCGCAGCAGCTCAGGCAGCCGTCGCCGCCGCTTCCACCGCCACCCGCGCCGACGCAGGACGCGGCGCCGCAGATCGGCCAGCCCGATCCCGCGCCGGTGGTGCCGGCCAATCCGGCCCAGCGGCCGGCGACGACCGCGCCGATCCCGAGCAAGGGCCCCGCCAGACAGGTGCCGGCGGAACCGGGGAAGGTGGAACCGGCGACGAAGCCGGTGCTGGACTCCGCCGGCCGCCCGGTGCGCGGCATGGTCAAGGTCGCGCCCAACCGCGTCCGCGACACCGCGACCGGCCGCTACTACTGGCTGAGCCCGGAGGGGCGGCTGCTGCCGGAGGCCGACAACTAGCCCGATCCCGCATCAGGCCGCACTACGGCACCGCCACCGCGGCATCGGCCTTTTCCGCCGCATGCGCCTCCAGCAGCTCGCGCAGCTTCAGGTACACGCCGTTGGTCCAGCCGAAACCGATCACGTTGTCGGCGTAGCCGGCGGTGACGCGCACGTCGGCGTTGCCGCTTTCCATGTTGTACTTCTCGCGGATCGTGCCGTCGTGGGCGAGGCTGCGGTCGACGGTGGTGGTGAACGCTCGCGCGATGCGCGCGGCATCGTCGTGGAAGCCGTGGGCCTGCAGGCCCGCCACCGCCAGCCAGTTGGTCGGCGCCCAGCCGTAGGGCGCGTCCCACTGCGCGCCGCTGGCGTTGGTGCTCATCGCCAGCCCGCCCTTGCGCTCGAACAGCGGCAGCTTCGCGCGCACCGCGCGCGCCTGCGCCGGCGAGGCCGCGCCCGCCCACAGCGGGTAGAACGTGGTGATGTACGGATCGCCCGCCGGCTTGCCGGCGACGAAGTCGTAGTCCAGGTACATGCCGGCGTCCGGACGCCACAGGTAGCGATCGATCGCCGCCTTGCGCGCGCTGGCGGCCTGCGCGAAGCGGGCCGCGTCGTCGCCGCGGCCCAGGCGCCGCGCGAACGCGGCGAGGTCGAGCTCGTAGCGGTAGAGCAGGCTGTTCAATCCCACCGGTGCGTAGTGGTGCGTGGCGCCGGCGTACGGGCCGAAATGGAAGTTGACGTCGAACCCGGACTCGCGCATCGCGCGGTCGCCGAGGTAATAGTCGGCGCTGAGCCGGTGGCCGTCGGTCCACGCGTCCGCGCACACCTGCGACACCTGTACGTCGCAGCTCGTCGCCTTGAGGCGTTCGGCCTCGGCGGCGTCGGGATGCTGCGATGCCTCGACCAGGTAGCCCTTGGCCTGGCCGGGATGGGCGAGCGCCCACGCGATCACCTTGCGCAGGTAGCCCGCGTCGTGCATCTCCAGCACCGGGCCGCTGCCGTAGTCGAAGTAGCGCGCCAGCCCGGTGTCGCCGGCGCGGTGCTCGGAGCGCAGCCAGGTGGCGTGGTCGCGCACCGCCAGCGGGTAGGCGCGCGCCAGCCACGCGTCCGCGGCCTTGCGATCGGGGAAGCTCGCCGGGTCGTCGAGCACCGCGCGGATCATCTCGCCGAGGAACGGCGGCTGCGAGCGCGTCAGGTACCAGGTGCGGTTGGCGTTGAGCACGGCGCCGTAGTGCGCGACCTCGAACAGCGCGTTGTCGACCATGTCGCGCGCGAGCGCCTCGCGGTCGTCGGCCAGCAGGCCGAGCACGATGAAATAGCTGTCCCAGCCGTACATCTCGTTGAAGAAGCCGCCGGGCACCACATAGGGCTCGGGCAGGTAGAGCAGGCCCTGCTCGCCCAGCGAACGCGGGTCGAGCTCGCCGACCCGTGCGATCGGTCGCGGCAGCCTTCGCACTTCCGCCTTGCAGCGCGCCGCGGCGCGGTCGATGCGCGGATCCGCGGGCAGGTCGGCGGGCAGGTAGAGCACGGTCGGCTTGCGGTCCTTGTCGCCGTCGTCGGCGGCGAGCGCGGAGCAGTCGTCGAGCGAGCGCGTGAGCGTGCCCCAGGCGCGGTCGATGTAGGCCCGCGTCGCCGCGGGATCAGGCGCGGCCGCGGTGGCGGCGGCCGCGAACGAAAGCCACAGTGCGGCGGCAACGATGCGCAGGGACGGGGGCATCGGGCATCTCCCGGGGGACGGGTCCGCAAGCCTAACCCGGGGGAGCCGGCCCGGCAGCGCCTACAGGCTGGCCGCCCGGCTGGCCAATGCGTGCGTCACGGAACGGGGAATCGCGGCTCCGCGCGTTCATTCGGAGGCAATCATCGCGGCTTTAGCGTCAACCGGCAGTCATCCCCCGGTGGTTCAGCGTCCGCGCTGCATCGACCACGCTCAGTGGCTCCACTTCGTGTTCCTTTCCCTGTTCAGGAGATTCCTCTCCCCGCCGCGACCCGCCGGCAGGGGATTCGCGTTATGTATGCATCGCCAATCCATCAGGGGACGCCATGACGAAGACGCAGAAAGAGAAGATGCTCGCCGGCGAGCTGTACGACGCCGGCGATGCGCAGATCCAGGCCGACCAGGCCGCCGCGCACGCGTGGCTGGCGCGCTACAACGCCTCGCTCGGGCTGTCGCCGGCGCAGCGCCATGCGCTGCTGCGCGAGCGGCTGGGCGCGGTCGGGGCGAACGTCGACGTGCGACCGCCGTTCCATTGCGACTACGGCTCGAACATCCGCCTGGGCGACGGCGTGTTCCTCAACTTCAACTGCGTGATCCTCGACGTGTGCGAGGTGGTGATCGGCGACCGCACCCAGGTCGCGCCGGGGGTGCAGATCCTCACCGCCGACCATCCCCGCGACGCGGCCACGCGCACCACCGGGCTGGAGTTCGGCCGGCCGGTGCGGATCGGGCGCAACGCGTGGATCGGCGCGGGCGCGCTGATCCTGCCCGGCGTGACGATCGGCGATGACGCGGTCATCGGCGCCGGCAGCGTGGTGACGAGCGACGTGCCGGCGGGCGCGACCGCGGTCGGCAACCCCGCGCGGGTGCTCGCGCGGCCGTAAGCGCGACGGTGGCCGCGACGACGGCGCTTCGCGGACGCCCGGCGCTGGGATAGGATCGCGCCGGGAGGGCGGGGAGCCCGGACAGGGGGAACACCATGCGCAAGGCATTGCTGTGGGCGGTCGCGCTGCTGTCGATGGACGCCGTCGCGGCGCCGCCGACCTTGCAGGAGCTGGTCAAGCCCGAGCAGAACACGCTCGTCAGCATCTCGCCGGGCGGCGACTACATCGCGATGGGCACGCGCATCGGCGAGAAGGTCATGGCCGCCATCGTCGACCGCAAGACGCGACAGGTCGTGCGCGGCCTGGATCCCGAGCGCAAGGGCGCGATCGCGGCACTGAGCTGGGTTTCGCCGGACCGCATCTTCGTGATGAGCTCGCGCGTCTACAACGGCGTCACCCAGGCCTACCTGGAGCCGGCCATCGTCGCCATGGACGTCGACGGCCGCCATCGCAACGTCTTCTACTGGGACGTGATCGACACCATCCGCAACGACGACGACCACATCCTCGTCCTGCGCTGCGCCAAGAGCAACAGCAAGGGCTGCTGGACCTACGTGCAGAAGGTCGACACCAAGGGCGGCTTCGCCGGCCCGCGCATCGCCGACGCGCCGGCCGTCAACGCCGGCTTTATGGCCGACAACGACGGCAACGTCAGGTTCGCCTACGCGACCGGCGACGACGACATCCAGCAGCTGTGGCTGATGGGTGCCGACGGCAAGTGGACGCAGCTCAACGACGAGTCCACCTCCGGGGTCGAGGTCGCGCCTATCGGGGTCTCGCGCGACGGTGCGAGCGGCTTCCTGCGCAGCCAGCGCAAGGATGGGCCGGACGCCATCGAGCGCATCGACTTCGCCAGCGGCCGGCGCGAGGTGCTGATGAGCGATCCGAAGCTCGACCCGGCCTTCATCGTCTGGTCCGTCGACGGCGCGCAGCCGATCGGCGCCGCCTACGGGCTCGGCATACCGCGCGCGCGCTTCTGGGACGAGAAGGATCCGGACGCCAGGCTCCTGAAGTCGCTGGAGGCGGCGTTCCCGGAGGATGCGGTCGCTTTCGGCGGCGGTTCGAGGGACGGCAAGCAGGTCATCGTGAGCGTCTGGAGCGATCGTGATCCCGGCAGCAGCTACCTGCTCGACCGCGCCACGCTCAAGACCGAACTGGTCGCGCGCAGCAGGCCGTGGCTGGACCCGACCGCACTGGCGAAGGCACAACCGATCGCGTTCAAGGCCAGGGACGGCGTGGAGATCCACGGCTACCTCACCTTGCCCACCACCGCGGGCAGCCAGCCGCCACCGCTGGTGGTGCTGCCCCACGGCGGTCCCTTCGGGATCAGCGACGGCTGGGGCTACGACGAGGAGGTGCAGATCCTCGCCACCCACGGTTACGCGGTGCTGCGGGTGAACTTCCGCGGCTCCGGCGGTTTCGGCCGCGCCTTCATGGAGGCCGGTTACCGCCAGTGGGGCAGGAAGATGCAGGACGACGTCACGGACGCGACCCGCTGGGCGATCGCACAGGGCAAGGTGGACCCGTCGCGGACCTGCATCTGGGGCTCGAGCTATGGCGGCTATGCGGCGCTCATGGGTGCGATCGAGGAGCCGGCGCTTTACAGGTGTGTGATCGCAACCGCCGCGGTATCCGACCTCAACCTGATGTGGAAGTGGGGCGACACCCACCAGTCCAAGGAGGGCCGCGAGTTCCTGGACAGGACGATCGGGCAGGACAAGGCGGAGCTGGTCCGCTATTCGCCGACCCAGCGCGTGTCCGACCTGAAGGCCGACCTGTTGCTGGTGCACGGCGTGCGCGACCCGCGCGTGTCCTACGAGCATGCCAAGGCGATGCAGGCTGCGCTCGCCAAGGCGGGAAAGAAGTACGAGGGGTACTTCCCGCGCAACGAGACCCACGGCATCTATGGCGACGAGAACCGCGAGGAATACTACGGGCGCGTGCTGCGGTTCCTCGATGCGCGCATCGGCGCGCAGCGCCAGGGCGAAGGCCAGGTAGCCGGCGCCCGCTAGCGGGGGGCAGCCGCGCGGGCGCCTGCGCGCCCGCGCGGGATGCACGATAATCGTCCCGTGCCTGCCGCAACCGCCGCCGCTGGACTCGACAACCCGTTCTGGTCATCGCTGCAGTCCGTGCACCGCGGCATCGCGCTGCGCGCCGGCGACGCGGTGGCGCGCTATCCGGCCGACTTCGCGCCGTTCCTCGGCATCGCCCATGCCGGCGCGGCGACGCGCGACGCGCTCGAGGCGCTGGTGGCGCCGGGCGAGGCGGTGTACCTGATCGGCGTCGCGCCGGACCCGGTGCCGGACGGGTGGCGGCTGGAGGCGTTCCGCCCCTTGGCGCAGATGACCTGCGACGCGCCGCTGGAGGAGGTCGACGGGCCGGGGATCATCGCGCTCACGCCGGCGCACCGCGACGACGTGCTGGCGCTCACCGCGCTGGTGTACCCGCACTACTTCCGCGCACGCACGATGGAGCTGGGCCGCTATTTCGGCATCTACCACGAGGGCCGGCTGGCCGCGATGGCCGGCGAGCGCCTCGGCACGGCGGACGCGTGCGAGATGAGCGCGATCTGCACCCATCCCGACTTCAACGGCCGCGGCCACGCGCGCCGCCTCACCACGATGCTCGCCAACGACACGCTGCGCGGCGGACGCCTGCCGTTCCTGCACGTGAGCCACGAGAACCCGCGCGCCGAAGGCCTGTACGCGCGGATGGGATTCCGCCTCCGCCGCGACATCGGTTTCTGGTCGCTGTCCCGAACGTAGGGTGGGCCCCGGCCCACCATGGCCCGATTCGCACCAACCGAAGGCCCGCGCCTCTCGACGGCTTGCCTTCTTCCCGGGGCGCCAACGCCAACCTGACGCCTAGCGCCGCTCCCGCACCTCGTCGTCGTACCCGTCGCTGCGCACGTCGTCGGCGAACGAGCGGCCGCTGCCGTCGTGGCCGCCGGGCGCGTCGTCCAGTTCCGGGTCGAGCAGGTTGGCCTGGTCGTCGTCGCCGATGTTGTCCATCGCCGAGCGCGAGCGCGGGTCCTTCAGCGGCGGGCCATCGGTGTCGGGCAGGTCGACGCGGTCGCGGATGCGCTTCTCGTCGATCGGCGGATCGGGGCGTGTGGGATTGGACTTGCTCATGGGATCCTCGCGTGGCCGCTCGCGATTCCAGACGGTTCCGGCACGCACTGTCCCAGCATCGCCGTTAGCGCGCCGAAAACGCAGCGTGACGGCGCAGCAGCGCGCGCCGTCGGTTGAACGCGCGCACGTCGTGTTGACCGTGCGGCGGCGATGCCGCAACTTGCATGGCCTTTCCCCAGGGAGCACGACGTGGCCGACCTTTCCGCCTTCCCCATCACCGCGCGCTGGCCGGCGCGCCATCCCGATCGCATCCAGCTGTATTCGCTCAACACGCCCAACGGCGTGAAGGCCTCGATCATGCTCGAGGAAACCGGGCTGCCCTACGAGGCGCACCTGGTCGACATCATGAAGGACGAAAGCAACACGCCGCCGTTCCTCTCGCTGAACCCGAACGGCAAGATCCCCGCGATCATCGATCCCGACGGCCCGGGCGGCAGGCCGCTGGGCCTGTTCGAGTCCGGCGCGATCCTGGCCTACATCGCCGACAAGACCGGGCGGTTCGTCCCGGCCGACGCCGCGCGTCGCTGGGAGACGCTGCAGTGGGTGTTCTTCCAGATGGCGGGGATCGGGCCGATCTTCGGGCAGGTCGGGTTCTTCAACAAGTTCGCCGGGCGCGAGTACGAGGACAAGCGCCCGCTGCAGCGCTACGTGAACGAGTCCAAGCGGTTGCTGGGCGTGCTCGACGGCCGCCTTGCCGGGCGCGAATGGATCATGGACGAGTACACGATCGCCGACATCGCGACGCTGGGCTGGGTCGACAACCTCATCACGTTCTACGAGGCGCGCGAGCTGGTGGAGTTCGACCGCTCCGGCAACGTCGCCGCGTGGCTCGAACGCGGGCTGGCACGCCCGGCGGTGCAGCGCGGGCTGAAGATCCCGTCGCGCGGTTGAGGCCGGGCGTCACCGGCGTGGACGTGCTGCCGGCGTGGTTCGCGGCGCTGGAAGGCGATGCGTCGCTGGAGGCGCCCGCGCGGCTGCGCGAGCGCTTCGACGCGCTCGAGCGGCTCGAGCGGCATTTCGGTCCCGGCGACCATGACGCCGACGAACCGGGCGTGGCGCCGGGCCGCGTGCGCGCGCTGCGCGCGCGCCTGGAGCGCGCGAACGCCGCCCTGCACGAGGCCATCCGCGACGACATCCGCCATGGCCGCGGCCGCGCCGCGCTGCAGCCCTGGATCGACGCCGCGGCGCCGGGCGAAGGCGGCGACACGCGGCTGGAAGGCGAGGGCTACGACGCGCTGGACGACCTGGTCGACGGCGTCCTGCGCTTCGATCCGCCCGGCGGCGTTGCGGCGTTGCCGCCGGGGATGGTCGCCTACCAGCCCACGCCGGCGCGCCATGTCGTCGACATGATCGACCGTGCCGGCCTCGGCGAGGACGACGTGCTGTTCGACCTCGGCTCGGGCCTGGGCCACGTGCCGCTGCTGGCGGCGATCCTCGCCAGGGCCCGCTGCATCGGCGTGGAGATCGAGCCGGCCTACGTCGAATGCGCGAGGCGCAGCGCGGCGGCGCTGGGACTGGGCGACGTCGCGTTCCTGGCGCAGGACGCGCGCGCGGCCGACCTGTCCGGCGGCACGGTGTTCTACCTCTACACGCCGTTCACCGGCGCGATCCTGCGCGCGGTGCTCGGGACGCTGCGCCGCGAGGCCGCACGCCGCGCGATCCGCGTCTGCACCTTCGGTCCGTGCACGCCGGTCGTGGCGCGAGAGCCCTGGCTGCGCACCGCGGATGCGCTGCGCGAGCACCGCGTCGCGATCTTCCACCCACGGCGCTGACGCGCGCCGGGAGCGTCACTCCCCCGGGTGGTAGCGGCGTTCGGTATGCCCTTCGAGCTGCTCCGGCCAGAAGTAGACGGTGCGCAGGTTGCCGGTGGTGTAACGCTCGGCCTCGTCGTTGAAGTGCGGCGAGCCGGGATGCCCGCTCTCGCCGCCGGCGGTGATGGCGCGCGCCCGGACCTTGTCGCCGAACTCCACCACCGCGACGAAGCTGTTGCCGCTGGTCCCGTAGTAGCGCTTGGTGCCCGGCCAGCGATGCGCGCCGAACGAGGCCAGCGAGCCCCAGCGCGAGGACACGAACGGCACCGGGATGCTCGGCCTGGCGTCGTCGAACGCCTGCACGATGGCGCCGTCGTTGCGTTGGAAGCGGTTGACCTCGCCCCACGGCACGCCCCAGCTGCCGAAGTCGTGCCGCAGCCGGTCGGAGGCTTCCACCAGAGCGTGCAGGCGGGCTTTCGCGCCGGCCTTGCCCGCCATGTAGTCGTAGACCGACATGTCCTCGGATTCGGCCTCGGCGTGGACCTCGTCCCACAGCGTGTCGCCCCAGAACACGGCGAGCGAGGTCGGCATCGAGGCGACGCCCCAGCGGAAGTCCCAGTGGCGCAGCAGCGCGATCGGGCCCGCGAGCTTCTTCTTCAGCGGATCGGTCGCCGGCAGCGCGTCATGGTCGGCGACCAGCACCGGCACGAGCCTGGCGAATGCCGGCAGGTAGGGATCGAACGCAGCGTCGATCAGCGAGGGCAGGGTGAAGTCGCGCCGGTCCTGCAGCACGCGCGTGGCGTGCAGGCCGCGCGGGTTCTCGCCGAAGCTGTCCATGTAGCGCGGGTAGTCGGCGCGCTTCGGGCTGTACTGCGCGGCGGCGGAGTAGGGCCAGTTGTTGGTGTTCATGATCCAGCCGTTGCGGGGGTCCAGCACGTGCGGCGCCTCGTCGAGCGCGTGCAGGCCCTGCCAGTCGGTCGCCGGGTCGCTGCCGTCGACCGGCCTGGTGTAGTCGAAGCGGTCGTCGCGTTTCGGGATGAACTGCGGGTGCAGGTAGGCGATCTCGCCCTTGTCGCTGGCGAAGATGGTGTTGTTCGACGAGTTGGCCTTGAGCTCGGCCACCTGCATGTAGCTGGCGTAGTCGTGCGCCTTGGTGCGCAGCCAGCTCTGCTCCAGCGCCTCCATGGGCTTGTTCATCAGCGCGATCGCGATCCATTTGCCGCCGGCCTCGCGCACGATCGGCCCGTGGTGGGTGAAGTACGCGGTGAAGCTGCGCTCGGCCATGCGGCCGTCCTTGCCGCGGTACGGCACGCGGATCACGCGCGTCGCGACGGGGCGCAGCTCCTCGCCGTAGCGGTACGACAGCCGGTCGCCGTCGCGCACGATGGTCTCGGCGAACTCGTCCACCACGTCGGCGCCCGTGGACGTGTGCATCCAGCCGATGTGGTGGTTGAAGCCCTGGTAGACGAAGAACTGGCCCCAGGTCACCGCGCCGTAGGCGCCGAGGCCTTCTTCGCTGGTCATCTGCAGTTCGGAGCGGAAGAAGAACGAGGTGTGCGGGTTGATCAGCAGCAGCGCGTGGCCGTCGGCGGTGAGTTTGGGGGCGATGGCGAAGCCGTTCGAGCCCGAGGGCTCCTTCCAGCTCGAAGGGGTCTCGGCGCGCGCGAGCGCGGCCTTCGGGTCGTGGCCGTAGAAGGCCTCCAGGTCCGCGAGCGAGACCCGCTCGATGTCGCCGCCGATGCTGCCCTCGCTGAAGCTCAGCGCCATCCACGGCTCGAAGCGCGTGATCACGCGCGGATGCACGTCAGGATGGGTGGCCAGGTACCAGTTGAGGCCGTCGGCCCACGCGTCCATCAGCGCGCGCAGCCAGCCGGGGCTCTTCGCGTACAGCGCCTGCAACTCGATCGGGTCGATGAACAGCTTCATCCGCAGGTCCTGCCAGAGCGCGGATTCGCCCTCGGTCTCGGCGAGCCGGCCCATGGCGTTGAGGTAGTTGGTCTCGACGCGGTTGAAGTCGTCCTCGGCCTGCGCGTAGGCCATGCCGAACACCGCGTCGGCGTCGGTCCGGCCGTGCACGTGGGCGATGCCCCAGTCGTCGCGCGTGATCGTGACCGCCTGCGCGCGCGCTTGCCAGCGGGCGTCGTCGGGCGTCGCCGCGTGCGCGCCGGTGGCGAGGGCGAGCGCGAACAGCGCGCCGAGCAGCAGGCGCGCATGCAGGCCGCGCGTCGCGGCAGGTGCCTGCGGGCTCGGAAGTCGTGGAAGGCGTGTCGGCATCGTCATCGGTTTCCCCTGCGGTGGCCCGCTTGCGAGACGCGTGCGCGCAGGCAAGGCGTCCACTTTAGCGCGAGCGGCCCCTCGCTGCCGGTCGGCATGGCCTGCGTGCGCCGCGGAATGCGTTGTAGCCCAACGTGATGCCGCGTGCGAAGCCAATGCGCCGTCGCGCGCGGCGCAGCCCTCCGGAGCAGATCCCCATGCGCTTTTCGACCCGCGTTCCCGTGGCCATCGCCGTCGCCGGCCTGTGCGCCGCGGCGGTGGTGCTGCTGGTGGCCGCGCGCTCGGCCGATCCCGCGCCGGTCGCCGTCGCGGGCGCGGCAACGCAGGCGGCAGTCGTGGCGCCCGCGCCCGCCGCCGTCGCGGACGCCACCGGCGATGCGGCCGGGTTCCATTACCTGCGCGGCAAGGACCTGCTCGCGCCGGACTACGGCAGCCTGCCCGCGGTCGGCGAAACGCGCACGCAGGCCGGCACGGGCGCGCGCATCGAGCGGATCGCGAAAGGCGGCCTGGTCGTGTACTCGCGCTACACGCCGGTCAGCATCGACAACCGCTACATCGTCGTCCACGGCGAGGACAGCACCAGCGCGCGCATCGTCGAGCTGGCGACCGGCAAGACGGTGCGCTCGCTGCCGCGGATCGGCGAGCAGAACGAGATCCGCTGGCACTACGGCATGGACGCGCCCGCGCGCATCTATTACGTCGAGGGCATGCAGTTCCGGCAGATGGACGTGGAAACCGGCAAGGACGCGCTGGTGCACGACTTCGGCCGCGACTGGCCCGGCGGCGACCAGCTGTTCACCGACGTCGAGGGCGACAGCTCCAACGACAGCCGCTACTGGTGCTGGATGGTGCGCCGCGAGGTGGACGAGGGCCCGTACCCGGTCGAGCAGCTGGTCAGCTACGACCGCGTCGCCGACACCGTGGTGCTGGCCGACGCCGCGAAGCTCGGGCGCAAGGAGCTCGGCCGCCCCAACACCATCGAGGCCTCGCCCAACGGCGAGGCCTGCGTGGTGCACTGGGGCGACGACGAAGGCGGCCCGCAGGCCTGGAAGCGCGACTTCAGCGCCAAGATCCGCAACGTCGCCGTGGACGAGACGCACAGCGGCTGGATCCTGGACGAGGCCGGCGACGAATGGTTCGTGTCGCAGAACAACCGCACCGACTGGATCGAAGCGGTGAGCCTGCAGACGGGCGAAACGCGCCGGCTGCTCTACCACGGCGACCTGGGCTGGGACAACGGCATGCATTTCTCGAAGGCCTACGCGCTGCGCGGCTACGTGCTGCTGTCGACCTGCAGCGAAACCAACGCGGCGTGGGGCGAGAACCAGCTCGTCATGCTCGGCCTGGACGGCCGCATCCTGCGCATCGCACACACCCACAATGCCTATCCGGGCGACGATGCCTATCGCAACGAGGCGGCCGCCGCCGTCTCCTACGACGGCCGCGGCATCTACTGGACCGCGAACTGGGGCGACGGCAACCGCCAGCGCGACGTGTACGGCATCGAGCTGCCCGCGCAATGGTGGAAGCACTGACGCAGCAGGCCGCGCGGCGACCTGCCGCTTCGCGCTCCTGTCCGCGTGGACGCCGGCCGATCGACGGCCGCTCCGTCCGCCACGCCCGGCGCAAGCCTCGAAGCAAAGGAGCACGACCGCGGGCCGGCGGTTACGATGCCGGCCATCGCGCACCCGCGCGCTCCGGAAGATCCGATCGATGCACGCGCGCCTGATCCTGCTTGCGACCGTCCTCGCGCTCGTCGTCGCGCCGCTGGCATTGGGAGTGGCCGGCTGGATGCGCGCGCGACGCGATGCGGCCGTCGCGCCCGCGCCGCGCGGCGCATCCGGGTGGGACTGGCGCCTGTCGCTGGCCTCGGCGCTGGCGTGCACGCTCGCATTCAACCTGATGTTCTTCCTGCAGGAGCTGTTCCTGGTGCTGCCCAAGGCCTTCGTGCCCGGGCTGCATCCGACGCTCTTCCACAACAACCACGCGTGGACCGGTGACGACCCGCGCGCGGCGCTCTTCCAGGGCACCGGCGTGGTGGCCACGCTGCTGGCGGGCGCGGCGTGCCTGCTGGTGGCGCGCGGTTGCGCCGCGTGTTCGCCGGCGATGCGGTTGTGGCTCGCGTGGATGGCCTGGTGCGGCTGCCTGATGGCGCTGCCGCAGGTCGTGGCCGGCGCGTTGCTGCCCGGCAGCGATGTCGGCATGGCGATGGGCTACCTGCGGCTGGACCCGGCGACGAAGTCGGTGGCGGCGCTGGTGGCGCTCGCGGCGATCGTCGCGGTCGCGCTGGCGCTGCGGCGGCCGCTGCTCGAGGTCGCCGCCGACGCGGCGCGCATCGACGGGCCGGCGGCGCGCACGCGCTTCGCGTTCGAGGTCGCGACGCTGCCCGCGCTGGCCGCGATCGCGCTGGTCGTTCCCTTCCGCGTGCCGCGCGACCCGGTCGAAGTGGTGGTGGTGCCGCTGGTGGTGATGCTCGCCGGCATCGGCTGGGTCCAGGCCGGCGCCTGGCGCGTGACGGATGCGAAGCCGGCCGGCAAGCGGATCGCCTCCATCGGCCGGCTCGCGGCCGCGGTGGTGGCGCTGCTGCTGGTGTTCCAGCTGGCGCTGCGGCCGGGCATCGCGTTCTGAGTCGCGCCGCGCCGGCGTGCGCGCCTATCGGCGCGGTGCGGTTGCCTCGCCGGCGGTGATCCGCCAGATCGTGTCGCCCACGTCGTCGGCCACCAGCACCGCGCCGTGGCGGTCGATGGCGACGCCGACCGGACGCCCCTGCGCGTTGCCGTCGGCGTCGACGAAGCCCGTCAGCACCGGCTCCATCGCCCTGGCCGGCCGGCCGCCGGCGAAGGGCACGAACACCACCTGGTAACCGGTCGGCGGCTTGCGGTTCCACGAACCGTGCAGGCCGACGAAGGCGCCGCCGCGGCGGTGCGCGGGCAGGGCGTCGCCCTCGTAAAACGCCAGCCCGAGCGCGGCGACATGCGAGCCCAGCGCGTAGTCGGGGGCGATCGCGGTGGCGACCAGTGCGGGGTCCTGCGGCTGCACGCGGGCGTCGACGTGGCGGCCCCAGTAGCTGTACGGCCAGCCGTAGAACGCGCCCTCGCGCACCGAGGTGAGGTAGTCGGGGACGAGGTCGTTGCCGAGCTCGTCGCGCTCGTTGGCCACCGCCCACAGCGTGCCGTCGTGCGGGTTGAACGCGAGCGCGGTCGGGTTGCGGATGCCGGAGGCGAACACGCGCGAGGTGCCGGCCGCGGGATCGACTTCGAGCACCAGCGCGCGGCCGGCCTCCTCGTCCATGCCGTTCTCGCCGACGTTGCTGTTGGAGCCCACGCCCACGTACAGCCTGCGGCCGTCGGGGCTCGCGGCCAGGCTCTTGGTCCAGTGGTGGTTGCGCGGCCCGGCGGGCAGCTCGACGACGCGCGTGCCGGGCGCATCGATCGACGCCGCGCCGTCCACGTACGGGAATCGCAGCAGCGCATCGGTGTCGGCGACGTAGAGCGCATCGCCTACCAGCGCCATGCCGAACGGCGAATGCAGCCCGGACAGGAACACGCTGCGCGTCTCCGCGACGCCGTCGCCGTCGGCGTCGCGCAGCAGGGTGATGCGGTCGGCGCTGGGCACGCCGGCGCCGGCGCGCTTCATCACCAGGCCCATCACCTTGCCGCGCAGGCTCCTGCCTTCCTCCGGGCGCTGCGGCGCGTTGGTCTCGGCCACCAGCACGTCGCCGTTGGGCAGCACGAGCAGCGTGCGCGGATGCGCGAGGCCGCGTGCGAACGCGTTGACCGCGAATCCCACCGCGGGCACCGGCATCGCCCCGGCCTTCCAGCCGACCGCCGGCGCGATGTCCATCGTCGGCAGCAGCCGCCTGCCGGCGGGCGCGGGCAGCACCGGATCGGGCCCGGTGTTGGACGCATGGATCAACGGCTGCACGGTGCTGCCGCAGCCGCCCGCCAGCACGGCCAGCGCCAGGGCGAGTCCCGCGGACGGCAGCCTGCGCGCCATGCCTAGACGCCGAACGGCCAGGTGTCGGGGACGCGGTTGCCGGCCGGCGCCGGCCGCAGCGGCACCACCGCGCCGGTGTCGTCGAACCACACGTAGGCATCGAACTGGCGGGGCAGCGACGCCTCCGCGTAGTGGCTCTGCAGCTCGGTCTCGGGCCGGTAGATCACGCCGATGAAGCGCTCGAGCATCGACGGCAGCAGGGCCGTGCGCAGCGCCTCGTCGGCGCCCGCGTCGCCGCCGCGCAGGTCGAGCAGGGCGCAGGGCAGGCCGGCGTCGTGGCAGGCGCGCTCGATGCTGTCGCGGTGCGAGGGCCGCACCCGCATCACCTGCATCGGCTCGTCCCAGTCCGAGGCCGCGGCCACCGTGCCCGAATGCGTGCCGAAGCCGACCAGCGCGGCCTCGTCGCCGAAGCGCTCGCGGCACAGCTGGCCGATGTTGAGCTCGTCGCGCGCGGCGCCCATCGCGGTGTGGCGCGCGTCGCCGACGTGCGAGTTGTGCGCCCACACCACCGCCTTCGAACGCGGCCCATGCGCCTCGAGCAGGTGCTCGAGGGTCTCGAACATGTGGGTGTCGCGCAGGTTCCAGCTCTCCGCGCCGCCGTAGTACATGATCCGGTAGTAGCGCTCGGCCGCGGCGACCAGGCGCGCGCTCTGGGCGGCGTCGAGGAAGCGCTCGTCGCCGCCGTCGTCGTCCATGCGCCGGGCCAGCAGGTCGCAGCACTGGCGCACGACGTCCTCCTCGCACTTGCGGTAGCGGTCGCTGAGCACCGCGCGGCCGTAGGTCGCGGGGTCCTTCTGCCACGGCGTGAGGCAGCCGTAGCGCTGGCGCGCCACCGCCGCGGCCTGCGGGTCGACGTCGTCGAGGTAGGCGAGCACCGCCTCGATCGAGGCGCCCATGTTGTAGATGTCCAGGCCGTAGAAGCCGGCCTGGCGTTCCGGCGCGAGCCCGTCGTTGTGCTCGCGCAGCCACTCCACCAGCGCGGCGACCTCGACGTTGCGCCACATCCAGGCCGGGAAGCGCTGGAACGCCGGCGGCGCGCCGGACCGCGCGGGCAGGTGGCGCACATGGCGGTTCACCGCCGCGGCGTCGGGCCAGTCGGCCTCGACCGCGACGATGGTGAAGCCGTGCCGCTCGACCAGTCGCCGCGTGATCGCGGCGCGCGCGCGGTAGAACTCGCCGGTGCCGTGGCTGCATTCGCCCAGCAGCACCACCCGGCGCGAGGCGAAGCGGTCGAACGTCGGGCCGAACGCCGGATCATGGATGCGCGGCAGGTGTTCGGCCGCATCGGCGATCACCTGCGGCAGCGTGCGCCCGCGCGCGCGGCCGGGCACGTGGCTGCTGGCGGCGCGGCGGCCGTCCTCGGTCCAGCCTTGCTCGCCGATCAGCGGCACGAAAGTGACGCCGCCCAGGTCCTCCTCCTCGTAGTCGCCGCCATCCACGCGGGTGACGCGACGCAGGCGCTGGCCGCGCAGGCCGTCGCCGACCGGCAGCACCAGGCGACCACCGACGGCGAGCTGCTCGCGCAGCGCATGCGGCACGTCCGGCGCGCCGGCGGCGACCAGGATCGCGTCGAACGGCGCCGCGTCGGCCCAGCCGCGCGTGCCGTCGCCGACCCGCAGCTCGATGTTGTCGTAGCCGAGCGCGTCGAAGCGGCGCTGCGCCTGCTCGGCCAGCGAGGCGTGGCGCTCGATCGCGTGCACGCTGCCGGCGATGCGGCTGGCCACCGCGGCGGAATAGCCTGAGCCGGCGCCGACCTCGAGCACGCGGTCGTCCGCCGACAGGTCGGCGGCCTCGAGCATCAGCGCGACGATGTAGGGCTGCGAGATGGTCTGGCGCTCGCCGATCGGCAGCGGGCTGTCCTCGTAGGCGAATTCCTGCATGCCCGGCTCGACAAAGCGCTCGCGCGGCACCGCGCGCATCGCCTCGAGCACCGCGTGGTCGCGCACGCCGCGGCCGGCGATGTGCACGTCCACCATGCGTCGCCTTGCGTGTTCGTGGTCCTGCATCAGCAAGGCCTCCCGTGCGGGGAGCCATCGTCATAGCACCGCCGGCGTCGAACGGGCGTCACGCGATCGCGTGCACGCCGCGTGACGATGAACGCGGGCGAAAGACGGCGTCCGCGGCGGATAATGCGCGGCCACGCACCATCCAGGAGGCACCGTGGCCCGGATCCTGTACGTCGGCACGAAGAACGCATCGAGCTGGGCGCTGCGCGCCTGGCTGGCACTGCGCGAGCAGGGCATCGCGTTCGAGGAGCGCATGGTCGACATCCGCCAGCCGCTGCGCGCGGGGGAGCTGGCCAAGGTCGGCGCGTTCTCGCCGCCGGCCGCGGTGCCGGTGCTGGTCGACGACGGCCTGGTGGTCTTCGATTCGCTGGCGATCATGGAGTACGCCAGCGAGCTGGGGGAACGCCCGCTGCTGCCGGCCGACATCCGCCGCCGCGCACGCGCGCGCTCGCTGCTGGCGTGGGTGCACGCGGGCCTGTCCGGGCTGTGCGGGCGGCTGTCGTTCGAGAGCTCGTTCTATCCGGAGCGGCGCGCGATGACCGCGACCGAGCAGCGCGAGGCGGCGCGCATCGTCGCCGCCTGCGATGCGGAGCTCGCGCAGGGCGGCCCCTGGCTGGCGGGCGAGCTGTCGCTGGCCGACCTCGCCTTCGTGCCGGTGATGCGGCGCCTGCAGGCGCACGCGGTCGACACCTCGGCGCACCCGCGCGTGGCGGACTGGATGCAGCGCCTGATGGCGCGCCCGGCGGTGGCGGAGTGGATGTCGGAGGCACAGGCGCTGCCGCCGGTGTGGCTGGAGGACTATCGCGACGGCTGAGCGGCGCATTTTGCCATTGGCAGAGGCCGTTCCGGATTTTTCCGGCTGAATGCCTGCAACTTCGGCGTAATTCGGCGCACATAACATCCTGTTAATCGGCGTTTGCGTAGGATGCGTGCTTCCCGAACGCCCAGAAGCCGCCGCGCCCGCGCGGCGGGCATCTGCGCGCCTCGCGCCGGCCGGTTGGGAACCCCGGGCAACCGCCCATCCGGGCCGCCGTCGTTCCGCCGGCCCGGTTCCCGCGCCGCCACGGCGAGCCACCACCAGGAGACACCATGCCCCGCAAGTCCACCAAGGCCGCCATTCCGCCCAGCGGCACCTCGCACCTGTTCGATCGCACCGGCAAGGCCAAGGATGTCCATCGCAGCGTGACCAGCGAAACCATCGCCATCGACATGCAGGCGTTCCGCAAGCGCGGCGGCCGCGTCGAGGTCCTGGGCAACACGCCGCTGCGCTCGAGCGTGAACGTCACCGCATCGCGCACCAAGGACAACGCGCAGCGCAAGGCCGCGAAGACGGACAAGCCCGCCAAGGCCGCGGCGCGGAGCTGATCGCGCGGCGCGAAGCCGCGCAGTCGCGCCTACCGCAAGACCGTCCTGCCCCGCGCAGTCCCCGCGCGGGTCAGTGCCCCGCCAGCCGCGTGTGCTGCGAATACCAGGCGTGCCAGCGGCCGTCCTGGAAATGGAACACGTCGACGGAGACGTCGGCATCGCCGTGGTGCCGCACCACGGCCGCGTCGCCGATGACCTGGATCGTGGAAGTGGGCGGCAGCGGATCGGCATGCGCGCCCGGATGGGCGGCGGCGTAGCTGCGTGCGAGTGCGATGACCTGCGCCTTGTCGCGCGATTCACCGTTGGCCGACACCGACACGTAGCCTGCATCGAGCAGCGCATCGAGCGCGGCGGTGTCGCCGCCGACGAAGGCCGCGCTCCACGTCTCCTCGGCGCGGCGCACGCCGGCTTCGTCGGCGCTTGGCGTGGCGGCGTCGGCAGCGCCGGCCAGCATCGCGAGGCAGGCGAGGGCGAACCATTTCGTTGCGTGCATGTCGGCGCTCTTCGGGGAGGCGCCGGCGATGCTGGGCCTCCCATCGCCGCGGCGAATGTGCCGGAAGGCCCCTGGGTGCATGGGACAATCCGGCCATCGGTCACATCCCATGCCGACTTCGGCCACTTGACCGGGCCCCGGCGCACGTCGAAGGTGGGCGCTTCCCACGGGAGACGCCCATGATCGGATCGACCTCGCGGCCGGCGCTGGTGCTGGCCGGCCTGCTGGTTTCGCTCGCCACCGGCGCGGTGCTCGCCGCGGACGACGGCACGACCGCGTTGCATGGCTTCAGCGCCGACGGCGCGTCGCGACAGCTCGCGCTTGAACAGCGCTTCGATGCCCTGCTCGATCCGGCCGACCAGCGCGAATGGATGCGCGAGATGGCCTCGGCGCCGAACCACCTCGGCTCGCCGCACGACAAGGCCAATGCCGAGTTCATGCTGGCGAAATTCAGGGAATGGGGCTGGGACGCGCGCATCGAGCGCTTCGACGTGCTCTATCCGACGCCGAAGCGGGTGTCGCTGGAACTGCTCGGCCGCGGCGGCTACAAGGCGAAGCTGCGCGAGCCGGCGGTCAAGGGCGACGCCTCGTCCGCGCTGGCGGGCGGGCTGCCGCCGTACAACGTCTACGGCGGCGACGGCGACGTCACCGCGGAGCTGGTCTACGCCAACTACGGCATGCCCGACGACTACGAGGAGCTCGCGCGCCGCGGCGTCGACGTGCGCGGCAAGATCGTCATCACCCGCTACGGCGCCGGCTGGCGCGGGCTCAAGCCCAAGCTCGCGCAGCAGCACGGCGCGGTGGGCTGCCTGATCTATTCGGATCCGCGCGACGACGGCTACTCGGTCGGCGACACCTACCCGAAGGGCGGCTGGCGCCCGGCCGATGGCGTGCAGCGCGGCTCGGTCGCCGACATGCAGGTGTACCCCGGCGATCCGCTCACGCCCGGCATCGGTTCGACCACGGACGCGAAGCGTCTGGCCTTGGCGGATGCGAAAACGATCCTGAAGATCCCGGTGCTGCCGATCTCCTACGCCGACGCCACGCCGCTGCTGAAGTCGCTCGAAGGCCAGGTGGCGCCGCCGTCCTGGCGCGGCGCGCTGCCGATCACCTACCACGTCGGCCCCAGCACGGCGAAGGCGCGGATGGTGGTCGAGTCGGACTGGACGCAGAAGCCGGTCTACGACGTGGTCGCGGTGATGCGCGGCGCCGAGGAGCCCGACCGCTGGATCGTGCGCGGCAACCACCACGACGGCTGGATGTTCGGCGCTTGGGACCCGCTCGCCGGCAACGTCGCGATGCTGGCCGAGGCCAAGGCGATCGGCGCGCTGGCCAGGCAGGGCTGGCAGCCGAAGCGCACCCTGGTCTACGCGAGCTGGGACGGCGAGGAGCCGGGCCTGCTCGGCTCCACCGAATGGGCCGAGACGCATGCGCGGGAATTGCAGGAAAAGGCGGTCGCCTACGTCAATTCCGACACCAACGGCCGCGGCTTCCTCGGCGCCAGCGGCAGCCATTCGCTGCAGCACCTGGTCAACCAGGCCGCGGCCGCGGTGCAGGACCCGCAGACGCAGGCCAGCGTGCTCGAGCGCATGCGCGCCAAGGTGCTGGTCGACGGGCTGCGCGACGGCGCGCGCGCCGACGAGAAGGCCGACGCCGAGATCGCGGCCAAGGGCGGCGACCTGCCGATCGGCGCGCTGGGCTCGGGCTCCGACTACAGCGCCTTCCTCGAGCACCTGGGCATCGCCTCGCTGGACCTAGGCTTCGGCGGCGAGGACGACCAGGGCGGCGTCTACCATTCGCGCTACGACACCTTCGAGCACTACGAGCGCTTCGGCGATCCCGGCTTCGCCTACGGCGTGGCGCTGTCGAAGGTCGCCGGCCGCGTGGTGCTGCGCATGGCCGACGCCGAGCTGCTGCCGATGCGCTTCGGCGACTTCTCCGACACCTTCGGCCGCTACGTCGACGAGCTGCACAAGCTGGTGGACGACACGCGCGAGGCGACGGCGCGCCAGCACCGGCTGCTCGACGCCGGCGCCTGGGCGCTGGTGTCCGACCCGACCCGGGCGGTCGGCGCGCCGGCGCGCGATTCGGACGTGCCGAAGATCGACCTGTCGCCGCTGGACCGCGCGGCCAAACGGCTGGCGCGGAGCGCACAGGCCTTCGACCGCGCCTACGCCGCGCAGGCCGCGCGCGGCGTCGACCTGCCGGGCGAGCGCCGCGCCGAAGCCAATGCGCTGATGGGGCGGATGGAGCAGGCGCTGACGGACCCGCACGGGCTGCCGGATCGCGACTGGTTCCGGCACATGGTCTACGCGCCGGGCATGCTCACCGGCTACGGCGTCAAGACCGTGCCCGGCGTGCGCGAGGCGATCGAGGCGCGCCGGTGGGAGGAGGCGGATCGCTATGCGGTCGAGACCGCCAGGGTGCTCGACGGCTACAGCGCGCAGCTCGACGCGCTCGCGAAGCTGCTGCGCCCGTGAGCGAAAACCCGTCCTCGCCGCCGCACGCCGCCGCGCTGCGCTTCCAGGGCACGCGCACCGGCGACGACGACGACCGCTGCATCTGATCCAGCGCGGCTTTGCGACGCCGCGCGGATCGGCCGATACTGCCGCGCAACCGTCGCACGCAATGGGGGGATCGCATGCGCAGGATGGCGTTGGTCGTGCTCGCGCTGTGCGCGTGCCTGGGGTGGAATGGCGGCGCGCGCGCCGCGGCGACGGTCGAAGTGCTGGAGACCTTCCCGCCCGGCGCAGACATCGCGCTGGCGAAGAACCAGAACTACTACCTGCGGCTGCGCTACCGCACCGACGCGCCGGTGCGGATCTGGGCGCGGCCGTACTTCCAGGGACGCCCCGCGGACGCCGGCAGCAATCCATCGCCCCGCTACGAAGGCAGCGGCGAGGCGCTGGGCTGGTTCTTCCTCATGCAGCCCGGCACGCAGGTCGACGAGATCCGCATCACCGCCGGCGACGGCGGCGTGCGCACGACGCCGCAGGTGGCGAGCCTGCGCGTGCGCGTGGCCGGCGGAAGCGGCGCCGCGTCGGTGCCCGAGCCGGCGTGGGTGGCGCGCCTGCAGGCGCAGGCGGACGAGGCCGCGCGCCAGCAGCAGGCGTCGTCCGGCTACGCGCCCGGCGCCGGCGGCACGCTGCTGCTCGGCGGTTTCATGCTGGCGATGCTCGCGGTCGGCCTGCTGGCGTTCGCGGCGCCGGCGTGGGGCCTGTGGCGCTGGCGCGGCGGCTGGCGCATCGCCGCCGCGGTGCCGGCGGCGGCGATGGCGTTCGTGGTGCTGCGCATCATGGTCAGCACCGCCGTCGATCCCACCTCGCACAACCTGTGGCCGTTCGAGGTGCTGCAGGCCGGCGTGCTGGCGCTGGTGGCGATGCTGGGGCTGTGGATCGCGCGCCGGTTCTCGGGTGCGTCGCGATGAGCCCGTGGCACCTGGCCGGTGGACTGTTCCTGCTGGGCATCGGTGCGGGCGTCCTGGCCGTGGCGTGGCAGGGCTGGCAGTCGGGCGAGCTGCCGGCAGGCGCGAACTTCCTGCGCGCCTGGCGCCCGACGCGCGAGGACGATCCGCTGGCCTTCCACTGCTTCTTCGCCCTGTACCTGTGCGGCGGGATCGCGCTGGCGGCGTGGGGATTGCTGGTGCTGGCGGGCGTGGCGGAGCCGCTGAAGCTGCGGTGAGGCGCGTCGTCCCCGTGGAGTTTCGCAGGCGCCTTCGCGCTCCGCCTGCGCGGCGGTGAAGCGTCCTGTCATCCCGGACGCCGCGGGGGACCTGACTTCGTCACGCCGGCAGGATCCCTCGCTGCGCTCGGGATGACGGCACGGAGTCGCTACCGCCCCTCGTCTTCCAGCAGCCAGGCGAAGGCCCGCCGCAGTTCGGCCGTGCCGTCGCGGTCGTACCAGCGGCCGTGCGCGATCACGATGCGTTCGGGCTGCCAGGCGAGCATGCGTTCGACCGCCGCCTTCAGTTGCGCGCGCTGGCCCGCGAAGGTGCGCCGCATGTCGCGCGGCATCGCGCCGTGCGGATCCTGCACGCCGCCGATGCGCGTGAGCCAGCGCATCCACCATGCGCCCAGCTTGGCCGGCTCGAAGTTCTCGATGAAGTCGGTGAGCACCAGGGTGCGGCCGGGATGGTGGAAGAACTCGACCTCGGTCATGAAGCTGCCGGCCACCGGCAGGGTCGAGATCGCGCCGTCCCAGGGATAGCCCTCCGCGGCGGCGAGCGGAAGCGCGTCGAAATCGATCCGCCCGCGCGCCTGCTCGCGGATGCGCGGCGCGAGGTACACCGCGGCGTCGGGATAGGCGCGCTTCCACTCCGGGATCCACCAGTAGTGGATGCGGTTGGGGCCGACGATCCAGCGCGGCGCGCCGATCGCGGCGACCTCGGCGCGCAGCGCGTCGGTCAGCGGCGTGGGCGAGTGCACGAACAGGTCGCCGTCGCCCAGGCGCAGCAGCGTCATGCGGGTGGGGAAGGGCATCTTCGGCCAGGGCAGGCCGAAACGGATCAGCGGGCCGTCGACGATCCATGCGTCGGTGGCGATCGGCTTGGGCGTGTTCAGCGGCGGATAGCAGGCGACCGGTTCGTCGCGCGATGGCGTCGGCATCGCCCGAGCATGCCGTGGCGCGCGTGCAGGCGGCGTCCGCGGGCGCCGCCGGGCGTGACCGCGGGCGCATCTACGCGCAGTGGAACGGAATGTTCATCGCGCATTCGATCCCGCGCGGGCGCGGGCCATAGACTAGGGGACGCATCCCGCCGTCGAGCTCCGCATCGTGACGTCCCTCCGGTTTCGCCTTCCGCGGCAGCGGCTCCTGCTGTCCTGCCTCGCCATCGCCTGCCTGCTGCCCGCCGGCTGCCGGCAACCGCCGCCGCCGCCCGCGCCCGAGGCGCCGAAGACGGTGGTCGCGAGCGGCAGCGAGGACGCCGGCGCGGTCAGCAGCGACGCCAAGCCGGTGAAGACGCCCACCCAGGCCGACCTGCTCAAGGGCACCGACTGGCCGGAACTGCGGCTGCTGTCGGGCGATGCCTGGATCGATTGCGACCCCGCGCCGCCCGTGCCGGTGGCGACGTCGGCGGCGCCGGCCGCGGAAGCGGCAGCGCCCGCGGGCGAGGGCGAAGTCGCCGCGGCGCCGCGCAAGGATCCCGCCGCCGCCGCGCTCGGCGTGGCGGCGGCGGTGGCTGCGCCCGCACCGGGCGATCCGCCGCCGCCCGACGCAGGCGCGGAGCCCGGCGCGGAGGCCGCCGCCGAAGCCCCCGCCGCGGACGCGCCGCGGCAGCTGGTGGACCTGGGCTTCGCCGACTTCCAGGCCGCGATGTCGCCCTGCCGCGACACCGGCGCGGTGCGGCTGCGCTATCAGGGCAAGATCAGCGGCGACTTCACCGCGCTGGTGCAGCGCACCGCCGCGATGGCCGACCGCCTCGGCATCGACCACCGCATCCTCGACATCGATTCCACCGGCGGCCGCGTCGAGGACGCGATGCCGGCCGGCGACGCGATCGCCGGCACCCGCTGGACCATCCGCGTGCGCCCCGACTCGATCTGCCACAGCGCCTGCGTGCTGGTGCTGGCGGCCGGCGACGACCGCGAGATCGCCGGCAAGGTCGGCATCCACCGCATGGTGCGCGTGGGCTCGCAGGCGACCACCCGCGCCGAGCTGAGCCAGGAACTGCGCGAGGTCTACGGCGAGATCAAGGACTACCTCGAGCGCAACGGCGCCTCGGTGGCGGTGGCCGACCTGATGATGACCGTGCCCAATCGCAGCCTGCGCCTGCTCAGCGAAGGCGAGCTGCGCGAGTACGGGCTGTCGGGCGCCAACGCGGTGCAGGACGACCTCGACCGCATCATCCTCGCGCGCAAGTGCGGCGACGATTTCGTCAAGCGCAAGGACGCCTACATGCGCGCCTATGCCAGCCAGTGCGCGGGCACCGGCGATCAGGCCGCGGTCGAGGCCTGCGCGCTTGCATTGCGCGACGACTACGGCTTCCCGGACGAGAAGTGCGCGGCCGACGGCCCGCTGGCGGGCCTGCGCCGCGCCGGCGGCGCGTCAACGTCCGCCGCCGCCCCCGCCGCCTCCGCCGCCTCCGGAAAATCCGCCGCCGCCACCGCCGGAGGAGCTGCCGGGCGGGGTGGCTGACGAGGCGATCTGCGAGGCCAGGCTGCTCCCGACCGCGCGCGTGAGGCTGCCCAGGTCGGAAGCCTGTCCGCCCTGGTACCAGCCGATCGCGGCGGTGGTCGCGGCCGCGGCCGCCGCGCCGACGGCGAGGGTGAACTTCTTCGTCCACGCGTCCTCGACCTCCAGCGCCACCGCGTACGGCAGCAGCCGTTCGTAGCGCTTGGCATCGAGCATCGGCGGCGTGTCGGGGCCCTGCATGCCTGCGAGCTCGTCGCGCTCGGCCACGCCGAGGTAGCGCTTGAAGCCTTCGATCGCGTCCAGCAGCTTGCGGCCTTCCGGCGTCGGCGCCTTGACCACCACGCCGAACGCGACCACCACCAGCAGCATCACCGCGGCCACCACGAACGCCAGCAGCGGCCCCGAGCCCAGCATCCCGACCCCGACTGCGAACGCCAGCACCACCGAAACCCCCGCGATCAGCGCCGCGATCGCGATGCTGCCGCCGTTGCGCTTGAACATCGACGGGTTGAAGCGCTTCTCCAGCGCGGCGGTGTGCGCCGAGATCGCCTCGCGCAGCGTGCTGGCGCTGGCCTTCTCCAGCTTCAGCTCCGGCCCGTCGCCGAACAGCTTGCCGAGCAGCAGGCGCTGGCCGGCGCCGGCGTGCGCGTCGGGACTGGACAGGCGCTGCAGCCGCCATTCGTCCGACAGCAGGTGCTTGTCGCGGTGGATCCGCACCAGTCCGTCGACCGCGCAGGCCAGCAGGTCGGAGGAGAAGCAGCGGTTGTCGTAGCCCATGCGGCGGACGAAGCGCAGGTCCGCCGGCGAACAGCCGTCCGGCGGGTCGTAGCGCACCACCACCACGCCCGGGCGCGGGTCGCGGCCCACCGCGCGCCAGCGGCCGATGCAGAACGCCAGCAGCGCGGCCAGCCCCGCCAGCGCGATCAGCGCCGCGCTGTTGTCCCGGAGCAGCCACCAGGCCTTCTGCGCCCGCGTGGGCGCGGCGACGATGCCCTTCGGGAACGACAGCACCACGGTCATGCCTTCGCCCGGCGCCAGCGGCCGCGCCAGCGTCCAGCGCGCCACGCCCGGCGCCGGCAGCGCGGCGGTGAAGTCGCGCGCGGTCGAGCCGTAGCCGCCGGTGTAGCCTTCTGCCGTCATCCGCGGAGCCGGGACCGGCTTCGGCAGTCGCACCTCGACGCTGCCGCGCTCGATCGCGAAGTCCCAGCCGGTGCCGATCGCGTTGAAGTACAGCTCGTCGTGGTCGTCGAAGAAGCCGAGCTGGCGGTTCGTGCGGTAGTGCAGGGTGTAGGTGTAGTCCGCCGGCACCGGCAGGAAATCGTCGTTGCCGGTGTTGATGCGCACGCCGTTGGCGCGCTTCTCGGTGAACCAGGGCTCGGCCCGTCCGTCGCGCTGCACGCCCAGCACCTCGAAGCCGACCACGACGCGGTTGCCGAAGCGGTCCTTGTAGCGGGTGGGGAAGTCGCGGTAGATGCCGCGGCGGATGCTCTCGCCCTGCGCGTGGACGCGGATGTCCTCGGTGACGTCGACGCTGCCGTCGGCGTGCACCTCGATCACGCTGTCGTAGGCGAGGATGCGCTCCTGCGCCTGCGCGGCGCCGGCCAGCGACAGCAGCGCCAGCAACGTGGAGCGGACGACGGCCGCGACGCGCATGTGCCTCATCGCGCCAGCTCCACCTTCACCGGCGCGCGCTCGTCCTCGTCGGCCTGGAAGAACCCGGCCGCCTGGAAGCCGAAGCCGCGCGCCACCAGCAGGTCGGGGAAGCGCTGGGTCGCGTCGTTGTAGTCGCGCACCGTGCCGTTGTAGAAGCGGCGCGCGTACTGCAGCTGTTCCTCGACCTCGACCAGGTCGCGCTGCAGCGCCGAGAAATTGTCGCTGGCCTTGAGCTCGGGATAGGCCTCGCGCAGCGCGACCAGCCTGCCGATGGCCTGCGCGAGCTCGCCTTCGACCTCGCCCAGCGGCGCCGGCGCAGTCGTCGCGGTGGCCCGGGCGCGCAGCGCGGTGACCGCCTCCAGCGTCGACGCCTCGTGGCCGGCGTAGGCCTTCACCGCCGACACCAGCGACGGCACCAGGTCGTGGCGCCGGGTCAGCTGCACGTCGATGTCCGCCCACGCGGTGCGCACCTGGTTGCGCAGCCGCACCAGCCGGTTGAAGGCCACCAGCGCCCAGGCGCCGAGCGCGGCCAGCAGGGCGAGCAGGACCAGCATCGTCGTCATCGTGTCTCCCCGTCGCGCCCGCGGGCGCGGTGCATGCCCATCATCGCGCGGCGCGCCGCTGCGCCGCGTTCAACCCGGCAGCACCCGGATCCGCGCATCGCCGACCTGCACCTCCTGGCCGCCGCGGATCTTGCAGGTCTTGCGCAGTTCCACCGCGCCGTCCACGCGCACGGCGCCGCTGGCGACCAGCGCCTTGCCGGCGCCGCCGCTGTCGACCAGCCCGGCGAGCTTGAGCAGCTGGTTGAGCTCGACGTGCTCGTGGTCGCGGTCGAGCGCGAACTTGATCTCGTGCATGGGGTGGCCAGGCCTGGCGGAGTGCGCAGTCTCGACGCATGGCCGGCCGGGTTCAAGGCCCGGCCTGCGCGGCCTGGTCCATCCGGTCCAGCAGCGCGCGGAACCGCGGGTCGCCTCGCAGCGGCGCAAGGTCGCTGTCGTTCTCGATCCAGGCGCGATCGCCCCAGCCCAGCGCCACCGCGCGCTCGAGCAGTTCGATCGCGCGGTCGGCCTCGCCGAGCCCCGCGTAGACGCAGGCGGTGTTGTAGAGGAAGTGCGGCTCGTTCTCGCGCGTCTGCAGCGCCAGCTCCGACCATTCGATCGCGCGGTCGCGCTGGCCCAGCTCGACCAGCGTGCTGGCGCCCAGGCACAGCGCGCGGGCGTCGTCTGGGTTCATCGCCAGGTGGCGCTCGATGATCTCCAGGCCGCGCGCGTCCGCCTTCTTCGCGAGGTCCGCGCGGCCCATGGAGCGGTAGGCCATGCTGAGGAACACAGGCGCCTGGTAGTCGGCGGGATTGACCTCGCCGGCGCGGATGAACAGCCGCGCCGCCTTCTCGAAGTTGCCCTGCGCCATGCAGGCGCGGCCGTAGAAGAAGTAGGGCTCGAACAGGCTCGGGTTGATCAGGATCGCGGTCTCGAAGCGCTGCTCGGCGAGCGCGTACTGGCCGCTGGTGAACAGCGCGGTGCCCAGCGAGGCGTGCGCCTCGGCCGAGTCCGGGTCCAGCTCGATCGCGCGCCGGCTCGCCTGCTCGGCGCGCGCGGCGTTCTCCGCCGAGGCGTCGGCGTAGCGGTAGAGCATCGAGCACGCGTCGGCGAGCCCGGCATGGGCCATCGAGTACTTCGGGTCCAGGTCGATCGCGCGCTCGAACATGCTGATCGCATGCAGGAAGTCGCGGCGGGTGAACGCGTACAGGTACTTGCGGCCCTTGAGGTAGAAGTCGTAGGCCTGCGGGTTGGCGGTGGCGACGGTCTGCAGCGCGCGGCGCTCCTTCGGCCCGAGCGCGACCTGCAGCGCATCGGCGATGTTGCGCGCGATGTCGTCCTGGATCGCGAACACGTCCTTCATCTCGCGGTCGTAGGTCTCCGACCACAGGTGCGAGTCGCTGCCGGCGTCGATCAGCTGCGCGGTGATGCGCACCCGCTCGCCGGCGCGGCGCACGCTGCCCTCCAGGATCGTGCCGACGCCGAGCTGGCGCGCGGCGGTGGGGATGTCGACCTTCTCGCCCTTGAGGTTGAACGAGGACGTGCGCGAGGCGACCTTGAGCTGCGGCAGCTTGGCCAGCAGGTTGAGGATCTCCTCGGAGATGCCGTCGCTGAAGTACTCGTTCTCCGCCTCGCCGCTCATGTTGACGAACGGCAGCACGGCGATGGTGCGGCGGTCCTCGGCGGCATCGTCGGACGCCAGCGCCGCCTTGGGCGCGGCGTGTTCCGCGGGCGCGGGCGCGGGTACGGGTTCGGCGCTGAGCGGGACGGCACCCGGCGCCACGGGCGCCGTGGCAGGCGCGGCGGCGGCCGGTTCCGCCTCCGCCCGCGCGACGCCGCCCGGCCCGAGGTCGAACATCCAGCCCATGATCACCGCGATCGGGAAGCCCAGCGCGACCAGCACGATCACCAGCCGCACCGACCAGTCCGGCAGGTTGAGCGGCGGCAGCACGGTCGAAGCGACTTCCACCACGACCCAGCCGACCACCGCGTACACGATCGCCACCCGGATCACGCGGCGCCGCCGCAGCTCGGCGAAGAAGCCGCGCAGCGAGGAGTGGCCGGCCGGCGCGCCCATCAGTGGATCCTGGCCAGCAGCGCCTGGAAGCGCGGCTCGGCCCGCAGCGGCTCCAGGTCGCTGTCGGTCTCCATCCACGCGCGATCGCCGAAGCCGAGCCGGACCGCTTCCTCGAGCAAATCCAGCGCGCGCTGCACGTTGCCCTGCGTGGTGTACAGGCAGGCCACGTTGTAGAGCACCATCGGTTCGTCCTGGCCTTGGCCGAGCGCCTGTTCGGCAAGCTCCATCGACTTCTTCTGCTCGCCGACGTGCCAGAGGTTCTGCGCGCCGATGTACAGCGCGCGGGTGTCATGCGGGTTCAGGCGGATGTGCTGCTCGAGCGTGCCCAGGGTGCCCAGGCGCACCCGCATCTCGTCCTGCTTGCGGCCCATCGAGGCATAGGCCTGCGCCAGGAAGACCGACGCCTGGTAGTCGGCCGGGTTGATCTCCGACGCCCTGGTATAGAGCTCGGCCGCTTTGCCAGGGTCGCCCTGCGAGGTGGAGGCGATGCCGTAGTAGAACCAGGCCTCGAACAGCTTGGGATCCAGCGTGGTCGCCAGCTCGAACTCGCGGCCGGCCTCGTCGTAGCGCTCGCTGATGGCCAGGGCCAGCCCCCGCGAGGCGTGCGCCTCGGCCGAGCCGGGGTCCAGCGCGACCGCCTGCCCGCTTGCGCGATTGGCGTGGTCGAGGTTCTCCTGCGACGCCTCGACGTAACGGTACATGTGGGAATGCGCATCGGCGATGCCGGCGTACGCAAGCGCGTACTTCGAATCGATCCTGATTGCTTGCTCGAACATGCGGATCGCGTGCAGGTAGTCGCGGCGCGCCATCGAGTACATGTACTTGCGGCCGCGCAGGTAGAAGTCGTAGGCCTCCGGGTCGGAGGTGGCGACCGACTGCATCGCGCGGCGCTCGCTGGGGGTCAGCGTCACCTGCAGCGCCTCGACGATGCTGCGCGCGATGTCGTCCTGGATCGCGAACACGTCCTTCATCTCGCGGTCGTAGGTTTCCGACCACAGGTGCGAGTCGCTGCCGGCGTCGATCAGCTGCGCGGTGATGCGAACGTGCTCACCGGCGCGGCGCACGCTGCCTTCCAGCACGGTGCCGACGCCCAGCTCGCGCGCGACCGCCGGGATGCTGGCCTCCTTGCCCTTGAAGTTGAAGGCCGACGTGCGCGAGGCGACCTTGAGCTGAGGAAGCTTGCTGAGGAGGTTGAGGATCTCCTCCGAGATGCCGTCGCTGAAGTACTCGTTCTCGGGATCGCCGCTCATGTTCACGAACGGCAGCACGGCGATGGCGTGGAGCGGACCCGCCTGCGCGGTCGCCTGCAGGCCTGGCCGGGAAGGCGGCGCGGGTTGCGTTTCGATGTGCCCGGCGGAAGGCGGCCGCGGCGACTCCACGGCAGGGATCGCAGCAGCCGATGCCGTCGCTGGCGCTGGTGCAAGTGCCGCGAGGTCGACGGGTTCGTCCATCGTGGCGCGCCGCGGATCGCCCGCGTCGCCATCCGTCGCCCATGCCAGCGCGAGCGCGATCGGGAAGCCGAGCGCCACCAGCGCCGTCACCAGGGTCACCGTCCATTGCGGGAGGTTCAGGGCCGGCAGCACCACCGACGCCACTTCGATGACGATCCAGCCGGCGACCGCGTAAAGCACGAGGACGCGGATCACGCGCCGGCGCTTGAGCCCGGCGAGGAATCCCTGCCGGATCGCCGCCTCGGGAGCGTCTGCCATCTCGTTCCCCCCAGCCAAGGGTCGCGGGCAGGTCGCCATGCCCGTTCAGCGAAGATACTCCTCTCGCCGACGGTGGGCGCCAACGTGGAACGGCGGGTACACCGGCCAGCGGCGGCTGGCGTAGACTCGCCCGGGCCTTCCCAACTCCCGCACGAGGAATCCGCATGAACCATCGTTTCCTGCTGTCCGTCGCCCTGCTTGCCTGCATCGGCACCGCCTCGGCGCAACAGGCGCAGCCCTCGCAGCCGGCGTCGCGCCCGCAGGCGCAGGCCGCCACGCGCCCGGCGCAGCCCAAGCTGACCCCGCAGCAGCAGGCGCAGCTGGCCAAGCAGAACGCGGACATGACCCAGGCCGCGCTGCGCGTGATGCAGATGGTCGACGCCAACCGCATCGGCGAGGTCTGGGACGGTGCGTCGCCGGCCATGAAGCGCATGGTCACCCGCGACGACTTCGTCAAGCAGGTCACCATCGACCGCAACCGCCTCGGCAAGCCGGCCACGCGCGGCAAGGCGGGCGTGAGCCGCTCGCAGTTCCCGGCCGGCGCCAAGGTGCCGCAGGGCCTGTACCTCAACGTCGCGGTGCCGACCAAGTTCGCCAACGCGCCGCAGCCGGTGCGCGAGCTGGTGTCGTTCCGCCTGGACGAGGACAAGACCTGGCGCGTGTCGGGCTACAGCCTGCGCTGAGCCGCGCTGCGCATCGAAGCCGGAAGGGCGGGGCCGCTTGGCCCCGCCTTTTTTGTCGTGCGAGCGGCTTCAGCCGCGAGCTTTGCAATCGATCATCCGTGGGCGGCAAGGATCCAGCTTGCTTGGTGACTGCGGCCGCTAGCCCCGCGAAAACACAGGACCCGCGGCCGTGGCCCTCCTTGCCCAGGTCACTCCCGCTCGAACTCCACGATCTCGTCGAGCGAGCCCTGCGTGCGCTTGAGCACGGCGCCGGCGCAGCTGTCGTCGAGGTAGCCGGCCACGCGCCTGCGCATCGCATGCGGCGACCAGTACAGCAGCCACAGGCTCGCCAGCAGCCCGGCCAGGCCCACCGCGAGGAACCAGCCGACGGTGGCGGGCGAATAGGCCCACAGGTCGAAGCCGCCCACGTACTCGAGCATCACCAGCACCACCGGCACCCACAGCAGCCACTGGGCGAGGCCGAACCAGCGCTTGCTCCGGATGCGCCACTGCCGCAGCAGCGTGAGGTACTTCTGGATCGTGACCACCTGCTCGGCGTAGTCGGTGCGCACGATCAGCAGGATTTCCATCACGCCGGCGATGATCATCGCCACGCCGTAGGCATGCAGGGCGACGCCCGACACCAACAGCGCGGGCTGGTGCAGGTGCGAGCTCCAGAAGCTGGCGCAGAACACCGTCACCACGATGCCCACGGCGACCTGTCCGATGCCCAGCGCCATCAGCCAGCGCAGGCCGGCGCGTGCCTTGCGCATGCGGGTTTCGGTGAGTAGCTGCACGTTGATCTGCTTCTGCTGCTGCAGCTGGCGGTCGAGCGCCTGCCAGGCGGCCTTGAGTTCGTCGAGTTCCATGGTCGTTTCCATCATTGGTGCCCGGTGGCGGTGGCGTGGTCGCGGATGCGCTGCCTGAGGCGGCTGAGCTTGGTGGTGACGTTGCTTTCGGAGATGCCGAGCACTTCCGAGATCTCGCGGGTGCTGCGCTCCTCGAGGTAGAGCAGCAGCAGGGCGCGGTTGAGGGGATCCAGGGTGCCGATGAAGCGATGCAGCATGCGCAGCGACTCGCCGGCCTCGTGGTCGACCGCGCTGTCGTCGGCGACGTCATGGACGGCTTCGTCCAGCGGCACGGCGTGGCGGCGGCGGTGGCCGTCGCTGCGCAGGAAGGAGATCGCCACGTTCAGCGCGATCCGGTACATCCAGGTCGAGAAGCGTCGCGCGGGGTCGTAGCCGGGCCAGGCGCGCCACAGCTGGGCGGCGATTTCCTGCGCGAGGTCGGCGCGGTCCTCGGCGTCGCGCGCGTAGGCGTTGGCGACCTTGAACACGATGCCGCGATGCTGCTGCAGCAGGTCGCCGAAGGCCTGGCGGTCGTCCGCGGTCATGGTGGCGCTGGCTTCCATCCGTCGTCGTGGTCCGTGGGGCGATTGTGCCCGTCGTGGACGTGGTTCGCGGGGTGGGCGGGTTTGTCACGCGGTTGCTGGAATTCCTTCTGCCGGGTGCGTCGGGTGGCATGCGCACCACGAAAAACGCCGGGCGACGTCGGCCCGCGTCCGGAAGGCCGGGAAGTCGCTCTTCCCTCGGTCAGGTACGCCGCTGCGCGGCTCCCCGGCCCGGCGCAGCGCGCCGGGCATTCGCACGGGCGCGCGGCAGTGCCGCGCAAGCCGCCCGTGCTTATCCTGCCCTGACTCGGGCGCGCGCCATCCATGGCGCGCTTGGCGCGAATCCCCGGCCTTCCGGCCGCTCGGAAAGTTCGCTTGCGATGACGCGTTTCAAAGAGCGAGTCGCCGCAAGCGATCGGCGTGGGTTTGCAGCGCCTCGCGCAGGGCGGCGGGATGGCGCACCTCGAAATCGAAGGGCAGCCGCGAGAGTTCGCGCGCGAACCAGTCGAGGTCGTCGGCCTGGGCGAACAGCAGCGTGTCGTCGCCCGCGGGCTCGAGCACGCCGATGGTGTCGAAGGTCTCGCGCCGCGCGGTGGCCAGGTCCGCGTGCAGCAGCACTTCGGTCGCGTGCGCGCGCGGCAGCGTGGCCATCGAGAAGGCGAGGTGGGCGAGGGCGTCGAAGCCCTTGGGGCGGCCGAAGCTCGCCGGCATCGCGTGCACGGCTTCGATGCGGTCGAGCCGGAACGAGCGCACGCCGCCGCGCAGGTGGCAGTGGCCGACCGCGTACCAGCGCCCGCCGCGCCAGGCCAGGCCGTAGGGATCGAAGTCGCGTTCGCTGGCGCCGCGCTGCGCGGTGCGGTAGCGCAGGTGCACGCGCTGGCGCGCCTGCGCGGCCTGGCTCAGCACGACCAGCGCGGCGCTGTCGGCGGCCGCATCGGCATGGGCGAGGTCGAGCGAGACGGTCTCGTCGACCGCGCGCACGCGGCGCTTGAGGTTGGCGGGCATCACGCGCTCGAGCTTGGCCTGCGCGCTGGCGACCGCCGGCGCGGCCTCGGCCAGGCCCAGGCCGCGCGCGGCGAGCAGGCCGATCGACAGCGCTAGCGCCTCGTCGTCGGTGAACACCATCGGCGGGAGCTTGAAGCCGGGCACCAGCGCGTAGCCGCCGTGGCGGCCGCGGCCGGCGGTGACCGGGATGCCGATCTCCTCCAGCGCGGCGATGTAGCGGCGCAGGGTGCGGCCGTCGACGCCGATCCGCCGCGCCAGCTCCGGGCCGCTCATGCGGCCGTGGGCCTGCAGCAGTTCGAGCACCGCGAGCACGCGGGTGGCGGGGCGTTCCATGGCCGCCATCCTACGTTCGAATCAGGGCGGAAATCGACCTGATTCGCGCCTAGTGTGGGCCTGCGGCCGGCCCGGTGCCGCCGGACGGAACGGCGGATGCCGATCGATGCGCCGGTCCCTCTCCCGACCTGGCGGCGCGCGTGGCGCCTCCCGGCCGGCGGCGCCGCGGCCACCGCACCTATCCATCAAGGGAGTCCATCACGATGAAAACGACCGCCGGCCTGCTGCTGTCCGCGACCCTGTGCTCCTTCGCCGCGGCCGCGCAGGCGCCGCCCGCCGCCGGCGACCGCCTGTCGATGGACACCGTGCGGCACCTGCACGACTACCAGGTCGTCGAGTTCCGGCGCTACGTCACCAGCCCGGGGCGGCGCGGCGACTTCGTCCGCTACTTCGACGCCTACTTCCCGGAGGCCTTCGAGCAGCTCGGGGCGATGGTGTTCGGGCAGTTCGCCGAGCGCGGCGATCCAAACCGCTTCACCTGGCTGCGAGGATTCCACGACATCCAGGCGCGGCCGGTGGTCAACGCGGCGTTCTACTACGGGCCGCTGTGGCGCGAGCACCGCGCCAAGGTCAACGCGATCCTGCCCGACAGCGACAACGTGATGCTGATGCGTCCGCTGCATCCCGAACGCGGCATCGCCGTGCTGCCCGCGGTCGACCCGGTGCTCGAGCCGGACGGCGCGCAGGGCGTGGTGGTGGCGCAGGTGTTCCCGGTGAGGAAGGGCGACGAGGACGCGTTCGCGGCGCGTGCCGAGCAAGCGTTCGCCGGGTACGCCGGCGACGGCGTGCGCAGCGCCGGCGTGCTGGTGTCGCTGGACGTGCCCAACAACTTCCCGCAGCTGCCGATCCGCGAGGACGGGCCGTGGCTGGCGTGGCTGGGCGTGTGCCGGGACGACGCGGCACTGCAGGCGCTGTCGCAGCGGCTGGACGCGGCCGAGCGTGAGCTGGCCGCGGGCGGCGCGCTGCGCGGGCCGGCCGAGCGCATCGTGATGGATCCCACGCCGCGCTCGCGCCTGCGCTGGCTCGATGCCGGCGGCGTTGTCGGGGAAGCGACGCCGTGACCGCAACCGCGCACCTGTGGCTGTTCTTCGCGATGGTGTTCGGCGTCGTGCTGCTGCCGGGGCTGGACATGGCCTACGTGGTGGCCAGCGCGCTGGTCGGCGGACGGCGCTCGGGCCTGGCCGCGACGGCCGGCGTGGTCGCCGGCGGCGCCTGCCACGTCGTGCTGGCGTCGCTGGGCGTGGCGGCGCTGCTGCGGGTGTTCCCGCTCGCGTTCAACGCGCTGCTGTTCGCCGGCGCGCTGTACATCGCGTGGATCGGCGTGTCGCTGCTGCGCAGTCGCGCGGCGTTCGGCGCGCTGCCTGCGACCTCGCTGCGCACGCGCGCGGCGACGTTCCGCCAGGGCATGGTGACCTGCCTGCTCAACCCGAAGGCGTACCTGTTCATGCTCGCGGTGTTCCCGCAGTTCCTGAAGCCGGAATACGGCGCGCTGTGGCTGCAGGCGCTGGTGCTGTGGGCGATCATCGCCGCCTGCCAGGCCGGCGTGTACGGCGGCATGGCGCTGGCGGGCGACCGCGTGCGCGGATGGCTCGAATCGCGTCCGGCCGCCAACCTGCGGGTGGCGCGCGGCGTCGGCGCGCTGCTGCTCGTGGCGGCGGCGTTCACCGCATGGGAAGGCTGGCGGATGGGCTGAGCCTGCATGCGGCGTGGACGCGCGCCGGCGCAGCATGGGTCTCCATCGGCGGGCGAGGGAGGCGACCATGCGCAGCAAGCTGCTCCGGTTCGGCAAGGGATTCCGGGTCGCGTTCGCGGTGCGCCGCGCGCAGGCGGCGGAAATGGTGATCGCGCCGGGCGGCAGCGAAGGCGGCCCCGGCAATCGCCATCGCGGCGCGGAACAGTGGCTGTACGTGGTGTCCGGCACCGGCGTGGCGATCGTCGAAGGTCGCCGCGTGCCGCTGCGCGCGGGGCGCCTGCTGGTGATCGGCCGCGGCGAGCGCCACGAGATCCGCAACCGCGGCCGCACGTTGCTCAAGACGCTGAACTTCTACTACCCGCCGGCCTTCGACGCCGACGGCGGTCCGGTCGGCCCCGGGCGGCGCTGACCCTAGCGCGGCGCGTACAGCGCAGGGAACATCGCCTGCAGGTTCGCCACCTTCGGCGCGTCGTTGACGACGATGTAGGGATCTTCGGGATGGTGGCGCGCGTAGTCCTGGTGGACGCCTTCGGCCTCGTGGAAGCCCTTGAGCGGCGCGACCTGCGTCGCGATCGGCCGCGCGAACACCTTCGCCGCGTCGAGCTGCGCGATGTAGGCGGTGGCGACGTCGCGCTGCGCCTCGTCGCGCCAGAACACCACCGAGCGGTACTGGCTGCCCACGTCGGGCCCCTGGCGGTCGACCTGGGTGGGATCGTGCGCGACCGAGAAGAACACCTTGAGCAGTTGCCCGTAGCTCACCTGCGCCGGGTCGTAGGCGACCTCCACCGACTCGGCATGGCCGGTGCGACCGGTTTCGACCTTCTCGTAGTGCGCGGTGAATGCGCTGCCGCCGGCGTAGCCCGCCGTCGCCCCGCGCACGCCGCGGACGTGCTCGAACACCGCCTCGACGCCCCAGAAGCAGCCGCCCGCGAACACCGCGCGCTCGATGCGCTTGCCGGACGCAGGCAGGTCGACGGCGGGGTCGGGCAGGGCCACGGCCTGGGCAGGCGCCGCGGTGCCCGGCAACGGCGACGCGCCGGCCAGCAGCAGCGCGAGCACGGATCCAGCGAAGAAGTGCGCGGCCATCGTCAGCCTCCCGCGGCGATCACGCCGCCGGCTCGAAATCGAGCGCGACCGAGTTCATGCAGTAGCGCAGTCCGGTCGGTCGCGGCCCGTCCGGGAAGACGTGCCCCAGGTGCGCGTCGCAGCGCGCGCAGCGTACCTCGGTGCGGTCCATGTGCTGCGAGCGGTCGCGGCGCTCGCGCACGTTGCGCGCGGCGATCGGCCGCCAGAAGCTCGGCCAGCCGGTACCGGACTCGTACTTGGTCGCTGCATCGAACAGCGCGGTGCCGCAACCGATGCAGCGATAGACGCCGCCGGCGTGGTTGTCGACGTACTTCCCGCTGTACGCCGGCTCCGTGCCGCCCTGGCGCGTGACCGCGTACGCCGCCGGCGACAGCTGCGCGCGCCACTGGGCGTCGGCCTTCTCGATCCGTTCCAGCTTCGCCGTGCGCAGGCGGCGGCCGTGGCTGTCGAACTCGACGAGGGTGACCGTGCCTGCCGCCGCCAGCCCGGGGCCCGCGCGGCCCGCCGCCAGCAGCGCGAGCCCACAGGCGCACGCACGCACCAGGTCGCGCCGTGCGGCATCGGGTGCATCGTGCGGAGACGGGGATGGCCTGTTCATGCGATGGGCGCCAGTCGCGCCGAGTCTAGGCCGGCCGGCGCGCGGGTGTTGTGTATGGGTTGCGCAACGGCATGGCGGTGGACGGCTTCACGCAGTCGCGCGAAGGTGTGCTTGTGTGGCCGCAGATGGCCGCAGTGGCTGCGAAGAATGAGGTCCGAATTGCCGCGAAAGAAGGAGCCGTCATCCCCGCAAAGGCGGGGATCCAGCGACTTTCGCTTTCGCAGGCCTGACGTCCATGGATCCCCGCCTTCGCGGGGATGACGACAAGGCCGGAAGCCGGCGCGCGCATCCAGCGCCCGGCATCGGACCGGCCCCGCTACTCGACGACGCCCTTGCTCTCCGCCGTCGCCAGCACCTCGGGATGCTCGATTTTCCGCCGCGGCCCGAACAGCGGATACGCCAGCACCGCGCCGAGGATGATCGCCACGCCCAGGTAGAACCGCGGCGACAGCTCGCGCTGCTCGCCCAGCAGCACGATCGCCAGCACGATCGCGTACACCGGCTCCAGGTTCACCGCCAGCTGCGCGGCGAAGGCGCTCATGTGCCGCAGCGCCACCAGCGACAGCGCGAACGGGAACAGCGTGCACGCCATCGACAGCGCCAGCAGGAAGCCCAGGTCGTGCGCGTCCGGCAGCGCGAACAGCGCGCCCGAAAAGGCCGGGAACAGCAGCGGCATCACCGGCGCCAGCGCGGTCAGCAGCACGGTGCCGGCGCCGAGCTCGAGCGCGGTGATCGCCAGCGGCTCGCCGTGCTCGACGAAGCGCTTGTTGAGCGAGCCGAAGATCGCCACCAGCAGCGCCGACAGCGCGCCGACCGCGATCCCGGCGTGCATGCCGTCCGGCACGCCGCCGACCACCAGCGCCACGCCCGGCAGCACCGCGACGCCGAGCAGCACGTCGCGCCAGGAGAACCGCCGGCCCGCCAGCCACGGCTCCAGGAGCGCGGTCATCGGCGTGCCCAGCGCGATGCAGGTCGCGCCGACCGAGGCGTTGGAGAGCTTGATCGCGCCGTAGAAGGTCAGCCAGTGCAGCGCCACCAGCGCGCCGATCCCGCAGTAGGCCAGCAGCAGCCGCGGCGGCATCGCGCGCAGCCCGCGCCAGACCTTCGGCAGCAGCGCGAGCGCCGCGGCGACCAGCAGCATGCGCCACCACACCAGCGGCAGCGCGGGCAGCGTGATCAGCTTGCCGAGGATGGCGGTGAAGCCCCACAGCACGACGCAGAGGTGGATCTGCCACTGGGCCTTGGCGGTCGGGGTCATGGGGGCGCGGGAGTGGGAGGCCCGCGCATTATCGCGGAGCAAGAGAGATGTGGGAGCGGCTTCAGCCGCGAGCCCTTCGCCTGCAGCAAGGGCAGGAGCTCGCGGCTGAAGCCGCTCCCACATGCCTCCCCCGTGGCGGCGATGGCGCAGCCGGCCGCCGCCCGACACAATGCGGCCCCATGCACGATCCCGCCATGACCCTCGCCGCCCCGCGCCCCTTCGACCGCCGCGACGCCAGGACGCTGTCGCTGTCCGCGCTCGGCGGCGCGCTGGAGTTCTACGACTTCGTCGTCTTCGTGTTCTTCGCCAAGGTGCTGGGCGCGCTGTTCTTCCCGCCCGACACCGCGCCGTGGCTGGCGCAGCTGCAGGCCTACGGCATCTTCGCCACGGGCTACCTCGCGCGGCCGCTGGGCGGGATCGTGATGGCGCACTTCGGCGACCTGGTCGGGCGCAAGCGGATGTTCACGCTCAGCGTGTTCCTGATGTCGGTGCCGACGCTGCTGATCGGCCTGCTGCCGACCTATGCGCAGGCCGGCGCGCTGGCGCCGCTGCTGCTGTTGCTGCTGCGGGTGGTGCAGGGCATCGCGGTCGGCGGCGAGGTGCCGGGGGCGTGGGTGTTCGTGGCCGAGCACGCGCCGCGCGCGCGGGTCGGCTTCGCCTGCGGCAGCCTGACCTCGGGGCTCACCGCCGGCATCCTGATCGGCTCGCTGCTGGCGGCGTGGATCAACGCGCACTACACGCAGCAGCAGGTGCACGACTTCGCCTGGCGCGCGCCGTTCCTGGTCGGCGGCGTGTTCGGCTTCATCGCGGTGTGGCTGCGGCGCTGGCTCAGCGAGACGCCGGTGTTCGCCGAGCTGCGCGAGCGCAGGGCGCTGGCGCAGGGCCTGCCGGTGCGCGAGGTGCTGGCGCACCATCGCGGCGCGGTGGCGCTGTCGATGCTGGCGACGTGGATGCTGACCGCGGCGATCCTGGTCGTGGTGCTGATGACGCCGACGCTGGTGCAGGCCGCGTTCGCGCTGCCGCCGGCGCTGGCCTTCGACGGCAACAGCCTGGCCACCGCGGCGCTGATGCTCGGCTGCCTGGCGTTCGGCTGGGGCGCGGACCGCTTCGGCGCGGGGCGCGCGCTGCTGCTGGGCGTGGCGGGGCTGGCGGCCAGCACCTACGCGCTGTACCTGCACCTGGCCGCGGGCGACACCGCGCACTTCATGGCGCTGTACGCGATCGCGGGCGGGTTCACCGGCGTGGTCGCGGTGGTGCCGACGATCATGGTCGCGGCGTTCCCGCCGGCGGTGCGGTTCTCGGGATTGTCGTTCTCCTACAACATCGCCTACGCGGTCTTCGGCGGCATCACGCCGCCGCTGGTGGGCTGGCTGTCGGCGCGCTTCGGCGGATTGGCGCCGGCGCACTACGTCGCGCTGGCGAGCGTGGTCGGCGCCGGCGTGGCGATCCACCTGCTGCGGAAGCCGTAGGTCGGGGCTACGTCCCGACGCCCTGCGAAACCCGAGGGGCTCAGCCCCGACCTACGGCATGCGGCGCTGCATGCGCGCCAGCGCGGCGCCGTTGAGGGCCCAGAGCAGGGCGATGCCGGCGCCCACCAGCGCGGCGACCGCAGGCTGCTGCGCCAGCAGGTCGACGCCGGCCTTGGCCCAGGCGCTCACCGCGTCGGCGCCGCGGTAGACCACGGTGTCGACGAAGTTCTTGGCCTTGTACTTGGCCTGCGGGGCCACCGACGTCCACAGCATCTCGCGGCCGGGACGGACGAAGGCGTACTCGCCGGCGCGGCGCACCACCATCACCACCGCCAGCACCGCGAAGGTCGGCGCCAGCGCCAGCCACAGGAAGCCGAACATCGCCACCACCGGCACCGCGACCAGCAGCACGCCGATGCCCAGGCGCTGCGCGATGCGTCCGGTCAGGAACAGCTGCGAGGCGATCGCCAGCGCCTGCACGGTGGCGTCGATGGTGCCGAACACGCGGGTCTGGTCGTGCTTGTCCGGGAAGCGCAGTTCCACCAGCCGCGCCTGCTCGAAGTACAGGAAGGTGCTGACGCTCGCCAGCAGCAGCACGAACGCCGCGATGCCGAGCATGTACGGCGAGCGCAGCACATCGACGGCGCCGGCGAACGGGCTGCCGCCGAGGGGCCGGTTGCGGTCGCGCATCGCTCCTGCCTGGGCGCGCGCCGCGCCGCCCGGCGCTTCGCGCAGCTCGCGGTGCGCCGGCATCGCCGCCTGCCTGCCTGCGTCGTCCGGCGCTTCGCCGGCCGCGATCTCCGCCACGGGATGCGCGTCGCGCCAGCGCTGCACCCGCCGCGCCGCGAACATGGCGGCCACCAGCAGCAGCGACGAGAGCAGCAGCAGGCCGGCGTGCCCGACCGGGCCGACCAGGAACACGCCGAGCAACGGCCCGGTCAGCCCGCCGAGGCTCGCGCCCGCCGCCATGAGCCCGAACAGCCGCCTGGCCTGCGCGGCCGCGAACAGGTCGACCAGCACGCTCCACGCCAGCGAGATCGCTATCAGGTTGAAGACCGAGAGCCAGACGTAGAAGGTGCGCGCCAGCCAGACGCTGTCGGGCCGCGCGAGGAAGCCGAGCGCGAAGCCGGCGAGGTTGGCGGCGAAGAAACCGAACACCCAGTACAGGATCCGCCGCCGCCGCACCCGCGCGGCGACCCAGCCGAACAGCGGCATCGCGGCGAGCGTGGCGACGAAGGTGCCGATGAACAGCCACTGCAGGTTGTCCACGCCGCCGGTGATGCCCATCGTCTCGCGCACCGGCCGCAGCATGAAGTAGCCGGCGAACAGCAGGAAGAACAGCACGAAGCCGGCCGTGACCGGCGCGACTTCGTCGCGCTCGAGGTTGAACAGGCGGGTCAGCAGGCGCTGGAGCATGCGGAGAGATTCCTTCGGAGTACGCGGTGCACGGACGCGGGCGCCAGTGGCGGGAGTTCATGGCACACGCCGTCATTCCCGCGAAAACGGGAACCCAGCGGCTTGCTTTCTCCAGCCACATTGGTCGCGCGGTGGGGGAAACGATGGCAACTGCAAGGCCACTGGGTTCCCGCTTTCGCGGGAATGACGCCCAGGCGGATGCCAACCCGTGTCGTCATTCCAGCGCCGCGACCAGCGCCGCGCGCTGCCTTGCGTCGAGCAGCCGGCCGACGCCGGCGCGCAGGTTGTCGCTCTCGTTGTCCGGCTTCGACGTCGCCGGGATCACCACCGTCACCGCCGGCTCGCTGACCACGAACTTGAGGAACAGCTGCGCCCAGGAGCTCGCGTCCGCGTCCTTCGCCCAGCCAGGCAGCGGCTTGCCCTTGACCCGCGCGAACAGCCGTCCGTCCTCGAACGCGCGGTTGACCATCACCGCGATCCCCAGCTCGCGCGCCAGCGGGAAGATCCGCGTTTCCGCGCCGCGCGAGACCGGCGAGTAGTTGATCTGCACGAAGTCGGGCCGGTGCGCCTGCATCGCTTCGGCCACCGCGTCGTGCGCGCGCTCGACGAAGTGGGTGATGCCCACGTACTTCACCTTGCCCTGCTGCCTGAGCTCGCGCGCCAGCGCGAGCTGGGTCGCGGTGTCGCCGAGGTTGTGCACCTGCAGCAGCTCGACCCGGTCGGTCCTCAGGCGCCGCAGCGAGTCCTCGAACTGCGCCAGCCCCGCCTCGCGCCCCTCGACGCCGGACAGCTTGGTCGCCAGGAAGACGCGCTCGCGCACGCCGGCCTCGGCCACCAGGTCGCCGAGCACGTCCTCGGCGCTGCCATAGGTCGGCGCGGTGTCGACCACGCTGGCGCCGGCGGCGACGAAGCGCCGCAGCACCTCGCGCAGCGGGTCGCGCTCGGCGTCGCCGCCGCCGACCTCGAAGCTGCCCGACGTGCCCATGCCGATCACCGGCACCTGCTCGCCGCTGGACGGGATCGCGCGCCTGAGCAACGGGCCAGCCGTCGCGGGCTGCGACGGTGGCGATGCCGCCGCGGCGACGGGCGCGGCCGGCGGCGCTTCCTGGCTGCATGCGCTCAGCGGCACCAGCGCGACGGCGGCGGCGGACAGGGCGGTGCTGGCGACGAATTCGCGGCGCGTGGCCATGGCGGGACTCCTGCGGGAAGCCGGTGTCGGCCGATCGTGCGCGAATCTCCGGCAAGCAGGCGTGAGCGGACAGTGCCGAAGGGCATGGGCGCCCGTCGGATCGTACGCCGCGCTAGGCGCCCAGCTCGCGCAGCAGCGTCATCGCCGCGGCCGGGTTGCGCTCCTTCGCCGCGCTGATGAAGTAGATGAACACCTCGCGCGCCGCGGATGGCTTCGCAGGCGCCGGCTCGATCCGCGGCAGGTCGGCGGGATCGCCGCCGGCGGCCCAGGTGCGCGCGCGCGCGGCCCATTGCGCCAGCGCCTTGGCTTCGTAGCCGGTCGCGATGCCCGACTGCGCGCGCATCAGCCGCGCGTAGACGAAGCCTGCGGTGACGTCGGCGAACGAGGGATGCTCCGGCGAGTCCGTGAACACCGTCGCCATGCCGTGCGCGCGCGCCAGCGCCAGGTAGCGCGCATCGACGAAGTCCGGATCGCGCACGTCGAGCACGTGGCGCAGCGCGCGGCCCCCGGCCTGCTTCGGCAGCAGGTCGAGGAAGGCGGCGAAATCGTCCGCGTCGATCTTCGTGCCGCGGTCGAACTGCCACACCAGCGGCCCGAGCCGGTCGCCCAGCTCGACGATGCCGCCGACGAAGTCCTCGACCTGCGCGCCGGCCTTCGCCAGCACGCGCGAGCCCATGATCCGCTTGGGTGCCTTGGCCGAGAATACGAAGCCCTCCGGCGTCTCGTCGCGCCACTTCGCGTAGGTGGCCGGCTTCTGCGTGCCGTAGTAGGTGCCGTTGATCTCGATCGCGCTGACGTGGCGGCTGGCGTATTCCAGCTCGCGCCGCTGCACCAGGCCGGCGGGGTAGAAGTTGTTGCGCCAGGGCGCGAACGTCCAGCCGCCGATGCCTGCGCGGATGCCGTCGACGGCCCGGGGCGGACGCGCGGAGAACAGGTCCTCAGCCATGGTCCTTCCAGGGATCGTAGGTGCCGAACCACCACAGGTGGCCCTCGATGTCGCGGCAGGCGTAGCCGCGGCCGCCGTAGTCCTGGTCGGCGATGTCGATGACGATGTCGGCGCCCGCGGCCTTCGCCCGTGCGTAGTGCGCGTCGGCGTCGGCGACGATCACGCAGGCGCTCTGGGTCTCGCGCATGCCGACCTCGTCGGGTTGCACCGTGTGGCGGCCCCACTCGCTGGCGTTGTCGGCCGAGCCGAGCATCACCATGCCGTTGCCGAAGGTGAGCTGGGCGTGGTGCACGGTGGCGCCGTCGGCGTACACGGCGTTCTTCTCGAAGCCGAACGCGCGGCACAGCCAGTCGATGGCGGCGAGCGCGTCGCGATAGCGCAGGCAGGGGATGATGGTGGCGGTGGTGTCGGCGGGACCGGGCATCGGCGGCCTCCGTTCGCGGGGGAAACGCGAATCTACGACTTTCGGCCCGCCGCGTCGCGTGCGGGCGGATGGCTTCCGCAGGCGTCGCGAATGCGCGGCGCACCCGCGCCGCCGCACGCTGTCTACAATGCGGCGGTCACGTCCAAGGGGAACCCGCATGCCTGCCGCCTCGACGCTCCTGCGCCGCGCCTGTCCCGTCCTGCTCCTCGCCGCCTCCTGCGGCGCCGCCATCGCCGCGCCGCAGGCCGTGCCGCGGCAGGCGACCACCACCGAGGCCGCCGCCGCGCTGCCCGCCGGCCTGCAGGACCTCGACGCCTACGTCGAACGCGTGCGCAAGCAGTTCGACGTGCCAGGCATCGCGGTCGCCATCGTCAAGGACGGCCGTGTAGTGCTCGAGCGCGGCTACGGCGTGCGCAGGCTCGGTGAGCCGGCGAAGGTGGACGCGCACACGCTGTTCGCGATCGCCTCCAACACCAAGGCCTTCACCGCCGCGTCGATCTCGATCCTCGCCGACGAGGGCAAGCTCAGGCTCGACGACCGCGTGATCGACCACCTGCCGTGGTTCCGCATGTCCGACCCCTACATCACCCGCGAGATGCGCGTGCGCGACCTGCTCGCGCACCGCAGCGGCCTGGGCCTGGGCGCGGGCGACCTGCTGTTCTGGCCGGCGACCCGCTACAGCACCCGCGAGGTCGCCGAGCGCCTGCGCGACGTGCCGATCAGCGGCGGCTTCCGCGAGCGCTACGCCTACGACAACATCCTGTTCGGCGTCGCCCAGCTGGTCATCGAGCAGGCCAGCGGGATGTCGTACGAGCAGTTCCTGCGCACCCGCGTCTTCGGGCCGCTGGGCATGGCGGAGACGCGCTTCAACGCCGATGCCATCGAGCCCGGCGACAACGTGGCCACCGGCCACGCCAAGTTCGACTTCAAGGACCTGCGGCCGGTGCCGACGCTGACCTGGTCGAACGTGTCCGGAGCCGGCGGCATCTATTCCAGCGTGCACGACCTCACCAGGTGGATGCGCGTGCAGCTCGACGGCGGCGTGATCGAAGGCGAGGGCAAGGACGCCAGGCGCCTGTTCAGCGAGGACCGGCAGCGCGAGATGTGGTCGGTGCTCACGCCGATCCCGGTGCCGAAGCCGTCGGTGCCCGAGCTGGCCGCGGCCACGCCCAATTTCGCCGGCTACGGCGAGGGCTGGGTGCTGACCGACTATCGTGGCAGCAAGCTCGTCTACCACACCGGCGGCTGGCCGGGCATGGTCTCGCGGCTGACCCTGGTGCCTTCGAAGAAGCTCGGCGTGGTGGTGCTGACCAGCGCCGAGGTCGGCTCGGCGTTCAACGCGATCACCATGCGCGTGCTCGACGCCTGGCTCGATGCGCCGGAAACCGACTGGGTGGCGGCCTACGCGGCCTCGCTCGCCAAGTCGCAGGACAAGGCCGACGAGAACTGGAAGAAGCACCTGGCCGCGCGCGACGCGAAGTCCAGGCCGTCGCTGCCGCTGGCGAAGTACGCGGGCACCTACCGCGACCCGTGGTACGGCGACGTGGTGGTCGCCGCCGGCGGCAAGGGCCTGACGCTGCAGTTCTCGAAGACCGCGCAGCTGCTCGGCGATCTCGAGCCCTGGCAACACGACACCTTCATCGTGCGCTGGCGCGACCGCGGGCTGAACGCGGACGCGTTCCTCACCTTCTCGCTGGACCCGGACGGGAAGATCGTCGAGGCGCGGATGGTGCCGATCTCGCCGCTCACCGACTTCAGCTTCGACTTCCAGGACCTGCGGCTGGCGCCGGTCGACAAGCCGTAGGCCTTGTGGGAGCAGCTTCAGCCGCGAGCTTTTCTAGTCGACTGCGGGCTGCGAAGGACAAAGCTCGCGGCTGAAGCCGCTCCCACGGAATCGGCGCAGGTGGGGATGCGACAATGCCGCGCCCCCGACCGGAGCCCGCGCATGCTCTTCCGCTGGTTCGAATCGCTGATCGACGTGTTCGCCGAGCCCGGCGACGCGATGCCGCCGCGCGGGGTGCTGCGCTTCTACTGGCACTACCTGCGCCAGGTGCGCGGGATCCTGGTCGCGATCTGCGTGCTCGGCTTCTTCGTCGCGCTGGTGGAGGTCGCGCTGTTCGATTTCCTCGGCCGCCTGGTGGACCTGGCGCGCGAGCCGGCGGCCGGCTTCTTCGGCCGGCACGCCGGCGAGCTGGCGTGGATGGCGTTCGTCGCCCTGCTGGCACGGCCGCTGCTGCTCGCGCTGCACGACCTGATGGTCAACCAGGCGCTGGTGCCCGGCCTGACCGGGCGCGTGCGCTGGCAGCAGCACCGCTACGTGGTGCGGCAGAGCCTGGCGTTCTTCCAGAACGACTACGCCGGCCGCATCGCCAACCGGATCATGCAGACCGGCGCCTCGCTGCGCGAGTCGGCGGTGCAGGTGGTCGATGCGATCTGGTACGTGTCGGTCTACACCGGCACCGCGCTGGTGCTGTTCGCGCAGGCCGACGCGCTGCTGGTGCTGCCGCTGCTGGGCTGGCTCGTGGGCTATGTCGCGCTGCTGGCGTTCTTCGTGCCGCGGGTCAAGCAGCGCTCGTGGGAGGCCTCGCAGTCCAAGTCGCGCTTCATGGGCCGGGTGGTCGACGGCTACACCAACATCGCCACCCTCAAGCTGTTCCCGCACGCCGGGCGCGAGGATGCATACGTCGCCGAGGCGGTGGCCGACAACGTCGGCAAGGTGCGGCGGATGACCCGCATGACCACCGCGATGGACGTGTCGATCACCACGCTCAACGGCTTCATGATCGCCGGCACCGCGGCGCTGGGCCTGTGGCTGTGGAGCCGCGGCGCGATCACCGCCGGCGACATCGCGGTGTCCACCGGGCTGGTGATCCGCATCAACAACATGTCCGGCTGGATCATGTGGGTGGTCAACGGCATCTTCGAGGACATCGGCACCGTCCAGGACGGCATGACCACGGTGGCGCAGCCGCGCACGGTGGTGGACCGCGACGACGCGAAGCCGCTGCGGGTGACGCGCGGCGAGGTCCGCTTCGAGGGCATCCACTTCCACTACGGCAGGAAGGGCGGCGTGATCTCCGGCCTGGACCTGCTGGTGCGGCCCGGCGAGCGCATCGGCCTGGTCGGCCCGTCCGGCGCCGGCAAGTCGACGCTGGTGAACGTGCTGCTGCGCCTGTACGACCTCGAGGGTGGGCGCATCCTGGTCGACGGCCAGGACATCGCCGGCGTCACCCAGGAGAGCCTGCGCGGCCAGGTCGGCGTGGTCACGCAGGACACCTCTCTGCTGCACCGCTCGATCCGCGACAACCTGCTCTACGGCCGGCCGGATGCGACCCAGGCGCAGCTGCTGGCCGCGGTGCGCGGCGCGCGCGCGGACGGCTTCATCGCCTCGCTGGTCGACGGCGAGGATCGCAGCGGTTTCGACGCCCACGTCGGCGAGCGCGGGGTGAAGCTCTCCGGCGGCCAGCGCCAGCGCATCGCGATCGCGCGCGTGCTGCTCAAGGACGCGCCGATCCTGCTGCTGGACGAGGCGACGTCCGCGCTCGATTCGGAAGTCGAAGCGGCGATCCAGGACAGCCTCGACGTGCTGATGGAAGGCAAGACGGTGATCGCGATCGCGCACCGGCTCTCCACCATCGCGCGCCTGGACCGACTGGTGGTGATGGACGGCGGCCGCATCGTGGAGAGCGGGACGCACGCCGAGCTGGTGGCGCGCGACGGGCTGTATGCGCGTCTGTGGCGGCGGCAGACCGGCGGCTTCGTCGCCGCCGACGCAGATACCGGCGTGGACGCCTGACTGTCATCCCGAGCGCAGCGAGGGATCTTCCCGTCGAGGTCGGAGATCCCTCGCTGCGCTCGGGATGACAAGGCCCGCCCGACATGGGCGGACCCGGGATGAGCGGATGGGCGCGAGCTACTTGATCGGCTGGTCCAGCATCAGCTCGCGCACGAAGCGCACCGGCGGGGCGCCGTAGGACAGCACCTGGTCGTTGTACTTCTTCAGGTCGAACCTGTCGCCGAGCTTGGCCTCCACCGCCTTGCGGGTGTCGAAGTGCTCCTGCACGCCGACGAAGTAGGTCGGCAGCTGGGCCGAGCTCAGCTGCGCGCGCACCCACTTGCCGGCGGCCTCGCGCTCCTGCTGGAAGGCCTGCTTCGTCATCAGCTCCATCGCCTGCTCGCGCGACCAGTTGTCGACGTGCACGCCCTGGTCGAGGATCGCGTTGGCGATCGTGCGCAGGTAGAACTTCAGCTGCACCAGCCGGAACAGCGGGTCGCCGCCGGCGTAGCCCGCGTCGGTCATCATCTTCTCGGTGTAGACCGCCCAGCCTTCGGCGAACAGGCCCGAACGCAGCACCGCGCGCAGGGTCGAGGGGAACTGCGCCGAGTGCGCGCCTTCCAGGTAGTGCCCCGGCATCGCCTCGTGGATCGCCAGCAGCTGGATCATCCGCGAGTTGTACTCGCGCAGGAACGACTCGGTCTGCTGCGCGGTCCAGTCGTCGGGGATCGGCGAGATCGCGAAGTAGGTGTCCAGGCCTTTGTCGAGCGGGCCGGGCGAATCGCAGTACGCGACCGCGACGCCGCGCTGGAACTCCGGCATCAGGATGATCTTGACCGGGTCGTCGGGCACCGTCACCAGGTCCTTGGCCTTCACGAACGCGGTGGCGTCGGCGAGCGCCTGCTTGGCGTCGTCGACCACCTTGTCGCGTGCCGGGTGGTCGGCGTAGGCCAGCTCCAGCGCGGCCTCGATCGCCTTTTGCTGCTGCTCGGGCGTGGGTGCGGTCGGCATCTCCGGCGCGCCCGGTTTGTCCTTGAGCACGGTCTGCGCGATGCCGTACATCTCCTCGCGCACGCGCTTCATCTCGGCCTGCGCGCGCTGCTTGATCTCGTCGCGCGAGAGCGCCGAGTTCAGCGCGAACTTCAGCTTCTCGTCGTAGAGCCTGGCGCCGATGCGGAAGTCGCCCTTCGCATTCGGCACCAGGGTCTTGTCCAGCCAGGTTTGCTGCTCGGCCACCGCCTTGCGCAGCGTGGCGACGGCGTCGTCGAGCTGCTTGCGGTCGTCTCCCGAGAGCTGGCCGGCGTTGGGGGTGATGAACTGGTCGACCAGCGCCAGCAGCCCGGCGTTCTGCTTCGCGACGGTCTCGGCGTGGATCTTCGGCACCCGCGCCGGGTCCAGGTTCTCGCGCATCTGTGCGAACAGCGCCGGGATCTGCCGCATGCGCGCGGTGGCCGACTTCAGGCGCTGCGGCATCGGCGCGAACTCGCGCGCCATCAGGTTGTAGATCGCGCCGCCCGCGAGGCCGCTGTAGACCTGCGGGTCCCAGGCCCAGCTCTGGAAGGTCTCGATGTTCCAGATGTCGCCCTCGACCTGGTTGCGCAGGATCAGCGCGTCGACCTGGTTCTCGCGCGAGAGCGTGCCGGCATCGATGGCGTCTAGCTTGGCGAGGATGCCCTTGTTGAAGTCCACGGCCTTGCGGCGGCCCTCGGCGCCGAGGTCGTCGATGCGGTCGTCGAAGCGGTGGTCGCCGACCTGGGTGGCGTTGACCGGGTTGAGCTGCAGCCAGCCGTCGAGCCATTCCTTCGACAGCGCGGCGAAGGCCGCATCGGCTTTGGCATCGGGCTTGGCGGCGTCGGCCTGCGCAGCGGCATCGCTCGCGGGCGTGGACGGCGCCTGCGGCTGGCAGGCGGCAAGGGCGAGGGCGAGCAGGGCGACGGCGGGCAGGGTCTGGCGCATGGCGGTTCCGGACGGCGGCGGGAAGGCGCCGATTCTGTCACGAAGCGGCGCGCGGCCGCGCGGGCCGCCAACCACGGCGCATGCGCGCGCCACGGTGGCGCGCTATGGTGCCTTGCCCATTCCACCGGAGATCGTCCATGGCCCACCAGGGAAGCTGCCACTGCGGCGCCGTCGCCTTCGAGCTCGAAGGCGAGGTGACCGGCGCGATCGACTGCAACTGCTCGATGTGCCGCCGCCGCGGCAGCCTGCTCGCCTTCTTCCCGCGCGAGGCGCTCACGCTGAAGACGCCGGAATCGAACTACGGCACGTATCGCTTCAACAAGGAGCACATCGCGCACCACTTCTGCCTGACCTGCGGGATCTCGCCCTTCAGCGAAGCGATCCATCCGAAGACCGGCCAGCCCACCGCCGCGGTCAACGTGCGCTGCCTGCCGGACGTGGACCTGTCGGCGCTCGAGATCACGCAGTTCGACGGCGCGAGCCTGTAGCGGGATCGGGGCATCTTCGAAAACCGAGACCTGTCATTTCGAGCGCAGCGAGAAATCTGCCTGTGGGGCAGGCTGGATTCCTCACTGCGTTCGGAGTGACAGGGGGTGGCGGGCGCGAACGAGACTCATGAGAGGCAGGGCATGCAAGCAGTGAAGCGGTTGGGGTGCGGATTAGCATTCATGCTCGCGGCGTGCGCGCCGCCGGCGTTCGGACAGGCATGCCCGCCCGAAGGGCAGAGCGTGGAATCTCTGCAGGCGCTCAAGGCGCTGAAGTTCACCGTGCCGGACGCCGACGCGAAGCGCAGCCTGGCCGAGGGCTTGGTCGCGTGCCTGGCCGATCCCGATCCCGCGCTGCGCGACGGCATCGCCTACGAGGCGCTGGCGCAGTGGATGCGCGCCGGGGATTTCGATGCCGCCGGGCTGCGCCGGCTGCGCGACGCGCTGTACCCGATGCTGGACGGCGACGATGCCGATGGCTTCCGGCGCCCGTTCGCGGCGCTGGTGCTGTCGGAGGTCGCGCGCACCGATCGCGTGCAGCCGTGGATGACGCCGGTGGAGCGCGCGGCGATGGTCGAGGCGGCGACGGGCTACCTGCGCTCGGTCGACGACTATCGCGGCTACGATCAGCGCGATGGCTGGCGCCACGGCGTCGCGCACGGCGCCGACTGGCTGATGCAGCTGGCGCTGAACCCGGCGCTGGAGCGCGCGCAGCTCGACGCGATCCTCGCCGCGGTCGCCGTGCAGGCGGTGCCGGCGGACGGGCACGCCTACGTCTTCGGCGAACCGGGCCGGCTGGCGCGGCCGGTGCTGTACGCGGCGCGCCGCGGCGCGTACACGGACGCGGAATGGCAGGCGTGGTTCGCCGCGCTGGTGCCGCGGCTCGGCGACGCCTCGCAGGCGTACGCCGACGAAGCCTGGCTCGCACGACGCCACGACCTGATGGCGTTCCTGATGAGCCTGTACATCGAGGCCGACCAGACGGACGACGCGGCGCTGAAGCAGCTCAAGCCGGCGATCGTGGCCGCGATCAAGCAGGTGCCCTGACAGGCCTCTCCTGCGGCTGCGCCGGCAGCGGCGTGGCCTCGTCCTGCGCTTCGTGCCGCAGCCATTCGATGAAGGCCGCCACGTGCGCGCGCGGGCGCCGGTGCGCCGGATGCACGGCGTAGTAGGCGAAGCGGGTCTTGAGCGACGGACCCGGCAGCCGCTGCAGTTCGTAGCGCTGCAGGTAGGGCATGGCGATGTGCCGGCGCGCCAGGCCCGCGCCGATGCCGTAGACAGCGGCGCGCATGACGTCGGTGCTGTCGGTGAACATGTGCATGTCCGGCAGCCGCAGCCCGCGCAGGCCGGCGGCGCGGAACCAGTCGTGCCAGCCCTGCAGGGCCTGGTCGGACAGCAGGGGCAGGGTCGCGATCTGCGCCGGCTCGCGGATCGCCTCGATGCCCGGCAGCGCCGGCGAGGCCACCGGGAACAGCTCGTCGTCCATCAGGTGGTGCGCCTTGAGCCCGGGCCAGTGGCCGGGTCCGTGGCGGATCGCCAGGTCCGCGCCGCCGTCCTCGAACCGGGTCAGGGCGATCTCGGTGTCGAGGCTGACGCGGACGTCCGGATGCAGCGCCAGGAAGCGCGGCAGCCGCGGCAGCAGCCAGCAGTAGGTCAGGGAGTGCAGGGTGTTGATGCGCAGGCGATGGGCGTCGCGCGGCTTGCCCAGCGACTGCGCGACCGCCTCCAGGTCCGAGACCGCGGCGCTCGCGGCGTCGGCCAGCAGCCGGCCCTCGCCGGTCAGGGCGACGCCGCGCGCATGGCGCTGGAACAGGGGCACGCCGAGGCTGGCCTCGAGCCTGCGCACGTGGTGGCTGACCGCGCTGGCGGTCAGGTGCAGCTCCTCCGCGGCATGGGCGAAGTTCTGGTGGCGGGCGGCGGCGGCGAACACGCCGAGGGCCGGCAACAGGGCGGGGCGCAGGTTCATGCGGGACGGCCTCCGAGACACAAGCCGGATTTGTGGCTTGGGCGCAAAGTATGCGCTTGCGGGGCCTGCGGCGGCCCGGACAATGCCATGCAGTCCCCCACAGGATCGCTGGCATGGCCACCGTCGAATGCACCTCCGTCCCCGCGGCCGCGCCGCCGCGCACGGCCCCGCGCGACTGGACGACCCCGCTCGAACTGACCGCGCTGGGCGCGATCTGGGGCGCCTCGTTCCTGTTCATGCGGGTGGCCGCGAACGACTTCGGCGCGGTGCCGCTGGTCGAAGTGCGGCTGGCGCTGGGCGCGCTGGTGCTGCTGCCGTTCCTGTGGCGCGCGCGGGCGCGCTTCCCGCTGGCGCTGTGGCCGAAGCTGGCGCTGATCGGCGCGATCAACTCGGCGGTGCCGTTCGTGCTGTTCGCGTGGGCCGCGCAGCGCGCGCCGGCGGGCATCGGCGCGATCGCCAACGCGATGACGGTGCTGTTCACCGCGCTGGTCGGCTTCCTGTTCTTCGGCGAGAAGATCGGCATGCGGCGCTCGCTGGCGCTGCTGGCCGGGTTCGCCGGCGTGGTGGTGCTGGCCAGCAGCAAGGTCGCCGGCGCCAGCGTCGGCTGGGCGGTGGTGGCCGGCGCCAGCGCGGCCTTCCTCTACGGCATCGGCATCAACCTGGTGCGCCGGCACCTGACCGGCCTGCCGCCGGCGGCGGTGGCGGCGGCGACGCTCTCCGCTTCGGCGCTGCTGGTGCTGCCGTTCGCGCTGGCGCAGTGGCCGGCGCACGCCATCCCTGCGCGCTCGTGGCTGTCGGCCGGCGGGCTGGGCGTGCTGTGCACCGGCATCGCCTTCGTCATGTACTACCGGCTGATCGCGCGCATCGGCGCCAGCCGGGCGTCCACCGTGACCTATCTGGTGCCGCTGTTCGGCGTGGCGTGGGCGTGGATGCTGCTGGGCGAGCCGCTGACCTGGCCGATGGCCGTCGCCGGCGCGATGATCCTGGGCAGCGTGGCGATCAGCCAGCGCGCGGCGCGCTGAGCGCGGAGGAGATCCTGATGACCGGCATCACCGGCGACATGCTGCCGCTGCGCATCGACGAGGTCCCGGCGATCGAGGTCGGCCCGGGCTGCCTGCGCCGCGACCTGCCCGCCGCGCGCGGCATGCGCGCCTGGATCGTCGAAATGGCGCCCGGCAGTGAATGGCCGCACGTCGACCGGCACCCGACGGGCGAGGACGTATACGTGCTCGAAGGCGAGATGATCGAAGGCGACCGGCGCTTCGCCGCCGGCAGCTGGCTGCACTTCCTGCCCGGCTCCTCGCATCGGCCGCGCACCGACACCGGCCTGCGGCTGCTGGGCTTCAATCCGCTGGAGGTGGCCGATGGCTGAGACCGAACATCGCGTGGTCCTCGACTTCGAGATCGAGTTCACCAACGGCGGCGGCCTGCGCGGCCACGACTTCCGGCTCGACATCGACGGCGACGACATCGACGACGCGGCGCTGGTCGACCACGTCGTGCGCGACCTGCGCCTGCTGATGGTCGGCCCGGCGCGGATCCTGAACAAGCGCATCGTCGCCGAGCCGCACCGGCGCGGCGCCGCGGGCGATGCGCACGCGCGCGACGGGCGCGGGGCGACGCGCGGCTTCGTCGACCTGAGCCACGTCATCGAGGACGGGCTGGTGACCTATCCCGGCCTGCCGGCCGTGCACGTGTGCGACTACCTGAGCCGCGAGCGCTCGCGCGAGCACTACGAGGCGGGCACCGAGTTCCAGATCGCGTCGATCGAAATGGTCGCCAACACCGGCACCTACATCGACTGCCCGTTCCATCGCTACGCCGACGGCGCCGACCTGTCGCAGGTGGGGCCGGAGGCCTTCGCCGACCTCGACGGCATCGTCGTGCGCGCCGGGCGCGGCGACGGCGGCGCCATCGACGCCTCGCATTTCCGCGGCATCGAGCTGCGCGGCCGCGCGGTGCTCGTGCACACCGGCTGGGACGCGCACTGGGCCACGCCCGCGTACGCCGACGGGCATCCGTTCCTGACCGAAGACGCAGCGGCCTGGCTGCGCGACTGCGGCGTCGCCCTCGTGGGCATCGATTCGATGAACATCGACGACACCCGCGGGCGCGCGCGGCCGGTGCATTCGATCCTGCTCGGCGCCGGCATCCTGGTGGTCGAGCACCTGTGCAACCTCGCGGCGCTGCCGGACGAGGGCTTCGACTTCAGCGCCATCGCGCCGAAGTTCCGCGGCGTCGGCACCTTCCCGGTGCGCGCGCTGGCGCGGCTGCGCGGCGCGCGCTGAGCGAGGCGTGCGCGCCGACGCGGCGCGTGTTACCGCGGGCTGCTATTTTCCCGGCTTCTCCTTCGAACCCGGAGCCCGCATGGCCTGCTTCGTCTGCGTCACCTGCGGCACCCAGTTCGCCGACCGCGAACATGCGCCGGAGCGCTGCCCGGTCTGCGAGGACGAGCGCCAGTACGTCGGCCACGCCGGGCAGCGCTGGACTACGCTGGAAGCGCTGCGGCGCGACCACCGCAACCGCGTCGAGCCGGAGGCCGACGGCCTGCTGGGCATCGGCACGGAGCCTGCGTTCGCGATCAACCAGCGCGCCCTGCTGGTGCGCTCGCCGGGCGGCAACCTGCTGTGGGACTGCATCGCGCTGGTCGACGACGACACGGTGGCGCGCGTGCGCGAGGCCGGCGGCATCCGTGCGATCGCGATCTCGCACCCGCACTACTACTCGGGGATGGTCGAGTGGAGCCGTGCCTTCGGCGACGTGCCGGTCCTGCTGCATGCCGCCGACCGCGAATGGGTGATGCGCGACGCGCCTGAGATCGAATACTGGGACGGCGAAACGCGGCCGCTCTGGGACGGCATGACGCTGGTGCGCTGCGGCGGCCATTTCGCCGGAGGTACCGTGGCGCACGTGCCGCACCTGTCGCAGGGCCGCGGCGCGCTGCTGACCGGCGACATCCTCCAGGTGGCGATGGACAACCGCCACGTCGGCTTCATGCGCAGCTTCCCCAACTACATCCCGCTGTCCGCGCGCGCGGTGCGCGCGGCCGCCGCGGCGGTGGCGCCGTTCGCGTTCGACGCCATCCACGGCGCGTGGTGGGGACGGCGGATCGAGCGCGACGCGCGCGCGGCGCTGGAGCGCTCGGTCGCGCGCTACGTCGCGGCGCTGGAGGGCGCGTACGACGGGCGGTGAGGCCGTTGGCCGGATCTCGCCGCCGTCCGCGATCGCCGCCTCACTCGTCCTCGTCGTCCTCGAACTCCACCAGCGCGTCCAGGTCGAAGGCGAGCATCTCCACCGCCTCGCGCACCTTGCGGCCGGTGGACTCGTTGGGCACGTCGATCTCGATCTCGTGCATCTGCGGGCCCTCGACGTCGCTCAGGCCGGCCGAACTCGAATCCGCATCGTCCATGTGCGCCATCAGGTCGCCGATCTCCTCGACGTGCTCGATGCCGTCGAGGCTCTGCAGCAGGTTCATCACTGCGCGCGCGGTGTCGTCGCTGCCGGTGAGGCGGATGCGGAGCAGTGCCATTGGAGTCCTTGCGCGTCGTGGGGTGCGCGCAGGCTAGCGGCGGGATAGCTAACCGTGCGTGACGAACGCGCCCGCGTTCAGGGCTGCGCCGGCGGCTCGCGGGTGGGGATGGCGATGTTGCACAGGTCGATGTGCCCGGCCGGGCGCTTGTACCAGTCGTCGCGGCGGTTGCGGCGCGATTCGACCACCGCATCGAACAGCGGCGTGTCCGTGCGCAGCACCTGCAGCCGGGTGCGCTCGGCTTCCGGCACGTCGGCGGCCAGGCGGATCGCCTTGATCGGCACGCGCTGCGCGGCCTGTTCGTAGAAGCCCAGCGGCCCGGTGCCGCGCGGCAGCACGCTCAGCAGTTCCATGCCCTGCACGACCCGGCCGACCAGGGTGATGTTGCGGTCGAGCTGGCGCGGCGACTGGCCGTCGACCACGTACAGCTCGCTGCCGTTGCTCGAATCGGCGGCGACGTCGCGCCCGGCGCCGACCGCGCCGTAGCAGTGCGCCAGCCAGGCCTTGCCTTCGCCCGGGTCGCGCGCGGCGGGGAAGCCGTCGGCGAAGCCCACTTCCGGCGCCCAGCCGTCCCTGTCGGGCAGCGCGTGGAAGTCCAGGCCCTTCGCGTCGCGCTCGAACTCGGCCGGCAGGTGCTCCCTGGCCTTGCCCAGCGGCCTGCGCGGCTCGCCTTCCTCGGCCGGGTCGCCCCACTGCACGACGAAGTTGTCCTGCGAGCGGTTGATGCTCAGGCCGTTCCAGTAGCCCTCGTGGGCGAGCGCGCGGATGTTGGCGACGTGCTCGGGCGCGAACCCGGGCGCCAGCTCGATCACCACGCGGCCGCTGGCCAGCTCGAGGTAGAGCGTGCTGGCGGGATCGAGCGTGCGCCAGTCGGTGGCGTCGGATGCGTCCAGCAGCTCCTGCGTGGTCTTCGGCCTGGGAGCGGGGTCGGCGGCGGCCGCGGCGGGTGCAATGACGGCGGTGGCGACCAGCAGGGCGAGCAGGGTGGGGCGCATCGGGGTGCCTCGCGGAGATCGGGTTCGAGCGAGTGTAGCCGGGCGCGACGGCGGCCCGAAGCGCACGGGATGCTGGTGGGAGCGGCTTCAGCCGCGAGCTTTCGATCCCGGCGGGCGCGTGCGCGAAAAGCTCGCGGCTGAAGCCGCTCCCACGAGATCCCCTGTGCATCGGCCCTGGTGGCATCGCCATGACTAGCGGCACATTCGCTATAGCGAACTTCGCAATAGCATCGTCGCCAATCCCGCTGGAGCCCCGCCATGGGCGACCCCGACCCGACCGGTCCCGACCCGCAGCTGCGCAAGTTCCAGAAGGAGCTCAGCGCCGGCACCGTCTCGCTGGCGCTGCTGGCGGTGCTGGGCGCGGCGGACGAGCCGATGTACGGCTACCAGATCGCCAAGCGGCTGGAGCGCTTCGGCGACGGCGTGCTCAGCGGCAAGCAGAGCGCGCTGTACCCGGTGCTGCGCAACCTCGGCGCGGCCGGGCTGCTCGACAGCCACGTCGAGCCGTCGCTGGCCGGGCCGCCGCGGCGCTACTACCGCATCACCGCCGCCGGCCGCGCCACCCTGCACGAATGGAGCGCCGCCTGGCGCGCCACCCGCGATTCCGTCGACGCCGTCCTCAAGGGCCTGAAACCATGAACACCGCGCTGCCGACCAACATCCCCGACTACCTCGCGCAGCTGCGCGCGGCGCTGGCCGGGGCCGACCCCGCGCTGGTGCAGGACGCGCTCTACGACGCCGAGGAATACCTGCGCTCGGAACTCGCCGAGAACCCCGGCAAGTCCGAGGCCGAGGTGATCGCCGCGGTCGCCTCCAGCTACGGCGCGCCGGAGGAAGTCGCCGACATCTACCGCGACACCGAGGTGAAGGTGCAGACCGCGCTGCGCGCGCCGCCGCCGCGCCCGCGCAAGTCGCTCCCCGGCCGCTTCTTCGGCGTCGCCGCCGACCCGCGCGCCTACGCCGCGCTGTTCTACATGGTGCTGAGCCTGGCCACCGGCATCTTCTATTTCACCTGGGTGGTGGCCGGCACGTCGATGTCGGCCGGGTTCGCGGTGCTGATCATCGGCATCCCGTTCCTGATCCTGTTCCTGGGCTCGATCCGCATGCTGTCGCTGCTGGAAGGCCGCATCGTCGAGGTGATGCTCGGCGAGCGCATGCCGCGCCGGCCGCTGTACGGCGCGCGCGGCAGGCCGCTGCTGGAGCGGATCAAGGACATGTTCCTGGACCCGCGGACGTGGAGCACGATCCTCTACTTCCTGGCGATGCTGCCGCTGGGGATCGTCTATTTCACGCTGGCGGTCACGCTGCTGACGCTGTCCGTGGCGTGCATCGCCGCGCCGCTGCTGGTGTGGACCGGCGTGGCGGATACCAGCATCAGCATCGATGGCTGGCAATTGCTGCACTTCGGCGACGACGTGGTCGGCACCTCGCTGCAGGGCTGGGAGCTGCCGCTGGTGTTCGTTGGCGGCATCGTGCTGCTCTTCGCCACCCTGCACCTGGCGCGCGGCATCGGCCACCTGCACGGGCTGTTCGCCAAGCACCTGCTGGTGAAGTGGGCGCAGTACGCCTGAGCGCATTGCGCTTTCCTGTGGGAGCGGCTTCAGCCGCGAGCCTTTGCGCCGGGGACGATCGGGAAAAGCTCGCGGCTGAAGCCGCTCCCACAAGGGCCTAGGCGGCTTTCGACGCCTTGGCCGGCGCCGCGTGCGCGGCGATGAAGTCGCGCACCTGCGGGTACACCTGCTCGCGCCAGCGGCGACCGCTGAAGATGCCGTAGTGGCCGGCGCCCTTGACGGTGAGGTGCGCGCGGTCGCGTTTGGCCACGCCGGTGCACAGCGCGTGCGCGGCGCGGGTCTGGCCTTCGCCGGAGATGTCGTCGAGCTCGCCCTCGATGGTCATCAGCGCGGTGTCGCGGATCGCGGAAGGATCCACGCGCTCGCCCGCCACGTCCCACAGGCCGCGCGGCAGCAGGTGCTCCTGGAACACGATGCGCACGGTGTCGAGGTAGTAGCGCGCCGGCATGTCGAGCACGGCGTTGTACTCGTCGTAGAAGCGGCGGTGCGCCTGCGCGTCCTCCAGGTCGCCCTTGACCAGGTCCTGGTAGAAGTCCCAGTGCGACTGGAAGTGGCGCTCGGGGTTCATCGCCATGAAGCCGGCGTGCTGCAGGAAGCCCGGGTACACGCGGCGGCCGCTGCCCGGGTAGTTGGCCGGCACGGTGTGGATGACGTTGGTTTCGAACCACCACAGCGGCTTCTGGGTGGCGAGGCTGTTGACCGCGGTGGGCGATTCGCGGGTGTCGATCGGCCCGCCCATCATCACCAGCGAGCGCGGCGTCGGCTCGCCGCGCGCGGCCATCAGCGACACCGCGGCGAGCACCGGCACGGTCGGCTGGCAGACGCTGACCACGTGCAGGTTGTCGGCGCCGATCGCGCGGATGAACTCCTCCACGTAGGCGACGTAGTCGTCGAGCGAGAACGTGCCCTGGTCCTTCGGCACCATGCGCGCGTCGATCCAGTCGGTGACGTAGACCTTGTGGTCCGGCAGCAGGGTGCGCACGGTGTCGCGCAGCAGGGTGGCGTGGTGGCCGGACAGCGGCGCGACCACCAGCACGGCGGGATCGGCCTTCATGTCCTTGATGTTGGCGACGTCGTCGGCGTAGCGCTTGAAGCGCATCAGGCGGCAGAACGGCTTCTCGACGACCACCTTCTCCATCACCGGCACGTCGAGGCCCGCGACCTGGACGGCGTGGATGCCGAACTCGGGCTTCTCGTAGTCCTTGCCGATGCGATAGAGCAGCTCGTTGCCCGCGGCCAGGCGCGCGGCGCCGGGGATGGCGGAGAGCCAGCTGTCGCGGGCGGAGAACATGCGCGCGTTGGCCTCGGCCCAGTAGGTGAAGGGCGCCATCCAGGCGCGGCCGAGTTCGTGCATCTGGTAAAGCAGCATGGAGATCCGGGGCAGCGGGTGCTGCGGCGCAGCATAGCGGATCGGCGCGACCGGGCGTGAACAGGGGGCGCCTTGCCCGGGCGTTCGCGTCCTCGCGGCGTCCTGGGCGCGACTTCGCGTCATCCCTGTCATCCCGAGCGCAGCGAAGGATCTGTTCCGCCGCGTCCGGATCCCTCGCTGCGCTCGGGATGACAGCGACAGGCACGAGTTCCGTCCCGCCTGCCGGCGATCCGGGATGCGGTCAGCCGACTTCCAGGGCGGTGGCGCTGCCGGCAAGCGTCGGCGACAGCCAGCAGTGCGAGCCGAGCGGTCGGAAGCCGGCGGCCTCGAAGCGCCGGCGGTAGAACGCGCCGGGGCGGCGCAGGAAGCCGTGCTCGTCGCCCTCGGCCTCGTCCTCGCGGGCGAAGGCCTCGAGGAAGGCGACGCCGCCGCACAACTCGGCCAGGCCGGGCAGGCCGCGGTCGAGTTCGCGCGTGGGCAGGTAGTGCAGCACGTCGCTGCACACCAGCAGGTCGGCGGGCGGGCAGGGGCGCAGCTGCGCGAAGTCGGCGAAGCGCGCGAAGTGCAGGCCGCGGCTGCGGCCGTAGCGGGCGATCGCGTATTCGCTGCTGTCGAAGCCCAGGTAATACGCCTTCGGCCGCAGCCTCAGCAGCGGCGCGCGCCAGGTGCCCTCGCCGCAGCCGACGTCGAGCACGCTGCGCAGCGGGCGCTCGAGGTGGTACTCGGCGGTGGCCACCGCCAGCGCCACCTTGCGCGCCAGGCGCTGCCTGCCGCCGATGCCGCCGCGGCGGTACCAGCGGTCGAAGTAGTCGCGGTCGTAGCGTTTGTCCATGCCACCATGATGGCCGCTGCGCGACCGCTTTTGCAGGGGTACGGCTGCGTGGCCGGCGACACCGCGCGATCGACCGTGCGATCCTAGTACGATCCCCGGTCGAGGAGCGCCGCACCGCCATGCAAGCCTATTTCTGGACCAAGACCGCGCACGTGGTGTTCGTGATGGCGTGGATGGGATCGGTGTTCTACCTGCCGCGGATCCTGGTCAACCTCGCCGAGGCCGGTGGCGAGCAGGCGGTGCGCGCGCGGCTGCTGCTGATGGGGCGGCGGCTGTACCGCTTCGGCCACATGATGTTCGGCTTCGCCTTCCTCGCCGGCCTGGCGCTGTGGCTGTACTTCCATGTCAGCGGCGGCTGGCTGCACGCCAAGCTGGCGCTGGTGGTGCTGATGCTGGCGCACAACACCGTCGCCGGCCGCTGGCTCAAGGGCCTGGACAAGGGCCGCGCGCTGCCGTCGTCGAAGACGCTGCGCTGGTTCAACGAACTGCCGGTGCTGCTGCTGGTGGGGATCGTGTACCTGGTGCTGGCCAAGCCGTTCTGAGCCCTACTGCATGAACCACCCGTGGCTGACCACCAGGCTCTGGCCGGTCAGCGCGTTGGTCTCGAAGGCGGCCAGCACCAGGGCGACGTTGGCGACGTCGTCGACGGTGGTGAACTCGCCGTCCACGGTGTCCTTGAGCATCACGTTCCTCACCACTTCTTCCTCGCTGATGCCGAACTCCCGGGCCTGCTCGGGGATCTGCTTCTCCACCAGCGGCGTGCGCACGAAGCCGGGGCAGATGACGTTGGAGCGGATGCCGTGCTCGCCGCCTTCCTTGGCCACGGTGCGGCACAGGCCCAGCAGGCCGTGCTTGGCGGTGACGTAGGGCGCCTTGAGCTTGGAGGCCAGGTGCGAGTGCACCGAGCCCATGTAGATGATCGCGCCGCCCTGGCCGCGCGCCTGCATGTCCTTCATGCATTCGCGGGTGGTGAGGAAGGCGCCGTCGAGGTGGATCGCCAGCATCTTCTTCCAGTCGGCGAAGCCGAAGTCGACGACGCGGTTGACGACCTGGATGCCGGCGTTGGAGACGAGGACGTCGACGCGGCCGTAGTGCGCGATCGCCTGCGCCACGCCGTCGACGACCTGGCGCTCGTCGGTCACGTCCATCGCGACCGCCAGGGCGTCGCCGCCGGAGGCGCGGATGGCCGCGGCGACGGCCTCGGCCGCGTCCAGCCGCAGGTCCGCGACCACCACCTTGCCGCCGCGGTCGGCGTAGACCTCGGCGATGCGCTTGCCGATGCCGCTGGCGGCGCCGGTGACGAGGCAGACCTTGTTGTCGAGTCGGTTCATGGGTGGTGGTCCTGCAGGTGGTTCGATGGAATTCTGCCCGGCGGATGTCGCAGGAATGACGATCAAATGATCCGGGCCCAGCCTAGCGCGCCGCCGCGGCCGGGTGCCATCGTCCTTCCGGTCAATGCGCTGCCGGCACGAAGGCTTCGATCTCCGGCAGCTCCACCGGCACGCCGTCGGCGTTGCAGGTGCCGGCTTGGCACAGGCGCTCGCGCAGCCTCGGGGTGGCCTGCACGATGAAGTGGTAGAGCACGTTCTGCTCGACCGTGCCGCGCACCGCGTCGCTGCCGGGGCCGCGCGCCCAGACGCCGACGTCCTCGCCGCCGTGGCTCTCGTTGGCCAGGGGCACGGTGGATTCCTGCATGTAGTCCGGGTCGGCGGTGTCGACGTCGGTGAGGTCGGGCCGTCCCTGCGCGGGCTGGTAGCCCTTGCCCATGTGCGGGAAATGCTTGCTGCCGGCCGGCTGCGAATCGCTGGCGCCGGTGTAGCCGGGCCCGTTGGCGTAGCCGAGCGTGGTGTAGGGCAGGCCGGTGCCGTCCTTCGCGAGATCGCCCGGCGTGCCGTCGAAGCTGTTGCGCCCGCGCACCTTGCCCAGGATCGGGTTGCCGCGCACCGGGTAGCCGACGAAGTTGAGCGTGTGCGAGTGGTCGGCGGTGACGAGGACGAGCGTGTCGCCGTCCGAGGTCATCTCGACCGCCGCCTGCACCGCGCGCGAGAACGCGATGGTGTCGTCGAGCGCGCGGAAGGCGTTGCCGTAGTGGTTGGCCATGTCGATGCGCCCGCCCTCGACCAGCAGCACGTAGCCGTCCGGGTCGTGCGACAGCGTCCGGATCGCGGCGCGGGTCATTTCCTCGAGCGAGGGCTGGCCCTTTGGCGACGTGTCGCGGTCGTGGTCGAAATCCATGTGGCTGCCATCGAACAGCCCGAGCAGGCTGGGCGCATCGGCCGCGGCGCGCAGCTGTCGCGTGTCGCGGACGAACGCGCCCCGCGGGTGCGCGTCGAGCCATTCGGCGACCAGGTTGCGTCCATCCGAGCGCTTGCCGTGCCGGGCGGGATCCTCGGGGTCGGCGATGGTGTCCGCGACGAACTCGCCCAGGCCGCCGCCGAGCGCGACGTCGGGCGAGCCGAACGGCGATTCGACGAACTGGCGCGCGATGTCGCTGCAGCCCTGCTCGACCGCAGCCGCAGGCAGGTCGGTGTCGTCCTCCCAGTTGCGCGTGGCCACGTGCGCGTAGGTCGCCGCCGGCGTGGCGTGGGTCAGGCGCGCGGTGCTGACGATGCCGGTGGCCATGCCGGCGCTGCGCGCGAGTTCGAGCCAGGTGAGGTTTTCGTTGCGCAGGCCGCCGGCGCAGTCGTCGGTGCGCGAGGCCGGGCCGACCGAGATCGAACCCATGAAGGTCTTCACCCCGGTGGCGATCGCGCTCATCGTGCCGGCCGAATCGGGCGTCTGCGAATCGGTGTTGTAGGTCTTGGCCAGCGCGGTGGCGGGGAAGCGCTCCCACGCGAGCTGGTTCTCCTCGCCCGGCTGGCCCTTGCGCTGGCCGTCGAGGATGCGCGCGGCGGCGACGGTGGTCAGGCTCATGCCGTCGCCGAGGAACAGGATCACGTTCTTCGCCCGGCCGCGCATCGCGCCGTTGCCCGCCGCGCGCGCCGCGCCGCTGCGGTACCACCACCGGGCCGTCTCGCCCTGCGGATGGGCGACGTCCTGGACCGTGACCGGCGCCACATCGCGTTCATCCGCGGCCGGCGCGGGGCCGCGCACGTTGGCGCTGCAGGCGGCGAGCAGGGTGGCAAGGCAGGCGATCGGCAACGGGCGCATCGCGGGCTCCGGCGGAAGGGGCCGGCATTATGCCGTGGCGCGTGTGTCGGTCCGCCTGCCGCACGCAGTGTCGCGCCAGCGGCACGGCGCGCGCGCCGATGCTGCGCTATCTTGCGCCGTCCCCCTTCCGGCTGCGCACGCGATGATGAAGCTGGTCTCGGCCTGGTTCCGGATCCCGTTCTGGCAGCGCGTCGCCGCGGGCTTCGTGCTCGGCGCGCTCGCCGGCTGGCTGTTCGGGCCGGCCGCGGACACCTGGTTCAAGCCGCTGGGCGACGTCTACGTCACCCTGATCAAGATGATCGCGGTGCCGCTGGTGTTCTTCGCGGTGATCCACGCGGTGGCCTCGCTGCACGGGCAGAAGTCGATGGCGGCGCTGGGCGGGCGCACCTTCGCATGGTTCGCGATCACCGCGATGCTGGCGGTGGGCGTGGGCCTGGCGGTGGGCACGGTGATGCAGCCGGGCGTCGGGGTCGGCGCGCTCAGCGTGGATTCCGGCTACGTGCCCAGGACCGTGCCCAGCCCGGTGCAGGTGCTGCTCGACGTGGTGCCGGCCAATCCGTTCTACGCGCTCGCGGGCATCGGCAAGACCACCAACGCCGCCGGCGAGACGGTGCTCGCGGCGGGCAAGGGCTCGATCCTGCCGGTGATCTTCTTCGCCGCGCTGCTGGGCTTCGCGATGGTCAAGCTGGGCGAGCGCGTGGCGCTGGCGCGCAAGCTCGCGGGCGAGGCCAGCGAGCTGATGATCCAGGTCACGCGCTTCGTGCTCGAGGTGACGCCGCTGGGGACGTTCGGCCTGATCGCCTCGCTGGTCGGCGCCTATGGCTTCGAGAAGCTGTTGCCGCTGGGCAGCTTCGTCGTCGCGCTGTACGTCGCGTGCGCGCTGCACATCGTGGTGGTCTATCCGGCGCTGCTGCTGGCGCACGGGCTCAACCCGCTGAAGTTCCTGCGCGGCGCGGCCTCGGGCATGCAGGTGGCGTTCGTCAGTTCGTCGAGCTTCGCCTCGATGCCGGCGGCGCTGCGCAGCGTCACCCACAACCTGGGCGTGGACCGCGACTACGCGGCGTTCGCGGTGCCGCTGGGCGCAAGCATCAAGATGGACGGCTGCGGCGCGATCTATCCCGCGCTGTGCGCGCTGTTCATCTCGCAGTACACCGGCCACCCGCTGTCCGCCGACCAGTACCTGATCGTGCTGATCGCCTCGGTGCTCGGCAGCTTCGGCACCGCCGGCGTGCCCGGCACCGCGGTGGTGATGGCGACGGTGGTGCTCAGCGCGGCCGGGCTGCCGCTGGAGACGATCGGCTACCTGTACGCGATCGACCGCGTGCTCGACATGATGCGCACGATGACCAACGTCACCGGCCAGATGCTGGTGCCGGTGCTGGTGGCCAGGGAAAGCGGGCTGCTGGACCGCGAGACCTACGACGCGGCCTCGAGCAACCTGGGCATCGCCGCGGGCGAGGCGGCCGAGCCGCACCCGGTCGGCGAGCCGTCGAAGCGGACCGCGGCATGAGCACCGGCGACGCATACCGGCTGGTCGAGCGGTTCCCCGGCGCGGACGACTACCGTCGCCTGCGCGTGGCCGCGGGGCTGTCGGCGCGTTCGGCCGAAGCCGCGGCGCGCGGGTTGCCGAACACGCTCTTCGGCGTGAGCGTGCTGCACGGCGGGCAGGTGGTCGGCATGGGCCGGGTCATCGGCGACGGCGGCTGCTTCTTCATCGTGGTCGACATCGCGGTCGGGCCCGCGCACCAGCAGCGCGGGCTCGGCAAGCGGATCATGGCCGCGATCGACGCCTGGCTGCGCGCCAACGCGCCGGTGTCGTCGAACGTGTCGCTGTTCGCCGACGGGCAGGCGCGCCGGCTGTACGCGCAGTACGGCTTCGTCGAAACGGGGCCGGTGTCGGTGGGAATGGACTACACCGTGCGCTGAACGGCACCTGCGCCGGCGCGCGACCTCGGGTTCACCCCAGGTGACGCGATGCGTCACCCCGCTCGTAACATCGGGTTTCTTCCAGCCCCACGGAAAAACCACGATGGCCGACATCGAACAGATCGCCTCCAAGGTCCTCGACACCGGCGACCGCTTCCTGGTCAAGGATGATTACGAGGCGCGGATGGACGTGTTCGCGCAGGAGATGGAGAAGCTCGATCCCTCCGCGCGCGCCGCGCTGTTCGACGAGGTCCTGGAGCAGGATTCGGGCGCGCCGATGTCGTGGCTGACCACCGACCGGCTCGATTCGCTGGTCTCGGAAGGGCGCATCACCGCGCAGGAGCGCTCGGCGATCATGGACGCGTTCGGCCAGGCTTATGTCGACGGCGACATCGACCTCGTCCAGGCGCTGGAATTCACCAACCTCTTCGGCAGCGGCGCGGTCGGCCCGCTGGGATTGTCGCCGGACGCCAGCCAGCTCGAATCGCTGGTGCAGACGCTGACCGACAGCAACAGCGGCTATTCGTCGCAGTTCATCGAGAAGTTCGCCGGGGACGTGCTGTCCCAGCGCGTGTTCGCCGAGCCGCGCATCCTCACCCCGGCCGAGCAGGGCGCCTACGCGGGCGTGCTCCTCAACGCGCTGTCGCAGTCCGGCGGCAGCACCGCGGTCCACAACGTGCTGTCGCAGCTCCCGGCCGAGCAGCAGTCCGCGCTGCGCGACGCCGTCGGCGGCGAAGGCCTGGCGTTCCGCAACCCGGCCTACGACGACGCGGGCGTGCGCGACCCGATGGCGATCCTCACCGAGGCGGTCTCGCGCCACGGCACCTCGTCGGAGGTGCTGGACCTGGTCAACTACGTCAACGCGCATTCGAGCGGCGACATCATCGAGAACCAGTTCTTCGATTCCGACAACAAGCCCTACGACGAGCGCGCCGAGGCACTGGGCGAATTGTTCGTGACCCATTCGGACACGATCCTGAAGGACCTGACGGTCGCCAACCCGACCCAGACCAGCGGCTCCACCAACGACCGCGCCACCGTGGTCGGCGACAACCTGGCGGCGCTGTCCAACCTGGTGCGCCTGACCGGGCTCAACCCGGACAACAGCCATTCGGCAGCGGTGATGTCGGCGCTGGGCGACTTCGCCAGCGAGAACATCCGCATCGGCAACATGGCCGAGAACACCGACGCCAACGGCGACGGCAAGGTCGACGACGCCGACATCCAGGCCATCGACACCGGCAACGGCCGTGCGGCCATGATCGGCGCGGTGCTGCAGGATGCGGTGAGCTCGGGCTACGTCGACCTGCGCGCCGACCAGGCGGCGCGCGAGGCGTTCATGGGCTTCGTGATCGACGTGGCGGTGTCGGCGATCCCGGTCGGCGGCGACTTCGCGGCCAAGGCGATCACCGACAAGGTCTCCGCCGCGCTCGGGGGCCTGAGCGAGCAGGTGCGCAGCACCATCGCCGATTCGTTGGCGGCGATCCCGAAGGAGCTGCTCACCAACGCGCAGGGCGAGCTCACCGACCAGGCCAAGCAGGCGATCATCGATGCGCTGCCGGAGGACTACCAGTACCTGGAAGGCATCAAGGAGCAGTCCAACGGCTTCATCCAGAACACTATCATCGGCAGCTCGGTGCGCGACTACCAGATCACCGAGTCGATGTCCGACTACCGCGACTACATCGACAAGTCCAAGGGCAACTGATCCGCCGCGCATGCGTCCGGCGCGCGAGGGCCCCGCCAGGTGCGGGGCCTTTCGTTCTTGATTCTTCCGACTAGTTTGATGCACACAACGTTGCGATCTGACGGGCCCCGGCGCGGCCGGGAGCCCTTCGGGGCGAATGTCCCCCGGCATCCGCCTTCGGCGGCTGCCTCCTCCTTGATTTCGCCCCGAAGGGCTCCCGGCCGCGCCGGGACTGGATCGCAGGCTTGCGCGGTGGTCAGCTCCCCGCTTCTTTCGCTTCTGGAACCATTGCGCAGGCCGAACGCAGCACCTTGCGCCCCCACCGTTCCCGGGCCGCGGGTAGGACTTTCGCTTCTATAGAACGAAGCAATGGCAATCGGCAGGGAGGCGCCGGCCGGGGGATCGCGTCAAGCCGGCCATGGATGGCCGGCGCCCTCGTCAGGGCAGGATGCCCTGCCGAGGGGAGAGCGATTCACCGGACGGCGCCTTCCCTCGCGCAACGAGCCGAAGCTGCGCTTCGCGCTTTCCTCTCCCGCGAAAAGAGAGGGGAGAAATCAGTTGCCCTCAGGCGCGCGAGTAGCGCCAGGACTGCATGCGGCCGTCACGGTAGGGCATCACGCCGTGGAACGGCCGCGGGTCGTCGTCGAACACCAGCGGCAGGAAGTGCTGGTCGCCTTCCCACATCGGCAGCTTGTACAGGCGGTCGATTTCGACCCATTCCAGCGTGCCTTCCGGGTTGTGCTCCAGCGGCGTGCCGGTGAAGCGCTTCACCACGAACACGAAACCCAGCCAGTCCTCGCCGTGCTTGCCGAACCCCGGCCAGCTGATGGTGCCGCGCAGGGTGAGCGCCTCGCATTCGATGCCGGCTTCCTCGGCGATCTCGCGGCGCATGCCGGCCAGCACGTCCTCGTCGGGCTCGATCTTGCCGCCCAGGCCGTTGTACTTGCCCAGGTGGTGGTCGTCGGCGCGCGCGTTGCGGTGGAGCATCAGCACCCGGCGGCCGTCCGGCGAGAGCACGTAGCCGAGGGTGGCGACGATCGGCGTGTAGGGCATCAGCGGCCGGCCTTGCGCTGCCCGTCCAGCTGCGCGTCGAGCGCACGCGCGGCCTTGTCGGCGTATTCGCGGCACATCATCGGGCCGGCAGGGTCGCCGCCGTGCGCCTGGTCGCGGCCGCTGGCGTCGGCGTGCGGAGTCAGCAGCAGGTCGCAGGGCAGCGCGCGCACCACGTCGAAGCTGTGGCGGAAATCGTCGACGATGCGCGGATAGCGCGGGTTGTCGAGCAGCTTGTAGCCAGGCGCCGTGAGGCTGTCGACGTAGGCGATGCGCAGCGGCTTGCCGGCGCGCGTGTCGTTCCAGGTCCAGGCCATGCTGCCGGGCGTGTGGCCCGGCACGAAGTGCACGGTGAAGCGCATGCCGCCCAGTTCCACCACCTCGCCGTCGTGGACGATGCGGTCGACCTGCGCGGGCGGGTAGAGGATGTCGTCGCCGAAATGGATGTCGTCGCTGCCGCCGTGGGCGAGCAGCATGGCGGACTCGGCGTTGCTCACCAGCGTCGCGCCGGTGGCGCGCTTGACCGCCGCCAGAGGGCCGGCGTGGTCGCCATGGGCGTGGCTGTGCAGGATCAGCCGCAGGTCCGCGGGCGCGACGCCGAGCGCGCGCATGTGCGCCAGGAGCATGCCGGCGGCCTGCGGCAGGCCGCCATCGATGAGCACCGCGCCGGCGTCGGTCTTCACCAGCAGCGCGTTGATGCCCTGGGTGCCGATGCGCCAGGTGTGGTCGGCGACCTGCTGCGGCGCGACCGGCTGGCGCCAGGCGTCGGGGGTTTCGTAGGCCTGCGACGGCGGCAGGACGGGCTCGCCGGCGATGGCGCCGCCGGAAATCAGGAGCGCGCAGGCGAGCGCGGCAGGGCGGATGCGGGGCATGGGAGTGCGCGCGGGTGGGCGCCACAGTGTCCACGATCGGCCCGCGGCGAACCATGCCGAAAGGTCACGGTGCGGACCACGGGGACATGCCTGCCTCCGTGCGCGCCAGCATGCCGCGGCACGGCCACGCCGCAAGCCGTTGCCGGCGCATCCCTGGCCCCTGTACGCGCATCGCCGCCGCGCGCGCGTGCACAATGCCGTCGCGGCCGCGACAGGTGCGGCGGGCGGGACGGAGCAGCCATGAGCGGACAGCAGCGCGAACTCGAATTCCGGTTCCTCGCCGAGCCCACCGACGTCAACTACGGCGGCAAGGTGCACGGCGGCGTGGTGATGAAGTGGATCGACCAGGCCGGCTACGCCGCCGCGGTCGGCTGGAGCGGCCGCTACAGCGTCACCGTCGCGGTGGGCGGGATCCGCTTCGTCGCGCCGGTGCGGATCAGCGACCTGGTCACGGTCTCGGCCAAGCTGGTCTACACCGGCACCAGTTCGATGCACTTCGCCGTCGACGTGCATGCGCGCGATCCGATGGGCGGCGGCGAGCGGCTGTGCACGCACTGCGTGATCGTGTTCGTCGCCCTCGACGGCGTCGAGGGCCAGCCCACGCCGGTGCCGGCCTGGGTGCCGCAGACCGACGACGACCGCCGCCTGTCCGAATACGCCACCCGCGTGATGGAACTGAGCAAGGGCATCGAGCAGACCGTCGCGCGCTATCGCGATGCCGGCGACGAGGCCGGCCCGATGGCCTGAGCCGCATGGCCGCTGCCGCGCCGGTTGCCGTTGGTGCCGGTGTGGCCGGCATGGCCATCTTTGGAAGCGGGGTGCGCGATGGCCTGGAAACAGCGGATGTGGATGCCGGCGACAGCGCTGCTGGCCGGCCTGCTCGCCGGGCAGCCGGCGCAGGCGCAGGCGGAGGATGCCGGCCTGTTCGGCGCCGACCGCGACGCGGCCTTCAAGGCGGCGGGCGCGGTCCAGCGCGGCGGCCAGTGGGTGGTGTGCGCGGACGACCCGGCCGGCGGGGGCGCGAGCATCGACGAGGTGCGCGACCTCAACGGCGACGGACTGCCGGAAGCGGTGGTGAGCGAGGGCGGCACCTTCTGCAACGGCGCCGCCGGCATCGGCTTCAGCCTGCTCAGCAAGCAGGCCGACGGCAGCTGGCGCAACATGCTGCAGTCCAGCGGCATCCCCGAGTTCCTCGCGACGAAGGGCGCCGGCGGCTGGCCGGACGTTTCGGTCGGCGGCCCCGGCTTCTGCTTCCCGGTGCTGCGCTGGGACGGCCGCGGGTACGCGCTGCAGCGGCACGAGTACGAAGGCAAGCCCTGCAGTCCGTGACCCCTTCCGCGTTCCGCGGGGAGGGAGCAGGAACGAAAAAGGCCGCCCGGTGGGCGGCCTTTCGATTCGTGCGCGGCGGTGGCTCAGACGCCCGGGACGCGCCGGGCCTGCATGAACTTGCGGCTCCAGTAGCCGTCGGTGAGGCTGGACACCATCACGTCCTTGCCGGTGCGCGGGGCATGCACGAAGCGGCCGTTGCCCAGGTAGATGCCGACGTGGTCGACGCGCCTGCCGCGTCGGCTGAAGAACACCAGGTCGCCGGCGCTGAGCGCGTCGCGGTCGACCTTCTCGCCGCTGCTGGCCATCTGGCGCGAGACGCGCGGCAGCTCGATGCCCAGCGCGCTGCGGAACACGTAGCCGACCAGGCCGCTGCAGTCGAAGCCTTCGGTCGAGGTGCCGCCCCAGCGGTACGGGGTGCCGATCAGGGCGAGCGCGCGCTTGAGCACGGTCTGGATGCGGCCGCTGGCCTCGGCCGGGACCTCGACCTGGCCGGTGGTGCCGGCGTCGATCAGCTTGTTGACGTCGTTGGCGAACAGCATGGTGCGCTGCTCGGTCGGCACCGGGGCGACCAGGCTCTCGCTCAGCGGCGCGCTGGTGTGCAGCTGGTCGGCCGAATCGGCGGCCAGGCCGGTGGCGGCGAACGCCGGGCCGGCGCCCAGCAGGGCGGCGACGGAGAAAAGCAGGCAGAACGCCGGGAAGCGGCGGCGGGTGGCGGCACGGCGGCCTGGGTGCGGGTCGATCGTCGTCACGCGGCTTTCACGGCTGTCAGCAGCGCGTGATGGTGCCGCACTGGACTGCCGGACAGGTTCAAATTTCGTTAGAAAATTGTGAACAAGAGCGTGGTACCGATCACATTTCAGTGCAGGACCCGCTTCGCCCCGCTGTAGTGGTCGCGCCAGTAGGGGCCATCCAGGCGATCGAGCCGGACCGTTCCCCCGGTGCTCGGGGCATGCACGAAACGGCCCTCGCCGACGTAGATGCCGACGTGGCTCACCCCGCCGCCGCTGCCGAAGAACACCAGGTCCGCCGCGGCCAGGCGCTCGGGGGCGATCCGCGGCCCCTGGTAGGCGGCCAGGTCGCGCGAGGTCCGCGGCAGCCGCAGGTCGAGCATGTCGCGGTAGACGTAGTTGACCAGCCCGCTGCAGTCGAAGCCGCCGTCCGGGGTGTTGCCACCGTAGCGGTAGGGCGTGCCGACCAGGCTGATCGCGCGCATCAGCACCGCGTTGGCGGCGGCGGGATCGGCCGGCGCGTTGCGTGGCCAGGTGCGCTGCGTGACGCTGGCGTGCTGCGGGCGCGAGCGCCTGACCTCGTCATGGCCGCAGCCCGACAGCAGGGAAGCCAGCAGCGCCATCGCGACGCCCGCGGCCCGCCAGGTTGGCGCGGCGGCCGGCGAGCCCGGATAATGCGCGGAATCCATCACGGCCGGCATCTTGGCCGAATCCCCGCCCGACTGACAAGCGCCCGCGCGGCGCCGTCCCCGCCTGCCCGCAACGAGACCCCACATGAGCACCGAAGGCCTGAAGATCGAAAAGGACCGCGTCGTCCGCTTCCACTACACCGTGTCCGAGCAGGGCCAGGAACCGCTCGAGAGCTCGAAGGAGCGCGAGCCGCTGGCGATCCTCGCCGGCCACGGCAACATCATCCCGGGCCTGGACAAGGCGATGGAAGGCCATGCGGCCGGCGACAGCTTCGGCGTCGACGTGGCGGCGGCCGAGGCCTACGGCGAGCGCCGCGACGGCCTGACCCAGCGCGTGCCCAAGAAGCACTTCGGCCAGCAGAAGCTCGTCCCCGGCATGCAGGTCGTGCTCAACACCAACTTCGGCCCGCGCGCGGTGACGATCGAGAAGGTCGGCATGAGCGTGGTCGACGTCGACCTCAACCACCCGATGGCGGGCAAGGACCTGCATTTCGACATCGAGGTCGTCGAGGTGCGCGAGGCGAGCCAGGAAGAACTCGAGCACGGCCACGTCCACGGCGACGGCGGCCACGCGCACTGACATCACGCTTCGGCGCCGCGAAGGCTGCGCCAGCCCGCGGCCGCCGCTTACACTTGCGCCATGGGCGAACGCGATGACGTGCTGGTGGTCGGTGGCGGGGTGATCGGGCTGGCCAGCGCGCTGGCCCTGCTCGACGCCGGGCGCGGCGTGCGCGTGCTCGAGGCGAAGACCGCCGGCAGCGGCAGCTCGCACGGCAACTGCGGCACCATCACGCCCAGCCACGCGGCGCCGCTGGCGGCGCCCGGCAAGGTCGCGCGCGCGCTGCGCTGGATGCTGACGCCGGACGCGCCGTTCTACGTCAAGCCGCGGCTGGACCCCGAGCTGTGGGCGTGGCTGCTGCGCTTCGCGCGCCGCTGCAATGCGCGCGACTGGCGCGCCGCGATGTCCGCGCGCGCGGCCATCCTCAAGGACTCGCGGGCCTCGCTTCCGGCCTGGGTCGAACGCTACGGCCTGCGCTGCGAGTACGCCGAGCAGGGCGTGGACTACGTCTTCCACCACGAAGGCGAGCTGGCGCACCTGGCCGCCGAGCTGCCGCCGCTGGCCGAGCTCGGCATCGCGGCCGAGGTCATCGACGGCGCCGCCTACCTGCGCGAGGAGCCGGCGCTGCGCGAGGGCGTGGCCGGCGTCGTGCGCTTCCCCGGCGACGCGCGCCTGCGCCCGGACCGCTACGTCGCCGAGCTCGCGCGCGCGGTGCGCGAGGCCGGCGGCGTGATCGAGGAGCAATGCGAGGTGCGCGGCCTGGCCGACGACGGCGACGGCGTGCGCGTGGACACCTCGCGCGGCGCGCGCCACGGCCGCGACGCGGTGCTCGCCACCGGCGCGTGGTCGCCGCTGCTGGCCAGGATGGCCGGGTTGGCGAAGGTGCCGGTGCAGCCGGGCAAGGGCTACTCGATCACCTACGACCGCCCGGCGCTGGCGCCGCGGCGGCCGATGGTGCTGTACGAGCGCAGCGTCTGCGTCACCACCTGGGACAGCGGCTACCGCCTGGGCAGCACGATGGAGTTTTCCGGCTACGACACCACCCTCAACCGGCGCCGGCTGGACGCGCTCGAGCGCGGCGCGCGCGAATACCTGCACGAGCCGGTCGGGCCGGTGAAGCGCGAGGAGTGGTTCGGCTGGCGCCCGATCAGCGTCGACGACCTGCCGATCATCGGCCGCGTCAACCGCCATCGCCACGCCTGGATCGCGACCGGCCACGGCATGCTCGGCGTGAGCATGAGCACCGGCACCGCGACGCTGCTCGCCGACCTGGTCTGCCGGCGCGAGCCGCGGATCGACCCGGCGCCGTATTCGCCGCAGCGCTTCGCATGAGCAGCGGCGCGCGCGGGCTCGATCTCGACCTCATCGTCGTCGGCGGCGGCTCGGGCGGGCTGGCCGCCGCGTTCCGCGCGGCCGGGCACGGCGCGCGCGTGGCGCTGATCGAGCCGGGGGAGCTCGGCGGCACCTGCGTCAACGTCGGCTGCGTGCCGAAGAAGGCGATGTGGCTGGCCGCGCACCTGGCCGAGCGGATCGAGCTGGCCGCGCAGCTGGGCTTCGAAGGCCTGCCGCCCGAAGGCATGCCGCCGCCGAAGCTGGACTGGTGCGAGTTCATCACCCATCGCCAGCGCTACATCGCCGGCATCCACGCCAGCTACCGCAGGCGCCTGGACGAGGCCGGCATCGTCACCGTCGCCTCGCGCGGCAGGCTGCTCGATGCGCGCACGGTCGAATGCGCCGACGGCGTGCGCCTGCGCGCGCCGCGCGTCGTCATCGCCACCGGTGGCCGGCCGCGGCGTCCGTCGATCCCGGGCGCGGAGCTGGGGATGGTGTCTGACGACTTCTTCAATCTCAGCGCCGCGCCGGCACGGGTCGCGGTCGTGGGCGGCGGCTACATCGGCGTCGAGCTGGCCGGCGTGCTCGGCATGCTGGGCAGCGAGGTGGAGATGTTCGTGCGCGGCCCGCGGCTGCTGCACGACTTCGATGCGGACCTCGCCCGGCGCCTGCAGGAGAACTACCACCAGGCCGGGATCGCGCTGCACTTGGGCCGCGAGGTGCGCGCGCTCGCGCGCGACGGCGGCCGCCTGCGGTTGCGCGGCTCGGACGAGCGCGAAAGCGCGTTCGACGCGGTGCTGTTCGCCACCGGCCGCCAGCCCAACACCGGCGGGCTTGGCCTGGAAGAAGCGGGCGTCGTGCTCGATCCGTCGGGCCACGTGCAGGTCGACGAGTGGCAGGACACCAGCGTCGAGGGCGTGCACGCGGTGGGCGACGTCACCGACCGCGTCGCGCTGACGCCGGTGGCGATCGCCGCGGCGCGCCGGCTGATGGACCGGCTGTTCGGCGGCGTGGCGGATGCGAGGCTCGATTACGACAACATCGCCACGGTGGTGTTCGCGCACCCGCCGCTGGGCACCGTTGGGCTCACCGCCGCGCAGGCGCGCGCCTTCCACGGCGACGACGTGCACGAGTACCGCGCCGAGTTCCGCGCGATGCTGCACGCGCTGGCCGACGCGCCGCAGCGCAGCCTGTTCAAGCTGGTGTGCGTGGGCGCCGAGCGCCGCGTGGTCGGCATCCACCTGCTGGGCGAGGGCGCCGACGAGATCCTGCAGGGATTCGCGGTGGCGCTGAAGAAGGGCATCGTGCTCGACGACCTGCGCGACACGGTGGCGATCCATCCGACGTCCGCCGAGGAAGTCGTCCTGATGCGCTGAGCCGGGCGCGCGGCGGCTTGCGCCGCCCTGTGGGGGCGCACCTGGGCGCGACCTGCTTTCGCGGCACAAGCGGTCGCGCCCAGGTGCGCTCCTGCAGGGTTACGATGCGTCGATGGATACCTGCACCCTCCACCGCGGCACCGCGCCGCTGCTGGTCAGCGTGCCGCACGACGGCACCCTGGTCCCCGGCGACATCGCCGCGCGGCTGGCCGATGGCGCGCGCGGCGTGCCGGACACCGACTGGCACATCGCGCGGCTGTACGCGTTCGCGCGCGAGCTCGGCGCGTCGATGATCGTGCCCGCGTATTCGCGCTACGTCATCGACCTCAACCGCTCCGAGGACGACGTCTCGCTGTACCCGGGCCAGAACACCACCGGCCTGTGTCCGCTGGTGCGCTTCACCGGCGAGCCGGTCTATCGCGCCGGGATGGAACCGGACGAGGCCGAGGTGCGCGACCGCGTCGAACGCTACTGGCGCCCCTACCACGCTGCGCTGCAGGCCGAGCTCGCGCGCCTGCACGCCGCGCACGGGCGGGTGGTGCTGTGGGAAGGGCATTCGATCAGGGGCGAGCTGCCGTTCCTGTTCGAGGGCCGGCTGCCCGACTTCAACCTCGGCACCGCCGGCGGCGCGAGCTGCTCGCCCGCGCTGCAGGCGCGGCTGGAGGCGGTGCTCTCGGCGCACGCGAAGGATTACGGCTTCGTCGCCAACGGCCGCTTCAAGGGCGGCCACATCACCCGCCACTACGGCGATCCCGCCCACGGCGTCGAGGCCGTGCAGCTGGAGACCAGCCAGCGCGTCTACATGGACGAGGATTCGTTCGAATACGACGAGGCCAGCGCCGCGCGCGCGCAGGTCGTGATCCGCGGGCTGCTGGAGGCGGCGCTGGCGTCGGTGCCGGCCGCCTAGCGGACGCGCGCGGCTAGACCTCGAGCGTCGCCAGGTCGCCCTTGGCCTCCAGCCACGCCTTCCGGTCACCCGCGCGCTTCTTCGCCAGCAGCATGTCCATCAGCGACCGCGTCTGCGCGTCGTCGTCGACGGTCAGCTGCACCAGCCGCCGCGTGTCGGGATGGATGGTCGACTCGCGCAGCTGCGAGGGGTTCATCTCGCCCAGGCCCTTGAAGCGGGTGACGCTGACCGCGCCACGGATCTTCTCGCGCGCGATCTTCTCCAGCAGCAGGCGCTTCTCCTCCTCGTCCAGCGCGTAGAACACCTGCTTGCCGACGTCGACGCGGAACAGCGGCGGCATCGCGACGAACACGTGCCCGGCGCGCACCAGCGCGGGGAAGTGGCGCAGGAACAGCGCGCTGAGCAGGGTGGCGATGTGCAGGCCGTCGGAGTCGGCGTCGGCGAGGATCACGATCTTGCCGTAGCGCAGCCCGGCGATGTCGTCCTTGCCGGGATCGCAGCCGATCGCCACCGCCAGGTCGTGCACCTCGGTGGAGGCCAGCACGCCGCCGGAGGCGACTTCCCAGGTGTTGAGGATCTTGCCGCGCAGCGGGAGGATCGCCTGGAAGTCCTTGTCGCGCGCCTGCCGCGCGCTGCCGCCGGCCGAGTCGCCCTCGACCAGGAACAGCTCGGTGCGCGAGAGGTCCTGCGAGATGCAGTCGGCCAGCTTGCCGGGCAGGGCAGGGCCCTGGGTGACCTTCTTGCGCACGACCTGCTTCTCGGTCTTGAGCCGCGCGCTGGCGCGCTCGATCGCAAGCTGCGCGATCCTCTCGCCGGTTTCGACGTGCTGGTTGAGCCACAGCGAGAACGCATCGTGCGCCGCGGACTCGACGAAGCCGGCCGCCTGGCGCGAGGACAGCCGCTCCTTGGTCTGGCCGCTGAACTGCGGGTCGGTCATCTTGATGCTGAGCACGAAGGCGACGCGGTCCCAGACGTCCTCCGGCGCCAGCTTGACGCCGCGCGGCAGCAGGTTGCGGAAGTCGCAGAACTCGCGCAGCGCATCGGTGAAGCCGGTGCGCAGGCCGTTGACGTGGGTGCCGTGCTGGGCGGTCGGGATCAGGTTGACGTAGCTCTCCTGCACCAGGTCGCCATCCGGCACCCAGGCCACCGCCCACTCGGCGACCTCGGTTTCCTTCCTGAGCTGGCCGACGAACAGCTCCGGCGGCAGCAGCTCGCGGTCGACCAGCTCGCCGCGCAGGTAGTCGCGCAGGCCGTCGGCGTACTGCCACTCGTCGCGCTCGCCGCTGGCCCCGTCGTGCAGGCGCACTGTCAGCCCGGGGCACAGCACGGCCTTGGCGCGCAGCAGGTGGCGCAGCGCGCGCAGGTTGAACTTCGCGGTGTCGAAATACTTGGGGTCGGGCCAGAAGCGCAGGCGGGTACCGGTGTTCTTTCTGCCCACGCTGCCGACGACCTCCAGCTTCGAGGCGCGGTCGCCGTGCGCGAACGCCATCCGGTACTCGCTGCCGTCGCGCCTGATGTGGACTTCCAGTTGCCTGGACAGCGCGTTGACCACGCTGACGCCGACGCCGTGCAGGCCGCCGCTGAAGGTGTAGTTCTTGTTGCTGAACTTGCCGCCCGCGTGCAGGCGGGTGAGGATCAGCTCCACGCCCGGGATCTTCTCCTCGGGATGGATGTCCACCGGCATGCCGCGGCCGTCGTCGGAGACCTCGCAGCTGCCGTCGGCGTGCAACACCACCTCGATCGTGCGCGCGTGCCCGGCCAGGGCCTCGTCCACCGCGTTGTCGATGACCTCCTGCGCCAGGTGGTTGGGGCGGGTGGTGTCGGTGTACATGCCCGGGCGGCGCTTGACCGGGTCCAGGCCGGAGAGGACTTCGATGTCGGCGGCGTTGTAGCGGGAATTCATTCGGGTCCGGCAGGTTGCGTTGGTGCGTGGCGCATAGCTTACCGGGGCGGCCGGGTTAAAACCCCGTTGTTCAGTGGCCAGCCGGGTTTCCGGGACTAGCGTGCGTCGTTCGCCCCAGGGGAGCGAATGATCCTTCCTTCATTCCATCCGGGAGAGCTTCCATGAAACACCAGACCATCCTGCTTGCCGCAGCCATCGCCGCCAGCCTCGCCGCGCCGGTGGCGTTCGCGCAGTCGCAGACCGATGCCGAGCAGGCCGCGGCCGCCGAGCAGGCCGCGAAGAAACCCCAGCGCTCCGCCGACACCGCCAGGTCCACCGACCGCTCCGCCGACGCGAACACCAGGTCGTCGCCGACCCGCTCGCAGCAGGCGCAGGCCGCCGGCCAGTCCGACGACCAGGACCAGCAGGCCGAGCCCGAGGAAGAGGAAGAGGAAGACCACACCCCGGCCTGATCGGCCGGTTCCGCGTGGTCGAGGACGCCCCGGTTCGCCGGGGCGTTCGCGTTTCCGGGCCGGGCGATCCCGCTGCCGGCGTCGCGCGGCGGGATTCCGGCTGCGGAAGACGGCAACGGGCCGCCCCGGCTGGCCTGCGGGAGCCGCATCGCCCCGGGACGCCGATGCCGCGCGGGACTGGGGCCGGCACATCGGGGCATGGACCCGCCGGCGCCGGGCCGGCCGGCTCGCGGGCCGGCCGCGAACCGGTAGAATATGGATTTCCAGCGACGTGCTGATCCCATGACCTCCCCTGGCTCCGTCACCCCGCTCGTCTTCGTCACCGGCGGCGTGGTGTCCTCCCTCGGCAAGGGCATTGCCGCGGCCTCCCTGGCGGCCATCCTCGAAGCGCGCGGCCTGCGCGTGACGATGATGAAGCTCGATCCCTACATCAACGTCGACCCGGGCACGATGAGCCCGTTCCAGCACGGCGAGGTCTACGTCACCGACGACGGTGCCGAGACCGACCTGGACCTGGGCCACTACGAGCGCTTCGTCAACACCCGGCTCTCGGGCAAGAATTCGATCACCACCGGCAAGATCTACGAGAACGTGATCCGCAAGGAGCGCGCCGGCGACTACCTGGGCGCCACCGTGCAGGTGATCCCGCACATCACCGACGAGATCAAGCGCTGCATCGACACCGCCACCAACGGCTTCGACGTGGGCCTGGTGGAGATCGGCGGCACCGTGGGCGACATCGAGTCGCTGCCGTTCCTGGAGGCGATCCGCCAGATCCGCACCGAGCGCGGCGCCGACAAGGCCCTGTTCATGCACCTGACCCTGGTGCCGTTCATCGCCGCGGCCGGCGAGCTCAAGACCAAGCCGACCCAGCACTCGGTCAAGGAGCTGCGCTCGATCGGCATCCAGCCCGACGTGCTGCTGTGCCGCAGCGAGCAGCCGTTGCCGGAGGGCGAGCGCCGCAAGATCGCCTCGTTCACCAACGTCTCCGAGAAGGCCGTGATCTCGGTGATGGACCTGGACAACATCCACAAGATCCCGATGTGGCTGCACGCGCAGGGGCTGGACCAGGTGGTGGTCGAGCGCCTGGGCCTGGCCGACCGCGCCGCCGGGTCGGCCGACTTGTCCGAGTGGCTGGCCGTGGTCGACGCCGCGGAATACCCGATCGACGAGGTCACGATCGGCATCGTCGGCAAGTACGTGGACCACAAGGACGCCTACAAGTCGGTGGGCGAGGCGCTCAGGCACGGCGGCATCCGCCAGCGCACGCGCGTCAACCTGAAATGGATCGAGTCGCAGGACCTCGAGCGCGACGGCGCGGACAAGGTGCTGGACGGCCTCGACGGCATCCTGGTGCCGGGCGGCTTCGGCGACCGCGGCTTCGAGGGCAAGGTGCTGGCCTCGCGCTACGCGCGCGAGCATCGCATCCCGTACTTCGGCATCTGCTACGGCATGCAGGCCGCGGTGGTCGACGTGGCCCGGCACCTGGCCGGGCTGGAGGACGCCAACAGCACCGAGAACGACAAGCGCACCCCGCACCCGGTGATCGGCCTGATCACCGAATGGCGCACCAAGTCCGGCGAGATCGAGCGTCGCAGCGAGGACGGCGACCTGGGCGGTACCATGCGCCTGGGCCTGCAGGAGCAGCGCCTGAAGCCCGGCAGCAAGGCGCGCGCGATCTACGGCAAGGACGTGGTGGCCGAGCGCCATCGCCACCGCTACGAGTTCAACAACCGCTACCGCACCCAGCTCGAGGAAGCCGGCCTGTCGATCAGCGCCAAGTCGATGGACGACCTGCTGGTGGAGATGGTGGAACTGCCCGACCACCCGTGGTTCATCGCCTGCCAGGCGCACCCGGAATTCCTGTCCACGCCGCGCCACGGCCACCCGCTGTTCATCGGCTTCGTCCGCGCCGCGCGCGAGCACCAGGCCGGCGGCAAGCTCCTCAAGGAGGCGTCGGCGTGAGTCCGAACATGCCGCGAACAGGCCCCCTCCCCTTCAAGGGGAGGGCTGGGGTGGGGATGGGTTTCCCCACGGCACGGACACAAACCCATCCCCACCCAACCCTCCCTTTGAAGGGGAGGGCTTCAGAGCAATGCCCATGAAACTCTGCGGCTTCGAGGTCGGCCTCGACCAACCCCTGTTCCTGATCGCCGGTCCGTGCGTGATCGAGTCGATGCAGCTGCAGCTCGACGTCGCCGGCCAGCTCAAGGAAATCACCGGGGCGCTGGGCATCCACTTCATCTTCAAGTCCAGCTTCGACAAGGCCAACCGCACCTCCGGCACCAGCTTCCGCGGGCCCGGGATGGAGGAAGGCCTCAAGGTGCTGGCCGAAGTGAAGAAGCAGCTCGGCGTGCCCGTGCTCACCGACGTGCACGAGTACACGCCGATGGACGAGGTGGCCAGCGTCGTCGACGTGCTGCAGACGCCGGCGTTCCTGGTGCGCCAGACCGACTTCATCCGCAAGGTGTGCGCGGCCGGCAAGCCGGTCAACATCAAGAAGGGCCAGTTCCTGTCGCCGTGGGAAATGAATCCGGTGGTGGACAAGGCCAAGGCGACCGGCAACCAGGACATCCTGGTCTGCGAGCGCGGCGCCAGCTTCGGCTACAACAACCTGGTCAGTG
>DATLJE010000022.1:0-39797 GCA_035539095.1 Luteimonas sp.
GCCGCGGCACCCAGCAGGCCGCCGAATGGCAGGAGGCGAGGGCGTACCGCGAGGAGCGCACCGAGACCCGCAAGATCGAGACCGAGCTGCGCGCCAAGCGCACGCCGGTGAAGATCGAGCCGCCGGCGCCGGCGCAGGTCGAGAAGAGCGACCGCGCCAAGCGCGAGCAGCAGATCCCGCTGTTCCACGTCGGCGACGGCTCCGGCATCCCGCCGCTGGCGCTGCTCGACGACCCCAAGCCGCAGCCCAAGGGCTACGACGAGGACACGCTGGAAACGCTGTCGCGCCAGATCGAGTTCAAGCTCAAGGACTTCCGCATCGACGCGCAGGTGGTCGGCGCCTACCCGGGGCCGGTCATCACCCGTTTCGAGATCGAGCCCGCGCCCGGAGTCAAGGTCAGCCAGATCAGCTCGCTGGACAAGGACATCGCGCGCGGCCTGTCGGTGAAGTCGGTGCGCGTGGTCGACGTGATCCCGGGCAAGTCGGTGATCGGCCTGGAAACGCCCAACTCGCACCGCGAGATGATCTACCTGAGCGAGCTGCTGCGCTCGCGCGAGTACGACAAGTCGGCCAGCCCGCTGACGCTGGCGCTGGGCAAGGACATCGCCGGCCGCCCCACCGTCGCCGACCTGGGCCGCATGCCGCACCTGCTGGTGGCCGGCACCACCGGCTCGGGCAAGTCGGTCGCGGTCAACGCGATGGTGCTGAGCCTGCTGTACAAGGCCTCCGCCCGCGACGTGCGGATGCTGATGATCGACCCGAAGATGCTGGAACTCTCGGTCTACCAGGGCATCCCGCACCTGCTGGCGCCGGTGGTCACCGACATGAAGGAGGCCGCCAACGGCCTGCGCTGGTGCGTGGCCGAGATGGAGCGCCGCTACAAGCTGATGAGCGCGGTGGGCGTGCGCAACCTTGCCGGCTTCAACAAGAAGGTCAGGGACGCGCAGGACGCCGGCCAGCCGATGCTGGACCCGCTGTTCAAGCCCAATCCCGAAACGAACGAGGTGGCGCAGCCGCTCGAGCCGCTGCCGTTCATCGTCATCTTCATCGACGAATTCGCCGACATGATGATGATCGTCGGCAAGAAGGTGGAGGAGCTGATCGCGCGCCTGGCGCAGAAGTCGCGCGCGGCCGGCATCCACCTGATCCTGGCCACGCAGCGGCCGTCGGTGGACGTGATCACCGGCCTGATCAAGGCCAACATCCCGACCCGCATCGCGTTCCAGGTCTCGAGCAAGATCGACTCGCGCACCATCCTCGACCAGAGCGGCGCCGAGACCCTGCTCGGCCACGGCGACATGCTCTACCTGCCGCCGGGCACCGCGCTGCCCGAGCGCGTGCACGGCGCGTTCGTCTCCGATGAGGAAGTACACCGCGTCGTCGACCACCTCAAGCAGAGCAGCAACGGCCCGGACTACATCGACGGCGTGCTCGAGGAAGTGCAGGCGATGGGCGACGGCGTCGTGGTCGGCGCCACCGGCCTGCCGGAGGCGAGCAGCAGCGGCGACGAGAGCGACCCGCTCTACGACGAGGCGGTGCGGATCGTCACCGAGACCCGGCGCGCGTCGATCTCGGGCGTGCAGCGGCGGCTGAAGATCGGCTACAACCGCGCCGCGCGCCTGATCGAGGCGATGGAAGCCGCCGGCGTGGTCTCGCCGCCTGAGCACAACGGCGACCGCAGCGTCCTCGCGCCGCCACCCCCGTAGGGCGGGCCCCGGCCCGCCGTTGCGATTCCCGCACGCGCGATGCCAGGGAGTGGTGGGCCAGGGCCCACTCTACGAAGGGCGTTCGCCACGGATTTGCACGGATCACACGGATCAAAGAGCGTTAAACGGATGCCCTGCCGCCTGACCCGGTGCAGGCGCGGCCCCCTGAACCGCTTTTTCATCCGTGTCATCCGTGCAAATCCGTGGCAAAAAAACACCTCCGTTTTCACGCGTATTCAGCCACCCAACGGCAGACTCGCCGCCTGTCCCATCCGGAACCCACGCCATGCGCGCCATCCGATCGCTCGCCTTCCTCGCGCTGCTGCTGTCGACCACCGCCTTTGCCGGCGCGCGCGACGACCTCGATGCCTTCACCCGCGGCCTGAAGGGCCTGGACGGGCAGTTCACCCAGACCGTCTTCGACGCCAACGGCAAGCTCAAGGAAACCACCAGCGGGCGCGTCGCGCTGTCGGCGCCGCGGCTGTTCCGCTGGGAGTACGTCAAGCCCTACGAGCAGCTCGTCATCGCCGACGGCAGCAAGGTCTGGGTCTACGACCCCGACCTGTCGCAGGTCACCGTGCGCCCGCAGGGCGAGCAGGAGCAGAACTCGCCGCTGGCCACGCTGATCGACCCCTCGCGCCTGGACCGCGACTACCAGGTGGTGGAAACCGGCACCGAAGGCGGCCTGGAGTGGCTCGAGCTGACCCCGAAGCAGGCCGGCAACGCCAGCTTCCAGCGCGCGCGCCTGGGCTTCGATGCCGGCGGGCTGGCGCGGATGGAGGTCGTAGATTCGCTCGGCCAGCGCACCGAGATCGGCTTCAGCGGCTGGAAGAAGAATCCGTCCTTCCCGAAGGGCACCTTCAGCTACACGCCGGCCAAGGGCGTGGACGTCGTCGACGCCGGCTGAACGCCACCCCGGCGCCGACGGCCGTCCGCGGGCCGCGGCCGCGTTCTCGACGGGGAAGCCCCCGTCACCCGAGGCGGGCGGCACGTGATGGAACCGCCATGCGCCGCCGCCTCCTGCTCCTCGTCCTGCTGCTCGCCGCCGGCGCCGTGCCCGCGGCCGCCACGCAGGTGCAGCAGCCTGCCGCGAGCGCGGGCAAGCCGGCGGGCGCGGCGTCCACCCCGTCGCGCGGCCTGGACAACGAAACCTTCAATGGCGCCGTCGCCGGCGTGCTGGTGGCCGCGCTGACCGAGCAGTTCGGCGGGCGCGCGGTCTCGATCATGCTCGACAGCGTCGACGTGCAGGCCTCCAGCATCCGCGACCGCGTCGTCAGCGGCACCGGTCGCGCGCGGATCGAGGGCGACGAGGACTGGCTGGGCTTCCGCTTCAGCACGCTCTACGACACCACCTTCAACAGCGCCGCCTATCCCGACATCAGCCTCGGCGGCGTGGCCAGGGGCGAGCGTGACGTGCCCAACGACACCGCGCTGGTGCGCGAGCTCGACGACAACGTCGTCGCCCGCCTGGGCAAGGAATTCGCCAACCAGCAGGTGCGCCTGCAGCTCGACCGCATCACCACCGTCGAGGCCGGCAAGCGCTACCTGCGGATCAATGCCAGCGGCATCGCGGACTTCGGCCCGGAAGGCACCTCGCCGGCGCGGATCGAGGCGCTTTACGACCGCCGCGGCAACGCCTGGCTGCGCGTGAGCTACGAGCTGGGCCCCGGCGCGGAGGCCGATGCCAGCGTGGCGGACGTCGGGCGGCTCGCCGGGGGCTAGCGCCTCGCACGGCGGATCCCCGCCACGCGATCCCACGCCCTGGCTTGGTATCGTGTCGCCCCCTTCGCACGACCGACAGCGCTTGCCCCGCAAGACTCCCCGACTCGATCCATCCGCGCCCGACCTGTTGCACGTCGACCGCGACGACCTGCGCCCGCTCGCCGAGCGCATGCGCCCGCGCACGCTCGACGAGATGGTCGGCCAGCGCCGCCTGCTCGCGCCCGGCACCGCGCTGCGCCGCTCGGTGGAATCGGGCCGCGTGCACTCGATGGTGCTGTGGGGCCCGCCCGGCTGCGGCAAGACCACGCTCGCGCTGCTGCTGGCCCGGTACGCGGACGCCGAATTCCGCGCCATCTCCGCGGTGCTGTCCGGCCTGCCCGAGGTGCGCCAGGTGCTGGCCGAGGCCGGCCATCGCTTCGCCGAGGGCCGGCGCACGGTGCTGTTCGTCGACGAGGTGCACCGCTTCAACAAGGCGCAGCAGGATGCATTCCTGCCGCACATCGAGCGCGGCACGATCCTGTTCGTCGGCGCGACCACCGAGAACCCGTCGTTCGAGCTGAACTCCGCGCTGCTCTCGCGCTGCCGCGTGCACGTGATGGAGGCGGTGTCGGCCGACGACATCCAGTCCGCCCTGCGCGCCGCGCTCGCGGACGAAGAACGCGGCCTGGGCGGGCGCGGCATCGAGATCGGCGACGGCCAGCTTCGCCTCATCGCCGGCGCCGCCGACGGCGACGTGCGACGCGGTCTGACCCTGCTGGAGATCGCCGCCGAACTCGCAGGCGAGGCCGCGGGCGAAGGGCAGGGCGGCACGATCACCGACGCCATCCTCGAGCAGGTGCTGGCCGACCGCACCCGCCGCTTCGACAAGGGCGGCGAGCAGTTCTACGACCAGGCCTCGGCGCTGCACAAGTCGGTGCGCAGCTCCAATCCCGACGCCGCGCTGTACTGGCTGGCGCGCATGCTCGACGGCGGCTGCGACCCGGTCTACCTCGCGCGGCGGCTGACCCGGATGGCGGTCGAGGACGTCGGCCTGGCCGACCCGCGCGCACTGGCGATGGCGATCGAGGCCTGGGACACCTACGAGCGCCTCGGCAGCCCCGAGGGCGAGCTCGCGCTGGCGCAGCTGGCGATCTACCTCGCCAGCACGGCCAAGTCCAACGCCGCCTATGCCGCCTTCGGCGCGGCCAGGGCGGACGTGCGCGAGTACGGCACCCAGGACGTGCCGCTGCACCTGCGCAACGCGCCGACGAAGCTGATGAAGCGGCTCGGCTACGGCCAGGGCTACCAGTACGACCACGACGCCGAGGGCGGCGTCGCGCTCGACCAGACCGGCTTTCCCGATGCGATGGGCGAGCGGATGTACTACGAGCCGGTCGAGCGCGGGCTGGAGATCCGGCTCAAGGAGAAGCTCGGCCAGCTGCGCGCGGCCCGCGCTCGCGCGCGAAGGGGCGGGGCGGCATAATCGGCCCCGCACCGGGAGATGGCATCCTCCCCGAACCGCCGCGCACGCCGTGGCTGATGATGCCTGCCGAAGCCCACGCGGGTCGGCAGGCATGCGCCTCCTGCCCGTGCCACCGCAGGAGACATGCATGCCGTATTCCTTCCTCGCCATCGGCACCGGCGCCGCGCTCGGCGCCTGGCTGCGCTGGGGCCTCGGCCTCTGGCTCAATCCCCTGCACGCGACGCTGCCGCTGGGCACGCTGGCCGCCAACCTCGTCGGCGGCTACGGCATCGGCCTGGCGCTGGGCTGGTTCGCGCAGGCGCCGGGCCTGTCGCCGGAATGGCGCCTGTTCGTGGTCACGGGCCTGCTCGGCGGCCTGACGACCTTCTCGACGTTCTCGGCGGAGACGGTCCAGTTGCTGCTGCGCCAGCAGTACGGCTGGGCCGCGGGCACGGTCGCGCTGCACGTGCTCGGCTCGTGCTCGATGACGATCCTGGGGCTGTACACCCTGCGCGCCGTCCGCGCGGCGACGGCATGAGCCGGTGGAGGAAGCGATGAACGGCGTCTACCTCAAGTTCTACGTGCAGGAGAACCTGCGCCATGGGGACCGCCTGGTGCACGAATGGCTCGTGGATGCGGCGCGCGAACTCGGCCTGCCGGGCTGCTCGGTGTTCCGCTCCATCGGCGGTTACGGCCACCACCACCGGCTGCACCGGCAGGCGTTCGTCGAGCTGCAGGGCACGCTGCCGGTGGAGGTGGTGTGCGCGCTGGCGCCCGACGAAGCCAGCCGGCTGGTCCAGCACGTCGCCACCGCGGGGCTCGCGCTGTTCTTCGTCAGGATGCCGGTGGAATTCGGCTTCACCTGACCCGCAGGTCCCCTTCGACGGAACCCGCCGGGGCCAAGGCTAGAATGGGCCATGTCCACGCCGGCTCCCATCGACCTCGACAGCCTGCGCCGCAGTTGCGGGCATTGCTCGCTGCGCCAGCTCTGCCTGCCGGCGGACATCGGCATCGAGGACCTGGCGCGCCTGGACGAGGTGGTGCGGCGCCGGCGCCCGCTGCGGCGCGACGAGCGGCTGTTCCGCCACGGCGACGCGCTGTCGTCGATCTACGTCGCGCGCAACGGCGCTTTCAAGACCGTCAGCCTCAGCGAGGCGGGCGACGAGCGCGTGATCGGCTTCCACCTGCCCGGCGAACTGATGGGGCTCGACGCCCTGGCCAACGGCGCGCATCGCTGCGAGGCGGTTGCGCTGGACCCGGCGGAAGTGTGCGAGGTGCCGGTCGACGACCTTGCCGGCGTCGCCGCGCAGCTGCCCGGCCTGCAGCGCCAGCTGATGCGCGTCATCGGGCAGAGCATCGCGCTGGACCGCGACCACGCCGAGATGCTGGCGCGGCGCCACGCCAACGAGCGCATCGCGCTGTTCCTGCACGGACTGGGCGAACGCCTCGGGCACATCGGGCAGTCGTCGCTGCGGTTCCGGCTGGCGATGAGCCGCGAGGACATCGCCAGCTACCTCGGGCTGGCGATCGAGACCGTCAGCCGCGGCTTCACCCGGCTGCAGGAGGACCGCGTGATCGCGGTGTCCGGGCGCAAGGTCGAGGTGCTCGATCCGGCCGAATTGGTCCGGCTGGCGCACGGCGGCGAAGCGCCGGCGGAACAGCAGCGCCAGGCCTGAGCGCAGGTCAGCGCGGCGCCGGCGCGCAGCCCAGCGCCGCGAGCACGTCGTGCAGCGCCGGCACGTGCATCAGCCACGGCGCGGCCATCGTCAGCAGGCCGGCGGCGAGGATCAGCGATCCGGCGGCGATCCGCCACGGCCCGTCCTGCAGCCACAGCTTCAGGCGCATCCCCGACCAGGTCAGCGGCAGCATCACCGGCAGCGTGCCGAGTCCGAACGCCGCCATCGTCAGCGCGCCGTTGCGCGCGTCGGCCTGCAGCCAGGCCGCGGCGAGCAGGGTGGTGCTCAGCCCGCACGGCAGCCAGCCCCAGAGCACGCCGAGCGCGAGCCGCTTCGCGTGGCTGTCCGCAGGCAGCAGCCGGCGCTGCAGCGGGCGCAGCCACTGCCACATCGCGCCCGTCCCGCCCGGCAAGCGCAGGCGCCCGCGCACGTCGAACAGGCGCAGCGCGGCGACCACCAGCACCAGCCCGACCGCCACCCGCAGCCCGACGCCGAGCCATGGCGAGCGCGCCACCGCGACGATGCCGCCGCCGATGCCGCCGGCCACCGCGCCGGCGATCACGTAGCCGAGCACCCTGCCGAGGTTGGGCTCGACCACGTAGCGCAGGTCGCCGCGCGCGCCCATCGCCGGGAACGAGGTGGCGATGCCGCCGCACATCGCCGCGCAGTGCAGGCCGCCGCTCAGGCCGCTGAGCAGGGCGGCGAGCAGGATGGGCCAGTCAATCGGCATCGCGTGGCGCGGGCGCGGGGCCGGCGGGGCCGACGGGATGGGCGCCGCCCGGCGCATCCTCGCCGGCGCCGCCTTGCGGCCGCGGCGCAGGCCGGTCCTCGCGCAGGATGTCCAGCGGCGCAGCGTCGAGGTCGTCGAACTGCCCGTCGCGCACCGACCACACGAACGCCCATACCGCCACGCCGAGCAGCAGCAGGCTGATGGGGATCAGGAACAGCAGGATGGCCATCGATCAGCCCGCGGCCGGGGACACGGGCGCGATCATCGCAGCTGCCGCCTGCGACCGCGGCCTGCGTCGCGGCGCCAGCCGCAGTGCGTTCAGCGTCACCGCCAGCGAAGAGGCCGCCATGCCCAGCGCGGCCAGCCACGGCGTGACCATGCCGGCCGCGGCCAGCGGCAGCGCCAGCAGGTTGTAGCCCAGCGCCCAGGCCAGGTTCTGGCGGATGATCCGGCGCGTGCGGCGGGCGAGTTCGACCGCCTCGGGAATCCGCATCAACGACGGATGCGTGGCCACCAGGTCCGCCGCGCGCTGCGCCAGCGCCGCGCCGTCGGCCACCGCCAGCGACACGTCGGCGCCGGCCAGCACCGGCGCGTCGTTGAGGCCGTCGCCGACCATCGCCACGCGGCGGCCGTCGGCCTGCAAGGCGCGCACGAAGGCGAGCTTCTGCTCGGGCGTCTGCCGCGCATGCACGTCGTCGATGCCCAGCGCGTTGCCGAAGCGCGCCACCGCAGCGGTCGAGTCGCCGCTGGACAGGTGCAGGCGCAGGCCCTGCGCGCGCAGCGCGGCGAGCGCCTCGGCGGCCTCGGCGCGGGACGACTCCTGCACGGCGAAGCGCGCGACGCCGCGCCGGCCATCGCCCAGCCAGAGCGCACCGTCGTCGTCGCGCCCGCAGGCGAAACCGGCGTGCCCCAGGCGCCAGGCGACGCCGTCGACCATGCCCTCGATGCCGGCGCCCGGCACCGCGCGCACCCCGCTCGCAGGCGGCGCGCCTTCCACGTCGGCGAAGGCGTGCGCGAGCGGATGGCCGCTGTCGCGCTCGAGCGCGGCGGCGATGCGCAACGCCGTCTGCGTGTCGAAGCCGTCGAAGCCGTCCACCGTGGCCCGCTGCGGCCGGCCGTCGCTGAGCGTGCCGGTCTTGTCGAACACCACGTCGCTGACTTCGGCCAGCGTTTCGAGCGCGTCCGGGCGCAGCGCCAGCACGCCGATCCGCGCGAGCGCGCCGTGGGCGACCGCGAGCGCGGCGGGGATCGACAGCGACAGCGCGCAGGGGCAGCTGATCACCAGCAGCGCGAGCGTGACCTCGAATGCGCGCGCAGGATCGTGGATGCGCCAGCCCAGCCACACCAGCAGCGTGGCCAGCAGCAGGGCGAGGACGAACCCGCCGGCGATGCGGTCGGCCAGGCGCGCCAGTGGCGGGCGGTGCGCCTGCGCGTGCTCGACCAGGCGCGCCAGCTGCGACAGCCGGGTGTCGGGGCCGACGCCGGTGACGCGCACCCGCGCCGGCCGCTCGCGGCAGACGGTGCCGGCGAACACGTCGGCGCCGGCCGGCTTGCGCACCGGGGTGGATTCGCCGGTGAGCAGCGCCTCCTCGAAACTCGCGCCGTCGTCGAGCAGGCGGCCGTCGGCGGGCAGCACGTCGCCGGCGGCCACGCGCACGACGTCGTCGACGCGCAGCGCCGTGACCGGCACCGCCTCGCGCGTGTCGTCGGGCAGCTCGCGCATCGCGATCACGGGACGCGCGCGGGCCAGCGCATCGACCTGCGCGCTGGCGACGTTGCGCGCGCGCTGCTCCAGCATCCGCGCCGCGAGCAGGAAGAACACGAACATCACCGCCGCGTCGAACCACACGTGCACGCCGCCACGCACGGTTTCCACGAAACTCGCGCCCCAGGCGAGCAGGGTGGCGCCGGCAATCAGCGTGTCCATGCCCAGGCGACGGCCGCGCAGCTCGCGCAGCATGCCGGCGATGAACGGCCAGCCGGCCCAGAACACCACCGGCGTGGACACCAGCAGGGTGATCCAGCGGAAGAAGTCGCGCGTGGCCACCGGCATCTCGTTGTCGAAATCCAGGTACAGCGCCTCGGCGAACATCATCGCCTGCATCGTGCCCAGCCCGGCCAGGCCCAGGCGCAGCAGCCAGCGGTTGCGCTCGGCGCGACGCGCCTGCTCGCGGGCCTCGCCACCGCTCAGGTACGGCCGGTAGCCGAGTGCGGCCACGCGCCGCAGCAGCGACGACAGCACCGTCCTGTCCGGATCCCAGGCGATGCGGATGCGGCCGGTGACCGCATTCGCGCCGGCATCGAGCACGCCCGGCTCGCGGCGCAGGGCGCGGTCGATCAGCCAGGCGCACGCGGCGCAGCGCATGCCGTCGGTGAGCACGGTGATCTCGCGGCCGCCGGCCACGGCGTGCACGTGCTCGTGCAGCAGGTCGTCGCGGTCCCAGGCGGAAAAATCGACCGGCTCGGTGCCCACCTGGCCGGCCGGGGCGCTGCGCAGGGCGTAGTAGTCGCCCAGGTCGGCGTCGCGGATCCACTGCGCTGCGCCGGCGCAGCCCTCGCAGCAGAACGCGCGCGTCGCGGCGTCGATGGTCGCGGTGGCCGGATGGGGTGGAAGCGGCTCGCCGCAGTGGAAGCAGGCGGTGTCTGGCCTTGCGTTCACTTCGCTTCCAGCGCGGGTCCCAGGTGCGCGGCGTGCTGTCCGCGCGGCAGGCGTCCGCGCAGGCGCCAGCTGCCGGCTTCGTCGGTGAGCTGGAGGTTCCAGTCGTGGCCGGCTTCGGCCGCGTGCTCGACGTGCCAGCCGAGCTTGTCGGGCTGCAGGACCAGCACCTGGTCGGCGTCCTCGCTGTACAGGTGCAGCAGCGTCAGGCGCAGCGGCGTGTCGCGGCGGAACCGGCCGCCGGCCGGGAACACCCGCAGCATGCCGTTCTCCGACTGCAGCACCGCGCCGAGCTTGAGCCGTGCGGCGCGCTCGTCGGGCCCGAGGTCGGTGACCTGGATCTGCCCGGTGCGCTGCACCTCGTCGGCGACGGAGTCGACGCTGCCGCCGCGCGAGGACGCGACCACCAGCCAGATGCTGGCGATCACCGCCGCCAGCGGCAGGGCGATCACCAGCCAGACCATCGGCTCGCGCAGGGCGTGGCGTTTTTTCTCGTCCATCACATCGGCCCGAAGAAGGTGCTCTCGACGGTTTCGCTGGCGCCGCCATCCTGGCTGCGGATCGTGAAGACCACGTCCTGGCGGCCCTTGACCGTCGCCGGCGCGCTGAGCACGAGGGGCAGCGACAGCACTTCCTCGGCGTCGGCGTGGACGGGTTGCTCGAGGCCGGCGATCGCGATGCCCGGCGTCTTCGACTCGACCTCGACGGTGAAATCGCGCGCCTGCCCGGCCTTGTTCACCAGCTTGAGCGTGTAGCCGTTCTCGACCCGCCCGTCGGCGCCGCTGCGGTAGAGCGCGTTGCGGTCGCGCAGCACGTCGACGATCAGGCTGCTGCGGGTGGTCACGCCCCAGGCCCAGGCGCCGACCAGCGCCACCAGCAGCACGGTGTAGACCAGGATGCGCGGGCGCGCGACGCGCGTCTTGCCGCCGTCGATGGCGTTCTGCGTGGTGTAGCGGATCAGGCCGCGCGGGTAGCCCATCTTGTCCATGACGTCGTTGCAGGCGTCGATGCAGGCGCCACAGGCGATGCACTCGTACTGCAGGCCGTTGCGGATGTCGATGCCGGTCGGGCAGACCTGCACGCAGATGGTGCAGTCGATGCAGTCGCCCAGCTCCTCCGGCGCGAACTTCGGCAGCGGCCTGGCCTCGGCGCCGGCGTCGCCGAGCATGATCGTGCCGGCGGCCTGCAGGCGGTTGTCGGCCGCGCTCGGGTGGCGGGTGGCGCGGAACACGTAGTCGTAGGCGGTGGCCACGTCGAGCAGCCCGCGCACGCGCGCGAACACGCTGCCGAGCGTGCGCTTGCGCGGCCCGCGCGGCTCGCCGCGCATCGGGTCGTAGGCGATGATCAGGGTGTCGCGGTCGAACATCGCGCCCTGGAATCGCGCGTACGGGCACATGTACTTGCACACCTGCTCGCGCAGGAAGCCGGCGTTGCCCCAGGTGGCCAGCGCATAGAACAGCACCCAGAACACCTCCCAGCCGTTCCACCCGAACGGCCACAGCCGCGCGCCCAGGTCCACGATGGGGGTGAAGAAGCCGACGAACGTGAAGCCCGTCCACAGCGCGAACACCAGCCACAGCGCGTGCTTGGCGCCCTTGCGCAGGAGCTTCTCGCGCGTCCACGGGCCGGCGTCGAGCTTCATCCGCTTCGCGCGGTCGCCCTCGGTCCAGCGTTCCATCCACAGGAACACCTCGGTCCACACGGTTTGCGGGCAGGCATAGCCGCACCACACGCGGCCGAGCAGGGCGGTGGCGAAGAACAGCACCAGCGCCAGGATGATCAGCAGCATCGCCAGGAAGGTGAAGTCCTGCGGCCAGAACGTCAGCCCGAACACGTGGAACTTGCGCGCCGGCAGGTCGAACAGCACCGCCTGGTGGCCGTCCCACCTCAGCCACGGGAACAGGTAGTACATGCCCAGCAGCCAGAACACCGCGGCCACGCGCAGGCGGTTGAGCGTGCCCGACACGTCGCGCGGGTAGACCTTGCGCTCGCTGACGTAGGCCGAGCCGCCCTCGTCGAGCAGCTCCAGTTCGATGTTCCGGCTCATCGCGACGCGCTCACTTGTGCGGGATCGGCCGGTTGAAGCGGCTGGCCGGGCGCAGCAGGATCCAGGTGAACAGGCTCGACGACGCGGTCGCGACCCAGAACATGAAGAAGCCGATGGTGTAGCCCAGCCCGCGCGTCATCGGCAGCGACGGAAAGGTCATGTCGCGCAGCGCCAGCGGGTCGACGAAGGCGAAGAACGCCATCGTCGCCACGCCCGCGGAAAAGAAGCTCGGCCACAGGATCGCGCCGACGCGCTGGGCCATCGGGCGGGGCGGGTGGTCGAAGCGGGGCGTGGTGAAGTCGGTCACTGGCGTGCGGCTTCCTTCTCCGGAGGCGCGGCGTCGGCGCCCTGCGGGTGCGACAGCGACCACACGTAGGCCGCGACCAGCCGCGAGCGGGTCTCGCCGAGCATATCGCGCCAGGCCGGCATCACGCCGTGGCGGCCCCTGGCGATCGTTTCGCTCAGTTGCGCCGTGCTGTCGCCGTAGAGCCAGTAGTCGTCGGTCAGGTCCGGCGCGCCCAGGGCCTGGTTGCCCTTGCCTTCGACGCCGTGGCAGGCCACGCACACGCCCTCGTACAGGCGCTGGCCCTGCACCGCGAGGTAGTCGCCCTTGCGCGCGGGGTCGGACAGCGAGCGCACGTAGGCCACCACCGAGATCACCGCGCTGTCGCCGCCCATGCCGGTGAGCACCGTGCCCCATTCGGGCATCACGCCTTCGCGTCCGTCGAGGACGGTGGCGAGGATGTCCTCGGGCTTGCCGCCCCAGTGCCAGACGTCGTCGCGCAGGTTGGGAAACCCGATCGCGCCCTGCGCGGAGGAACCGTGGCAGGTGGCGCAGTTGTTGTTGAAGATCGCCTGGCCCAGCTTCACCGCCTCCGGGTCGGCGGCGATCGCGTCGATCGGGCGGCCCTTGTACGGCGCGAAGGTTTCCTCCAGGCGCGCGTCGTCGGCCGCCTTGGCCAGCGCGTGCTCGCGCGCCGAGCTCCACTTGCTGTAGCCCTCGTAGCCGCCGAGGCCGCCGAACCAGAAGATGTAGGCCACCGAGAACGCCAGCAGCAGGTAGAACCCGTTGATCCACCAGCGCGGCATCGGCTTGTTGTATTCGGTGATGTCGCCGTCCCAGTAGTGGCTGGTCTCCTCCGGCTTCGGGTCGCCGGGGCGGCGCCTCGAGGTCCACAGCAGCAGCCACACGCAGCCGCCCAGGTTCAGCACGACCAGGGCGATGACGTACCACGACCAGCCGGGGCTCACGGGCGGTCCTCCTGCGCGCCGTCGCCGGGCGTGTCCGGCGCGATGTCGTCAAGCGCGAGCTTCGCCGCGGCGTCGAACTCGGGCTTGCGACGCGGGCTCCACGCCCAGGCCCAGCCGACCAGGAACAGCAGCAGCAGGATCGAGGTCACGATTCCGGACAACATGGCTCACTGCCCCCGCGGTGCGTGCTTGCCGAGCGCCTGCAGGTAGGCGACCACGGCGTCGAGTTCGGTCTTGTCGGCCACGTCGTCGGCCGCGCTGGCGATCTGCTTGTCGGTGTAGGGATCGCCCAGGCGCTGCAGCGCGCGCATGTGCGCCGCCACCTCGGCGCCGTCGAGCCGGTTCTTCGCCAGCCACGGGAACGCCGGCATGTTGGATTCGGGCACCACGTCGCGCGGGTTGACCAGGTGCACGCGGTGCCAGTCGTCCGAGTAGCGGCCGCCCACGCGGGCCAGGTCCGGGCCGGTGCGCTTGGAGCCCCACTGGAACGGGCGGTCGTACACCGACTCGCCGGCCAGCGAGTAGTGGCCGTAGCGCTCGGTCTCGAAGCGCAGCGTGCGGATCATCTGCGAATGGCAGTTGTAGCAGCCCTCGCGCACGTAGACGTCGCGCCCGGCCAGCTGCAGGGCGGGGTAGGGCTCGATGCCGGGCAGCGGCTTGATCGCCTCGGCCTGGTACATCAGCGGGACGATCTCGGCCAGTCCGCCCAGCGACAGCGCGACCGTGATCAGCACCGCCATCAGGCCGATGTTCTTCTCGACTTTCTCGTGTCCGTGGTTGCTCATGTCGTCCTCAGGCGCGCGCTTCGGCCGCGTCGGGGGGCAGCACCGGGTTCGGGGCCGGCGCCCTGGCCAGCTGCATCGTCCGGTACATGTTCCATGCCATCAGGCACATGCCGGCCAGCACCAGCAGGCCACCGAACAGGCGTCCCAGGTAATAGGGATAGGTGGCGTTGAGCGACTCGACGAAGCTGTAGGTGAGCGTGCCGTCGGGATTGGTGGCGCGCCACATCAGGCCCTGGGTGACGCCGGCGATCCACATCGAGGCGATGTAGAACACCACGCCCAGCGTGTGCATCCAGAAATGCGCGTCGATCATCTTCACCGAGTACATCTGCTTCAGGCCCTGCAGGCGCGGCAGCAGCGAGTACACCGAGCCGATCGAGATCATCGCCACCCAGCCCAGCGTGCCGGCGTGGACGTGGCCCACGGTCCAGTCGGTGTAGTGGCTGAGCGAGTTGACCGTCTTGATCGAGAGCATCGGGCCCTCGAAGGTGGCGATCATGTAGAAGCTGATCGCGACGATCAGGAACTTCAGGATCGGGTCGGTGCGCAGCTTGTACCAGACGCCCGAGAGCGTGAGGATGCCGTTCATCGCGCCGCCCCAGCTGGGCGCCAGCAGGATCAGCGAGAACACCATGCCCACCGACTGCGCCCAGTCCGGCAGCGCGGTGTAGTGCAGGTGGTGCGGGCCGGCCCACATGTAGACCGAGATCAGCGCCCAGAAGTGCACGATCGAGAGGCGGTACGAGTAGATCGGCCGCCCGGCCTGCTTGGGTACGAAGTAGTACATCATCGCCAGGTAGCCGGTGGTCAGCAGGAACGCCACCGCGTTGTGCCCGTACCACCACTGCGCCATCGCGTCGACCGCGCCGCTGTAGACCGGGTACGACTTCGACAGGCTGGCCGGCAGCGCCAGGTTGTTGACGATGTGCAGCATGCCCACGGCGATGATGTAGGCGCCGAAGAACCAGTTGGCCACGTAGATGTGCTTGACGCGCCGCCTGGCGATCGTGCCGAAGAACAGCACGCCGTAGGCGACCCAGACGATGGCGATCAGGATGTCGATCGGCCATTCCAGCTCGGCGTACTCCTTGCCCTGGGTCATGCCCAGGGGCAGGGTGATCGCCGCGGCCACGATCACCGCCTGCCAGCCCCAGAACACGAAGGCGGCGAGCCGGTCGGAGACCAGCCGCACGTGGCAGGTGCGCTGCACCACGTACAGCGAGGTGGCGAACAGCACCGAGCCGCCGAAGGCGAAGATCACCGCATTGGTATGCAGCGGGCGCAGGCGGCCGTAGCTGAGCCAGGGGATGTCGAAGTTCAGCGCCGGCCAGTACAGCTGCGCCGAGATCAGCACGCCCACGGCCATGCCGACGATGCCCCAGAGGATCGTCGCCGCGACGAACTGTCGCACCACCTTGTCGTTGTAGCTGCCGGCGGGTTCGGCGCGCGCCCCCGCGTCCGCAGCGCCCGGGAGGGCGGGCTGCGCCGCTTCTATGTTCATGCAAACACCTTGATTTCGCTGCCGCGGAATTGTCCCCGAGGCGACGGACCGCCGACTTGATTTGGATCAATCCCCCGGCCGCGGCGATGGGGCAGGGACCGGGACGGTGCATTCGTGCGCGGTCAGCTCCCGACCCCGTGCGGCTGGATCAGGCCGCCGGCGATGCCCGCCGCGACCAGCAGCACCAGCAGCACCGAAAAGCCGATCCGGCGGGTGAGGGCGTTGACGGTGCGCGTGGTGGCGCCCTTGTCGACCAGCATGTAGTACAGGCCGGCGCCGAGGTGGTACACGATCACGCCGAGGAAGCCGACGATCAGCAGGGTTTTCATGGATGCGGGCTCGGCGCCGGGAGGGGATCCGCCCCGGTGGCGCGGGACCGGGGCGGCACGGGCGGCATGCTAGGCCAACCGGATCAGATTCAATAGAATCAGTTTCCGGAATAAAAACCGGATCAGATACCTAGAGGGATGGCGCGGGAGGGCTGCCGTGAAGCGCTACGAGGCCCTGGCCGACGACATCGCACGCTCGATCCAGGCCGGCCTGCTCACGCCAGGCCAGCGCCTGCCGTCGGTGCGCGCCACCAGCGCCGCGCGCAGGCTCAGCCCGTCGACGGTGTTCCAGGCCTACTACCTGCTCGAGGCGCGCGGGCTGGTCGAGTCGCGGCCGCGGTCGGGCTACTACGTGGCGCAGGCGGCCGCGCGGCTGCCGCCGGAGCCGGAAGCGGCCTCGCGGCCCGACGGCGAGTCGCGCGAGGTCGATGTCAGCGCGCTGGTGTTCGAGGTGCTCGAGTCGGCGATGGCGCACGACGTCGTGCCGCTGGGCTCGGCCTTCGCCAGCCCGCTGCTGTTCCCGCTCGAGCGGGTGGGGCGCGCGGTGGCGTCGGCGGCCGTGCACCTGGACCCGTGGAGCACGGTGGACGACCTGACGCCGGGCAACGCCGCGCTGCGGCGCCAGATCGCGCTGCGCTACCTGATCGACGGCATGGACGTGGCGGCCGACGAGATCGTGGTCACCAATGGCGCGCTCGAGGCGCTGAACCTGTGCCTGTCGGCCGTCACCAGGCCGGGTGACGCGGTGCTGGTCGAATCGCCATGCTTCTACGCCACGCTGCAGTCGCTGGAGCGCAACGGCCTGCGCGCGGTCGAGGTGCCGACGCACCCGCGCGACGGCGTCGACCTCGGCGCGCTCGAGGCGGCGATCGAACGCCACGCGCCGCGCGCCTGCTGGCTGATGCCGACGTTCCAGAACCCGCTCGGCTGCACCATGCCCGACGAGCGCAAGCGCGAACTGGTCGCGCTGCTGGCGCGCCACGGCATCCCGCTGATCGAGGACGACGTCTACGCCGAACTGCACCACGGCGCCCGCCGCGTGCCGCCGGCCAAGGCCTTCGACCGCGACGGGCTGGTGATGCACTGCTCGTCGTTCTCCAAGTCGCTGGCGCCGGGCTACCGCATCGGCTGGGTCGCGGCCGGGCGCCAGGCGCAGGCGGTGGCGCGGCGCAAGCTCACCACCACCCTCAACACCAACGTGCCGGCGCAGATCGGGCTCGCGCGCTACCTCGAGGGCGGCGGCTTCGACCGCCACCTGCGCCGGCTGCGGCGGACGCTGGCGGCGCAGCAGGCGCAATACATCGCGCTGGTGGCGCGGAACTTTCCGCGCGGGACGCGGGTCACCCGTCCGGGCGGCGGCTACTTCCTGTGGATCGAGCTGCCGCCCGGCGGCGACGTGCTGTCGTTGCAGCGCGAAGCGTCGCGACTCGGGATCAGCATCGCGCCGGGTCCGATGTTCTCGGCCAGCCGCGGCTTCGGCCACTGCCTGCGGCTCAACTGCGGGCATCCGCTCGAACCGCGCATCGAATCGGCGCTGGCGACGCTCGGGCAACTGGCCGCGCGGCAGCGATGACGGCGGCGGTCGTCGTCCGATGACCCGTTGTTAACCCCGCCGCCGCTAGCATTCGCCGGGCTGAGTCCTCGCATTGGAACCCTCTTGCCCTCCGCTTCCGACGCATTTGTCTTCTTCGGCGCCACCGGCGACCTCGCGTACAAGAAAATCTTCCCGGCGCTGCAGGCACTGGTCGCGCGCGGCGGCTTCGACATGCCGGTGATCGGGGTCGCGCGGGCGGGATGGAACGTCGACCAGCTGCGCGAACGCGCGCGCGACAGCCTCGCGCACGACGACGGCGGCGTCGACGAGCAGGCGTTCGCCGCGCTGTCGGCGCGGATGGATTACATCGACGGCGACTACAACGACCCGGCCACCTTCGAGCGCCTGCGCAAGGCGCTGGGCGACGCGCAGCGGCCACTGCACTACCTGGCGATCCCGCCCGACCTGTTCGGCACCGTGGTGCGCGGGCTCGACGCCAGCGGCAGCGCGCGCGGCGCGCGGGTGGTGGTGGAAAAGCCGTTCGGCCGCGACCTGGCCTCGGCGCGCGCCCTCAACGCCACCCTGCACGAAGTGTTCGACGAGGCCTCGATCTTCCGCATCGACCACTACCTGGGCAAGGAGGCGGTGCAGAACCTGCTGTACTTCCGCTTCGCCAACGCCTTCCTCGAGCCGGTGTGGAACCGCACCTACGTCGACAACGTGCAGGTCACCATGGCCGAGGCGTTCGGCGTGCAGGGCCGAGGCGGCTTCTACGACGGCGTCGGCGCGATCCGCGACGTGGTGCAGAACCACCTGCTGCAGGTGGTCGCGCTGCTGGCGATGGACGCGCCGGCCGGGCGCGAGCCGGCGACGATCCGCGCCGAGAAGCTGCGCCTGTTCCGCGCGATGCGACCGCTGCAGCCCGGGCACGTGGTGCGCGGGCAGTTCCGCGGCTACCGCGACGAGCCGGGCGTGGCGAAGGGTTCGGACGTGGAGACCTTCGCCGCGCTGCGCCTGGACATCGACACCTGGCGCTGGGCCGGCGTGCCGTTCTACATCCGCGCCGGCAAGTGCCTGCCGCTCACCGCGACCGAGGTGGTGGTGGACCTCAAGTGCCCGCCGATGGCGATCTTCGACGAGGTGCTGCCGGCGCATTCGAACTGCTTCCGCCTGCGCCTTGGGCCCGAAGTGGTGATCTCGGCCGCGGTGCGGGTCAAGCGCGCCGGCGACGAGATGCGCGGCGAGGACGTCGAGCTGCTGGCCCGGCACCAGCACGAGGAGGAAAAGTCGCCGTACGAGCGCCTGCTCGGCGACGCGATCCGCGGCGATTCCGGGCTGTTCACCAGCGACGAGGCGGTGGAAGCCGCCTGGCGCGTGGTCGACCCCGTATTGCAGGACCATCCGAAGGTCGAGCCCTACGAACCGGGCACCTGGGGGCCGGCCTCGGCGGCGTCCATCGTCGCCGGCAAGGAGGGCTGGCACGACCCGCAACCGGAAACCAGCGACCCATGCTGACGGCACGCGACGCCGATGCGGTGGTGTTCCTGCTGGATGTCGACAACACCCTGCTCGACAACGACCGCTTCAAGTCCGACCTCGACGCGCGCCTGCTGCGCGACTTCGGCGACACCGGGCGCGACCGCTACTGGACGGCCTACGAAAGCGAGCGCGCGCGGCTGGGCTACGCCGACTACCTCGCCGCGCTGCAGGCCTTCCGCGAGGGCCTGGACGACGATCCCGACCTGCTGCGGATGTCGGCCTTCATGCTCGACTACCCGTTCGCCGAGCGGGTCTACGCCGGCGCGCTGGAAGCGGTAGAGTGGCTGTCCACGCTGGGCACGCCCGTGGTGCTGTCGGACGGCGACGTGGTGTTCCAGCCGCGCAAGATCCAGCGCTCCGGGCTGTGGGACGCCGTGCAAGGCAGGGTGCTCGTCTACCTGCACAAGGAACGCATGCTCGACTCGGTGCAGCGCCGCCACCCGGCGCGCCACTACGTGATGGTCGACGACAAGCCCGGGCTGCTGGCCGCGATGAAGGCGGCGATGGGCGCGCGCCTGACGACCGTGTTCGTGCGCCAGGGCCACTACGCGGCCGAAGCCGCCGGCCGGGCGATCGAGCCGCCGCCGGACCTCGCCATCGACGGCATCGGCGCACTGCGCGGCCTCGACCTGCAACAATTCCTCCCCACGCATTCCATCCCGCGGCCGGCCGTGGCCGGCGCGGCGCACGCATCGACACAGGACATCCCATGAACCACCTGAAAGCACTGCGCGACCTCGGCCAGAGCCTGTGGCTGGACAACATCACCCGCGCGATCCTCGACGACGGCACGCTCGCGCGCTACATCGCCGAGTACGGCATCACCGGGCTGACCTCCAACCCGACGATCTTCGACGAGGCGATCGGCGGCGGCGACAGCTACGACCAGGGCATCCGCGACAAGGCCGCGGCGGGCAAGCGCGACGAGGCGCTGTTCGTCGAGCTCGCGCTCGAGGACCTGCGTCGCGCGGCCGACCTGTTCCGCCCGGCGTTCGATGCCAGCGGCGGCGTCGACGGCTGGGTCTCGATGGAGCTCTCGCCGCTGCTGGCCCACGACACCACCGGCAGCGTCGCGGCCGCCGCGCGCATCAACGCCCAGGCCGAACGCGACAACCTCTACGTCAAGATCCCCGGCACGCCCGAGGGCGTGCCGGCGATCGAAGCGTCGATCTTCGCCGGCGTGCCGATCAACGTGACCCTGCTGTTCTCGACCGAGCAGTACCTGGCGTCCGCCAACGCCTACCTGCGCGGCATCGAGCGCCGCATCGAGGCCGGCCTCGACCCGGTGGTCGGCTCGGTGGCCTCGCTGTTCGTGAGCCGCTGGGACAAGGCCAGCGCCGACGCGCTGCCGCAGGAACTGCACAACCGCCTGGGCATCGCCGTGGGGCAGCAGACCTATCGCGCCTACCGCGAGCTGCTGGCCTCGGACCGCTGGAAGAAGCTGGCCGCCGCCGGCGCGCGGCCGCAGCGCCTGCTGTGGGCGAGCACCGGCACCAAGGATCCGAACGCGCCCGACACGCTCTACATCGAGGCGCTGGCCGCGCCGGACACGGTCGACACGATGCCGGAAAAGACCCTGCGCGCGTTCGCCGACCACGGCACCGTGCGCGGCGCGATGGCCGAAGACGGCGGCGACTTCGCGGCGACCCTGGAGAAGATCGCGCAGGCGGGCGTCGACGTCGACGCACTGGCGGCGCGCCTGCAGCGCGAGGGCGCCGAGGCCTTCGTGAAGTCCTGGCACCAGCTGATGCAGCGCATCGCCGACAAGGCGCAGTCGCTGGTTGGCGCGGCGCGCTGAGCGGCCGCCCATGGACACGTCCCGATCGAACGACGACGCGCCGTCGAATCCCGCGCCGCTCACGCGGCGCCCGCAATGGCAGGCCCTGGCCGCGCACGCCGGGGCCATCGCCGGCACCCACCTGCGCGAGTGGTTCGCCGCCGATCCCGCCCGCGGCCAGCGGCTGAGCGCCGAGGGCGCCGGCCTGTACCTGGACTATTCCAAGCAGCGCGTCGACGAGGAGGCGCTGCGCCTGCTGCTCGAGCTGGCCGAGGCCTGCGGGCTGCACGCGCGCACGGCGGCGATGTTCGCCGGCGAGCACATCAACCGCACCGAGGACCGCGCGGTGCTGCACGTCGCGCTGCGCATGCCGAAAGGCGAACGCCTCGAAGTCGACGGCGTCGACGTGGTGGCGCAGGTGCACGAGGTGCTGGACCGAATGGCCGCCTTCGCCGACCGCGTGCGCGGCGGACGGTGGACCGGCCATTCCGGCAAGCGCATCCGCAACGTCGTCAGCATCGGCATCGGCGGCTCCGACCTGGGCCCGGTGATGGCCTGCGAGGCGCTGCGCGACTACAGCGACCGCGGCATGCGCTTCGGCTTCGTCTCCAACGTCGACGGCACCGACTTCACCGAGGCCGTGCACGGGCTGGATCCGGCCGAGACGCTGTTCATCGTCTGCTCCAAGACCTTCACGACGCTCGAGACCTTGGCCAACGCGCACGCGGCGCGCCGCTGGTGCCTGGACGGGCTGGGCGGCGACGAGTCGGCGGTGGCGAAGCACTTCGTCGCGGTCTCGACCAACGCCGAAGGCGTGCGCGACTTCGGCATCGACACCGACAACATGTTCGGCTTCTGGGACTGGGTCGGCGGGCGCTACTCGATGGATTCGGCGATCGGCCTGTCGACCATGATCGCGATCGGGCCGGAAAACTTCCGCGACATGCTGGCCGGCTTCCACGCCATGGACCTGCATTTCCGCGACACCCCGTTCGAGCGCAACCTGCCGGTGCTGATGGCGCTGCTGGCGATCTGGAACAACGATTTCCTCGGCGCCGACACCGTCGCGGTCCTGCCTTACGCGCAGTACCTCAAGCGCTTCCCGGCGTACCTGCAGCAGCTGACGATGGAGAGCAACGGCAAGTCGGTGACCCTCGACGGCCGCCGCGTCGACTACCCGACCGGGCCGGTGTACTGGGGCGAGCCGGGCACCAACGGCCAGCACTCGTTCTACCAGCTGATCCACCAGGGCACGCGGCTGGTGCCCTGCGACTTCATCGGCTTCTGCGAGCCGCTCAGCCCGCTGCGCGAACAGCACGACCTGCTGATGGCCAACCTGTTCGCGCAGGGCGAGGCGCTGGCGTTCGGCAAGACCGCCGACGAGGTGCGCGCCGAGGGCGTGGCCGAGGCGCTGGTGCCGCACAAGACCTTCGAGGGCAACCGGCCGAACAGCACGATCCTCGCGAAGAAGCTCACCCCGCACGCGCTCGGCGCGTTGGTGGCGCTGTACGAGCACAGCGTGTTCGTTCAGGGCGTGGTCTGGGACATCGATTCCTTCGACCAGTGGGGCGTGGAGCTGGGCAAGGTGCTGGCGAAGCAGGCCGCGCAGGAACTGGCGGCGGCCGACATGCCCGAGCTGCGCCACGACAGCTCGACCAACGCACTGATCCGCCGCTACCGCGAGCAGCGGGGCGAGACCTGATGGGCACGCAGGCCAGCCCGCTCGCCGGCAAGCCCGCGACCGATGCGCCGCTGGTGGACGTCGACCGCCTGCTCGCGGCGTATTTCGAGGTCAAGCCGGATCCCGCGGAGCCCGGGCAGCGCGTCGCCTTCGGCACGTCCGGCCATCGCGGCGTGTCCTTCGACGGCAGCTTCAACGAGCACCACGTGCTCGCCATCACCCAGGCGATCTGCGAGTACCGCAAGGGGCAGGGGATCGACGGGCCGCTGTTCCTGGGCATCGACACCCACGCGCTGTCGCAGCCGGCCCGCGACAGCGCATTGGAGGTGCTGGCGGCCAACGGCGTCGACGTGCTGGTCTCGCAGCGCGGCGAGTACACGCCCACGCCCGCGGTCTCGCACGCGATCATCGTCCACAACCGCGGCCGCGCCTCCGGGCTGGCGGACGGCATCGTGGTCACGCCCTCGCACAACCCGCCCGACAACGGCGGCTTCAAGTACAACGCCAGCAACGGCGGGCCCGCCGACACCGCGATCACCCGTTGGGTACAGGATCGCGCCAACGCGCTGATCGAAGGCGGGCTGCGCGGGGTCGCGCGCGTGCCGCTGCAGCAGGCGCGGCTGGCGGCGACCACCCGCGAGCACGATTTCCTCGGCCACTACGTCGCCGACCTCGGCAACGCGATCGATTTCGACCTGGTCCGTGCGTCCGGCATCCGCATGGGCGTGGATCCGCTGGGCGGCGCCGGCGTGCACTACTGGGCGCGCATCGCCGAGCGTTACCGCATCGCGCTGGACGTGGTCAGCGAGCAGGTCGACCCGACGTTCTCGTTCATGAGCCTGGACTGGGACGGGAAGGTCCGCATGGACCCTTCGTCCGCGTACGCGATGCAGCGCCTGCTCGCGCTCAAGGACCGCTTCGACGTCGCCTTCGCCTGCGACACCGACCACGACCGCCACGGCATCGTGACGAAGGCGGGGCTGCTGCCGTCGAACCACTACATGGCGGCGATGGTCGACGACCTGTTCCGCCACCGCGCGCAGTGGCGCGCCGACGCGAAGGTCGGCAAGACCGTGGTCAGCAGCAGCATGATCGACCGCGTCGCCGCGCGGCTGGGGCGTGCCCTGTACGAGACGCCGGTGGGCTTCAAGTGGTTCGCCGACGGGCTGTTCGACGGCTCGCTGGGCCTGGGCGGCGAGGAGAGCGCCGGCGCGAGCTTCCTGCGCCGCGACGGCGGCGCCTGGACCACCGACAAGGATGGCATCGTGCCGGCGCTGTTCGCCGCCGAGATCACCGCGCGCCACGGGCAGGACCCGGCGCAGCGCTACCGCGGCCTGTGCGACGACTTCGGCGAGGTGTTCTTCGACCGCGTCGAGGCCGCCGCCAGCGATGCGCAGAAGAAGGCGCTGTCGAAGCTCGCGCCCGGGCAGCTGGGCGCCGACGAGCTCGCCGGCGCGCCGATCACCGCGGTGCTCGACAAGGCGCCCGGCAACGGCCAGCCGATCGGCGGCATCAAGGTGGCCGCGGCCAACGGCTGGTTCGCCGCGCGGCCGTCGGGCACCGAGGACATCTACAAGATCTACGGCGAAAGCTTCGAGAGCCCCGACCACCTGCAGGCGATCCTCGCCGAGGCGCAGGAGATCGTCGACGCCGCGCTGGAGCAGGCGGGCTAGCGCCAGCCTTGCTGACCCGGGCAGAGCGGGGATTCCTGCCTCCCGCCAGCCTGCGGTTCCCCGCTGCGTCCGGCACGACAGGGCATGCGGCGACGGCAGCGGGACGCCGGCCAGGCACGCTTCCACATCGACAGGAGGACATCCCATGTCACCCACGAGCCCATCGGCCTCCCTCGACCAGCGCAGCATCGACACCCTGCGCTTCCTCTCCGTCGACATGGTGCAGAAGGCCGACAGCGGCCATCCCGGCCTGCCGCTGGGCGCCGCGCCGATGGCCTATGCGCTCTGGCAGCATTTCCTCGTGCACAACCCGGGCGACCCGCTGTGGTCGGACCGCGACCGCTTCGTGCTCTCCGCCGGCCACGGCTCGGCGCTGCTGTACAGCCTGCTGCACGTCACCGGCTACGACCTCCCGATGGAGGAGATCAAGCGTTTCCGGCAGTGGGGCAGCAAGGCGCCCGGGCATCCAGAGCGCGGCCACACGCCGGGCGTCGAGGTCACAACCGGCCCGCTGGGGCAGGGACTGGCCAACGCGGTGGGCATGGCGATGGCCGAGGCGCAGCTCGCCGCGCGCTACAACCGGCCGGGCCACGTGGTGGTCGACCACCGCACCTGGGTGATCGCCAGCGACGGCGACCTGATGGAAGGCGTCGCCTCGGAGGCCGCGTCGCTGGCCGGGCACCTGAAGCTCGGCAAGCTCACGGTGCTGTACGACGACAACAGCGTCACCCTGGCCGCCGGCACCGACATCACCTTCACCGAGGACCGCGCCGCGCGCTTCGCCGCGTACGACTGGCACGTGCAGGAGGTGGCGGATGGCAACGACGTCGCGGCGATCGAGCGCGCGCTGCAGGCCGCCCGCGACGAGGCGGCGCGACCGTCGCTGATCGTCGTGCGCACCCACATCGGCTACGGCTCGCCCGAGCAGGACAGCTACAAGGCGCACGGCTCGCCGCTGGGCGAGCAGGACGTCGCCGCGACCAAGCGCAACCTCGGCTGGCCGGAGCAGCCCGACTTCCTGGTGCCGGACGACGTGCGCGCGCATTTCCGCGCGGCGCTCGACAAGGGCCGGCGCGCGCAGGACGCGTGGCAGGCGCGCATGGATGCGTACGCGAAGGCCTTCCCCGCAGAGGCGGCCGAGCTGGGCCGCAGCCTGGAGGCGCGCCTGCCGGACGGCTGGGATGCCGACATTCCCGAATTCCCCGCCGACGCCAAGGGCATGGCCACGCGCGAGGCCGGCGGCAAGGTGCTGTCGGCGATCGCGCCGAGGCTGCCCGCGCTCAGCGGCGGCTCGGCGGACCTGGATCCGTCCACGTACACCGCGGTCAAGGGCGTGGGCGACTTCGAGCCGCCGCCCGTTCCCGGCGAGGACGAGCAGGGCTCGAGCGGCGGCGGCTGGAGCTTCGCCGGCCGCAACCTGCACTTCGGCGTGCGCGAGCACGCGATGGGTGCGATCTGCAACGGCCTGGCCGCGCACGGCGGCGTGATCCCGTATGGCGCGACCTTCCTGATCTTCTCCGACTACATGCGCCCGCCGATCCGCCTGGCGGCGCTGATGCGCCTGCACGTGGTCAACGTCTTCACCCACGACAGCATCGCCCTGGGCGAGGACGGGCCGACCCACCAGCCGGTGGAGCAGCTCGCCGGCCTGCGTGCCGTGCCCGGGCTGCTGGTGATCCGCCCGGCCGACGCCAACGAGACCGCCGTGGCCTGGCGCGTCGCGCTGGAGGCGGCGGACCGGCCGGTCGCGCTCGCGCTGTCGCGGCAGAAGGTGCCGACGCTCGATCGCGGCCGGTACGCCCCTGCCGACGGTCTGCGAAAGGGCGCCTACGTGCTGCTCGACGCCGAAGGCGGCAAGTCCGAGGTGGTGCTGGTCGGCACCGGCGCGGAAACCGGCCTGGCGCTGGCCGCGGCGGAGCAGTTGCAGAAGGAAGGCATCGCCGCGCGCGCGGTGTCGATGCCGTGCTGGGCGCTGTTCGACGACCAGCCGCGGGAGTACCGCGATTCGGTGCTGCCGCCCTCGGTGCCGGCGCTCGCGATCGAGGCCGGCTCGCCGCAGGGCTGGCACCGCTACGTCGGTGACCACGGCGACGTGCTCGGCGTCGACCGCTTCGGGGCGTCCGCGCCGGGCGGCGAGATGCTCGAGCACTACGGCTTCACCGTCGACAACGCCTGCAAGCGCGCCAGGGCGCTGCTGGGCAGGAAGGCCTCCTGATGGCCGCGCACCGGTTCAAGGTCGGCGACCACGTGCGCTGGAACTCGGAGGCCGGCCACGTCGGCGGCACGATCACCAGGGTGCACGTGCGCGACTTCGACTGGCACGGCTACACCCGCCACTGCAGCGAGGACGACCCGCAGTACGAGATCCGGAGCGACAGGACCGACCACGTCGCCGTGCACAAGGGCGGGGCGCTGCGGCTGAAGCGGTGAGGCGCACGCTTGGTGAGTGATGATTGGCAAGTGATAGTTGGCGGAGCAGCGTATCGATGTCATCCCGAGCGCAGCGAGGGATCTTCGTCCCGCCATGCAGATCCCTCGCTGCGCTCGGGATGACATGCGGGCCGGAACACTGCCCACCACTCACGAATCACCAGTTCCGGTCGCGGCGGCTCACTCCTTCTTCACCGCATGCCCGCCGAACTCGTTGCGCAGCGCCGACAGCAGCTTGTCGGCGAACGAGTCGGTGTCGCGCGAGCGCAGGCGCTCGATCAGCGAGGCGGTGATCACCGGCGCGGGCACGTCGAGGTCGATCGCCTCGGCGACGGTCCAGCGGCCTTCGCCGGAGTCCGGCACGAAGGGCGCGATGCCGTCCATCGTCGGGTTCTTGCCCAGCGCGTCGGACGCCAGGTCCAGCAGCCACGAGCGCACCACGCTGCCCTGGCGCCAGATCTCCGCGACCGCATGCAGGTCGAAGCCGAACTCTTTCTTGTGCTCCAGGATCGAGAAACCCTCGGCATAGGCCTGCATCAGCCCGTACTCGATCCCGTTGTGGACCATCTTGGCGAAGTGGCCCGAACCCGCCGGCCCCACGCGGCCCCAGCCCGCGTCCTTCGCCGGCGCCAGCGTCTCGAACACCGGGCGCATCCGCTCCACTGCGTCCGCGTCGCCGCCGACCATCATGCTATAGCCCTCGTCCAGCCCCCATACGCCCCCGCTGGTGCCGCAGTCGACGTAGTGCAGGCCCTTGCCGGACACCGCCTTGGCGCGGTCGAGCGTGTTCTTGTAGTTGGAATTGCCGCCGTCGACGATCGTGTCGCCGGGCGACAGCAGCTTCACGAGCGCGTCGACCGTGCTGCCGGTGACGTCGCCGGCCGGGACCATCATCCAGGCCACGCGCGGCGCCGACAGCTTGCCGACCATCTCCTCGAGCGAGCCGGCCGATTCGGCGCCGAAGCCTTCGACCAGCGTGCGCGCCTCGGGCCTGGGGTCGAAGCCGACCACGCGGTGGCCGCCGCGCACCAGCCGCTGCGCCATGTTGGCGCCCATCTTGCCCAGGCCGATCATGCCGAGTTCCATGCGATTCCTCCGGTTGTGCGAATGCGTTCGAATGTCGAGGCTAAGGAGACGCGCCATGGTCGCGGCACCAGGCCTTGGCCGCCGCGCCGATGGCGGCGGACTGGGTGGGGTAGGGATGGATCACCCGCGCGAGGTCGCGCATCCCGGCGCCAGAGACCATCGCCTGGGTGACCTGCCCGATCATCTCGCCGGCGTGGTGGGCGACGATGGTCGCGCCGAGGATGCGGTCGCTGCCGTCGGCGACGTGCAGCTTGACGAAGCCGGTGTCCTCGCCGTCGAGCACCGCGCGGTCGACCACGTGCATCGGCACCGTGTAGGTCGACACCGCGATGTCCTGCTCGATCGCGTCGCGGACGTACAGCCCGACGTGGGCGATCTCCGGATCGGTGTAGGTGCACCAGGGGATCACCAGCCCGTCCACGCGCTGGCCGTCGCCGTGCAGGGCGTTGGCCACCGCCATCCGCGCGGTGGCGACGGCCATGTGGGTGTACTTGTCCTCCATGCAGGCATCGCCGGCGGCGTAGATCGCCGGGTTGCTGCTGCACAGCAGGGCGTCGACGTGCACGCCGCGCACGGGGTCGTGCTCGACGCCGGCCACATCCAGCCCGAGGTCGTGGATCCGCGGGATCCTGCCGGTGCCGACCAGCACCGCGTCGGCGGCGATCCCGGACACGTAGTCGTCGCTGCGCAGGTCGGCGTGGATGCCGTCGGCGTCGCGCCGGATCGCGGTGACTTCGGTGTTGAGCCGCACCTCGATGCCGTCGCGGGCGAAGGACACCGAGAGGATCTGCGCGGCGTCGCGCTCCTCGTGCGGCAGGAACAGCGGCAGGTCCTGCACGATCACCACGCTGCTGCCGAAGCAGCGGAACGCCTGCGCCAGCTCGCAGCCCAGCGGGCCGCCGCCGATGACCAGCAGCCGCGCCGGCAGCGATTCGATCCCAAAGATGCTTTCGTTGGTGAAGTAGCCCACGTCCTCCAGGCCGGGCACGTCGGGCACGTCGGGCTCGGCGCCGCTGGCGAGCAGCGCCTTGTCGAAGCGCAGCTCGAGGTCGTCGACCCGCAGGCGGTCGGGCGCGCTGAAGCAGGCATGGCCGAAGAACACGTCGATGCCGGCCCGCTGCAGCGCCGGCAGGGCGATATGGCGGCTCAGGCGCGCGCGCAGCTGCATCGCGCGCGCCATCGCGGCCTGGAAGTCGACGTCGATGCGCGCCGGCACCACCGCGCCGTAGCGCCGCGCGCCGCGCATCTGCGCGTAGGCGCGCGCGCTGCGGATCAGCGACTTGGACGGCTCGCAGCCGTAGTTGAGGCAGTCGCCGCCGAGCAGGTCGCGCTCAACCAGCGCCACCCGCGCACCGCCCGCGGCCGCGGCGCGCGCGCCGGCCAGCCCGGCCGCGCCGGCGCCGACCACCAGCAGGTCGTAGCGCGCGGCAGGCGCAGGCTGGCGCCAGTCCTTCGGATGCAGGTTGTCCTCCAGCTCGCGCCGGACCGCCGCATCGACGTGCGTGCCGGAGCCGGAGTCGCGCCGGTGCACGCTCATGCGCCCGCCTCCGCGGCGCCGGCATCGTCCAGCCAGCCGCCCTCGAAGCCCGCCCGGCGCAGGCCTTCGACCATCCAGCCGCAGCGCCGCATCAGCCGCCAGGGCAGGCCGCTGCGGTGGTTCTCGACCATCAGCACCACGATCCCCTGGTCCAGCCCGAACAGGCCCGGGGAGACCCAGGCGCGGCCGTCGGCGTCGCGCAGGTCGACGTTGAAGCCGCTGGCGAAGCCGTCCTCCTGTACCACTTCCGGATGCCGCCCGCACATCGCCTGCACCGCCTGCAGCGAGAGCTCCGGCTCGAACGGCAGGCAGGCCAGCGCCGCGGGCACCGACAGCGTGCCGTCGTCGGGACCGTAGGGCACGCCGCGCGCGGCGTAGCCGTACAGGCGGCGCGGCTCGGCGTCGGCGCCCTGGACCTCGTCGCTGGGGCCGTCGCAGGCGCTCAGGCCCCAGCAGTCGGCGCCATAGCCCGCGTGCCCGCGCGGGTTGATGCAGGCGTAGGCGCGCTGCACGTGCACGGCGCGGCGGCTGTTCTCGAAGTAGTCGCAGTCCTTCTCGCGCATGAAGCGGTCGCGGATGCCGCGGAAGTCGATCCAGGCATGCGAGAACTGGTGCACGAACAGCGGCCCGCCGTAGAGGAAGTCGCGGCCGTAGATGTTTTCCCACTGGTAGGTGCGCGTCCACGCGCGGTAGCAGTGGCCGTCGATCGGATGCGTGGGCGAGCCAAGCGCCAGCACGTACAGCACGATCGCTTCGTTGTAGCCTTCCCAGCCGTAATGCAGGAAGCCGCACTCGGGCTTCCAGCCCTGCATGATCGTCGCGCCGCCGTTCTGAGACCAGCGCCAATCGATGCGCAGGTACAGCGCCCGCGCCATCGCACGCAGGCCGGATTCGGCCTGCGTGTCGCCGTCGAAGTACTGCGCGGCGGCGAGCGCGCCGGCGACCAGCAGCGCGGTGTCCACCATCGACAGCTCGCAGCGCCAGACGCGGGTGCCCGCGTCGCGGTCGAGGAAATGGAAGTAGAAACCCTTGTATCCGGTCGCCTCCGCGCCGCCGCCCTGGTCGCTGTCGAGGAAGAAGCGCAGCGCGGCCGTGCAGTGCTCCAGCGCGTCGCCGCGCGCGATCCAGCCGCGCTCGACCGCCACCGGGTAGACCGACAGCGCGAAGCCGACGACCGCGATGCTGACCGGCGAGCCCGGCCGCGACGTGTCGGCATACAGGCCGTTGGCGGGGATGCGGTTGCGCAGGAAATAGGCGAATGCGGCGCGCTGCAGGGCTTCGAGGCCCGCGTCGCCCGGGGCGGGGCAGGGCGCCGGGCGTTCCGCCGTCGCGGTCGCGCCGCTGCTCGCCGGCGGCCACGCGTTGCCATTGGGGATCGCCTTCGACACCTTGCGCGAAGTGTAAGCCCGGCCTCGTTAGACGACCATCACGTCGTTGACCGGGCCATGACCGCGTCCATGCAATAACATCAGGTCCTTTCCCGGAGCCCGCGTCCATGCCCGATCCCGCAGCTGCCACTACGCCGTCCCCGCAACCGGTGCCACGGGCGCAGCTGCTCTCCAACGGCCGCTACACGGTGATGCTGACCTCGGCCGGCGCCGGCTACGGCCACTGGCGCGATTGCGCGATCACGCGCTGGCGCGCCGATGCCACCTGCGACGACCAGGGCAGCTGGCTGTACCTGCGCGACGTGGACACCGGCGAGACCTGGTCCGCCGGTCACCAGCCGACCGGACGCACCGCCGACGAGTACGCCGCGACCTTCGATCCCGACCGCGTGGTCATCGCCCGCCGCGACGGCGACATCGAGGCCACCACCGAGGTGCTGGTCGCCGGCGACGACGATGTCGAGGTGCGGCGCACGAGCATCCGGAACGGTGGCGGCCGCGAGCGCACCATCGAGGTCACCAGCTACCACGAACTGGTGCTGGCGCCGCAGCGCAGCGATGCCGCGCATCCCGCCTTCTCCAAGCTGTTCGTGCGCACGGAGTGGCTGCCCGACCGGCAGCTGCTGGTCGCCACGCGCCGCGTACGCACGCCCGGCGATCCGTCGGCCTGCGCCGCGCAGTGGCTGGAGGTCGAGGGCCGGGCGGAGGGCGAGGCGGAATGGGAGACCGACCGCGCGCGCTTCATCGGTCGCGGCCGCGACGCGCGCACGCCGGCGGCGCTGTTGGGCGCCACGCTCTCCGGCAGCGTGGGGACGGTGCTCGACCCGGTGTTCGCGCTGCGACGCCGGGTGCGGCTCGCGCCCGGCGAAACCGCGCGGCTGTCGCTGTGGACCGCCGCTGCCGCGGATCGCGACGAGGCGCTGGCGCTCGCGCGGCGCTGGCACGCGCCTGACGCCTTCGCGCGCGCTTCGGAAAGCGCCTCGCGCCATGCGCAGGCGATGCTCGGGACGATCGGCATCGACGAGTCGCAGGCGCGCCGCTTCCAGCGCCTCGCCGCCGCGCTGCTGTACGACGATCCGGCGCTGCGCGCGCCGCCGGCGACGCTGGTGCGCGGAACCGGCGGACCGCCGACGCTGTGGGCCGGCGGCATCTCCGGCGACCGCCCCATCGCGCTGCTGCGCATCCAGGACGCGGCGGGGCTCGCGCTGGTGGATGATGCCCTGCATGCGCGGGCGTTCTGGAACCGGCACGGCCTGGACACCGATCTCGTCGTCCTCGCCGAAGGCGGCGATGCCGCCGCGCTGCGCGAGGCCGTGCAGGCGCGGTTCGACGACGACGCCGAGCAGGACGCGGCCCGCGACGGCAAGCCACGGCTGTTCGCGCTGCGCGCCGACAAAGCCGGCGACGCGCTCGTGAACGGGCTCGCCACCGCGGCGAGGATCGTGCTCGACCAGCGCAATGGCGCGCTGGACGCACACGTCGATGCGCTGCCCGACGCGGACACGGCCTTCGCCATCGCGCCGGCATCGGCCCGACCCGATGCCGCGATCGCCAGCGAGGAAGGCGCCGGCCAACCGTTCGCGACCGACGGCCTGGCCTTCTTCAACGGCCACGGCGGCTTCGCCGACGATGGCCGCGAGTACGTCACCGTCATCCGCGACGGCAAGCTGCCGCCGATGCCCTGGCTCAACGTCGTGGCCAACCCCGAGTTCGGCTTCACCGCCACCGAATCGGGCGGCGGCTACGCATGGTCGGCCAACAGCCAGCGCAATCCGCTCCTGCCCTGGGCCAACGATCCGGTTTCCGATCCGCCGCAGGAAGTGCTGTACGTGCGCGACCAGGACGACGGGCGGCTGTTCACCGCCACCGCGCTGCCGCGCTGCGGCGACGCCGACGGCGAATACGTCGTGCACCATGGCCAGGGCTACAGCCGCTTTCGCCACGCCGAGCACGGCATCGAGCTCGACCTGCTGCAGTACGTGCCGGTCGACGACGGGCTGAAGATCTCGCGACTGCGGCTGCGCAACCGTTCCGGCCGCGCGCGCCGGCTGTCGGTCACCGCGTTCGTGCGCTGGGCGCTGGATGCGAACGGCACCCGGCCGGCACCGTTCATCGCCACGGGCACGGATGCCGAGACCGGCGCGCTGTTCGCCAGCAACGCCTGGCGCGCGGAGTTCGGCGAACGCGTGGCCTTCATCGACCTGCGCGGGCGGCAGCAATCGCACACCGGCGACCGCTTCGGCTTCCTCGGCCGCCATGGCAGCCTGGATGAACCGGCCGCGCTGCGCGGCGGCGCGCCGCTGTCCGGCCGCACCGGCGCGGGGCTCGATCCCTGCGGCGCGCTGCAGGCCACGCTCGAGCTCGCCGCCGATGGCGAGGACGAGATCGTGCTGCTGCTTGGCGACGCCGACGGCGAGGCGGCCGCGCGCGCGCTGGTGCGGCGCTACCGCGAAGCCGACCTCGATGCCGTGCTGCAGGCCGCGAAGAACCAGTGGGACGACATTCTCGACGCCGTTCAGGTGCGCACGCCCGATCGCGCCATGGACGTGCTGCTCAACCGCTGGCTGCTCTACCAGGCGCTGTGCTGCCGCGTCTGGGCGCGCACGGCCTACTACCAGGCCAGCGGCGCCTACGGCTTCCGCGACCAGCTGCAGGACGTGATGGCGACCTGCGTCGCGCGCCCCGATGAAACCCGCGCGCAGCTGCTGCGCGCGGCTGGTCGCCAGTTCGAGGAGGGCGACGTGCAACACTGGTGGCTGCCGCCGGGCGGCGAGGGCATCCGCACGCGCATGACCGACGACCGCCTGTGGCTGCCGTTCGTGGCCTGCCACTACATGGAATCCACCGACGACACCGCGCTGCTCGACACCCGCCAGCCCTTCATCGAGGGCGCCGAAGTGCCGCCGGGCGCGCACGAGGCCTACTACCGGCCCACAGAATCAGGCAAGGACGCGAGCCTGTACGAACACTGCGCGCGCGCGATCGACGCCAGCCTGTCGCTCGGCGCGCACGACCTGCCATTGTTCGGCACCGGCGACTGGAACGACGGCATGAACCGCGTCGGCGAGCAGGGCAGGGGCGAGAGCAGCTGGCTGGGCTGGTTCCTGTGCGCGACCATCGACGCCTTCGCGCCGCACGCGATGGCGCGCGGCGAACACGACCGCGCGCTGCGCTGGCAGCAGGTCGCCGACACCGTGCGCAAGGGCCTGGACGCCGGCGGCTGGGACGGCAAGTGGTATCGCCGCGGCTACTACGACGACGGCACGCCGCTGGGCTCGCACGAGAGCAGCGAATGCCGCATCGACGCGATCGCGCAGTCGTGGAGCGTCATCGCCGGCGGCGGCGATCCCGCGCACGCGCGCTCGGCGATGGCCGAGGTCGACCGCCAGCTGATCCTGCGCGACGAGAAGCTCGCGCTGCTGTTCACCCCGCCGATGCAGCACGTCGACAAGGACCCGGGCTACATCAAGGCCTATCCGCCCGGCATCCGCGAGAACGGCGGCCAGTACACCCATGGCGCGCAGTGGTCGATCTTCGCGTTCGCGCGGATGGGCGACGGCGACCGCGCCGAGGAATTGTTCTCGCTGATCAACCCGGTCCACCACGCGTCGACGCCCGGGGGCGTGGAGCGCTACAAGGTCGAGCCCTACGTGATAGCGGCCGACGTCTACTCGGTGGCGCCGCACGTGGGCCGCGGCGGCTGGACCTGGTACACCGGCTCGGGCGCCTGGATCTACCGCGCCGGGCTCGAGGCCATCCTCGGCTTCCGCAAGCAGGGCGACCGGCTTTGCCTCGACCCCTGCATCCCGCGCGACTGGCCCGGATTCTCGCTCGAATACCGCCATGGCGGCAGCCGCTACCAGGTCGAGGTCGCCAACCCGCGCGGCGCCTGCGGCGGCATCGCCCGCTGCGAGCTCGACGGCGAACCGCTCGGCACCGATCCCTGCCTGGTGCCGCTGGTGGACGACGGACGCGTGCATCGCGTCGCGATCGAACTGGGCGGCTGATCCGCGGCCGGCGCACGACGATGTCCGCCCTCGGCGCGCCAGGCAGCAAGGCAGGAAGGTGGCGGATGCGTCGCGCCGGCGCCGTCCGCGCCGACGCCGCGCCGGCCGCGCACGAGCCGCCGCTGCGCGCGCAGCTGTTCAGCGCCGAGCAGATGGAGCGGCACGGCAAGGTGCTCGCGCAGTCGCACCGGTCGAGCGCGCGGCGCCGCGCCGACCTGCTGCTGGCGCGGCTGAGCGGCAACGAGGTGGTGATCGCGCACGCCGCCGACCTGCTCGGCGCGGCCGCGCGTGCCAACCGCCGGCTGACGCCCGCCGGCGACTGGCTGCTAGACAACCTGTACCTGATCGAGGAACAGGTGCGGATCGCGCGCCGCCACCTGCCCAAGGGCTACAGCCGCGAGCTGCCGCGCCTGGAGGGCGGCCCTTCCGACGCGCTGCCGCGGGTGTACGACATCGCGCTCAACGCGATCTCGCACGGCGACGGCCGCGTCGACGTCGAGAGCCTGGGCCGCTTCATCGCCGCCTACCAGTCGGTGACGCCGCTCACGCTCGGCGAGCTTTGGGCGATCCCGATCATGCTGCGGCTGGCGCTGATCGAGAACCTGCGCCGGGTCAGCGCGCAGGTTGCCGCCGGCCGGATCGACCGCGACCTGGCCGAGGCCTGGGGCGACCGCTTCGCCGAGATGGCCGAATCCGACCCGAAGAGCGTGGTGCTGGTGATCGCCGACATGGCGCGCTCGCAGCCGCCGCCCAGCAGCGCGTTCGTCGCCGAGATCGTGCGGCGCCTGCAGGGCCAGGGCTCGGCGCTGAGCCTGCCGCTGACCTGGATCGAGCAGTGGCTCGCCGACCACGACCAGGGCATCGCGCAGCTGGTGCAGGCCGAGAACCGGCAGCAGGCCGCCGACCAGGTCTCGATCAGCAACAGCATCGGGAGCCTGCGCCTGCTGGCGATGACCGACTGGCGCGAGTTCGTCGAGCGGATGAGCGTGGTCGAGGCCAGCCTGCGCGCGGACCCCGCCGGCACCTATGCGCGGATGGATTTCGCCACCCGCGACCGCTATCGACACGTGGTCGAGCGGATCGCGCGGCGCAACCGCCTGGACGAGCACGCGGTCGCGCACGCGGCGCTCGAGCTGGCCCGCGCGCACGCGACCGACGCCGGCGACATCCGCGCACACGTGGGCTGGTACCTCGTCGACGACGGCCGCAAGGCGCTCGACGGCGCGCTGGCGCTGCGCGGCGGGCTGCTGGCGAGGATGCGCGCCGGTGTCCGGCGCGTGCCGCTGCTTGCGTACGCGCTGCCGATCGCCGCGATCGTCGCGCTGTTCACGCTGGGCCTGCTGCAGGACGCGCGCGCGGTGCTCGACCGCAACGGCGTGCTGTGGCTGGTCGGCGCGCTGAGCGTGATCGCCTTCAGCGAGCTGGCGGTGGTGCTCGCCAACTGGTTCGCCACCGTGCTGGTGCTGCCGCGGGCGCTGCCGCGGCTGGATTTTTCCGCGGGGATTCCCTCGGAGGCGCGCACGCTGGTGGTGGTGCCGACCATCGCCGGCGACGTGGCGACGATGGGCGCGCTGGCGGACGCGCTCGAGATCCGCTTCCTCGCCAACCGCGACCGCAACCTGCGCTTCGCGCTGCTGACCGACTTCCCCGACGCCGCGCAGGAGACCCAGCCGCAGGACGCGCTGGTGCTGGCCGCCGCGCGGCGCGAGATCGATGCGCTGAACCGGCGCCACGCCACCGAGGAGGAGGACCTGTTCTTCCTGTTCCAGCGGCCGCGCGCGTGGAACCCGCGCGAGCGCGCCTGGATGGGATTCGAGCGCAAGCGCGGCAAGCTCGCCGCGCTCAACGCCTTCCTGCGCGAGGGCGACGCCAGCGCGTTCTCGCTGGTGGTGGGCGACACCGCCGCACTGCACGGCGTGCGCTACGTGATCACTCTCGACACCGACACCCGGCTGCCGCGCGACGCCGCGCGCGAGCTGGTCGGCACGCTTGCGCACCCGCTCAACCACGCGCGAATGGACCGGCGCCGCCGGGTGGTGACCGGCGGCTACGGGATCCTGCAGCCGCGCGTGGGCACCAGCATGGGCGGCGAGCGGCGCTCGTGGTACGCGCGGCTGTACGGCAGCGAGCCGGGCATCGATCCGTACACGCGCACGGTGTCGGACGTGTACCAGGACCTGTTCGGCGAGGGCTCGTTCGTCGGCAAGGGCATCTACGACCTCGAGGCCTTCGAGCAGGCGCTGGCGGCGCGCTTCCCGGACAACCGGATCCTCAGCCACGACCTGCTGGAAGGCTGCTACGCGCGCGCCGGCGTGGTGAGCGACGTGCAGCTGTACGAGGACTACCCGGCGCGCTATGCGCTCGACGTCAAGCGCCGCCACCGCTGGATCCGCGGCGACTGGCAGCTGCTGCTGTGGCTGCTGCCGTGGGTGCCGCGCGGCGGCGGGCGCTTCGAGCGCAATCCGCTGTCGATGCTCTCGCGCGGCAAGCTCCTCGACAACCTGCGCCGCAGCCTGGTGCCGGCGGCGACCACGGCGCTGTTCGTGCTCGGCTGGCTGCTGGCGCCGCGGCCGCTGGGCTGGACGCTGTGGGTGCTGTCGACGCTGGTGGTGGCGCCGCTGATGGCGGGATTGACCGCGCTGCTCGACAAGCCGCGCGAGCTGCCCTGGCGCGCGCACCTGCTGCACCGCGCGCGCGCCGCGGGCCACGACCTGGCGCGGGTGGCGATGGCGGCGGCCTTCCTGCCGCACGAGGCGTTCTACAGCCTGGACGCGATCGCGCGCACGCTGTGGCGCGTGCTCGCGAGCCGGCGACGGATGCTGCAGTGGAGCCCGTCGAGCGAGGTCGAGCGCACGCTCGGCGACGGGCCAGCCACGGCGCTGCGGATGATGTGGTTCGCGCCGGCGCTCGCGCTTGCGGTGGGCATCGCGCTGGCGCGGCTGCAGCCGGCGTCCCTGCCGGTCGCCGCGCCGCTGCTGGCGCTGTGGCTGCTGTCGCCGTGGCTGGCCTGGTGGACCGGGCGCCCGCATGCGCGTAAGGGGCGGCGGCTGTCGGCGGGGCAGGGCAGGTTCCTGGGGCTGCTGTCGCGCCGCACCTGGGCGTTCTTCGAGGACTTCGTCACCGCGGCCGACCACTGGCTGCCGCCGGACAACATCCAGGAGCATCCCTCGCTGATCGTGGCGCGGCGCACCTCGCCGACCAACATCGGCCTGTCGCTGCTGGCCAACCTGTCCGCGCGCGACTTCGGCTACCTGCAGGCCGACGCGATGATGGCGCGGATCGGCGACACGCTGCGCACGATGGAGGCGCTGCCGCGCCATCGCGGCCACTTCTACAACTGGTACGACACCGGGACCCTGGAGCCGCTGCCGCCGCTGTACGTGTCGACCGTCGACAGCGGCAACCTGTCCGGGCACCTGCTGGTGCTGCGCCAGGGCCTGCTGGCGCAGGCGGACGCGCCGGTGCTGGCGCCGGCGACCTGGCAGGGCCTGCGCGACACCGTCGGGGTGCTGCGCGAGCACGCGGCCGGCGGGGCAGGGGAGGCGTTGGCCGAGCGGTTGCAGGCGCTGTGCGCGGCGCCGCCCGCGTCGTGCGGCACCGCGCGGCAGGCGCTGGATGGGCTGGCGCAGATGGCGCAGTCGCTGGCCGAGGCGACCGGCGAGCCGGACGACGCGGCGGAAGCGAGGTACTGGGCGCGCAAGCTGCTGGCGCAATGCCGCGAGGCCCTGGCCGCGATCGCATGGCTGCCGCAAGGGCTCGACGCCGCCGCGATTCCCACGCTGCGCGGGCTCGCACGCGCGGGCGAAGGCGCATCGTCGCCGGAGGCATCCGCGCTCGCTGCGCAGGCGGGCGAACGCATCCTCGAACTCGAGCGCCTGGCCCACGTCGCCGGCCAGTGCGCGCAGATGGAGCTGGGCTTCCTCTACGACCGCGGCCGCCACCTGCTCACCATCGGCTACAACGTGGAGGAGCATCGCGCCGACCCCGGCTACTACGACCTGCTCGCCTCCGAGGCGCGCCTGTCCAGCTTCCTCGGCGTGGCCTGGGGGCAGCTGCCGCAGGACGCCTGGTTCTCGCTCGGGCGGCTGCTGACCGACGTCGAAGGCGATCCCGCGCTGCTGTCGTGGAGCGGCTCGATGTTCGAGTACCTGATGCCGCAGCTGGTGATGCCCAGCTACGAGGGCTCGCTGCTCGACCAGACCGCGCGCGCGTCGGTCGCGCGCCAGATCGAGTACGGCCGCCAGCGCGACGTGCCCTGGGGGATCTCCGAGTCCGGCTACAACACGGTCGATGCGCGCATGAACTACCAGTACCGCGCGTTCGGCGTGCCGGGGCTCGGGCTCAAGCGCGGCCTGGCGCAGGACCTCGTGGTCGCGCCCTACGCCAGCATGATGGCGCTGATGGTCGCGCCCGCCGAGGCATGCGCGAACCTGCAGCGGATGGCGGCGCAGGGATTCGCCGGCCGCTACGGCATGTACGAGGCGATCGACTACACGCCGGCGCGGGTGCCGCGCGGGCAGTCGCGCGCGCTGGTGCGCTCGTTCATGGCCCACCACCAGGGCATGGGCCTGCTCGCGCTCGACCACCTGCTGCACGACGAGCCGATGCAGCGCCGCTTCGCGGCCGACCCGGAGTTCCAGGCCACGCTGCTGCTGCTGCAGGAACGCATCCCGCGCACCGGCGCCTTCCATCCCAACACCGGCGAGGTGGCCGGCGCCGCGGCGGCGCCGGACGTACCGGAGACGCGTTTGCGGATCTTCCGCAACGCTTCCTCGCCGCGACCGGCGGTGCAGATGCTGTCCAACGGCCGCTACCACGCCATGCTCACCAGCGCCGGCAGCGGCTACAGCCGCCTGCACGGGATGGCGGTGACGCGCTGGCGCGAGGACGGCACGCGCGACCAGTGGGGCAACTGGTGCTACCTGCGCGACGTCGAGAGCGGTGCGTTCTGGTCGGCGGCCTACCAGCCCACGGCGGTGGAGGTCTCCGGCTACGAGGCGATCTTCTCCGACGCCAAGGCGGAGTTCCGCGGCCGCCACCAGGGCTTCGAGACGCACCTGGAGATCGCGGTCTCGCCCGAGGACGACATCGAGCTGCGCCGCCTGCACGTGACCAACCACGCGCGCACGACGCGCACGATCGAAATCGGCACGTATGCGGAGGTGGTGCTGGCGGCGGCGATCTCGGACGAGCTGCACCCGGCCTTCAGCAACCTGTTCGTGCAGACCGAGCTGGTCCCGGAACGCCAGGCCACCCTGTGCACCCGGCGCGCGCGCGCGAAGGACGAAGTGCCGCCGTGGC
>DATLJE010000023.1:0-37768 GCA_035539095.1 Luteimonas sp.
ACGCCTACGCCGCGATCGCCAACGGCGGGCGGATGATCCAGCCGACCTTCGTCAAGGGCCAGCCGCAGGAAAGCCGGCAGGTGCTCGACCCGAAGATCGCGCATGAAGTGCTGAAGATGATGCAGACGGTGACCGAGCCCGGCGGCACCGCCAAGAGCGCCGCGATCCTGGGCTACCACGTCGCCGGCAAGACCGGCACCGCGCGCATCGCCAGCGGCGGCGGCTACTCGCGCCGCTACTCGGCGTTCTTCGCCGGCGTGGTGCCGGTGGACAACCCGCGCTTCGCGATGGCGGTGGTGATCATGGATCCCGATCCCAGCCGGCGCGGCTACTACGGCGGCTCGGTGTCCGGCCCGGTGTTCCACGACGTGATGGAAGGCGCGCTGCGGCTGATGGACGTGCCGCCGGACGACATCGAGACCTGGCTGGCGGAGCAGGCGAAGGCGCAGAAGAAGCAGGGATTGGGCGTGTTGGTGCCCGCGAAGGCGCAGGGCGAAGCGCCGTCCGCCGTCGTTGCCACGGGGACCATCGGCGACCGGCGCTCGCACGGAGGTGCCCAGTGACCCGCGCGATGCTGCTCTCGGAACTGCTGCCCGACGTGCCCGCGGTGCCGCCGACGCTGGCGATCACCGGCCTGGTGCTCGACAGCCGCGCGATCGTGCCGGGCGACGCCTTCGTCGCGATCGGCGGGTTCGGCACGCACGGGCTGCACTTCGTCGAGCAGGCGCGCGCGGCCAGCGCGTCGGCGATCCTGTTCGAGCCGCCGGTGCCGGACGACGTGCCCGCGCCGCCGCCCGACGCGATCGCCGTGCCGGGCCTGCGCGCGCGCATGGGCGCGATGGCCGACGAATTCCACGGCCACCCCTCGCGCGCGATGGCGATGGTCGGCGTCACCGGCACCAGCGGCAAGACCTCGACCGTGCAGCTGCTGGCGCAGGCGTGGACGCTGCTCGGCACGCCCAGCGGCACCATCGGCACGCTCGGCGCCGGGCTGTACGGCGAGGCGGTCGCGACCGGCTTCACCACGCCGCTGGTGCTGCAGATGCACGCGCTGCTCGCGCAGCTGCGCGAGGCGGGCGCGAAATCGGTGGCGATGGAAGTCAGCTCGCACGCGCTCGACCAGGGCCGGGTGGACGCGGTGCACTACGACGTCGCGGTGTTCACCAACCTCACCCGCGACCACCTCGACTACCACGGCGACATGGAAACCTACGGCGCGGCCAAGGCGCGGCTGTTCGCGCGCGACGGGCTGCGCGCGGCGGTGGTCAACCTCGACGACGCCTACGGCCGCCGGCTGCTCGCGCGCGTCCCGGACGGCGTGCGCGCGATCGCCACCAGCGCGCGCGGCGACGCGGGCGCCGGCGTGCGCGCGGAGAACGTCGCGCTCGACGCCGCCGGCATCGCCTTCGACCTGATGCTCGAGGGCGAGCGCGTGCCGGTGCACTCGCCGCTGCTGGGCCGCTTCAACATCGACAACCTGCTGGCGGTGGCCGGCGTGCTGCTGGCGCAGGGCGTGCCGCCGCGCGACATCGCCGGCGTGCTGTCGCGGCTGGAGCCGATCCCGGGCCGGATGAACCGCCTGGGCGGCGACGGGGCGCTGCCGCTGGTGGTGGTCGACTACTCGCACAAGCCCGACCCGCTGGAACAGGCGCTGGCGTCGCTGCGCGGCCACCTGCGCGGGCGGCTGACCTGCGTGTTCGGCTGCGGTGGCGAGCGCGACCGCGGCAAGCGGCCGCAGATGGCGGCGATCGCCGAGGCCAACGCCGACCGCGTGATCGTCACCGACGACAACCCGCGCGGCGAGGACGGCGACGCGATCGTCGCCGAGATCGTCGCCGGCTTCTCGAACCCGTCCGCCGCGGTGGTCGAGCGCGACCGCCGCCGCGCGATCGCGCGCGCGATCGGCGAGGCCGGCCCGGACGACATCGTGCTGATCGCCGGCAAGGGCCACGAGACCTACCAGGAAGTGGCCGGCGTGAAGCATCCGTTCGACGATCGCCAGGTCGCGCGCGAACTGCTCGGGGGCCGCGCATGAAGCCGCTGCCGCTCTCGCGGATCGCGCAATGGGCCGGCGGCCGCCTGCAGGGCGACGACGTGGTCATCGACGCGCTCGCCACCGATACCCGCGCGCTCGAGGCCGGCGCCGGCGACGGCACGCTGTTCGTCGCCATCAAGGGTGAGCGCTTCGACGGCCACGACCACGTGGGCAGCGCCGCGGACCTGGGCGTGCGCGCGGCGCTGGTCTCGCACCTGGTCGACGCGTCGCTGCCGCAGGTGCTGGTGGCCGACACCCAGCGCGCGCTGGCCTCGCTGGCCGCGGCGATGCAGCACGCGCGCGCCGGCAAGGTCGTCGCCGTCACCGGCAGCAACGGCAAGACCAGCGTCAAGACGCTGGTGCTGTCGATCCTGCAACGCGCCGGCAAGGCCTACGGCAACCCCGGCAACCGCAACAACGAGATCGGCCTGCCGCTGGCGGTGATCGACGCGCCGGACGACGCCGATTTCGCGGTCTACGAGATGGGCGCCGGCAAGCCGGGCGACATCGCCTACCTGACCGCGATCGCGCGCCCGCACGTCGCGCTGGTCAACAACGTCGCGCCCGCGCACCTGGAGCGCATGGGCAGCCTGCTCGGCGTGGCCGACACCAAGGCCGCGATCTACGACGCGCTGCCGGCCGACGGCGTCGCGGTGATCAATGCCGATGACGCCTTCGCGCCGTACTTCGCCGAGCGCGCGCACGGCCGCCGGCTGATCCGCTTCGGGCTGGACGCGGCCGCCGACGTGTCGGCGCGCGACATCGTGGCCGGCGATGAAGGCAGCCGTTTCACCTTGTCCACGCCGCAGGGCGAAGCCGATGCCGCGGTGCCGATGCCCGGCCGCCACAACGTCGCCAACGCGCTGGCCGCCGCGGCGCTGGCGCTGGCCTGCGGCGTCGGCCTGGACGACATCGTCGCCGGCCTGCGCGAGGCGCGGCCGGTCGCCGGCCGGCTGGTGCGCCATCGCCTGCGCAGCGGCGCGGTGCTGGTCGACGACAGCTACAACGCCAACCCCGGCTCGCTCAACGCCGCGATCGACACCCTGGCCGCGGCCAGCGGCGAAGGCTGGCTGGTGCTGGGCGACATGCGCGAGCTCGGCGAGGACGCGCAGGCGCTGCACGAGGCCGCCGGCCGCCGCGCGAAGGAGGCCGGGATCGCGCGGCTGTACGCGCTGGGGCCGCTGAGCGCCGCCGCGGCCGCTGCATTCGGCGCCGGCGGGCGCGTGTTCGAGTCGCACGCGGCGCTGGCCGCCGCGCTGCGTGCCGATCTCGAGGCGCAGGCGGGAGCGGATCCCGCGGGAGCGGCTTCAGCTACGAGTTCTTCGGCGCCGGGGCAAGAGCTCGCGGCTGAAGCCGCTCCCACGAACGGCGAGGGCGCGCGCGTGCAGGTGCTGGTGAAGGGGTCGCGCGGCAGCGCGATGGACCGCGTGGTGACCGCGCTGCTGCAAGGGGAGACCGCGCATGCTGCTTGAACTCAGCCACTGGCTGAAGCAACTCGACGCCCTGTTCGGGCTGTTCGGCTACCTGACCTTCCGCGGCATCCTGAGCGCGCTGACCGCGCTCGCGCTGTCGCTGTGGTGGGGGCCGGCGGTGATCCGCAGGCTCGCGCAGTACAAGGGCGGGCAGCCGATCCGCAGCGACGGACCGCAGACGCATTTCTCCAAGGCCGGCACGCCGACGATGGGCGGCGCGCTGATCCTGATGACGGTGCTCGCCTCGGTGCTGCTGTGGGGCGACCTGCGCAACCGCTACGTCTGGCTGGTGCTGGCGGTGATGCTCGCGTTCGGCGCGATCGGCTGGTACGACGACTGGATCAAGATCGTCCGCCGCGACCCCAACGGGCTCAAGTCGCGCTGGAAGTACCTGCTGCAGTCGCTGTTCGGGCTCGCCGCCGGCCTGTTCCTGTACCTGACCGCGGACCCGTCGGTGCCGGCGGCGACCACCTTCTTCGTGCCGCTGCTCAAGACGGTGGCGATCCCGCTGGGCGTGTTCTTCGTGGTGGTCGCCTACTTCTGGATCGTCGGCTTCTCCAACGCGGTCAACCTCACCGACGGCCTCGACGGGCTGGCGATCATGCCCACGGTGCTGGTGGCGTGCGCGCTGGGCGTGTTCGCCTACGCCTCGGGCAACGCGGTGTTCTCCAGCTACCTGCAGATCCCGCAGATCCCGGGCGCGGGCGAGCTGGTGATCATCTGCGCGGCGATCGCCGGCGCCGGGCTCGGCTTCCTGTGGTTCAACACCTACCCGGCGATGGTGTTCATGGGCGACATCGGCGCGTTGGCGCTGGGCGCGGTGCTCGGCACCATCGCGGTGATCGTGCGCCAGGAACTGGTGCTGGTGGTGATGGGCGGCGTGTTCGTGGTCGAGACGCTGTCGGTGATGATCCAGGTCGCCTCGTTCAAGCTCACCGGCAAGCGCGTGTTCCGGATGGCGCCGATCCACCATCACTTCGAGCTCAAGGGCTGGCCCGAGCCGCGGGTGATCGTGCGCTTCTGGATCATCTCGGTGGTGCTGGTGCTGGTCGGCCTCGCCACGTTGAAGGTGCGCTGATGGACGGAAGCATGCACGCGACCGGAACCCAATCGAACGGCAGCCGCCAGGCCACCCGTTTCGAAGCCATCGCCGGCCGCTACGACGGCTGGCTGCTCGGTGCCTGCATCGCGCTGGCGGGACTGGGCGTGGTGATGGTGGCCTCGAGCTCGATCGCGATCGGCGAGGGGCTGGACGTGGGGCCGTTCTACTTCCTCAACCGCCACCTGCTGTTCCTGGCGATCGGCATCGGCCTGGCGGTGTGGGCGATGCGCACCGAGCTCAAGACGGTCGAGCACTACAACCAGCTGCTGCTGCTGGGCTGCTTCGTGCTGCTGGCGCTGGTGTTCGTGCCGGGCGTGGGCAGCAGCGTCAACGGCGCGCGGCGCTGGATCAACCTGGGCGTGTCGAAGTTCCAGGCGGTGGAGGCGGTGAAGGTGCTCTACATCGTCTGGCTGTCGAGCTACCTGGTGCGCTTCCGCGACGAGGTCAACGCCACCTGGCCGGCGATGCTCAAGCCGCTGGGCGTGGCGGTCGCGCTGGTGGCCATGCTGTTGCTGCAGCCGGACTTCGGCTCGTCCTCGCTGCTGCTGGCGATCACCGCCGGCATGCTGGTGCTCGGCGGCGTCAACCTGCCGCGGATGTCGCTGCCGATCGTGGTCGGGCTGCCGGTGTTCGCCTTCATCGCGATCCTCGAGCCGTACCGGGTGCGCCGCTTCACCTCGTTCCTCGATCCCTGGGCCGACCAGCTCGGCTCCGGCTACCAGCTCAGCAACGCGCTGATGGCGGTGGGGCGCGGCGAATGGTTCGGCGTCGGCCTCGGCGCCTCGGTGCAGAAGCTGTCGTACCTGCCGGAGGCGCACACCGACTTCATCTTCTCGGTGATCGCCGAGGAGCTCGGCTTCGCCGGCGTCTGCCTGGTGGTCGGCCTGTACGCGCTGCTGGTGGGGCGCGCGTTCTGGATCGGCTACCGCTGCGTGGGCATGCGCCGGCACTTCGCCGGCTACTGCGCGTTCGGCGTGGCGCTGGCGATCAGCCTGCAGGCGTTCGTCTCGATCGGCGTCAACCTCGGCATCCTGCCGACCAAGGGCCTGACCCTGCCGCTGGTGTCCTCCGGCGGCTCCAGCGTGCTGATGACCTGCGCCGCGCTCGGCCTGCTGCTGCGGGTCTCGTACGAACTCGACCGCGCCGAGCGCCAGGTCGCGCGCCTGCGCGGCGAGGGCGCGGCGCCGTCGCCCGAACCGCAGCCGCCGCAGGGCAGGGTCGCGCGCGGCAAGGCGCCGGCGGCCGCGCAGCCCGCGCCGGCCGGCGCGAACCCGGCGGCCGCGCGCGGCACCAGCCGGCTGCGCCAGCGCGTCGAACCGACCATGGGACGCATCGCATGATCCGCAGGATGCTCGATGCGCGCGACGCGGCGGCCCAAGGCGATTTCGCCAGGCGCTACTCGCGCGTGCACTTCGTCGGCATCGGCGGCGTCGGCATGAGCGGCATCGCGGAAGTGCTGTGCACGCTCGGCTACCAGGTGTCCGGCTCGGACACCGCCGACAACGCGGTCACCCGCCGGCTCGTGCAGCTCGGCGCCAACGTGCACCGCGGCCACGCCGCCGCCAACGTGCTGGGCACCGACTGCGTGGTGGTGTCCAGCGCCATCAGGCCCGACAACCCGGAGCTGCTCGAGGCGCGCGCGCAGCGCATCCCGGTGGTGCCGCGCGCGGAGATGCTGGCCGAGCTGATGCGCTTCCGCCGCGGCATCGCGGTCGCGGGCACGCACGGCAAGACCACCACCACCTCGCTGACGGCCAGCGTGCTCGCCGAGGGCGGCATGGACCCGACCTTCGTGATCGGCGGCCAGCTGCTCGCCGCCGGCGCCAACGCGCGCCTGGGCGGCGGCGACTGGCTGGTGGCCGAGGCCGACGAGAGCGACGGCAGCTTCCTGCGCCTGAACCCGCTGGTCGCCATCGTCACCAACATCGACGCCGACCACCTGGAGAACTACGGCGGCGACTTCGCGCGCGTGCGCGCGGCGTTCTCCGAGTTCCTGCACCGGCTGCCGTTCTACGGCGTGGCGGTGCTGTGCATCGACGACCCGGAAGTCGCGGAGCTGGCCGAGCACACGCCGCGCCACGTGATGACCTACGGCTTCGCCGAGAGCGCCGAGGTGCGCGCCGACGCGGTGGTACAGGAAGGCGCGCGCATGCGCTTCGAGCTGTGCCTGCCCGACGGCACCTGCACGCCGGTCACGCTGGCGCTGCCCGGCCGCCACAACGTGCAGAACGCGCTGGCCGCCGCCGCGGTGGCGTGGCAGCTGGGCATTCCCGCCGCGGCGATCGCCTCGGCGCTGGAGAAGTTCCAGGGCATCGGCCGCCGCTTCAACCTGCTCGCGCAGCTCACCACCGCGCAGGGCGCGACGGTGCAGCTGGTCGACGACTACGGCCACCATCCCAAGGAGCTCGCCGCGGTGTTCGCCGCCGCGCGCGGCGGCTGGCCGGACCGGCGCCTGGTGGTCGCGTTCCAGCCGCACCGCTACAGCCGCACGCGCGACCTGTTCGACGACTTCGCCGGCGTGCTGTCCGACGTCGACGCGCTGGTGCTCACCGAGGTCTATCCGGCCGGCGAGGCGCCGATCGCCGGCGCCGACGCGCGCGCGCTGGCGCGCGCGATCCGCGCGCGCGGCCGCATCGACCCGGTGGTGGTCAACGGCGCCGGCGAGCTCGCCTCGGTGCTGCCCGACGTGCTGCGCGACGGCGACCTGCTGTTGATGATGGGCGCCGGCGACATCGGCCACGCGGCGCAGCAGCTCGCGGCGAACGGCTTCGACGGAGGCGACCGGTGAGCCGCGTGCTGCCGCCGCCGCGCTTCGACGACCCGGCCGTGTTCGGCCGCGTCGCCGTGCTGATGGGCGGCACCAGCTCCGAGCGCGAGGTCTCGCTCGACTCCGGCCGCAACGTGCTCGAGGCGCTGCGCGCGCGCGGCATCGACGCCAACGGCGTCGACGGCATCCCCAACCTGGTGCGCGAGCTGCAGGACCGGCACTTCGACCGCGTCTTCAACATCCTCCACGGCGGCGACGGCGAGAGCGGCGTGCTGCAGGGCCTGCTCGAATCGCTGCGCGTGCCCTACACCGGCTCGGGCGTGCTCGGCAGCGCGCTGGCGCTCGACAAGATCCGCTCCAAGCAGGTGTGGACGGCGATCGGCCTGCCGACGCCGCGCTGGGTCCGCTTGGCCAAGGGAGACGACGTGCACGCCGCCGCGCGCGAGCTCGGCCTGCCGGTGATCGTCAAGCCGTCGCTGGAAGGCTCCAGCGTCGGCGTGAGCCGCGTCTTCAGCGACGCCGACCTCGATGCGGCGGTGGAACTGGCCGCGCGCTACCCCGGCGAGCTGCTGGTGGAGCAGCTGGTGGAAGGCGGCGAGTACACCATCGGCGTGCTCGACGGCCGCGCGCTCGCCAGCATCCACATCGTCCCCGCCGGCGAGTACTACGACTACCACGCCAAGTACGTCGCCGAGGACACGCAGTACATCTGCCCCGGCCTGGACGAGGCCGGCGAGGCGCAGGCGCGCGGACAGGCCGAGGCCGCCTTCGCCGCGCTCGGCCTGCGCGGCTGGGCGCGCGTGGATTTCATGCGCGACCGCGACGGCCGCAACTGGCTGCTCGAGGCCAACACCGCGCCGGGCATGACCAGCCACTCGCTGATGCCCAAGTCGGCCGGCGCCTACGGCGTGTCGTTCGAGGCGCTGTGCTGGCGGATCCTCGAAACCTCGGTGGCGGAGGGCGGCGGCTGATGGGCGCCTTCCTCCGCCTCGCCGCCTGGCTGCTCGCGCTCGCGCTGGTCGCGCTGCCGGTGGTGGCCGTGCTGCAGGGCTGGATCGGCGCCGACCGCTGGCCGCTGCGCACGCTGCGGGTCGCCGGCGAGCTCGAGCGCGTCGACGAAGGCAAGCTGCGCGCGGCGGTGCTGCCGTACGCGCGCAAGGGCTTCTTCGCGATCCGGCTCGCCGACGCGCAGGCCGAGGTGGCCGCGCTGCCGTGGGTCGAGCGCGCCGAAGTGCGCAAGCGCTGGCCGGACGTGGTGGAGGTGCGGATCGTCGAGCACCGCCCGTTCGCGCGCTGGGGCAAGGACCGGCTGCTGTCCGAGGACGGCGACCTGTTCCCGATCGCCGGCGCGGACGTGCCGAAGGGGTTGCCGCGCTTCGACGTCGACGCGCCGCAGACGCGCATCGCCGACGTCGTCGCGCTCTACAACGAGGCGAAGGAGATGTTCGCGCCGGAAGGCATCGCGGTGCGCGAGGTCTCGCTGGATCGCCGCGGCAGCTGGTCGCTGGTGCTGTCCAACGGCACCCAGGTCGTGGTGGGCAGCCAGGAGGCGCGGCTGCGCCTGGCCCGCTTCGCGCGCCTGCTGCCGCTCCTGCTCGCGCAGCGACCGCAATCGCTGGCGCGCGCGGACCTGCGCTACACCAACGGGTTCGCGCTGACGTGGGGCGACGAATCGCAGCCCGGCAGCGCGCCGTCGACCGGCCTCGCGCAAGCGCGCGAAGCGGCGGGGGCGGCATGGCGCACGTTGCGCCTGGCCGTCGACTTCCACGAACCACGAATCACGAACCACGGCTTGCAGACATGAACCGCAAAGGCGACAAGGCCCTCATCGTCGGGCTCGACATCGGCACCTCCAAGGTGGTGGCGCTGGTGGGCGAATACTCCCCGGGCAACCCGATCGAGGTGATCGGCATCGGCTCGCACGAATCGCGCGGGCTCAAGCGCGGCGTGGTGGTCGACATCGAGTCCACCGTGCAGTCGATCCAGCGCGCGGTGGAGGAGGCCGAGCTGATGGCCGGCTGCGAGATCCGCTCGGTCTACGCCTCGATCTCCGGCAACCACGTGCAGTGCCGCAATTCGCCGGGCATCGTGCCGATCCGCGACGGCGAGGTGACCTGGGCGGATCTGGACCGCGTGCTCGAGGCCGCCAAGGCGGTCGCGATCCCGGCCGACCAGAAGATCCTGCACGCGATCCCGCGCGAGTACGTGCTCGACGATTCGCAGGAAGGCATCCGCAACCCGGTCGGCATGACCGGCGTGCGCCTGGAGGTGCATGCGCATCTGGTGGTGTGCGCGCAGTCGGCCGCGGCCAACATCAGCAAGTGCGTGCAGCGCTGTGGCCTGCAGATCGACGACCTGATCCTGTCGTCGTTGGCGTCGAGCACCGCGGTGCTCACCGGAGACGAGCGCGAGCTGGGCGTGGTGCTGGTCGACATCGGCGCCGGCACCACGGACCTGGCGGTGTTCGTGCAGGGCGCGATCTGCCACACCGCGAGCCTGCCGATCGCCGGCGACAAGGTCACCGAGGACATCGCGCACATGCTGCGCACGCCCACGCCCGAGGCCGAGCAGATCAAGGTGCGCTACGCCTGCGCGCTGGCGCAGCTGGCCACCAGCGAGGAATCGATCCAGGTGCCCAGCGTCGGCGACCGCGCCCCGCGCCGGCTGCCGCGGCAGTCGCTGGCGCAGGCGGTGCAGGCCCGCTACGAGGAGATCTTCGAGATGGTGCAGGCCGAACTGCGCCGCTCGGGCTTCGAGCAGCACGTGCGCGCCGGCATGGTGCTCACCGGCGGCGCCGCGAAGATGGAAGGCGTGGTCGAGCTGGCCGAGGAAATGCTGCAGATGCCGGTACGCGTGGGCATCCCGCAGCACGTCACCGGCCTCGGCGAAGTGGTCAACAACCCGGTGCACGCCAGCGGCGTGGGCCTGCTGCTGATGGGCAGCCAGATCGAGCACCCGCGTCGCCCGGTGATCCCCACCGGACGCGCCGGGTCGCTCTTCAACAAGTTGAAGAACTGGTACCGCGGCGAGTTCTGAGGAAACGCGGGAACTGCGATGAAGGACGGGAGAGAGGAATGAAGAGCGGCAATGGAGAAACGGGAATGCGGGATGCGGCGAAGCCGCCGCGCCGCATGCCCCATTCCCCATTCCCGCTCCCGGGGCGGCAGGCAGGGCGACGACGATGAAGCACTTGGCAACACGGACTTCGACAGCAACACATAACTAAACAACGAGGACACGGACATGGCGCATTTCGAACTGGTAGAGAAGATGGCACCCAACGCCAACATCAAGGTGGTCGGCGTCGGCGGCGGCGGAGGCAACGCGGTCGCGCACATGGTCAACAGCAGCGTCGACGGGGTGGAGTTCATCACCGCCAACACCGACGCGCAGGCGATCAAGAACTGCGGCTCCAAGCTGCAGCTGCAGCTGGGTACCAACGTCACCAAGGGCCTGGGCGCGGGCGCGAACCCCGAGGTCGGCCGCCAGGCCGCGCTCGAGGACCGCGAGCAGATCATGGACGCGCTGCAGGGCGCGGACATGGTGTTCATCACCGCCGGCATGGGCGGCGGCACCGGCACCGGCGCCGCGCCGGTGGTCGCGCAGCTGGCCAAGGAGATGGGCATCCTGACGGTGGCCGTGGTCACCAAGCCGTTCCCGTTCGAGGGCCGCCGCCGCATGCAGGTGGCGCTCAAGGGCATCGACGAGCTGGGCCAGCACTGCGACTCGCTGATCACCATCCCCAACGAGAAGCTGATCACCGTGCTTGGCCGCAACGCGACCATGATCCAGGCCTTCCGCGCCGCCAACGACGTGCTGCTCGGCGCCGTGCAGGGCATCGCCGACCTGATCGTGCGCCCGGGCCTGATCAACGTCGACTTCGCCGACGTTCGCACCGTGATGAGCGAGATGGGCCTGGCGATGATGGGCACCGGCACCGCCCGCGGCGACGACCGCGCGCAGGCCGCCGCCGAGGCCGCGATCCAGAACCCGCTGCTCGACGACGTCAACCTCGCCGGCGCCAACGGCATCCTGGTCAACATCACCGCCGGCGCGGACTTCACCATGGCCGAGTTCGACGAGGTCGGCCGCACGGTGGAGAACTTCGGCAGCGAGGACGCGACCATCGTCATCGGCACCGTGCTCGACCCGGACATGCAGGACGAAGTGCGCGTGACCGTGGTGGCCACCGGCCTGAACCGCAACGCCGGCCGCCAGGCGCACCGCCACGAGGAGCGCGGCTACGGGCACGAGGCCATGCGCCGGCCGCAGGTCGAACTGGTCCGCACCCAGGCCCGCCGCGACGGCACCACCGGCATGCTGGTCGAGGACACCGGCCATGCGTTCAACCCCGGCAGCCTGGCGTCGAACCTGCGCCGCGGCGGCTCCGCGGAACCCGCCGCGCCGGCCGCCCCGCCGGTCGCGGATTTCGGCAACGACAGCAGCTACCTCGACATCCCGGCGTTCCTGCGCAGGCAGGCGGACTGACGAGGTCGTCGCCGCCCGTTTTCGCGGGACGGCGGCGAACGCTCCACCCGCGGGTTCGCCCGCGGCAGCGACGCCGGTCGGCAGCGACGGGTGCCGTGTCCGTTCGACCCACCGGGCCTGCGCCGGCCCGGTGGATTTTTCCGGTTCCCGCCCGCATCGAAGGGCGAGGCGGGAGGGCGCGGAACCGTGCGGTTCTTCCGTTCAGGTTCAGCGTGCCGCGTGCTAACCTTCGGCCGTTTTCCGCCCCCGTGGCGCCCCTTGCGAACCCCCGCCCGCCCATGCAGCAGCGCACCATCAAGAATGTGATCCGCGCCACCGGCGTGGGGCTGCACAGTGGCGAGAAGGTCTACCTGACCTTGCGCCCGGCGCCGGTCGACCATGGCATCGTGTTCCGCCGCGTCGACCTCGACCCGCCGGTCGAGATCCCCGCCGACGCCGAGCTGGTCAGCGAGACCACGCTGTGCACCGGCCTGTCGCAGGGCGCCGCCAAGGTGCAGACCGTCGAGCACCTGATGTCGGCGCTCGCCGGCCTGGGCGTCGACAACCTGCACGTCGAGCTGTCCTCGGCCGAGGTGCCGATCATGGACGGCTCGGCCGGGCCGTTCGTGTTCCTGCTGCAGTCCGGCGGCATCGTCGAGCAGGCCGCGCCCAAGCGCTTCATCCGCATCAAGCGCCCGGTCGAGGTGCGCGAGGGCGACAAGATCGCCCGCTTCGAGCCGCACGACGGCTTCCGCCTGGGCTTCACCATCGACTTCGACCACCCGGCCATCCCCACCTCGCAGTCGCGCGCGGTGGTGGAGTTCTCGACCGAGAACTACATCCGCGAGGTCAGCCGCGCCCGCACGTTCGGCTTCATGCGCGACCTGGAGTACATGCGCGAGCGCAACCTCGGCCTCGGCGGCTCGATGGACAATGCGATCGTGCTCGACGAGTTCCGCGTGCTCAACGACGACGGCCTGCGCTACGCCAACGAGTTCGTCCGCCACAAGATCCTCGACGCGGTCGGCGACCTGTACCTGGCCGGCCACGCCGTCATCGGCGCCTTCGAGGGCTACAAGTCCGGCCACGCGCTCAACAACAAGCTGGTGCGCGCGCTGCTGGCCGAACGCTCGGCCTGGGAAGAGGTGACCTTTCCCGAGCCGGCCGACGCCTCCCCGCTCGCCTACGGCGAACCGCTGCCGGCCTGAGCGGCCGCGCGCCTTCCAGGAACCCGCAGGATCCACCCGCGCCGCCGGGTTGCTCGGCCGCTGGCTTTCCCTGTCCCGAACCTGAAGCCCGGATGGCGCGGGCACGCCGCCTCTCGGAAAGTTGTCGCGAAGCCCAACCGCCTCCAGCTGCGGCCTGGTGCCGCCCGGGTCGCCGGGAACGGTCGTTGACGCCCCGGAAGCCGGTTCGGGAACCCGCGCACAGAAGTGAGCGGCCGGTGAACTTTAACGAAAATATAACCGTTTCTTATTGAAATTCTTATGATTAGTTAACGTCCCGACCCCCCGTGGCCGGTAGGATGCCCCGTCCGCTCACGCCGGGATCACGCACAAACGTGACCTGGCGCCCCCTCCGGACAACTCAGGACCCGTCCTTCGCCGGCTCGTCTCCGGGCCCGCGCAGCGACGCAAGGGCATCGCGCAGGGCCTTCCGCGCGGTGGCCGACATGGGTACGGCCGTGGGTCCGGGCTGGACGCTTGTTCCGGGCAATTGCCTCGTCGTCCTGACGACGAGGCGGGTGACATCCAGCCCGAGGGAGCGGGCGACGTCGACCAGTTCGTTGGCGGCCAGGCGCAGCCTGGCGTGCCAGACGGGCGAATCGACGAGGTAGACGAGCCTGTCGCCATCGACATTCGCCAGCCGCGCGTGCGCGGCCAGCGGAGGCGGCAGGAGGGGGCTCAAACGACGGTCCAGTTCGTCCAGCCACATGGCGCGGCGGATCGGATTGTTTCCCGCGGCATCGCCCAGCAGCGCATCGAGCGCGGCTTGCGGCGCCGGAGGGGACGACCTGGATCGCGAATCAGACATCGGTAGACATGACTTTACACAGCTTCCTCCAATCCGCGCGTGAGCTTTCGGCCAAGGGCTGGCGATCGACGCGGAAGCACGCCGGCCTGCTGGCCGCGCGAACCCACGCCCGCACCCACGCGCTCGCCACCCACCTGCACGCGCGCAGCGCCGCCCGCCCGGCGACCGCGATCGCGGTGCTGGTCGTCGGCGGCGTCGTCCTGGGCGCCGGCGCGACCCAGGGCCTCGGCACCGCCCGCCTGGCCCACCTGCAGGCGCGCGCGGACAGCCAGCAGACCCAGCTCGACCACACCCGCCGCCAGGCCCAGCACGAGGTCAACGCGCTCGCCGCCCGCCTGGGCGAGCTGCAGGCCGAGGCCAACCGGCTCAACGCGCTCGGCGACCGCCTGACCCGCATCGGCCAGCTCGGCGACGGCGAGTTCGACTTCAACAAGCCGGTCGGCGTCGGCGGCGAAGGCCCGGTGCGCGACATGGCCGCCGGCGAACTGCGCGGCGGCATGGACCGGCTGGGCGCGCAGCTCAAGGATTCCGGCAAGCAGCTCTCGGTGCTCGAATCGCTGCTGTTCAACCGCGAGCTCGACCGCAGCGCCACGCCCTCGGGCGAGCCGATCGCCAACAGCTACATCACCTCCGGCTACGGCGGCCGCGCCGACCCGTTCGGCGGCGGCGCCGCGTTCCACAAGGGCATCGATTTCCACGCCAACGTCGGCGACCCGGTGCGCGCGGTGGCGGACGGCGTGGTCAGCTTCTCCGGCCGCCGCTCGGGCTACGGCAACGTGGTCGAGGTCGACCACGGCAACGGCTACGTCACCCGCTACGCGCACAACTCGCGGCTGCTGGTGCAGGTCGGCGACCTGGTCCGCAGCGGCCAGCAGATCGCCAAGGCCGGCTCGACCGGCCGCTCCACCGGCGCCCACGTCCACTTCGAGGTCTGGCAGGACGGTCGCGTGCTGAACCCGCGCAAGTTCCTCGGCGAGCACGGCGCGACCAAGCGCATGTGACGCGAACCCTCCTTCCCCCGCTTGCGGGGGAAGGCCGGGATGGGGGTGCGTGAAGCCCGACGCATCGCGCCAACCGCCGGGCCCCCTCCCCAACCCTCCCCCGCGGAGCGGGGGAGGGAGCAAAAGCGCGGAGCGGGGGAGGGAGCAAAAACGCGAAGCGAAGCGCGGTTCCATGAGCATCGGAACCGGCCACGGGGCCGCTTGATACCCCCCGCCGGCGTCTCCACGTACAATGTCGCGTTGCCAAAAAGGGCGCCCCGCGCCCTTTTTTCGTTTGCGGGAACCCAAGCGCCCCGGGGGCGGTCCCGTACCCACCCAGATCCCAACCGGTACACCCATGCTCAATCGCTTGCTCACCGGCGTCTTCGGCAGCCGCAACGAACGCCTGCTCAAGCAGCTCCAGCGCATCGTCAACAAGATCAACGCGCTCGAACCGCAGATGCAGGCCCTGTCCGACGAACAGCTGCAGGCCAGGACCACCGAGTTCCGCGAACGCATCGCCAAGGGCGAGTCCCTCGACAAGGTGCTGCCGGAGGCCTTCGCGGTCTGCCGCGAGGCCTCGGTGCGGGTGTTCGGGATGCGCCACTTCGACGTCCAGCTGATCGGCGGCATGGTCCTGCACATGGGCAAGATCGCCGAGATGCGCACCGGCGAAGGCAAGACGCTCACCGCGACGCTCGCCGTGTACCTCAACGCGCTCGAGGGCAAGGGCGTGCACGTGGTCACGGTCAACGACTACCTCGCCCGCCGCGACGCCGCCCAGATGGGCAAGCTCTACGGCTGGCTGGGCCTGACCACCGGCGTGGTCTACCCGGGCATGCCACACGGCGACAAGGCCGAGGCCTACAACGCCGACATCACCTACGGCACCAACAACGAGTTCGGCTTCGACTACCTGCGCGACAACATGGCGCTGGCCAAGGCCGACCGCTTCCAGCGCGGCCTCAACTACGCGATCGTCGACGAGGTCGACTCGATCCTGATCGATGAGGCGCGCACCCCGCTGATCATCTCCGGCCCGGCCGACGAGTCGCCCGAGCTGTACATCCGCGTCAACCGCATCGTCCCGCGCCTCTCGCGCCAGGAAACCGAGGAAGGCGAGGGCGACTACTGGGTCGACGAGAAGTCCAAGCAGGTGCACCTGTCCGAGGACGGCCAGGAGCACGCCGAGGCGCTGCTGCGCGAGGCCGGCATCATCGCCGCCGAGGACAGCCTCTATGCCCCGCACAACATCCACGTCGTCCACCACCTCAATGCCGGCCTGCGCGCGCACGGCATCTACCAGCGCGACGTCGACTACATCGTCCGCGACGGCGAGGTGATCATCGTCGACGAGTTCACCGGCCGCACCCTGCCGGGCCGGCGCTGGTCGGACGGCCTGCACCAGGCGGTGGAGGCGAAGGAAGGCGTACCGGTGCAGCGCGAGAACCAGACGCTGGCCAGCATCACCTTCCAGAACCTGTTCCGCATGTACGGCAAGCTCGCCGGCATGACCGGCACCGCGGACACCGAGGCCTACGAGTTCCAGAACATCTACGGCCTGGAAGTGGTGGTGATCCCCACCAACATGCCGATGATCCGCAAGGACAACGCGGACGCGGTGTTCCTCAACCGCGCCGGCAAGTACCGCGCGGTGGTCGCCGAGCTCAAGGACGCGCATGCGCGCCAGCAGCCGGTGCTGGTCGGCACCACCTCGATCGAGGTCTCGGAGATGCTCAGCGAGCAGCTGCGCGAGGCCGGCATCCCGCACGAGGTGCTCAACGCCAAGCAGCACGAGCGCGAGGCCATCATCGTCGCCCAGGCCGGCCGCCCTGGCGCGGTGACCATCGCCACCAACATGGCCGGCCGTGGCACCGACATCGTGCTCGGCGGTTCGCTGGAGACCGAGGTCGCGGAGCTCGAGAAGGAGCGCGGCGAGCCGCTCGACGAAGTCACCCGCGCGCGCCTGAAGTCCGAGTGGCTCAAGCGCCACGAGGCGGTCAAGGCCGCCGGCGGCCTGCACATCGTCGGCACCGAGCGCCACGAGAGCCGCCGCATCGACAACCAGCTGCGCGGCCGCTCCGGCCGCCAGGGCGACCCGGGCTCGAGCCGCTTCTACCTCTCGCTCGAAGACAACCTGATGCGCATCTTCGCCGCCGACTGGGTGCAGAAGGTCATGGCGCGCATGGGCCTGAAGGAAGACGACATCATCGAGTCGCCGTTGGTCAGCAAGCAGATCGCCAACGCGCAGCGCAAGGTCGAGGCGCACAACTTCGACATCCGCAAGAACCTGCTCGAGTTCGACGACGTCAACAACGACCAGCGCAAGGTGGTGTACTCGCAGCGCGACGAGCTGCTCGAGGCCGAGAGCGTGCAGGAGAACATCGCCGGCATCCGCGCCGACGTCGTGGCCGACATCGTCGACCGCTTCGTGCCGCCCGAGTCGATCGACGACCAGTGGGACCTGCCGGGGCTCGAGGCGACGCTGGCCGAGGAGTTCGGCCTGCAGGTGCCGGTGCAGGACTTCGTGCAGGGCAGGGAGGAAGTCGACGCCGAGGCGATCCAGGGCCACGTGCAGGAGACGCTCGAGCGCGTGTTCGCCGACAAGGAAGCCGCGGTCGGCCCCGAGACGATGCGCATGCTCGAGAAGCACATCATGCTCAACGTCGTCGACCAGAACTGGAAGGAGCACCTGGCGCGCATGGACTACCTGCGCCAGGGCATCCACCTGCGCAGCTACGCGCAGAAGCAGCCCAAGCAGGAGTACAAGCGCGAGGCATTCGAGCTGTTCAGCGAGATGCTGTCGAAGGTCAAGCGCGAGGTCGTCTCGCTGCTCGCGCGCGTGCGCATCCGCAGCGAGGAGGAGATCGCCGCGATGGAGGCGCAGGAGCGCGCCCAGGCCGAGGCCGCCGCGCGCCAGATGCAGTTCCAGCACGCCGACGCCGGCGGCCTGGGCGCCGACGAGGAAGCCGAGCAGGCCCGCCTCGCCCAGGCGATGGCCGCCCACACCCCGGCCACCCGCGACGCCCCCAAGGTCGGCCGCAACGACCCGTGCCCCTGCGGCAGCGGCAAGAAGTACAAGCACTGCCACGGCCAGCTGGCCTGAGGTCGATTCCCTGCCGGCGGGGAATGGCCGGAACGGGGGCGCTCCAGTCGGAACGCCCGTTTCGTGCCATCTGTCATCCCGAGCGCAGCGAGGGATCTGCTTCCCGCGAGCCCGCGCCAGATCCCTCGCTGCGCTCGGGATGACATCGACTATCGGGCATGTCCGGGTTCTCGGCGCGGGCTTCCTCCGCGCCGGATGTCCCGCCGATCGGTCCGTCGGGGCGGCAGCCCCGACCCACGATGTAACGTAGGGCCATGGCCAAGCCCGACCCGACGCCGCCCGCAACGCCCCCTGCGCCGTCCACCCGGCCCGAATCCCCCCGCATCGAAGTGGTGGCCGCCGCCATCACCGACGCCCGCGGCCGCGTCCTGCTCGCCCGCCGCACCGAGGGGCGCGACCTCGCCGGCCTGTGGGAATTCCCCGGCGGCAAGCGCGAGCCCGGCGAATCCCCCGAGCAGGCCCTGGTCCGCGAACTGCGCGAAGAGCTGGGTATCGAAGTCACCGTCGGCCCGCCCGTGATCGCCGTCGCCCAGCAGTACCCGCACAAGCGCCTGCGCCTGGACGTGCGCCGCGTCACCCGCTGGCGCGGCACCCCGCGCGGCCACGAGGGCCAGGCGCTGGCCTGGGTGCCGCGGGACAAGCTCCCGTCTTACGCCATGCCCCCGGCCGACCGCCCCGTGGTCGCCGCCCTGCTGCAGCCCGACCGCTACCTCGTCACCCCGCCGCCCGCCGGCGACGACGACGGCCCCTGGCTCGCCGCCCTGCAGCACGCGCTGGACGCCGGCGTGTGCCGCCTCCAGGTCCGCCTGCCCGGCATCGACCCCGAGCGCCGCCGCCGGCTCGTCCTCGCCGCCGCCGAGCGCGGCCTGCGCGTCGGCGCGCAGGTGCTGGTCAACGACGCCCCCGACCTCGCCCGCGAACTCGGCCTGGGCCTGCACCTGCCCGCCGCCCGCCTGCGCACCCTGTCCGAGCGCCCGCTGCCCCCCGGCCCACCCGTCGCCGCCTCCTGCCACGACGCCGAAGAGCTGCGCCTGGCCGAAACCCTCGGCTGCGACTTCGCCGTCGCCGGCCCCGTGCTCCCGACCCCCACCCACCCCGACGCCCCCGGCCTCGGCTGGCCCGCCTTCGACCACCTGCGCGAACACGCCAGCCTCCCGATCTACGCCATCGGCGGCCTGACCCCCGCCGACATCCCCGAAGCCCGCCGCCACGGCGCCCAGGGCATCGCCGCCATCCGCGGCCTGTGGGCGTCGGAGTTGGCCTGACCTCCACCGAACCGGCCGAATCCGGAACGACCAGCGTGGGCAGGCCCCCGCTCGCAGGCAGCGACCGAAGCAAGGTAGCGACCGAAGCAAGGTAGCGACCGAAGCAAGGCAGCGACCGAAGCAAGGCAGCGACCGAAGCAAGGGATAGCCCTTCTCCCGCTTGCGGGAGAAGGTGGCGCGTAGCGCCGGATGAGGGCGCGAGCGAAGCGAGCTGCTCTTGCTCCAACCGCCCCCGCCCCTGGCCCGCAGCGAAAAAACCAAAGTCAACGGCACGCTTCGCTGCGCTCGCGCCCTCATCCGCCTTCGGCACCTTCGCCCGCAAGGGAGAAGGGATAACAAGGACGACGTCAGGCGCCGGCGAGCAGGCGGTAACGCCGGATCAGCCGCCGGCCAGCTGGCGGTAGCGGCGGTCCAGGGCCGCCACATGGGCGTCCAGCGCTTGCAGCGGACCGTCGTTGACGATCACGTCGTCGGCGATCGCCAGGCGCTGCTGGCGGGTGGCCTGGGCCGCGATCATTCGCTCGGCGAGAGCGTCGTCGATGCCGTCGCGTTGCAGCAGGCGGGCGTGCTGCAGCCTCTCCGGGACGTCGACCACCAGGATCCGGTCCAGCCACGGATACGCCACGCGCCCGCCGCCCTCGGCGAGCAACGGGATCGCCGCGATCGCGTACGTCCCCGGCGCCGCCGCGCAGGCCGCGTGCAGCGCCGCGCGCACGCGCGGATGGACGATGGCTTCGAGCCGCCTGCGCGCGTCGTCGTCGGCGAACACCCGCCGCCGCATCGCCGCGCGATCGAGCGCGCCATCAGCCGACAGCACGCCGGGGCCGAACGCCGCCACCACCTCGACCAGCCCCTCGGACCCCAGCGCCACCGCCTCGCGCGCCGCGACGTCGGCGTCGGCCACCGCCACGCCCAGTGCCTGGAAACATGCGGCCACCGCGCTCTTGCCCGAGGCGACGCCGCCGGTGAGGCCGATGATGTAGTCGCTCATGCCGCGATTATGGCGTACGCACTGCTCCCTCCCCCGCTTCGCGGGGGAGGGTTGGGGAGGGGGCCGGCTCCTGGCGCGATGCATCACGCGCGCTTTGCGCGCGCCCCCATCCCAGCCTTCCCCCGCAAGCGGGGGAAGGGGCCAAGCAGGAGGCGGAGGGAAGGGATTGAAGCAGGAAGCGGAGGGAGGGCCCCAAGCAGCAAGCGCGGCGGAAGGGGCCAGGCAAGAGGGCCAGGAAACGACCCGGCGCGTCGGGGCGGTAGCCCCAACCTACAAATGCGCGTAGGCGCGATACGCCCCGATGATCTGGTCGCCCCACATGAAGACGATCCACCCGGCGATCGCCAGGTACGGGCCGAACGGGATCGGCGTCGCCCGGTCGCGGCCCTTCACCGCCAGCCACACCGAGCCGATCACCGCGCCCACCAGCGACGACAGCAGGATCGTCGGCAGGATCCCCTGCAGCCCGATCCACGCCCCCAGCGCCGCCAGCAGCTTGAAGTCGCCGTGGCCCATGCCTTCCTTGCCGGTGAGCTGCTTGAACAGCCACCACACGGTCCACAGGCTCAGGTAGCCGATCACCGCCCCCACCACCGCCGGCTTGGCGGGCATGTAGAGGTTGTCCACCGCGCCCACCAGCCCCAGCCACATCAGCGGCAAGGTCAGCTGGTCCGGCAGCAGCTGCGTGCGCAGGTCGATGCCCGCCAGCGCGATCAGGAAGCACGTGAGCACGATCGCCCCGAACCCCTGCCAGCCGAACCCGAACTGCCACACGCACGCCACCACCAGCAGCATGGTCAGCACTTCCACCAGTGGGTACTGGATCGAGATCGGCGCCTTGCAGTTGCGGCACTTGCCGCGCAGCGCCAGCCAGCTGAAGACGGGGATGTTCTCGAACCACGTCAGCTGGTGCCCGCAGTGCGGGCAGTGCGAGCGCTCCACCACGATGCCCGGCGGCGGCGGGTCGTAGAGGTCCGGCTCGCCGAGGATCTCGCGGCTGTCGCGCTTCCACTCCCACTCCAGCCGCCGCGGCAGCCGCAGGATCACGACATTGAGGAAGCTGCCCAGCAGCAGGCCGAAGCCGGCCGCGGCGGGGAAGCCCAGCGCCGGGTTCTGGTCAAGAAACGCCATCGGCGGCCCCCTGTAGGCGCGCGTCCGGGCGCGACCCGGCGCATGCGGGAGCGCGCCGATATGCGACCGCCAGCGCGGGGAAAGCCTGCGTCGCGCCCGGGTGCGCTCCTACAGCGGCAACGCGCGTCAAATCGCCGCCGCCAGCTTGAAGATCGGCAGGTACATGCCCACGACCATGCAGCCGACCACGCCGCCGATAAAGATCATGATCATCGGCTCGAGCAGGCTGCTCAGCGCGTCCACCGCGTTGTTGACCTCTTCCTCGTAGAACTCCGCCACCTTGAACAGCATGGTGTCGAGGGCGCCGGCCTCCTCGCCGATCGCGGTCATCTGCGTGACCATGTGCGGGAACAGGTTGACCTGCTTCATCGCCATGTTGAGCTGGTAGCCCACCGCCACGTCGTCGCGGATGTTGTGCACCGCCTTCTCGTAGACTTGGTTACCGGTGGCGCCGGCGACGATGTCCAGCGCGTCCACCAGCGGCACGCCGGCCTTGAAGGTGGTGGCCAGGGTGCGCGAGAAGCGGGCGATCGAGGCGTTGTGCAGGATCTGCCCCACCACCGGGATCTTGAGCATCAACCGGTCCATGCCGTGCTGCATGGACGGCGAGCGCTTGTAGGCGAACAGGAAGCCGAAGATGCCGCCGACCAGCACGATCAGGATCAGCCACCACCAGCCGATCAGGAAGTCGCTGGCCGCAATGATCAGCTTGGTGAACGCCGGCAGGTCCGCGCCGAAGCTCTTGAACACCTGCTGGAACTGCGGCACCACGAAGACAAGCAAGACCGCAGTGACCAGAATCGCCACCACGATCACCGTTGCCGGGTAGAACAGCGCCTTCTTGATCTTGCCCTTCAGGCTCTCGATGTTCTCCTTGTAGCTGGCGATGGTGTCGAGCACCGTCTCCAGCACGCCCGCCGACTCGCCGGCCCTGACCAGGTTGCGGTACAACTCGTCGAACTGCACCGGATGCTTGGCCATCGCGTCGTAGATCGAGGAGCCGCCCTCGATGTCGGCGCGCAGGCTGTTGACCAGGTCCTTCATGCGCGGGTTCTTGTTGCCGCCGCCGATGATCTCCAGCGCCTGCACGATCGGCACGCCAGACTTGATCATGGTCGCGAGTTGGCGGCTGAACACCGCGATCTCCTTGGCGGAGATCTTGCGCCCGGTGGCGCCGAACAGCGGCTTGGGCTTGGGCTTGACCACCGTGGGCTGGATGCCCTGGCGGCGCAGCTCGGCGCGCAGCATGTTGGCGTTCTTGGAGTACTGCTCGCCCTTCATCTTCTTGCCGCGCTTGTCCGTGCCCTCCCAGACGAACACGGGCAGCGGCGCCTCGCGGCGCACGGTGGTGGCGGCGGCAGCCTGGCGGCTGGCAACGTTACGGGTCACGGCCATTGGTTCTCTCCCCCTGCCTGGCGTCGGGCGCCGGGCGCAATGCCTGCGATGGTATCCGTTTACGGCGCGGTGTGAAGTTCCGGCCTGTGACGGCCGCCCGGTTTCCGCCTTTCACACACGTCGGACCCCCCGGCCCTACGCGCGTCCCCCCGTAGGAGCGGGCGCGGGGGCGTAGCCCCGACCTGCTAGTCCTTGGTGACGCGGTTGATCTCGGCCAGGCTTGTGACGCCGGCCTTGACCTTGTCCAGGGCCGAGCGCCGCAGGTCGCGCACGCCGGCCTTCCCGGCCACCTCGGCGATCTGCATTGCGTTGCCGCCCTGCAGCACGATGGCTTGGATGTCCTCGCTCATCGGCATCACCTGGTAGATGCCCACGCGCCCCTTGTAGCCCTCGGTGCACTCGTCGCAGCCCACCGCGTCGTACAGCTTGATGCCCTCGTGCACCTCGTCGTCGGTGAAGCCTTCGGCCAGCAGCGCGTGGTCCGGCAGCTCCATCTCCTTCTTGCAGCGGTTGCACAGCCGCCGCGCCAGGCGCTGGGCGATCACCAACGTCACCGACGAGGTGATGTTGTAGGGCGCGATGCCCATGTTCATCAGGCGCGCGATGGTCTGCGGCGCGTCGTTGGTGTGCAGGGTGGACAGCACCATGTGGCCGGTCTGCGCCGCCTTGATGCCGATCTCGGCGGTCTCCAGGTCGCGGATCTCGCCCACCATGATCACGTCCGGGTCCTGGCGCAGGAAGCTGCGCAGCGCGGCCGCGAAGGTCATGCCGCGCTTGACGTTCTGCTGCACCTGGTTGACGCCCGGTAGGCGGATTTCCACCGGGTCCTCGACGGTGGAGATGTTGCGCTGCTCGTCGTTGAGGATGCCCAGCGCGGTGTACAGCGACACCGTCTTGCCCGAGCCGGTGGGGCCGGTGACCAGCACCATGCCGTAGGGCTTCTGGATCGCGTCGAGGAACAGCTTCTGCTGTTTGGGCTCGTAGCCCAGCTTGTCGATGCCCAGCCTGGCCGCGCTGGCATCCAGGATGCGCAGCACCACCTTCTCGCCGAACAGGGTGGGCAGGGTGCTGACACGGAAGTCGATCTGCTTGGTCTTGCTGAGGTTGAGCTTGATGCGGCCGTCCTGCGGCACCCGCTTCTCGGCGATGTCCAGCTGCGCCATCACCTTCAGGCGCGCGGTGATGCGCTGGTTGAGCTTCACCGGCATCTTCGCCACCTGCTTGAGCAGGCCGTCGATGCGCAGGCGCACGCGGTAGTCGTTCTCGTAGGGCTCGAAGTGGATGTCCGAGGCGCCCTTCTTGATCGCGTCGATCAGCACCTTGTTGACGAACTTGACGATGGGCGTGTCGTCGCCCTTGGCCTCCACGCCGCCATCGCCGCCGACGTCGTCCTCGCCGCTGCTGATGTCGAGGTTGTCGAGGTCGTCGCCCCCGCCCAGCGCATCGTTGAGGGCGTCGCTGGTCTCCAGCCACTTGTCCACCAGCCGGCGGATGGTGTCCTCGTCCACCAGGATCGGCTCCACCACCAGGTTGGTGTGGAACTTGAGCTCGTCCAGCGCATGGCTGTTGGTGGGCTCCGCGGTGCCCACGAACAGCTTGCCGCCGCGCTTGAACAGCGGCAGCACCATGTGCTTGCGGACCAGGTCCTCCTTGACCAGCTTGATGGCGCTCTGGCCGACGTCGATGGCCTCCGGGTCGCAGACCGGCATGCCGAACTCCATCGAGTTGGCCGCCGCCATCTGCGCCGCCGTGACCAGGCGCTGCTCGCGCAGGTACAGCGCGATGGGCTTGCGTGCCTGGGTGGCCTTGTCCAGCGCGTCGCGCGCGGTGGCGTCGTCCAGCGCGCCGTCCAGGACCAGGCGGCGGGCGATGCCGGTGATGCCGACAAGATTGGGCGCCGGGACTGCATTCATGATTCGCTCCTCCCCCGAAGGGCCAGACTTTAGCGCAAGCATGCCACGTGCCATACCGCCGCCTCGTAGGTCGGGGCTACCGCCCCGACGCCCCGCGCTGGCCCGCGCGCCCAACGCCACAACCGGCCCCGCCCAATTCCGGCTACCCTTGCCGCGAAAGGGGAACCCATGCGCATTTCCGTCATCCTGCCCGCCAAGAACGAGGCCGAAGGCCTGCGCCGCACCCTCCCGCGGCTGCGCGAAGCCCAGCCCGATGCCGAGCTGATCGTCGTCGACGACGGCTCCAGCGACGACACCGCCGCCGTCGCCACCGCCCACGGCGCCAGGGTGCTGTCGAGCCCGTACTCGATGGGCAATGGCGCCGCCATCAAGCGCGGCGCCCGCGCCGCCAGCGGCGAGGTTCTCGTATTCATGGACGCCGACGGCCAGCACGACCCGGCCGAAATCCCCACCCTGCTCGAGCGCCTGGACCGCGGTTACGACATGGTCGTCGGCGCCCGCGACAGCAGCGGCCAGGCCAGCGCCGGCCGCAGCCTCGCCAACCGCTTCTACAACCGCCTGGCCAGCTGGATGACCGGCCATCGCGTCGACGACCTCACCTCCGGCTTCCGCGCCGCCCGCGCCGACCGCTTCCGCGAGTTCCTGCACCTGCTGCCCAACGGCTTCAGCTACCCCACCACCAGCACCATGGCCTTCTTCCGCAGCGCCTACCCGGTGGACTACGTGCCCATCCAGGTGGCGCGGCGCGTGGGCAGCAACAGCCACATCCGCCCGATCAAGGATGGCGTCCGCTTCCTGCTCATCATCTTCAAGATCGCCACGCTTTACTCGCCGCTGAAACTGTTCGCGCCGGTGGGGCTCGGGTTCGGGCTGCTGGGCGCCGGCTATTACGCCTACACCTTCGTCACCGAGCACCGTTTCACCAACATGAGCATGCTGCTGCTGAGCGCAGCGGTGATCATCTTCCTGATCGGGCTGATCTCGGAGCAGATCACCAGCCTGACCTACCAGAAGCGCTAGCGGCGTGGTTGGCCTGCGATCCTCGATGGCTTGGCTTGCCCGCACGCCGCTGCATCCGCAGTGGCTGATGCGTCAGCGCGTTGCGCCGGACAGTTTGCGAGGCGTGGTTCTCGATATCGGCGCCGGTAACCGTTGGCTCCAGCCACACCTGCCCACGGACGTCGACTACATCGCGCTCGACTACCCGCCAACGGGGCGGGACATGTATGGCGCGCAACCAGATGTGTTCGCCGATGCGGCGCAACTTCCGCTCATGAACGGCTGCATCGACGCCGTGGTCTGCCTGGAAGTGATCGAGCACGTGCGCCATCCTCAGCAGATGCTTGGCGAGATCGCTCGCGTACTGCGTCCAGGCGGCAGGCTCTGCCTGTCGATGCCCTTCCTGTATCCGATCCATGACGCGCCGTTCGACTTCCAGCGCCTCACCCGATACGGGCTGGTGCGCGACATCGAGGAGGTGGGGTTGCGGGTGGAGGTGATCCGCAAGGATGGCCATGCCGTGCGAACTGCCGGCCTGCTGCTCTGCCTGGCGATCTCCGGCGCTGCATACGGCAAGCGTTGGTGGCAGGCATTGTTGCTGCCGGTCGCCGCCGGGCTGGTACTACTGGTGAATCTGCTTGCGTTCGCGCTCAGCCTTGCGTGGCCGGACTGGGACGGCATGGCCATGGGATACGACGTCGAGGCCACCAAGCCATGACGCACGGCGCATTCGTTATGGTCACCACCTCCTATCCGATGGCGGCTGATGGTCGTGAAGCCGCCGGTTCGTTCGTCGCAGACCTCGCGGAAGAACTCGCGAACGCGATGCCGGTGCGTGTAGTGGCGCCCGGCAATGATAATGGAATCGAAGGCAATGACGCCTTGCGCATCTATCGGTATCGCGCGCCGGAAAAGCCGTTGTCGACATTGAAACCTTGGCGTCCGGGAGATCTCGCAAGCCTGTGGTCCGTGCTCGCGGGTGGGCAACGAGCGACTCACGCTGCGATAGCCGAAGGCCCGGTCGCACAATTGCTCGCCCTGTGGGCGCTGCCTTGCGGATACTGGGCGCGCGCCGCTGCTGCGCGGGCCGGGCTGCGCTATTCCGTTTGGACGCTTGGCAGTGATATCTGGACTTTGGGGCGAATCCCGATCGTGCGCGGGCAGCTTGCACGCGTTCTGATGGGTGCCGAATGCTGTTATTCCGATGGACTTCAACTGGCCAAGGACACTCGTAGGATCGGTGGCCGCGGGGTCAACTTCCTGCCCAGTACACGTCGTATCGATCTACAGCGTGCCAAAGCGTTGAGCACAAAAGCGCCGTTCAACCTGCTGTTTCTCGGGCGTTGGCATCCCAACAAGGGGGTCGACCTGATGCTCGAAGCGTTGGAACTATTGTCCGAAGAAGATTGGAGTCGCGTTTCGACTATCGAGATTTGCGGTGGCGGGCCTATGGAAGAGGAAGTGCATCGTGGCGTAGAGCGATTGCGAGAAGCACGGCGTCCGGTGACGTTGCGAGGCTTTCTGGACAAGCGGCAAGCCGAGGAGGCGATGCTCCGCGCAGACTTCGTGATGATCCCATCACGCATTGAAAGCATTCCCGTCATCTTCTCCGACGCCATGAAGTTGCGCTGCCCGGTCATCGCAATGCCTGTCGGAGATCTGCCGTTACTGATGCGCCAGCACGATTGTGGTGTTTGTGCCAGAGCAATGAGCGCCGATGCGTTCGCAACCGCGTTGAGTGAGGCGCTGAAGACAAGTCCTGCCTCTTTTTCTGGTGGAACAGCCAAGGCGGCGCTTGAGTTTGACCTCAAGCATGTGGCCGAAACGCTTGCGTGCAGCAGAACACGAGCCGAGGAATCCGCTTGAAGAGAGGCTACCAACGCAACTTTGCGGAGAAGCATCCCGCCATGTACGACCATTCTGGTCGGGAAGCGAAGGCGAAGACGTTGATCGCTATCCTTCATGATGCTCTGGGACCAAGGCTTCGAAATGCAAGGTGCGCGAACATCGGCTCGTCCACGGGAATCATGGACAGCTTCCTCGCGCCGCATGTTGGTGATCTGGTCGGCGTCGACATCGATGCTGACGCCATTGCTTATGCGCAGCGGGCGTACGGGAAGGGAAATCTACGCTTCCAAGTCGGGGACGCGATGGCTCTCGACTTCGAGGATGCTTCGGTCGATGTCGTGATTTGTTCGCAGGTGTACGAACACGTGCCGGATCCGAAACGGATGATGGAGGAGATTCAAAGGATCCTTTCACCTGGAGGGGTGTGCTATTTCGCTGCCACCAACAAGTTGTGTGTGGTCGAGCAGCATTACTTCCTTCCATTCCTTTCCATGTTGCCGCAGCGGTTGGCTGACCTGTATCTGCGTTTGACTGGAAAAGGGGGGCATTACTATGAAAGGCACCTGACCTTCTGGGCTCTCAAGCGGCTGACATCTCAGTTCGAGATTTCCGACTACACCCATCGAATCGTTGCCGAGCCTCATGCCTTCCACACCGAATACATGATCGGACGAGGCCGGCTTCGCAAGGCGATCCTCACCTGCTGGGTCCGGCGCTTCTATTGGGCATTTCCGGGTTATCTGTGGTTGTTACACGCTCGTCGCAGCGTTGCGCTCACTGAACCTCAAAAAGCACCCAGCGATGGAGCGCGTAACGGCTGAGCCATTCCTCCTGACTACCCATGCGTGGTTGATCCAGGCGTGAACATATCCCCTCAAGAAACGCGGAAGCTCGACCTACCCGCGCCAAGGGGATGAGGATTGGCAGCATGAGCGTCGTCCAGAGATTGGAGCCTGATGCCAAGCGTTTCCAATTGGGTGGCGCCATCTCGCGATTGAACTGCCTGATGGTGAACCCTGGCCGCGCTAACGGCTCGCCACGCTTGCGACGCAAGACCAGGCGCACCGATTGATTGAACTCCGCGCCAGGCTCCAATAGAAGTACGCGAGCGCCACGATCGACGCAACGATCGAGAGATCGCAGAGCCTCTTGTGCGCGCGCAAAGTCCAGATACATAAGCGCGGTTACCGCATAGGCGTGGGAGAAGGATTCATCAGCGAACGGAAGGGACGAGAGATCACAGCAAACTGCATCCCCGTACCTGGCTTGGAAAAGCCTGCAGAACTCCGGCGCGTAGTCGGCGCCAACCACGAGAGGCTGATCCAACGTCACCATTTCCTGCGCGAGCCGGCCATACCCGCACCCCAAATCCAGGGTTGGCTTCCGGGATCGCTGGGCGCCATTGAAGGCGGCGCGGAGGACAGCACGATGCCAGCGATCGATATGAAGATTGACAGAACCGGGAAGACCTTTCAGCAAAACAGCACGCAGAGAATCACCATGGATGGCTGCGCGCGCACCCCATTCACTCTGTGAACTGCGTTCGTCAGGCATGCCGTGCCCCATGCGCCTATTCGTTGTCCCTCGCAGCGCGTCGTCTGTACTTATCCGCGGCGCAGAACATGCCGGCGTTGAGTAGATCCGCAACTGTCAGGATGACACGGACGACTACGCCATAGAGGAGTAAGTCAGAAACGGGAAATCCAATTGCCGTGCCGATCCATGTAAAGAGAGCTTCACGCACGACAAGGCCCGAAGGGACAACGATCAAGACGGTCGTGGCAATCGATGCGACGATATAGGCGGCACCAAATGCTAGGGCCTCGGATGACGAATGGCTGCCGGCAAGCAGGAAGATCCAACCCGCCAGGAAGGGCAGCCAGTTGAAAACAAGCAAGCCGCTCAATCGTAGCGATTCCATTGCGCCTAGGCCGGGGGGGCGTCGACCGAGTCGCTTGCCTAGCAGCGGGACATTCGCAATCAGGCGCCACGGCCAAGGCTTGCGATGGGCTAGCCATAGTGCCCAAGCGGCCGGCAGCAACAACAGGAAAGGCTCCGCGGTTCTCGTGTAGGCGCCAAGCAGAACCGTGACTGCGAGCATCATCGCCCAACCGTATCCCAGCATGGTCTGCACAAGTACTGAAAGAGTGATGCTCCCCAAGTCCGCGCGGCCACGGAGGACGTTGGCTTCGTAAAGAAGACCCCAGACCTTGCCGGGGAGATATCGGACTATCTGCCCCACTGCATACGCAGAAGAAGCTCTTAGCCGCGGCAGCTGGCTTGGCACCAGTTTGCCGAGCAGCGTCGCATGGTAGGCCGTCGTGATTGCGATCGATATCGTGGCCAGCAGGACGAACGCAACTATGCCGCTTGGGACAATTCCTTTGATGCTGGCACGCAGATCGTCCAGATGGCCCCAGAGCATCCAGCTTACGTATGCCAAGGCTACGACCACACATGCTGGAGATAGGAAGCGTCGCCAACGGCTGGTTCGCCCAAGCGCTTCCGCCATCGCTGGTTGCCTTGAAAGCAATGGGTCTGTCATGGCTGCATCGTCAGACAATCAGAATGCGCTTCTGACGGCTTCTATGATCCGAAGCACATCTCCGTCGCTCAACTTGGGTGACAGAGGGAGGCTCACCGTTTGTCGTCCGATACGCAAGGCTTCCGGCCATTGCTCCGGTCGCCACCCAAAGCGCTGTTGGTAAACCGGATGCTCCGTAAGCGAAACATAATGAACCCCGGTTCCGATGCCTCTCCCATTCATCGTATCAAGGAAGTCGTCTCTTGAGATCCCACAACGTTCCTTGTCTAGCAACAGCGTAAACAAGTGATAGGCATGCCGGGTCTTGGGTTCGGGTGGGGCCGGCAATGCGACCGGCAAGTCAGAGAATGCTTCCATGTACTGCTGCCATATTTCTTCGCGGCGTTTCCAGGATGCCTCGACTCGTGCGAGTTGATGGATACCGATTGCAGCCTGAAGATCCATCATGTTGTACTTGAAGCCGCACTCGACAACTTGATAATGCTTGTATCCCTTATCGCCGAAGCGGTGCCAAGCATCCTTGCTCATTCCGTGTAGCGCTAGCATACGGGCGCGCGCGATGTGGGTCTCGTCACGGCCCAGGATCATGCCGCCTTCCCCTGTCGTTATGTTCTTGGTGGCGTAGAAGCTGAAGCAGCCGAAATCACCGAACGTGCCGGCCTTCTGCCCTTGGAACTCCGTCTCTATTGCGTGCGCGCAATCTTCGATAACAATCAATTCGTGCTTGCGGGCGATGGACATAATGCGATTCATCTCGCAGGGCCTGCCAGCGAAGTGGACGACCACAACCGCGCGCGTTCGAGGTGTGATTGCTCTCTCGATTGCGTCAGGGGAAATGCACTGGGACTCGGGGTCGACGTCCGCCAGCATTGGGGTCAGGCCAGAGTGAATGATGGCATTAGCTGTTGCGCAGAAGGTAAGCGGCGTTGTGATGACTTCGGCGCCGGCTTCAAGCGAGGCGGCGACCATGCTTACGTGTAGGGCTGCGGTGCAGGAGTTGACCGCGGCGACCTGTGCCGGTGTGTAGCCCTTGTAAGTGGCGAAATCCGCTTCGAAACGCGCTACTCGCGGACCCGTTCCAAGCCAACCGGAGCGCATGCAAGCTTCGACTTCCGCGACCTCAGCGTCATCGATGTCAGGAGCGCCAAAGATAAGAGAACTCTTCGTCATCGTTCTTCCCTATTCGCGTCTTCGAATATTGCGATTCGGCTGAACTGGTCAGTGGTTCTGGCTAAAAGAAGATGGATAGCTATGCGCCGTCTGACGGGTCAACGAACAGTAGATTGCTTTGAATCAGCGATGGCGTCATCCAGTTGTTTCTGAAGCGAGGCCAGCATGGTGCGACCAGAACGATCATCGACTGGAACGCGTGCTTCCAACTCCTCGAGTAACACTGCTGCCTGGTCAAGGCGGCCACCACGTAGATCCAGGGCAACGATTAATGCCCCGACAGGCACATCCCCACTGTCGCCAACGTAAGCCATCTTCGCTTGACGTAATGCTGAGTCCGGCAGGCCGACGGTGAGATAGAGCTGCGCGGCCTTGAAGCGGAGGCGGCGCAGATTGAACTCATCGGCGGGAACCTCGGCGTTGTCGAGCATTGAAACGAGCAGGTCGGCCATTTGGCGCTTGCCAAGGTTTTCGCAGGGATGGCTTCGAATTCCATCAGCGACGGCTTCAAACGGAAGTAGCAGATCCGCCTCGATTGCTTGTGCGCGGCCACCGAACGCAACTTCCAGGCTTGCATCTCCTGCCGGGCTGCCGCTAGAGCAATCAATGAGAACTTGCCAGATTCCAGCCATTCGGCGTGTGCTTGGCTCTGCGGACAGCATTAGTGGATCGATGGCTGCATGCGCCGCGGTCGGATCTGGCGGCGTCCTCTGCATTGCGTCCTGGGCAATCTCTACCCGGAGCCAGCGAGAATTCGGATGGTAGGCCAGGCCTTGGGCAAGCATGGACCGATGGCTGCGCCAGACAGAAGATCGAGCCGCAGTGGCGGATGTTAGAACCAGCAGAAGCGCGACCGCGCTGATCGCGAAAAGCTGCGGACCGTGGTGCATGTGCTGGCGAATTCGCATTCCGCCCCAAGTCGCCAGGCTGACGAAAGCCCATATAGCGCCTACTGCCGGCAGGTAGTTGCGGTGCTCGAAGTACATCAGCAATGGAAACACGCTTGATTCCAATGCCTGCCCTACCAGGAAGATGGCGGTTCCCAGTGCGAAGCCGGGTATGGTCCGCCGCATCCGCCAAGCAAACATCAGGATTCCGAGCCATCCCAGAATGGCTGTGGCCGTGGTAGGAGGATCAAGCAAGCCATGTGAGATGGGGTAGTCGTCGTGGTAGAGCCCAAGGCGTGGGCCGAATGGGAGCAATAATGAACCGACATAGCTCCAGAGCACGCGGCCCTGCGTTAGCAGGCGTTCGCCAAGGGTGAATGTCCGATTGTCATAACCCCCGACGATTGCCGGATGCTGGAAAAGAGTCAGCGCCATCGCCACCATTAACGGGAGCAACAGCATGGAGAAAATGAAGAGATGTGCTGTTGCGGACCTGCGCCGACGCTCTGGCGGGGCGAAGACCAGGAGTTCGATCAGGGCGCAAAGTGCTGGAGCGAGTGCACCATTCTCCTTGGAGAGTGCAGCGAGCACGCTGCACGCTGGTACCGCCAACGCCAGCAACCATAAGGCACGGGATTTTCTGCCCTCGCTCCAGGCAATGCGTCCCTTCAGATACGAGATCATTGCCAACAGCGTGAACAATGCCGATAGCAAAGCCATTCGCTGCACGACGTAGAGGACCGTGCTCACGAGAAGGGGGTGCACGAGCCAAATGGCCGCCCCTAGGCCTGGTAGCCAGCGTGCAGCACTTGGAGCGGTTCCCCGCACGAGTGCGCCCTTTTGCAGCAGGGTGCTGAACAGCACGAACACGAGCACGCCGTTCGTCAGGTGAATGAGGACGTTGCCGAGCTTGAACCCCCAGGTGTAAGGGCCAAGAAGCCAGACATTGAGAAGGAAGCTGCCCATCGAAACGGGCCTGCCGAGAAGTCCTGACGCGTTGTCAAAGACTACGCGCTGCCAACTCAAGTCACCTCGGATCCATCTGGTAAGAGGCTCGAGGTTTACCGCGTCGTCGAATACGAATGGGCCGCTCAAGCCAAGGCCGTAGGCAAGACCAGCCAGCAACAGCATGAGCAGAAATGCGAGGGTCGGTTTGGACATGTACGGAAAAAAAAGCCCCGGCGTGAATGCCGGGGCTTTTGCTTTGACTGCAGTGGAGATCAGCGGCAGGTAGCAGGCAGATACTTAGCAGCGATGGCGGTGCTGCTGCACCGCCAGGTCAGCTGACCCGAGGTGCCAACTGCCGTCGGGGTCAGCAGGAGGTTGCCAGTTGCATTCGGCACGGTCGAGGTCACGGTGACCACGCCGGTGGCGTCCGTGATCGTGATAGCACTGACGAAGCTGGTGGCGCCCGGGAACACGTAACCGGAGTTCGAGGACGTCACGTTGGCGAGACCGCCCAGCGACGAGGCGGTTTCCGCAACAGCGAGCTTGGCCGGCGAGGCCATCGTCAGGTTTTCCGACACCTTCGCGCGGACGGTGTAGTCCTGGTAGGCCGGGATGGCGATGGCCAGCAGGATGCCGAGGATCGCGATCACGATCATCAGTTCGATCAGGGTAAAGCCTTGCATCTTCTTCATGGTGGTTCCCCTAGGAGTGGTCTTAAGACTTCACGTGCCGGACGTGGCCGGTTTTCTGGTCCGTCGTTTGCCGTGCGACGCCGCACGTGCAGGGGAATATACGCACATCGCGTGCCAATGCGACCCAGAAGGAATCGGGGTTGCCGATCTGCAATCGGATTCACGGAACCGGGTTGGCACGGGAAAGCAACAAGTGACGTTCGAGGTCACTATTGCGGTTTGTCTTGACGCGTTTGGTCACTTTTGGCGCTTCGGGCTTTTGGGTTTGTGACGTTTTTCGCAAACGTTGACGGCCCGCCGCGTGGGCCGGTGGTGCGCGAAGGCGTGGCGCGTGGTCGGGTGCGGGTGCGCCGTTGCGTCCTGTTTTGGCAGGGCTGGCCCGGTTGGGGCAGGTGGCCGCGGCATCGGCATCGGTCGATCGGCGCTTCGCAGCGTGTCCCGGGGTCCGGAGCGTCGCGGTCGATGTGGCGGGGCCTCGTCCGCGAGGTGGGGGCGGGTCATCGCCGACAGGGGAGGGCCTCATCGATGAGGCAGGGGGGCGTCTCCGTTGATGCGGGAAGGCGTTGGCGTTGACGTGCCCGAGGGTCTCCGGCGATGTGGTGGAACGTCACGGGTGAGGCGGGAGGCGGTGTCCGTCGAGGTGGAGGGGCGTCATCGATGACCCGGGGAGCGGTGTCCGTCGATGGGGGAGGGCGTCATCGTTGACGTGGGTGGGGGTGTTGGTTGATGCGACGGCGTGTCGTGCGTGAGGTGGGAGAGGGTCTCGCTTGATGCGGGGCAGCCTCATGCGTGAGCCGGGGGAGGGTGGGCGTTGATGCGCCTGTGCCTTGACGTTGAGGTTGGGGAGCTTCGACGTCGAGGTTGGGGAGCTCGGACGGTGAGGTTCCGGCCTCGGGCGTCGAAGCCGGGAACCCGGACGGTGAAGCGGCCTTCCCTAGTGATAGTCGTCCTCGCGCTGGTGCCGGAGCGCGAGGATGGTCACGGTGCATTCGTCCTCGATCTCGAACAGCGCCACGTAGCCCGAGTGGCCGAATCCGATCAGCAGCTCCCGCAATCGTGGTTCGCCCGGGTGGGCCTTGCGGCAGCTCCAGGGGGAATGTTCGAGCAGGTCGATGCCGTGCGCGATGGCCGCGAGCGCGTGTTCGCCGGCGGTGAGGTCGGGAGGGTCGCGATCGAGCAGGAAGTCGTCGGGTCGGGCGAGGTCGGCCTGCGCTTCTTCCGTGAAGCGGATGCGGAACGTCATTTCGGGCGCTTGCGTTCCAGCCGCTCGCCCAGGGCCTGCAGGACCTCATGGGCGGGCACGTAGCGGCCTTCGTCCCGGGCGCGATCGCGCGAAGCCAGGCCGCGTGCGATGAAGTCGCGCTGCGCCTGGCGCTGGGCGACGCGCCTGCGGACCGATTCCTCGATGAAGGTCGACAGGCTTTCGTTCTCTTCCAGCACGTCCTCGGCTGCCTGGCGCAGGCGCGGGTCGACGCGCAGCGAAGGCAGGGTGGCGGTCTTGGGGGCGGCGCGATTGCGTTGCATTTGCAACGCATCTTGTGCTTGCCGGGGTGGATTGCAAGGTCGCGATCCGCGTGGACGCGTCGGACGGGGCAGCTCGCTTCGCTCGCCCCTCATCCGCCCCCGACTAAAGCACTCGAGGGCAGGCTCTTCGGCACCTTCTCCTGCAAGCGGGAGAGGGGGCATTGGTCTTGTGTGGGAGGGCGCGGGTAGGGCAGCTCGCTTCGCTCGCCCCTCATCCGCCCCCGACTAAAGCACTCGAGGGCAGGCTCTTCGGCACCTTCTCCCGCATGCGGGAGAAGGGGAAAGACGGGCGCTCAGTCGATGCCGAGCTTCTTGAGCTTGTAGCGCAGCGCGCGGAAGGTGATCCCCAGGGCGGCGGCGGCCTTGGTCTTGTTGTAGCGGTTTTCCTGCAGGGCCTGCTGGATGGCGGCGCGCTCGATTTCCTCGATGTACGAGGGCAGGGCGCTGCTGGCGGTTTCGCGCGGGCCCAGGCTGCGCGGGTCGGGCGGGGCGGCCGGGGCGCCGGGGGTGCCGGTGTTGGCGGCGACGAAGGCGTTGGCCACGTGTGCAGGCGTCGGCGCTTGCTGGGTGGGCAGGCGCAGGTCGGAGGCGTGGATGGCGTCGCCCTCGGCCAGGGCCAGGGCGCGCTCGAGGATGTTCTCCAGCTCGCGCACGTTGCCGGGGAAGGCGTAGCCCTCCAGCGCGGCGAGGCCGTCGGCGGAGAGCGTGGGCGTGGGCCGCTTCATCGCGTGCGCGAGGCGCTCGAGGATGGCCTCGGAGAGCAGCGGCAGGTCGCCGGCGCGCTCGCGCAGCGGCGGCACGTTCAATTCGATGACGTTGATGCGGTAGTACAGGTCGTGGCGGAAGCGGCCTTCGTTGACCAGCGCGTTGAGGTCCTTGTGCGTGGCCGAGAGGATGCGCACGTCCACCGGGATCTCCACCGAGGCGCCGACCGGGCGGATGTTCTTCTCCTGGATCGCGCGCAGCAGCTTGACCTGCATCGGCAGAGGCAGTTCGGCCACCTCGTCGAGGAACAGCGTGCCGCCGTCGGCGGCCTGGAACAGCCCGGGCTTGTCGGCGTGGGCGCCGGTGAAGCTGCCCTTCTTGTGGCCGAAGAACTCGCTTTCCATCAGCTCCGACGGGATCGCGCCGCAGTTCACCGGCACGAACGGCCCGCCGGCGCGCGCGCCCTGCGCGTGGATGGTGCGCGCGACCAGCTCCTTGCCGGTGCCCGACTCGCCGCTGATGTGCACCGGCGCCTGGCTGCGCGCGACCTTGGCGATGGTGGCGCGCAGGCCGACCATCGGCTCGGAGTTGCCGAGCAGGCGGCTGGCTTCCTCCGGCTGCGCCTGGCGCTTGCTGTTGAGCTCCAGCGCCTGGCGCACCAGGCCGCGCAGCACGTTGATGTCGAGCGGCTTGCTGACGAAGTCGAACGCGCCGGCCTTGAGCGCTTCCACCGCGGCCTCGACGTTGCCGAACGCGGTGATCATCGCCACCGGCGTGTTGGGGAAGCGGGTGGAGATGTCGCTGATCAGCTCCAGGCCCGAGCCGTCGGGCAGGCGCATGTCGGTCAGGCACAGGTCGTAGGAGACCGTGGCCAGCATCTCGCGCGCGGCGGTGAGGGTGGGCGCGGTGTCGGTGCGCAGGCCCATGCGGCCGAGGGTGAGGACCAGCAGCTCGCGGATGTCGTGCTCGTCATCGACGATGAGGGCGCTGCGGGTCTCGCTCATGCGGCTGGAGCCTTGGGTCGGGGGAACGGTCGTGTGACCAAGTTTGACATTTTTAAGCCTTTTACGCGCATCGCGGGGGGTGGCGGACACGTTTGGAGGGTGTCGTGGGTCCGGGGTGCGCGGGAGGGCTGCGTCCGTGCCCGGGGGCGGTTGGGGCGTTTGCGGCGCCTGGCCAGGGCGGACCGGTCGGGTTCGCCCGATTGTCGGGTGGGAACGGAAGCGCCTGCGACGGGATTTTTTCTCGGGAGCTGGTTGCCCGCATCGCCGGCGATGCGACTGCCCGGAATCCGGTAACCCTGCGTCGGCGGGGCGGAATGCCGGCCCCCTGCGCCCATCGCTCGCGGCGGGGCGGGTGGTCCCGGCATGCCGTGGCGGGTTTGCGCTTGCCGCATCGCACGCTGGCCAAAGCGCGGGAACAGCCAATGCGTGCGCTGCCCAAAGCGCGGGAACAGCCAATGCGTGCGCTGCCCAAAGCGCGGAACAGCCCTTCTCCCGCCTGCGGGAGAAGGTGCCCGAAGGGCGGATGAGGGGGCGCGAGCGGAGCGAGCGCGCTCTTGATCCTGGCGTTCCTGGGAGGTCATCGCAGAACCAAAGGCAGCTCGCTTCGCTCGCCCCCCTCATCCGGCGCTGCGCGCCACCTTCTCCCGCGAGCGGGAGAAGGGCTGGTGTTCCGGCACCCGACATCCCATCAGCACCCGGCACCCGGCACCCGGCACCCGGCACCCGGCACCCGGCACCCGGCACCCGGATGCCGGATGCCGGATACCGGATGCCGGATGCCGGATACC
>DATLJE010000024.1:0-169601 GCA_035539095.1 Luteimonas sp.
CCCAGATCACCGCCTTCACCAGCACCAGGGCGACCACCACCGACAGCGCCAGGTGGTTGGCCAGCAGGTCGCCGATCACGTCGTAGCCCACGCCCAACGCGCGCGGCTCCAGCCAGCCGCCCAGGCCGACCACCAGCCCGCCCAGCGCCGGCCACCACATCCAGTGGATCGGCAGCCGCCCGAAGCCGTCCTCGACCTTGTACAGGACCGCGGTCATCGCCGTGCACAGCATCCCGCAGGCCAGGCCCGCGGCCACGCACGAGAGCAGCGCGATCGTTTCCGCAGGCGGCGTCTGCATCGCGAACAGCGGACCGGATTCGGCCCACAGCGGGCGCAGGAAGCCGGCCACCGTGCACGCCAGCGCCACCGGCAGCAGGCTGCGCGGGCGCAGCTCGAACAGCAGCAGCTCCACCGCCAGCAGGATCGCCGCCAGCGGCGTGCCGAACACCGCGGTCATGCCCGCGCACGCACCGGCGACCAGCAGCGCCTTGCGCTCGGCCGAGGTCAGGTGGAAGGCCTGCGCGAGCAGCGAGGCGGCCGCGCCGCCGGTCATGATGATCGGCCCTTCCGCGCCGAACGGCCCGCCGCTGCCGATCACCACGCCCGACGACAGCGGCTTGAGCACGGCGACCTTGGCCGACATCTGGCTCTTGCCGAACAGGATCGCCTCCAGCGCCTCCGGAATGCCGTGGCCGCGGATCTTGTCGCTGCCGTAGCGCGCCATCAGGCCCACGATGAGGCCACCCAGCGCCGGCACCAGGATCACCCACGCGCCCAGCGTGTTGTCCGCTGGCGAGGACTGCGCGAACGAGAGCGTCTGGTAGAAGAACAGGTTGGTGAAGAACCGGATCAGCGCCAGCAGCAGCCATGCGCCGAGCGTGCTGAGCCCGCCGATCACCACCGCGAAGGCCGAGAGCAGCAGCAGTCGGTTGCTGCCCGAGAAGTCACGCTTTTCCACTTCGAATCCCCTTTCGTTGCGCTTGCCCGGCGCCGCGCGGCGCCCGTTCGATCCCGATGCTGGCGCCGGCCGCGCTCGCGGCGCGGAACACCTCGTCCATTTGCGCCAGCGCCTGCGCATGGCACCCGGCGATCCGCGCGACCAGCGCGCGCGCGCGCGGCGTTGGCCGGATCTCGACGCAGCGCGCGTCGCTGCGGCTGCGGCGCTTGCCGACCAGCCCGTTGCGCTCGCAGCGTTGCACCAGCGCGGCCGTGCCCTGGTGGCTGGCCTGCAGGCGCCCGGCCAGCTCGCCCACCGTGCCCCAGCCGCGGCCCGGGAAGCCATGCAGATGCAGCAGCAGCAGGTACTGCGCCGGCGTGATGCCCTCGGCGCGCGCCGCGGCCTCGCTGAAATGCAGGAACTGCGCCAGACGGAAGCGGAACTCCGACAGCGCGACGTACTGGGGCTTGCCGGGCATGCGCGGGCGCGTTGGTGCGGGGCGCGAAATATACAATATCGTTGTGTATTAGGCGAATCCGCGGGATCCGGCTCATTCGTTGTGATCGCGTGCGTTGTCGCTACCTGACGGGCCCCGGCGCGACCGGGAACCCTTTGGGGCGAAGTAAAGGAGGAGGCAGCCGCCGCAGGCGGATGCCGGGGGACATTCGCACCCAAGGCCATCCGCTCGCGGCGCCCACAGCCACCCACGAGAAGCGCCGCTCTTCCCGAAAGTCAAGAAAACGGCGCAAAGAAAAAGCGGGCCGAAGCCCGCTTTTCCGGTATCGCGCAATGTCGCCCGGCTTACGCGGCCGGCGCGCCCTCGCCTTCCTCGACGGCCTTCATCGACAGGCGGATGCGGCCCTGCTTGTCGACCTCGAGCACCTTGACTTTGACGATGTCGCCTTCCTTGAGCTTGTCGGAAACCTTCTCGACGCGCTCGTTGGAGATCTGCGAGACGTGCACCAGGCCGTCCTTGCCGGGGGAGATGGTCACGAACGCGCCGAAGTCCATCAGCTTGACGACCTTGCCCTCGTAGATGCGGCCGGGCTCGACGTCGGAGGTGATCTGCTCGATGCGGTCCTTGGCGGCCTTGCCGGCGGCGGCGTCGACCGAGGCGATGGTGATGGTGCCGTCGTCCTGGATGTCGATCTGGGTGCCGGTTTCCTTGGTGATCGCCTGGATCACCGAACCGCCCTTGCCGATCACCTCGCGGATCTTGTCGGGGTGGATCTTGATGGTGATCAGGCGCGGCGCGAAGTCGCTCAGCTCCGGGCGCGGCGCGGTCAGCGAGCCGGCCATCTCGCCGAGGATATGCAGGCGGCCCTGCCTGGCCTGGGCCAGCGCGACCTTCATGATCTCCTCGGTGATGCCCTGGATCTTGATGTCCATCTGCAGCGCGGAGATGCCGTTGGACGTGCCGGCGACCTTGAAGTCCATGTCGCCGAGGTGGTCCTCGTCGCCGAGGATGTCGGACAGCACGACGAAGTCGTTGCCTTCCTTCACCAGGCCCATCGCGATGCCCGCGACCGGCGCCTTGATCGGCACGCCGGCGTCCATCAGCGACAGCGAGCTGCCGCAGACCGAGGCCATCGACGAGGAACCGTTCGACTCGGTGATCTCCGAGACGACGCGGATGGTGTACGGGAACTCCTCCATCGTCGGCATCACGGCGAGCACGCCGCGCTTGGCCAGGCGGCCGTGGCCGATCTCGCGGCGCTTCGGGCCCATCATGCGGCCGGCTTCGCCGACCGAGTACGGCGGGAAGTTGTAGTGGAACAGGAAGTGTTCCTTGTACTCGCCCGAGACGGCATCGATGATCTGGCCGTCGCGCGCGGTGCCCAGCGTGGTGACGACGATCGCCTGGGTCTCGCCGCGGGTGAACAGCGCCGAGCCGTGGGTGCGCGGCAGCACGCCGACCTTGGTGGTGATCGGGCGCACGGTGTCGAGCGCGCGGCCGTCGATGCGGACCTTGGTGCTCAGCACCGAGCCACGCATGGTCTCGTACTCGAGCTCGCTGAACTGCTTGGAGACTTCGGCCGGGTTCCAGCCGGCGGATTCGATCTGCTCGGCCAGGCCGGCGATCACGTCCTTCTTCAGCGCGGAGATCGCGTCCTTGCGCTCGAGCTTGTCGCGCACGGCGAAAGCCTGGGTCAGTCGATCGCCGATGGCGCCCTTGAGCGCGGCGACCATGTTGGCGTCGGCGGCCGGGGCTTCCCACGTCCACTTCGGCTTGCCGGCCTCGGCGACCAGTTCGTTGATCGCGTTGATGGCGACCTGCATCTGCTGGTGGCCGAACATCACAGCGCCGAGCATCACGTCCTCAGACAGCTCGTCGGCCTCGGACTCGACCATGAGCACCGCCTGCGCGGTGCCGGCCACGACCAGCTCGAGCTTGGAATCCTTGAGCTCGGTGGCGGTCGGGTTGAGCAGGTACTGGCCGTCCTTGTAGCCGACCTTGGCGGCGCCGATCGGGCCCTGGAACGGGGCGCCGGTGAGCGCCATCGCGGCGGAGGCGCCGAGCAGCGCCGGGATGTCGCCGTCGACCTCGGGGTTGAGCGACATCACCGTGGCGATGATCTGGACTTCGTTGCGGAAGCCCTCGGGGAACAGCGGGCGGATCGGGCGGTCGATCAGGCGCGAGGTCAGCGTCTCCTTCTCGGTCGCGCGGCCTTCGCGCTTGAAGAAGCCGCCGGGGATGCGGCCGCCTGCGTAGAACTTCTCCTGGTAATCGACGGTGAGGGGGAAGAAGTCCTGCCCCTCGCGCGCGGTCTTGTTGGCCACGGCGGTGACCAGCAGGACGGTGCCGTCGACCGACACCACGACGGCGCCGCCGGCCTGGCGCGCGACCTCGCCGGTCTCGAGCGTGACCGTCCGGTTGCCGTACTGGAAGCTCTTGGTAACTTTTGCCACGGTTGGTTTTCCTTTGTTTCGAATGTTCCGCGCAAGGCCCCTGCCTCGCGCGATGGCCATCTGCCCTGTCATGCCGAACGCAGTGAGGAATCTGCTTTCGTTCTTCGCTTCAGGGAAAGCAGATCCCTCGCTCCGCTCGGGATGACAGAACCACGGGTTGGACGTGCATGAAACAGAAACCGCGGCGCATTGCTGCGCCGCGGCCGGGTGCTGGGTCAGCGGCGCAGGCCGAGCTTCTCGATCAGGGCCTTGTAGCGCGCCACGTCCTTGCGGTGCAGGTAGTCGAGCAGGCTGCGGCGGCGGTTGACCATCTTGAGCAGGCCACGACGGCTGTGGTGGTCGTGCTTGTGGGTCTTGAAGTGCTCGGTCAGGTGCGCGATGCGCGCGCTGAGCAGGGCGACCTGGACCTCCGGCGAGCCGGTGTCGCTGTCGCCGCGCTTGTGGTCGTTGATGACGGTGCTGGTGTCGATGGACATGCTGTTGCCTCTGTGATGCGTGGCCCGCAGGAACGTGGCGATGCCGGTGGCATCGCCCACGCACCGCAAGGCTCGCCGTTTGCCTTGGGAAGATGGTGCGGAAGTGCTTGAAAAAAGCCGCAAAATTGTAGCGGTTGCAGGCCCGCGGGACAAGTTCAGCCGGTTCCCGCCACCCGCGCGGCGGGCTGGGCGCAGGCCCAGCTGAACAAGCGCTGCGGGCGCAGCCGGCCCTCGCCGTCCACCTCGCCCAGCCCCAGCGCCCGGCCGGCCGGGTCGAAGATGGCCACCGCACCCGGCGGGTGGAAATGGCCGGCGACGCCCTGGCCATGGGCCAGTCGCGCGGCCTGGGCGGGGTCGACGTCGACCGGGGGCCACGAGGCCATGCCGCTTTCCACCGGCAGCAGGCAGGCGTCCAGGCCGGCCTCGCCGCGCCCGGCCAGCGCCTGCAGGGCCTCTAGCGTCCACAGCTTCGGCTCGCGGAAGGGGTCGACCCAGAGCCGGCGCAGCTCGGCGATGTGGGCGCCGCAGCCCAGCGCCTCGCCGAGGTCGCGCACCAGGCTGCGCACGTAGGTGCCCGAGCCGCATTCCACGTGCAGGCGCAGCAGCGGCTCGCCGGCGTCGAGCAGGTCGGCGGCCGATTGCAGTTCGAAGACGTGGACGTCGACCTCGCGTTCCTCGACCTCCACCACCTCGCCGCGGCGCGCCTTGGCGTACAGCGGCTCGCCCCCGCGCTTGAGCGCCGAGTAGATCGGCGGGCGCTGGCGGATGCGCCCGGTCAGTGCGCGCAGCGCGGCATCCAGGGTGCCGATGTCCAGCGCCGGCACCGGCCGCTCGCGCAGCGGCTTGCCGTCGGCGTCGTCGGTGTCGGTGGTGGTGCCCAGGCGCGCGACGGCGTCGTAGGCCTTGCGCGCGCCGAGCAGGCCGCCGGCGATCTTGGTCGCCTCGCCGAAGCACACCGGCAGCAGGCCGGTCGCCAGGGGATCGAGGCTGCCGGTGTGGCCGGCCTTCTCCGCGCGGAACAGGTGCCGCACGCGCTGCAGCGCCTGGTTGGAACTCAGCCCGCGCGGCTTGTCGAGCAGCAGGATGCCGTCGAGCTTGCGGAACCTGGTGCGCGGCGGCTTGGTCATGCGGGGATTGTAGGGGGCGGCGGCGCGCGCTTGTGGGAGCGGCTTCAGCCGCGAGCTCTTCCTTCGTGCACCGCGGCCCGGGCTTTCGCTATCCCGCTGCGGCCGGTGCAGAAGCCCGCGACTGAAGCCGCCCCCACGAGTGCCTGTCAGCCCTCGCCCGGCTCCGGCGCGTCGCGCAGCAGCTGCCCGATACGCTCGCCGCGGTCGACCGAATCGTCGTAGTGGAAATGCAGCTCCGGCACGTGGCGCATCTTCACCGCGCGCGCGAGCCGGTAGCGGATCTCCGGCGCGGCGGCCTTGAGCCCCTTCAGCGCTTCCTGCGCCCGCTCGGCCTGCAGCGCGGTGACGAACACCTTGGCATGCGCCATGTCGCGTGTGACCTCAACGTCCGACACGCTGACCGACGGCAGCCCGTGCTCGGCCACGGCTTCGCGCACCAGCGTGCCCAGCTCGCGGCGGAGCTGGGCGGAGACGCGGTCGGTGCGGGTGAACGACTTCGTCATTACAGCGTCCGCTGCACCTCGATCCGCTCGAAGCACTCGATCTGGTCGCCCGGCTGCACGTCGTTGTAGGCCTTCACGCCGATGCCGCACTCGGTGTTGACGCGCACCTCGTCGACGTTCTCCTTGAAGCGGCGCAGCGATTCCAGCTCGCCCTCGAAGATGACCGTGTTGTCGCGCAGCACGCGGATCGGCTTGTGGCGCTTGACCACGCCCTCGACCACCATGCAGCCGGCGACGGCGCCGAACTTGGAGCTGCGGAACACCTCGCGCACCTGCGCGGTGCCGATGATCTCCTCGCGGATCTCCACGCCCAGGATGCCCGAGGCCACCTGCTTCACCTGGTCGATCACGTCGTAGATGATCGAGAAGTAGCGCAGGTCCACGCCGTTGCCCTCGATCACCCGCCGCGCGGAAGCGTCGGCGCGGACGTTGAAGCCGATCACGGTGGCCTTGGATGTCGCGGCGAGCTGGGCGTCGGACTCGGTGATGCCGCCGACGCCCGCGCCGATCACGTTGATGCGGATCTGGTCGTTGGACAGCGCGGTCAAGGCCTCGCGCAGCGCCTGCACCGAACCCTGCACGTCGGCCTTGATGATCAGCGGCAGGCTGAGCTGGCCGGAGCCCTCGCCCATCTGCGCCATGATGTCTTCCATGCGGTTGCCGGCCTGGCTGACCAGGCGGGTCTCGCGGCGCTTGGCGTCGCGCTGCTGGGCCACGTCCTTGGCCAGGCGCTCGTCCTCGACCACGACGAAGTCGTCGCCGGCGTCGGGCACGCCCGACAGGCCGAGCACCTGCACCGGGATCGACGGGCCGGCGCTGGCCGGCTGCTTGCCGTTCTCGTCGAACAGCGCGCGCACGCGGCCGTACTGCACGCCGCACACCAGGTAGTCGCCCTTCTGCAGCAGGCCCTGCTGCACCAGCACGGTCGCCACCGGGCCGCGGCCCTTGTCCAGCGAGGACTCGATGACCACGCCGGTGGCGCGGCCGTCCGGCACCGCCTTGAGCTCGAGCACCTCGGCCTGCAGCGAGATCGCGTCCAGCAGCGTGTCCACGCCCTGCCCGGTCTTGGCCGACAGCTCGACCATCTGGGTGTCGCCGCCGAATTCCTCGGCGACCACGTCGTGCGCGAGCAGCTCGTTCTTGATGCGGCTGGGGTCGGCGTCGGACTTGTCGACCTTGTTGATCGCCACGATCAGCGGCACGCCGGCCGCCTTCGCGTGCTGGATCGCCTCGACCGTCTGCGGCATCACGCCGTCGTCGGCCGCGACCACCAGCACCACGATGTCGGTCAGCTTCGCGCCGCGCGCGCGCATCGAGGTGAACGCGGCATGGCCCGGGGTGTCGAGGAAGCTGATGACGCCCTTCGCGGTCTCGACGTGGTAGGCGCCGATGTGCTGGGTGATGCCGCCGGCCTCGCCCGAGGCGACCTTGGTGCGGCGGATGTAGTCGAGCAGCGAGGTCTTGCCGTGGTCGACGTGGCCCATGATGGTGACCACCGGGGGACGCGCGACCTTGTCGCCCTGCATCTCCTCCACGTGCGCCAGCAGCTCGGTCTCGGCATCGTCGTCGGCGGCGCGCACGGCGGCGTGGCCGAGCTCCTCGGTGACCAGCACCGCGGTGTCGTGGTCGATGGTCTGAGTGATGGTGGCCATCACGCCCATCTTGAACAGCGCCTTGACCACGTCGCCGCCCTTCATCGCCAGCTTCTGGGCGAGGTCGGCCACGGTGATCGCCTCGCCGATCGCGACCTCGCGCACCACCGGCGCGGTCGGCCGGGTGAAGCCGGTGCCGGTGCGGGCCTGGTCCCTGCCCTGGCGCGCACCGCGCGCCTTGGGCCGCGCGGTGGTGCGGCGCGCCCGCTCGGCGGCGCTCAGGTGCAGCTGGCCGGCGAAGCGCGCGGCGTTGTCGTCGTCCTCGACGCCCGCCACCATGACGTGCGAGCCGCGGGTCTTGTGCGCGGCCTTGTGCGCGCCGCGCTCGTCGCGCGGGGCGGCCGGCTTGGGATGGCCGTGGCCGTGGCCCGCGACCTTGCGCACGGTGCCGTCTTCCTCGGCGGGCACGGCGGCGGCTGCCAGCTCGGCCTCCACGCGCAGGCGCTCGGCCTCCTGCTCTTCCTTGCGCTTGCGCTCGACGGCTTCCTCGGCGCGGCGCTTGTCCTCCTCGGCCAGGCGCTGCTGCTCGCTGAGGTTGCGCAGCCTGGATTCCTCCAGCTTGCGCAGGATCTCGGCGCGCTCGTCGTTCTCCGTCGCCTGCGCGGGCTGCGCCGGCGCGGCGGCCTCGCCGGGCTTGACCAGCGTGACCTTCTTGCGCACGACCACGTCCACCGTGGCGCGGTTCTTGCCGCCGCCGACGGTGAGCTCCTGCTTGCGGCTGCGGTTGAGCGTGATCTTCTTCGGAACGACCGCTTCCTCGGCAGGCTTGTCGGCCTTGCCGTGGGTGCGGCGCAGGAAGCCCAGAAGCTTGACCTTCTCGGTGCTGGTGACGACCTGGTCGGGATCGCTGAACTTCATGCCGGCCTCGGCCAGCTGCTCCAGCAGTTTCTCGACCGGCGCGTTGACCAGTTCGGCAAGCTTGCGGATGGTGGTTTGCTGCGACATTCGGATTCCGTTGTCCTGTGCGCCGGCCGTGGCCGGCGCGTGATGGAGCCATTCTAGCGATTACATGCGCGTGGCACCTTTCCCGGGGGCCGCGGGCCGGGCATGCGCCCCGCCGGCGGCCGCGGCATCAGCCTTCACGCTCGAGCCTTGCGATCTCCTCGGCGCGCGCGGCCAGGATGAGCGCGGCGGCGCGCTCCCCGTCCAGGCCCTCGATTCCGAACTCCACGACCTCGTCCGCGCCCAGGTCCGACAGGTCCTCGCTGGTGCGCACGCCGTGCGAGGCCAGCGCGAACGCGGTCTCGTCGTCCATGCCTTCCAGCGCGAGCAGGTCGTCGGCGGGGGCGTTCTCGTCGAGTTCCTCCTCGACCGCGAGCGCATCGTTGAGCAGCGCGTCGCGCGCGCGGGCGCGCAGTTCCTCGACGATGTCCTCGTCGAAGCCCTCGACCGCGAGCAGCTCGCCGACCGGCACGTAGGCGATTTCCTCGACCGTGGTGAAGCCCTCGGCCACGAGGATGCCGGCGATTTCCTCGTCGACCTCGAGCTTTTCCTGGAACAGCGCGCGCGCGGCGGCCTGCTCGGACTCGGACTTCTCGGCCACCTGGTCCTGGGTCATCACGTTGAGCTGCCAACCCGACAGGCGGCTGGCCAGGCGCACGTTCTGGCCGCCCTTGCCGATCGCCTGCGCGAGGCGGTCCTCGGCGACCGCGAGGTCCATCGAATGCTTTTCCTCGTCGACGATGATCGACTGCACCTCGGCCGGCGCCATCGCGTTGATCACGAACTGCGCGGGGTTGTCCGACCACAGCACGATGTCGACGCGCTCGCCGTTGAGCTCGTTCGACACCGCCTGCACGCGCGAGCCGCGCATGCCGATGCAGGCGCCGATCGGGTCGGTGCGGTTGTCGTAGGCGAGCACGGCGATCTTGGCGCGGTCGCCCGGGTCGCGCGCGCAGGCCTTGATCTCGACCAGGCCCTGGCCGACTTCCGGCACCTCGAGCTTGAACAGCTCCATCATGAATTCCGGCGCCGCGCGGCTGATGAACAGCTGCGGGCCGCGCGGCTCGCTGCGCACGTCGTAGAGGTAGCCGCGGATGCGGTCGCCGGCGCGCACGACGTCGCGCGGGATCGCCTTGTCCTTGGGGATGAAGGCCTCGGCGTTGCCGCCCAGGTCGACGTAGACGTTGCCACGCTCCACGCGCTTGACGATGCCGGTCACCAGCTCGCCGATGCGGTCCTTCCACTGGTCGACGACCTGCGCGCGCTCGGCCTCGCGCACGCGCTGCACGATCACCTGCTTGGCGGCCTGCGCGGCGATGCGGCCGAAGTCGACGTTCTCGATCTGCTCCTCGATGTAGTCGCCGACCTCGACGCCCTCGGCCTCGTCGACCGCGTCCATCAGGCGGATCTGGCGGTCGGGCGACTCCATGACGACGTCGTCGGCCACGACCTCCCAGCGCCGGAAGGTCTGGTAGCTGCCGTCCTTCGCGTCGATCTTGACGCGCGTCAGCACGTCCTGCTCGAGGTAGCGCTTCTTGGCCGCGGTGGCCAGCGCGGCCTCGATGGCCTCGAGGATCACGGATTCCGGCACGCCCTTCTCGTTGGCCACCGCGTCCACGACCAGCAACAGTTCCTTGCTCATTCTGATTACGCCTCTGGATCTCTTGGTTCGTTCGCTTCGGCAAGCGGGGGCCACGCCCCCGCGATCCCGCCAGGCCTTCCGCCTGGCCGCCCCGGAGGGCCAAAACAACCGGTGCCGCGACGCGCTGCGTCGACGCCCGGCAAACGCATTACTGGTCCGTCTTTCCCTTGCGCGGCGCCTTGCCGGCGCCATCGGTCTTCCGCTTGCCCGGCCGCGCGTCGCGCCCGGACCCGTCGCGCGCCGGCGCCAGCCCCAGCGCCGCCCAGTCCGGCACCAGCCGCGCCTTGTCGATGTTGTCGAACGCGACCTCGACCGGCGCGCCGTCGACCTCGAAAACGATGCGGTCGCCATCGACAGCGGCGATCACGCCCTGCAGCCGGCGGCGCCCGTCCTGCGGCAGCTTCAGCCCGACCTTCGCGCGCTCGCCGATGAAGCGGGCGAACTGCGCCGGCGCGAACAGCGGGCGGTCGACGCCCGGCGACGACACCTCCAGCGTGTACTGGCCGCTGATCGGATCCTCCACGTCGAGCTGCCCGGACACCTCGCGGCTCACCGCCTCGCAATCCTCGATGCCGACCTGGCGCCCTTCAGCGGCGTCGGCCGGCACGTCGATGTACAGGCGCAGCACCGCGCTGCCGGGTGCCGGCAGGTACTCGGCGCCGAGCAGCTCCAGCCCGAGGGAGCGGATGGTCGGCGCCAGCAGGTTCGCGATTTGGGTTGCCTTGTCGGTCATCTGTGCCCTGGATCCGTGCAACGCGTTGCCGCGCCCCAAAAACGACAAGGGGCCCGTTGGGCCCCTTGTCCGATACCACTGGATTTCGGCTTCGAGGCTGAAGCGACCTCGAAAGAGCCCGACTTGCCGCCATCAAAAAAAGCCTCCGTGGAGGCTTTCCGTCGATCGCGAAAAGCTGGTAGCGGGGGCAGGATTTGAACCTGCGACCTTCGGGTTATGAGCCCGACGAGCTGCCAGACTGCTCCACCCCGCATCAGACGCGGAATTATGGTGACTGCGGGGAAGGATTGCAAGCCGCCGGGACGTTGTTCCTGAATCAGGACTCATCCGCACCCTGCGTACCGGTTGTCGATGCAGCGCGCTCGCGGTGACTTCGGTCGGATGCGCGAGGGAAGCCGGCGGCCGGGGGATCGCTCTTCCCCCGGCAGGACATCCTGTCCTGACGGGGGCGCCGGCCATCCATGGCCGGCTCAGCCGCGATCCCCCGGCCACCGGCTTCCACTTGGCGATTCGTCGCTCCGGCTGCGAAACGCAAGCTCGCTCATAACGTAGGTCTGGGCTCCCGCCCGACGCTCGCCCCACAGCCGTAGGAATCCCCGTTTACCCGGAAGGCCCGCGCCCAAGGAAGCGCTCCTCAACGGTGCGGGAACAATCTGGGTACTAGAAAGCGCGTCCGGACGCGTTACGCCATTTCTCGTAAGGCGCGTCGGGCGCAGAGGCCGACCTGCGGAGCGGGCAACGCTTTCGGCTCCGAAGCGACGCAACGGAGGAAGGCGGCGGCCGGGGAGTCGCGTCAAGCCGGCCATGGATGGCCGGCGCCGGCATCAGGGCAGGATGCCCTGCTGCCGGAAGAGCGACTCCCCGGCCGCCGCCTTCCCTCGCGTATCCGCCCGGAGTCACTGCACGAACGAACGGCAGGCCGAACTCCGCGACCGAACTTTACGGGAAACAGACTCCCGACCTCGTCGCGCTAGATCCCGAAGGCCCGCTGGCACCACGCCATCACCGGGCTCCAGGCGAAGCCCAGCACCAGCAGCGCCAGCGCGTTGATCGAGAACACCACCTGCAGCGGCTTGCCCGGGCGCACCTGCAGCGGCTCGCCGGCGGGCTCGTCGAAGTACATCACCTTGATCACGCGCAGGTAGTAGAACGCGCCGATCACCGCGAACACGATCCCGACGATCGCCAGCCACAGCAGGTCGCCTTGCAGCGCGGCGCGCAGCACCGCGAGCTTGGCCCAGAAGCCCAGGAACGGCGGCACGCCGGCCAGCGAGGCCATGATGCACAGCACCAGCCCGGCCATCCACGGGTTGCGCGCGTTCAGGCCCTTGAAGTCGTCGATGCGGTCGGCCTCGAAGCCGCGCCGCGACAGCAGCACGATCGCGCCGAATGCCGCCGCCGCCATGATCGCGTAGCTGATCGCGTAGAACATCGCCGCCGCGTAGCCCTCGGGCCCGCCGCCGGCGAAGCCGAGGAACAGGAAGCCCACGTGCGAGACCGTCGAATAGGCCAGCATGCGCTTGAGGTTGGTCTGCGCGATCGCCACCACGTTGCCGATCGCCAGCGACAGCGCCGCCAGCGCGGCCAGCAGCAGGTGCCACTGGTCGCCCGCCGGGGCCAGACCGGAATCGAGCAGCCGGTAGGTCATGCCGAATGCCGCCAGCTTCGGCGCCGAGCCGATGAACAGCGTGATCGGGGTCGGCGCGCCGTGGTAGGTGTCCGGCAGCCACATGTGGAAGGGCGCCGCGCCGAACTTGAAGGCGATCCCGACGACCAGGAACACCAGGCCGGTGAGCATCAGCACGCGGTCGTCGCCGTCGAGGCTGGCGATGGCGGCGTGGATGCCGGCCAGGTCGAGCGTGTGGGCGGCGCCGTACAGCAGCGACATGCCGTACAGCAGCATGCCGGACGCCAGCGAGCCGAGCACGAAGTACTTCATCGCCGCTTCCGACGACAGCGGGCTGTCGCGGTCGATCGCCACCAGCGCGTACGAGCTCAGCGCCAGCAGCTCCAGGCCCAGGTAGACCATGGTCAGGTTGCCGGCCGAGACCAGCAGCATCATGCCCGCGGTCGCGAACAGGACCAGCACCGGCAGCTCGCCCTTGTACAGGCTGCGCTCGCGCATGAACGTCCACATGTAGCCCAGCGCGGTCGCCGAGACCAGCAGCAGCGTCGCCTTGAGCACGTCGGCGACGTCGTCGCGCACGAACATGCCGTCCATCACCGTGCCCTGCCCGCCCGTGCCCATGGCCACCATCACCGTCGCGGCCAGCAGCACGGCGATCGCGCAGGCGTGGGTCACGATGCGGCGGCGCTCGTCCAGGAACAGGTCGAGCATCAGCAGCGCGAACGCGCCCAGCACCACCAGCAGCTCGGGCGCGAGCGGCGCGACGTCGGCGAGCGTCCGCACCTGCGTGGCCATCGTCCCCTGCATCATCAAGCCGGCAATCATCGCTGCACCGTCCTCAAAGCTTGCTTGCGGCGAGCTGCGCCGCCAGTTGCGCGATGGAAGGTTCCATCAGGTCGGTCAGCGGCTTCGGCCAGACGCCGACCAGCAGCACGCCGGCGGCGAAGACGCCGAGCACGATCCATTCGCGCATGTTGATGTCCTTCAGCTCGGCGACGTGCGCGTTGCCGACCTCGCCCCAGATCACGCGCTTGGCCAGCCACAGCGAGTAGCCGGCGCCGGTCAGCAGCGTGGTCGCCGCGCCGAAGGCGATCAGCGGGTGCTGCTGGAAGCTGGCCAGGATCACCATGAACTCGCCGACGAAGCCGCTGGTGCCGGGCAGGCCCGAGTTGGCCATCGCGAAGAAGATCCAGAACGTCGCGAACCAGGGCATCACGTTGGCCACGCCGCCGTAATCGGCGATGCGGCGCGAGTGCATGCGGTCGTAGAGCACGCCGACGCATGAGAACAGCGCGCCGGAAATGAAGCCGTGCGAGACCATCTGCACCATGGCGCCCTGCAGGCCCAGGCGCGCGGTGTCGACGTGGTTGGCGTCGCGCACCAGCGACAGCGCGATGAAGGTGCCCAGCGTCACGAAGCCCATGTGCGCGATCGACGAGTAGGCGATCAGCTTCTTCATGTCGTCCTGCACCAGCGCGACCAGGCCGACGTAGATGATCGCGATCAGCGACATCGCGATGACGAGCCAGGCGAACTCGTGGCTCGCGTCCGGCACGATCGGCAGGCTGAAGCGCAGGAAGCCGTATCCGCCGATCTTCAGCATGATCGCGGCCAGGATCACCGATCCGCCGGTCGGCGCCTCGACGTGGGCGTCGGGCAGCCAGGTGTGGACCGGGAACATCGGCACCTTGACCGCGAAGGCGATCAGGAAGGCGAAGAACAGCCATGCCTGCTCCCCCGCCGTCAGCGGCATCGCGGCCAGGTCGGGGATCTGCCAGCTGCCGCCCTTCAGGTACAGGTAGATCAGCCCGACCAGCATGAACACCGAGCCGAGGAAGGTGTAGAGGAAGAACTTCACCGATGCGTACACGCGGCGCGGCCCGCCCCACACGCCGATGATGATGAACATCGGGATCAGCATGCCCTCGAAGAAGGCGTAGAACAGGATCGAGTCGACCGCGCAGAACACGCCGATCATCACGCCCTCGAGGATCAGCATCGTGGCGAAGTACTGGCTCACGCGCTTTTCCACCGAACCCCATGCGCCGACCAGCACCAGCGCCGTGGTGATCGTGGTCAGGATGATCAACGCGATCGAGATGCCGTCGGCGCCCAGGTGGTACTGGATGTCGTAGGCCGGGATCCACTCGCGGCGCTCGATGAACTGCAGGCCGGCGTTGGCGGGGTCGAAGCCGGTGAACAGCGGGATGCTCAGCGCGAACGCCGCCACCGCGATCGCCAGCGACAGCCAGCGCGCCGCGCCGGCGCGATCGTTGCCGAGCGCGAGCACCAGTCCGCCGCCGACGATCGGCAGCCAGATCAACAGACTCAGGAGGGGCCAGTTCGACACTTGTTCGCTTCCGTGACGTCAGCGCCAGTAGCGGATCAGGACGGCCAGCAGGGCAATCAGGCCGAGGATCATCGCGAAGGCGTAGTGGTAGAGGAATCCGGACTGGGTGCGCCGCAGCACGCCCGAGAACAGGTCGACGAGGCGCGCGCTGCCGTTGACGAAGGCGCCGTCCACCACCTTCTCGTCGTTCTTGCGCGAGAGCCTGCCGAGCAGCACGCTGCCGCCGGCCAGGCCCTTGATCCACAGGTCATCCATGCCGTACTTGTTGTTCAGCACGCGGATCGGCAGCGCCAGCACCCTGGCGACCTTGGCCGGCAGGCCGGGCTTGAGCAGGTACATGACCGTGGCCACCGCGAAGCCGGCGAAGGCCAGCCAGAACGCCGGCGCCACGAACCCGTGCAGCGCGAACGCGACCGGGCCGTGGAACTCGGCGCCGAGGATGCCGACCACGTCGCGCGGGCCGGCGACGTCGATCGAGCCGAGGAAGAACGGCAGTTGCCTGGCATGGCCCATCATGTCGGTGCCGAACAGCATCGGGCCGATGGTCACGAAGCCGATCCCGATCGAGAACACGGCCAGCAGCGCCAGCGGCACGGTGACGACCCACGGCGACTCGTGCGGATCGTGCGCGCCGTCGTGGCCATGGGCGTCGCCGTGCGCCTCGTGCGAGTGCGCGAGCTCGCTCTCGTGCTCGCTGGAATCGGCTTCCGGCGCGACGTAGCCCGCGGGCTCGCGGTCGTGCCAGCGCGGCGCGCCGTGGAAGGTCAGGTACAGCAGGCGGAAGCTGTAGAACGAGGTGACGAAGGCGCCCAGCAGCACCGCCCAGTAGCCGTAGGCCGCGATCCAGTTGCCGGCCTCGTGCGCGTGGTGCCCGGCCGCCTCGATGATGGTGTCCTTCGAGTAGAAGCCGCTGAAGAACGGCGTGCCGACCAGCGCCAGGGTGCCGATCAGCATCGTCCAGTAGGTCACCGGCATGTACTTGCGCAGGCCGCCCATGCGGCGCATGTCCTGCTCGTGGTGCATGCCGATGATCACCGAGCCGGCGGCCAGGAACAGCAGCGCCTTGAAGAAGGCGTGGGTCATCAGGTGGTAGACGCCGGCGCTGTAGGCCGACACGCCCAGCGCCACGGTCATGTAGCCCAGCTGCGACAGCGTCGAGTACGCGACCACGCGCTTGATGTCGTTCTGCACCATGCCGATCAGGCCGGTGAAGAAGGCCGTGGTGGCGCCGATGAACAGCACGAAGTTCAGCGCGGTCTCGCTCAGCTCGAACAGCGGCGACATGCGCGCGACCATGAAGATGCCGGCGGTGACCATCGTCGCGGCGTGGATCAGCGCCGAGATCGGGGTGGGGCCTTCCATCGAGTCGGGCAGCCACACGTGCAGCGGCACCTGCGCCGACTTGCCCATCGCGCCGACGAACAGGCACAGGCAGATCACCGTCGCCACCGACCACTCGTGCCCCTGCAGGATGGCGACCACCTGGCCGCCGCCGATCTTGTCGCTGGCGTTGGCGAACACCGTCGCGTAGTCGAGCGTGCCGAACCAGTACGCGACGCCGGCGATGCCGAGCAGGAAGCCGAAGTCGCCGACGCGGTTGACCAGGAAGGCCTTGAGGTTGGCGAACACCGCCGTCGGGCGCTTGAACCAGAACCCGATCAGCAGGTACGACACCAGGCCCACCGCTTCCCAGCCGAAGAACAGCTGCAGGAAGTTGTTGGACATCACCAGCATCAGCATCGAGAACGTGAACAGGCTGATGTAGGAGAAGAAGCGCTGGTAGCCGGGATCGTCGGCCATGTAGCCGATGGTGTAGACGTGCACCAGCAGCGACACGAAGGTGACGACCACCATCATCATCGCGGTGAGCTTGTCGACCATGAAGCCGACGTGGGCGTCGTACGTGCCGACCTGGAAGAAGGTGTAGACGTTCTCGTTGAACGGCGCCGCGCCCTGCCCCGCCAGCTGCCAGAGCACGTGGCACGACAGCGCGCAGCTGGCCGCCACGCCGAGGATCGTGATCCAGTGCGCGCCCGCGCGTCCGACCTGGCGGCCGAACAGCCCGGCCACGATCGCGCCGAGCAGCGGCGCCAGCACGATCGCCAGCAGCACCGTTTTCGAGATCGCGAATTCCATGCCCGGCATCATCCGTCAGCCCTTCAAGGTATCGATTTCGGCGACGTTGATCGTGCGCCGGTTGCGGAACAGCGTGACCAGGATGGCAAGGCCGATCGCGGCCTCGGCCGCGGCCACGGTGAGGATGAAGAACACGAACACCTGCCCGGCCGCGTCGCCAGCGTCGCGCGAGAACGCCACGAAGTTGACGTTGACCGCGAGCAGGATCAACTCGATCGACATCAGCAGGATGATGACGTTCTTGCGGTTGAGGAAGATGCCGGCGACGCCGATGCAGAACAGCGCGGCGCCGAGCGCGAGGTAGTGGCCCAGCGACAGGCCCTGGCCGAACATCTCCATCACTTCGCCTCCCCGTCGGCGCCGGTCCCGGCGGGCGCGTCCACGACCGGCTTCTCGGCCGACATGCTGACCATGCGGAAGCGGTCGGCCGCCTTCACCCGCGCCTGCGCGCTGGGGTTCTGGTGCTTGGTGCCCTCGCGCCGGCGCAGGGTCAGGGTGACCGCGGCGATCACCGCCACGGTCAGGATCAGTGCGGCGACCTCGAACGGCAGCAGGAAGTTGCTGAACAGCCGCGAGGCGAGCCACTCGATGTTGGGCGTCCCCGCCGCGGCCGCCGGGTCGGCGCCGAACGGCGTCGCGCGCGCGCGGATGCCGATCAACACCAGCATCTCGGCCAGCATCACCACCGCCACCAGCAGCCCCAGCGGCAGGTAGCGCACGTAGCCCTCGCGCAGCTCGACGATGTCGATGTCCAGCATCATCACCACGAACAGGAACAGCACCATCACCGCGCCGACGTAGACCACCACCAGGGCGATGCCGAGGAACTCGGCGTCGGCCAGGATCCAGGTGCAGGCCACGGTGAAGAACGCCAGCACCAGGCACAGCGCCGCGTGCACCGGGTTGCGGACGCTGATCACCGCGCCGGCGGCGACCACGGTCACGGCGGCGAAGGCGAGGAAGGCAAGCAGAGAGAAGTCCATGCGGTCCTCAGCGGAAGGCGGCGTCGGCGGCGCGGCGTTCGGCGATCTCGGCCTCGAGCCGGTCGCCCAGCGCCAGCAGCTGCTGCTTGTTGACGATGTTCTCGCCGCGGTTCTCGAAGTGGTACTCGAGCACGTGCGTCTCGACGATCGAGTCGACCGGGCACGACTCCTCGCAGAAGCCGCAGTAGATGCACTTGAACAGGTCGATGTCGTAGCGCGTTGTGCGGCGGGTGCCGTCGGCGCGCTGCTCGGAGTCGATGGTGATCGCCAGCGCCGGGCACACGGCCTCGCACAGCTTGCAGGCGATGCAGCGCTCCTCGCCGTTGGGATAGCGGCGCAACGCGTGCAGGCCGCGGAAGCGCGGCGACTGCGGCGTCTTCTCCATCGGGTACATCAGCGTGTACTTCGGCTTGAACAGGTACTTGAGGGTCAGCCACATGCCGGAGAGCAGCTCCAGCAGCAGCAGGCCCTTGACCCATGATGCGATCCTGCCCATCACTTGCCCGCCTCGAACACGCCGTAGTACGCCATCAACGCCGTCACCGCGATCCACGCGATGCTCAGCGGGATGAAGACCTTCCAGCCCAGCCGCATGATCTGGTCGTAGCGGTAGCGCGGGAACGTGGCGCGGAACCAGATGAAGCAGCTGGCGAAGAAGCCCACCTTGAGGAACAGCCACCACCAGCCGTCGACCGACAGCGCCGGGATGCCCCAGCCGTGGAACGGCGACAGCCAGCCGCCGAGGAAGAAGATCGCGGCCAGGAAGCTGACCAGGATCATGTTGGCGTACTCGGCCAGGAAGAACAGCGCGAACGCGGCGCCCGAGTACTCGACCATGTGGCCGGCGACGATCTCCGACTCGCCCTCGACCACGTCGAAAGGCGCGCGGTTGGTCTCCGCCACGCCGGACACGAAGTAGACGACGAACAGCGGCAGCATCGGCAGCCAGAACCACTCGAGGAAGCCGTTGTCGCCGGCCTGCGCCATGACGATGCCGGACATGTTCAGCGTGCCGGCGCCGATCATCACGCCCACCAGCGCGAAGCCCATCGCGATCTCGTAGCTCACCACCTGCGCGGCCGAGCGCATCGCGCCGAGGAAGGCGTACTTCGAGTTCGACGCCCAGCCGGCGAGGATCACGCCGTACACGCCGAGCGAGGTCATCGCCAGCAGGTACAGCAGGCCCGCATTGGCGTTGGACAGCACCAGCTGCGCGTCGAACGGCACCACCGCCCAGGCCGCGAACGCCGGCGCCAGGGTGATCAGCGGCGCCAGGATGTAGAGCACGCGCTGGGCGTTGGTCGGCTGGATCACTTCCTTGAACAGCAGCTTGAACACGTCGGCGAAGGCCTGGAACACGCCCAGGCCCACGTACATCGGCCCGTGGCGCACGTGCATCCAGCCGATCAGCTTGCGCTCCCAGACCACGTAGAAGGCGACCGCGAGGATCACCGGCACCGCGATCACCAGGATCTTCAGCACGATCCAGGCCACCACGCCGACGGCGCCCAGCGACAGTAGCCACTCGTGCAGCGGCCCGAACAGGATGGACAGGAAGGTCGCGGTGTTCATGCGGCCACCACCTTGACGCTGCCGGCGGCGAGCGCGGCGGTCGCGCCGTAGCCGCGCTCGACCCAGGCCGAGCCCGCGGCGACGCGGTCGTCGACGGACACCTGCAGTGTCGCGGTGCCGTTGCCGTTGGACGCCTTCGCCATCGCGCCGTCGGCCAGCCCGGCGGCAGCGGCGTCGCGCGGATGCAAGGCCAGGCGCGGGCCCACGGTGAGCGGATGCGCCTGCAGCGCGGCGGCGCGGCGGGTGACGCCGTCGACGCGGTAGATCGCGTCGGACACGGCGAGCTCCAGCCCCTCGCCCGCCACCGCCGGCGCGGCGGAGGCCTGGACCGCGACATCGCGGGCCACGATGCCCGCACGCAGGCCGGCCAGGTCGGTGAACCCGAAGCCGGGCACCCCCAGCGACTCGGCCAGCGCGCGCAGCACGCGCCAGCCGGCGCGCGCTTCGCCCGGCAGCTTGCCGGCGGGCACCGCGACCTGGTCGCGGCCATCGAGGTTGGACAGGGTGGCCTCGATCTCCGGCAGCGCGCCGATCGGCAGGATCACGTCGGCGACGGCGCGCGTGGAACGGCAGGCGAACTGGCTGAACGCCACCACCTGCGCGCCATCCAGCGCCTTGAGCGCCAGCGCCTGGTCGGCGAAGTCCAGCCCCGGCTCGATGCCGTAGAGGACGTAGGCGCCGCGCGGCTGCGCCAGCATGGCGTTGGCGTCGCGCGCGCTGGGCAGCACGCCATGGCGCGCCAGGCCCACCGCGTTGGCGCCCTGCGGGATGCGGCACAGCGCTGCGTTGTTGGCGCCCGCGAACTCCGCGGCGGTCTTGCGGATCGCGGCGGCGTGGATGCCGTTCTCCGCGATCGCGCCGACGATCACGACCGCGCGCGTCGCGCCCGACAGGGCGGCGGCGAGCTCGGCCGAACCGAGCGCGGCGGCGAGCCTCGAAGGCGCGACGATCGCCTTGGAGGCGACATCGAACGCGAAGTCGAAGTCGACCGGGTTGACGACGTGCACCTTGGCGCCGCGCTTCCACGCCTTGCGCACGCGCTGGTGCAGCAGCGGCACCTCGAAGCGCAGCTGGCTGCCGACGATAACGATGGCGTCGGCGTTCTCGATGTCGGCGACCGGCATCCCGAAGGCCTGCGCATGCGCGCCGTCGGACAGGTCGTGCTGGGCGATGCGGTGGTCGAGGTTGCCGGTGCCCAGCGCCTCGGCCAGCCGCGCGAGCAGCGCGCCCTCCTCGCTGGACGTGGCCGGATGCACGAGGATGCCGAGGTCGTCGGCGCCGTTGTCGCGCAGGATCGTCGCGGCCTTCGCCAGCGCCTCGTCCCAGGAGGCCTCGCGCCAGCCGTCATCGGTGCCGCTGCCGCCATCCTTGATCAGCGGCTTCGTCGCGCGGTCCTCGGCCTGCAGGCCCTGGTGCGAATAGCGGTCGCGGTCGGACAGCCAGCACTCGTTGACCGCCTCGTTGTCGCGCGGCACCGCGCGCAGCACGTCGCCGCGGCGCGCGTGCAGGAACAGGTTGCTGCCCAGCGCGTCGTGGTAGCCGAGCGATTCCTTCGCGATCAGCTCCCAGGGGCGGGCGCGGAAGCGGAACACCTTGTTGGTCAGCGCGCCCACCGGGCACACGTCGATGACGTTGCCCGACAGCTCGGTGGTCAGCGGCTTGCCGTCGTAGGTGCCGATCTGCAGGTCTTCGCCGCGCTGCATGCCGCCGAGCTCGTAGGTGCCGGCGACCTCCGCGGTGAAGCGGATGCAGCGCGTGCACTGGATGCAGCGAGTCATCTCGGTGGCGACCAGCGGGCCCATATCCTCGTCGGCGACCACGCGCTTGCGCTCGCTGAAGCGGCTCACCGAGCGGCCGTAGCCGAGCGAGAGGTCCTGCAGCTCGCACTCGCCGCCCTGGTCGCAGATCGGGCAATCGAGCGGATGATTGATCAGCAGGAACTCCATCACGTTGCGCTGCGACTTGAGCGCCTTGTGGCTGCGCGTGGAGACCTTCATGCCGTCCATCACCGGCGTGGCGCAGGCCGGCGCGGGCTTGGGCATCTTCTCCACCTCGACCAGGCACATGCGGCAGTTGGCCGCGATGGCGAGCTTGTCGTGGTAGCAGAAGCGCGGGATCGCGATGCCGGCCTTGTCGGCGGCCTGGATGATCATCGAGCCCTTGGGCGCGGCCAGCTCGACGCCGTCGATGAAGACGGTGACCTGGTCTGGCGGCAGGTTCGGATTCACGGGTTGTGCGCTCACGACGCAGCGCCTCCCTTCGAAGCGACGCCGCCCCTTGAGTCAAGGGGCACGCTGCCCGCCTGCGGGCAACGGGGGTTGTGGAGGAATGCAGCGCTCATGCGGCCACCGCCTTCGGCACCACGGTGCCGGCCTTCTCGTCGTCCACCAGGAAGCGTCCGTTGACGATCGCGTACTCGAACTCGTCCCAGTAATGGCGCAGGAAGCCCTGCACCGGCCATGCGGCGGCCTCGCCGAAGGCGCAGATGGTGTGGCCCTCGATCTGGCCGGCGGCGGCGCGCAGCATCTGCAGGTCGTCCACCGTGGCCTGGCCGTCGACGATGCGGGTCAGCATGCGGTACATCCAGCCGGTGCCTTCGCGGCAGGGCGTGCACTGGCCGCAGGATTCCTTGAAGTAGAAGCGCGCGATGCGCTGGCAGGCGCGCACCATGCAGGTGGTGTCGTCCATCACGATCACCGCGCCCGAGCCGAGGCCGGAGCCGGCCTTCTGGATGCTGTCGTAGTCCATCGTCAGCTGCATCATCGTCTCGCCCGGCAGCACCGGCATAGAGGAGCCGCCGGGAATCACGCCCTTGAGCTTGCGGCCCGCGCGCATGCCGCCGGCCATCTCCAGCAGCTCGGCGAACGGCGTGCCGAGGCGGATCTCGTAGTTGCCGGGCCTGGCGACGTGGCCGGAGACCGAGAAGATCTTCGGGCCGCCGTTGTTCGGCTTGCCGAGGTTGAGGAACCACTCGGCGCCGTTGCGCACGATCGCCGGCACCGAGGCGTAGGTCTCGGTGTTGTTGATCGTGGTCGGCTTGCCGAACAGGCCGAAGTTGGCCGGGAACGGCGGCTTGTAGCGCGGCTGGCCCTTCTTGCCTTCCAGCGACTCCATCAGCGCGGTTTCCTCGCCGCAGATGTAGGCGCCGGCGCCCAGCGCGTTGTGGATGTCGATGTCGATGCCGCTGCCGAGGATGTCCTTGCCCAGCCAGCCGTTGGCGTAGGCCTCGGCGGTGGCTTCCTCCAGGTGCTCGAACGGCTCGTGGTGGAACTCGCCGCGCAGGTAGTTGTAGGCCACTGTGCTGCCGGTGGCGTAGCAGGCGATCGCCATGCCCTCGATCACCGAATGAGGGTTGTAGCGCAGGATGTCGCGATCCTTGGCCGTGCCCGGCTCGGACTCGTCGGAGTTGCACAGGATGTACTTCTGCATCCCGCTGCCCTTGGGCATGAAGCTCCACTTCAGGCCGGTCGGGAAGCCCGCGCCGCCGCGGCCGCGCAGGCCGGATTGCTTGACCATCTCGATGATCGCGGCCGGCTCGATCCTCTCCTCGAGGATCCTGCGCAGCGCGCTGTAGCCGCCGGTCTTGAGGTAGTTCTCGTAAGACCACGGCTTGTCGAAATGCAGCGTCGTGTAGACGGCCTGGTGCTCCTTCGGCGCGGGACCGACGGGGCCATAGCCTTCGGAGACGGGGTGATGATGCGCCATGCCTGCGTCCAGCCTCACTTCAGTCCGTCGAGCAGCTCGTCGACCTTCGCCGCGTCGAGCTTCTCGTGGTAATGGCCGTTGATCACGACCACCGGCGCGCCGCAGCACGCGGCCACGCATTCCTCCTCGCGCTTGAGGTAGACGCGGCCGTCCGCGGTGGATTCGCCGAGCTTGCAGCCGAGCTTCTTCTCGGCGTGCGCGACCAGGTCCTCCGCGCCGTTGAGCCAGCAGCTGATGTTGGTGCAGAACGCCACGTTGTTGCGGCCCACGGGCGCGGTCTCGAACATCGAGTAGAACGTCGCGACCTCGTACGCCCACACCGGTGGGATGCCGAGGTACTTGGCGACCGCGGCGATCAGCTCGTCGGACAGCGAGCCGCCATTGGCCTGCTGGGTGGCGAACAACCCCTGGATCACCGCCGAGCGCTTGCGGTCCGGCGGGAATTTGGCGACCCAGTGGTCGATGTGCGCGCGCACGTCGTCGGACAGCACGACCATCGGGTCGACGTTGCGCGCGTTCTCGAAATTGCCTGTCGCCCTCATCGGTCGATTTCTCCGAACACGACGTCGTAGGTGCCGATCATGGCCACGACGTCCGCCAGCATGTGCCCCTTCACCACCTCGTCCATCGACGACAGGTGGGCGAAGCCGGGCGCGCGCAGGTGCACGCGGAACGGCTTGTTGGCGCCGTCGCTGACCAGGTAGCAGCCGAACTCGCCCTTGGGCGCCTCGACCGCGCTGTAGGTCTCGCCCGCCGGCACGCAATAGCCTTCCGAGAACAGCTTGAAGTGGTGGATCAACGCTTCCATGTCGTCCTTCATCTCCTCGCGGGAGGGCGGCGACACCTTGTAGTTGTCCAGCATGACCGGGCCCGGGTTGGCCTTCAGCCAGCGCACGCACTGGGCGATGATGCGGGTGGACTGGCGCATCTCCGCGACGCGCACCAGGTAGCGGTCGTAGCAGTCGCCCTCGACGCCCACCGGGATGTCGAAGTCCACTTCCGCGTACCTGGCGTAGGGCTGCTTCTTACGCAGGTCCCAGGCCACGCCGGAACCGCGCAGCATCGGGCCGGTCATGCCCCAGGCCAGCGCCTGCTCCGGCGGGATCACGCCGACGCCGACGGTGCGCTGCTTCCAGATGCGGTTGTCGGTGAGCAGCGTCTCGTACTCGTCGATGCGCTGCGGGAAGTCCTGCGCGAAGGCCTCCAGGTAGTCCAGCATCGAGCCCTCGCGCCAGGCGTTGAAGCGCTTGAGCGCGTTGCCCTTGCGCCACTTCGACTCGCGGTAGCGCGGCATGCGCTCGGGCAGGTCGCGGTAGACGCCGCCGGGGCGGTAGTAGGTCGCGTGCATGCGCGCGCCCGACACCGCCTCGTACACGTCCATCAGCTCCTCGCGCTCGCGGAACGCGTACAGGAACACCGCCATCGCGCCGAGGTCGAGCGCGTTCGAGCCCACCCACATCAGGTGGTTGAGGATGCGGGTGACCTCGTCGAACAGCGTGCGGATCCACTGCGCGCGCTCCGGCACCTCGATCCCCATCAGGGTCTCGATGGCGCGCACGTAGGCGTGCTCGTTGCACATCATCGACACGTAGTCGAGGCGGTCCATGTAGCCGATCGACTGGTTGAACGGCTTGGACTCGGCCAGCTTCTCGGTGCCGCGGTGGAGCAGGCCGATGTGCGGGTCGGCGCGCTGCACGACCTCGCCGTCCATTTCCAGGATCAGGCGCAGCACGCCGTGCGCGGCCGGGTGCTGCGGGCCGAAGTTGAGCGTGTAGTTGCGGATTTCCTGCCGCGCCTCGGCCGCGTTGCTGGCGAAGGGCATGCTGGAGACGTGGGGATGGGCGCTCATTTCGCGGCTCCTGCGTCGGCCGGGCCGATGCCGCTGCGGACCTTGAGGTCGTGGTCCTCGCCGATGGCGGTGGCGTAGCGCGCGTCGTCGCGGATCACGCGCGGCACGCCGACGCGCGGCTCGACCGAGGTGACCGGCTCGTACACCACGCGCTTCTTCTCCGCGTCGTAGCGCACCTCGACGTTGCCGATCAGCGGGAAGTCCTTGCGGAACGGATGCCCGACGAAGCCGTAGTCGGTGAGGATGCGGCGCAGGTCGGGATGGCCCTGGTAGACGATGCCGAACAGGTCGAACGCCTCGCGCTCGAACCAGTTCGCGCCCGGCCACAGGTCGGTGACCGACGCCACCACCGGCAGGTCGTCGTCGACCGCGAAGCACTTCACGCGCACGCGGCGGTTGTGCTGCACCGAGAGCAGCTGCGCGACCGTGGCGAAGCGGCGCTGCGGCACCGGGGTGATCTCGACCGCGTCCGGCTGCGCGGCCTGCTGGCTCGGGCGCTCGCCATACTTGAAGCGGCCCGGCCCCCTGCCCTCGACGCCGCGACTGAAGCCCTCGGAGGACACCTCGGTGTCCCATTCGTCGCTGCCATGGCCCAGGTAGTCGACGCCGCACAGGTCGACCAGCATCTCGAAGCCGAATTCGTCGCGCAGCGCGCGGCAGCCCTCGTGCCAGTCGGCGACCGGGAACACGATGCCGAGCTCGCCGCGCGACATGGCCACGCTGACCTCGGCGCCGGGGAAGCGCGCGCGCAGGCGCTCGGCGAACGCCGGCGCCGGCTCGTGACCGGAGTGTTCAGCCATTGCGCAGCCCCGTCCGGGCCTCGCCGAAGTTGGTGGCGCGGCGGATCTTCTTCTGCAACTGCAGGATGCCGTAGACCAGCGCCTCGGCGGTCGGCGGGCAACCGGGCACGTAGATGTCGACCGGCACGATGCGGTCGCAGCCGCGCACGACGGCGTAGGAGTAGTGGTAGTAGCCGCCGCCGTTGGCGCAGCTGCCCATCGAGATCACCCACTTGGGGTCGGGCATCTGGTCGTAGACCTTGCGCAGCGCCGGCGCCATCTTGTTGACCAGGGTGCCGGCGACGATCATCACGTCGGACTGGCGCGGCGACGGGCGGAACACCACGCCGAAGCGGTCCAGGTCCAGGCGCGAGGCGCCGGCGTGCATCATTTCCACCGCGCAGCACGCCAGGCCGAACGTCATCGGCCACATCGAGCCGGTGCGCGCCCAGTTGAGCAGCACGTCGGAGCTCGTGGTGACGAAGCCGCGCTCGAGCAGCGGGTTGTCGCCTTCGGGCCGCAGGATGTCGTCGACGCGACCTTCGGGCAGCGGGTTGCTGACGAAGTCCGCGGCCTTCTGAATGGACTGGATCACTCCCACTCGAGGGCTCCCTTCTTCCAGATGTAGATGAAGCCGAGCAGCAGCATGCCGACGAAGATGCCCATCTCGACCAGGCCGAGCACGCCCAGCTGCCGGAACACCGTCGCCCACGGCACGATGAAGATGATCTCCAGGTCGAAGATGATGAACTGGATGGCGATGAGGTAGTAGCGGATGTCAAACTGCATCCGCGAGTCCTCGAACGCGGCGAAGCCGCATTCGTACGGCGAGAGCTTCTCCGCCGTGGGGCGCTTGGGCCCGAGCAGGTTGCCGATGACGACAAGGGCGATGCCGATGCCCGTGGCAACGAACAGGAACAGCAGGGTCGGCAGGTATTCGGCCAGCACTCGCGTTTCTCTCGGCTACTGGCCGCCGCGGCGGCCCTTGCTCCGGTCCCGCGAAGCCGCCGCGGAACCCGCTTCGCCCACCCGCGCATCCCGCACGAAGGGGCTGTTCTGGAAAGTCCGCACATGGATGTGCGGGCTCTTGCGAAGGGACCATCGCGATCGTCCCTGATCAAGAACCCGCGCATCCATGCGCGGACTTTCCAATGATGGTGCCCAAGGGGGGACTCGAACCCCCACGACCGAAGCCGCTACCACCTCAAGGTAGTGCGTCTACCAATTCCGCCACCTGGGCAAATCCTGCGTTGCGCGCCGCGAGCGGCGCGCAACGGCCATATTGTAAGTGTCTCAATCGCCCTGCGGAACCGGTTGCGTCTGCGCGGGCGGTTGTGATTGCGTCTGCGCGGGCGCCGTCCCGGCAGGCTGCGCGGGCGCGGAAGGGACGCCCTGCGCGGGCGCGCCCTGTGCCGGGGCGGTGGGGACGGCACCGGCGGCGGGCGCCTGCTGCTGCGCGGCGGGCGCCTGCGACATCACGCCCAGGTCCTGCTGCGCGGGCCCCGGCCTGGCGGTGCGCGTCGCGCTCCACGCCATGAACAGGGTGATCCCGAAGAACACGATCGCCAGCCACTTGGTGGCCTTGGAAAGGAAGTTGGACGAGCCGCGCGCGCCGAACACGGTCGCCGAAGCGCCGCCGCCGAAGCCGGAGCCGGCCTGCGCGCCAGCGCCGCGCTGCATGAGGATGAGCGCGACCATCGCGACCGCGACCAGCACGAATACCACGTTGAGGACCAGCATCAACATCGTCAGGACTCTGCAGGCGGCTCCGGGCCACGGAACCGCGGGGACTCAGGGGGCCGCCGCCTTGGCGATGGCCAGGAAATCGGCGGCCACCAGCGAAGCGCCGCCGATCAGCCCGCCGTCGACGTCGGGCCGGGAGAACAGCTCGGCGGCGTTGTCGGGCTTCACGCTCCCGCCGTACAGCAGCGGGAGCAAGCCGGCGATTGTAGCATCGCGCGCCGCGGCCTCGCCACGAATGAAGGCGTGGACGGCCTGGGCCTGCTCGGGGGTGGCGGTACGGCCGGTGCCGATCGCCCAGACCGGCTCGTAGGCCACCACCGCGCCGTCCAGGGCACGGTCCCCGGCCAGCTCGAACACCGGCGCGAGCTGGCCGGCGATCACGTATTCGGTCTGCCCGGCCTCGCGCTGCTGCAGGGTCTCGCCCACGCACAGGATCGGCACCAGCCCGGCGTTGCGGGCGGCCACGAACTTGCGCGCGACCAGTTCGCTGCTTTCCTGGTGGTACTGGCGGCGCTCGGAATGGCCGACCAGCCCGTACTTCGCGCCGACGTCGGCGACCATCGCCGCCGAGACCTCGCCGGTGTAGGCGCCCTTCTCGTTGCAGCTCACGTCCTGCGAGCCGAAGTCGATGCCGCGGCCCTCGAAGTCCTCGATCAGGTCGCCCAGGTAGGGCAGCGGCGGCAGCACCGCGACCTCGACGCCAGGCACCGGCAGCGCGGCGGCCACCTCGTCCAGCAGCGCCGTGGCGAAGGCCCGGCTGCCGTGCAGCTTCCAGTTTCCGGCGACGATCCTGCGGCGCATCGAACCACTCCCGTGCGAAAGACACGCAAGGATAGCCGATGCGCCAACCGCGGCCGCGCGCGACCGCGATGTTGGCCTTGCGCGTGGCGCGACGGCGCTACTTCAGCTTGATCTCGCGCAGGCGCTCCTCGAGGTAGCCCTGCGCCGTGATCGGCTCGGGATAGCGGCTGGGGTTGCCGGCGGTGACCGTCGAGGGCAGCACGTCGATCAGGAAGTCCGGGTTGGGATGCAGGAAGAACGGCACCGAGTAGCGCGGCTTGCGCGCCTGCTCGCCCGGCGGGTTGACCACGCGGTGGGTGGTCGACGGGTACACGTGGTTGGTGAGCCGCTGCAGCATGTCGCCGATGTTGACCACGATGGTGTCGGCATCGGAGGTGAACGGCACCCACTCGCCTTCCCTGGACTTCACCTCCAGCCCCGCGGCGCTGGCGCCGACCAGCAGCGTGATCAGGTTGATGTCCTCGTGCGCGCCGGCGCGCACGTTGGGGATGTCGTCGGCGGTGATCGGCGGGTAGTGGATCGGGCGCAGGATCGAGTTGCCCGAATCGGTCTTGTCGGCGAACCAGTCCTCCGGCAGGCCGATGTGCAGCGCCAGCGCCGAGAGCACCTGCGAACCGAGGCGGTCGAGCGCGTCGTACAGCGCGTAGGCGCGTTCGCGGAAGCCGTCGACTTCCGAAGGCCACAGGTTGGGCGGCATGACGTCGCGGTACTTCGAATCGTCCGGGATCTCGCGGCCGACGTGCCAGAATTCCTTGAGGTCGAAATGCTTGGCGCCCTTGGCGGTCTCGACGCCGAACGGCGTGTAGCCGCGCGCGCCGCCGCCGCCCGGCACGTGGTACTGCTTCTTGGTCTCCTCCGGCAGCGCGAAGAAGCCCTGGAACGCGCCGTAGGCGTCTTCGATCAGCGCCTGCGGGATCCCGTGGTTGCGGATGCCGGCGAAGCCCCATTCGCGGTACGCCGCGCCGAGCTCGTCGACGAAGGCCTGGCGGTCCTGCGCGCTGGACGGGTGGGTGAACCTGCGGATGTCGAGGGTGGGGATTCGGGAGGCCATGGTCGTGCTCGGGTCGTGTCCCTCCCCGCGCGGGAAGGGTGGCGCGCTGCGCCGGTGGGGGCGGACGAAACGCCGCATCGCGATAGTCTAGCCGCGCCGGCCGCGGTTCCGCGCGCCGGCGGCATGCGCGGTCAGGCCGCGGCGCGCACCGCGGCGACCAGGGCGTCCAGGGTCGAACGCACCAGCGCGGCGTCGTCGGCCTCGACCGTCACCCGCACCACCGGCTCGGTGCCCGACGGCCGCAGGAAGGCCCTGCCCCGCCCGGCCACGCTCGCCTGCGCGGCGGCCAGCGCCGCCTTCACGCCCTCGGCCTCGGTGGGTCTGGCGCCGTTGGCGTAGCGGACGTTGACCGTCTGCTGCGGCACCTTCTGCACGCCGCGCAGGCCTTCGCGCAGGTCGATGCCGCGGCGGTGCAGGACTTCCAGCACCTGCAGCGCGCTGACGATGCCGTCGCCGGTGGTCGCGCGGTCCAGGCACAGCAGGTGCCCGGAAGCCTCGCCGCCGAGGTTGCTGTCGTGTTCGAGCATGGCCTGGTGGACGTGGCGGTCGCCGACCTTGGCGCGAACGAAGCCGATCCCGGCCTCGCCCAGCGCGCGCTCGAAGCCGAAGTTGCTCATCAGCGTGCCGACCACCGGGCCGCGCAGGCGGCCGCTGGCCTTCCAGTCGATGGCGAGCAGGAACAGCAGGTCGTCGCCGTCGCGCACCCCGCCGTCGGCGTCGACGAACAGCACGCGGTCGCCGTCGCCGTCGAAGGCGATGCCGAGCTGCGCGCCGGTTTCGCGCACGCGCGCGGCCAGGCCCTCGGGATGCATCGAGCCGACGCCGTCGTTGATGTTCAGGCCGTTGGGGTCCACGCCCATCGCGTCAACCCGCGCGCCCAGCTCGCGCAGCACCAGCGGTCCGATCTGGTAGGTCGCGCCGTGGCCGCAGTCGAGCACGAGGCGCATGCCGTCGAGGTCGAAGTTGCGCGAGACCGAGTTCTTGCAGGCCTCGACGTAGCGGCCGACCGCGTCGCGCGTGCGCACCGCCTTGCCCAGCTGGTCGGAGGGCACGGTGGCGAACGGTTTGTCCAGCGCGGCCTCGATCGCCAGCTCGGTGGCGTCGTCGAGCTTCTCGCCCTCGGCGGAGAAGAACTTGATGCCGTTGTCGTAGTGCGGGTTGTGCGAGGCGGAGATGACGATGCCGCCGTCGGCGCGCAGCGAGCGCGTCAGGTGCGCGACCGCGGGCGTGGGCATCGGGCCCATGAGCTGGACGTCGACGCCCGCGGCCGACAGCCCGGCCTCGAGCGCCGCCTCGAACATGTAGTTCGAGATCCGGGTGTCCTTGCCGATGATCACCTGCGGTTTGCGCCACTCGCCGCCGCGCTTCCCGCCGGCGGCGCGGGACGCCGCCAGCAGGGCGTGGCCGTAGGCGTTGCCCAGGCGGAGCATGAAATCCGCGGAGATCGGGCCCTCGCCGACGCGGCCGCGGATGCCGTCGGTGCCGAAGTACTTGCGGCTCAAGCGGTCACCTCGACGTCCTCCTCCTCCGGCTGCGGCTGCCTCATCAGCAACGCAAGCAGGGAGGCGATGCGGTCGCGCAGCTCGCGGCGGTCGCAGATCTGGTCGACGGCGCCGTGCTCGAGCAGGAACTCCGAGCGCTGGAAGCCCTCGGGCAGCTTCTCGCGCACCGTCTGCTCGATCACGCGCGGACCGGCGAAGCCGATCAGCGCCTCGGGCTCGGCCAGGTTGACGTCGCCCAGCATCGCGAACGAGGCCGACACGCCGCCGGTGGTCGGGTGGGTCATGACCGACACGTACGGCAGCCCCGCCGCGCGCAGGCGCGCCAGCGCGGCCGAGGTCTTGGCCATCTGCATCAGCGAGAACAGGCTCTCCTGCATGCGCGCGCCGCCGCTGGCGGAGAAGCACACGAACGGCGACCCGATCTCGAGCGCGCGCTCGGCGCCGAGGGTGAAGCGCTCGCCCACCACCGAGCCCATCGAGCCGCCCATGAAAGCGAAGTCGAAGGCGCTGGCGACCAGCGGGCGGCGCTTGAGCATGCCCTGCACGGTGACCAGCGCGTCGCGCTCGCCGGTGGCCTTCTGCGCCGCCTTGATGCGGTCGGCGTACTTCTTCTGGTCCTTGAACTTGAGCACGTCGGTCGGGCCGAGCGCGGCGCCGATCTCCTGCAGCTCGCCGGCGTCGAGGAACGCCGCCAGCCGCACCCGGGCGCGGATCGCCATGTGGAAGCCGCACTTGGGGCAGACCTCGAGGTTCTCCTCGAGCTCGGGACGGTACAGCACCGAGCCGCAGCGCTCGCACTTCTCCCACAGGCCCTCGGGGACGCTGCGCTTCTTGGTCGCACCGGTTTCGGTGCGGATGCGGGGCGGCATCACTTTCTTCAGCCAGGACATGCGATCCGGTGCCTTTGGCGGCCATGCCGCGACAGGGGCGGGAGTTTAGCGCACGCGATGTCCCGGCCTGGCGGCGGGGAGCGGCCGGAACCCGCGGCGCCAACGGGGGCGACGGCGGCCGCGACCCGACGCGCCCGGTTACGCAGCTGCCGGGGCGCCGTCCAGCGCCGCGCGCAAGGGCGCCACGAAACCGCGGGCGCGGGCGGCCGCGTCGTCGGCGTCCGCGGCGCCGGCCAGCGCCGCCACCAGCGCGCTGCCGACCACCACGCCGTCGGCGTCGGCGGCCATCGCCGCGGCGCCGGCGGCATCGCGGATCCCGAAGCCGGCCACCACCGGCGCGGCGCTCACCGCCCGGATCGCGCGCAGGCGCTGCGCGGCGGCGGCGGTGTCGAGCCGGTCCGACGCGCCGGTGACCCCGGCCAGGCTGACGTAGTACAGGTAGCCCTGCGCCTGCGCGCACAGCGCCTGCAGGCGCGCGTCCGTGGTGGTCGGCGAGGCCAGCAGGACCAGCGCAACGGCGTGCGCGGCGAACGCCTCGCGGAACCCACCGGCCTCTTCCGGTGGCAGGTCGACCAGCAGCACGCCGTCGACGCCCGCCGCGGCGGCCTCGCGCGCGAACCCTTCGGCGCCGCGGACCTCGACCGGGTTGAGGTAGCCCATCAGCACCACCGGCGTGGCGTCGTCGTCGCGCCGGAACGCGCGCACGCCTTCGAGCACGAACGACAGCCCGGCGCCGCGCGCCAGCGCGCGCTCGGAGCTGCGCTGGATGGTCGGGCCATCGGCCATCGGGTCGGAGAACGGCACGCCGAGCTCGATCACGTCGGCGCCGGCATCGACCAGCGCATGCATCACCGGCACCAGCGACTCGAGCGAAGGGTCGCCGGCGGTGACGAAGGGGATCAGGGCCTTGCGGTTGGCGGCCTTGAGCCGGGCGAACTTGGCGTCGATGCGGTTCATTCGGTTTTGCCACGGATCAGGGCTGATGGACACGGATAAAGCAAAAACGAAAGAAGTCGAAAGCCAGGAAAGCCTTCCTGCTCACGCTGGCGGAGAAGCACCGAACGGGCCGTGCGCGACGACAAGCCCCGTGGATGGCCGGATATCGCCTTCCGACGACTCCGCATGCGCGAATGCCGACAAAGCACATCCTTCATTGCCTTGTCCGCGTTCATCGGCCCTGATCCGTGGCCAAAATGCCTTGCTTCACAGCTCCATCCCCTCGCGCGCCGCGATGGTGTGCACGTCCTTGTCGCCGCGGCCGGAGAGGTTGCACAGCACGATCGCGTCCTTCGGCAGGTCGCGCGCCAGCTTGATCGCCTGGGCGATGGCGTGGCTGGATTCCAGCGCGGCCAGGATGCCTTCGGTCTTCGCCAGCAGGTGGAAGGCGGCCAGCGCCTCGTCGTCGGTCACGCCCACGTACTGCGCGCGGCCGGTGTCCTTGAGGAAGGCGTGCTCGGGGCCGACGCCCGGGTAGTCCAGCCCGGCCGAGACCGAATGCGTCTCGGTGATCTGCCCGTCGTCGTCGCACAGCACGTAGGTGCGGTTGCCGTGCAGCACGCCCACGCGGCCGGCGGCGAGCGACGCGGCATGGCGGCCGCTGTCAATGCCCTCGCCCGCCGCCTCGGCGCCGACGATGCGCACCCCGGAATCGTTGAGGAACGCGTGGAACAGCCCGATCGCGTTGCTGCCGCCGCCCACGCAGGCCGTGATCGCGTCCGGCAGGCGGCCGTGCTCGGCCAGCATCTGCGCGCGCGCCTCGCGACCGGCCACGGCGTTGAAGTCGCGCACCATGCGCGGGTACGGATCCGGGCCGGCGACCGTGCCGATGATGTAGAACGTGTCGCGCACGTTGGTGACCCAGTCGCGCATCGCCTCGTTGAGCGCGTCCTTGAGCGTGGCCGAGCCGCTGGTCACCGGCACCACGCTCGCGCCGAGCAGCTGCATGCGGTAGACGTTGATCTTCTGGCGCTCGATGTCGGTGGCGCCCATGTAGACCACGCATTCGAGCCCCAGCCGCGCGGCGACCGTGGCGGACGCGACGCCGTGCTGGCCGGCGCCGGTCTCGGCGATGATGCGCGTCTTGCCCATGCGGCTGGCCAGCAGCGCCTGGCCGATGGTGTTGTTGATCTTGTGCGCGCCGGTGTGGTTGAGGTCCTCGCGCTTGAGCAGGATGCGCGCGCCGCCGACGTGGCGCGACAGCCGCGCCGCCTCGTAGATCGGGCTGGGGCGGCCGACGTAGTGCGCGAGGTCGTCCTCGAAGGCGGCGACGAACGCCGGATCCACACGCGCGGCGTCGTAGGCCGCGGCCAGTTCCTCCAGCGGCCCGACCAGGGTCTCGGCGACGAAGCGGCCGCCGTGGCGGCCGAAATGGCCGTTCGCGTCCGGCCAGGCGTGGTAGTCGATGCCGGCCGCTGGCGCGGGCGGCGGCGGGTTGTCCGATGCGTTCACTCAGTCGATTCCGTTGGCGCGGGCGGCCTTGGCGGTGCCGGCGTCGAGGTCCGGGTCGACGTGGCAGTCCGCGCGGCGCACCTGCTCGACGAACTCGCGCATGCGGTCGCCGTCCTTGATGCCCGGCGCGGCCTCGATGCCGCTCGACACGTCCACGCCCCACGGCAGCGTGCGCACGATCGCGTCGAACACGTTGCCGCCGTCGAGCCCGCCCGCCAGGATCACCGGCTTGCCCGGCGCGGGCGGGATCCGCGACCAGTCGAACGGCGTGCCGCTGCCGCCCGGAGTGTCGCCGTCGTGGCTGTCGAACAGGAAGGCCACCGCCGCCGGATAGCGCAGCCGCAGCGCGATGCCGTCGGGCGCCTGCCCGCCGCCCATCGCGATGGCCTTGGCATAGGGCACGCCGAAGCCGCGGCAGAACGCGTCGTCCTCGTCGCCATGGAACTGCAGCAGGGTCGGCCGGACCTGCTTCACCACCTCGCGGACCTCGTCGGCGTCGTTGTCGCGGAACACCGCGACCGCGTCGACCAGCGGCGCCAGCGCGTTGCGCATCGCGCGCGCCTCGGCCGCGTGCACCCGGCGCGGGCTGCCTTCGGCGAACACGAAGCCGACGGCGTCCGCGCCCAGCTCGCCGGCCAGCCGCACGTCGCCGGCGCGGGTCATGCCGCAGAACTTGATGCGGGTGCGGAACAGGGTGCGGGACATCGCGACAAAGGCATCCGGTGGACGCACTAGCGTAACCGCTCCGGCGCGCGCGCGCCGACCTGCGCGGGATTGCGGGGCGGCGGCTCATGCGCCTCAGGCGGCGAGCGTCACTTCCTCGGGCAGGCCGCATTCACGCGGGTACAGCGGGCCGACGAACACCAGCCCGCCGGGCGGCGCGGTCGGTCCGGCCACGGTGCGGTCGCGTCCGGCCAGCAGCTCGGCGATCCACGCTTCCGGCCGCTCGCCCTGCCCCACCAGCAGCAGCGAGCCGACGATGTTGCGCACCATGTGGTGCAGGAAGGCGTTGGCCTGCACGTCCACGTGCACGAGCTCGCCGTCGCGCGCGACGCGCACGTACTGCAGCTCGCGGCGCGCGTGCGGGGCTTGGCAATGCACCGTGCGGAAGGCGGAGAAGTCCTGCTCGCCGAGCAGCACCTGGGCGGCGCGGTGCATCGCCGCGGCGTCCAGCGGCTGCCGCACCCACGACAGCGTCTGGCGGCCGAGCGCCGGGCGCACCGGGCGGTTCAGGATGCTGTAGCGGTAGCGCCGCGCCCGCGCCGAGAAGCGCGCGCTGAAATCGTCGGCGACCGGCACGCACCAGCGCACGCACACCGCTTCGGGCAGGCGCGAGGTCGCGCCCAGCATCCAGCCGCGCGGCTCGCGCCGCGCCTGGCTGTCGAAGTGCACGACCTGGCAGCGCGCGTGCACGCCGGCATCGGTGCGGCCGGCGCAGACGGTGGAAACCGGCGCGTCGGCGACCGTGGACAGCGCTTCCTCGAGCAGGTGCTGCACGGTCGGCACGGCTTCGGTCCCGGGCTGGCCGAGCCGCTGCCAGCCGAACAGGCCGGTGCCGTCGTATTCGACGCCGAGCGCGTACCGCATCGGGGATCCGCCGCCGCGGCGGCTCAGACGAGGTCGCGCAGCAGCCGCGAGGCCTCGCCGCGGGCGGCCGCATCGCCGCTGTCGGCCACTTCCTGCAGCAGCCCGCGCGCGGTGTCGACGTCGCCGAGGTCGAGGTAGGCGCGCGCCAGCTCGATGCGGTCCTGTCCGGCCGCGGCGGATTCGGGTCCGGGTTCTGGCGCAGGTTCGGATGCGGGTCCGGCATCGGCTGCGTCGCGGCTCGTCGTCGTGGCCGTGCTGGCTCCCCCGGCATGTGGCCCCGCCTGCCGCGGTGGCGACCCGCCCGCGTGCCAGGTCGGCGCCACGGCGGGATCCTGCCTCGCGGGCGCCGGCGTGGGTGCAGGTGCGGGCTTCGGCGCGCGCGCCGGAACGCTGGCGGCGAGCCGCGAGGTGTCGAACGCGGGCCTGGCGGGCTTGTCCGCGCGGCGGCGCAGGAACAGCCATGCCAGCGCCAGCACCACCACCAGCCCGCCGACGGCCCAGGGCCAGATCGCGGCCTGGCCCTGCGCGGGCGCCGTGGCCTGCGCCTGGGTGCCGGCGGCGGCCTGGCGCGCGGCCAGCGCCTGCTGCGCCTGGGCCAGCTTGTCGTCCTTCATCGCGATCAGCTGCTGCTGCTCGTGCTGCAGCTTCTCCAGCTCGGCGACGCGGCTCTTGAGGTCCTGCACCTCGGCCTCGCGCGCCGCCAGGGTCTCCTTGGTCTGCTGCAGTTCCACCATGTCGCCCTCGCCACCGGCCTGGATGCCGGATCGTGTGCCTGCCTGCCGCGCGTCCTTGCCGGACGGCGGCACGATTTCCAGCCGCGCATCGGCGACCTGCGGCTTGCCGGCGGCGCCGGCCGTGGCCGGCGGCGCGGCGTCGCTCGCCGCGGCGGCGACCGGCTGCTCGGCCGGCTCTCGCATCTCGCGCCACTGGCCGACCTGCTCGTGCACGATCGCGCGCGCCTCGCTGGCGCTGTACTGCGACAGCTCCGAGGAATTCGGCATGCGCAGCACCGCGCCGGCCCGCACCAGATTGATGTTGCCCTTGATGAAGGCCTCGGGATTGGCGCGCAGCAGCGCCAGCATCACCTGGTCGAGCGAATGGCCGTCCGGATCGACGCTGCGCGCGATCTTGCCCAGCGTGTCGCCGACCTTGACCGGGCCGTACTCACCTGGCGTGGCCGCGACCGGCTGCGCGGTGCGCTCGGGCGCCGCGGGAGGCGACGGTTCAGGCGTCGGCGCGACGGCGTCGGAAGGCGGCGGCGCCTCGGGCGGCTGCGCGGCGACTTCCGGGGCGGTGGGCACGGGCGCATCCGGCGTGGCTTCCGGCGCAGGCTGCGCCGGCGCGGGCTGGGGCGCGGGCTGGGGCGCCGGCTGCAGCTCGCGCACGATCGCGTTGGACGGCGCCACCGCCGGCGCCTCGATCGGCGGCTGCGCCGGCGCGGACACCGTGCGCGGCGCGTCGAGCAGCGCCGAGTATTCGCGCACCAGCCGGCCTTGGCCCCAGTCGACCTCGAGCAGGAAGGTCAGCAGCGATTCGTCGACCGGCTCGCGGCTGGTGACGCGGATCACCGGGTTGCCGCGCGGGTCGAGCGCGACCGTGAACTGCAGCCCGGTGACCGCGCCGGTGGGCGGCTCCAGGCCGACCCGGGCGAAGGTCTCGGGCGAGGCCAGGCGCGCCTGCAGGTTCTCCAGCTCGGACGGGTCGCTGGAGATGATCGCGATCTCCGCCAGCAGCGGCTGGCCGCGCTGCGACTTCACCGTGAGCTGGCCCAGGCCGAGCGCGAACGCCGGCGCCGCCAGCAGCGCGAGCGTCGTCGCCAGCGCCAGCAGCCACGCCTTCCGCAGTGTCCCGGTCACGCGCTTCCCCCGTTTCATGGCGACGACTCTAGCCGCCGCGGCCCTCTATCCGCAACGCCGACGCCTCTCCTTCACGGTCCTGGGCAACGAGCAGCTCCGCGACCTGCACCGCGTTCAGCGCCGCGCCCTTGCGGATGTTGTCCGACACCACCCACAGGTTGAGGCCGCGCTCGTGCGAGAGGTCGTCGCGGATGCGGCCGACGTAGACCGGGTCGCGGCCGGAGGCGTGGGTCACCGGCGTCGGGTAGCCGCCGGCGGCCTGCTCGTCCACCACTTCCACGCCGGGCGCCGCCTCGAGCAGTTCGCGCGCGCGCGCGGCGCCCAGCTTTTCGCGGGTCTCGACGTTGACCGCCTCCGAGTGGCCGTAGAACACCGGCACGCGGACCACGGTGGCGTTCACGCGGATCGAATCGTCGCCGAGGATCTTGCGGGTCTCGTCGACCAGCTTCATCTCTTCGGTGGTGTAGCCGTTGGCGGTGAAGTCGCCGCCGTGCGGGATCACGTTGAAGGCGATCTGCACCGGGTAGACCTCGGGCTCCACCGACTGGAAGTTGAGCAGCCCGGCAGTCTGCCGGCCCAGCTCCTCCAGCGCTTTGCGCCCGGTGCCGGACACCGACTGGTAGGTGGCGATGTTGATGCGCTCGATGCCGGCGGCGCGGTGGATCGGGGCTAGCGCCACCATCAGCTGCATGGTCGAGCAGTTGGGATTGGCGATGATGCCGCGCGGGCGCTGCCTGGCCGCCTCCGGGTTCACCTCGCTCACCACCAGCGGCACGTCGGGGTCCTGGCGGAAGGCCGAGGAGTTGTCGATCACCACCGCGCCGGCGGCGGCGAACTTCGGCGCGTATTCCTTCGAGATCGCGCCGCCGGCGGAGAACAGCGCGATGTCGACGCCTGCCGGGTCGAACCCGGCGAGGTCCTGCACCAGCAATGCGTCGTCGCCGAAGGCGACTTCCATGCCGGCCGAGCGCTCGCTGGCGAGCGCGACCACCTCGCGGGCGGGGAACCGCCGCTCGGCCAGCACCGACAGCATGGTTTCGCCCACCGCCCCGGTGGCGCCGACGACCGCGACCTTGTATTGCTTGCTCATCGATTCTTCTGTCCTGCTGCCTGTGGGAGCGGTTTCAGCCGCGAATGGGGTTGTGGGGCGACGACTTCGCGCGGCGGGGATACGTCAACGCGTAACCAGCCGCGCGACGATGTCGTCGGACTACGGCTGCGACACCCGGGCCTTCGGCCGCGCTTCAGCCACCGGCCTGCCCGGGGATGCGCGGCGAGACCTCGCCCACGTCGCCGCACTGCGCGCGGTGCCGCAGCGCCTGGTCCATGAGCACCAGCGCCAGCATCGCCTCGCAGATCGGGGTGGCGCGGATGCCGACGCAGGGATCGTGGCGGCCGGTGGTGACGATCTCGACCTCGTTGCCGTCGACGTCGAGGCCGCGCGCCGGCAGGCGCAGGCTCGAGGTCGGCTTGAACGCCACCGAGGCCACCACCTGCTGGCCGCTGCTGATGCCGCCGAGGATGCCGCCGGCATGGTTGGAGAGGAAGCCGGCGCGCGTCGCCTCGTCGCGGTGCTGCGTGCCCTTTTGCGCGACGGCGGCGAAGCCGTCGCCGATCTCCACGCCCTTGACCGCGTTGATCGACATCATCGCCGCGGCGATCTCGGCATCGAGCTTGCCGTACACCGGCTCGCCCCAGCCCGGCGGCACGCCGTCGGCGACCACGGTGACGCGCGCGCCGACCGAATCGCCCGACTTGCGCAGCGCGTCCATGAAGGCCTCGAGCTCGGCGACCTGCGACGCGTCCGGCCAGAAGAACGGATTGCCCTCGACGGCATCCCAGTCGTGCGAGCGCGGCACCACCTCGCCGACCTGCGCCAGGTGGCCGCGCACGCGCACGCCGAAGCGTTCGGCCAGCCATTTCCTGGCGATGACCGCCGCCGCCACCCGCATCGTGGTCTCGCGCGCGCTGCTGCGCCCGCCGCCGCGCGGGTCGCGGGTGCCGTACTTCTGCCAGTAGGTGTAGTCGGCATGGCCGGGGCGGAACCGCGCCGCGATCGCCGCGTAGTCCTTGCTGCGCGCGTCGGAGTTGCGGACCAGCAGCGCGACCGGGGTGCCGGTGGTCGTGCCTTCGTAAACACCCGAGAGGATCTCGACTTCGTCCGCCTCGTGCCGCGCCGAGGTGTGGCGCGTGCGCCCGGTGGCGCGGCGCGCGAGGTCCTGCGCGAAGTCCCCGGGCGCGATCGCGATGCCAGGCGGGCAGCCGTCGATCACGCAGCCGATCGCAGGCCCGTGCGATTCGCCGAAGGTGGTGACGCGCAGCAGGTGGCCGAAGGTGTTCATGGCATCAAGGTGGAACGGGAACGATCAGGGGATGACCGGCGACTCCGCTTTCGCTGCGCTGCTCGCTTCTTGCCTCGTCATTCCCGCGCAGGCGGGAATCCATGGACGTCGACGTTGAAAGCTGGAGATCCATGGATCCCCGCCTGCGCGGGGATGACGACGTCAGGAATCGGGATGACGACAGCTGTCCGGATTCCTGGGACCAGTGCGCCGGCTCGCCCCTCGGTTCCATCAAAACAGCGCGCCGGTCGCTTCCGCCGGCCGCGGCTCGCGCATGGCGGCCAGCTCGCGTATGCGCGGGTGGTGGACGATCAGCTCCGAGCATTCGACCGCGAACACGCCCATCTGGCCGACCTTGAACTCGATCCAGGCGAACTCGACGTCCGGCAGCAGCCTGGCCAGCGCGCGCTCGGATTCGCCGACCTCGCAGATCAGCAGGCCGTCCTCGCTCAGGTGCAGCGGCGCGTCGCGCAGGATCCGCAGCACCAGGTCGAGGCCGTCGGGGCCGGCGCGCAGGCCCATCTCGGGCTCGTGCGAGTACTCCCGCGGCAGCGCGTCGGTCTCGTCGTCGGTGACGTAGGGCGGGTTGCTGACGATCAGCTCGTAGTGCCTGCCGGACAGCCCGGCGAACAGGTCGGACCTGAGCAGCCGCACGTTGTCGGCGTGCAGCCGCGCCTTGTTCTCGGCCGCCAGCGCCAGCGCGTCGTCGGAGAGGTCGACGCCGTCCACCTGCCACTCCGGGTTGTAATGCGCCATCGCGATGGCGATGCAGCCCGAGCCGGTGCACAGGTCGAGCGCGCGGCGCACCTCGCGGCCGCCGAGCCAGGGCTCGAAGCCGGCCTCGACCAGCTCGGCGATCGGCGAGCGCGGCACCAGCGCGCGCGGGTCGCTCTTGAAGCTCAGGCCCGCGAACCAGGTCTCGCCGGTCAGGTAGGAGGCCGGGATGCGCTCCTCGATCCGGCGCAGGAACAGCGCCAGGATCTCCTCCTTCTCCGCCAGCGTGACGTTGGCCTGGCCGTAGGCCGGGCCGAGGTCGTGCGGCAGGTGCAGGGCGTGCAGCACCAGCTGGGTCGCCTCGTCGAGCGCGTTGTCGTAGCTGTGGCCGAACGTCAGCCCGGCCGCGTTGAAGCGGCTGGCGCCGTAGCGGATCAGGTCGATGATCGTGTGCAGTTCGTCGGTCATGGCGGCGCACGGGCTCGGCACGGGCGGCCGGGCCGGGAAGTATAGCGATGGCGCGGTTATGATGGCCGCACTTCAAGTAGCGCGTGAAGAAGGCCGATGTTCAACCGCACCACCCTCCTCGTCCTCGTCGCGGCCCTGGCCGCGGGCCTGGGCCTGCTGGCCTCGCGCCATTTCCTCGACGCGCGGGCGCCGGAAGGGCCGCCGATGCAGGCGGTGAAGCTGTTCCCGCAGCCGCGCGCGCTGCCTGCCTTCTCGCTGCGCCAGTCCGATGGCACCCCGCTGGTGCCGGGCGAGCTCAAGGGCCACTGGACGCTGGTCTTCCTCGGCTTCACCTGGTGCCCGGACGTGTGCCCGACCACGCTGGCGGAGCTGGCGCAGGCGCAGAAGCAGTGGGAAGCCCTGCCCGAGCCGACCCGGCCGCGCCTGCTGTTCGTGTCGGTCGACCCCGAGCGCGACAGCCCCGACCGCATCGGCGAGTACGCCCACGCCTTCCACCGCGACACCCTCGCCGCGACCGCCGACGTGCCCGCGCTGGAGAACTTCGCGCGCTCGCTGTCGCTGGTGTTCGCCAAGGTGCCGGCGCCCGAGGGTGCGCCCGCGGACACCTACACCGTCGACCACTCGGCCACCATCGCCGTGCTCGACCCGCAGGGCCGGATGGCCGGGATCATCCAGCCGCCGCTCAAGCCGAAGGCGATCGCGGCGGACCTGGTAGCGCTGACCGGCGCAGTCGGCAAGTGATGCCTGGTTCCGGGTCCGGCCGTCATCCGCGCGGGCGTTTTTGCCGTCATTCCCGCGCAAGCGGGAACCCGGTGTCTCGGGTTTCGGGCGCCGGGGCGGATCAGGCATTGAAGTCACTGGGTTCCCGCTTGCGCGGGAATGACGGCCGGGAATTCGGATTCCGCGCGAATGACGGAAGCAGGCCAGCATGAGCCTCGTCACCACCCTCACCTACGCCCTCCCCCACCGCGCGCTGTCCTCGCTGGCGCGCCGGCTCGCGTACTCCGGCCATCCCGGCCTCAGCCGCTGGCTGATCGACACCGTCACGCGCCGCTTCGGCGTCGACCTGTCCGAGGCCGCCGAACCCGACCCGCGCGCCTACCCGACCTTCAACGCCTTCTTCACCCGCGCGCTGCGGCCCGGCGCGCGCACCCCCGATCCCGACCCGCGCGCGCTGCTGATGCCGGCGGACGGCCGCGTCAGCCAGTGCGGGGCGATCGCCGGCGGCCGCATCTTCCAGGCCAAGGGGCATGCGTTCACCGCCGCCGAGCTGCTGGGCGACGCCGACGCCGCGGAGCCCTTCGCCGACGGCCTGTTCGCGACGGTCTACCTGTCGCCGAAGGACTACCACCGCGTGCACATGCCCTGGACCGGCACCCTGCGCGAGACCGTGCACGTGCCGGGCCGGCTGTTCTCGGTCGGCCCGGACGCGGTGCGCCGCGTGCCGCGGCTGTTCGCGCGCAACGAGCGCCTGGCTTGCCTGTTCGACACCGACTTCGGCCCGATGGCGGTGGTGATGGTCGGCGCGCTGCTGGTCTCCGGCGTGGAGACGGTGTGGAGCGGCGAGGAGATCCCCGCCTACGCCGGCGCGATCACCGTGAAGGACTACCGCGGCGCGGGCATCGTGCTCGAGCGCTTCGCCGAGATGGCGCGCTTCAACTACGGCTCCACCGTGGTCGTGCTGCTGCCGCCGGGCGTGGCCGAACTGGCGGCGGGGCTGGGCGCCGAATCGGCGGTGCAACTCGGCCAGCGCCTTGCGACCGTGTCGCGCCAGACCACGTAGCGGCCCGTGGGAGCGGCTTCAGCCGCGAGCTTTCCCCAGCGGGCACCCGCACCAGGCAAGGATTTCGGAAGCCGAAGGGCTCGCGGCTGAAGCCTCTCACAGGACAGCTGCCATCTCGCGGTGGCTACTTCGTGCAGCCCTCGAGCTTCAGCCGCTGTCCCTGCCGGATCGCGTAGCGCGGCGCCTTCAGGCCGTTGGCCCTGGCCAGCGTCTTGGTGTCGCATGAGTAGCGCTGCGCGATCGAGACCAGGGTGTCGCCGCGGGCGACGCGGTGCTCGCGCGGCTTGCTTGCCGGGCTCGGCACGCCGGTGGCGACCTTGGTCGGGCCCGGCACCAGTGGGGTGACGGTCGGGGAACCGGTGACCGGCTCGGCGTCGCCCACCTGCACCACGGCCGCGGCCGGGTCGCTCATCACCAGCTGGTGCGCGAGCTCGGCGCGCGCGCCGCGCACGCAGTAGCGGCCGTACAGGCCGACGATCTGCGCGGTGGCGTGCAGCGTGGTCCCGGCCGGCAGCCAGCTGTCGGCCTGGTAGCGCGGGTTGAGGTTGCGCAGCGCGCGCATGAAGCCCTCGCGGGTGCCGCCGTTGCCCAGGCAGATGGTCAGCTCGTAGATCGACGCCGGCCGGTCGAGCTTGAGCAGCGCCGGCTTGGCCTGCACGCGCGGGAAGTTCAGGCCGTACTTGCGCGGGTGCAGGAACAGCCACGCCGCGGCGATCACCATCGGCACGTAGTCGCGGGTCTCGGCCGGGAACTGGTTGTAGACGTCGGCATTCCAGAAACCGCGCCCGCCGCTGCCCTGGAACACCCGCAGCGCGCGCCCCTCGCCGCCGTTGTACGCCGCCAGCGCCATCTCGATGCTGCGGTTGAGCTCGCCCATGCGCTCGTTGAGGTAGGCGGCGCTGGCCTCGGCCGCGGCGCGCGGGTCGTAGCGGGTGTCGAAGCCGGTGCCGTCGATGCCCAGGCCGAAGCGCTGGCCGGTGGCGTACATGAACTGCATCGGCCCGGCCGCGCCGGCGCGCGAGGTGGCGTGCACCTTGCCGTTGGATTCCTTGGCCATGATCCCGAACAGCAGCGCCTCCGGCAGCCCGGCGCGCTGGTAGGACGGCCACATGATCTGGCGCAGGTACTCGTAGTTCTCGTAGCTGTCCATCAGCGACGGGCGCATGTCGGTCAGCCAGCGGCGGATGGCCGCCTGCACGGCCGGGTTGTACTGCACCATCTTGTCGAAACGGTGGCTGCGGTCGTCGAGCAGGGTGGCCGCGCGCGCGGCCTCGGGCACGTCGGCGACCGGGCCGACGTCGCCGGCGTGGTCGGGATCGGGATCCATCGGGTCCGGGCCGTCCTCGTCCGGATCGGCGTCCTGGGCCTGCGCGTCGGCGTTGAGCTTGAGCAGGCGCTTGAACACCGCCACCTGGTTGTTGACCTGGCAGCCCTTCTGCTTGAGGCAGGCGGCGACCACGTCCTCCATGTCCTCGATCGCGGCGTTGCTCTCGTCGATCGCGCCCGGCTCGTTGTTGCCGACCTTCACCAGCGCCTCGCGGTAGCGCTGCTCGGCGGCGGCCATGCGCTGGTTCAGCGCCTCGACGGCGGCCTGGTCGCGCCGCGAGAGCGCGGCGGCATCGGGGGACAGCGGGAGCAGCGCGAACGCCACGGCGAGGGGCGCCCAGCGGGCGCAAGAACCGGCAAGAACAGGCATGGACAGCAACGTTTTCCGGGCGATCGAAGAGGCCGCAGGGTAGCCCCGCGGCGGGAAGCGCGGCAACCGCGGAGCCATCGCATAGAATCCCGCGACCCCCAGGAGAACTGCGCCCATGGACCCCATCCTCGTCGGCAAGGCCGTCACGACGCCCGATGCGCTGCCCGCGAGCCAGGGCAAGGTCTGGCTGCAGCCGAAGTTCGGCAACCGCCACGGCCTGGTCGCCGGCGCGACCGGCACCGGCAAGACGGTCACCCTCACCACCATCGCCGAGGGCTTCTCGCGCATCGGCGTGCCGGTGTTCATGGCCGACGTCAAGGGCGACGTCGCCGGCATCGCCGTGGCCGGCACGATGAACGACAAGCTGCAGGCGCGGATCGCCGAGATCGGCATCGACGGCTACACCAGCGAGGCCAGCCCGGTCGTCTTCTGGGACCTGTACGGCAAGCTCGGCCATCCGGTGCGCAGCACGGTGAGCGAGATCGGCCCGACCCTGCTGGCGCGCATGCTCGAGCTCAACGACACCCAGTCGGGCGTGCTGGAGATCGCGTTCCGCGTCGCCGACGACAACGGCTGGCTGCTGCTCGACCTCGACGACCTGCGCGCCCTGCTGGGCCACGTCGCCGACAACCGCAAGGACGTCTCCACGCAGTACGGCCTGGTCAGCACGCAGTCGATCGGCGCGATCCAGCGCGCGATCCTGCAGATCGAGCAGCAGGGTGGGACGCTGTTCTTCGGCGAGCCGGCGCTGGAGCTGGCCGACATCATGCGCACGACGCCCGACGGGCGCGGGGTGATCGGCATCCTCGCCGCCGACCAGCTGGTGATGAAGCCGCGGCTGTACTCCAGCTTCCTGTTGTGGCTGCTGTCGGAGCTGTTCGAGCAGCTGCCGGAGGTGGGCGACCTCGACAAGCCCAAGCTGGTGTTCGTGTTCGACGAGGCGCACCTGCTGTTCGACGATGCGCCGCCGGCGCTGCGGCAGCGCGTGGAGCAGGTGGTGCGGCTGATCCGCTCCAAGGGCGTGGGCGTGTACTTCTGCTCGCAGTTCCCGGACGACGTGCCCGACGAGATCCTCGGCCAGCTCGGCAACCGCGTGCAGCACGCGCTGCGCGCGTTCACCCCGCGCGACCAGAAGGCGGTGAAGACCGCGGCCGAGACCTTCGTCGCCAACCCCGCGCTGGACGTGGCGAAGACGATCGGCCAGCTCGGTACCGGCGAGGCGCTGGTCTCCACGCTGCAGGACAAGGGCGTGCCGATGCCGGTCGAGAAGACGCTCATCGCACCGCCGCGCTGCCGCATGGGCGCGATCACCGACGCCGAGCGCGCGGCCGTGCGCGCCGGCAGCCCGGTGGGTTCCAGGTACGACAAGCCGCTCAACCGCGAATCGGCCGCCGAACTGCTGGCCGCGCGCCGCGCCGAGCCCGCCGCGGACGAGCCGGCTGCGCGCAAGGCCGGCAAGCCCGCCTCCGGCGCCGACGACGGCGAGCGCGGCGTCGGCGACGTGGTCAGGGACGCGCTGTTCGGCACCAAGCGCCGCCAGGGCATGATCGAGACCATGGCCAAGCAGACCGCGCGCACCGTCGGCAGCCGCGTCGGCCGGCAGATCCTGCGCGGCGTGCTCGGCGGCATCTTCGGCGGCAAGCGCTGAGCGCGACTTGCTGGTTTCCCGAGCAGTTTTCCCCAGGCATTTCCCCCCAAGACGGAGCCACCGATGAATCCTCGCGTCCTGCCCGCAGCGCTGTTCGCTTCCGCCCTGGCCCTGGCCGCCTGCAAGCCCTCCGGCGACGCCGACGCGCCGGCTGCGCCGCCGGCGACCGCCGCGGCACAGCCAGCGGCCGAAGCGCACCCCACCGACGTGGTGTCCGAGGTCGACAACGCGCAGGCCCCCGAGGGCCTCGACGTGCGCGCTTTCGCCGGCAGCTTCGAAGGCGCCCTGCCGTGCGCCGATTGCCCGGGCATCGACACCACCCTCGAGCTGTACGCCGACGGCACCGCCCGCCTCGACGAGCAGTACCGCGGAAGCAAGCAGGAAGCCGGGAAGACCGGCACCTGGACGGTGGAGGAAGCCGGCAAACGCATCCGTTTCGACCCCGACAGCAAGCAGGACGACGACCGCGTCTACGCCGTCGCCTCGCACGACGAGCTGCGCATCCTCGACCGCGACGGCAACCCGATCAGCGGCGCCGAGTACAGCCTGGTGCGCGCGGGCAAGACCAGGTAGGCGATCGCCGCACGGCTGGCCGGCGCCCCGCCCGCCCGTGGCCGATGCGGCTGCCTGCCGGTTCGGACGACATCCGACGGACGGTACCCGCGCCGCGACCGGTCGCCCGGCGCCGGCGCGTTGATCCGGACGCGGCGGGCCGGGGGACCCCGCTTGCGCCGACAGCGGGCCGGAGCCGCCGGCGCGACCCCGTGCCGGCCGCTGCGCCGATGGCGCAACTGGAGTCCGCCATGCACCAGATCACCCGCGCGGCGTGCGTCGCGCTGGCATCCGCCGTTTTGCTCGGCATCGCGGCGCCCGCCGCGCACGCCCAGGACCCGGGCGGCACCGCGATCGTGTCGATCTACAGGATCGCGCCCGGCAAGCACCTGGCCTTCCTGAAGTGGATGGCCGCGCGCGAGGCGGCGGCGCGCGAGGCAGGCGTTCCCGAGACGAAGTGGTATCGGCACCTCGACGGCGACAGCTGGGACTACGTGGCCATCGCCCCGGACCACGACGCGACGCTGGACGCCAAGGCCGATGCCGCGGCGAAGAAGCGCGGCCTCACCACCGGCATGAAGGCCGGCATGGAACTGCGCGAGCTGATGGCGTTCCACACCGACACCATCGCCGCCGGGCCGGCCACGGCCGAGGAACTGGTGCAGGAAGCCGATCGTCCCTGACGCGCGGGCATCGCGCTCCACCGCGCCCGTCGCGCGTCGCGACGGGCGCGTTGCCGCGGCGCTTGAGCCGGCGCGCCACGTCTGCGATAACACCGTCCCCGCGCAAGGCTCGCTGTTGTCCGCATGTCACGCTGGCGCCCACCCGCCGAAAAAAGCACGGCCCTGATCACGCAGGCCGGGCACGCGCGCCTGAAGGCCGAGCTCGACGAGCTCTGGCGCGTGCGCCGGCCCGAGGTGGTGAAGGCGCTGGCCGCCGCCGCGGCCGAGGGCGATCGCTCGGAGAACGCCGAGTACACCTACCGCAAGAAGCAGCTCGGCGAGATCGACCGCCGCGTGCGCTACCTCAGCAAGCGGCTTGAGACGCTGCGCGTGGTCGACGCGCCGCCGGCCGACCGCGAGGCGGTGTTCTTCGGCGCGCGGGTCGAGGTGGAGGACGCCGCCGACGGCGCGCTGTCGCGCTACCGCATCGTCGGGCCCGACGAAACCGATGCGCGGCAGGGCTGGATCAGCATCGACTCCCCGCTGGCGCGGGCGATGCTGAAGAAGCGCGTCGACGACGAGTTCGAGGCGCAGCTGCCCGGCGGGATGCGGCGGTTCTTCATCGTCGGCGTCGACTATGGCGATGCCTGATCCGCTTCCGGATTCCGGGCCCGCGAACGCTCTTGTAGGAGCGCACGCGGGCGCGACAGGCTTTCGCCGCGAAAGCACGGGAAGATCGGTCGCGCCGGGTGCGCTCCTACAGGCACCTGTCGCGGCGGACGCGCGCGAGGCCCGGACGTCGGCGCGGGAATCCGGCCTGCGCAGATATCAGGGCTGGCGCTCGAGCTCGTAGATGCCGCCGTCGGCGTCGGCGGTGAAATAGCCCGTCGACGACAACGCGTCCGAATCCGGCAACGGCGTGCCGGGCGCCACATGGCAGAACACCAGCGCCGCGGTCGCCCCGCACTGGACGTCGCGGCCACCGCGCGGAAACAGCTTCGACAGCCCGGCATCCCCCATTTCCTGCATCGGTCGCGCCTGGCCCTCGAACCACGCGATCCATCCATCGCCTGTGGCCTGCACGCGCAGCGGCGCCGGCGCTTCGGGTGCGACCTGTTCGCCGACCGGGCGATAGCTGCCGCTGAGCAGGTCGGCGGCCGCGGCGGGCGTCGCCGCGCACAGGGCGACGGCGAACAGCGCGGCGGCGCACGGCAACACCAACGCCGGCGCGATCGCGCGCATCACGCGTCGTAGTCCACTTCGCCGTACAGGTCGTGCTCGTCGCTGCCCAGGATGCGCACGTCGACGAACTCGCCCGGCCGCAGGCCTGCCTCGCGCCCGTCCTGGACCTGCACCAGGCCGTCGATCTCCGGCGCGTCGGCCATCGAGCGCGCGATCGCCAGCTCGCCGTCGATCGCATCGACGAGGCAGCGCTGCACGTTTCCGACCTTGGCCTCCAGCTTCGCCGCGGAGATCTCCGCCTGCCGCTCCATGAAGCGGGCCAGGCGTTCCTGCTTGACGTCGTCGTCGACCGGGTCGGGCAGCGCGTTGGCCTGCGCGCCTTCCACCGGCGAATAGGCGAACGCGCCGACGCGGTCGAGTTGGGCCTCGTCGAGGAAGTCGAGCAGCTCCTCGAACTCGGCCTCGGTCTCACCCGGGAAGCCGACGATGAAGGTGGAGCGGATGGTGATGTCGGGGCAAACCGCGCGCCAGCGCGCGATGCGCTCGAGCGTCCTGTCGACCGCGCCGGGCCGCTTCATCAGCTTGAGCACGCGCGGGCTGGCGTGCTGGAACGGAATGTCCAGGTACGGCAGCAGCGCCGGCACCCCGTCGGCGTTGCGCTGCGCCATCAGCGGGATGATGTCGTCGACGTGCGGATACGGGTACACGTAGTGCAGGCGCGTCCACGCGCCGAGCTCGGCCAGGCCCTCGCAGAGCGCCTTCATGCGTGTCTGGTACGCCCTGCCCCGCCATTCACGCTCGGCGTAGCGCAGGTCGACGCCGTAGGCCGAGGTGTCCTGCGAGATCACCAGCAGCTCGCGCACGCCGCCGCGCACCAGCCTTTCGGCCTCGCGCAGCACCTCGTCGACCGGCCGCGAGGCCAGGTCGCCGCGCATCGACGGGATGATGCAGAAGCTGCAGCGGTGGTTGCAGCCCTCGGAGATCTTCAGGTAGGCGTAGTGGTGCGGGGTGAGCTTGACGCCGACGTCCTCGTCCATCGCGCGCCGCGGCACCAGGTCGACGAACGGATCGTGTTTCGGCGGCAGCGCGGTGTGCACCGCGCCCATCACGCTGGCGTAGTCCTGCGGGCCGCTGATCGACAGCACGCCGGGGTGCGCCTGCCGGATCACCTCCTCGCGCTTGCCCAGGCAGCCGGTGACGATGACCTTGCCGTTCTCGGCCATCGCCTCGCCGATCGCGTCCAGCGACTCGGCCACCGCCGAATCGATGAAGCCGCAGGTGTTGACCACCACCACGTCGGCGTCGTCGTAGCTGGGGACGATGTCGTAGCCCTCGACCTTGAGCTGGGTGAGGATGCGCTCGGAGTCGACCAGGGCCTTCGGGCAGCCGAGGCTGACGAAGCCGACCCGGGGGCTGGCGGTGGGAGGCGGGGGCGTGGACATGCGGCTGCCGCGGAACGTGAAGGCCGCGGATTATAGCGGTGGGGCTAGAATCGACCCCTCCACCCGGAGCCCGGCCATGGGCGAGCAGGTCGCGATCGAGGTCGCCGGCATCGGCCGCATCGGCGGTTGGGCCGCGCGCCCCGGCACGGCGGTCCGCGGCGCGCTGGTGGTGGTGCAGGAGATCTTCGGCGTGAACGCGCACATGCGCGCGGTGGCCGACGGCTATGCCCGCGAGGGCTACCTGGCGCTGGCGCCGGCCTTCTTCGACCCGGTCGAGCCGGGCGTGGAGCTGGGTTACGACGAGGCCGGCTTCCGCCGCGGACGCGAGCTGGTCGGCGCGCTGGGCATGGACCGCGCGGTGGCGATCGCCGCCGCCGCGGACGGCTGGCTGCGGCGCGAGCTCGCTGGCGACGACGACGCCCCGGACGACGGCGCGCGCGTTGGCGTCGTCGGCTTCTGCTGGGGCGGCACTGTCGCCTATCTCGCCAACACGCGCCTGGGCCTGCCGGCGGTGAGCTACTACGGCGCGCGCAACGTGCAATACCTGGACGAGGCGCTGCGCGCGCCGATGATGTTCCACTTCGGCGGGCAGGACGCCAGCATCAAGCCGGCCGACGTCGAACTGCACCGGGCGAAGCATCCCAACGCCGCCGTCCACGTCTATCCGGCGGCCGGGCACGCGTTCAACCGCGACGTCGACCCGAAGGCCTACGAGCCCGAAAGTGCCCGGCTCGCGCATCGCCGCACCCTCGAGCTGTTCGAAGACGCGCTGCGCTGAGCGCGACGGAGGCCACCATGCCACGCCGGACCGAAGCCCACGACCGCTACGAGCTGCATCCGCAGCTCGCCGCCGACACCCATCCGGTGGCCGCGTTCCCGTTCTGCGAACTGCGGCTGATGGACGACAGCAACTACCCCTGGCTGGTGCTGGTGCCGCGCGCGGTCGACGCGCGCGAGCTGATCGACCTCGACGGCGCGCAGCGGCGCCAGCTCGGCGAGGAAATCGACATGGCCTCGCGCCTGCTGCGCGACGCGTTCAACCCGTTCAAGCTCAACGTCGCCGCGCTCGGCAACCTGGTGCCGCAACTGCACGTGCACGTGATCGCCCGCTTCGAGCACGACCCGGCATGGCCGGCGCCGGTGTGGGGCCGGGTCGCCGCGCGCCCGTACACGCCCGAGGCGCTGGTCGAGCGCATCAACACGCTCAACGAATACCTGCGGTCCTGAGCGTGCGCCGCCGCACCGCGGCTTGCGCACGCACCGATCCACCTGCCCGGAGACGCTGCATGCCCCTGTTCCGTTCCGCCGCGCCATCGATCGTCCTCGGCCTGGCCCTGCTGGCCGGCTGCGAGCGCCATCCCGCGCCCGCCGCCGGCAGCGCGGCGCCGGCCCCCGCCGCACGGCCCACGGCCGCCGCGAGCAAGGCCGGCGACCCGGCCTGGCAGCCGGCGGTGGATGCGTTCATCGACGGCTACTTCGCGCATTTCCCGGTGTTCGCCGCCAACGCCGGCAAGCACGAGTTCGACGGCAAGCTGCCCGACTACAGCGCCGAGGGCCTGGCGGCGACGGCCGGCTGGCTGCACGCCCAGCGCGACCGCTTCGCGGCCTTCGGCGGCGACGGCCGGCCCGCGCTCGACGCCACCCAGCGCTTCCAGCGCGACTACGTGCTGGCGGTGATCGACGGCAACCTGTTCTGGCTCGAGGACTCCGGCTTCGCGCACAGCAATCCCGCCTTCTATGCGGGCGACCTGTCGCCGAGCATGTACCTCACCCGCCCGTACGCGCCGCTGCCGCAGCGCATGGCGGCGTTCGTGCAGTACCAGGAGGCGCTGCCGAAGGCGATCGAGCAGATCAAGGCCAACCTGCAGCCGCCGCTGCCGATGACGTACGTCGAACTCGGCGCCAACACCTTCGGCGGCTACGCCAGCTTCTTCCGCGACTCGGTGCCGGCGATCTTCGCCGACGTCGAGGACGACGCGCTGCAGGCGCGCTTCAAGGCCAGCAACGAAGCGGCGGTCAAGGCCACCCAGGACATGGCCGACTGGTTCGGGGAGCAGAAGGCCTCCGCCACCCAGGATTTCGCCATCGGCGCCGGGAAGTTCTCGCGGATGCTCGAGGCGACCGAACGGGTCGACCTCCCGCTCGACCAGCTCAAGGCGATCGGCGAGGCCGACCTCGCCCGCAACCTTGCCTCGCTCAAGGCCGCCTGCGACGAGTTCGCCGCGGGCCAGCCGCTGCAGGCCTGCGTCGACAAGGCCAATGCCGACAAGCCCGAGGGCGGCGCGGTCGAAGGCGCGCGCAAGCAGCTGGCGGGGCTGCGCCAGTTCATCCTCGACCACGACCTGGTCAGCATCCCCGGCAGCGAGCAGGCCAAGGTCGACGAGGCGCCGCCGTTCAACCGCTGGAACTTCGCCTACATCGAGATCCCCGGGCCGTACGAGAAGAATCTGCCTTCGGTCTACTACATCGCCCCGCCGGACCCGAAGTGGCCCAAGGCCGAGCAGGAGGCCTACATCCCCGGCAAGTACGACCTGCTGTTCACCTCGGCGCACGAGGTCTGGCCCGGGCATTTCCTGCAGTTCCTGCATTCCAACCGCGCGGACTGGAAGTTCGGCCAGCTGTTCGTCGGCTACGCCTTCGCCGAGGGCTGGGCGCACTACGCCGAGGAGATGATGTTCGACGCCGGCCTCGACGGCGCCACGCCGGAAGTCCATATCGGCCAGCTGAGCAACGCGCTGCTGCGCGACGTGCGCTTCGTTTCCGCGATCGGCCTGCATACCGGCGGCATGACCGTGGCGCAGTCGGAGCGCATGTTCCGGGAGAAGGCGTTCCAGGATCCCGGCAACGCCCGCCAGCAGGCGGCGCGCGGCACCTACGACCCGGCCTACCTCAACTACACGCTGGGCAAGCTGATGATCCTGCAGCTGCGCGAGGACTGGACCGCCAGCCGCGGCGGCCGCAACGCGTGGATGGCGTTCCACGACAGGTTCCTGGGCTACGGCGGCCCGCCGATCCCGCTGGTGCGCGCGCAGATGATGGGCGGCGCGCCGGAGGCGAAGCTGTGGCGGCCGCCGGCGACGGCGCTTCCCGCGCCGTCGAAATAGCCCGGCCGCGTGGGGGCAGCTTCGGTCGCGGGCCTCCGGGCGAATCGCGCGATCCCGCGAAGAACTCGCGGCTGAAGCCGCTCCCACGATGCTGCCGAGCGCAATCCGGACCCGGAAACGAAGAAGCCCCGGGACTCGCGTCCCGGGGCTTCGTTCGCGCGCAGGGCCGATGGTTCAGTCGGCGTGCACCACGCGGGTGCCGGCGATCAGGTCGTGGCCGCAGCGGCGGTCGTTGCGGAAGATCAGCAGCACGTCCACCAGCCCCAGCACCGGCCCGATCAGCGGGATGCTGCTGGCGACCTGCACCGGCAGGTAGCGCAGGCCCAGCAGGCGCCCGAGCGGCGGCTTGTTGCCCTGCAGGTCGACGATCTTGATCTTCAGCGCCTTCTTGCCCCAGGTCTGGCCGCTGGCGTTGAGCGGGAAGGCCTGCACGACCACGAACGCCACGAAACCGATCAGCGCCCACAGCAGCGTCGTGCCGAGCCCGACCTGCTGGCCCGACTGCGCCGCCGCCATCGCCGTGGCGAAGTAGCCGCCCATGTACATGATCGGCATCATCACCACGACCATGATGATGACGTCGATGATCGCCGCGCCCAGGCGTGTTCCGCGCCCGGCCAGTTCGTCTCCCGACGAGAATTCGGCCACGGCCGCATCCGGCCCGCGATAAGGATTCTGCTCGTCCATCGGTCTCCCCTCTTCTCGGTTGGTTGGGTTCCAGCTCAGGTGCGCGGCAGCGTCACCCCCGTCTGTCCCTGGTACTTGCCGCCGCGGTCCTTGTAGGAAGTCTCGCACACCTCGTCGGACTGGAAGAACAGCATCTGCGCGACGCCCTCGCCGGCGTAGATCTTGGCCGGCAGCGGGGTGGTGTTGGAGAACTCCAGGGTCACGTGGCCCTCCCACTCGGGCTCGAGCGGGGTAACGTTGACGATGATCCCGCAGCGGGCGTAGGTGCTCTTGCCCAGGCACACCACCAGCACGTCGCGGGGGATGCGGAAGAACTCCACCGTACGCGCCAGCGCGAACGAGTTGGGCGGGATGATGCACACGTCCGACTCGATGTCGACGAAGCTGCCGGGATCGAAGGCCTTGGGGTCGACGATCGTGGAGTTGATGTTGGTGAAGACCTTGAACTCGCGCGAGCAGCGCACGTCGTAGCCGTAGCTGGAGGTGCCGTAGCTGACGATGCGGTGGCCGTCGGCCGCGTGCTTGACCTGGCCGGGCTCGAACGGCTCGATCATGCCCTTCCCTTCGGCCATGCGGCGGATCCAGCGGTCGCTCTTGATGCTCATGCGGGGGGTTCCATCGGGTCGGCGGCCAGCGGCCGAAGCCGCGCATTGTAGGGCGGGCCCCGGCCCGCCGTCGCGCAGGCCGTCATGCTCCCGGCCCCGCAGGAGCGCCCCTGGGCGCGATGGCTTTCGCGGGAAAGGCGATCCCCGTAAATGGCTCCGCCTATGGCGGGCCGGGGCCCGCCCTACAGGAGCGATGCGGAGATCGGCATCGAGGCGCGGGGACGCTTGCCCAGTTCGGCGACGACGTTGCGCGCGAGCTCGCGGTAGGCCTCGGCCGCGGGCGACTGCGGCGCCGCCGCAACCACCGGCACGCCGGCGTCGCCCTGCTCGCGGATCCCCGCCTCCAGCGGCAGCGAGCCCAGCAGGGCCACGCCGTACTTCTCCGCCATCCGCGCCGCGCCGCCCTCGCCGAAGACGTGCTCGGCGTGGCCGCAGTTCGTGCACACGTGCACCGCCATGTTCTCGACCAGGCCGAGCACCGGCACCTGCACCTTCTCGAACATCTTCAGCGCCTTGCGCGCGTCCATCGTCGCCACTTCCTGCGGCGTGGTCACGATCACCGCGCCGGCCACGGGGATCTTCTGCGCGAGCGTGAGCTGGATGTCGCCGGTGCCGGGCGGCAGGTCGATGACCAGGTAGTCCAGGCCCTCCTCGCCGCCCCACAGGGTCTCGCCGAGCAGTTGCGTCAACGCGGAGGTCGCCATCGGCCCGCGCCAGATCATCGGCGTGTCCTGTTCCACCAGCAGGCCGATCGACATCGCCTCCACGCCGTGCGCCCGCATTGGCTCGATCGACTTGCCGTCCGGGCTGTCGGGGCGGCCGGACAGCCCGAGCATGGTCGGGATGCTCGGCCCGTAGACGTCGGCGTCCAGGATCCCGACCCGCGCGCCGTCGGCGGCCAGGGCCAGCGCGAGGTTCACCGCGGTGGTCGACTTGCCGACACCGCCCTTGCCCGAGCCGATGGCGATGATGTTGCGCACCCGCGGCAGCGGGACGAGGTTGGGCTGGACGGCGTGGGCGTGGATGCGCGGGCTGCGTTGCGGTTGCATGCGCGGATTCTATCGCGCCGGCGCCGGCGCCCCCAGCTGAACCGCGGTCGGCCGCTTCCGACCCCACGCGGTGCGATGCGGTATAAACGGCGGCGGACGCCGCTCGGCGCCCGAGCATTCCATCCCTTGGAGGGGACACATGCGTAAAGCCAGCCTCTGGAAATGCCTCGCCCTGGTCTCGGTGCTGCCGATGGCGGCGTTCGCGCAGAACCCGGCTTCGCCGGTCGGCCGCTGGAAGACCATCGACGACGAGACCGGCAAGGTGAAGTCGATCGTCGAGATCACCCAGGCCGCGAACGGCACGCTGCAGGGCAAGGTGGTCGAGGTCCTGCATTCCGACCGCGGTCCCAACCCGACCTGCGACAAGTGCAGCGGCGCCAACAAGGACAAGCCGGTCAAGGGCATGACCATCCTCTGGGGCCTGAAGCCCGACGGCGACGAGTGGAGCGGCGGCACCGTGCTCGACCCCGCCAAGGGCAAGACCTACAAGTCCAAGCTCGAGATGCTCGACGGCGGCCGCAAGCTCGGCATGTCGGGCTGCATCGCCTTCATCTGCCGCCAGCAGGTCTGGGTGCGCGAATAGCGCATCGATCGCTTCCCGCTGCACCCGAGCGCCCCGGCCCCGGTCGGGGCGCTCTGTCTTCCCTGTGGGAGCGGCTTCAGCCGCGAGCTTTTCGGCCCTTGCAGGCAATGAAGGAAAGAGCTCGCGGATGAAGCCGCTCCCACGCTGGCCGCAAAGGTCGGTCGGGCGCGCCATGCGATAATCGCCGGCCGCCTGCCGCCGCGATCGCCATGCCCCGCAACGCCCTCGTCACCTCCGCCCTGCCCTATGCCAACGGCCCGCTGCACCTGGGCCACCTGGTGGGCTACATCCAGGCCGACATCTGGGTGCGCGCGCGGCGGATGGCCGGCGGCACCGCGCACTTCGTCTGCGCCGACGACACCCACGGCACGCCGATCATGCTGGCGGCGGAGAAGGCCGGCACCACGCCCGAGGCCTTCATCGCCGGCGTCCAGGCCGGGCATGAGCGCGACTTCGCCGACTTCGGCGTCGCCTTCGACCACTACGACTCCACCCATTCGGCCGGCAACCGCGCGCTGACCGAGGCGATCTTCGCCAGGCTCGACAACGCCGGCCACGTCTCGCGGCGCTCGGTGGCGCAGCTCTACGACCCGGTGCGCGGGATGTTCCTGCCCGACCGCTACGTCAAGGGCATCTGCCCGAACTGCGGCACGCCCGACCAGTACGGCGACAACTGCGAGCACTGCGGCGCGACCTATTCGCCGACCGAGCTCAAGTCGCCGTACTCGGTGGTCAGCGGCGCGACGCCGGAGCTGCGCGAGTCGGAGCACTTCTTCTTCGAGGTCGGCCGGTTCGAGGCCTTCCTGCGCGAATGGCTGGCGGGCGACGTCGCCGTGCCCGGGGTCAAGGCCAAGCTGCAGGAGTGGCTGGACGGCGAAGGCGGGCTGCGCGCCTGGGACATCTCGCGCGACGCGCCCTACTTCGGCTTCGAGATCCCCGGCCATCCGGGCAAGTTCCTGTACGTGTGGCTGGACGCGCCGATCGGCTACCTGAGCAGCTTCCAGGCGCTGTGCAAGCTGCGCGGCATGGACTTCTTCGAGTACGTCGCGCCCGGCAGCGCGGCCGAGCTGCACCACTTCATCGGCAAGGACATCGTCAACTTCCACGGCCTGTTCTGGCCGGCGGTGCTGCACGGCGCCGGCATGCGCGCGCCGACGCGGCTGCACGTCAACGGCTACCTGACCGTGGACGGCGCCAAGATGTCGAAATCGCGCGGCACCTTCGTGATGGCCCGCACCTGGCTCGACAATGGGCTGCCGGCCGAGGCGCTGCGCTACTACTACGCGGCCAAGTCCTCCGGCGGGGTCGACGACCTCGACCTGAACCTGTCGGACTTCGTCGCGCGGGTGAACTCGGACGTGGTCGGAAAGTTCGTCAACCTCGCCAGCCGCTGCGCGGGCTTCATCGAGAAGCGCTTCGGCGGGCGCCTGGCCGCGGCGCTGCCGGAACCGGCGACCTATGCGCGCTTCGTCGCCGGCCTCGCGCCGATCCGCGAAGCCTACGAGCGCAACGAGCCGGCCGCCGTGCTGCGGCTGGCGATGGCGCTGGCCGACGAGGCCAACCGCCACATCGACGAGCGCAAGCCGTGGGTGCTGGCGAAGCAGGACGGCGCGGAAGCCGAGTTGCAGGCGGTGTGCACGCAGGGGCTGAACCTGTTCCGCGTGCTGGCCGGCGCGCTGCGCCCGGTGCTGCCGGCGATGGCGCGGCAGGTGGAGGAGTTCCTCGACGCCCCGCTGGCGGCCTGGAGCGACCTCGACGCGCCGCTGCTCGACCGCGTCATCCGGCCGTACTCCCCTCTGTTCACCCGCATCGACCCCAAGCAGATCGCCGCCATGACCGAAGCCAGCAAGGAAGACCTCAAGCCGACCGCCCCGACGCAAGCCACGGCGACTGCGCCGGAAACGCCGGTCGCGGCTTCCGCCGCCCCCACGGCGACGCAAGCCGGGTCGGCTCCAGCCACCATCTCCATCGACGACTTCGCCAGACTCGACCTGCGCATCGGCAAGGTGCTCGCCTGCGACTTCGTCGAGGGTTCGGACAAGCTGCTGCGCTTCGAGCTCGATGCCGGGGAGCTGGGCCTGCGCCAGATCTTCTCCGGCATCCGTGCCAGCTACGGCGAGCCGGCGAAGCTGGTCGGCCGCAACGTCGTGTTCATCGCCAACCTCGCCCCGCGCAAGATGCGCTTCGGCGTGAGCGAGGGAATGATCCTGTCCGCCGGTTTCGACGGCGGCGCGCTGGCCCTGCTCGGCGCCGACGACAGCGCGCAGGCCGGGATGCCGGTGCGGTAGCGGCGCCACGCACGGGCGCGTCGGCCGTTCGCCGCTGTCCGCCAGCTCCGCCGGACCGTTCGCGCCATGGACCTGATCGACCGCCTCGACCGCCTGCTGCCGCAGACCCAGTGCCGGCAGTGCGGCTACGACGGCTGCCGCCCGTACGCCGCGGCGATGGCCGCGGGCGAGGCAGGCGTCGATCGCTGCCCGCCCGGCGGCGACGCCGGCGCGCGCGCGCTGGCGCGGGCGCTGGGCGTGGCCGCGCGGCCCTACGACCGCGCGCGCGGCGAGCACCGGCCGCCGGAAGTCGCGCTGGTGGTGGAGGCCGACTGCATCGGCTGCACCAAGTGCATCCAGGCCTGCCCGGTCGACGCCATCATCGGCGCGTCGAAGCTGATGCACGTGGTGATCGAGCCGCTGTGCACCGGCTGCGGGCTGTGCGTGCCGGCCTGCCCGGTCGACTGCATCCGGATGCTGCCTGCCTGACGCGGGCTCAGCCGTCGATGCGGATCCCGCCGTCGACCAGCAGTTCGCGCAGCGCGTCGAGCCGGTCGCCGTAGCGCTTCCAGCGCTGCATCGACGCACGGTTCATGCCCGAGCGCACCTGCACCGCGCTGGCGGTGGCCACCGGCGCCGCGTTGTCCTCGAAGCGCAGGCAGGCCTCGTCCCAGGGCAGGCCGCAGAAGTCCAGCAGCGCGCGCGTGCTGCCCGCCTGGTCTTCGACCAGGTCCTCGTAGCGCAGCTCCAGGATCCGGCCGGGTACCAGTTGCCGCCAGAACGCCATCAAGCGGTCGAACAGCAGGTAGTAGCGACCGGTTTCGAGCAGGTCGAACGAGTATTCATGGTGTGGCGACTCGAGCGCGAACAGCTGCCGGAAGTTGCTCAGGCAGGTGTCCATCGGGTCGCGCCGCAGGCACACGAGCTTCGCCCGCGGCAGCGCGCGCGCGATGAAGCCGGCATGCAGGAAATTGTGCGGCAGCTTGTCCACGAAGCGCGGCGTTCGGCCCGTGCCCGCCGGGCGCGTGCCCTGCACGTAGGCCTCGCCCAGCCGCGCCCAGGCATCGAACGCCGGGCCCAGCGCGGCGACGTTCTCGGCCAGCGAGCACGTCGGGCGCCCGGCGACCCGCTGCAGCGCGACGCCGAACGCGCCCGACTCGCCGGCCGAATGCACGCTGGCGTGCGAGGACAGGATGCGGTCCACCAGCGTGGTGCCGCTGCGCGGCATGCCCATCACGAAGATCGGTTCCTCGCTCCCGAAACCGTCCGACGGCGGCGGCGCGCGCTCGAAATGCCGCATCACCGCCTCGAAGTCGGCGACATGGCGCGGCATCGGATCGGCGATCCGGGCGCGGTGCGCCGCCTTGCCGTCCACGTAGTGCCCGAATGCCTCCGGGTACCGGCCGAGGTCCTCCAGTTCCTTCGCCAGCGCCAGGTGCAGGTACAGCCTGGCCTCGGCGTCCTGCACGTGCCGCTGCAGCACGTCGCCGAACCACGCGAGGTGGTTGTCCCCGGGCGCTTGCGTGCGCAGCTGCGACAGCGCGAAGTAGGCGCGCCAGTGGCCGGGATCGATGCGCACGCAGGCCTCGAACTCGCGCGCGGCCGCGTCCAGGTCGCCATGGAACAGGAACGAGGTCGCGAGGTTGAACCGGAAATTCGCGTGCCCGGGCATCAGCTCGACCGCCCGCCGGAACGCCTCGGCCGCCTTGCCGTGCGCGCCCGCGCTGCTGTAGACGACGCCGAGCGTATCGCAGACCGCGGCATCGTCGATGTCCAGCTTCATCGCGGCGTCGGCGGCGGCCACCGCCTCGCCCGCCTGGCGGTCCATCGCCAGCGCGCGCGCGTACTGCGCGCTGTAGTCGGCGCGGCCCGGACTGTATTCGACGGCGCGCCGCAGGTGGCCCAGCGCCAGCGGCACCTGCTGCATCTGCAGCGCGGCCACGCCGGCCACGAAGTGCACGCCGCCGTGGCGCGGCGCATGCGGGGCGACCTGCGCCGCGAGCCGCTGCGCCAGCGGCCACTGTTGCCGGTTGAGCGCCTCGATGGCCTGCGCGTACAGCTCCAGCGGGCCGGGCCTGCCGGCGGCGGCGTTCATCGCCCCGCTTTGGCCCGGGGCGGCGCGGTCGCGCAGGCCGAGCAGACCCGCTCGACCGCGTAGCCCTTCGCCCTGAGCTTCTCGACGATGCCGTCGCCGCCGAGCAGGTGCAGCGCGCCGACCACCACCAGTGTGTCGTCGGTGCGCGGCGCGGCGAGCATCTGCTCGATCTTCGGCAGCCAAGCGTCGTTTCGCTCGACGTTGATGTGCCGGTAGAGCTGCGGATAGTGCGTGCGCATGTCGGCGGCCATGTCGGCCCAGATCGCGTCCGCGTCGCCCGCCCGCCACTCGGCGTGCAGCTTCTCGAGCTCGCCGCTGCCGGCCTCCGACAGCGCCTCGTCGATGAACTGCAGCTGTTCCTGCCGGTCCATGCCGTCGAGGAAGGCGATCTGCTGCGCGCCGGTCTCGAAGCCGTCGGTGCGCTTGCCGGCCAAGCCGGCTGCGGCGATGAAGTGCTGGTCGAGGCCCAGCTTGGGGTCGAGCCCCTGCTTGGCCATCTCGGTCAGGCTGACCACCAGCCCGACGAACCAGGGTTCGAACATCTGCAGGCGCCCGGGCGTCATCCCCGCCGCCTGCAGGCCGGCGGCGTTGGCTTCCTGCCAGGCCTTGAACGCCGCCGCGGTCGCCGCGGGCAGCTCGCTGTCCAGCTGCGTGCCGTCGGTGCGCACCGCCGCCTGCATCATCTGCAAGGCGAGCTGCGGCGAGTTCATCTCCTCCGGCGGCAATTCGAACACCACGTTTTCCGCCCCGGCGAACGCGGCGTTGACGTCGCCGGAGAGCGGATAGTCATCCGCCCTGAGCAGGTGGAACGAACCCAGCAGCCAGACCGCGTTGTCGGCGTCGGACACCTTCCACAGCAGCGGCACCGGCGGATCCTTCGGCGGCACGAACACCATCTCGGGCGCCACGGTCGCCGCCGGCGCGGTCGATTGCGCAGGCCCGGGCGCCTGCGCCTGCGCGACACCGCAGGCGAGCGCGAGCAGGCCGGCGAGCCAGCGGCGCGGCGCCGGGCGGGGCGATCGCAGCATGCGCATCTCCGCAGGAACGCGGCGCCGCGGCGACCGGATCAATGGCTGCCCCCGGCGTACTTCTGCTCGCCCGCGGTGACGGCCAGGTCGAGCCGGTTCTCCGGCGGCGGCAGCGGGCAGGTCGCGAACGGCGTGAACGCGCACGGCGGGTTGTAGGCCTGGTTGAAGTCGAGCACGACCTTGCCGTCCGGACCCGGCTTGTCGGCGTAGAGGAAGCGGCCGGCGCCGTAGCTGCCGTGCCCGTTGGTGCGGTCGGCGAAGACCAGGAACAGACTGCCGTCGCCCTCGTCGAGCGCCTCGATGCGCCAGGTCCTGCCGTCGCGCTGGAATTCCACCGCGCCCGGGTTCGGCTCCTCGTTGACCGCGCCGATGATGTCGGCGACCTGGATCGTCTTGCCGGGCGCGTTCGGTACGAACTTCGCGTCGATCTTCCACGACGGATCGGCCGGCCAGTACTGCAGCCCGGCGAAACGCGTGCGCGTGTCCGCGTCGGCGTGCTTCACGCGCAGCGCGTGGCGCCCGTCGCGGGCGATCACCGTCATCTGGCCCTTGCCGTCGTCGAAGCCGACCACGCTCGGGCTTTCCGACATGTCGTCGTGCAGCTCGACGCGCTTGTCGAGCGGTTGCCCGTCGATGGTGATCGCCACGCCCTTCTCCGGAGTGAAGAACAGGTGCTCGCCTTCCTGCTGCAGCAGCCCCATCCGCGGCGGCCCCTTGGCCAGGCGGATGCCGCTGTCGGCGCTGCTGCCGACGTAGTGCGCCTTGAGCTCGATCCAGTGCAGGCCGACCAGGCTCGTCCAGCCGTCGGGCTTGCGCAGGTTGGCGTCGCGCTGCGCGCGCCAGGCGTTCTCCTCGGCGACGAAGGCCGGCACCGCCTTCGATGCGTTGTCGCCGGCCGCGGCCTGCGGCTTGTCGCCGCAACCGGACAGGGCCAGCGCGCAGCCGGCGAGCGCCGGCAACAGGATCGTTCGAAGCATCGTCAGCGTCCTCGCAGGAACCAGCGGTCGATTTCGGGCAACCCGAAGCGCGCCCAGGTCGGGCGGCCGTGGTTGCATTGCCCGGAGCGCTCGGTGGCTTCCATCTCGCGCAGCAGGGCGTTCATCTCGGGAATGGTCAGGCGGCGGTTGGCGCGCACCGCGCCGTGGCAGGCCATGGTCGAGAGCAGTTCGTCGCGCGCGGCGCGCACGCGCAGGCTCTCGCCGTGCTCGCGCAGGTCGGCCAGCACGTCGCGCAGCAGCGCCTCGGTGTCGCCGTGGGCGAGCAGCGCCGGCACGCCGCGCAGCAGCAGCGACTGCGGGCCGGTGCGCGAGACCTCGAAGCCCAGGTCGGCGAGCGTGCCCGCCTCGCGCTCGGCCACGTCGGCCTCGCGCTCGCTCACCGCGACCGCCTGCGGCACCAGCAGCGGCTGGGTGCGCAGGCCTTCGCCATCGTGCGCGTTCTTGAGCTTCTCGTAGCCGATCCGCTCGTGGGCGGCGTGCATGTCGACCACGACCAGGCCGTCGCCGGTCTCTGCAAGCACGTAGATGCCGTGCAGCTGGGCGATGGCATAACCAAGCGGCGGGATGCGTTCGTCGTGCACCGGCGGCAGCGCGGGCATCGCCGCGTCGTGCGGCGCCGTCGCGCCCCGATCGTCCATGGCGGATGCCGGCGCGGCATACAGCTGCGAATACAGCTGGCGCGCCTCGTCCACGCGCAGCGACAGGTCGGGCTGCGGCGCGCGCGTCGCCCACGGCGGCAGCGCGTCCGATGCGCCGTTCGCCATCGCGCCCGCGGGCTGCGAGGCGCCGGTCGACACGGCCACGCCGGCGCCTGCGCGCGTTTCCGCCAGCGCATCGTGCAGCGTACGGTAGGCGAAGTCGTGCACCAGCCGCGCGTCGCGGAAGCGCACCTCGTGCTTGGCCGGGTGCACGTTGACGTCCACGCGCGTCGGGTCGAGCTCGAGGAACAGCACGTAGGCCGGCTGGCGTCCGTGGAACAGCACGTCGGCGTAGGCCTGCTTCACCGCGTGGGCGACGCTTCGGTCGCGCACGCTGCGTCCGTTGACGTAGAGGTACTGCTGGTCCGCACTCGCACGGGAATACACCGGCTGCGCGATCCAGCCGTGCAGGCGCAGGCCGGCGGCGGCGTGCTCGATGCGCAGCGCGTGCCTGGCGAATTCCTCGCCCAGGGTTTCGCCCAGGCGCTCGCCGGCAGACGGGTTTTCCAGCGCCAGCCCGCCGTCGCCCTTGTAGCGGCGCGACGGCCGGCCGTTGTGCGAGACGCGCAGCTCCACGTCCGGCCGCGCCAGCGCCAGCGAGCGCAGCCATTCCTCGACGTGGCCGAGCTCGGTGCGCTCGGCGCGCAGGAACTTGCGCCGCGCCGGCACGTTGTAGAACAGGTCGCGCACCTCGACCGTGGTGCCGCGCGGATGCGGTTTCGGCGCGACCTCGCCGACGCGGCCGCCGTCGACCTGCAGGCTGGCGCCGTGGTCGTCGCCGTCGCGGCGCGAGGACAGCAGGAAACGGCTGACCGAGGCGATCGAAGGCAGCGCCTCGCCGCGGAAGCCGAGCGTGGCCACCGCCTCGAGGTCGTCGAGCGAGGCGATCTTGCTGGTGGCGTGGCGCGAGACCGCGAGCGGCAGCTCGTCGGGGCCGATGCCGGCGCCGTCGTCGCGCACCCGGACCAGGCGCACGCCGCCTTCCTCCAGGTCGATGTCGACGCGGCGCGCGCCGGCGTCGAGCGCGTTCTCGACCAGTTCCTTGACCACGGACGCGGGCCGCTCGACGACTTCGCCCGCGGCGATCTGGTTGACGAGGATGTCGGGAAGCTGGCGGATGCTCACCGCGCCAATGATAGCGGCCGCGCAGCCTGGCAGGAGCGCACTAGGGCGCGATCGCCTTCGCGTCGCGGGCGGTCGCGCCCCGGTGCGCTCCTACGGGCTTCCGCCGGCGCCGCTTCCGGTCGTCGCCGCATCCGCGGCCGACGCGCGCGCGGCGTAGAGCGTGCCGGGCGGCGGCTGGCGCATGAAATACGTGTCGACGCCGCGCAGGATCGCCCCCGCCAGCTTGCGCTGGTAGCCCGGGTCGGTGAGCTGGCGCTCCTCGGCCGGGTTGGAGATGTAGGCGGTCTCGACCAGCATCGCCGGCATGTCGGAGGTGCGCAGCACCGCGAAGTTGGCGCGCTCGACCTTGCGCGTGTTGCCGACGTCGCCGAGGCTGTCGAGCACGTGGTGCGCGGCGTCCTCGGACGCCTTCATGTGCCCGCTCTGGGTCAGGTCGAGCAGCACCGAGGCGAGCGTGTTGCCGGCCTGCGGCACGCGCCCGCCGATCAGGTCGGCGGCGTTTTCCTTGTCGGCCAGCCAGCGCGCGCGCTGCGAGGATGCGCCGCGCAGCGACAGCACGTAGACCGAGGCGCCGGAGGCGCTGCGGTTCTCGGCGGCGTCGGCGTGGATCGAGACGAAGATGTCGGCCTTGGCCGCGCGCGCCAGTTGCGCGCGCTGGTTCAGGGGAATGAACACGTCGCGGTCGCGGGTCATGTAGGCCTTGAGCCCGGGCGTGGCGTTGATCTGGCGCGCCAGCTCGCGGCCGATGGCCAGGGTCACGTCCTTCTCGCGGCGGCCGTTGAGGCCGATCGCGCCCGGATCCTGGCCGCCATGGCCGGGGTCGATCGCCACCACCAGCGGCCGCATGCCGATGCGGCCGGCGCGCGGCGGCCGCGCCGGCTCGGCCGGTGCTTCCGCGACGGGCTTGGCGGGGTCCATCGGTGTGGGCACGCCGGTGGCGATGCGGGTCGGCACGCCGGTGGCAGCGGTGCCGGCCGCCTGCGCGACGCCGGGCTGATGCGGCGACGCGGCCTGGGCCTGCGCGGGCGGCGGCTGCGAGGCCTGCACTGTGGCCGCGACCAGGCGCGAGGTGGCGGCGGCGGACGCGATCGCCGGATCCGGCGGCGGCGCCTGCGCGGGCGCGGTGGCCTGCGGCTGCGCGGCAGCGGGCATCGGCGCGCTAGCCGCGGCGATGCGCGCGATCGGATCCTCGGCGCCGTTGTCGCCCGGCCATTCGAGCACCAGCCGGGTCTGGTCGCCCGCGCCTTCGAAATGCGGCTTGAGCGCCACCACCGGCGCGTGCAGGTCGAACACGATGCGGGTGGTGCCCGGGGCGGGATGGCCGGTGCGGACTTCCTTCACCAGGCCGGCGGCCGGCGGCAGCTTGAGGCCGCGGGCGTCGACCCCTGGCAGGTCCAGCACCAGGCGGTCGGGATTGGACAGGGAGAACAGCTTGTACTCGACCTGGCCATCCAGCGCGATTTCGGCGCGCGTGCCGGTGGAGCCGGCGGCCAGGCGCAAGTTGTTGATTTCAGAGGCGTGCGCGAGATTCCAGACCAGCGCGCCCAGCAGCGCCAGGCCGAGGATGAGTTGCTGGACGGAGATCCCCTTGGCTCGCATGGCCGGTAGTCAAGCACCAAGCCGGCGGTTTTGCAACTGCTTTTCCCTTACGAATCCGTGGCCTGCCGATGTTTGCTACCGGCCGGATTCAGGAAGGGGTCGCAAGTCGCCGAAACTTTCCATTCGCTTAACCCAGCCCTGCCCGGCCGCGCTGCCAGGCCGCAGCCTGGCCGCCCTGCCCGTCCCGCTGACGGCCAGGTCGACCTGCAGGTCGGCCGGCGGCAGGGCGCCCGCACCGCGCTCGGGCCATTCGACCAGCCACAGCGCCACGCCGATTTCATCGAGGCCGAGGAATTCCAGCTCGCCGGCGCCGGCGATGCGGTACAGGTCCAGGTGCAGCGCCTCGCCCTGCGGCAGCGGGTAACGCTCGACGAGGGTGTAGGTCGGGCTGCGCACCGGCCCCTGCACGCCGAGCGCGCGCAGCCATGCGCGCGCCAGCGTCGACTTGCCCGCACCGAGGTCGCCGTGCAGGTACACCACCGCGCGCGCGGGCTGCGTCGCGGCGAGCGAGCGACCGAGCGCGTCGGTGGCTTCGGGGTCGGCCAGGAAGTGCTCGCGCATCGCTCCGCTCATGGATTGGCCAGCCGCCGCAGCGGCGCGAGCAGGTCGGATGGCAGCAGCCCGCGCTCGCCGCCTTCGCGCGCGGCGGCATCGCCGGCGGCGGCGTGCAGCCATGCGCCACCGCTCGCGGCGTCGAATGCATCCAGGCCCTGCGCGCGCAGCGCGGCCACCACGCCGGTGAGCACGTCGCCCATGCCGCCGACCGCCATGCCGGGATTTCCCGCGTCGATCACGCGCGGCACGCGGCCCGGCGCGGCGACGATCGTGCCGGCGCCCTTGAGCACGACCACGCAGCCATGGCGTTCGCACAGCGCGGCGGCCGCGGCGCGGCGGTCGGACTGCACCTCGCGCGTCGACGTACCCAGCAGGCGCGCGGCCTCGCCGGGATGCGGCGTCAGCACGGTGTCGCCCGGCAGCGTGCGCGGCGCGACGGCCAGCAGGTTGAGCGCGTCGGCGTCGACGACCAGCGGCCTGCCGCTTGCGACGGCCGCCGCGAGCAGGTCCTTTCCCCACGCGTCCTGGCCGAGGCCCGGGCCGATCGCGACCACGCCTGCCGCCTGCAGCAACGCGTCGATGTCCGCGCGCGATTCGATCGCGTGCGCCATCGCCTCGGGGCGGCGCGCGAGCAGCGCCGGCACGTGCGCCGCGCGCGTGGCGACATCGACCAGGCCTGCGCCGCTGCGCAGCGCGGCTTCGGCGCACAGCAGCGCCGCGCCGCCCTTGCCGTGGTCGCCGCCGATGCACAGCACGCGCCCGGATTCGCCCTTGTGCGCGTTGCGATGGCGCGGCGGCAGCAAACCGCGCAGCGCGCCGGACGCGAATGCTTCCGCCACGGGCGCGACGCCCGCCATCGACGCTTCGTCGACGCCGAGCGTCGCCACCTCGCGCACGCCCACGTGGTTGAGCGCGGCGCCGGTCGCCAGTCCCGCGTGCGCGGCAATGAACTGCAGCGTGCGCGTGGCGTGCACCGCGGCGCCGGGAACGTTGCCGGTGCCGGCGTCGACGCCGCTGGGCGCATCGAGCGCGAGCACCGGTGCGCCGGCGTCGTCGATCGCGGCGACCAGCGCCGCGGCAGCGTCGTCCGGCGCGCGCGAAAGGCCGATGCCGAACAGCGCGTCCACGACCAGGTCCGCCTCGATGGCGGCGCCGGTGAACTCCTCGACCCTGCCGCCGGCCTCGCGATATTCGCGCTCGGCGCGCGCGGCGAGGTCGCCGCGCGGCGCGTGCGCCGGCAGCCGCAGCACGCGCACCTCGCGACCACCCTCGCAGGCATGCCGCGCCAGCACGTAGCCGTCGCCGCCGTTGTTGCCGGGCCCGCAGGCGACCACGACCCGACGCGCCTGCGGCCAGTGCGCGAGCGCACAATGCCAGGCGGCCAGGCCGGCGCGCTGCATCAGGATGAAGGCGTCGCCCGACGCCTGCGCCGAAGCGGCCTCGACCCGGCGCAGCGCGGCGTTGTCGTACAGGGGAAAGGAGCCGCTCATCGGCGCGATTCTATACTTGCGCCGCCATGTCCCAGCCCGCCGCCAACGTCCCCGCCGACGCTCCCGACCACCGCGCGCTCGCGTCGCGGATCCGCGCGCTCGCACGCGAGGCCGGCTTCCAGCGCTGCGGCATCGCCGGCATCGAGCTGGGTGAGGACGAAGGCCACCTGCGCGACTGGCTCGCCGAAGGCCTGTACGGCTCGATGGACTGGATGGCGCGGCACGGCGACAAGCGCTCGCGGCCGGCCGAGCTGATCCCCGGCACGTTGCGCGTCGTTTCGGTCGGCCTGGACTACGGGCGCAAGGACGACGACGAGGCCTGGCGCACGCTCGCCGACGGCGCGCGCGCCTACGTCGCCCGCTACGCGCTGGGCCGCGACTACCACAAGCTGATGCGCGGGCGCCTGCAGAAGCTGGCCGAGCGCATCGCCGAGGAAGTCGGCCCGTTCGGCCATCGCGTGTTCGTCGACTCGGCGCCGGTGCTCGAGCGCGCGCTGGCGCGCAATGCCGGCCTGGGCTGGATCGGCAAGCACACCTGCCTGATCGACCGCGACGGCGGCTCGTGGTTCTTCCTCGGCGAGATCTACCTCGACCTGCCGCTGCCGATCGACCCGCCCGCGAGCGCGCACTGCGGCACCTGCACGCGCTGCATCGACGTCTGCCCGACCGGCGCGATCACCGCGCCGTACCGGCTCGACGCGCGGCGCTGCATTTCCTACCTCACCATCGAGCACGAGGGCAGCATCGACGAGGCGCTGCGGCCGCTGGTCGGCAACCGCATCTTCGGCTGCGACGACTGCCAGCTGGCGTGCCCGTGGAACAAGTTCGCTCGGCGCAGCGACGAGCCGGACTTCCGCGCCCGCAACGACCTGGACAGGGCCACGCTGGCGGAGCTGTTCGCGTGGACGGAAGCGGAGTTCCTGCAGCGCACGGAGGGCTCGGCGATCCGCCGCAGCGGCCACGCGCGCTGGCTGCGCAACATCGCGGTCGCGCTGGGCAACGCGCCGACGACGCCGGAGGTGGTGGCCGCGCTCGAATCGCGCCGGCACGAGCCCGACCCGGTCGTGCGCGAGCACGTGCTGTGGGCCCTGGCCCGCCACGGCCTGTAGGAGCGCCCCTTGGGCGCGATCGCCTTGCGCGGGCGCCTCGATATCCCCGCGGTCGCGCGCCCATCGCGCGTCGTACGGGCGCCGCCAGGGCGAGGGGCGTCGGGGACGTAGCCCCGACCTGCGGTCAGGCCGCTTGAGCGGGGATCGAGTCGTTGGTATGGGTCAGCGCGTTCTGGCGGTCGACGTAGACCAGCGTCGGCTTGAACTTCGCCGCCTCGGCTTCGTCGCAGGCGCCATAGGCGCAGATGATCACCAGGTCGCCCGGCTGCGCGCGGTGCGCGGCGGCGCCGTTCACCGAGATGATGCCGCTGCCTTCCTCGGCGCGGATCGCGTAGGTCGCGAAGCGCTGGCCGTTGTTGACGTTGTAGATCTCGATGCGCTCGTACTCGCGGATGCCGGAGATGTCGAGCAGGCGGCCGTCGATCGCGCACGAACCCTCGTAGTGCAGTTCGGCGTGGGTGATGGTGGCGCGGTGGATCTTGGCCTTGAGCAGGGTCAGTTGCATGGACGATAGCCGTGGGAGGCGGGCAGGACGGGGATTTTACAGGATGGGGGCGCGGAGCCGGCGCCCAAGGGCGGCAAGCCCTCGTGGGAGCGGCTTCAGCCGCGAGCCCCTTGGCAGGGCCTGGCGGGCACGAAAAGCTCGCGGCTGAAGCCGCTCCCACAAGGCAAACGCCTACTGGCCGAACTCCAGGTTGTCGATCAGCCGAGTCGCGCCCAGTCGCGCGGCGACCAGGGCGACCCGCTCGCCCGGTGCGCCATCGGGTTCGCCGAGCTCGCGGTCTCGCACCACCGCGTAGTCGACGACGAATCCCGCGGCCTCGAGCCGTTCACGGGCCCGTGCCTCGACCTCGCCGCGCGGCGCGCCCGCTTGGGCGGCATCGCGCATCGCCAGCAGGGTGCGGTGGATCTCCGGCGCTGCCGCGCGCTCTTGCACCGACAGGTACTGGTTGCGCGAGCTCATCGCCAGGCCATCGGCCTCGCGCACGATCGGCGCCGGCAGCAGTTCGACCGGGAACGCCAGGTCGCGCACGAAATGGCGGATCACCGCCAGCTGCTGGTAATCCTTGCGCCCGAACACGGCGACGTCCGGCTGCACCTGGTTGAACAGCCGCGTGACCACGGTGACGACGCCGTCGAAGTGGCCGGGGCGATGCGCGCCGTCGAGCACGTCGGTGATGCCGGGCACGCGCATGCGCACCGCGTTGTCCGGCCCGAACGGGTACATCTCCTCGACCGATGGCAGCCACAGCAGGTCGCAGCCGGCGGCTTCCAGCCCGGCGGCGTCGGCCCCGGGCGTGCGCGGATAGCGCGCGAAGTCCTCGTTGGGCCCGAACTGGGTGGGATTGACGAACACGCTGGCGACGACGCGGTCGGCGTGCCGGCGCGCGAGTTCCACCAGCGAGAAGTGGCCGGCGTGCAGGTTGCCCATCGTCGGCACCAGGCCGACGCGCAGGCCGGCGCGCTTCCATTGCGCGATGCGGGTGCGCAGGGCGGTGAGTTCGGTCGCGGTTTCGATCATGGGCCGTGGTTCGGTTCGGCGCTTTTCCTTGTCATCCCGAGCGCAGCGAGGGATCTGCCCCATGCGACGAACGCGACAGATCCCTCGCTGCGCTCGGGATGACAAGGTGGCGGTTACAGGTAGGAATGCGCCTCGTCCGGAAAACTGCCACCGCGCACGGCGGCGACGTAGGCCTGCACCGCGCCTGCCACCGAGCCGCCGTCGGCGAGGAAGTCCTTGACGAACTTCGGCCGCCGGTGGCCGCTGTGCAGGCCGAGGAAGTCGTGCAGCACCAGCACCTGCCCGTCGCAGTGCGGGCCGGCGCCGATGCCGATGGTGGGGATCGGCGAGGCGGCGGTGATCGCCTGCGCCAGCGGCGACGGCACGCATTCGAGCACCAGCAGCGTGGCGCCTGCCTCCGCGACGGCCGCGGCATCGGCGCGCAGCGCGCGCGCCGCGTCGTCCTCGCGCCCCTGCACCTTGTAGCCGCCCAGGCGCAGCACCGACTGCGGGGTCAGGCCCAGGTGCGCGCAGACCGGGATCTCGCGCTCGACCAGGAAGCGGATCACCTCGAGCTTGTGGCCCGCGCCTTCGAGCTTGACCATGCGCGCGCCGGCCTGCAGCAGGCGCGTCGATGCATCGAGCGCGCGTTCCGGCGTCGCGTCGGCCTGGAACGGCAGGTCGGCCACCAGCAGTGCGCGCGAGACGGCGCGCCCCACGCAGGCCGTGTGGTAGGCGATGTCGTCCACCGTCACCGGAAGCGTCGAATCGTGGCCCTGCACCACCATGCCCAGCGAGTCGCCGACCAGCAGCAGATCGGCGCCGTTGGCGTCGAACACGCGCGCGAAGCCGGCGTCGTAGGCGGTCAGCATCGCAAGCCGGTGCCCGGCGCGCTTGGCCTCGGCCAGCGCCGGTACGGTGAGGGGCTTGCGGTCGTCGGGTGCGTACATGGCGGAGGATCGCAGGGGCGCCAGGCGGGGCGTCAGGGTAGCGCTTCGATCCCCTCGGCGGCGACCTCGGCGGCGAGCGAACGCACCGTTCCGCGACCGGGGACGACCGCCTCGGGGGCGATCTCCGCCAGCGGCACCAGCGCGAACGCGCGTTCGTGCAGGTGCGGGTGCGGCACGCGCAGGCCGGGCTCGTCGATCACCGCCTCGCCGAACAGCAGCAGGTCGAGGTCGAGCGTGCGCGGGCCCCAGCGCTCGCCGCCGTCGCCGCGGTCGCGGCCGAACTGGCGCTCGACCTCCAGCAACGCGTCGAGCAGCGCGCGCGCGTCCAGCCGCGTTTCCAGCCGCGCGGCGGCATTGACGAAGTCCGGCTGCTCGCGATGCCCCCAGGCCGGCGTGCGGTAGAGCCGCGACGCGCGCAGCAGGCGCGTGTCCGGCAGCGCGTCGAGCGCGGTGAACGCCTCGCGCAGGGTCGCGGCGGCATCGCCGACGTTGCCGCCGAGGCCCACGTACGCGATCGTGGCCGCGCTCATCCCGCGGGCGCGGCAGGCCTGCGGCGCCGCCGGCGCCGGCGCGGCGCGGGGGATTCCCCGCCATCGCCTTCGACGTCCTCCGGTTCCGGATGCAGGGCGATCGCGTTGTCCGGATCGCGCTGCGCATCGCGCCAGAACGCGATGTCCTCGGCATGGTCGTCGGAACCGGCCTGGCGCAGCACCAGGAAGTCGAACGCGGCGCGGAAGCGCGGGTGCGCGAGCAGGCGCGTCACGCGCTTGCGCTGGCGCTGGCCGGACTGCGCCAACGACAGCCTCGCCTGCAGCAGCCAGATCTCCTGCATCGGCAGCGAGAAGCGGCGCGGCAGCGCGATGGTCGCCAGCTGGTGCACGGTGACGCGGTCGGCGGCGCGACGCTGCGCCTCGGCGGCGTGCACGCCCTGCCCCTGCAGCGCGATCAGCGCGCGGCAATACGCCGGCCACAGCAGCAGCGCGAACAGGAACGCAGGCGACACCGGCTCGTCGGCGCGCACGCGCGCATCGGTGCCGCGCAGTCCCGCCAGCACCACCCGGCGCAGCGCGCCGCTGCGGTTGGACGTGAGCGCGGCGGCCGACTCCGGGAACAGCACCGCGAGCAGGCCGAAACGCTCCAGCCCGAGGAAGCTCTCCTCGCCATGCCCGGACAGGAACAGCTTCAGGCATTCCTCGAACAGCCGCGCCGGCGCGGCGTCGGCCAGCAGCGGCGCCAGCGAGGGAATCGGCGCGGCGGTGGCGTCGTCGATGCGGAAGCCCAGTTTCGCCGCCAGCCGCACCGCGCGCAGCATGCGCACCGGGTCCTCGGCGTAGCGCGCGCCGGGGTCGCCGATCAGCTTGAGCACACGGTTGCGCACATCCTCGTAGCCGCCGACGTAGTCGTGCACGGAAAAGTCGTCGACCGTGTAGTACAGCGCGTTGGCGGTGAAGTCGCGCCGCACCGCGTCGTCCTCGATGCTGCCGTAGACGTTGTCGCGCAGCAGGCGGCCGTCGTCGTGGACCTGGCGGTCGCCGCTGCCGTCGTCGCTGTTGGCGCGGAAGGTGGCGACCTCGATGATCTCGCGGCCGAACACCACGTGAGCGAGCCGGAAGCGGCGGCCGATCAGCCGGCAGTTGCGGAACAGGTGCTTGACCTCCTCCGGCGTCGCGCTGGTGGCGATGTCGAAGTCCTTGGGATGGCCGCCGACCAGCAGGTCGCGGACCGCGCCGCCGACCAGGAAGGCCTGGTAGCCGCCTTCGCGCAGGCGGTAGAGCACGCGCAGCGCGTTGGGGCTGATGTCCTTGCGCGAGATGGGATGCTGGTCGCGCGGGACGACCCGCAGGGCGACGGGGATGGGCGGGGTCTGGGTCGGCATCGGGCAGCCAGTGGATCTCCGGGTGGGGCTGCCGCTTGGCGGCCTCCATATCGCTGCTATACTAGCAAGCCGCGCAGGCCCCACCGGTGCCGAGCGGGCCGGCCGTCCAGCCGGCGTCGCCCCAGGCGACACCCCGCTCCCTTCGTCTAGAGGCCCAGGACGTGGCCCTCTCAAGGCTAAAACACGGGTTCGAATCCCGTAGGGAGCGCCATATATCCGTCGTCTCCGAAGCCGAGCCGCACAAAGCCGCGGCGATGCAACCGAAGCGACTCCCGCCCGGCACGATCGCCCTTCCCCCGCTCGCGGGGGAAGGGAACGGGATGAGGGAAAGCCCGCGCAGCAATGCGCGGGCTTTTTTTTTGGCCGCGCGCAGCAAGGGCTCTTCCACCGGCGCAGGATCCCCCGCCGCGCTCGGGATGCCAGCGCCGACTCCGCGACGCGGTCGCCGATGCGATCCTGCCGCTGGCGTAAACTAGGTCGCTCCCGCTTCCCGACCGCAGCCACGCCGCCATGCCCTTCGTCGTCACCGAGAACTGCATCAAGTGCAAGTACACCGACTGCGTCGAGGTCTGCCCGGTCGACTGCTTCCACGAGGGCCCGAACTTCCTGGTGATCGATCCGGACGAGTGCATCGACTGCACCCTGTGCGAGCCCGAGTGCCCGATCAACGCGATCTATCCCGAGGACGACGTCCCCGCGGGCCAGGAGCAGTTCGTGGCGCTGAACGCCGAGCTGTCGAAGGCCTGGCCGGTGATCACCGCGCGCAAGGACGCCCCGGCCGACGCCAGGGAATGGGAAGGCAAGCCGGACAAGCTGCCGCTGCTCGAGCGCTGACGAAGCGCCGCGGCGCCGTCAGTGCGGCTTCGCCTTCCGCTTCCGCGCAGGCGCGTCCGGGCGCAGCTTCACCGGCTGCCGGTACAGGGCCACTTCCAGCGGCACCCGCCGCGCGAGCGCCTGCAGCAGTTCCGCCGCTGCCGCGCTCTCGAGCCTGTCGCCCGCGGGCCCGAGCGCGTCCACGCGCGTGCGCAGGCCCTGCCCCGGCGCCTCGATCGGCAGCGCCTGCGCGCGGACCAGGAAGGCCTCGCCGCGATAGCGCACCGAGTAGAGCCCCAGCATCTGCGCGCGCCCTTCGTACTCGACGCCTTCCAGCCCGACCAGGATCTTGCCGATCGTGTTCCAGGTGTCGAGCATGCCTTCGGCGACGGTGAACGCGCCGCCGTCGGGCGGAATCACGATCGCGGGTTCCGGGGGCTCCGGCTTCGTGCCGGCCTGGCCGTGGCATCCGCCCAGCACGACCAGCAACGCCGCCACGAACGCAACGCGGCCCGTTGCCGGGCCGCGCAGGTGTTCGATTGGACGCGCGTGCATCTTCGGCCGGCGTCAGCCGGCGCCGAGGGCCGCCTTCAGCGTGGCGACGAGCTTGGCCGGCGCATCGCCGGCGGCGGGCATCCCGCGCGGATCGACCGCGGAGACGTAGGCGCCGGCCTCGACCTTGGTCACGCGCAGCAGGAACTTGCTGCCGGCGTAGTCGATGTCGTAGGTGCCCAGGATCTGCGCCTTGCTGGCGATGGTGACGCCTTCGGTCGCCGCCAGCACCTCGCCGACCTTCGCGAACACCGCGTCGCGGTCGCCGGGGACGGTGAAGCCGGTGTTGTTGGGCGCGGACGCCTGCGCCGGCGCCGCCATCGACGAGCGCGACACCGACTGCGGCGCCTCGCCCGGCAGCTTCATCGCGCCCGAGGTGTCCGGCATGTTCAGGTCCGGCGGCACTTCCAGCGGCCGGTTCTCGGGGCTCTGCGCGTAGAGCTCGCTGCCCTTGCGGAACCAGCTGCAGCCGGAAGCGCCGAGCACGGCCACGGCCAGCGCGGCGACGGCGACGAAACGGAACGTGGAGGCGGGAAGGCGCATCTGGATCTCCTGCGGGTCAGGCCGGCGAGTGTATCGCGCCGCAGGCGGCGGCGGTCATGGCGTGGCGGGCAGTCCGGGCGCGGGCCGGTCAGCCGCGGTTCCGGAAGCGCCGGCTCGCGGGAGCGGCTTCAGCCGCGAGCTTTCGCAGGCTGCCATCCGCGGGAAAAGCGCGCGGCTGAAGCCGCTTCCGCGGGAATCACGCAGCGGCGTCGGCCTCGAGCGCGGCGACGTCTTCGGCGATGCGCTCGGCCTCCGGCGCGCGCGCGGGCGACAGCGTGGTCAGCGGCAGCCGCAGGCCGTGGCCGATGCCGCGGCGGGCGAGCAACGCCTTGACCGGGATCGGGTTGGGCTCGACGCCGAGGAAGTCGTACAGCGCGCGCACGCGCGCGTCGAGTGCGTCGGCCGCTTCATGGTCACCCGCGCGGGCCAGGTCGCAGAGCCGGCGGAACGCGCCGGGCACGACGTTCGATGCCACCGAGATCACGCCGTCGGCGCCGGCGAGCATGGCGCGCACGGCGGTGGGGTCGTCGCCGCTGAGCACCGCGAAGCCGTCCGCGCGCAGCGGCAGCAGCGCCTGCATGCGCTCGGGCTCGCTGCGCGCTTCCTTGATGCCGACGATGCGCTCGTGCGCGGCCAGTTCCGCCGCGGTCTCCGGCAGCAGGTCGCAGCCGGTCCGCCCCGGCACGTTGTAGAGCACGACCGGCAGCGCGCCGTCGTCGGCCACCGCGCGGAAATGCGCGAGCAGCCCGGCCTGGGTCGGGCGCACGTAGGGCGGCGTGACCACCAGCGCGGCATCGGCGCCGAGCGCGCCGGCGCGGCGGCCCTGCTCGATGGTCTTCGCGGTGTTCGACAAGCCGGTGCCGGCGAGCACCGGCACCTGCCCGCCGAGTTCCTCCACCGCCGCGCGCAGCAGCGCGTCGTACTCGGCGTCGTACAGGGCGGCGGCCTCGCCGGTGGAGCCGGCGACGACCACGCCCTGGGTGCCGGCGGCAAGCTGCGCCTGCAGCAGGCGGCGCCAGGCGTCGAGGTCGAGCTCGCCGGCGGCCGTGAACGGCGTCGCCAGCGCAGTGATGCTGCCGAGGATTCGCAAGCTGTTGGTCCGGTGGGATTTTTTCGGGCCGCGCCGACGTCGCGCGGGCGCTGGAAGCGCACCGATCTTACTTGCGGCGCGAAACCGCGGGCAAGTATGCTGGCGGCGGCTTCCCGGCCGCGCCGGGCGCCTCCAGAACCTTCTCGCACCGGACGCCGCCTTGACCGATCCAGACACCGCTGCACGCCCCGCGCCGAACGAGAACTTCCTGCTGATCAACGCCTACACGACGCATCCGCAGTCGCCGTTGCTCTCGGTCACGCGCCGGATCTCCGACAGCGGCTGCAACCTGGTCGACGCGCGCCTGTCCACCGTGGGCCGCGACGTCTCGGTGACCGCGCTGGCGACCGGCTCCTGGGACTCGGTCGCCAAGCTCGAGGCCATGCTCACGCGGCTGGAGCGCGAGGAAGGCCTGAAGCTGGTCTGGTACCGCACCGGGCCCAAGCCGGTGCAGTCCAACCTGCTCCCCTACATCGTCGAGGTGGTGGCATCGGACAAGCCCGGCATCCTGTTCCAGCTCGCCGACTTCTTCGACCGCCAGGGCATCACCATCGAGAGCCTGCACTGCTCGCGCTACCGCGCGATGCAGACCGGGGCCGACATGTTCTCCGCGCAGGTCACCATCGGCGTGCCGGCCGACATGCACATCGCGGCGCTGCGCGACGACTTCCTCGAGTTCTGCGACCACCTGAACCTCGACGCGATCATGGACCCGATGAAGTTCTGATGCCCGGCGACTACGCGCTCAACCCCGGCGACAAGGTACCGGCGAAACTGCCGCTGGCGCTCTCTGGCGGCGGCACCGCGAAGCTCGGCGACTACGCGGGCCAGTGGCTGGTGCTGTACTTCTATCCCAAGGATTCCACCCCCGGCTGCACCACCGAGGGGCTCGACTTCAACGCGTTGTTGCCGAAGTTCCGCAAGCTCGACGCCACGGTGGTGGGCGTTTCGCGCGATTCGCTCAGGAGCCACCAGAACTTCTGCGCGAAGCAGGGCTTCCGCTTCGAGCTGGCCAGCGACGCCGACGAGGCCCTGTGCAGGGCCTTCGACGTGATCCACGAGAAGACCATGTACGGCCGCACGGTGCTCGGCATCGAGCGCAGCACCTTCCTGGTCGACCCGGAGGGCCGCGTCGCGGCCGCCTGGCGCAAGGTCAAGGTGCCCGGCCATGCCCAGGCCGTGCTCGACGCTCTGAAGGCGGCAAGGTCCCAGTGACGGCCCCGGTTTTCCTCCCTTCCCACTGCCCCGCCCCGCGGGACGCGGTGGCCCGCCCCTGCCCGCCCGCAATCCAGACCAGGACCACGCGATGACCAAAGGCAAGTGCATCTACGTGCTCGACACCAACGTGCTGATGCACGACCCGACCGCGCTGTTCAAGTTCGAGGAGCACGACGTGTTCCTGCCGATGCAGGTCATCGAGGAGCTCGACAACGGCAAGAAGGGCACGTCGGAAGCCAGCCGCAACGCGCGCCAGGTCAGCCGCTTCATCAACGAGCTGATCGAGGCGCAGGGCGCGGACAAGATCGCCTCCGGACTGCGGCTCGAGAGCCCTGGCGCGCTGCAGTTGCGCGGCGCGCAGAGCGCCGGCCTGCTGCGCTTCCAGACCGGCAACTTCGACGCCGGCAAGCGCTTCGGCGCGGTGGTGCCGGACAACGCGATCCTCGGCGCGATCCTGGCGCTCAAGGAAGGCGAGCCGGGCACGCCGGTGGTGTTCGTCTCCAAGGACATCAACCTGCGGATCAAGGCTGCGATCGCCGGCATCGCCAGCGAGGACTACGAGAACGACCGCGCGCTCGACGACTTCAGCCTGCTCTACACCGGCGCCACCGCGCTGCCGGAGGACTTCTGGCAGCGCCACGGCAAGGACCTCAAGTCGTGGACCGACAAGGGCCGCACCTACTACGAGGTCGCGCTGGCCGACGACGAGGAATGGCACGCCAACCAGTTCCTCTACCTGCCCGGCGACGAGCAGACCGAGCTGCGCGTGGCCAAGGCCGAAGGCGGGCGCGCGACGCTGCAGGTGGTCGACGACTACCGCAGCAGCTCGCATTCGGTGTGGGGCATCAACGCGCGCAACCGCGAGCAGAACTTCGCGCTCAACGCGCTGATGGACCCGGAGATCGACTTCGTCACCCTGCTCGGCACCGCGGGCACCGGCAAGACGCTGCTGGCGCTGGCCGCGGGCCTGGCGCAGACGATGGACGCGCAGCGCTACCGCGAGATCATCATGACCCGCGCGACGGTCAGCGTGGGCGAGGACATCGGCTTCCTGCCCGGCACGGAGGAGGAAAAGATGACGCCGTGGATGGGCGCGCTCACCGACAACCTCGAGGTGCTGATGCCCAGCAACAAGGAGGGCGGCAGCTGGGGCCGCGCGGCGACCAACGACCTGCTGGCCTCGCGGATCAAGATTCGCTCGCTCAACTTCATGCGCGGGCGCACCTTCCTCAGCCGCTGGCTGATCCTGGACGAGGCGCAGAACCTCACGCCCAAGCAGATGAAGACGCTGGTCACCCGCGCCGGCCCGGGCACCAAGATCGTGTGCCTGGGCAACGTCGAGCAGATCGACACGCCCTACCTCACCGAGACCACGTCCGGCCTGACCTACGCCGTCGACCGCTTCAAGGACTGGGCGCACAGCGCGCACATCACCCTGCGCCGCGGCGAGCGCTCGCGGCTGGCGGATTACGCGTCCGAGGTGCTCTAGGCCGTTCTTCCCGCGTCTCCTGAAGGAAGCGCGAAAAGAATGCTGCGGGGAGGTGGCGGAGGCGCAGGGCTTGGTGCCCTTGGGGGCGAATGTCCCCCGGCGCCGGCCTGCGGCCGACGCCTCCTCCTTTATTTCGCCCCCAAGGGCACCAACCCCTGCATGGCGACCTGCGCGGAGTTCGTAGGTCGGGGCTCCGCCCCGACGGTTTGCGCCATCCGACCCGTTGCGGAGGCGAACTTGATGCCTGTAGGAGCGCACCAGGGCGCGACGCGGGATTCGCGGGGAAAGCGGTCGCGCCCTGGTGCGCTCTACATAGCGTGGCTGTCGTCGCGCGGGCGTCGGAGCCGGAGGCCGCCGACGGAGCAACCGCGCATTTCGACCGAAGCGACGCACATCCGGGAGGAAGGCGGCGGCCGGGGAGTTGCGTCAAGCCGGCCATGGATGGCCGGCGCCCCCGTCAAGGCAGGACGCCTTGCCGGGGGAAGAGCGACTCCCCGGCCGCCGCCTTCCTTCGCGCATCCAACCGAAGCCCGGTTCAACGAAGCAAGCAGCGCCCCGGCATCGGCTCAGCCGGCAGCCGCGCCCTCGGTATCGTCGCGCGCCGACTGCACGTACTGCAGCGCCGCCGACAGGTCCTTGAAGTAGCTGTCGGGCTCGTCGCGGCGCACGATCTCCGCGCGCACCAGCTTGCGCAGTACGCGCAGGCTGGCGCCGCTGGGCAACACCCGCACGCCGCGCTTGCGCAGGCCTTCGATGGTCGACTCCAGGCGCTTGAGGCCGGTGGCGTCGACGAAGGGCACCCGCTCGAGCCGCAGCACCAGCCAGCGCGGCGGCTCGCGCGACCACGACAGCGCGCGCTCGAGCGAATCGACCGAGCCGAAGAAGAACGGCCCGTCGATCGCGTACACCGCGACGTCCTTCGGCAGCTCCTCCAGCCCGGCCTCCGCCAGTTCGTGGCGCAGGCTGGCCTGGCCGTGCTCGACCACCGCCACCGACGCGCTCATCCGCCGCATGAACTGGAACATCGCCAGGATCACGCCGATGTTCACCGCCACCACCAGGTCGGTGAGGATGGTCAGCGCGAAGGTGATCAGCAGGATCGCCACGTCCGCGCGCGGCGCCTTGCGCACCAGGCGCAGGAAGCGCCGCGCCTCGCTCATGTTCCACGCCACCACGAACAGGATCGCCGCCAGCGCGCACAGCGGCACCTTGCCCGCGTACGGCGCCGCGACCAGCAACACCAGCAGCAGCGTCAGCGCATGCACCACGCCCGCGATCGGCGCGTTGCCGCCGTTGCGGATGTTGGTGGCGGTGCGCGCGATCGCGCCGGTCGCCGCGATGCCGCCGAACAGCGGCGACAGGATGTTGGCTACGCCCTGCCCGACCAGTTCCTGGTTGGAATCGTGCTTCGTCCCCGCCATGCCGTCGGCGACCACCGCCGACAGCAGCGACTCGATCGCCCCGAGCATGGCGATGGTGAACGCCGAGGGCAGCAGCTGCACGATGCGGTCGAAGTCCATCGCCGGCAGCTGCAGCCGCGGCAGCGCGCGCGGGATCTCGCCGAAGGTCGACTCGATCGTCGCCACGCCGGGCAGGTCGAACATCGACACCACGACCGTCGCCGCCACCATCGCCAGCAGCGGCCCCGGCACGCGCGACAGCCCCGGGATGCGCGGGCCGAGCACCGCCAGCGCCAGGCTGCCGAGCGCCAGCAGCGCGGTCGCCGGATGCAGCTGCCCGAACGACTGCAGCAGGTGCCAGGCCTTAAGATAGAACGGCCCGTCGCCGGGCGTCGGCAGGCCGAAGAAGTACTGCCACTGGCCCACCCAGATGATCACCGCGATGCCGGCGGTGAAGCCGACGATCACCGGATCCGGGATGAAGCGGATCACCATGCCCAGCCGCGCCAGCCCCATCGCCACCAGCATCACGCCGGCCATCAGCGTGGCCACCAGCAGGCCGTCGACGCCGAACTGCGCGACCACGCCGGCCAGGATCACGATGAAGGCGCCGGTGGGCCCGGCGATCTGGATCCGCGAGCCGCCGAACAGCGACACCGCGATGCCGGCGACGATCGCCGTGTACAGGCCCTGCTCGGGCTTCACGCCGGAAGCGATCGCGAACGCCATCGCCAGCGGCAGCGCGACCACGCCGACGATCACGCCGGCGACCAGGTTCGGCACCCAGTTGCCGCGGCGGAACAGCCCCGCGCGGAAGGCTTCGACCGCGGCGATCACGGCGTGCCGCCCTTGAACCGCACGCCGCGCCCGCCGGCGAGGCTGGCAGCGTTCTCACCGACCAGCTCGACGCCGGCCTCCTCGAGCGCCGCCACCACCTTGGTGAGCGAATCGACGACGCCGCGCACGTTGCCGTCGCTCGACTCCATCCGCTGGATCGTGGGCAGCGACACCCCGGACAGCCGCGCCAGGGTGCGCTGGTCGATCCCCAACAGGGCCCGCGCGGCCCGCATCTGCGCCGAAGTCATCATGGCAGTATTCCGATCGTGAGCATGAATAGTGATGTTCCAAACATCATTATGCAAGGATGATACCTCAGCTAGACGGCGGCCTGTAAAGTGCCAGCCTGCACGAAACTCCCGGAATCCCGCGCCATGCCCCAGCCTCCCTGCGCCCTGACCATCGCCGGCTCCGATTCGGGCGGCGGCGCCGGCGTCCAGGCCGACCTGAAGACCTTCGCCGCGCACGGCGTGCACGGCCTGTCGGCGATCGCGGCGCTGACCGCGCAGCACACCCGCGGCGTGACCGCGGTGCACGTGCCGCCGGTGGCGTTCCTGCGCGCGCAGGTGGACGCGTGCTTCGACGATTTCCGTATCGGCGCGGTCAAGCTCGGGATGCTGGCCTCGGCCGAGGTGATCCACGCCGTCGCCGACGCGCTGGAGGCGTACCGGCCGCCGCAGGTGGTGCTCGACCCGGTGATGGTCGCCACCTCCGGCGCGCGCCTGCTCGAAGCCGACGCGCTCGACGCGCTGCGCACGCGCCTGCTGCCGCTGGCGACGGTGCTGACGCCCAACATCCCGGAAGCCGAACTGCTGCTCGGCACGGCGATCGCCGACGCAGGCGCCGCCGACGCCGCCGTCGAGGCGCTGCGCGCGCTCGGCGCCGGCGCTGTGCTGCTCAAGGGCGGCCACCTCGACGAAGGCGGGCAGGTCGTCGACCGCTACGCCGACGCCGGCATGCAGGCGCGCTTCCGCCACCCGCGCATGGACGTCGACGGGCACGGCACCGGCTGCACGCTGGCCTCGGCGATCGCGGCCAACCTGTGCCTGGGCCTGCCGCTGGCCGATTCCTGCGGCGCCGCCACCGACTACGTGCACGCGGCGATGCGGTCCGGCCATGCGCCTGGTCGCGGCGAGGTGCGCGTGCTCGACCACTTCGGCGCGCGCCCGCGATGAGGCGCGCGGCCGCGGTGCCCGACCCCGCGCCGCGCGAATCCGCGCAGGACGGGATTGCGCTCGTCGCAGGCGACGGCCACCGCTTCGAGCTGCTGGCCCGCATCCCCGACGGCGCCGGACGCGCGCTGCTGTGGCTGCCGGCGCTGGGCGTGGCGGCCAGGCACTACCTGCCGCTGGCCGAAGCACTGGCGCGGCACGGGGTCGCGGTGTTCGTGCACGAATGGCGCGGCGCCGGCAGCAGCTCGCTGCGCGCCGGGCGCGACCGCGATTGGGGCTACCGCGAACTGCTGCAGCGCGACCTGCCCGCGAGCGAGTCGGCGATCGCCGGCCTGCTGCCGGGCGCGACGCGGATCATCGGCGGCCACAGCCTCGGCGGGCAGCTCGCGTGCTGCCGCCTCGCGCTCGACCCAAACGCCGCGCGGGCGCTGTGGCTGGTCGCCAGCGGCGCGCCGTACTGGCGCGCGTTCCCGCCGCGCACGCGCTGGTGGCTACCGCTGGCCTACCGCTTCCTGCCCTGGCTTGCGGACGCCCGCGGCGCGCTGCCCGGTCGCCGCATCGGCTTCGGCGGCAACGAGGCGCGCGGCGTGATCCGCGACTGGTCGCGCACCGCGCTTTCCGGGCGCTACGCGGCCGCAGGCGTCGACGCCGGCCTCGAGGCCGGGATGGCGGCGGTCGACGTGCCGGTGCGCGCGGCGGTGCTGCGCGACGACTGGCTGGGACCGGCGTCCTCGCTGCGCTTCCTGCTGTCGAAGCTGCCGCGCTCGACGGCGCAGGTGGCGACGCTGGATGCGCGGACGCTGGGCGCGCGCGCCGATCATTTCGCTTGGATGCGCGAGCCGGAGGCTGTCGCGGGGTTCCTGGCTGGATAGCGGCGGGCGTCGGGAGCGTAGCCCCGACCTACGCGGCTGCCTGCTGTAGGAGCGCCCCGTGGGCGCGATCGGGGTCTGCGCGAAAGCGATCACGCCCAAGGGGCGCTCCTGCAGGATGGCCAGCGTCAGGCCGTGGCGAACCTCGCTGCCTCCGCCTCCGGTTCGGCTTCCGCGGTCTCGTCGGCGTAGCCGGCGGGGTTCATCGACTGCCAGCGCCAGGCATCCCGGCACATCGCCTCGACGCCGAGTTCCGCGTGCCAGCCCAGCAGCGCGTTGGCCAGCGCCGGGTCCGCGTACACCTCGGCCACGTCGCCCGGGCGCCGCGCCACGACTTCGTACGGTACATCGCGCCCGCTCGCCTGCTCGAACGCGCGCACCAGCTCCAGCACGCTCACGCCGCGGCCGGTGCCGAGGTTGACGGTGAGGTTGCGGTCCTCGCGCGCGAGGTAGTCGATCGCATCGGCGTGCGCGCGCGCCAGGTCCATGACGTGGATGTAGTCGCGCACGCCGGTGCCGTCGACGGTCGGCCAGTCGCCGCCGAACACGCGCAGCCGCTCGCGCCGGCCGATCGCGACCTGGCTGACGTAGGGCAGCAGGTTGTTGGGCTCGCCGCCGGGATCCTCGCCGATCAGTCCCGACGGATGCGCGCCCACCGGGTTGAAGTAGCGCAGGATCGCGGCGCGGAAGCCCGCGTCGGCATCGCACAGGTCGCCGATCAGCTGCTCCATCACCAGCTTGGTGCGGCCGTAGGGATTGGTGGTGCGCAGCGGCGCGTCCTCGCGCACCGGCACGCGGTCGGGATCGCCGTACACGGTGGCCGAGGAACTGAACACCAGCCGCTTCACGCCGGCCGCCTGCATCGCCTGCAGCAGGTGGATGGTGCCGGCGATGTTGTTGTCGAAGTAGTCGAGCGGACGCGCGCAGGACTCGCCCACCGCCTTGAGCGCGGCGAAGTGCAGCACCGCGTCGAAGCGCATGCCGCGGAACAGCCCGTCGACGTCGGCGCGCACGCGCAGGTCCGCCTGCACGAAGGGCAGCGGCTGCCCGGTGATGCGGCGCAGGCGCGCGAGCACGCGCGGCGAGCTGTTGACCAGGCTGTCGGCCACCAGCAGCTCGTGTCCGCGCCCGGCCAGCACCGCGCAGGCGTGGCTGCCGATGTAGCCGGCGCCGCCGCACACCAGGATCCGCATCGCCCGCCGCCCCCTCTTCCTCGCCTGCCCGGTGCAAACGCGGGAAGCGCGCGGATCCGGCAACGGCGATGCGTCGCCGGCCGCGCGCTGTCCGCGCGAGCGCGATAAACGCGTTGGTCACTCCGCCATCGTTCGCGCCGCGGCCGGCCGGCGCGGCCGCTCCGATAGACTGTCCCGCAACGGGCCGACGGCCCACGACCGACGACTCCTTGCCCATGACCGCAGCGCTTCCCTCGCAAGACGACATCCGCATCGCCGTGATCGGCCTGGGCTACGTGGGGCTGCCGCTGGCGGCCGCGTTCGGGCGCCGCCATCCCACCGTCGGCTTCGACATCGACGCGACCCGCATCGAGGAGCTGCGCGGCCACCACGACCACACCCTGGAGATGTCCGGCGAGGAGCTCCGGGCGGCCGACAAGCTGGAATTCGCCAGCGACCCCGCCGCGCTGGCCGGCTGCAACGTCTTCATCGTCACCGTGCCCACGCCGATCGACGACTACAAGCGCCCGGACCTGCGCCCGCTGGAATCGGCCAGCCGCACGGTCGGCCGCGCCATCGGCCGCGGCGGCGTGGTCGTCTACGAGTCCACCGTCTATCCCGGCGCGACCGAGGAGGTCTGCGTGCCGATCGTCGAGGCCGAGTCCGGGCTGAAGTTCAACGAGGACTTCTACGCCGGCTACAGCCCCGAGCGCATCAATCCCGGCGACCGCGAGCACCGGCTGGAGACCATCCTCAAGGTCACCTCCGGCTCCACGCCCGAGGCAGCCGACTTCATCGACGCGCTGTACGCGGGCATCGTCGCCGCCGGAACCCACAAGACGTCCAGCATCCGCGTCGCCGAGGCCGCCAAGGTCATCGAGAACACCCAGCGCGACGTCAACATCGCGCTGGTCAACGAGCTGTCGCTGATCTTCCACCGGCTGGGCATCGACACCCACGAGGTGCTCGAGGCCGCCGGCACCAAGTGGAACTTCCTGCCGTTCCGGCCCGGCCTGGTCGGCGGCCACTGCATCGGCGTGGATCCCTACTACCTCACCCACAAGGCGCAGCAGATCGGCTACCACCCGGACGTGATCCTGGCCGGTCGCCGCATCAACGACGGCATGGGCAGCCACGTCGCGCGCCGGCTGGTGAAGCTGATGCAGCAGCGCGGCTTCCAGACCGCGGGCGCGCGGGTGCTGGTGCTGGGGCTGGCGTTCAAGGAGAACTGCCCGGACCTGCGCAACACGCGCGTGGTCGACATCATCCGCGAGCTGCGCGCCTACAACGCGCGCGTCGACGTGCACGACCCCTGGGTCGCGCCCGCGCACGCCCAGGCCGAGTACGGGCTGGAACTGGTCGCCGAGCCGGAAGCGGGCACCTACGACGCGGTGGTGCTGGCGGTGGCCCACGACCGATTCACCGAGCTGGGCGTGGACGGCGTGCGCGCGTTCGCCAAACCCGGCGCGGTGCTGTTCGACGTCAAGCGCGCGCTGCCGCGCGCCGGCATCGATGGCTGCCTGTAAGATCAACGCTTTCCGCCACGGCACGAGCGCATGCGCATCCTGGTCACCGGCGCCGCCGGCTTCATCGGCTCCAAGCTCAGCGAACGCCTGCTCGCGCGCGGCGACGAAGTGCTCGGCTACGACAACCTCAACGCCTACTACGACCCGACGCTGAAGGAAGCCAGGCTCGCGCGGCTCACCCCGCACGCCGACTTCCGCTTCCAGCGCGCCTCGCTGGAGGACCGCGACGCGCTCGACCTGGCCTTCGCCGACTTCCAGCCGCAGCGCGTGGTCAACCTCGCCGCGCAGGCGGGCGTGCGCTATTCGCTGGAAAACCCGCACGCCTACGTCGAGAGCAACATCGTCGGCTTCATGAACATCCTCGAGGCCTGCCGGCACAACCACGTCGGGCACCTGGTCTACGCCTCGTCGAGCTCGGTCTACGGCGCCAACCGCAAGCTGCCGTTCGCGGTCGAGGACAGCGTCGACCACCCGGTGAGCATGTACGCGGCCACCAAGAAGGCCAACGAGCTGATGGCGCACACCTACAGCCACCTGTTCGGCCTGCCGACCACCGGCCTGCGCTTCTTCACCGTGTACGGCCCGTGGGGCCGGCCGGACATGGCGCTGTTCCTGTTCACGAGGAAGATCCTCGCGGGCGAGCCGATCGACGTGTTCAACCACGGCCGCCACACCCGCGATTTCACCTACATCGACGACATCGTCGAGGGCGTGATCCGCACCCTCGACCGCGTGCCGGGCCCGGACCCTGGCTATGACCCGCTGGCGCCCTCGCCCGCCACGTCGAGCGCCCCGTACCGCGTCTACAACATCGGCAACCACCAGCCGGTGGAACTGCTGCGCTACATCGAAGTGCTCGAGGCCTGCCTGGGCCGCAAGGCCGAAAAGCGCCTGCTGCCGCTGCAGCCCGGCGACGTGCCCGACACGTACGCCGACGTCGAGGCGCTGCGCCGCGACACCGGTTATTGCCCGTCGACGCCGATCGAGGAAGGCGTGGCGCGCTTCGTGGCGTGGTACCGGGAGTTCTACCGGGCCTGAGCCGCCCCGCTGTCCCCCCCAACCCCCGATTTGCGTTGGAACCTCTAGCAACCAGAGGTGACCACGCATGGAAATTCTCAAGCGCCTGGGCGCGCTCCTCCTTCTCCTGGCGCTGGCCGCCTGCGCGACCACGGGCGGCGATACCGCCCCGCCGCCCGAGCAGGTCGCCGCACCCGCGGTGTCCGACTACCTGATCGGCGTCGACGACATGGTGCAGGTCTCGGTCTGGCGCAATCCCGAACTCGGCATCACCGTGCCGGTGCGCCCGGACGGCAAGATCTCGGTGCCGCTGGTCGGCGACGTCGTCGCCGGCGGCCGCACCCCGGCCCAGGTCGCCGCCGACATCCAGGAGAAGCTGGCCACCTACGTGCGCGACCCGCAGGTGGCGGTGATCCTCACCGACCTGCGCAGCCATGAATACCTCTCGCGCGTGCGCGTCACCGGCGCCGTGCGCCAGCCGGTCTCGATCGCCTACCGCCAGGGCATGACCGTGCTCGACGCGGTGCTGGCCGCCGGCGGCCTGACCGAGTTCGCCGCGCCGGACCGCTCCGACCTCTACCGCAAGTCGCCGCAGGGCACCCAGACCTACGCCGTGCGGCTCGACCGCATCCTCAACAAGGGCGACCTGTCGACCAACTACAAGGTCGCCCCCGGCGACGTCATCACCATCCCGGAGCGCACTCTGTGAACAACCCCGCCCTGGAGTGGTCCCCGTCCGAGGCCCAGCCGTCGCAGGTGCTGGCGCTGGTGCCGGTGGTGCGCCACGAGCTCAAGCGCCACGCGGTGCTGTACGCCGGCATCTTCGCGGCGCTGGCGCTCGCCGCGCTGACCATCGGGATGCTGCTGCCGAAGAAGTACGCCTCGACGACCACCATCCTGGTCGAGGAAAGCAACATCATCGCGCCGCTGATGGAAGGCCGCGCGGTGCCGACCAGCGTGGTCAACCGCGCGGCGATCGCCCGCGAGGTGGCGTTCAGCCGCAAGGTCATGGGCGAGATCCTGAAGGCCGGCGGCTGGATGGACGACCATCCCTCGCCGGTGGCGCAGGACCGGCTGATGGAGGACATCAAGTCGCGCACGGTGATGAGCAACCCGCGCGAGAACCTGATCCAGATCCGCTACGTCGATTCCGACCCGGAGCGCGCCTACAAGGTCACCGAGCGCTTCGCCGACATGATCATCAGCGAGAGCCTGGCGACCAAGGAGCGCGAGAGCCGCGAGGCCTACGGCTTCATCAACACCCAGGTCGAGCAGTACCACCGCAAGCTCACCGACGCCGAGTCCAAGCTCGAGGCCTACCGCAACTCCAACCCCGACGCGCGCCCCGGCGTCAGCGCCGACGTCAACGCCCGCATCGGCGAGCTGCGGCGGCAGGTCGAATCCTCCAAGCTGGAGCTGATCGACCTGCGCTCCGAGGAGACCGCGCTGCAGCGGCAGCTGTCCGGCGAGAGCGAGATCAGCACGGTGCAGACCCGCGCCGGCCAGATCCGCGCGCGCCTGGCGGACCTGCAGAACCAGCGCGAGCAGCTGCTGCTGACCTACACCGAGCAGCATCCTGACGTGGTGCGCGTGCAGCACCAGATCGGCGACCTGCAGGAAGAGCTGCAGCAGGAAGAGTCGCGCCCCGCCACCCGCACCGCCTCGTCGCAGTCGCTGGACGGCTCGGTGACGATCAACCCACTGTACTCGGAGCTGCGCAGCAAGCTGTCGGACGCGCGCAGCCGCAGCGCCGCGGTGAACTCGCGCATCGCCACCGCCGAAGGCCTGCTCGACCAGGAGATGCAGCGCAACCGCCGCATCGCCGCCTCCGAGAGCAGCCTTGCCGAGCTGACCCGCGACTACGAGGTCAACCGCGACCTCTACCAGGACCTGCTCAAGCGCCGCGAGAACGCGCGCGTGTCGATGAACCTCGACGCCGAGCAGCGCGGCCTGAGCTTCCGCATCCAGGAGCCCGCCGACATGCCGCTGCGCCCGACGGGCCTGCGACTGATGCACGTCGCCGGCGCCGGCCTGGGCGCGGCGTTCTGCGCGCCGCTGGTGCTGCTGTTCGGCGTGGTCAAGCTCGACCCGCGCGTGCGCTCGCCGCTGCAGATCGAGCGCGAGGCCGCGCTGCCGCTGCTGGGCACGATGCCGATGTACGTCACCCCGCGCCGGCGCCGGCTGATGCTGCGCCGGCTGGCGATGGCGTCCTGCCTGTTCCTGCTCGTCCCGGCCGCGTACGGCCTCGTCCTCGCCTTCAAACTGGTGCACGCGCTATGAACAACCTGCATGGGAACGACGCCGCCGTGGCCGAGGCAAGCGAGGACCACGACCGCCGCGCCGCGCACCGTTCGATCGCGCGCATCTCCGGCGGCCAGGCGCTGACGCCGGCCCAGCTGCGCGACCGCGCGGTGATCTACCGCACCGACGTGGCGCGGCCGGAGGTCGACGCCTTCCGCGACCTGCGCACCAAGCTGCTGGCGATGGTGGACGGCAACTTCGTCACCCTGGTGGCGCCGGTCAGCCGCGGCTGCGGCGGCAGCTTCGTGGCGCGCAACCTGGCCGCGGCGATGGCCTTCGACGAGACCAAGAGCTCGCTGCTCATGGACTGCGACCTGCGCCATCCCTCGCAGGACACGACGATGCGCGTCGACGCCGCCACCGGTGGCCTGACCGACTACCTCGAGGACACCGAGGCGGACCTGGGCACCGTGCTCTACGACACCGGCGTGCCGCGGCTGCGGCTGCTGCCCGCCGGGCGCCAGCGCGAGACCGGCGCGGAGTACTTCTCCACCTTCCGCATGCGGCTGCTGCTCGACTCGCTGCGCAGCCGCTATCCCGACCGCTACGTGGTGCTCGACAGCCCGCCGGTGATCGGCTCGCCCGACGCACGCATCCTCGCCGACCTGGCCGACGTGGTGGTGCTGGTCGCCGGCTACGGCCGCGACACTCCTTCCACGATCGCCCAGGCGGCCAGCAACTTCGACCCCGCGAAGTTCGCGGGCGTGCTGTTCAACGAAGGCGTCTAGGGGGAACCTTCATGTCCAAGCCGTCCCAACGCCCGGTGCGCACCGCGCTCGCCGCGGCCCTGCTCGCCGCGCTGCCGGGCTTCGCCCAGGCGGCAAGGATCGACTACGAGGTTGGCGCCTCGGTGCTGCAGAGCGACAACATCGCGCTCGCCGACACCGGCGAGCAGGACGAGACGGTGGTGATGCCGCAGCTGGCGTTCGGCATCACCCAGGCCGGCTCGCGCCTGCAGCTCAACGCCGCCGGCCGGCTGCAGTACCTGGACTACCGCGACGACACTTTCGATGACGGCCTCCGCGGCTCGTTCTCCGGGCAGGCGCTGTGGACCCTGCTGCCCGAGCGGCTGGAATGGGCATTCGATGACTACCTCGCCCGCCAGCCGATCGACACCCTGCAGTCCTTCAACCCGGACAACGAGCAGCAGGTCAACTACTTCATCACGGGCCCGAGCCTGTACGTGCGCATGGGCGCGGCCACCCGCGGCCAGTTCGACCTGCGCTACAGCACCAGCTACGCGGAGGACTTCCGCGAGTTCGACAGCGACCGCTACAACGCCGCCGCGCGCATCCTGCGCGACCTCGACCCGACGCGCACGATCAGCGCCAACGTCGAGGCCACGCGCGTGGAGTACGACCGCGCGCCGACCAACGTGGACTACACCCGCTACGACGGCTACGCACGCTACACCAGCCGGTTCCGCGACTTCGACCTGAACCTGGACCTCGGCGCCTCGCGGCTCGAGTTCGAGGAGGGCGGGGAAGGCAGCTGGGAACCGCTGTTCCGCGGCGACCTCACCTGGCGTGCCTCGGCGCGCAGCAAGCTCGACGCCGTGCTCAGCTATGGCTTCTCGGATGCGGCCGAGGACATGGTCCGCTCGAGGATCGTCGGCGGCATCCCGGGCCCCGACGTCGACGTCGGCGACCCGACGGTCGCCATCACGCCCAGCGTGTTCAAGCAGCGCCGGCTGGAACTGGGCTACGCGTTCACGGGCGAGCGCTTCGGCCTGCAGGTGCGTCCGTTCTACCAGCGCGTCGGCTACGTGGACGCCACCGCGCTCGACGAGAAGAGCTGGGGCGGGCTGCTGGAGGCCACCTACAAGATCACCCCGCGCATGACCTTAGGCGCGACCGCCGCCTACACCGATCGCCGCTACGAGGACCTGACGCGGCGCGACCGCGACGGGTATTTCAACATCGCGCTGGAGAACCGCTTCACCCGCAACTGGAGCGCCTCGATCGCGCTGCAGCGCAGCCAGCGCAACAGCACCGCCACCGGCCAGGACTTCGAAGAGAATGCCGCCATTGTCAGCTTCAGCTATCGCCGTTGAAGACCGGGCCGCGCCGGCGGCCGTCGCCACCGCGACGCAGGCGCCGCGGGCCGTGGCGGCCGCGCGCATCCGCCTGCTGCTGCTGACCGACACCTCGATCGCCTTTTCCGGCGGCAGCGAGCGGTTCCTGCGCAACCTGGCGACGATGCTCCCGCGCGAGCGCTATGCCATCACGGTCGTGCAGCTCGACGCCGGCCACCACGCGGACGCCGGCAGGCACGCGCTGTCCGGTGCTTCCCACGTCGACCTGCGCAACCTTCCGGTGGACGCGGTCTACGGTCCCGGCGGCTGGCGCGCGCTGCGCTCGCTCAGGGCGCTGCTGCGCGAGGGCGGCTTCGACATCGTGCAGTCGCAGCACGAGAAGTCGGACCTGCTCAACGCGCTGCTGCCGCGCCGCCCCGGCCGGCTGCACCTGTCCAACCGCCGCGACATGGGCTTCAAGAAGAGCGCCAGGCTCAAGCAGGCGTTCCGCCTGCTCAACCACCGCTTCGACTGCGTGGTCGCGCCGTCGCAGCCGATCCTGGGCGAGCTCGCGCGCAGCGAGGCGCTGGAACCTGCGCGCATGCTGTGGATCCCGAACGGCGTCGACACGCAGCGGTTCCGGCCGCGGCAGGGGCCGGCGCGCGATGCCATGCGCCAGGCCCTGCGCCTGGGGCGCGAAACGATCGCCTTCGGCTGCGTCGCCAGGTTCACGCCGGAGAAGCGCCACGTCGACCTGGTCGACGCCTTCGCGCGCGTGCGCGCCACCGCCCCGCAGGCGCGCCTGCTGCTGGTCGGCGACGGCCCGCTGCGCGCCGAGGTCGAGGCGCGCGCCGCGGCGCTGGGCGTGGCCGACGCGGTGGACCTGCTGGGCATGCGCCCGGACGTCGAATCGGTGCTGCCGGCGCTCGATGCCGGCGTGCTGGCCTCGTCCACCGAAGGCATGTCGAACGCGATCCTGGAGATGATGGCCTGCGGCCTGCCGGTGGTCGCCACCGCGGTGGGCGGCAATCCCTCGCTGGTGCGTGACGGCGCCACCGGCCTGCTGGCGCCACCGCTGGACCCGGCGGCGCTGGGCGATGCGATGTCGGCGCTCGCCGCCGACGCCGCGCTGCGCACGCGCCTGGGCGCCGCCGGACGGGCGCGCATCGAGGGCGTGTTCTCGCTCGCCGCGATGGTGCGGTCCTTCGACCAGGCCTACCAGCGCCTGCTGGAGGCGTGATGGGCATGCCGCCGCCCGCGCCCGACGCCGCATCGGCCCCGCTTCCGTCGGTGCTGCAGCTGCGCTCGAGCGCCGGCGTGTACGGCGCCGAGCGCGTGCTGCTGGCGCTCGGCGACGGCCTGCGCCGGCAGGGCGTGCGCAGCCGCCTGCTCGGCATCCACAACTACCTGCTCGAGCGCCAGCCGCTGCACGAGGCGGCGCTCGCCGCCGGCCAGGACACCGTGTTGCTGCCGTGCCGCGGCCGCATCGACATGCGCACGGTCTCGGCGCTGGGCGCGCAGCTCGACGCCACCGGCGCCGGCGTGCTGCACGTGCACGACTACAAGAGCGCGTTCTACGCCTGGCTGGCCACGCGGCAACGGCCGCGGGTGAAGCTGGTGGCGACCCTGCACGGCTGGGTCGAGTCCTCGCAGGCGCTGCGCCTGTACACCACCCTCGAGCTGGCCCTGCTGCGGCGCTTCGACGCGCTGGTGGTGGTGGCCCGCGACCAGGCCGCGCGGCTGCTGCGCGCCGGGGTGCCGGCCGCGCGCATCCACCAGGTCGACAACGGCATCGCGCTGCCGGCCGCGCCGTCGCCGGAGCGGGTGGCGGCGCTGCGCGGCGAGCTCGACCTCGCCGGCCCCGGCCCGGTGCTGGCCGCGGTGGCGCGGCTGTCGCCGGAGAAGAACCTCGCGCTGCTGCTGGCGGCGTTCGCCGCCGTCGCCCGCGACGACGCGCGCCTGCTGCTGGTCGGCGACGGCCCCGAGCGCCGGGCGCTGGAAGCGCAGGCCGAGGCGCTGGGCGTGCAATCACGCGTGCGGTTCGCCGGCGCGCGCGCGGACGTGGACGACCTGTGGGGCCTCGTCGACTGCCTGGCGCTGCCGTCGCTGAGCGAAGGCATGCCGCTGGTGGTGCTGGAGGCGATGGCGCGCGGCATCCCGGTGGTGGCCAGCGCGGTCGGCGACGTGCCGCGGCTGCTGGCCAATGCAAGCCACGGCCGACTCGTGCCGCCCGGCGACGAAGCCGCGCTGCGCGCAGCGCTCGGCGAGGCGCTCGCCCTGCCCCGCCGCCACGACGCCCAGGCTGCGGCCTTCGTGCAGTCCGCGCACTCGGCCGACGCGATGGCCGCGCGCTACCTCGACCTGTACCAGGAGCTTTCGGGACATGGCCGCAAGACCGCCTGACGCCATCGTGCCGCCCGAGGCGCCCGCCGAGCGCTTCCCGCTCGCCGCGCGCGTGCTGCACGTGCCGACCGCGCGCCGCGCGCCGGCGCGCATGGGCACGGCGGCCGATGCCGCCGCGCGCGCACCGGCGACAGCGAAGGCGAAGGTCGGCAACAACTGGGCGCTGTACCTGTTCCTGTTCCTGCTGCCGCTGCAGAACATCCATACCGGCTACCTGCCCAACCTCGGCGGAGGCGTCAACTTCCTCAACCTCGGGGTCGGGTTCTCGCTGCTCGGCGCGCTGTTCATGCACGGGCGGCTGGCGCCCAACGAGCCGATCAACCGCTGGGTCGCGGTGTACGCGATCTACTCGGTGTTCTCGCTGTTCGTGAGCTACCACTACGTCAGCGACACCGGGTCGCACATGAACATCCTCAAGGACCACCTGGCCGGCGTCTCGCTGCTGTACCTGGTGCAGATGAGCGTGGACAGCTGGGCGGGCGTTCGCCGCATCGTGTTCTGCACGCTGCTGCCGCTGCCCTACATCGCCAAGGTCACCTGGATCGAGCACGCCAGCGTGGCGAGCTGGAACTACAACGACGACCTGCGCATCAAGGGCACCTTCGCCCTGCTCGGCGCCAACGAGTTCGCCGCGTTCTGCGTGACGGTGGCCGCGGTGCTGTTCGCGCTGCTGGTGGCGACCAGGGCCTCGAAGAAGTGGAAGCTGCTGTTCGCCGGCGGCATCGCCTGCATGGTGCTGGGCGTGCTGTACGCGTACTCGCGCACCGCCTACATCGCGCTGATCCTGGCCCTGGTCACCGTGGTGCTGGCGTGGCGGGGGCGCTGGAAGCTGATGCTGCCGCTGCTGCTCGCCGCGGCGATCCTGCCGGCGGTGTTGCCGCCGTCGGTGGTCCAGCGCTTCGACAGCACGACGGTGGAACAGGGCGACCGCGACGAGAGCACCGAGCTGCGCTTCGAGTTCTGGGGCATCGCCTGGGACAACTTCGTCTCCCATCCCGTCATCGGCACCGGCTTCCAGTCGTTCCGGCACCCCGAGATCAACCCCTACAAGATGGACACGCACAACGTCTACATGCGCACGCTCAGCGAGGGCGGCGTGATCGGCGCCGTGATCCTGGCCGGGCTGCTGCTCTCGATCCTGCGCACCGCGCGCCGCGAACTCGCCGCGTCGGCCAACGGCACCTGGCGCTACGCGCTGGCGCTGGGGCTGGTCGGCGCCTGGATGGGGCTGGTGTGCGGCAACATCTTCGGCGACCGCTTCACCTACTACCCGGTGATCGCCTACTTCTGGACCTACGTCGCACTGGTGGTGAAGGCGCGCCACCTGCCGCCGGACGACGCCTCCGCGTCGAGGATGCGGCCATGACCCGCGGCCTGAAACGCTGGCTGCGCTACGCGCTCGCGCTAGCAGCCCACCACGGCGGGCTCGACTTCGCCTACCGCAGGGCGACCGGCGCGGGCCTGGTGGTGCTGATGCTGCACCGGCTGCGCGACGCGCGCGATCCCTATCCGCTGAGCCTCTCGCGCGCCAGCTTCCGCCAGCTCGTGCGCTGGCTGGGCGAGCGCCGCGCGCTGGTGGGCCTGGAGGACGGCCTGCACGCGCTGTCCGAGGCGCGCAGCCCGCGCGTCAACTACGCGATCACCTTCGACGACGGCTACCGCGACAACCTCGCCTTGCTGGCCGAGGCCTACGGCGCGCGGCCGGGCCCGGTGCCCGCGGTGGTGTACGTGGCCACGGGCCACGTCGGCGGCGAGACGATCTGGGCCTACCGCCTGCAGCACGCGGTGGAGGCGCGCAGCCGCGACCGGCTCGACCTGTCCGCGCTCGGGCTCGGCCAGTTCGAGCTGTCGCAGGACGTCGAGCGCGAGCGCCTGTACCTGCTGCTGCCGCCGCGGCTCAAGCGCCTGCCGCCCGCCGAGGTGGAGGCCTGGGTCGACGAGGTCGCCGCGCAGCTGCAGCCGCAGCCGGCGAGCACGCGCGGCGACATGCTCGACTGGCCGGACATCCGCACCCTCGAGGCCGGCGGCGTGCGGATCGGCGCGCACACGCGCCACCACGTGCTGCTCAGCCGCGCCGACGCGCCGCTCGCGCGCGCCGAGATCCAGGGCTCGCGCGCCGACATCCTCGCCGCCACCGACGTCGCGCCGGCGCATTTCGCCTATCCCAACGGCGGCGCCGGCGACTTCGGCGAGCGCGACGTGCGCATCGTCCGCGAGGCCGGCTTCGCCACCGCCGTCACCTCCATCGAGGGCACCAACCGGCCGGGCGTGGATCCCTACCGGATCCTGCGCCACAACGTGTTCGAGGACCGCTACCGCGCGCCGACCGGGCGGCTTTCGAAGGCGCTGTTCTTCAGCGAGACCAGCGGCCTGCTCGGCTGGCTGCGCACCCGCAGGGCGGCGGCATGAACGCGCGTATCGCCCATCCGCTGCCGGTGCTGATGTACCACGGCCTGCACGCCGACGCGCATGCGCACGGGCGCTTCGATCCCGTGTACAGCGTGCATCCCGACGAATTCGCGCGCCAGCTCGACTGGCTGCTGGCGCAGGGCTACCACGCCATCCGCGCCGACGGCCGCAGCGCGCCGGCGCAGGCGCGGCCGGTGGCGATCACCTTCGACGACGGCGACGTGTCCAACCTCGAGATCGCGCTGCCGCTGCTGCGCGAACGCGGCATGGTCGCGACCTTCTTCGTCACCTCCGGCTTCGTCAACCAGCCCGGGATGCTGTCGACCGAGCAGCTGCGCGCGCTGGCCGCGGCCGGGATGGCGATCGGCGCGCACGGGCGCAGCCACGCCTTCCTCGAGGACCTGGACGAGGCGATGCTGGCCGCGGAGCTTCGCGACAGCCGTGCCTGCCTGTCCGGGATCAGTGGTCAGGCGGTCGACGCGATGGCTCTGCCCGGCGGCCGCGGCGGCGAGCGCGAACGCCGCGCCGCGCGCGCCGCGGGCTATCGCCACCTGTTCGGCTCCGTGCCGGGGCCGAACCGGCGCCGCGACGGAGACGGCTGGCTGCAGCGCATCGCGGTGACGCGCGCGACCACGCCCGCCGAGTTCGCTGCGCTGGTGGCCTGGCGGGGACTGCGCCCGCGACTGGCGCGCGCGCGCTTCGCCGCGCTGGCTTGGCCCAAGCGCGTGCTCGGCAACGCCGGGTACGAGCGCCTGCGCGCGCAGCTGCTGGGAAACGCGCGATGAGCGTGCTGGCGATCCTGGCGTTCTGGTCGTGCGCCGCGGTCGTGGGCTGGGCCTACGTCGGCTATCCGCTGCTGGTCGCGGTGCTGTCCGAGCGGATGGGCGACGCGCCCTACGAGGCGGAGCCGGGCAGCGACGAAGCCACGCCGCCGCTGACCGTGGTGGTGGCGGCATACGACGAGCAGGCGCGCATCGCCACGCGCATCATCGACATCCTCGCGCAGGACTACCCCGCCGACCGCCTGCGCGTGCTGGTGGTCAGCGACGGCAGCCGCGACCGCACCGTCGAGGTCGCGCGCCTGGCCGCGGGCGGCGATCCGCGCGTGGAGGTGCTGGCGCTGCCGCGCAACGAGGGCAAGGCGGCCGCGCTCAACGCGGCGATGGCCCATGCCGACACACCGGTGGTCGCCTTCGCCGACGCGCGCCAGCGCTTCGCGCCGGGCGCTCTGCGCGCGCTGGTGGCGCCGTTCGCCGACCCACTGGTCGGCTCGGTCAGCGGCGAGCTGGTGATCGAGGAAGCCGCGCCCGGCGATGCGTCCGTGCGGCCGCAGGCGGTCGGCCTGTACTGGCGGATGGAAAAGCGCCTGCGCTTCGACGAGGCCCGGCTGGAATGGCTGCATGGCGTGACCGGCGCCGTGCACGCGGTGCGGCGCGAGCGCTTCCGCCCGCTGCCTCCCGGCACCATCCTCGACGACATGTGGATCCCGCTGCAGGTCGCCTTCGACGGCTACCGGGTGTGGATGGCGCGCGCCGCGGTCGCGCGCGACCGCGGCAGCGCCGACCCGGGCGAGGAATTCGCGCGCAAGCTGCGCACCCTGGCCGGCAACTGGCAGCTGGTCGCGCGCATGCCGGCGCTGCTGCACCCGCTGCGCAACCCGGTGTTCTTCGCCTGGTTCTCGCACAAGTTCCTGCGCCTGATGGTGCCGTGGGCGCTGCTGCTGGCGCTGCCGGCGTCGGCGCTGGCGCCGGGCCTGTTCTACCGGTTCGCGCTCGCCGCGCAGCTGCTCGGCTACGGCTGGGCGGCGCTGGGGCTGGCGCTGCCGCGGCTGGGCGCGCGGATGCCGCTGCAGCCCGCCGCTGGCACCTTCGTGATGCTCAACCTCGCCGCGCTGCTGTCGCTGCCGGCATCGCTCGCGCCCGACGCCACCCGGCTCTGGAAAAAGCACTGATGGCTCGCATCCTCTTCGTCACCAGCCGCCTGCCGTTCCCGCCGAAGGAAGGCCACCAGCTGCGCGCCTGGCACCTGCTGCAGGCGCTGGCCGCGCAGCACGAGGTGACGCTGCTGAGCTTCGCGCGCCGCGAGGACGACCTCGCCGCCGCGGAGCAGATGCGGTCGCGGCTGGCGGGCCTGGAGACCTTTCCGATCGAAGGCGAGCGCTCCAAGGCCGCGCTCGCCGCCGCGCTGCTGCGCGGAGCGTTCGGCAACGAGCCCTTCGTCGCCGCCAAGTACGCATCGAAGGCGATGCGCGAGCGGATCGCGGCGCTGGCCCCGGGCATGGACGCGGTCCATTTCGACATGCTGCCGCTGATGCGCTACGCGGACGCGGTGCCGGCCAAGGTGCCGGTGGTCTACAACGCGCACAACGTCGAGCACCTGCTGCTCGAGACCCGCGCCAGGCTGGAGACCAATCCGCTGGCGCGGCTGTTCCTGCAGCGCCAGGTGCCGAAGCTGCTGGACTTCGAGCGCGACGCCTGCCGGCGCGCCAAGCTGGTGCTGGCGTGCTCGGGCACCGACGCGCAGCAGCTGCGGCCGCTCGCGCCCGGCACGCGGGTGGCGATCGTGCCCAACGGCGTCGACCTCGAAGGCAACGTCCCCGCGCGCACGCCGCCGGGCAAGGCGCGGCTGGTGTTCGTCGGCCAGATGGGCTGGTTCCCCAACCGCGACGGCGTGGAGTGGTTCCTGCACGAGGTGTTCCCGCGCGTGCTGATGCTGCGGCCGGACGCGGAGTTCGTGCTGGTGGGCAAGGCCGAAGGGCTGCAGGTGCCGGCCGAGGTCGCCTCGCACGTCACCGTCGCCGGCTTCGTGCCCGACCTGCGCCCGGTGGTGCACGCCGCGGCGGTCTACGTGGTGCCCCTGCGCGCCGGCAGCGGCACCCGGCTGAAGGTGCTGGAGGCGATGGCGCTGGGCAAGGCGATCGTCACCACCACCATCGGCAGCGAAGGCATCGTGCTGCGCAACGGCGAGAGCGCGCTGTACGCGGACGACCCGGGCGACTTCGCGCATGCGGTCGTCGCGCTGCTCGACTCGCCGGTGCTGCGCGACGGCCTCGGCGCCGCCGCCCGCGCGTGCGCCGAGCAGCACTACGGCTGGGAGGCGATCGGCAGCGACCTGCTGGCCTTCTACGAGCCGCTGCTGCCCGACACCTGGGTGCCGCCGAAGCCGGAGCGCAGGCGCCAGCCGCGCAAGAAGAAGGAAAAGGCCACCCGCCGCGCGCGCGCCGCGCGTCCCGACGCCTAGGCGCGAAGGGGCGCGGTCGCGCTGTTCATCGGCATGGGCGTGGAATGCCGGGGCAGCGCAACTGGATGGATCGACCGCCGTGTGTCGCGTGACCCCGCGAGTGGATTCCCTGGCATCTGGGCTGGAAGCACAACCCACTGCAGCAATGCCGAACGACGCACGTGTCGAACTGCCTTGCTAACCTGCGCCCCGACGGTTCGTCCAGCCCGAAGCCGCTTCACGGCCCGGCTTGCCAGGCCACCTCGGGGAAACCAGCTGATGGAGCAAGAGATGATCGAACTTCCCGTCAGGGATCCATGCGACCTCTGCGTGGCAGCCCGCGACGAAAGGTGGAAGGTCATCGACGAAGGCGACCATGTCCTGACCGTGATCAATCCGTGGCAATTCGAAGTTGGCCAGTGCTGCGTCATCACGCGCCGGCACGTCGCCACGCTGCTCGATCTTTCAGAACAGGAGTGCGCTGCCATCCTGGTTTCGGCCAAGCGGGTCGCAGAAGCGCTGGTCAGGACGTATCGACCCTTGGGAATACTCACGTTCCAGAACAACGGGGTCTTCAGCGGGCAGGAAACACCGCACTTCCATTTCCATGTCGTGCCCCGGCAGAAGGGCAGCGATTGGGGCATCGGCCCGCCCCAGCTCGCGACATTCGATGGCGCCGGACGCGAAAGGGGCACCCGGCACGATCCGGGCGGGGACGCACGTCGTCGGGAGCGTGTTCGAGCGCCCGCCAGCCAGCTTGCCGAAACCGCGGCCCTGATTCGTTCGAACCTGCCGGCGTAGGCAGGTTGTCGTGGCGTTCCGACCCAGGCCTCGGGCGGCGGTGGGTTGGTGCGGATGTGCCGGCGACGGCCTGCCGATTCGTCCAGGCCCGCGCCGCTTCACTCCGAGGCCGCTGGGCGACCCACTTCCGCCCGCGGCGGGAGCGCGCGCATGCGGTACCAGGCCAGGCCGACGAGCTCGTAGAGCACGGTCTCGCTCTTGGCGATCGCGGAGGCCTGCGGGACGAGGTGGCCAATGCCGTCGAAGGGCACGACGTCCGAACCGGTGTCGTGCAGGCAGGCCTCCACGCCCGCCCTTCTGAACGCGTACAGCGCGCGGGCGCGATGCCAGGGTGACGTCACCAGGCGCGCGCGCCGGCCGCCCAGCGCGGGCGCGAGTGCGAAGGCGCTTTCCCAGGTGCTGGTGGAACGTGCCTCGGTGCGGATCGCCGCGGGCGGCACCTGCCAGTCGGCGGCCAGGCGGGCGAGCACCGTCGATTCCTTGATCCGCAGCGGCCCGCCGCCGGTGATCCACAGCACGCCGTCGCCGCGGCGGTGCCAGAGCTCGGTGGCGGCACGCAGGCGGTCCCAGCTTTCCAGGGTGAAGGCGGCGTAGTCGTCCTCGCGCCGCGGCGCGTGCTCGAAGCCGCCGGCCAGCACCACGATCGGGCCCTCGTCGGCGACGGCGCACATCGCGCCGCGCGGGGCCAGCGCTTCGAGCAGGCGCTCGAGGGCGTTGGCGCCGATCGGCATGCAGGCCAGCAGCAGCAGCGCGCCGGTGGCGATGCCGGCGATGCGCCAGCCGCGCGCGAGGCGCCGCCAGGCCACCAGCATCACCAGCAGCAGCGGCACGGCCCAGGCGATCGGCGAGAACAGGAAGTACGGCATTCGAGTCCTATCGGTTTCGCCGTCCGGCCGCGTCGGTGGATGCGATGCGTGCCGGCTCGACGTCCATGGATCCGCGCCTTGGCGGAGATGGCGGATCAGTGATCCATGGACCGTTACCGTTTGCCCTGCGGCACGGGATCGCCGGGGACCGCCTCATCCCGCACCGCGCGCGGGCGCGACCATCGCGCGCAGGCCGCGCCAGTCGAGCAGGATCGCGCGCAGGCGGCCGTCGAGGAGCAGCACCGCGCCCATGTAGAGCAGGCCCATGCTGCCGCCGCCGACCACCAGCCGCGGCCAGCCAGGCGCGAGGCCGAACAGGTTGCCGGAGGTCACCGCCGCGATGCACGCCAGCGCGACCGCCGCGGCGGTCGCCGCCACCCGCGCCTGCGGCAGCTGCAGCAGCTCGCGCGGCACCCAGGCGCAGGTCGCCACCGCGTACACCGCCGAGCTCACCGCGGTGGCGTATACGGCACCCATCACGCCGTAGCGGGGAATCCACAGGATGTTGAGCACGGTGTTGACCACCAGGCTGCCCGAGGTGAGCGTCAGCACCTTGAGCGTGCGCTTCTCCAGCAGCAGCCCGTAGCCGGAGACCAGCAGCACCGGCATCAGCGCGTACACCACGCCCACCGCCGCGAACACCGGGCCCGACGCCGACTTGGTGTGCCCGCTGAGCGCGATCACCGCGTCCGTGCCGAAGCACCACAGCACCGCCGCGATGCCGGCCAAGACATAGGTCATCGGCACCAGCACCCGCTGCTTGAGCGCGCGCACCGCGGCCGCGCCTTCGGTGAAGTACAGGCGGTTGGCCATCGGCGTGAACGCCTCGAACACCGTGATGTTGGTGAACGCGTTGACCTGCATCGCCAGCGCCGCGCCGATGCTGTAGATGCCCACCGCCTCGAAGTTGCCGATGATGCCCTTGATCATCACCCGGTCGAGCAGGATGAAGGCCACCGCGACGATCTCGTTGGCCACCAGCGGGAAGCCGTACACCAGCCCCTCGCGCAGCGCGCCGCGGTCGAGCTGCGCGCGCGAGAAGCCGAGGTTGCCGCGCATCCACCACAGGTAGAAGAAGACGACCAGCCCGGCCGCCGCCAGCTTGCCGCCGTAGGCCGCGACCGCCGAATGCTGCAGCAGCACCACCGCGCCCACCATCGTGGCCACCTCGCCCCAACGCCAGCCGATGCGCGAGACCATCACCAGGTGCGAGCGCTCGCTGATGCGCAGCACGGTCTCGACCAGGCTGGCGAACACCAGCAGCGGCGCCGACGCCACCGCCATCCAGAACACCGGCGACTGGCGCGCGCCGCCGACCAGGTCGAACGACACCAGCCCCGCCACGACCAGCGCCCACAGCAGCAGCGAGATCGCCAGCGGCAGGTAGAACAGGTTGGTGGAGAACGCGCGCATCCGCGCGGCGTCGCCGCCGTGCGGGTAGAAGCGCATGATCGCGTGCTGCGCGCCGAGCTTGCCGATGGCCACCGCCATCAGCACCCACGAGTCGTAGTAGTTGAGGATGCCGTACTGGGTGTTGTCGAGCAGCCGGGTCAGGATCGGGAACGAGACCAGGCCCGCCACGATCACCAGCACGTTGCCGGTGGAGTAGCGCAGCAGGTGCGTCGCGAACCCTGGCCTGCCCCCGCTCATGCGCCCTGCGCGACCATCCCCGCGTCTACCGGCTCCGCCTGCCCCGCCGCCGCCCGCTCCGTCCGTGCGGCGGACGTCGCGTGCGCGGCCTGGCGGTGGCGCGCGGCGTCGATCGCCTCGGCCAGCCGCGGCGGCAGTTCCGGCTTCTCGACGATGCCGCGGTGCGTGCCGGGGATGTCGAACACCTCCACTTCGCCGGCGATGCCGCCCCAGCCCAGCAGCGGGTCGTCGCCGAGCTCGGCATCCTGCTGCGCGGCGCGGAACAGCGTCAACCTGCCCGCCCACGGCTGCACCACGTAGTCGCGGTAGGCGCGCAGGTGGGTGGCCTCGACGTGCGCGTAGCGCAGCTCGTGCGGCAGCGGTTCGCCGCGGCGCCGCAGGTCGGCGACCGTGCGGCGCCCGCGCGCGGCCGCGATGCGGTTGCCCGGCATCCTGGCCAGCGCCGCCAGCGCCTGCAGCGGCGACAGGCCGCGCAGTCGTGCGCGCAGCCGGCGCCAGGCCGACGGCGGCTGCGCCGCCTGCGTGCGCAGCCGCTTGCCGTAGTGCGAGGAGGTGTCGATCAGGCCCAGCATCGCCACGTCCTCGCCGGCCGCGGTGAGCTGCTGCGCCATCTCGTAGGCGATCATGCCGCCCATCGAGCCGCCGGCCAGGTAATACGGCCCGGACGGCTGCACCGCGCGGATCTCGGCGACGTAGCGGCGCGCCATCTCCTCGATGCGCTCCAGCGGCGGCGTCAGGCCGTCCAGGCCCAGCGCCTGCAGCCCGTAGACCGGCATGCCGTCGGGCAGGCTCGCGGCCAGCGCGCGGTAGTTGAGCACGTTGCCGCCGATGGCGTGGGCGAAGAACAGCGCCGGCGCGTCCGGATCGGTGCCGGCGCGGATCGGCACCAAGGGCGCCCATGGATCGGCCGCCGCCAACGTCGACGCGCCTTCCTCGCCGGGCATGGTCGCGCCGGCATGGCGATAGGCGGCGGACAGCAGGCGCACCGTCGGCGCTGCGAACAGCGTCGCCAGCGGCAGGTTGACGCGGGTCAGCCGGCTGATGCGATGGAACATCTGCACCGCCTGCAGCGAGTGGCCGCCGAGCGCGAAGAAGTCGTCGTCGATGCCGACGCGGTCGCGGCCGAGCAGGTCCGCCCAGATCCGCGCCACCTGCCCGACCAGCGGATCGTCATCGGGCAACGCGGCCGCGGTGGCCGCGACCTGCGCATCCGCCTGCACGTCCGCCTGCGCGACGGGCGCGTCCTGCGCCGGCGCCTCGGCCTCGTGCGGCCGTCCCATCAGCGGCGGGCGGCCGTCGTCGAAACGGGTGAGCTGCGCGACCGTCTGCGACGGGTCGCGCACCAGCGACTCGAGCATCGCGCCGAAGCGCTCGGCCAGCATCGCCGCGGTGGACTCGAGCAGCGTGTCTGAGTTGTAGACCACCGCGCCGGCGAGGCCGCCGCCGTTCTCCACCAGCCACAGGCCCAGGTCCTGGGTCGCGCCGGGATCGGCCAGCTCGATGCGCGAGTGCTGGATGTTGCCCCACTGCAGGTTGCGCTGGCGCACGTCCTGGAACGAGAACATCGCGTGGTAGAGCACCTGGCCGCCGCCGCTGGCGCTGCGCACGGAGAGCTCGCGCATCAGGTCCTCGAGGCGGATGTCCGGGTTGGCGAAGCTGTCGAGCAGCACCGACTTCACCTCGCGCAGCGCCTCCGGGAACGGCTTGTCGGGGTCGATCCGCGCGCGCAGCGGCAGGGTGTTGGTGAAGTACCCCATCAGGTTCTCGGTCTCGTCGCTGTTGCGGCCGCGCACCGGCGTGGCGACGATCAGGTCGCGCTGGCCGCTGACGCCCTGCATCAGCGCGAAGTACGCGGTGAGCATGGTGACGAACAAGGTCGAGTCGAGCTTGAGCGCGGCCTCGTGCAGGCCGTCGCTGAGCGCGCGCGGGAACGCGACCGGATACTGGCTGCTGCCGCCGGACATCCCGGGCTTGCGCGGCATGTCGGTGGGCAGCGCGCGCATCGGCTCGCCGCCGGGGCGCAGGCGCTCGCGCCAGAACTCGACCTGCTTCGCGTACTCGGGCCCCTCGATCCACTCGCGGTGCCAGGCCGAGAAGTCGCCGTAGGACACCGGCAGCTCCGGCAGCTTCGGCTCGCGGCCCTCGACGAACGCCGCGTAGAACTCCGACAGGTCCTGGTACAGCAGGTCGAACGACCAGCCGTCCCAGATCGCGTGGTGGACCAGGAAGATGAAGAGGTGGTGGTCGTCGGCGAGCCGGTACAGCCGCGCGCGAAACAGCGGCGGCTGGCCCAGGTCGAAGGGCGTGGCGATCAGCGCGTTCATGTCTTCCAGCGCCTGCGCCTCGGCCTCGGCCTCGGGCAGGTGGCCGAGGTCGGTGACCGCCAGCAGGCCGCTGTCGACGCTGTCGTGCACGTCCTGGAACGCTTCGCCGCCGAGCGTGCCGATCGAGGTACGCAGCACCGACTGCCGCTGCGCCATCGCGTCGAACGCGCGCGCGAACGTAGCCACGTCCAGCGGCCCGCGCAGGCGGTGGCCGGACGGGGTGTTGTAGGTCACCTGCCCCGGCGTGAACTGCTCGAGCAGCCACAGCCGCTCCTGCATCAGCGACAGCGGCGCGGTGGACTGGTCGGCCAGGCGCTTGATCGGCTCGCGCGCGGGCGCGCCGATGGTGGCCGCGGCGATGCCCGCGAGCCCGGCGACCGTGGGCGTGTCGAACAGCGCGCGCAGCGTCAGCGCTGCGCCGAGCTCGCGGTTCAGGCGCGAGGTCAGCTGCGCGGCCAGCAGCGAATGCCCGCCGAGCGAGAAGAAGTTGTCGTGGATGCCGACCGCCGGCAGGCCGAGCACCTGCGCCATCAGCCTGGCGATCGCGCGCTCGGTGTCGTTGCGCGGCGGCACCATGTCCTCGCTGCGCGCGTCCAGGTCCGGCGCGGGCAGCGACTTGCGGTCGACCTTGCCGTTGGGCAACAGCGGCATCGCGTCGAGCACGACGACGTGCTGCGGCACCATGTACTCGGGCAGCGCGCGCTTGAGCAGGTCCAGCGTCTCGCGCTCGGCGGGCTTCGCCCCAGGCTGCGCGACCGCATAGCCCACCAGGCGCACGTCGCCCGGCCGGTCCTCGCGCACCAGCACCAGCGACTGCGCGACGCCCGGGCATGCGGCCAGCGCGGCCTCGATCTCGCCCAGCTCGATGCGGTAGCCGCGCACCTTGACCTGGAAGTCGAGGCGGCCGAGGTGCTCGAGCGTGCCGTCGGCGCGCCAGCGCGCGCGGTCGCCGGTGCGGTAGAGCTTCGCCGCGGGGCGGTCGCTGAAGGGATCGGCGATGAAGCGCTCGGCGGTCAGGTCGGCGCGGCCGAGGTACCCGAGGGTGACGCCGTCGCCGCCGATGCACAGCTCGCCGGGCACGCCCAGCGGGCACGGCTGGCCCTGCGTGTCGACGATCCATACCGTGGTGTTGGCGATCGGCGTGCCGATGGAGATCCCGCGCGACGGATCCTGCACCAGCGCGCAGGTCGACCACACGGTGGTCTCGGTCGGGCCGTACAGGTTCCACAGCTGGCCGCAGCGCGCGAGCAGCGAGCGCGCCAGGTCCGGCGGCAGCGGCTCGCCGCCGCACAGCACGCGGAATTCCCTGCCGCCCTGCCAGCCGGCATCGATCAGCACGCGCCAGGTGGCCGGCGTGGCCTGCATCAGGGTCGCGCCGCGCTCGTGCAGCAGCGTCGACAGCAGCTCGCCGTCCATCGCGGTCTCGCGATCGGCGAGGATGACCTCGGCGCCCACGCTCAGCGGCAGGAACAGCTCGAGCACGGCGATGTCGAACGACAGCGTGGTCACCGCGACCAGCCTGTCGTCGGCACCCATGCCCGGGCGCTGCTGCATCGAGGCGATGAAGTTGGTCACGCCGCGGTGCGGCACCTGCACGCCCTTGGGCTTGCCGGTCGAGCCGGAGGTGTAGATGACGTAGGCGATGGACTCCGGGTCGATGCGCTTCGCCACGCGCGCGGGCGATGCCTGCGCGAGTTCGTCGGCCATCGCGTCGAGCGCCAGCACCGGGCGGCCGCGCAGGTCGAAGCGGTCGGCGTGGCTGCGTTGGGTGACCAGCGCGGCCAGGCCCGCATCGCCGACCATGTAGGCCAGCCGCTCCTGCGGGAAGGCCGGATCCAGCGGCACGTAGCCGGCGCCGGTCTTGAGGATGGCCAGCTGGGCGGCCAGCATGTCGACGCCGCGGTCCACCGCCAGCCCGACCAGCGCGCCGGCGTGCACGCCGCGCGCGCGCAGCAGCGCGGCGATGCGGTTGGCGCGCGCTTCCAGCTCCGCGTAGGTCAGCGCCTGGTCCTTGCAGCGAAGCGCGATGCGCTCGGGCGCGCGGTCGCACTGCAGCTCGAACAGCTCGTGCATGCTGCGCTCGGCCGGGTACGGCGTGCGCGGCGGCTGCAGCGCGGCCAGCGCCTGCAGTTCCGCGGGCGGCACCACCGGCAGGCGGCCGATCGGCGTGTCCACCGCCGCCACCGCGCCGCGCAGCAGCGACTCGTAGGCCTGCATCCAGCGCACGATGGTGGTGCGGTCGAACAGGTCGGTGTTGTACTGGCACTCCAGCCGCAGCTCGCCGTGCGCCTGCACGGCGTTGATGAAGAGCTCGAAGTTCTCGCAGCTGCGCGGGTTGCTCTGGAAGTCGAGCGACAGGCCCGGGAACGCGGTGGCCTGCTGGTCCAGCGCCTGGTCGATGTTGAACATCACGCTCACCAGCGGCAGGCGCGACGGGTCTCGGCGCACGCGCAGCTTCTTGAGCAGGGTGCCGAAGGTGTAGCGCTGGTGCTCGATGGCGTCGAGCAGCGTGGTCTGCAGCGCGTCGAGCGTCTGCGTGAACGGCTGCGCCGGCGGCACGTCGCAGCGCAGCGGCAGCAGGTTGACGCAGTGGCCGACCAGGTCGTCGTGGCCGTCGACCGACTGGCCGGCGGCGGGGATGCCGATCACCACGTCCGACTGCGCGGTCAGCCGCGACAGCGTCGCGGCGAAGCCGGCCAGCAGGGTCGCGAACAGGCTGGTGCCGCGGCGCGCGCCCATCGCGCGGATCGCGGAGACCAGCGCGGCGTCGAGCACGTAGTCCTCGCGCCGCGAGGCGAAGCTGCGCTGCGCCGGCCGGGGGCGGTCGGTGGGCAGGTCCAGCACCAGCGCTTCCTCGACGAAGCGCGAGAGCCAGTAGGCCTCGTCCTCGGCGTACTGGCGCGTGGCCGGCTGGGTGGCCTCGGCGAGCGCGTAGTCGGCGAACGGCTCCGGCGCCGGCAACGCCGGCACGCCCGCGCCCAGGCCTTGCGCATACAGCGCCGACAGCTCGCGCACCAGCACCCACCACGACCAGCCGTCGCAGACGATGTGGTGGGCGGTGAGCACCAGCACGTGCTCGTCGGCCGACAGGCGCAGCAGCTCGGCACGGAATAGCGAACCATCGTCGAGCGCGAACGGCGTGCCGACCGCCAGCCGCAGGCGCTCGGCGACGGCGGCCTCGCGCGCGGACGCGTCCGGGCCGGAGAAGTCGCGGTGCTGGAGCGCGAAGCCGGCGTCCCCGAGCACGCACAGCGTCTCGCCGTCCGGGCCGAAGCTGGCGCGCAGCGAGTCGTGGCGGCGCACGAGCTCCTGCAGCGCGGACTCCAGCGCGGTCCCGTCCAGCGTGCCGCGCAGGCGCAGCGACACCGATTCGTTGAACGCCAGCGAGGCATCCTGGCCAAGTTGGTCGGCCAGCCAGACCTCGCGCTGCGGCTCCGTCGTGGGCACCACGCGGAGCAGTTCGCCGCCGGCGAACGGATCGTAGTCCACCGCGTCCCTGGCCATGTCCCGCGCCACTGCTGCCATCGTCATCCACCTACCTTCATGTACTTGCCGGCCTGTTCGGGATTCGGCACGAACCACGCCGGGCGCCCGTCGGGCTCGCGGCCCAGGCGTGCGCCGGCCACGACGGGCTGGCTGGCGTCCATCACCGTGCGCGGCGTGGCCGCGTGGCGCGGCAGGAATTCGGATTCCTGCAGCTCGACCACCGCTTCCTTGAACGCGTCGATGATCTTCTGGAAGTCGGCCTCGCTGTGCGCGCTGGTGAGGAAGCACGGGAAGTTGTCGAGGATGTGCACGCCACGGTTGCGCATCATGCCGAACAGCAGGTCCTGCAGCGGGTGGTCCTCGAGGAAGAAGGTCTTCCACACCGAGGCGAAGTGGCGCACCTCGATCGGCGCGCCCATGTCGGCGCAGAACGCGTTGAGCTCGGCGCACATCGCGGTGACGCGCGCGTTGAGCTTTTCCTGCAGCTGCGGGCCCGCTTCCTTGACGTGCTCGAGCACCGCCCTGGCCGCGGCCAGTGCCAGCGGATGGCGGACGAAGGTGCCGGCGAAATAGGTCACGCCGACGGTCGGGATCGAGTCGTCGCCGAACTGCCACTGGCCGCCGTCGAGCGCGTCCATGAACTGGCGCTTGCCCGCGATCACGCCGATCGGATAGCCGCCGCCGACGACCTTGCCGTAGGTGCACAGGTCGGCGCGGATGTCGAACAGCGCCTGGATGCCGCCCGGGTGCGAGCGGAAGCCGGTGACGACCTCGTCGAACACCAGCAGCGCGCCGGCGTCCTGGGTGACCTGGCGCAGCTCGCGCAGGAACTCGACCGGCTGGAAGTCCGGGCGCCGGCTCTGCACCGGCTCGACCAGCACCGCGGCGATCTCGTCGGCGCGCTCGCGGATGATCCGCATCGACTCGGGCGTGCCGTAGTCGAGCACCAGCACGTGCTCGGCGGTGTTGCGCAGGATGCCGGGCGCCGCCGGCACCGCCTTGAGCTTGCGGGTGCCGCGCACGATCATCTCGTCGATGATGCCGTGGTAGGAACCGGTGAACAGCACCACGGTCTCGCGGCCGGTGATGGTGCGGGCGATCCGCAGCGCGCCGAGCACGGCTTCCGAACCGGTGTTGCACAGCGCCGCGCGCTCGTGGCCGGTGACCTCGCAGACCAGCTTCGAGACATCGCCCGCGAGCGGGTGCTGCGGTCCGATCTCGTAGCCCAGGTCGAGCTGCTGCTTCACCGCGTCGAGCACGAAATCCGGCTGCCAGCCGAACAGGCTCATGCCGAAGCCGTTGAGCGCGTCGACGTACTCGTTGCCGTCCAGGTCCCACAGGTGCGAGCCCTTGGAGCGCCCGACCACGATCTGGTAGGTGATCTCCTTGGTCAGCGGGCGGAAGCCGTTGACCACGCGCGGGTCGGCCATGTGCGGGCGGTGCTGCTCGGTGTATTCCTTCGACTTGCGGGTGCGTGCGATGTAGCGCTGCATGTAGGCGTCCAGGCGCCCGCGCTGGAAGTCGCTGAGCACGGTGTTGCCGCTGTTGTCGATGCGGGCGATCGCGCCGAAGGCCTTCTTGACGTCGTACCTGGTGTGGGCGAGCGCGGTTTCCTCGTCGACCTCGGCCGCGGGCGCGGCGGCGGCGGCCGCGGCCGGCTGCGCCATCGGTGCCGCTGCCGCCGGCGCCGGCGCCGGCGCGGGAGCTGCGGCCTGGGCCGCGGGCATCGCGGGCATCGCCGCGGCGATGCTGCCGCCGGCCAGCAGCGAGAGCTGCGCGGCCATCAGCTGCATCTGCTGCTCGATCACGCCGCGCACGTAGTCGCCGCCGGCCGCGGGCGCGGCCATCGCGAACGCCGGCAGCTGCAGCGCCATCGGCGCCGCGGCGGGCATCGGCGCGGCCGCGGCCATGGGCTGCGCCGCGGCAACGGGTGCCGGCGCGGGCGCTGCGGGCGCCGCCTCCGGCGGCATTTCGGCGTCGAGCATCGCGGCCAGCCGGTCCATGCTGCTGCACTCGCCCATCAGCTGGCGGAAGCTGACCTTGACCCCGAAGCTCTTCTGCAGCTGCAGCGCGACCTGGGTGAGCATCAGGCTGTCCAGTCCCAGCTCCATGAAGTTGGCCGCCGTGTCGGCGTCGGACAGGTCGAAGCCGGCGGTGTCCTCGAACACCTCGCGCAGCTGCGAGACCAGCCGCGGCAGGCGGCTGGGCGCGGCCTGCGGGGCGGCGGTCGGGGCGGCGGGTTGGGTAGCGGACATGACGGTCTCCAGGGCCGGCGTGGCGGCGATGGCAGGAAGGGAAATGACGTTGGAAGGCAGCGCGGCGGCGGTTTCCACCCAGTAGCGCTGGCGTTCGAAGGGATAGGTGGGCAGCAGCACGCGGCGGCGCGCGGCGCGGCGGTCGAACAGCGCCGGGTCGATCGCGACGCCGCGGCTCCACAGCTGGCCGGCCGCGAGCCGGATGTCCTCCAGCTCGGAGGCCGGCGAATCGGCCAGCGACGACACCGCCGTGGCGTGCTGCTTCGCCAGCATCGGATGCTGGCGCGCCAGCGTGGCGAGCGTGGTGCGCGGGCCGGCCTCGAGCAGGACGCGCGAAGGCACCTCCAGCACGCGACCGAGCGCGGTGGCGTAACGCACCGGCTCGCGCAGGTGGCGCGCCCAGTAGTCGGGCGACGTGGCGGTGGCCGCGTCGAGCAGCTCGCCGCTCACGGTGGACACGATCGGCAGGCGCGGCGCGGCGCGCTCGACGGCGGCGACTTCGGCGCGGAACGGCGCGACCACGGCGTCCATCATCGCCGAGTGGAAGGCGTGCGAGGTGCGCAGCGGGCGGCAGGCGACGTTGTCGGCCTCCAGCTGCGACTGGAAGCATGCGATGGCCTCGAACGTGCCGGCGACCACGCAGGCGCCGGGCGAGTTCTCCGCCGCCAGCGACAGGTCCTGCGGCAGGCGCGCCAGCAGCGCGTCGACCGGCAGCCGCACCGACAGCATCGCGCCGGCCGGCTGCGCCTGCATCAGCGCGCCGCGGCGGGCGACCAGGCGCAGCGCATCGGGCAGCTCGAACACGCCGGCGAGCGTCGCGGCGACGAACTCGCCGACGCTGTGGCCGAGCATCGCCGCCGGCTGCAGGCCGAAGCCCATCCACATCTTCGCCAGCGAGTACTCGATCGAAAAGATCGCCGGCTGCATCACCGACGTCGGCAGCAGCGCCTCGGCGTCGTCGCCGAACACGACCTCGCGCAGGTCGAAGCCGAGCTCGTCGCGCAGCCCGTCGGCGCAGGCGTCGAACGCGGCGCGGAACCCAGGCTCGGCGGCATGCAGCTCGCGGCCCATGCCGGCGTACTGGCTGCCCTGCCCCGGGAACGCGAACACCACTTCGCTCTGCCGCGCGGGACGGCTGCGCGCGATCGCGGCCTCGGTCTCCGGGCTGCGCAAGCGCGCCGCGGCCTGCGCGGCGTCGCCGGCGCACAGCGCCACGCGGTGCGCGAAGGCCTTGCGGCCGACCGCCAGGGTCCAGGCGACGTCGCCGAGGTTGGCCTCGGCATGCGCGTCCAGGTGGTCGGCCAGGCGCGCGGCGGCGCGGCCGAGCGCGGCCGGCGTGCGCGCCGACAGCACCAGCAGCTGCGGGCCGTGCGCGGGCTCCGACGCGGGCGCCGGACCGGCCTCTTCCATCACCACGTGCGCGTTGGTGCCGCCCACGCCGAACGAGCTCACGCCCGCGCGCCGCGGGGTGTCGCCCGCTGGCCAGTCGCCGAGTTCGCTGTTGACCACGAACGGCGAAGCGGACAGGTCGAACGCCGGGTTGGGCGCGTCGAAGTGGATGCTCGCGGGGATGCGCTTCTCGTGCAGCGCCAGCGCGGTCTTGATCACGCCGGTGGCGCCGGCGGCGATCACGGTATGGCCGACGTTGCTCTTGGCCGAGCCGATCCGGCAGAAGCCGGTGTCGGCGGTATGGCGGCGGAAGGCCTTGGTGAGGCCTTCGATCTCGATCGGATCGCCCAGCGGCGTCGCGGTGCCGTGCGCCTCGACGTAGGAGATCGTGCGCGCGTCGACGCCGGCGTTGTCGTGCGCCATCGCGATCACCGCCGCCTGGCCTTCGCTGCTGGGCGCGGTGAAGCTGGCCTTGCCGCCGCCGTCGTTGTTGACCGCGCCGCCGCGCAGCAGCGCGTAGACGGTGTCGCCGTCGGCGCGCGCGTCGGACAGGCGCTTGAGTAGCACCACCGCCGCGCCGTCGCTGAACACTGTGCCCTGCGCGTTGGCGTCGAAGGTGCGCGTGTGGCCGTCGGGCGACAGCATCGAGCCTTCCTGGTACAGGTAGCCCTTGCGCGGCGGGCAGTTCACCGAGGAACCGCCGGCCAGCGCCATGTCGCAGTGGCCGGCGCGCAGGCTGTCGGCGGCCTGGCAGATCGCCACCAGCGAGGTCGAGCAGGCGGTGTGCACGCTGATCGCCGGGCCGGTGAGGTCGAGCTTGTGCGCGGTGCGGGTGGCGATGTAGTCCTTCTCGTTGCCCAGCATCACCTGGAATTCGCCGACCTTCTCCACCAGGTCCGGGTGCGCGCTGACGTGGCGCTGGAAGTACATCGCGTTGTACATGCCGGCGAACACGCCGACCGGGCCGCGCGCGGTCTCCGGCACGTGGCCGCCGCGCTCCAGGCATTCCCAGCACAGCTCGAGGAAGATGCGCTGCTGCGGGTCCATCAGCTCGGCTTCCTTCGGGCCGATGCCGAAGAAGGCGGCGTCGAACATCTCGACGTCGTCGATCACCCCGCGCGCCGGCACGTAGGCCGGGTCGTCGCGCTCGGCGCCGACGCCCGGATCGAGGCCGTCCTTGCCGAAGAAGGTGATCGAGTCGCGGCCGGCCAGCAGGTTGTCCCAGAAGCCTTCGACGTCGGACGCGCCCGGGAAGCGCCCAGCCATGGCGATGATCGCGATCGGCTCGTCGGGCTCGCCCTGCCCTGCGCGCTGGCCGCGGCCGCGCGCCATGCGCGCGGACTCGATCGCGCCGCCACCGTCGCCGGACAGCGCCGCGCACAGCGCGGCGGGCGTCGGGTGCTGGAACAGCACGATCGCGGGGATCGCGGCATCGCCCTGCCCGTTCGCCGCGCGTGCGGCGCGGATGCGCTCGAGCAGGCGCAATCCCATCAGCGAGTTGCCACCGAGGGCGAAGAAGTTGTCGTGGCGGCCGACGCCGTCGATGTCGAGCAGCGCGCCGAAGGCCTCGCAGGCCAGCGCTTCGTCGGCGCCGACCGGCGGCTCGTAGGCGTTCGCGAGTTCCGGCCGCGAGCGGTCCGGCGCCGGCAGCGCGCGGCGGTCGAGCTTGCCGTTGACGGTGACCGGCATCGCGTCGAGCTGCAGGTAGCGCGCCGGCACCATGAACTCCGGCAGCGACGCCGCCAGGTGCGCGCGCAGCTCCGCCATCGACGGCGCCGCGCCTGCGGCCGGATCGGCGACGAAGTACGCCACCAGCTGCTTGTCGCCGGGACGGTCGGCGCGCGCGAGCACGGCGCAGGCCTTCACGCCCGGATGGCCCGCGAGCGCGTGCTCGATCTCGGCCAGCTCGATGCGGAAGCCGCGGATCTTGACCTGGGTGTCGCTGCGGCCGAAGAACTCGATGGTGCCGTCCGCCGCCCAGCGCACGTGGTCGCCGGTGCGGTACAGCCGGCCTTCGCCGGTGAACGTGTCGGGGATGAAGCGCTCTTCCGTCAGCTCCGGACGGTTGAGGTAGCCCTTCGCCACGCCGGCGCCACCGACGTAGAGCTCGCCGATCACGCCCTGCGGCACCGGCTCGCGCCGCGCGTTGAGCACGTACAGCGCGGTGTCGGGGATCGGGCGGCCGATCGGCACCGAGGCCAGGTCGGCCGGCAGCCCGGCCGGGATCGGCCAGGTGGTGGTGAAGGTCGTGCACTCGGTCGGGCCGTAGGCGTTGAACAGCGCCACCTCCGGCACGGTGGCGCGCATGCGCCGCACATGGTCGACCGACAGCGCCTCGCCGCCGGTGAACAGCTCGCGCACGCCGGACAGCAGGCGCGGGTCCTCGTCGACCACGGCGTTGAACAGCGCGCAGGTCAGCCACAGGGTGGTGATGTCGTGGCGCGCGATCGACGCGGCCAGGCCCTTGCCGGTCGGCACGCCCTCGTCGTGCACGGCGACGCAGCCGCCGTTGAGCAGCGGGCCCCAGATCTCCAGCGTCGAGGCGTCGAAGCCCAGCGGCGCGCAGTGCAGCATGCGGGTGTCCGGGCCGAGCCGGATGTAGTCGACGCCGACCACCAGGCGCAGGATGCCGCGGTGCGGGATCTCCACGCCCTTGGGCAGGCCGGTCGAGCCGGAGGTGTACATCACGTAGGCGAGCGCGTCGCGGTCGACGTCGACGTCGGCTTCGGGGGACGCGTCGTCGCCGGCGTCCGCGTCGCCGATCGCGATCGCGCGCACCTGCGGCGGCAACGCGAGGTCGTCGCGGCCCATGATCGCCACGCGCACGCGCGCGTCGTCGAGCATGTAGGCCAGGCGGTCGGCCGGGTGGGTGGCGTCGAGCGGCAGGTAGGCCGCGCCGGCCTTGAGCACGCCGAGCACCGCGACCACGGCGTCGATCGAACGCTCCATCGCCACGGCGACGATCTCGCCGGCGGCCACGCCGTGGCCGCGCAGGCGGCGCGCGAGCGCGGCGGCGCGGGCGTCGAGCTCGCGATAGCTGAGCGAGGCGCCGGCGTCGGCTACCGCCGGCGCGCCCGGATGGGCGTCGCGCATCGCGGCGAAGCCCGCATGCACGCTGGCGAAGGCCGGGCGGTTGCCGGCGTTGTCGTTCCAGTCGACCAGCATGCGCCGGCGTTCGACGGGGTCGACCACGTCGAAGGTGCCTGCGTCGAAGCCGTCGCGCGCCATCGCCGCCAGCGCGCGCTGCGCGCAGGCGAGCAGGATCGCGGCGGCCTCCTCGGTGAGCGGCGCGCGGTACTCGGCGCGCAGCCTGCCGTCGTCGAGCGACAGCGACCAGTGCGAGGCCGCGTGCGACGACGCGGCCTCGCCCACGGCCCAGGCCGTGGCTTCGCAGGAAAGCGCCGGATCGGATCCGGCCGTGGCGGGATCCGCGCCGGTCAGGCGCCGCTCGCCCAGCGCGAGCGCGCTGCGCAGCAGGGCATCGGCGGGCTCGCCGCGCGCGCGCAGGCCTGCGACGACGGCTGCGTCGAGCCGGGCGTCGAGATGCCGCGGCAGGGCATCGCCGTTGTCGGCGCGGCAGGGCAGGACGTCGAGCAGGGTGGGAGCGTTCATTGGGCGACCAGGGCGAAGCGTGCGCGGCGGCTGAGTTCGGGCTTGCCGGCGAGCGTGGTGGCGATGCGGCGCATGCCGGCCGCGGCGAAGATGCCGGCGTGGGTGGCGGCGTCGAGCCAGCCATGGCGGCCGACCGGCGGCGGCGTGACGCCGGCCTCGCGCAGGATCGAGTGCGCGGTGTGCAGCAGCGCGTCGCGGCGCGTGGAATGCGTGTAGTAGGTGAAGCTCGCCGTCACCGACGGGCCGTCGCCGTTCTCGACCATGTGCGGCGCGGTCGAGGGCATGTAGGCGCCCTCGCCCGGCCCGAGGTCGAACACGTGCGCGCGCTCGCGAAACTCCTCGCGCCACTGCAGCAGATGGCGGTCGTGGCGGTGGTGGAAGCGGTCGCGCGCGTGCTCGCTGGCCACGACGGTGTCGGTCGGGTCCCAGACGTAGACGCGCTTGCGGCCGTGCACCTGCAGGATGAAGTTGTGCTCCTTGTCGAAGTGGAACGGCGTCACCGCGTTGGGCGAGGTGACGAAGATCCACCCGGAGCGGTGCGACATGCCGGGGTCGTGGCGCTCGACCTGGGCCTGGATGCTGTCGAGCACGGTGCCGACCAGCTCGCGGTAGGTCGGGTCGATCTGGACGTTGAGCAGCGACATCCACGCATTGGCCGCGGCGACGTCGCCGAGCGTGCCGGCGGCTGACTTGCGGTTCGGATGCAGGTCCGGCGCCTCGCCGAACGGCGTGCCGGCGGTGGCGCCGCCGTCGTGCGTGCGGATGCTGTCGAGCGCCTCGAGCCGCTGGCCGAGCCCGACCAGCGCGGGCAGCTGCAGCAGCGGGTGTTCGCACAGGTGGTGGCGCACGGGCTGGATGCGCCACGGGTCGAAGTTGGCGTCGTCGAAATCGACCAGCGGCCCGTCGAAGCCGATCGGCTGCGCCCGGTCGTGCGCCCACTGCGGATTCGCCGTCATTGCCCCTCCTCCCCGATGCATGCCGCGGATCCGTGCCGCGTACCGGGACAAACGCATCCACGGGCTGCTGCAGGCCAGCATCGGGGGATCGCCGCGGCCTTTCGACGGATTCTTCGGCATCGGCGCGGGACCGGATTGGCCGGCGCCATGGTCGACATCGGCTGTCCCGGCTGCGTTCCCGGGCGCGGCGAACAATCCCGGCGACTGCGCCGCGAAGCCTGCGCGAAAGCCGGGCGCTAGGCCTGGCCGGCGGCGCCGGTGCCGAATTCGCGCTCGAGCCAGTCCGCGACCAGCGCCTGCAGCCGTGCGCGGTCGCGGGCGCGATAGAAGGTGTGGTCGCAGTCGCGCCAGTACGCCAGCGACACCCGGGGCGAACGCGCGCCGGGCCCGAGGCAGGCCGCGAACTGCCCGGCATGGTTGAAGTAGCGGTAGGCGCCGCCGGTGTAGACGAACAGCATGCGCATGCCCCGCGCCGCCATCGCCTGCATCTGCGTCACCGCCTGCGCGCGCGTCGGGAAATCGCGGAAATTGGCCATGTCGGCGCTGGATCCGCGCTGGCGCCACCAGTTCCACAGCTTGCGCGGACGCAGGCGCGGCGGCAGGTGGCGCAGCCACCAGCCGGGCGTGCGGTAGGCCAGCCCGTCGAGCAGCAGCAGGCCGTGCACGCGCGTCTCGCCTGCGGCGAGGCGGAAGGCGTTGTCCGCCGCCGAGCAGATGCCGCCGACGACGAAGCGGCGCGCCCCGGTTTCCGCGACCAGCAGGTCGATCGCCGCGGCCAGCTCCTCGCCGCGGCGGTTGCCCGTGGCCTGCGCGGACACCGGGCTGTCGCCGAGGCCCGACTGGTCGAAGCGCAGCACCGCGAAGCCACGCTCGGCGAGCGCGCGTGCCAGCTGCACCGAGCCGCGATGCGGCCCGCTGCGCTGGACCATGCCGGCGTTGAACAGGATGACCGCGGCGTCCTTGCGCTCGACCCGGCCCACCGGGTGCGTGATGGCGCCGACCAGCCCGTCGCCGAACACGTGCACGGTCTCGCCGCCGGCGGCGATCGATTGCCACGGCCCGGCCGCGGGCATGCCGACCGCGCTCACGCGGCGCCTGCCAGGTGGGCCGCGAGGCGGTTCACCGCGCGGCGCGGGAACAGCTGCAGCTCGAACTGCGCCGGATCGTCCCAGGCCGGTTCGTCGACGCCTTCCAGCGCGACCACGTCCACTTCCACTCCGGCCGCGCGCTGCAGCTGCACGAACGCCGCATCGACCGGCGCGCCCGGCCAGTGCACGATCGCCAGCCGGCTTCCGCGGGGCAGCGCCAGGCAGCTGCCGTCGAGCCCGGCGAGATCGGCCGGCAGCGACGGATCGAGGGCGAAGCCGAGCAGTTCGTCGTCGTCGCCGGCCACGTCCTTCGACAGGAACCGGCCGGCCGCGTGCAGCTGGTGGCCATGCTGCCGACGCCAGCCGGCGACCAGCGCGCGGCCGTCGAGCACCGGCGCCCACAGCACCACGTCGACCGGCTCGCCGGCGCCGGCCGCGTGCGCGAGCAGCGGCAGCGCGGCCTCGCGCAGCGCGAGCAGTCGCATGCGCGCGCCGGGTGCGGACGCGGACAGGAAAGCCGCCGCCGCGGCGACGTCCTCGACCAGGCCGTCGACACGCAGGTCACGGCTGCTGCCCGGCGAATCGCCGCTGCCATGCCAGTCGAAGCGCAGCACCTCGACGCCGACCGCGGCCAGCGATTCGGCCAGGCTCCACAGCGCGCGCTGGCAGCGGATGCCGTCCTGCAGCAGCGGCGCGCACACCAGCACCGCGCCACGTGCCTGCGCCGCGGGCGCATGGCGCAGCCCGAGCAGCGGACGCCGCGGCGTGCCGAAGAAGAACACTTCGGGCATGTCAGCCTCGCCCGTGCGGAACGCGGTGGCACAGCGCGGCCGCGCGCGCCGCGCGGCGTCCCGGCGGCAGGCGCGGCCTGCTCATGATTGCCCGGCGGCGCCGGCGCCGCGCAGCATGCCCTTGAGGTTGCCGACCAGGCGCGAGCCGAAGCCCGACGCCTGCGGCTTCGCGCCCAGGGCCGGCAGTTCGGCGGCGATCTGCGCCAGCGTCTGCGAGGCGAGCGTCATCAGCTGGATGCGCGCACCGGTGTCGTTGCGCACCCGGTTGGCCATCTGCACGGCCAGCATCGAGTGGCCGCCGAGGTCGAAGAAGTTGTCGCCGGGCTCGACCGGCCGGTCGAGCAGCTGCGACCACAGTCCCGAGAGATAGGCGACGCGCGGGTCCGTCCCCGCGCCTGCGGCGGCGGCCGGCGCCGGCGCGGTGGCTTCCGCGAACGGGTCGGGCAATGCGTCGCGGTCGACGCTGCCGTCCGCGCCCAGCGGCAGCGCGTCGAGCAGCACGAAGTGGCGCGGCACCATGTAGGCCGGAAGCGCCGACTTCAGGTGCTCGCGCAGGGCGTCCTCGCCCGGCGCCTGGCCGGCCTGCATCGCCACGTAGGCGACCAGGCGGTCGCCACGCACGGCGGCCGCGCTGCGCGCGACCCCCGGATGCCCGTCCAGCCTGTCCTCGATGGCCTGCAGCTGCGCACGCATCCGCTGTTCGCGCATCCCGTCCATGTTCCCCATGTTCGCCCCGCGTTCTGCCTGAGCTGGAGTAACGGCAAGCGCGAACGCTTCCGGCCGACCGAGCCGGTGCGCCCGGGCCGGCCGGGAACCACTGCCGGCGCACCCGCCGGGCGCCATCCCCGCCCCGGGCCGGGGCAAACGCGCGATCCACCACCGCGAGCGCTGGCCGTTTCCGGGGGCCATTCCGCGTTGCTGTATTCAGGCCGCGGTCATCCCCCGCGGCCGATTGCGTCCGGAGAGCACGCTTGATCATCGATTACCGAAACCAATCGCTGTCCCCCGACATCGAGGCGGACCTGTGCATCATCGGCGCCGGGGCGGCCGGACTGGCGATCGCCTGGTCGTTCCTGGGCAGCGGGGTCCGGGTCTGCGTGGTCGAAAGCGGCGGACTGGCGGGCGAGGAGCGCAACCAGGCGCTCTACGAGGGTTCCTCGATCGGCTCGCCTCCGTTCGATCCGTCGATTTCGCGCATGCGCGTGTTCGGCGGCTCGTGCAACCTGTGGGGCGGCGGCTGCATCCCGCTGGGCGAGCTGCACCCGCGCGAATGGGTGCCGCACAGCGGCTGGCCGTTCGGCTACGACGAGCTCAAGCCGCACTACGCCAGCGCGCGCGCGTTCTGCCGGATCGAGTCGCACGACTTCGTCGCCGACTCGTTCCTGACCCGGCCCTCCTACCCGCCGCTGCCGTTCGACGAGCGCAGCGTGGTCAACAAGATCTTCGCCTACAGCCCGATCCTGTTCGGCGACGCCTACCGCGGCGACCTGGAGCGGGCGCCGAACATCGACGTGCTGCTGCACGCCAACCTGCTGGAGCTGGAGGCGGCCGCCTCCGGCGAGGCCGTGCAGCAGGCGCGCATCGGCACGCTCGACGGCCGCCGCGGCACGATCCGCGCGCGCCAGTACGTGCTGGCCTGCGGCGGGATCGAGAACGCGCGCCTGCTGCTGCTGTCGGATTCGGTCGTGCCCGGGGGCCTGGGCAACCGGCACGACCTCGTCGGCCGCTACTTCATGGACCATCCCAGCGGCAAGCTCGGCACCGTCCACACCGACGACCCGCAGCGGCTCGCGCGGCCCTACGACCGCAACCGCGACAAGCGGCCGGTGGCCTCGTTCCCCGAGATCTGCCTGACCGAGGAAGCCCAGCGCGACCATCGCATCCTCAGCGCGCGGGTGCGTCCGTTCGCGATCGAGGGGCACGTGCCCAACGGCATCCGCGCACTGCGCGAGCTCAAGTCGACGCTGCACGCGCAGCGCATCGGCGAGGAAGGAACGCTGGCCTCGCGCCTGTCCGCGCGCAAGAACGGCGAGCCCCAGGCCGCGGTGCGCGCCGCGGCCGCCAGCCAGGACGGGCTGGGCAAGCTGGCGCTGCGCGTGGGGCTGGGGATCGGCGACATCGCGCGCGCGTTCGTGCGCAAGCTGGCGCGCAAGCCCACGGTCGCGAGCGACCACGTGGCCCTGGTCGGCTACTTCGAGCAGGAACCCAACCCGGACAGCCGGGTCACCCTCGGCGAGGAGCGCGACGCGCTCGGCCAGCGCAAGGTCTGCGTCGACTGGCGGCTGACCGCGCTCGACCGGCACACCTACCGCACCGCCGCCAGGCTGTTCGGCAACGAACTGGCGCGCGTGTGCAACGGCCGCTTCCAGCCCGAACCGTGGGTGGCGGCCGAGGACGACTCGGTGCCGCCGGAGGTGTACGGCACCTCGCACCACCTCGGCACCACGCGCATGGACGACGACCCCAAGCGCGGCGTGGTCGACCGCGACTGCCGCGTGCACGGCATCGACAACCTGTACGTGGCCGGCAGCTCGGTCTTCCCGACCGGCGGCTGGGCGTTTCCCACGTTCACCATCGTGGCCCTGAGCCTGCGCCTGGCCGAGCACCTGCGCTCGCGGCTGGAACTGGCCTCGCTGGTCACGCCCTTCATCGTCTGAGGCGGCGCGGCGTGGGCAGGCAGTCAAGGGCAGGCCGGGCGCCGCGGAAACTGGACGGAACCGCTCCCCGCGCGCGAACGCGCGTCGTCCCGGCACGCGGGTCGCACGGGCGATAGGCCGCGCGCACCATGTCCGCGGACTTCTCACAGCTGTATGCCCGCCTCGGCATCGGGGCCGACTGCAGCCTGGAGGAGTTCAAGCGCGCCTGCCGGCGACGGATCCGCGCGCAGCATCCCGACCTGCCCGGCAACGCCGGCGCCGCCGCCGACGCCGGCCAGATCCCGCTGTCGGAATTCCTGCCGCTGTACGCCAAGGCGCTGCGCTTCCACCGCAAGCACGGCCGCCTGCCAGGCGCGGCGCCGGCAGCGCCCGCCCCGCCCGCGGCGTCTCGCGAACGCATGTCGATGGCCGCGATGGCGCCTTCGCCGCCGCCCGCCGCGGCACCGCCCGCGACGGGCAATGCGCTGCGACGTTCGCTGCGCGCGCCGCTGCTGGCGCTGGTCGCGGTGGCGATCATCATCGCCGCGATCGGCACGCGGAAGGACGACGACGCAGCCAGCCGCCATCCGCGACCGGCGCGCGCCGTTCCCCTCGCGGACGATGGCGCGGGCGACGATGCGCAGGCGCAGGCCCGCCTCGAGCTCGGCATGGACCCGGACACCGTCCGCGGGATCCAGGGCGAGCCGATGCAGTGGAGCGGCACCGAGTGGTCCTACGGTCCGTCGTGGTTGCGCTTCGAGGACGACCGGCTGGTCGACTGGTACAGCTCGCCGCTGCACCCGCTCCGCACCGCGACGGCATCGCCGCCGCCGGAGTCGACGCAGGCCGACGCCGACGTCGCGAGCGACGAGTAGAGGGTGCAGGACGGCGGCTTGCTCGACGCGCGGCCAGGCTGCGATCCCTTGCGCCTTGCGTGCACGGACCATCGATGGATGCATCGGATCCGGACGGCCGCGTTCAAGGCCGCGGCCGGCGTCAGCGCGCCCCGCGGCCGAACAGCACCACTTCCACGGTCTGCAGCAGGATCATCAGGTCGAAGGTCAGGCCCTGGTTCTTGACGTAGAACAGGTCGAACTTGAGCTTCTCCTCGGCGTCGGTCACCGAGGCGCCATAGGGATAGCGCAGCTGCGCCCAGCCGGTCAGGCCCGGCTTCACCGAATGGCGGATGCCGTAGTAGCGGATCTCGCGGTTGAGCTGGTCGACGAACTGCGGCCGCTCCGGCCGCGGGCCGACGAAGCTCATGTCGCCGCGCAGCACGTTGAACAGCTGCGGCAGTTCGTCCAGGCGGGTCTTGCGGATGAAGCGGCCGACGCGCGTGGTGCGGTCGTCGTCCTTGTTGGCCCAGCGCGCGACGCCGTCCTTCTCCGCGTCCGCGCGCATGCTGCGGAACTTGACCAGCTCGAAGCTCGCGCCGCTTTCGCCGACCCGCACCTGCCGGTAGAGCACCGGGCCCGCGGACTCCAGGCGTACGGCGACCGCCACCAGGAGCATGAAGGGCCAGGCGACCAGCAGCAGTGCGCTGGCCGCGACGAGGTCGAAGAAGCGCTTGCTCAGCTGCCTGGGCAGCGAATGGTCGAAGCCGCCGGAGAAGATCAGGGCCGAAGGCTCGAGCACGTTGAGCTTGAGCATGCCCGCCTCGCGCTCGAAGAAGTCCGGCAGGTCGGTGACGGTGATCCCGCGCTGCGCGCAGGCCAGCAGCTGCTCGGTCGGCAGGCCGCCGCGCCGTTCGTCGACCGCGACCACGATCTCCTGCACGGCGAGCTCGCGCGCCAGCTCGACCAGCGGCGTGGCGCTGCGCACCAGCAGCGACGGTGCCACCAGCTCGGCCTGCCCCGGGGTCGGCAGGAAGCCGACCAGCAGGAACGAATGGCGGTCGCTGCGCCGGCGCAGGCGGCTGTTGATCAGGTCGGCGCTGCGTCCCGCGCCCAGCACCAGCACGCGGCGCTTGAACGCGTCGGCGTCGAACACCCGCTGCAACCCCAGCCGCAGCACGAACACCATGAGGAAGGCCAGCGTCAGCGCGATGGCGAGCACGCCGCGGCCGATGTAGGTCTGCGGCACCAGGTAGTACATCACCAGCAGCGCGACCCCGCCGAAGGCGAACGACATCAGCAGCCGCAGCACCAGGTCCATGCGGTTGTAGCGCGTGTGCACCTGGTACAGGCCGAACGCGGCCATCGCGCCGGTGGTGCAGATCGCCACCAGCGCGGTGCGCACCGGCGCATCCTGCGCGAACGCCAGGTGGGTGTCGGGATCGGCGTAGAAGCGCAGCCACGCCGCGACGGTGACCGCCACGCAGCTCAGCGCGAGCTCGGCCAGCCAGAGGTTGAAGACGGCGCGGCTCTTGCGACTCTTCAGCGGCATCTTCATGGCGCGCCCCCGCGCGGCGCGTGGCGGACGGATGCGATGGCGCGCCCGCCGCGGATTCCGGATGGCTTCATGGGGTCCCCCCTCGTGTGCGCGTTGCCCGGACGGCTCCCGCCCGGGTCGTGACGCTGGAGACAACGCGCAAATCCGCGGAGTCCGGACGCCATGGCGCGGATCCGGCAAACACGGCAAGGCTGGCGTGCGAGCCGGGGCGCTGCCCGGCTTCGCTCAGTCGCGCGGCGGCGGCAGCCAGTTGGCCACGGCCCGCAGCCCGGGCAGGCCGGCGACGGCGGCCACCCAACCGGGGCCGGCGTCGAGCATCCGCACGACCGCGCCCGCACCATCGGGTCCGTCCATCGCGGGCAGCGCGACCGGCTCGCCGTCGGGCGCGCGGAAGCTGTCCATCTCGCGCGCCAGCCCGATGCCGGCGGCCTTGAGCAGGGCCTCCTTGCGCACCCACAGTGCCAACAGCTCCCGCGCGCGCGCCGGCTCCGGCAGGCCGGCGACGGCCGCGTGCTCGCCCGGATGCAGCACCCGCCCCGCGATCTCTTCCATCTGCGCGGCGCGCGCGGCGGCCTCGAGGTCGACGCCGACCACGCCGCGCCCGCTCACCGCCACGGCGACGGCGCCGCCGGCGTGGCTCAGGCTGGTCTGCCATTCGTCGCCGCGCAGGCAGGGGCGGCCGAGCCGGTCGCGCCCGAGCGGGACGTCGCGCGCAGCGCGGCCGAGCACGCGGCCGAGCACGAGGCGGTGGAGGCCGTAGCCGAGCGCCAGCTCGTCGCCGTCGCGCGCACGCCGCTTGCGCCCGACCCGCCCGAGTTCGTCGGTGTCGAGCAGCGCCCGCGCCTCGCCGAGCCAGGGCGACCACGCGTCCAGGTCGAAGAACAGCGCCAGGATCCCCTGCAAGGCTTCGCGCGCGAGGCGGTCGCCGCCCGCGTGCCGCCATGCCCGGTCGAACGCGTCCGCAAGCGCCGGCGTCGCCTCGTGCCGGGCGATCTCGCCGGAAGGCTGCGGGCCGGGCGTCGGGGCGTCTCGTGAAGGCATCGCCGCAGCGTATCCCGCGCGCGCCGGCGCTGCACGCGCGCGGATGCCATGGGCGGCGTTGCCGGCGGGGCCGTCCTCCCGAAGGTCCTGATCGCGTTGGAAGAGGAAGAGTCCCCTCCAGCGAGAGACGATGGAATACGCAGACAACGCTTGGCTGGCGCAGAAGCTGCGCCACATCGCCAACGAGAGCGCCGAGCTGCCCGTGCTCAGCCTGCTCGGCAAGCCGCTGTACCGGCGCATCTTCCAGCGCCCGTTCCACGGCGGCAACAGCTATTACGGCGCCTACGCCAGCTATGCGGAGGCCAAGGCGGCCGCACCGGCGGCGCTGCCCAAGAGCTATGCCTACGCCGGCGCCGGCGGCATGTATCGCGAACAGCACGAGAAGATCCGGGTCAGCGACTACCCGCTGCTCTACTGGGTCAAGCGCCTGCTCGACGACGGCCAGCGGGACTTCTTCGACCTCGGCGGCCACATCGGCGTGACCTATTACGGCTTCCGGCGCTACGCCGATTTCCCCGCCGACCTGCGCTGGACCGTGCACGACGTGCCCGACGTGATGGAAGCCGGCGCCGAATGGGCGGTGGAACACGATCCGGAGCAGCGCCTGCGTTTCGCCGCCTCGCGTCACGATGCCAGCGGCCGCGAAGTGCTGCTCACCAGCGGCGCGCTGCAGTACCTCGACTATTCGCTGCCGGAGCTGCTGTCGGAACTGGCGGAGCCTCCGCGCCACGTGCTGGTCAACCTGGTGCCGATGCATCCGCGCCACGGCTACTTCACCCTGCAGAACATCGGCAAGGCCGTGCTGCCGTATCGCGTGTCCGCGATCCCGGAGTTCGTCGCCGCGATGGAAGCGCTGGGCTACGCGAAGCTCGACCAGTGGCATTCGGAGGAGCGCAACCTGCGGGTGCCGTTCGAGCCGGGCTGCCGCATCGACGGCTACGAGGGTTTCAGCTTCCGCCGCCAGGGTTGAGCGGCGCCGCCGGGCGCGTGCGCGCGCCGGCCAGAAGCGATGCGGGCGCGACGGGCCACGCCGGCGGCCGCGCAAAAAAAAGGCCGGCGGATGCCCGCCGGCCTTTCTCGTTCAAATGGCGCGCCCGGAGAGATTCGAACTCCCGACCCCCAAGTTCGTAGCCTGGTGCTCTATCCAGCTGAGCTACGGGCGCGCGTGAAACAGAAGCGGAATTTTGCCGGAATGCCGGCTGCTTCGTCAATCGACCGACTTGCCCTGCCGCGCCCCGCAAGGGCATCGACGGGAGCCTGCGAAAGCATCGCGGGACACGACATTCAGGAACTGGCGGAGAGTGAGGGATTCGAACCCTCGATGGAGCTTTTGACCCCATACTCCCTTAGCAGGGGAGCCCCTTCGGCCTCTCGGGCAACTCTCCGGACTGGCTGGCGATGACGCTGACTGGCCAGAACAGGGGGCGAAGGATACCGGGTCACTCCGGGTCCGGCAAACCTCCGGCGGCGGGGCGTGCCTTGGCGTCGGCGTCGTCGCCGCGCTGGATGCGTTCGTAGATTTCCTCGCGGTGGACTGCCACGTCCTTGGGCGCGGTGATGCCGATGCGCACCTGGTTGCCCTTGACGCCGAGCACGGTCACGGTCACCGAGTCGCCGATCATCAGGGTTTCGCCGACGCGGCGGGTAAGGATCAACATTTGTCTATCTCCATTGACCGGCCCGCAACCGGGTCGGACGTCCTTCGGCCTGCGCCGAAAAAAACGTTTACAGGCCGGAAAAGTGAACGATGTTACGGGCAGCCGCCGGCCAGCGGCAACCTCCGGAAGTCATGCCTTGGGGCGTCATTCATGCAGCCGGGCGGCCACCCATGCAGGCGTACCGTCGAGCGCCTTGGCCAGCGCCGGCCCGTCTTCGCCGCCGCCCTGGGCGAGGTCCGGACGACCGCCGCCCTTGCCGCCGATCTGGGCGGCGATGTGCGAAAGCAGTTCCCCCGCCTTGATGCGCTTGAGCGCCGTGCCGGCGACGCCCGCGACCAGTGCGGCCTTGCCCTCGCCCGCGCCCGCCAGCACGACGACGGCGTCGCCGAGCTGCTGCTTGAGTCGATCGACCGCATCGCGCAGCGCCTTGGCGTCGAAGCCCTCGAGCCGCGCCGCGAGCACCTTGACGCCGTCGACGTCGACGGCCGATCCCGCCAGGTCCGCGGTCGCGCCGCTCGCCGCCCTGGCCTTGATGGACTCGAGTTCGCGATCGAGCTTCTTCTGTCGTTCCAGCAGCGCGCGCAGCTTGTCGGCGACGTCCGCGGCGTTGCCGCCGAGCAGGCGCGCCGCCTCTTCCAGCCGCTGCTCCTCCTCGGCCACGTGGTCCAGCGCGCCCTGCCCCGTCAGCGCCTCGATGCGGCGCACGCCGGCGGACACGCCGCCTTCGGACACGATCTTGAACAGCCCGATGTCGCCCGTGCGCGAGACGTGGGTGCCGCCGCACAGCTCGGTCGACGCCTCGCCCATGCGCAGCACGCGCACGCGCTCGCCGTACTTCTCGCCGAATAGCGCCATCGCGCCGAAGTCGAGCGCTTCCTGCATGCCCATGTGCCGCACCTCCGCTTCGTGGTTGGCGCGGATGTCGGCGTTGACCCGGCGCTCGACCTCGGCCAGCTCGGCCGCGGTCATCGGCTGGAAGTGCGAGAAGTCGAAGCGCAGGCGGTCGGGCGCGACCAGCGAGCCCTTCTGGGCGACGTGCGTGCCCAGCACGCCGCGCAGTGCGGCGTGCAGCAGGTGGGTGGCGCTGTGGTTGAGGATGGTGGCGCCGCGGCGCGCGCCGTCGACCGATGCGACCAGGTGGTCGCCGACCTTCAGCGTGCCGACTGCGAGCCGGCCGACGTGGCCGTGGAACTGGCCGGCGTACTTCTGCGTGTCCGCCACTTCGAAGCGCACGCCCTGCTCGTCCAGCTCGCCGGTGTCGCCGACCTGGCCGCCGGATTCGGCGTAGAACGGAGTGCGGTCGAGGAAGACCACGGCCTCCTCGCCCGCCTCGATCGCATCGACCGGGCGGCCGTCGCGCAGCAGCGCGACCACCTGCAGGCCGCCCGCGGCGAGGCTGTCGTAGCCGAGGAATCCGGTGGGCTGCAGCTTCGCCACCAGGTCGGCCGGCAGGCCGGTGTTCGAGCTGAACTTGCCGGCCGCGCGCGCGGTCTGGCGCTGGCGCTCCATGGCCGCCTCGAAGCCCGCCATGTCGACCGACAGCCCGCGCTCGCGCGCGATGTCGGCGGTCAGGTCGACCGGGAAGCCGTAGGTGTCGTAGAGGCGGAACGCGTCCGCGCCGGGGATCACGCCATTGGAAGCGGCGCCATTGGAAGCGGCACCATTCGAATCGGCGGCATTCGAAGCGTCGCGCGCGGCGATCTCGTCGAAGATGCGCATGCCCGAGTCGAGCGTCTCGGCGAAGCGCTCTTCCTCGGCGAGCAATGCGCGCTCGACCAGCGCGCGGTTCTGCGTGAGTTCCGGATACGCCGCGCCCATGAGGTCGTCGAGCGTGGCGACCAGCTGGTGGAAGAACGGCCGGCGCACGCCCAGCATCCAGCCGTGGCGCAGCGCGCGGCGGATGATCCGGCGCAGTACGTAGCCGCGGCCCTCGTTGGAGGGCAGCACGCCGTCGACGATGAGGAAGCTGCAGGCGCGGATGTGGTCGGCGATCACGCGCAGCGACTTGTTCGACAGGTCCGTGGTGCCGGTGAGCTCGGCGGCGCGGCGGATCAGGGCCTGGAACAGGTCGATCTCGTAGTTGCCGTGCACGCCCTGCAGCACCGCGGCCAGGCGCTCCAGGCCCATGCCGGTGTCCACGCACGGCGCCGGCAGCTTCGACAGCGTGCCGTCGGCGGCGCGGTCGAACTGCATGAACACCAGGTTCCAGATCTCGATGAAGCGGTCGCCGTCCTCGTCGGGCGAGCCCGGCGGGCCGCCGGGGATGTGCGCGCCGTGGTCGTAGAAGATCTCGGTGCATGGGCCGCAGGGCCCGGTGTCGGCCATCTGCCAGAAGTTGTCGGAAGCGTACGGCGCGCCCTTGTTGTCGCCGATGCGGATGATGCGATCGGCGGGCAGGCCAACCTGGCGATGCCAGATGTCGAATGCCTCGTCGTCGTCGTGGTAGACGGTGACCAGCAGGCGCTCGGGCGGCAGCTTCCAGACCTGCGTGAGCAGTTCCCAGGCCCAGAGGATCGCGTCGGTCTTGAAGTAGTCGCCGAACGACCAGTTGCCCAGCATCTCGAAGAAGGTGTGGTGGCGCGCGGTGTAGCCGACCTGGTCGAGGTCGTTGTGCTTGCCGCCCGCGCGCAGGCAGCGCTGGACGTCGGCCGCGCGCACGTAGCTGCGCTTCTCGGCGCCGAGGAACACGTCCTTGAACTGGACCATCCCCGAGTTGGTGAACAGCAGCGTCGGGTCGTTGCCCGGCACCAGCGACGCGGAGGGCACGATGGTGTGGCCCTTGCCGGCGAAGAAGTCGAGGAAATCGCGGCGGATGTCGGAGGTGGTCGGGGTCGAAGGCTTGGGCGTGGACATGCGGGGGACCGTGGGCGGGCGGGTGCGGCAAGGCACCGCGGTGTCCACGGGAAGTGCGGACGCGGGACCGGGCAGGCAACCCAATGCGCCTAGATTAACAGGCCGCCAGCCGCTCCCGGCCGGCGATTGCCCCGCATCGCGCGCCGCTCAGTCGATGTCCGGGCCGCCGCGCGTGGCGAAGCGGATCGCGTCGCCGTCGAAGCCGCGGCGCAGCAGGAAGTCGGCCGCCTTGCGCCGGCGCGCCGGGTCCGCGGCGAGGTCGGCGCCGAAGCGCCGGCGGGCGAACTGCCGCGCCTGCCCGGCCCAGTCGTCCTCGCCCGCTTCGGCCAGCGCGGCGAATGCCGCGGCGATGGTCGCGGCTTCGAGCCCGTGGGTGCCCAGCTCCGCGCGGATCCGCAGCGGGCCGTAGCCGGCGCTCGCGCGCGAGCGCGCCAGGCTGGTCGCGAACCGGGCGTCGTCCTGCCAGCCCGAGGCGGCCATGCGCTCGACGGCCGCCGCGGCGTCGGCCTGGTCGACGCCGCGCGCGGCCAGCTTGCGTGCGAGTTCCTTGCGCGAATGCTCGCGCCGCACCAGCAGGCCCAGCGCGCGCTGCGCCGGGCTCGGCTCGGGACGCCTGCGCTTGCGGCGCGGGGCGTCAGGCGGCGATTCGGGTCCGGGCATCGGACCGGCCGTCGGGCGACGCGAGGCCTGCTCAGGCCTCGCTGTCGTCCCCTTCCGCGCGCGAGTCGGCGATGGCCGGGGTGAACTCCGCGCGCAGCGCGCCCTCCAGCTTGGCCGCGACCGCCGGGTTTTCCTTGAGGTACTGGCGGGCGTTCTCCTTGCCCTGGCCGATGCGCTCGCCGTCGTAGCTGTACCAGGCGCCGGACTTCTCGACCAGCTTGGCGTCCACGCCCATGTCGATCAGCTCGCCCTCGCGGCTGATGCCCTCGCCGTACAGGATCTCGGTGATCACCTGCTTGAACGGCGGCGCCATCTTGTTCTTGACCACCTTGATCTTGGTCTGGTTGCCGATGATCTCGTCGCCCTTCTTGATCGAGCCGATGCGGCGGATGTCCAGGCGCACCGAGGCGTAGAACTTCAGCGCGTTGCCGCCGGTGGTGGTCTCCGGGCTCTGGCCGGGCATCATCACGCCGATCTTCATGCGCAGCTGGTTGATGAAGAACACCATGCAGTTGCTGCGCTTGATGTTGCCGGTGAGCTTGCGCAGGGCCTGGCTCATCAGGCGCGCCTGCAGGCCGGGCAACTGGTCGCCCATCTCGCCCTCGATCTCGGCGCGCGGGGTGAGCGCGGCGACCGAGTCGACGACCACCATGTCGACGGCGTTGGAGCGCACCAGCATGTCGGCGATCTCCAGCGCCTGCTCGCCGGTGTCGGGCTGCGAGACCAGCAGGTCCTCGACGTTGACGCCGAGCTTGGCGGCATAACCGGGGTCGAGCGCATGCTCGGCGTCGATGAAGGCGCACACGCCGCCCATCTTCTGGCACTGTGCGACGGTCTGCAGGGTCAGCGTGGTCTTGCCCGAGGACTCGGGACCGTAGATCTCGACCACGCGGCCGCGCGGCAGGCCGCCGATGCCAAGAGCGGTGTCGAGCAGCAGCGAGCCGGTCGGGATCACCGGCACCACTTCGGCGACGCGGTCGCCCATGCGCATCACCGAGCCCTTGCCGTACTGCTTCTCGATCTGGGTCAGGGCGGCGGAAAGCGCGCGCTTCTTGTTCTCGTCCATCGTGGCGGTCCTCGTCATTGATTTGGGGTGTTGGGGGCAGTCTGGCCGGCCCGGATCGCACGGGCTGCGACCGCGACGCCGATGGACAGGATGGAACGGCGAGCCGGGGCGGCGGCATCGGCGCGGGCCGCGCCGTCGGGTCGGGATACGCCGCGGCGCGCGGCAGGAAAAACACGCGGCACGCGGCTCACCGGTTCGGCCTCACCAGGCCGCAGTACAGGCCTTCGATGGCGAAGTCCTGGCCCGGCTGCACCTCGATCGGGGCGTAGTCGGGATTGCGCGGCAGCAGGCGGATGCGGTCCTTGCCGACCTTGAGCAGCTTGACGGTGATCTCCTCGTCGATGCGGGCGATGACGATCTGTCCCGAGCGTGCGTCGGCGGTGCGGTGCACGCCGATCAGGTCGCCGTCGAAGATGCCTTCGTCGCGCATCGAGTCGCCCTTGACCTTGAGCAGGTAGTCGGGCGCCGGCGAGAAGAACGCGCGGTCCATCAGCACCACCTGGTCGGAGCCGATGTCGGCGCCGATCGGCACGCCGGCCGCGACCTGGCCGAGCACCGGCAGCTCCAGCACGTCGCCGTTGGCGGCGGCCGGCAGCGGCAGCCGCTGCTGGGCGGCCTCGGGCGCGCGCAGCAGGCGGATGCCGCGGGCGCGGCCGGGGACGCGCTCGATCGCGCCAGCGGCCTCGAGCGCGTCGAGGTGGTACTGCGCGGCGCGCACGCCGCTGAAGCCGAAGGCGCGGGCGATCTCGGCCTGCGAGGGCGGCATGCCCTCGGCCTCGATGCGCTCGGCGATCAGGGCGAGGATGGCGTGCTGGGTGGCGGTCAGGTCCATGGTTAGTAGTAATACTACTAACGCGCATGGCATGTCAATCCGGCGTAGGGCGGGCCCTGGCCCGCCACCTCGAGCCGCACAACCTGCCTACGTTGTGCGAATCGGCAGTCGTCACCGCAGCCTGCCGAGTCCCTCCAGCGCCGTCGCCACCGTCTGCCGCCGCACCTGCTCGCGGTCCCCGTCGAAATGGAAGCCCTCCGCGCGCGCGTAGCCGCCGCGCCGCTTCCAGCCGATCCAGACGGTGCCGACGGGCTTGTCGGCGCTGCCGCCGCCTGGGCCGGCGATGCCGGTGACCGCGACCGCGACGCTGGCGCCGGAGTTCACCAGCGCGCCCGAGACCATCTCGACCACGGTTTCGCGGCTGACGGCGCCGTGCTGCTCGAGCGTCTCGGGGCGCACGCCCAGCAGCGCCTGCTTGGCCTCGTAGCTGTAGGCGACCATGCCGCAGTCGAACCAGTCCGAGGAGCCGGCGATGTCGGTGACGGTCTTGGCGATCCAGCCGCCGGTGCAGCTCTCGGCGGCGACCAGGTGGTCGCGCGATGCGCGCAGGTCTTCGCCGGTGGATTCGGCGAGCACGCGCAGGTCGGCGTCGGTGGGGATCGGCATCGCGTGGCTTCCCGGGGGCGAAGGGCGACCGTTGTAGCCGAATTCGCGCGCGGTGTCGCTGCCGTGCGTCACCGGCCTGCGGGACGTCCCCGGATCGCACGCGCCAAGGCGGTTCCGCCCTGGCGTTCCGGCAACGGCGTGCGCCTCAGTAGCGCACGCGCAGGGTCACGCCGTAGGTGCGCGGCGGGCCGAGGAAGGCGTTCCAGGCGCCAGGCTGCAGCGGGGCGTCGAAGCCGACCTGCTTGTAGGTCTCGTCGGTGAGGTTCTGGCCCCACAGCTCCACCATCCAGCGGCCGCTGCGCGCGCCGATGCCGATGCGCGCGTTCACCAGCGCGAAACCGTCCTGGATCTTCTCCGGGTCGAGGTCGGAGCCGGTGTTGTGCTCGGACACGTACTTGCTGCCGATGTTGAAGCGCCCGAGCAGTCCCGCGCCGAATTCGCGCTGGTAGGTGAGCGAGGCCGACGCCGACCACAGCGGCGCGAAGCTGATGTGGTGGCCGGGCAAGGCCTGCAGCGCGCCGCCCGGCTGCAGGTCCGCATAGGGGCGCTGGTCGCCGTAGCGGGTGTCGGCGTAGGTCACGCCGCCCTGCACGCTCAGTCCGTCGAGGCCGGTCTGCCACAGCACCTCGAGCTCGGCGCCCTTGGACGTCACCTCCGGCAGCGAGCGCACCACGTAGCTGGTGCCGAGGAAACTGTTGAGCTGGAAGTCGGTGAACTCCTGGTGGAACAGAGTGCCGTTGAGCAGCAGGTTGCCGTCGTTCCAGGTGGTCTTGGCGCCGAGCTCGTAGCTGTCGACGAACTCGCCCGGGAACGAGGTGTCGTCCACCGGCACGATGCCCGCGCCGCTGCTGGACAGGCCGTCGGCCGACTGCACGCGGTCGAGGTTGAAGCCGCCGCCCTTGTAGCCGCGCGCGGCCGAGGCGTAGGTCATCACGTGCTCGTTCCAGCGATAGGCGGCCTTGACCGTGCCCGACCATTCCTTCTCGGTCATCGACTGGTCGGTCACGCGGCCGTCGTGCAGCACGTTCGCCCACGGCAGGCACATGTAGCCGACGATCGTCGGCGCAACCGCGCCGATCAGGGCCGCCTGCTGCTCCGGCGTGAGCAGGCCCCAGGCCGGGATGCGCGCGGCCAGCGCCGAGCCGACCCGCGACGCCGGGTTGGACAGCGTCGAGCCGCAGCCGATGCCGCCGTTGGGATTGTCGTAGGTCGAGCGCAGGTCCTTCTTGTCGCGCGTGTAGCGCACGCCGACGGTGAAATCGAGCCTGTCGGTGGCGTGGAAGGTGTTGTTGCTGAAGATCGCCGCGCTCTTCGAGTTCTGCTCGTACAGGTCCTGCCCGCCGTCGCCGATGAAGCTGGTGCCGAACGGCCGGCCGCTGACCTGCGAGAAGAAGGTCGCCGGGTTGGCGGTATCCACCGTCACGCCCAGCGGCGCCAGTTGCGCCGCAAGCCCGCCGAGCACCTGGCTGCCGACCAGGGTGGACATGTAGGGCTCGTAGTCGGCGCCGACCACGTACTGGTCGTGGCGCTCGAGGTCCTCGTCGGAATAGAACAGCCCGACCATCCAGTCGATGCGGTCGGTGCTGCCGGTCAGGCGCATCTCCTGGCTGAAGGTCTCGAACGCGGTGGAGGAATCGTCGTACTGGTTGCGGCGGTAGAGGATGTCCGCGCCGGTGAAGTCGAAATCGATCGCGTTGATGGTCTGCCAGTCGCGCCAGGCGGTGATGGACGTCAGCGTGGCGCCGCCGAACCAGGGCGTGGTCCAGTCGGCCTGCGCGGACACGCCCTTGTCCTTGACGTCCTGCTCGGTGCTGCGGTTGGCGTAGGCCAGCCTGCGCTCCGGGTCCGGCACCGGGATCACGCCGTTGCCGCCGGCCAGCGCGTTGATGATCGCCGCCGGGCCCGCGCCCTGGGCGTTGCGCTCGGTGGTCACGCCGACGCAGCAGTTCTCCTCGCGGCTGGTGAAGTCGGCGATGAAGTTGATGTCGAGGTCGTCCGTGGGCTCGAGCAGCAGCTGGCCGCGCACGGTGTGGAAATTGCGGTCGCCGTCGTCGGTCTCCCGGCGCGGGCCCTTGCCCGTATTGACGTCGACCAGGCCGTCACGCTCGCGCTGCGCGGCATAGATGCGGAAGGCGGCGTTGTCGCCGAGCGCGTCGTTGTAGGCGCCGGACACGCCGAGCTCGCTGTAATCGCCAACGGTGATCTCGCCTTCGACTTCCTGCTGGTAGCTCGGGCGGCGGGTGACCACGTTGATCACGCCGGCCGAGGTGTTCTTGCCGAACACCGTGCCCTGCGGGCCCTTGATGACCTCGATGCGCTCGATCTCGCCCAGGTCGCCGAAGCCCACGCCCGTGCGCGGGCGGTACACACCGTCGATGACCACGCCGACCGCCGATTCCAGCCCGGCGTTGTCGCCGTTGGTGCCGACGCCGCGGATGCGCGCGGTGGTCTGCGACTCGTTGGTGGTCGAGCTCACGTGCAGGCCGGGCACCAGCAGCTGCGCGTCCTTGATGTCGCGCACGCCGGTGTCGCGCAGCAGTTGCTCCGGCAGCGCGGTGATCATGATCGGAACGTCCTGCATGACCTCCTCGCGCTTCTGCGCGGTGACGGTCATGGTCGCCAGGGTGACCGGCTCGTCGCCGGCGGCCTTGGCGTCCGTGCCCCGGGCATCCGGCACGGCCTGTTGCCCGGTCGCCGGCGCTTCCTGAGCGCCGGCGGCGAGCGATGCCATCGTCGCGCACGCCGCGAGCACCGCGGCGGCAAGGATCCGTCGTTGCGGTCGGCTGCTGGCCATGTCGTTGTTTCCCCCTCGTTGGATGCGCTCGCGCGCAATGCGGTCGTTCGGTTCCTTGCAGACACCGGCGGCGCTCGCGCGGCGCGGGGCCTCAGGCGCCCGACCGGTCGTCGTGGGGGGAACGTCCGGAGCGTCGGCGGCGATGCCGCCGAAACCTGAATCGGGCCAACGTATAGCACACGGAACGAAGCGTTGGCAGCTGCCGCAGGACACGCTTCCGGCGGCCGGGATTTCGGCCCGCGCGCAGGCTTCGGGCACACTAGCGCTCCCGCTGCCGCCCTGCCCCGGATTCGATGTCCCACGAACAGCACACGCCCTTGATGCGCCAGTACTTCGCAGCCAAGGCCGAACACCGCGACGTGCTGCTGTTCTTCCGCATGGGCGACTTCTACGAGCTGTTCCACGACGACGCGCGCCGCGCCGCGAAGCTGCTCGACATCACCCTGACCCAGCGCGGCCAGTCGGGCGGGCAGCCGATCCCGATGGCCGGCGTGCCCTACCACGCGGCCGAGGGCTACCTCGCGCGGCTGGTCGCGCTGGGCGAATCGGTGGCGATCTGCGAGCAGATCGGCGACCCGGCCGCTAGCAAGGGCCTGGTCGAGCGCAAGGTGGTGCGCATCGTCACGCCCGGGACGGTGACCGACGAGGCGCTGCTCTCCGAGCGCCGCGACACCCTGCTGCTGGCGATCGCGCGCGGCAAGGGCGACGCCTACGGGCTGGCCTGGGCGGACCTCGCCGGCGGCCGCTTCCTGGTCAACGAGGTCGCCGGCGACGACGCGCTCGACGCCGAGCTCGCGCGCCTGGACCCGGCCGAGCTGCTGCTGCCCGACGAAGAAGGCTGGCCAACGTTCGCCGCCACGCGCACGGGCGTGCGCCGGCGCGCGCCGTGGCTGTTCGACGCCGACACCGGGCGCCGCCAGTTGCTGCGGTTCTTCGGCCTCCACGACCTGACCGCGTTCGGCATCGATGACCGCCCGCTGGCGATCGCCGCCGCGGGCGCGCTGCTGGGCTACGTCGAGGAAACCCAGAAGCAGCGCCTGCCGCACCTGACCGCGATCGCGCTGGAATCGAGCGACGGCGCGATCGCGATGAACGCCGCCACGCGCCGCCACCTGGAGCTCGACACGCGCGTCGACGGCGAGCAGAAGCACACCCTGCTCGGCGTGCTCGACAGCACGGTCACGCCGATGGGCGGGCGGCTGCTGCGGCGCTGGCTGCACCGGCCGCTGCGCGACCGCGACGTGGTCGGGCAGCGCCAGCACGCGGTGGGCGCGCTCATCGACACGCGCAACGCGGATGATTTGCGCGAACGTTTCCGCGCGCTCGGCGACGTCGAGCGCATCCTCTCGCGCGTGGCGCTGCGCTCGGCGCGCCCGCGCGACCTGGGCACGCTGCGCGATGCGCTGGCGATGCTGCCGGCGCTGCGCGGCGTGCTCGCGCCCATGGATTCGCCGCGCCTGCAGTCGCTGGTCGCCGGGCTCGGCGAGCACGCCGCGCAGGCGGCGCTGCTGGCCGAGGCGCTGGTGGAGCAGCCGCCGGTGCTGGCGCGCGATGGCGGTGTGTTCGCCGACGGCTACGACGCCGAGCTCGCCGAGCTGCGCCGGCTGTCGACCAACGCCGACCAGTTCCTCGTCGACCTCGAGCAGCGCGAGCGCGAAGCCAGCGGCATCGCCACCCTCAAGGTCGGCTACAACCGCGTGCACGGCTACTACATCGAGATCGGCAAGGCCCACGCGTCGAAGGCGCCGACGCACTACACGCGCCGCCAGACCCTGACCGGCGCCGAGCGCTACATCACCGAGGAGCTCAAGGCCTTCGAGGACAAGGTGCTGTCGGCGCGAGAGCGCTCGCTGGCGCGCGAGCGGCTGCTGTACGAGCAGCTGCTCGACGCGCTCAACGCGCACCTCGAATCGCTCAAGCGCTGCGCCGCCGCGCTGGCCGAGCTCGACGTACTGGCCTGCCTGGCCGAGCGCGCGCAGGCGCTGGACTGGTCGCGCCCGGCGCTGGTCGAGGACGCCTGCCTGCGCATCGAGCGCGGGCGCCACCCGGTGGTGGAGGCGGTGCGCGACGAGCCCTTCGAGCCCAACGACCTCGACCTGCACGACGACCGCCGGATGCTGGTGGTCACCGGCCCCAACATGGGCGGCAAGAGCACCTACATGCGCCAGAACGCGCTGATCGTCCTGCTCGCGCACATCGGCAGCTTCGTCCCGGCCGCGCACGCGAAGATCGGCCCGATCGACCGCATCCTCACCCGCATCGGCGCCGGCGACGACCTCGCGCGCGGGCAGTCGACCTTCATGGTCGAGATGAGCGAGACCAGCTACATCCTCCACCACGCCAGCGAGCGCTCGCTGGTGCTGATGGACGAGATCGGCCGTGGCACGTCCACCTACGACGGCCTCGCGCTGGCCGAGGCCTGCGCGCGCCACCTGGCCGCGCACAACCGGTGCTACACGCTGTTCGCCACGCACTACTTCGAACTGACCGCGCTGGCCGAGCCGGGCAGCGGGATCGCCAACGTGCACCTGGACGCAGTCGAGCACCGCGCGCAGGACGGCAGCGAGTCGCTGGTGTTCATGCACGCGGTGAAGGACGGCCCGGCCGACCGCAGCTTCGGCCTGCAGGTCGCCGCGCTGGCGGGCCTGCCCAAGGCGGTGATCCGCCAGGCGCGCGCGCGCCTGGCCGAGCTGGAGCAGCACGAGCGCAGCGCGTCGGCGCCGCTGTCGGCGGAGGCGCTGGACGCGCCGCAGCAGTTCGGGCTGTTCGCGCCGTCGTCGGCGGCGCTGGAGGCGCTGGCGGGCATCGATCCCGACGAGCTGACGCCGAAGCAGGCGCTGGAAGCGCTGTACCGGCTCAAGTCGCTGGTGTGAGGCAAGGACGAGGCCGGACGCCACGCCTCGTCGCGGTGTTCGCTTCGCCATCGCGACCGTCGCTCCCCTGCGTCTAGGCGGCTTCGCGCGCGCAGCGCGCGCAGGCCATCGAGCGTTCGCCAAAGGCGCCGCGAGCGGGCGATCCATCCGCCGGGCGCGCACGCCGGCGCCGCGCCGGAGGCGTAGGATCGATTTCCCCCTCCATCGGACACCCGCCATGGCCACCCTCACCAACGACCTCGCCGCGCAGCTGCAGGGCGCCCCCGTGCAACAGGTCGCGCAGCAGCTGGGCATCGACCCCTCGCAGGCCGCCGGCGCGGTCCAGGCGGCCCTGCCGCTGCTGATGGGCGCGCTGGGGCGCAACGCCAGCCAGCCCGCCGGGGCGCAGGCGCTGTTCGGCGCGCTGCAGAACGACCACGCCGGCATGGACATCGGCAGCGTGCTCGGCGCGGTGCTCGGCGGCGCGCAGAACCGCCAGACCGACGGCGCCGGCATCCTCGGTCACATCTTCGGCGGCCAGCAGGAACGCGCGCAGGCCGGCGTCGCCCAGGCCACCGGGCTGGGCAGCGGCCAGGCCGGGCAATTGCTGAAGATCCTCGCCCCGATCGTGATGGCCTACCTGGCCAAGCGCCTGTTCCAGCAGCGCCAGGCCGGCGCCAGCGTCCAGTCGCAGGGCGCCAGCCCGGACGTGCTCAGCGGCATCCTCGGCCAGGAGCACGACGAAATCCGCCAGCAGGGCGGCGGCGGGCTGCTCGGCGCCGTGCTCGACCAGGACGGCGACGGCCAGCTCGGGCTCGGCGACCTGATGAAGATCGGCGGCGGATTGCTGGGCGGACAACGCTGACGCATCGGGACCCGATGCGCCGACGGGACAGCGCCAAGCAGCAAACCGGCATCGCGGCGCAGCGAGGGCGTAGGCGGGCGTAGGGCGGGCTCGAGCCCGCCTCCCGATCGCCATCTTCCGCACACAGGCGCCAAGCACCGAGCCCCACCGATTCCAGCCAGCCGCGCGAGTGGCGGCCGGGGCCAAACCCCACCCCTCCAGACAGCCGTGCGAGTGGTGGGCCGGGGCCCACCCTACCTCTCGTGACAGCCACGCAAGTGGTGGGCCGGGACCCACCCTACGCGTGACCATCGTTCTTTCCGGCCGCTCGCCATAGCTTCCGGCTATGAAACCAGTTGCATCATTCGATTTCCCCTTGCATGGCGGCGGGGTTAGCGTGACTGGATCGTCCACGGACACCGAAACAGTCGTGCGCAGACCGACCGGAGCGACGACGCGCTGACGACTTCGTGACCCGCCGCGCCCGCGCGGATCCAACCGGCTGCGCACTGCAGCGGTCGGACCCGCGCGCCGCGCGGGCCCTGCCCGGCACGACCCCATCGTTGCAACACACGACCAGAGGTGGAACCCATGTCGACCGAAACGAAATGCCCGATCAAGCACGCCGCGCAAGGCCCTTCGAACCGCGAATGGTGGCCCGGCCAGCTGCGCCTGGACGTCCTGCACCAGCATTCGGCCAAGTCCGATCCGATGGATGAAGGCTTCGATTACCGCACGGCGTTCGAAAGCCTCGACCTCGCCGCGGTGAAGCGCGACCTCACCGCGTTGATGACCGACTCGCAGGACTGGTGGCCGGCCGACTTCGGCCACTACGGCGGACTGATGATCCGCATGGCCTGGCACAGCGCCGGCACCTACCGCATCGGCGATGGCCGCGGCGGCGCCGGCCGCGGGCAGCAGCGCTTCGCGCCGCTCAACAGCTGGCCGGACAACGTCAGCCTCGACAAGGCGCGCCGGCTGCTGTGGCCGGTCAAGCAGAAGTACGGGCGCAGCATCTCGTGGGCCGACCTGATGGTGCTCGCCGGCAACGTCGCGCTGGAGTCGATGGGCTTCAGGACCTTCGGCTTCGCCGGCGGCCGCGAGGACACCTGGGAACCCGACCAGGACGTGTACTGGGGCGCGGAGCGCAAGTGGCTGGGCGGCGACGTGCGCTATTCGCAGGGCTCGCCGGGCGTCGTCGAGGGCCACGGCGTGCTGGTGAAGGACGACGACAGCGAGAAGCCGCATTCGCGCGACCTCGAGCGCCCGCTGGCCGCGGTGCAGATGGGGCTGATCTACGTCAATCCCGAAGGGCCGGACGGCAAGCCCGACCCGATCGCGGCGGCGGTCGACATCCGCGAGACCTTCGCGCGCATGGCCATGAACGACGAGGAGACCGTCGCCCTCATCGCGGGCGGCCACACCTTCGGCAAGACCCACGGCGCCGCCAGCGCCGAGCACGTCGCCCACGAACCCGAGGCGGCCGGCCTCGAGGCGCAGGGCCTGGGCTGGCACAACAGCTACGGCAGCGGCCGCGGCGGCGACACCATCACCAGCGGCCTGGAAGTCACCTGGACGCGCACGCCCACGCAGTGGGACAACAATTTCTTCGAGACCCTGTTCGGCCACGAATGGGAGCTGGGCAAGAGCCCGGCGGGCGCGCAGCAGTGGTTCGCCAAGGGCGCGGAGGCGTCGGTGCCCGACGCGCACGATCCTTCGCGCAGGCACGTGCCGACGATGCTGACCACCGATCTCTCGCTGCGGCTGGATCCGGCCTACGGGGAGATCTCGCGCCGCTTCCTCGAGCACCCCGACCAGTTCGCCGACGCCTTCGCGCGCGCGTGGTTCAAGCTCACCCATCGCGACATGGGCCCGCGCGCGCGCTACCTCGGCCCGGAAGTGCCGGAGGAAGTGCTGATCTGGCAGGACCCGGTGCCCGCGGTCGACCATCCGCTGGTCGACGCGCCGGACATCGCCGCGCTCAAGCAGCGGATCCTGGATTCCGGCCTGGCGGTGTCGCAGTTGGTGTCGACCGCGTGGGCCTCGGCGTCGACCTTCCGCGGCGGCGACAAGCGCGGCGGCGCCAACGGCGCGCGCATCCGGCTGGCGCCGCAGAAGGACTGGCCGGCCAACCAGCCCGCGCAGCTGGGGAAGGTGCTCTCGACGCTGGAAGGCATCCGCGGCGCATTCAACGACGCGCAGGCCGGCGGCAAGCGGGTCTCGCTGGCCGACCTGATCGTGCTCGGCGGCGCCGCCGCGATCGAGAAGGCGGCTCGCGACGCCGGCGTCGAGGCGAGCGTGCCGTTCGCGCCGGGGCGCACCGACGCCTCGCAGGAGCAGACCGACGTCGACTCGTTCGAGCCGCTGGAACCGATCGCCGACGGCTTCCGCAACTACCTCAAGGGCCGCTACGGCGTGCCGGCCGAGCACCTGCTGGTGGACAAGGCGCAGCAGCTCACGCTGACGGCGCCGGAGATGGCGGTGCTGGTCGGCGGCATGCGCGTGCTGGACACCAACGTCGGGCAGGCCCGGCACGGCGTGTTCACCGACCGCCCGGGCGTGCTCGGCAACGACTTCTTCGTGAACCTGCTCGACATGCGCACCCAGTGGACGCCGGTGTCGGACGACGTGTACGAGGGACGCGACCGCGCCACCGGCGTGCCGAAGTGGACGGGCACCCGCGTCGACCTCGTGTTCGGCGCGAACTCGCAGCTGCGCGCGATCGCGGAGGTGTACGGCAGCGCGGACGCGAAGGAGAAGTTCGTCCGCGACTTCATCGCCGCGTGGGACAAGGTGATGATGCTGGACCGTTTCGACCTGGCCTGAGGCTGGCGCGCCCGCGCGCCATGGTGGGAGCGGCTTCAGCCGCGAGCTTCTGGTTCGCAGGCGATATTGCCGGAAGAGCTCGCGGCTGAAGCCGCTCCCACAGGCAAGCGCGGGCCTTCACGTCGCCGGCCGCTGCTCCACTTTCGGCTCGGCGACTTCCTCGCCGGGCTTCGCGTGGCCGGCCATCTCGGCGCCGGCATCGCGCGGCAGCCGCGCCATCATCCAGGCCGAGGTGCCCGACACCAGGCCGACCACAGCGAAGGCGACGTAGAAGTTGCGCACATCGGTTGCCGGCCGCTGCGCGACCGCGCCGGCGATCTCGAGCAGGTAGCCGCCGATCGCCACGCCCAGGCTCAGCGAGAGCTGCTGCATCATCCCGGCCAGGCTGGTCGCCTGCCCCATCCGCGGCGAGTCGACCTCGGCGTAGCTGATCGCATTCAAGCTGGTGAACTGCAGCGAGCGGAAGCAGCCGCTGACCAGCAAGGCCGCGATGATGAACACGTGCGGCGTCTCCGGCCGGAACAGCCCGAAGCCGCACAGCATCAGCGAGGCGATGATGCCGTTGGCCACCAGCACGCGGCGGAATCCGAAGCGGTGCAGCACGCGCGCGGCCAGCGTCTTCATGAACATCGCGCCGACCGCGGAAACGAAGGTCAGCCCGCCGGACTGCACCGGGCTCAGCCCGAAGCCCAGCTGCAGCATCAGCGGCAGCAGGAACGGCGTGGCGCCGGTGCCGAGGCGGAACAGGCCGCCGCCGAGCACGCCGGCGCGGTAGGTCGGCAGCCGGAACAGGCGCAGGTCGAGCAACGGGTACGGATGCCTGCGCGCATGCCGCACGTAGGCCAGCAACGCGGCGACGCCCAGCACCAGCGCGGCGATCGCCAGCGGCACCGACACCAGGTGCCGGCCCATCGTCGAGAAGCCGAACATCGCCAGCGCCAGGCCGATGCCGGCGAGCAGGAAGCCGGCCCAGTCCAGCGGCTTCACCGGCTCGCGGATGTCGGGGATGAAGCGCTTCGCCAGCGCGATGCCCAGCGCGCCCATCGGCAGGTTGATGAGGAAGATCCAGCGCCAGTCGAAGTAGGTGGTGATGAAGCCGCCCAGCGGCGGGCCGACCACCGGACCCACCAGCGCGGGGATGGTGAGCCAGCTCAGCGCGCGCACCAGCTCGTGCTTGGGCACCGTGCGCAGCAGCACCAGCCGCCCGACCGGCACCATCATCGCCCCGCCCATGCCCTGCACGAAGCGCGCGGCGACCATCGCTTCGAGCGAACCGCTCGCCGCGCAGCCGATCGAACCGAGCAGGAACACCGAGATCGCGGCCATGAACACCGGCCGCGCGCCGAAGCGGTCGGCGACCCAGCCGCTGACCGGGATGAACACCGCCAGCGCCAGCAGGTAGGTGGTGAGCGCGAGCTTGAGCGCGATCGGCTCGGTGGACAGGTCGCTGGCGATCGCGGGCAGCGAGGTCGAGATCACGGTCGAGTCCATGTTCTCGATGAACAGCGCGCAGGCGACGATCAGCGGCAGCAGCCGCCCGTGGATCACGGGAGTGGTTGCGCCCGGGCCGGGCGTCATGCGGCCGCGCGCTCAGGTCGCATCGATGTCGCCGAGCGCGCGGATCAGCCGCCGCGCGCGCTTGTCGGGCTTGCCCTGCGGCGGCTGGTAGCCGGCGCGCGCGGCGCGCAGCTCGGCGCGACGGGCCTCGCGCGCCTGGCGCGAGGGCTCGGATTCGGCATACAGGGCTTGCGCCACGCTCGCCGGCCCGCGGCTGTCGCTGGTGGCGAGCACCTCGACCTCGAAGTGTTCCTCGCCGCGCACGACGACGATCGCGTCGCCCGCGCGCACCTGGCGCGACGGCTTCGCGCGCTGGCCGCCGACCTCCACCTTGCCGTGCTCCACCGCCTGCTTCGCCAGGCTGCGCGTCCTGAAGAAGCGCGCTGCCCACAGCCAGACGTCGATGCGCACGGCCAGCGTCGCGTCGCCCGCGTCGGGCGGCCCACCGGGTGCCGTCGTGCGCTGGCCGCTCAACGCCGCGCCTCCGCGCCGCCCGCCTGCGCCGGCAGCCGCTCCATGCGCTCAATGCTGCCCGGCGCGGCCAGCCAGCCGTAGTGCGCGTCGACGTCAAGCAGCCGCTTGCGCGCCTGCGCCTGCCGGCCCGCGCGCGCCAGCCGGTCGACTTCGGCCAGTCCGGCGTCGATCCGCGCCTGCAGGCGCGCGTTGCACTGCGCCTCGTCGGCCGCCGGCTCGCCGGGCTCGAGGAGTGCCGCGAGCGCCTTGTTGAATCCCACCGCGCGCGGCAGGGCGTGGCCCTGCCGCGGTTGCACGATGTGGGAGACGTTGGGGATGCACAGTTCCTTCAGGCTGCGGCGCGCGCGCGCGTCGATCGAGATGTTGACCGTGTCCGCCTCGCCGGTGGACTGCACGATGCGCAGCCGCGACCGCACCAAACGCATCAGCTCGCGCGGCGGCGGCGCCACCGCGCCCTCGCCGAACGGATCGCTGCCGGCGAACATCAGCACGCCGCGGAAGACGTCGGCGTAGGCGAACGCCACCAGCTGCGCGGTGCGCGCGCCGCCGGAAAAGCCGGCTACGTACACGCGCTCCGGGTCGACCTTGTAGTGCCTGGTCGCGTAGCCATGGCCGTGCAGCGCGAGCGGCACGCGCCGGCCGAGCATGTTCTGCGCGTTGCCGGAGCGGCGCGCGGAGATGAGGATCAGGCGCTCGCGCTCGAGGATCCCGCGCCAGTCCGTCGGCACGACGAAATCCGGACCCGGCGAGATGAACACGACCAGCCCATAGGTGTCGGCGCCGGGCGGCAGCCCGGGCACGAACAGGTCGTACTGCTCCTTGCCGGTCGTGATCGTCTGGTCGATCACCTGCAGGTGCTGCTGCGCGACGATGCGATCGTATTCCATGCGCGCCAGCGGGCTGAGCAGGCGGTGCGCGATCTCGTCGCGGCCAGCCAGCGGCGAGAGCGCGTCCAGCGTCACCACCTCCGGCGCGCCGGACGCGATCGCGGGCCTCGCCAGCAGGAGGACGGCGCATGCCGCCAGTGCGCGGATCACGGTACCCATGGGCGCCAGGGCATGACTCGGGAGAGACGGCATTCTAGCGGCAGGGCGCGCAAGTTCCGCGTGAGCGGCGTGCGGCGTGCGCGGCGTGTGCGGCGTGCGCGGCGTGCGCGGCGTGCGCGGCGTGCGCGGCGGGAACGCGGGAACGCGGGAACGCGGGAACGGTGGGAGCGGCAGGAGCGGCGCGAATGGCGTGAGCGGAACGAGCGGAGTGAGCGGAGTGAGCGGCGCGCGCATCGCCAAACTGTCATCCCGAGCGCAGCGAGGGATCTGGCCCGGGACGGTTCCGCGGCAAGATCCCTCGCTGCGCTCGGGATGACACCATCGGGGGTTCGGTAACGGCAAGTGGCGGGCTCGGGATCGCGCGCATTGCGTCTCCCGATCGGCGCGTTGCCGGAAGATCCGATCCGATCGTTCGATCCGGGTCCACAGCGCGATCGGCGCGCGCCGTGCCCACCGCCCACCGCCCACAAACGCAAACGGCCGCCCGGAGGCGGCCGTTCCTGACAACCCGTGCGCGCGGATGCGCGCGCCGGTTACTCGGCGGCAGCAGCAGCGGCAGCCGCGGCCTTGGCCTTGGCGTTGCCGGCGAGGTCTTCCTTGATGCGGGCCTTCTTGCCCTCCAGGCCGCGCAGGTAGTACAGCTTGCCGGCGCGCACCGCGCCGCGGCGCTTGACCTCGACCGAGTCGATCGCGGCGCTGTGGACCTGGAACACGCGCTCGACGCCGTAGCCGTGCGAGATCTTGCGCACGGTGAAGGCGGAGTTGAGGCCGGCGTTCTTCTTGCCGATGACCACGCCCTCGTAGGCCTGGACGCGCTCGCGGTTGCCTTCCTTGACCTTGACGTTGACGACGACGGTGTCGCCGGGGCCGAAGTCGGGCAGCTTGCGCTGGGCCTGTTCGGATTCGAAGTTCTGCAGCAGCGTGTTGAGCGAGGGCTTGTTCATGGCGGTGTCTTCGTGTGCTTGCCTGTTGGTGTGGTTGTAGCGCGAGTGCACGTGGACCCGCGTCTTGGCATCGGTGGAGCGAAGCCACGCATTATAGCGGCAATTTCCCTTGCGGGGCTAGGGTTTACGGTGGCCCCGGGCCACCGCCCGGAGAAACGTAGGGTGGGCCCGGCCCACCACCCGCGTGGCCCCACCGTCGCACGACCGTCCCGATGGAGCCGCGGCCTGCCTGGGCAAGGCGGAAGCCCCCGAGCGATGGCCCGGTCCACCGAGCGGCCCGATCCACCGAGCGGTGGGCCAAGGCCCACCCTACTCGTCCAGGAATTCGGCCAGCAGGGCCCGGTCCGCCGGGGACAGGGCTTCGCGGTCCAGCAGGTCCGGGCGGCGCAGCCAGGTGCGGCCCAGGGCCTGCTTGCGGCGCCAGCGGGCGATCTGCGCGTGGTTGCCCGACAGCAGCACGTCCGGGACCGTGCCCAGGGCGTGCTCGACCGGGCGGGTGTAGTGCGGGCAGTCCAGCAGGCCGTCCTCGCCGAAGCTGTCCTGCGCGGCCGACTCGCCGTCGTTCAGTGCGCCCTCCTGCAGCCGGGCGACGGCGTCCACCACCACCGCGGCGGCCAGCTCGCCGCCCGACAGCACGTAGTCGCCGATCGAGAGCTCTTCGTCCACCTCGGCCGCCAGCAGGCGCTCGTCGACGCCCTCGTAGCGGCCGCACAGCAGCACCAGCCGGGGCTCGGCGGCCAGTTCGCGCACCTTGGCCTGGGTCAGCGGCCGGCCCTGCGGGCTGAGGTAGACCACCTTCGCCGGCGCCGGATCGGCGGCACGCGCGGCGGCCAGGCAGGCGCGCAGCGGGTCGACCATCATTACCATTCCGGGACCGCCGCCGAACGGACGGTCGTCGACGCGCCGGTAGTTGCCCTCGGCGTGGTCGCGCGGGTTCCAGCCGTGCAGCGACAGCAGCCCGCGCTCGCGCGCGCGCGCGACCACGCCATGCCCTGCGAGCTGGGCGACGAAGTCGGGGAACAGGCTGACGATGTCGATGCGCATGGGCGGTTTCACTCCTTCCTCAAAACCATCCCTACCAAACCCTCGCCTTGAAGGGGAGGGCTTCAGAACTCGGGATCCCAGTCGACGGTGACGAGGCCGGCTTCGAAATCGACCGAGACGACGTAGTCCGGCTCCAGGAACGGGATCATCCGCTCGCGCTCGCCCTCCACCACCAGCACGTCGTTGGCGCCGGTCGAGAACAGGTGCGAGACGCGGCCGAAATCGACGCCCTCGCGGTTGGCCACGCGCAGGCCCTCGAGGTCGACCCAGTAGTACTCGCCGGGCCTGGGTGGCGGCAGCGCCGAGCGCGGCGCCCAGACTTCGCTGCCGCGCAGCGCCTCGGCGGCGTCGCGGTCCTCGACGCCGGGGAACGTGGCGACCACGCCCTTGGCAGTCACGCGCCCGCGCGCGCCCGACAACTCGCGCTCATGGCCCTGCGCGTCGCGCAGGATCCACGGCTGGTAGCGGAAGACGGCTTGCGCCGGCTCGGTGAACGACTCGAATTTCAGCTCGCCACGCACGCCGAACGCGCCGTGGACCCTGCCCAGCAGGATGCGGCGCGTCGAAGGTTCCATGCCGGCGATGGCCGCGCGGCGCGCGGCCGGGGCGTCAGGCCGCCGGGGCGGCCTTGGCCGCTTCCTTGTACAGGTTGCGGACCTTGTCGGTCATCTGCGCGCCCTGCCCGACCCAGTGGTCGACGCGGGCGATGTCCAGCTCGATGCGCTTCTCGGCGCCGGAGGCGACCGGGTTGTAGTAGCCCACGCGCTCGATGTTGCGGCCGTCGCGCGCGCTGCGCTGGTCGGTGACGATGACGTGGTAGAAGGGGCGCTTCTTGGCGCCGCCGCGGGTGAGGCGGATCTTGACCATGGTGGTTCCGTGTTGCCCAGTCGCCAGGATGGCGAGGTAAGCCGCCGATTATAGCGGACTTCCCGGGCGCGTGTGGAGGCGCTCCCCGGTCGGGACGGGTGGCCGGCGGGAACCGGTCGCGCCCCAGGGGCGCTCCTACAGGGGTTGCCGGGGGTGGCTTGCCAGTGCGCGCGCCAGCAGGTCCATCAGGCCCGGATCTTCGGCGAAGGCGACATCGTCGATCGCCCCGATCGGCTGGACCCCGCGCGAATTGCAGGCGAACGCGGCCCGGAACCCCGCCAGCTCCGGCAGCCCGACCGGTCGCCGCGCCTGCGCCACGCCCAGGCCTTCCAGCCCTGCCTGCAGCAGCCGCTCGCAGGTCCCGCGCAGCGCCGGCGCGTCCGGCCAGGCCACTGCCCGGCCGTCCCAGAAGCCAAGGTTCCACACCGAGCCCTCGCTGACGCGGCCGTCGGCGGTGGCGAACACGGCGTCGTCGCAGCCCGCCCGCCGCGCCTGGCGCGCGTAGTGGAACAGGGGGAAGGTGCCGACGTGCTTGATCCCCGGCAGCGCGCGCTCGTATCGGAAGCTCTTCGCGCGCAGCGGCGACGGGTCCGGTTCCGCCGGCGGCGCGATCGAGACAACCACGTCGACGTCGAAGTCGCGCAGGGGATCGGTCGGGTCGAAGCCGGGGGCGCACACCGTGACGCGGGCGGTGCAATCGGCCATCGCCGCCATCTCGAGCGCAGTTCGCAAACCGTCGAGGACGCGCGCGTCCTCGAGATCGGTTTCGAACAGCGCCTGCGTCGCCTCGCGCAGGCGGCGCAGGTGCAGGTCGAGCCCGCGCACCGCGCGCCCGCGCACCTGCATGGTGGTGAAGTGCCCGTAGTTGCGCAGCGCCAGCGCGCGCAGGTCGCCGGCGTCGGCGACGCGGCCGTTGCACAGGACGAGGTTCATCCCGTCGACCCGCTACGGCGCCAGGCGCCCACGAGGTTCATCGCGCACGGGACCGCGCAACAGCCACCATTCCGGCAGCCCACGACAGGCCTCGCGCTGCGCGCAAGCACGCCATGGCTCAGCGGAACGGCATCCCGCCGCCGCCCATCATCCCGCGCATGCCGCGCATCATGCCCTTCATGCCGCCGCGGCCCAGCTTGCCCATCATCTTTTCCATCTGCTGGTACTGCTTCATCAGCTTGTTGACGTCGGCGGGCGTCATTCCCGCGCCCCTGGCGATGCGCGCGCGGCGCGAGCCGTTGAGCAGCGTCGGGTTGCGGCGCTCCTTCTTCGTCATCGAGTTGATGATCGCGACCATCCGCGGCACTTCCTTGCCGGTGACCTGGGCCTTGACGTGGTCGGGGATCTTGCCGACGCCGGGCAGCTTGTCCATCAGGCCGGACAGGCCGCCCATGTTCTGCATCTGCTCGAGCTGGTCCTTCATGTCGTCGAGGTCGAACTTGCGCCCCTTGGCGACCTTCTCCGCGAGCTTCTGCGCCTTGTCCTTGTCGACCTGCTGCTCGACCTGCTCGACCAGCGACAGCACGTCGCCCATGTCGAGGATGCGGCTGGCGACGCGGTCGGGGTGGAACACGTCCAGCCCGTCGACCTTCTCGCCGGTGCCGATGAACTTGATCGGCTTGCCGGTGACGTAGCGCACGGAGAGCGCGGCGCCGCCGCGGGCGTCGCCGTCGGTCTTGGTCAGCACCACGCCGGTCAGCGGCAGCGCCTCGCCGAAATGCTTCGCGGTGACGGCCGCGTCCTGGCCGGTCATCGAATCGACCACGAACAAGGTCTCGGCCGGATTGACCGCGCCGTGCAGCGCCTTGATCTCGGCCATCATGGCCTCGTCGATCGCCAGTCGGCCGGCGGTGTCGACAATCAGCACGTCGGCGTAGGACTTGCGCGCGTCGTCGATCGCGGCGCGGACGATGTCGACCGGCTTCTGGTCGGCGGCCGACGGGAAGAACAGCACGTCGACCTGCTGCGCCAGCGTCTTCAGCTGCTCGATCGCGGCCGGGCGGTAGACGTCGGCCGACACCACCATCACCTTCTTCTTGCGTCGTTCCTTCAGGTGCTTCGCCAGCTTGGCGACGGTGGTCGTCTTGCCCGCGCCCTGCAGGCCGGCCATCAGGATCACCGCCGGCGCCGGCACGTTGAGGTCGAGGTCGTTGGCGGCCGCGCCCATCACCAGGGTCAGCTCGTCGCGCACGACCTTGATCAAGGCCTGGCCCGGGGTCAGCGACTTGAGCACTTCCTGGCCGACCGCGCGCACCTTGATGCGCTGGACCAGCGCCTGCACCACCGGCAACGCGACGTCGGCCTCGAGCAGCGCGATGCGCACCTCGCGCAGGGCCTCGGTGATGTTGGACTCGGTGAGCCGGCCGCGGCCGCGCAGGCGCTCGATGGTGCCGGACAGGCGCTGGGTCAGGGATTCGAACATGGGCGGAGGCGCGCTCGCGAAAACGGTCGCGGATTATAGCTTGGCGACCCGTCGCGCCCGGCCCGGCGGACACCGGGCGCGCGGCCACCGCGCCCGCGGCGCGCCGGCGTGCGACACTTCGTCGATGACAATCGTTCTCATCGCCGCCCTCCTCTACCTCGCCGCGGCCGCGCTGCTGGTCGCCGGCACGACGCGCAGCCGGCCACGCCCCGGGCACCTGTGGCTGCCGGCGGCGCTGCCGGCGGTGGCGCTGCACGTCGCCTACCACGTGCTGGCCTGGCGCGGCGCGGGCGGCGCCGACATGCATTTCTTCTCGGCGCTGTCGCTGGTCGGCCTGGGCATGGCGCTGCTGACGCTGCTGGTGGGCGCGCGCGGGCGGATGGCGACGCTGGGCGTGGTGGTGTTCCCGATCGCCGCGGCCACCCTCGCCGGCTACGCGGTCTACGGCCACCACCTCGCCGAAGGCCTGGATGCGCGCCTGCAGCTGCACGCCTGGTGCGCGCTGCTGGCCTACGCCACGCTGGCGGTCGCAGCGGTGCTGGCGGTCATGCTCTGGCTGCAGGAGCGCGCGCTGCGGCGCCGCGACTTCCACGCCTGGTTGCGCGTTCTGCCGCCGCTGACCGAGCTGGAGACGCTGCTGTTCCGCACCATCGCGGTGGGCTTCGTGCTGCTGACCGCGACCCTGCTCACGGGCGTGCTGTTCGTCGACGACCTGTTCGCCCAGCACCTGGTCCACAAGACCGTGCTCAGCGTGCTGTCGTGGCTGGCCTTCGGCGCGCTGCTGCTGGGGCGCTGGCGGTTGGGCTGGCGCGGCGCCATCGCGGTGCGCTGGACGCTGGTGGCGATGGCGCTGCTGGTGCTGGCGTTCTTCGGCAGCAAGTTCGTGCTGGAGCTGGTGCTGCAGCGGGCGCCCTGAGGGGCGATCCCGGGCCGGGGAGACCGCCGGGATTGATTATCCCGTTGCAGGGACAATATTTGCATTGACAAATATTGCCGGACGCAGCAGTATGCGCGTCCCATGAACGCCCCTTCTCCCAACGAGCCCTGCAGCGGCGCTACGCTCGGCCTGCTGTTCCGGCAGCTGCGCGACGCGATGTGGGCGCGCATGGAGCGCGAGCTCGCCAGCCTCGGCCACGACCTTACCTTCAGCCAGTACATCACCCTGAAGAAGCTGGCCACCGGCACCGCCGGGGTCACCGACCTGGCCCGGGCGGCCGAGGTCAATCCCGGCGCGATGACGCGGCTGCTCGACCGGCTGGAGGCCAAGGGCCTGGTGGCCCGCTCGGCCGACCCGGCCGACCGTCGCGCGATCAACATCCACCTCACCGATGCCGGCCTGGTCATCTGGCAGGACATCAACAAATGCGGCGAGCGCGTGCGCGAGCGCGCGATGGCCGGCATGAGCGAGGCCGAACGCGAGCAGCTCACCCGCCTGCTCGAGCGCGCCCGCGACAACCTCACCTCAACGGATCCCTGAGCCATGTCCGCCCTCCCCCAAGGCCCGCGACGCGGGCTGCCTTTCGTGATCCCGGCGCTGGCCGCGGCACTGCTGCTGGCCGGTTGCGCGAGCACCCGCGGCCTAGCGCCCGAAGGCCGGCCGACCGAACCGGATTCGCTGGCCTCCGGCCGCAGCCTCGGCCCGCAATCGCTGAGCGATGCCGCGTTCCCCGCCCAGGACTGGTGGAACGCCTTCGGCGACCCGCAGCTGGACGCGCTGGTGCGCGAGGCGCTGCAGGACAGCCCGTCGCTGGCTGCCGCCGACGCGCGCATGCGTCAGGCCCAGGCCCAGGCCGGGCTGGCCGACGCCGCGCGCAAGCCGACGCTCGACGGCAGCGCGCAGTACGCCGTCGCGCAGCTGCCCAAGACCCTCGCACCGGGCGAGCTGAGCGACGAGGTCCTGCACAACGCGGTGCTGACCGTCAGCTTCAAGTGGCCGCTCGACGTGTGGGGCGGCAAGCGCGCCGAATACGAGGCCGCGCTTGGCCAGGCCCATGCGATGAAAGTCGACGCGCAGGCGGCGCGGCTGGCGCTGGCGTCCAACGTCGTGCGCGGCTACGTCGCGCTGGCGCAGTCGTTCGACGCGCTCGACGTGGCGCAGCGCGAGCAGGCGCGCGCGACGCACCTGCACGAGCTCGGCAGGCAGCGCGTCGAGGCCGGCCTCGACAACCAGCTGCAGTTGCGCCAGGCCGAGAGCACCATCGCCGCGGCGCAGCAGCAGGCGCAGGCCGCGCAGCAGCAGATCGACGCCTGGCGCAACGCGCTGGCGGCGCTGCTCGGCAAGGGACCCGACCGCGGGCTCGACATCGCACGCCCGCAACTGCTCGACGCGCCCGCCCCCGCCGTGCCCGCGGTGTTGCCGAGCGAGTTGCTCGGACATCGCCCCGACGTGGTGGCCGCGCGCTGGCGCGTGGAAGCGGCGAGCCGCGGCATCGACGCGGCCAAGGCGAAGTTCAAGCCCAGCGTCAACCTCAGCCTGCTCGCAGGCCTGGCCTCGGCCGGGCTGTCGGACCTGTTCACCAGCGACGCGCTGCTCGGCTTCGGCGGCCCCGCGGTGAGCCTGCCGATCTTCGACGGCGGAAGGCTGCGCAGCAACCTCGCCGCGCGCGACGCCGACTACGACCTCGCGGTCGCCGGCTACAACCAGTCGCTGGTCGGCGCACTGCACGAGGTCACCGACGCGGTGCAGGCGGCGCGCGCGCTCGACGCCCAGGTCACCTCCACCACGCAGGCGCGCGACGCCGCGCAGGCGGCGCTGTCGCTGGCCGACGCGCGCTACCGCGCCGGCCTGGGCACGCAGCTCGACGTGCTGTCCGCGCAGCGCCCGCTGCTGCAGTTCGAGCAGCAACTCGCCGCGCTGCGCGCGCAGCGTTACGCCGCCACGGTCGACCTCGACCGCGCGCTCGGCGGCGGCCTCGTGCCCGCCGCGCCCGACGCCGGCGCTCCCGAATCCAAGTCTCCAGATCTCGCCAGGGCCCCCACGCCATGACCACCGAAATCAATCCCCAAGCCAACGCGCCCGCACCGCAGCCGGCGCCGAAGAACGGCAAGCGCCGCCGCGCGCTGATGATCCTGGCCACCGTCGCCATCCTCGCCGGCATCGCCTGGCTGGCGTACTACCTGTTGTACGCGCGATGGCACCAGGACACCGACGACGCCTACGTGCAGGGCAACATCGTCAGCATCGTGCCGCAGACCACCGGCACGGTCATCGCCATCGACGCCGACGACGGCATGAAGGTCGAAGCGGGGCAGCCGCTGGTGGAGCTCGACCCGAACGACGCCCAGGTCGCCTACGACCAGGCGGTGGCCAACCTCGCCGCCACCGTGCGCCAGGTGCGCGGCCTGTACAGCAGCGTCGACGCCGGGAAGGCCGACCTGCGCGCGCGCAAGGTGGCGGTGGACCAGGCCCGCGCCGACGTCAGGCGCCGCGAGGGGCTCGTCGCCACCGGCGCGGTCTCGCGCGAGGAGCTGGCGCACGCGCGCGACATGCTCGCCGCCGCCGAGGCCGCGCTGTCGGCTTCGGGCGGAGAACTCTCGCGCAGCCGCGCGCTGGTCGACGCCACCACCGTCGGCAGCCAGCCGCAGGTCCAGGCGGCCGCCTCGCAGCTGCGCCAGGCCTACCTCAACCTGCAGCGCACCGCGATCGTCGCGCCGGTCTCCGGCTACGTCGCGCAGCGCAGCGTGCAGTTGGGCCAGCGCGTGCAGCCCGGCGCGACGCTGATGACCATCGTGCCGCTGGAGCAGGTGTGGGTGGAGGCGAACTTCAAGGAGACCCAGCTCACGAAGATGCGCATCGGCCAGCCGGTGGAAGTGCACGCCGACCTCTACGGCGGCGACGTCGAATACGACGGCAAGGTCGCCGCGCTCGGCCTGGGCACGGGCAGCGCGTTCTCGCTGCTGCCGGCGCAGAACGCCAGCGGCAACTGGATCAAGATCGTGCAGCGCGTGCCGGTGCGGATCGAACTGGATCCGAAGCAGCTGGCCGAGCACCCGCTGCGCATCGGCCTGAGCATGGGCGTGGACGTCGCGATCCGCGACCAGTCCGGCCTGATGCTCGCCGGCTCGCGGCCGAAGTCGGCCAAGCCGCTGCTCGCCACCAGCGCCTACGACAGGCAGCTCGCCGACGCCAACGCGCTGATCCGCAAGGTCATCGAACGGAACCTGCCGGCGTCGCACGGCTGACCGCCCCGGGAACCCCATGGCCAACATCGAAGAAATGGAGGAAGGCGCCGGCCTGCCACCGGTGTCGGTGAAGCCCGGCCCGTTCCGGCCGCCGAACATGGCGCTGGCGACGATCGGCATCGCGCTGGCGATGTTCATGCAGGTGCTGGACATCACCATCGCCAACGTCTCGCTGCCCACGATTTCCGGCAACCTCGGCGCCAGTGCGAACCAGGCCGTCTGGGTCATCACCTCGTTCGCGGTCAGCAATGCGATCGCGCTGCCGCTGACGGGCTTCCTGACGCGCCGGTTCGGCGAGCGCCGCCTGTTCATCTGGGCCACGTTCGCGTTCGCGATCGCCTCGCTGCTGTGCGGCCTGGCCAACTCGATGGGAATGCTGGTGGCCGCGCGCGCGGTGCAGGGCTTCGTCGCTGGCCCCATGTACCCGGTGGCGCAGGCACTGATGATCTCGATCTACCCGCCTGCCAAGCGCGGGCAGGCGATCGCGCTGCTGGCGATGGTGACCGTCGTCGCGCCGATCGCGGGCCCGATCCTGGGCGGCTGGATCACCGACAACTACAGCTGGGAATGGATCTTCTTCATCAACGTGCCGATCGGCATCTTCGTCAGCTTCGTGGTCGCCAGCCAGCTGCGCGGCCGGCCGGAGAAGCTGGACAAGCCGCGGATGGACTATGTCGGCCTGGCGACGCTGGTGGTCGGCGTGGGCGCGCTGCAGGTCCTGCTCGACCTGGGCAACGACGAGGACTGGTTCAACTCCACCAAGATCGTGGTGCTGGCGATCGTCGCGGTGATCGCGCTGGCCGTGTTCTTCATCTGGGAGCTCACCGACGACGACCCGGTCGTCGACCTGCGCCTGTTCCGCCATCGCAACTTCGCCAGCGGCACGGTCGCGCTGGTCCTGGCCTACGCCGCGTTCTTCTCGGTCGCGCTGATCATCCCGCTGTGGCTGCAGCGCAACCTCGGGTACACGGCGATCTGGGCGGGCCTGGCGACCGCGCCCATCGGCGTGCTGCCGGTGCTGCTGACGCCGTTCGTGGGCAAGTACGCGGGCCGGTTCGACCTGCGCGTCGTGGCGAGCCTGGCATTCGTCGCGATGGCCGCCACCAGCTTCGCGCGCGCCGGCTTCAACCTCGACGTCGACTTCGGGCGCGTGGCGATGGTGCAGCTCTGGATGGGCCTGGGCGTCGCGCTGTTCTTCATGCCGGTGCTCACGATCCTGCTGTCGGACCTGGAGCCGCACGAAATCGCGTCGGGCTCGGGCGTGGCGACGTTCTTCCGCACCCTGGGCGGCAGCTTCGCCGCCTCGCTCACCACCTGGGCCTGGAACCAGCGCACCGTCATCCACCACGCGCAGCTCACCGAGCATGCCCCCGCCACCGACCCGGCGATCCAGCGGACCGTCGAGGCGATCGGCCAGGGCGACCTGCAGCGCGGCGCGATGCTGCTCGACCACATGATCTTCCAGCAGGCCGCGCAGATCGGCTTCAACGAGATCTTCCACCTGCTCGGCATCCTGTTCATCGTGGTGATAGTGTTCGTCTGGCTCGCCAGGCCGCCGTTCGGGGCCAAGGCCGGCGGCGAGGCGGCCGGCGGGCACTGACCCCGGCTTCCTGCAGCAGCGTCTCGGAAAAACCGCCGCTCAGGCGGCGTCGAGCGCGTCCGCCAGCCGCTCGACGGCGACGACCTCCATGCCCTTGTAGCTGCCGGCCTTCGGCGCGTTCGCCCTGGGCACGATCGCGCGCTTGAAGCCGTGCGTGGCGGCTTCCTTCAGCCGCTCCTCGCCGTTGGGTACCGGGCGGATCTCGCCCGACAGCCCGACCTCGCCGAACGCCACCGTCTTCTCCGCCAGCGGCGCGTCGCGCAGCGACGACAGCACCGACAGCAGCACCGGCAGGTCGGCCGCGGTTTCCTGCACGCGGATGCCGCCGACCACGTTGACGAACACGTCCTGGTCGCCCACCGCGATGCCGCCGTGGCGATGCAGCACTGCCAGCAGCATCGCCAGCCGGTTCTGCTCCAGGCCCACGGCCACGCGGCGCGGGTTGGACAGCGGCGAGGAATCCACCAGCGCCTGCACTTCCACCAGCAGCGGCCGCGTGCCTTCGCGCGTGACCATCACGCAGCTGCCCGGCTGCCGCGTGCTGCCCCCCGAGAGGAAGATCGCGGACGGGTTGGGCACTTCCTTCAGGCCCTTCTCGCCCATCGCGAACACGCCCAGCTCGTTGACCGCGCCGAAGCGGTTCTTGAACGCGCGCAGCACGCGGAACCGGCTGCCGCTGTCGCCCTCGAAGTACAGCACCGCGTCGACCATGTGCTCGAGCACGCGCGGGCCGGCGATGCCGCCTTCCTTGGTGACGTGGCCGACGAGGAAGATCGCGGCGCCGGTTTCCTTGGCGTAGCGCACCAGCCGCGCGGCCGACTCGCGCACCTGGCTCACCGAGCCGGGCGCGGCGGTGAGCGATTCGGTCCACAGGGTCTGGATCGAGTCGGCGACGATGAGCCTGGGCCGTTGCGTGGCGGCCTGCTCGAGGATGCGCTCCACGCAGGTCTCGGCCAGCGCGTCGACGCCATCGAGCGGCAGCTCCAGCCGCGCGCCGCGGCCGGCGACCTGCGCCAGCGATTCCTCGCCGGTGACGTAGAGCCCGGGCAGCGTCGTGGCCATCTTCGCGATCGCCTGCAGCAGCAGGGTCGACTTGCCGATCCCGGGATCGCCGCCGACCAGCACCACCGCGCCTTCCACCAGGCCGCCGCCGAGCACGCGGTCGAACTCGCCGATGCCGGTGGACACGCGCGCGTCCTCGTGGTGGCGCACGTCCTTGAGCGCGGTCACCCGCGGCGGGTCGACCTTGCCGGCCCAGCCGCCGCGGCGCGACGCCGGCGACTTCGCGGCGGCCGCGGACTCGAGCACGATCTCCGACAGCGAGTTCCAGGCGCCGCATTCGCCGCACTGGCCCTGCCACTTGCTGGATTCGGCGCCGCATTCGCTGCAGACGTAGGCGGTCCTGGCCTTGGCCATGCGCGGGTTCCGGAAAGAAAGGGAATGGGCAGGATAGCCGGCGCGGGTCGCGGCGGACGAGACGCGGCGACGGCCAGTCGCGGCTTCCGCCGCGCCTGCAACGTCAACAAGCGCTGGGATCAGGCGGGACTGGTCAAGCAGGACTGGCCAAGCAGGACTGGACCAGGCAGGAGCGGCGGAAGCCGCGACCCGGTAGCCGAATGACGCCTCGTGGCTACGCCGATCTCGCCCCGTCGCCCTCGGGCATCGACGCGCCATTGCCGCCGCTGAGGTTTCCCTCCTCCGCGACCGTGCCGTCGGCCTCGCGCTGGCGGATGATCTTCGCCGCCTGCGCATCGGCCGCGACGCGGTGCTGCAGCGACTTGCACAGCTCGATGCCGGCCGCGGTGAGCTGCAGCGGGTCGGTGTCGATCGTGACCAGCCCGCTGTCGATCAGGCGCTGGTGGATCCTGGTGTCGCCCGACTCCAGCGGCAGGCACTGGTCGATCCGTTGCAGCACCTCGAGCAGGGCGAGGTCTTCGAGGGCGATCGGGTCCATGGGGCTTGCTCGGACGCTTCTGGGATGGTGCCGGAAACAGGAGTCGAACCTGCGACCTACGCATTACGAATGCGCCGCTCTACCAACTGAGCTATTCCGGCATTTTTGCCCTGCCCCGGCCGCGGCCGGGCGACGCGGCGGGCCGCATCGGGGCGTGAATTCTAGGTTTGCGCGCCGGCAGGGTCAATCGACCAGCTGCACGCGCAGCTCCTTGGGCAGCGCGAACACCATGCTCTCGGGCTCCCCCGAGAGCTCGCGCACGCCGCTGGCGGCGCCGAGGGCATGCAGGCGGTCGATCACGCCCTGCACCAGCACGTCCGGTGCGGAGGCGCCCGCGGTCACGCCGACGTGGCGGCGGCCCTCGACCCAGCGCGGGTCGATCTCGTCGGCGCCGTCGATCAGGTAGGCCTCCACGCCCTCGCGCTCGGCCAGCTCGCGCAGGCGGTTGGAATTGGAGCTGTTGGGCGAGCCGACCACCAGCACCAGGTCGCACTGCGCGGCCAGTTCGCGCACCGCGTCCTGGCGGTTCTGGGTGGCGTAGCAGATGTCGTCGTTCTTCGGGCCCTGGACCTTCGGGAAACGATCCTTCAGCGCCTCGATCACGCCGCGCGTGTCGTCCACCGACAGCGTGGTCTGGGTGGTGTAGGCGAGGTTGTCCGGCTGCGCGACCTCGAGCGCGGAGACGTCCTCGACGTCCTCGACCAGGTAGATGCGTCCGCTGCCGCCCTCGCGGTCCCACTGGCCCATCGTGCCTTCCACCTCGGGATGGCCGGCGTGGCCGATCAGCACCACGTCGCGGCCGGCGCGGCAGTGGCGCGCGACCTCGAAGTGCACCTTGGTCACCAGCGGGCAGGTCGCGTCGAACACCTTCAGCGCGCGCCGCGCCGCCTCGTTGCGCACCGCCTGCGAGACGCCGTGCGCGCTGAAGATCACGGTGGCGCCGTCGGGCACCTCGTGCAGTTCCTCGACGAAGATGGCGCCGCGCTGCTTGAGGTCGTCGACCACGTAGCGGTTGTGCACAACTTCATGGCGCACGTAGATCGGCGCGCCGAGCGTCTCGATCGCGCGCTTGACGATCTCGATCGCGCGATCGACGCCGGCGCAGAAGCCGCGGGGGTTGGCGAGGACGATGTCCATGAAGCCGATTTTACCGGAGACCGGACCTTCGCGCCCCGATTCGGCCGTCGAAGCAATTCCCGCATGGCACCTGCGCCCCTCTCCCGCTTGCGGGGTGAGGACGGCCCGCTTGCGCGGCACTGCCGCTGCGCCGGGCTGGGATGGGGTGAGGGAGCCTCAGGTCGCCGGGATCCTGCACAAGCCAGGAGCCAACGTTCATGGATCCCCGCCTTCGCGGGGATGACGCCTGATGGCTTGCAGGAGAAGGCTGGGTGAGGGAGCCAGATCGCCGCGCAGCCGCCGAAGTCGCGGCCAGCGTCCGTGGATCCCCGCCTTCGCGGGGATGACGACATCCGGGATTCCTTCCTCGCAAGGTGGCGCCGGACCTGACTCGTGGACGACGCCGTATCGGAAACCGCCCCCGGCAGCTCACCCGGCGCGACCAGCCCGTTCGCGCCCCAGCGGCGCTCCTACGGCTTGCGACCCGCTGCAGGCTTGCGCTGGAACAGGCCGAACAGCGCGATCCCGATCGCCCCGCCCACGATCGCCGAATCGGCGATGTTGAACGAGGGCCAGTAGTGGTCGCGCCAGTACCACTGGATGAAGTCGACGACGTGGCCGTGCACCAGCCGGTCGATCACGTTGCCCAGCGCGCCGCCCACGACCAGTGCGAACGGCAATGCAGTGCGCCAGTCGCCGCGCGGCGTGCGCGAGAGCCAGTAGCCGAGCAGGCCGCTGATGCCGATCGCCAGCGCGCTGAACAGCCAGGTCTGCCAGCCGCCGGCGTCGGACAGGAAGCTGAACGCAGCGCCGGTGTTGTAGGTGCGGTACCAGTTCCAGAAGCCGTCGATCACCGGGATCGCCCGGTACTCGGGCAGGCTGGACAGCACCCAGGCCTTGCTCCACTGGTCGAACGCGATGACGACGATCGACAGGAGCAGCCAGGGCAGCGCGTTGGGTTTGGGGTGTGGAGTCATGCTTCTCGCTCGTCATCCCCGCAAAGGCGGGGATCCAGTGACTTTGCCTGGGCGTGCCTGAAGTCGCTGGATTCCCGCCTTCGCGGGAATGACGACTCAGTGATCCTCAGAACCACTTCCGATCCTCGCCCGGCCCCTCGACGTTCGACACGCAGCGCCCGCACAGCTGCGGGTGCGCCGGGTCGCCGCCCACGTCCGCGCGGTGCTGCCAGCAACGCACGCACTTGGCCTTGGACGTCGGCGTCGCCAGCACGGCGATGTCGTGGGCATCGCCGTCGGCGACGATGGACACGTCGCCGCTGATGAACAGGAAGCGCAGCTCGTCGACCAGCGGCGCCAGCCAGTTCTGGTCGGAGACGCCGCATTGCAGGCCGATCTCCGCCTCCAGCGCCGCGCCGATCCGGCCCTCGGCGCGCATCGGCTCGAGCACCTTGGCGACCTGCTCGCGCAGCGCCAGCAGCGCGTCGATGTCCTTGGCCGACAGCGCCGCCGCGTCTTCCAGCGGCGCGAGGCCGTCGTACCAGGTGGCGAAGAGCACGTTGCCCTCGCGCGCGCCTCCCGCGGGCGCGGGCAGGTGGCCCCACATCTCGTCGGCGGTGAAGCTCAGGACCGGCGCGATCCAGCGCACGAAGGCTTCCGCGATGCGGTACATCGCGCTCTGCGCGCTGCGGCGACCGCGCGAGTCCTCCGGCATCGTGTACAGCCGGTCCTTGGTGACGTCGAGGTACAGCGAGCCGAGGTCGACGCTGCAGAAGTTGAGCAGCGCCTGCACGATCTCCGCGAAGTCGTAGCGCGCATAGGCGGCCGCGATCCGCTCCTGCAGCTCGAACGCGCGGTGCACGATCCAGCGGTCGAGCGCGACCATGTCGTCGAGCGGGCGCAGGTGCGCGGCCGGGTCGAAGCCGTGCAGGTTGCCGAGCAGGAAGCGCGCGGTGTTGCGGATGCGGCGATAGGCGTCGGCGTTGCGCTTGAGGATCTCCTGCGACAGCGACATCTCGTTGCTGTAGTCGGCCGACGCGATCCACAGGCGCAGGATGTCCGCGCCCAGGGTCTTCATGATCTCCTGCGGCTCGATGCCGTTGCCGAGCGACTTGGACATCTTGCGGCCGTGCTCGTCGACCGTGAAGCCATGGGTCAGGCACTGCCGGTACGGCGCGGCCCTGTCGATCGCCACGCCGGTGAGCAGCGAGGACTGGAACCAGCCGCGATGCTGGTCCGAGCCCTCCAGGTACAGGTCGGCCGGCTTGCCGAGCCCGCGTTCGAGCAGCACGGCTTCGTGGGTGACGCCGGAGTCGAACCAGACGTCGAGGATGTCGGTGATCCTGTCGTAGTCCTTCGCCTCGTCGCCGAGCAGCTCGGCCGGATCGAGCGCGTACCACGCGTCGACGCCTTCCTTCTCGACGCGTTCGGCGACCTGCCGCATGAGCTCCGTGCTCCGCGGATGCGGTTCGCCGCTCTCGCGGTGCACGAACAGTGCGATCGGCACGCCCCAGGTGCGCTGGCGCGAGATCGTCCAGTCCGGACGACCCTCGACCATGCCGGCGATGCGCGCCTCGCCCCACGCCGGGTACCACTCGACGCCCTCGATGGCCGCGAGCGCGTCGCGGCGCAGGTGGGCCTGCTCCATCGAGATGAACCACTGCGGCGTGGCGCGGAACGCCACCGGCGTCTTGTGCCGCCAGCAGTGCGGATAGCTGTGCTCGAACTTCGCGAACGCCAGCAGCGCGCCGCTGCCGCGCAACACCTCGACGATCGCGTCGTTGGCCTTCCAGATGTGCAGCCCGGCAAGCGGCACGCCATCGGCCGGCGGCGTCGACGGCAGGTAGACGCCACGCCCGTCGACCGGGTTGAGCTGCGCCGCGGAATACTTCTCGACCAGGCCGTACTGCTGGCCGGCGACGAAGTCCTCCTGGCCGTGGCCCGGCGCGGTGTGCACGGCGCCGGTGCCGTCTTCGGCCGACACGTGCTCGGCGAGGATCAGCGGGATGTCGCGCTCGCCGTAGAACGGATGCGCCAGCAGCATGCCTTCGAGCGCGGCGCCGGTGGCGTGGCCGTGCACGACCACGTCCTCCACGCCGTAGCGATGCAGCGCCTTGTCCACCAGCCCGGACGCCAGCACCAGCCAGCGCGGCCTGCCGTCGTGCGCCGGCCCTTCGACCAGCGCGTACTCGAGCTCGCCGCCGAGCGACACCGCCAGCGACGCGGGCAGCGTCCACGGCGTGGTGGTCCAGATCGGCACCGCGACCTCGACGCCTTGCGGCAGCGCCGCGCCGAACGCGCGCGCCAGCGCCTGCGAATCGCGCGCGGCGTAGGCCACGTCGACCGCCGGAGAGACCTTGTCGTGGTATTCGATCTCCGCCTCGGCCAGCGCCGAGCCGCAGTCGAAGCACCAGTACACGGGCTTCACGCCGCGCACCAGATGGCCGTTGTCGATCACCTTGGCCAGCGCGCGCATCTCGTCGGCCTCGAAGCGGAAGTCGAGCGTGCGGTACGGGTGGTCCCAGTCGCCAATCACGCCCAGGCGCTTGAAGTCGCGCATCTGCAGCTCGATCTGCGACAGCGCGTACTCGCGGCACTTGGCGCGAAATTCCGCCGCGTCGAGCTTCACGCCGACCTTGCCGTACTTCTTCTCGATCGCGATCTCGATCGGCAGGCCGTGGCAGTCCCAGCCCGGGATGTAGGGCGCGTCGAAGCCGGCGATCGTCTTCGACTTGACGATGATGTCCTTGAGGATCTTGTTGACCGCGTGGCCCAGGTGGATCACGCCGTTGGCATAGGGCGGGCCGTCGTGCAGCACGAAGCGCGGTCGGCCGCCGGCCTGCTCGCGCAGGCGCGCGTACAGCCCTTCCGATTCCCAGCGCGCCAGCGTCGCGGGCTCGCGCTTGGGCAGGTCGCCGCGCATCGGGAACTGCGTCGCCGGCAGGTGGAGGGTCGCCTTGTAGCGCTGGCTGTCGTCGGCTGGATCCTGGCTCACGCGGTCGCCTGTCATCGGGATGCTTCAAGTGGAAGGTCGGCACGCGGGCGTGCGGTTTCTTTGCCGGGCGCGGGCGCGCCGGCCTGCGCCAGCAACGCGCGGGCGCGCGCGGCGTCGCGGTCCATCTGCGCGACCAGCGACGGCAGGTCCGGGAACTTCTCCTCGTCGCGCAGCCTGGCGACGAACTCGACCTCGATCCGGCGCCCGTACAGGTCGCCGTCGAAGTCGAACAGGTGCGCCTCGAGCAGCGGCTCGATCCCGCCCACCGTCGGCCGCGTGCCGAAGCTCGCCACCGACGGCCATGGCTGCGCATCGACGCCGTGCACGCGCGTGGCGTAGATCCCCGACAACGCCGGCACCTTGCGATCGAAGCGCAGGTTGGCGGTCGGGTAGCCGAGCGTGCGCCCGAGCTGCCGTCCGCGCACCACCCGCCCGCCGATCGCGTAGGGCTGGCCGAGCAGGCGCGTGGCGGCGTCGAAATCGCCGGCCCCGAGCGCGGCGCGGATGCGGGTGCTGGACACGCGCTCGCCGTCGAGCAGCACCGGCGCGATCTCCGCCGCGGTGAAGCCGTGCGCGGCGCCCTCGCGCCGCAGCGTGGCCAGGTCGCCGGCGCGGCGGTGGCCGAAGCGGAAGCCCGGGCCGACGTGCACCTCGCGCGCCGACAGGCGCCGCACCAGCACCGCGCGCACGAACGCCTCCGGCGACATCGCCACCATCCGCGCATCGAAGCGCAACAGGCCGACGAGTTCGGCCCCGAGCCCGCGCAGGCCCTCGAACTTCGCCCGCGGCAACTGCAGCCTGGGCGGCGGCGCGGACGCGGCGAAGTACTCGCGCGGCAGCGGCTCGAACGCCAGCGCCACCAGCGGCAGCCCCAGCGCGCGCGCGCGGCCGGCCGCGTGCCGCACCAGCGCGCGATGGCCCAGGTGCAGGCCGTCGAAGGCGCCGATGCAGACCACACTGCCGTTGGGGCACAGGGGCCCGCCTTCGACGTCGCGGAACAGCCGGTTCATGGAATCTCGTTGGCGGGCATCCCGGCCGCGCAGCGCCGGGAGCTGCGGGGGATCCGCGCTGCCCAAGGCCGAAAAGTATAGCGGCGGGCGCGGCATACCCGAGGCAGGCGGCGCCATCGCCGCCTCAATGGTCGCGCAGCTCGCGCAGGCGCCAGCCCATCGCCACCAGCGCCAGCCCGTAGGCGGCCACGCCGGCCGCGACCAGTGCCAGCAGCCAGAAGATGCGCTGCGGCACCGGCGCCGAGGTGAAATCCGGCGCCCAGTGCAGTCCCGCCAACACGACGGCGCACAGCGCCGCGCAGGCCACCACCAGGCGGACCGCGAAGCGCGTCCAGCCCGGCTGCGGCTCGAACACCCCGTCGCGGCGCAGCCAGCGCCACAGCAGCGCGAGGTTGAGGTAGCTCGACAGCGCGCTGGCGATCCCCAGCGCCAGGTGCAGGCCCGGCGTCCTGGCGAGCGCCGCCCACAGGCCGGCCTCCCGCGTGGCGGCCGGCACCCAGAGCACGTACAGCAGCGCGAGCAGGGCGAAGTTGAGCAGCATGTTCGCCACCAGCGCGGAGACGCCCGCCCGCACCGGCGTGCGCGTGTCCTGGCGCGCATAGAACGCCGGCAGCACCACCTTCACCAGCGCGAACGCCGGCAGCCCGAAGCTCAGCCCGAGCACCGACAGCGCCGCCATGCTGGTGTCGAACGCGGTGAACCGCCCGTGCTGGAACAGCGTCGCCACCAGCGGCTGCGCCAGCAGCATCAGCCCGAGCATCGCCGGCACCGCGATCAGCAGGGTGTTGCGCAGGCCCCAGTCCAGCGCCCGCGAGAAGCCCGCGCGGTCGGAATTGACGTGGTGGCGCGACAGCGACGGCAGGATCACCGTGCCCAGCGCGATCGCGAACAGCCCCAGCGGCAGCTCGAGGAAGCGGTCGGCCTGCGACAGCCAGGTCTGCGAGCCGACGTACAGGTAGGAGGCCAGCACCGTGTCCAGCAGCAGGTTGATCTGCGCCACGGACGAGCCGAACAGGGTCGGCACCATCAGCTTCATCACCCGGCGCACGTCGGGATGGCGCCAGCCCCAGGCCGGCAGCGCCAGCAGGTCCAGCCCGCGCAGCGCCGGCAGCTGGAACAGCAACTGCAGCAGGCCGGCGACCAGCACCGCCCAGCCCATCGCCAGGATCGGCACCTGCAGCCGCGGCGCCAGCCACAGCGCGCCGGCGATCATGCACAGGTTGAGGATCACCGGCGTCAGCGCCGGCAGCCCGAAGCGCCCGAAGCTGTTGAGCGCGCCGCCGGCCAGCGCGGTGAGCGAGACGAACAGCAGGAACGGGAAGGTCAGCCGCAGCAGGTGGACCACCAGCCCGAACCTGGCCGGCTCGTCGATCGCGCCCGGGTTGAACAGCATCGCCACCTGCGGCGTGAAGATCAGGCCCAGCGCCGTGACCACCAGCAGGATCCCGCCCAGGGTGCCGGAGACGTTGGCCACCAGCGCCTTGAGGTCGGCGTGCGGCCGCGTCTCCTTGACCTGCGTGAAGACCGGGACGAAGGCGGTGGAGAACGACCCCTCGGCGAACAGCCGGCGCAGGAAGTTGGGGATGCGGAAGGCCACCCAGAACGCGTCGGTGGCGGCGTTGGCGCCGAAGGCGTAGTTGATCGCCTGGTCCCGGACCAGGCCCAGCACCCGCGAGACCATGGTCATGCTGCTGAACGACAGCAGCCCGCGCAGCATCCCGGGCCGGCTCATGCCCGCCCCCCGGCCCATGCGGGGTTGTTGACGCAAGCCGCTGAATTGCCCATAATTTCCCGTTCGTTTCCCCGTCCAACGCTCAACCCCGGCCGCGCCGGGACATCCAGGAATTCATTGTGGCCAACATCAAGTCCGCCAAGAAGCGCGCCAAGCAGGCCGTCGTGCGCAACATGCGCAACAGCAGCCAGCGTTCGATGCTGCGCACCGCCGTCAAGAAGGTGCTCAAGGCCCTCGAGGCCAACGACGCCCCCGGCGCCCAGGAAGCCTTCAACGCCGCCCAGCCGATCCTCGACCGCTTCAGCGCCCGCGGCCTGATCCACAAGAACAAGGCCGCCCGCCACAAGAGCCGCCTGGTCGCGCGCATCAAGGCGCTCAAGGCCGCCTGAGGCAGCGCCGCCCGGCCCGACGGCCGGCACGCAGCGCACGAAAAACCCGGCCCGCGCCGGGTTTTTTGCTGCCCGCGCCTCAGCCGGCATCGTGGCCGGCTGCACCATCGGCCGCGGCCGCCTCGCGCGCTTCTTCGCGCAACCGGTCGAAGAAGGCCTGCACCTCGAGCATGATCGGCCAGGTGCCCTCGCGGCCGATCGCCGAGGCCATGAACCACGGCTGTTCCCAGCCCAGCGCCGCGACGATCTCGTCCGCCTTCTCGCGCGCCTCGTCCTCGAACATCAGGTCGGCCTTGTTGAGCACCAGCCAGCGCGGCTTGTCCAGCATCGCCGGGTCGTACTTGCGCAGTTCGTGCTCGATCGCGCGCACCTGCTCGACCGGGTCGGCGTCCACCCCGCCCTCCATCGGCGCGATGTCGACCAGGTGCAGCAGCAGCCGCGTGCGCTGCACGTGGCGCAGGAACAGCGCGCCCAGGCCGGCGCCGTCGGCCGCGCCCTCGATCAGGCCGGGAATGTCGGCAATCACGAAGCTGCGCCCGGGCTCCACGCTGACCACGCCCAGGTTCGGATAGAGGGTGGTGAACGGATAGTCCGCGACCTTGGGCGTGGCCGCCGAAACCGCGCGGATGAAGGTGCTCTTGCCCGCGTTGGGGAAGCCGAGCAGGCCGACGTCGGCCAGCAGCTTGAGCTCGAGCCGCAGCACGCGCTCCTCGCCCTCGCCGCCCGGCGTGGACTGGCGCGGCGAGCGGTTGATCGAACTCTTGAAGTGCATGTTGCCCAGGCCGCCCTTGCCGCCGCGCGCGACCAGCAGGCGGTCGCCGTGGCCGGTCAGGTCGCCGATCACCTCGTCGGTGGCGACGTTGATCACCTCGGTGCCGACCGGCACGACGATGGTGGCGTCCTCGCCGCCCTTGCCGTAGCGCTGCTGGCCCATGCCGTTCTCGCCGCGCTGGGCGCGGAACTGCTTCTGGTGGCGGAAGTCGACCAGGGTGTTGAGGTTCTCGGACGCCTCCAGCCACACGCTGCCGCCGTCGCCGCCGTCGCCGCCGTCGGGGCCACCGAGCGGGATGAACTTCTCGCGCCGGAAACCGACGCAGCCGTTGCCGCCGTTGCCGGCGGTGACGGTGATTTCGGCTTCGTCGACGAGTTTCATGGGATTCGGGATTCTGGATTGGGGGTTCGAAACGGCGGCAGCGAAAGCCTAACGGGTTGCGGGCAGGACTGCAGTGCCGCCTTCCGGACGCGGTGGCGGAATGGCGGCGGGCATCTCCGCGAATGCACCGCAATCTCTTCCGGTGTCATCCCGAGCGAAGCGAGGGATCTGCCTTACGGTTGGCACGAGGCAGATCCCTCGCTTCGCTCGGGACGACACCATCCAGGCCATCGCGATCATTGCGGCGCAGAAGCAGCGGGCAAGAACTCCTCCGAATCGGAAATCCCACTCCTGGATACCTGCTTCCAAACGAAAAACCCCGCCGAAGCGGGGTCTTCGTTCATCGCAACCCGGCGCTTACGCCCCGGCGACGACGCTCACCGTGCGGCGCTTCTTCGGGCCCTTGGTCGCGAACTCGACCTTGCCGTCGACGAGCGCAAACAGGGTGTGGTCGCGGCCCAGGCCGACGCCGGGACCCGGATGGAACTGCGTGCCGCGCTGGCGGACGATGATGTTGCCGGCCTCGATGGCCTGGCCGCCGAACATCTTCACGCCGAGATATTTCGGGTTGGAGTCGCGGCCGTTGCGCGAGGAACCTACGCCCTTTTTGTGTGCCATGGCTGCTTCTCCTTACTTGCTGCCACCGGCGATGCCGGTGATCTCGATTTCGGTGTAATGCTGCCGGTGGCCCATCTGCTTGCGATGGTGCTTGCGGCGGCGGAACTTGACGATGCGGACCTTGTCGGCGCGGCCGTGGCCGACGACCTTCGCGGTGACGCTGGCGCCCTTGAGCGCGTCGCCGACCTTGATGCCGTCGCCGTCGCCGAGCATGAGCACGTTGTCGAACGTGATCTCCTTGCCGGCCTCGTGCTCGCCGAGCAGCTCGACGCGGAGCGTCTCGCCCTTCATCACGCGGTATTGCTTACCGCCGGTGACCAGAACTGCGTACATGTTTGCGTTTCCTGATTTCGCGGCCTTCGAGGGCCTGGATCTTCTGTAGTTCTTCTTGGCCTGCACGCCATCGAGGGCGGACAGAAGCGGAATTGTAGGGGTTTCAGAGGGTTAGGGTCAACTGGACTTGTGCCGGGACGAAAAGGCCGGGGCCGGAGTTGGCCGGCGGAAATCAAAAGCAGGCGACCGGTCGGTACGCGGGCCCACGGACGGGTGGGAGGGCCTCGCTCTTCCCTCGGCAGGGCGTCCTGCCCTGACGAGGGCGCCGGCCATCCATGGCCGGCTTGACGCGAGGCCCTCCCACCCGTCCGTTCGGATGGTTTCGTGGTTGCCCACCTGCATGGGGAAAGGATCGCGGGTGTCGGGGCGGGAGCCCCGACCTGGGGCATTCGGAAGTGGAGGCCCGGGAAATGGGCGGACGGGCGACTCAAAACCTGCCGTCTTTTGCTTTTAATTCAATCAATTATCAGTCCCTGCGCCCGTACGGCGCTCCCGATCCGGCTTTGCTCAAAGCACCCGGGCACGACCCGAGCGGGTGGGTGGGGTGGGGTTCGCGTCAAGCCGGCCATGGATGGCCGGCGCCCCCGTCAAGGCAGGACGCCTTGCCGGGGGAAGAGCGAACCCCACCCCGCCCGCCCGCGGGCCCGCGCCACTTCAAGCCCCTGCTCGTCGCGTCGCCCCGCACTACGCGAAACCTTCACCAACCTCACCCGCGAACCCCCGCCCTGAACGGTTACGTCGCACCCCGCGCGACCGCCGGATCGCATGCTGGCGTCCGCGCGATTTGCCCCCAAATCGGTGGCTCGCTACGCTCCCCTGTTCGGTCCCGATCCGCTCGGCGGCCGCCCTTCCCCGCATCCAAGGCCCGACCCCACCGATGGCGATGGACACCATCCGCATCCGCGGAGCCCGTACCCACAACCTGAAGAACCTCGACCTCGACCTGCCGCGCGACAAGCTGATCGTGATCACGGGCCTGTCGGGCTCGGGCAAGTCGTCGCTGGCGTTCGACACCATCTACGCCGAGGGCCAGCGCCGCTACGTCGAGTCGCTCTCCGCGTACGCCCGCCAGTTCCTCAGCGTGATGGAGAAGCCCGACGTCGACCACATCGAGGGCCTGTCGCCCGCGATCTCGATCGAGCAGAAATCCACCTCGCACAATCCCCGCTCGACCGTCGGCACGATCACCGAGATCTACGACTACCTGCGCCTGCTCTACGCCCGCGTCGGCACCCCGCGCTGCCCCGACCACGGCTACCCGCTGGAAGCGCAGACCGTCAGCCAG
>DATLJE010000025.1:0-33730 GCA_035539095.1 Luteimonas sp.
CGCTGGCGGGTGTCGAAGCGGGTGCCGACCTGGCGCGCTTCCTCGGTGTAGGTGAAGAAGCCGACCTTGACCGGGTCGTAGAGGTCGTCGCCGCGCCAGAACACCGCCGGGCGCTGCGCGGGCGGGGTGAGCAGGTCGCGCAGCGTGGGCACGGCGCCGTTGTGCAGGTAGGGCGCGCGCAGCCACAGGCCGTCGAGGAAGGGCGGGTTGTAGCCGATGAGGTCTTCCTCGACCAGGCCCTTGCGCTGGATGCCGAAGCCGGACACGACCTTGTTGGCGGCGATCGCGTTGGCCTTGTGCCAGGCGTCGATGCGCTCGCGGTCGGTGTCGACGCCGGCCAGCGGCTGGCGCGTGCCGGTCTTGTTGCTGGCGTGGCACGAGGCGCAATTGGCGTCGAACACCGGCTTGCCGGCGGTGGCGAGCGAGGCGTCGACGGGGAACGGGTACTTCGGCGCGCGCGCGCGCGTGAGGTAGTCCTGCATCCAGCGCACGTTCGCCAGGAACGCATCGTTGTCGCGCGGCTTCGCGTTGATCAGCCCCAGCGCCGAATCGATGATCACCGAGTACGCATCGTGGCTGTCGCCGGCGAAGTTGAGCGTGGTGCCGGGGCGGTCGTACTTGCCCAGGTTCCAGATCGGCGGCATGTCGGTCGGGCCGAGGCTGTCGTCCATCGGCAGGCCGAGCATGAAGTACTTGGTGAGGTTCATGCCGTCGTCGCGGCCGCGGCCCCAGTCGGGGAAGTCCTTGCGGTAGATCCAGGCGAAGCGTTCCTCGCGCTCGAGCAGGCGCTTCTTCGTGATCGGGATCAGCGCGTAGCGGTAGATGAGCCGGTCGAGCCACGACAGGTGGGTGACCAGCCGGATCTCGTGCAGCACGTTGTCGGCGTTGAAGCGCGGGTCCTTCGCGCAGTCGACCAGGAAGCGGAACAGCGCGCCGACGTTGACCGTGTGGCCCGGGCCCGCGGCCACGTAGGTCGGAGCCTGGTCGGCGCGCGTGCGGTAGCTGGCGGTATGGCAGGTGGCGCACGTGTTGGCCACGCGCGGGAAGCCGATCACCTTCTCGGTGAATCCCACCGGCAGCTCCCGGCCTTCCTCCCAGGCCAGGCCGAACGAGGCATAGCCGCCGGGACCGGGCAGCTTCTCCGGGAACATCCGCGGCAGCACGTAGAAGATCCAGTACGGGATGCCGGCGTCGTTCTCCGCGCCCATCGAGCCGTACTTGAAGCGCATGTCCGGCGTGGCGGTGACCCAGTCGGGCTGCGGTTCCTCGCGGAACAGCTTGTACCAGGCGGTGGCGCCGACGATCGCCCCGAGGACGAGCAGCGCCAGCAGCGTCCACCACAGCCAGCGCGGCTTCCACTCGAACGGCCTGGTGACGGGATCGGGACTGGCCATGGCCGGCTCCTGTGGCTTCAGAACGTCTTGAGGAACGCGACGAGCGCGTCCTTGTCCGCGGGCGGCAGCTGCGTGCCGTAGGCGGCGCCCTCGTGGCCGGCGTTGGAATTGCCGGGCACCGTGGTGTCGTAGCGGAAGAAGCGCACGCCGTCGCGCGCCGGCACGGCGGAGACGAAGCCGACCCTGCGCGCGTCGTAGACGTCGTCGCCGCGGTAGAACGCCTTCGGGCGCGCGGCCGCGGGCTCGAGCAGGTCGCGCAGCGTCGGCACCGAGCCGTTGTGCAGGTAGGGCGCGCGCAGCCAGATGCCGTCGAGCGGCATGTTGGCGTAGCCGAAGGTCTTGCGGAAATGGGTGAAGCGCCACGGGTAGCCGGCGTACAGCGTCGACTGGTTCACCGCCAGCGCGCGGGTGTAGCTGTCCAGGCGGCGGCGGTCGGTGCCCACCTGCGCCCACGGCGTGACCTTGCCGACGTCGGCGCCGGCGAAATCGCGGCCGCCGGCGCCGTGGCAGCGCGCGCAGTAGCCGTCGTAGAGGAACTTGCCGCGCGCGGCCCGTGCGCGGTCGATCGGGTAGGGATACCTGGGTGGCGGCAGCGTGAGCAGCCAGTCCTCGATGCGGCCGATCGCGGCCACGTCGATGGTCGGCGGCGTGGTGCCGGTGCCGAAGGCCGCGCTCTTGTTGCGCTCCTCGACGGCAGTGTTGTTGCCGTCCCAGTGCAGGTGCATGCCCTGGCGCGGGCGCTGCAGCCAGATCGACGGAAAATCCGAAGGCGCGTTCTTCTCCTGCTCGGGCAGCGCGTCGATCGGGAAGTTGAAGATCACCTTGGCGGCGTTGAAGGTGTCGACGCGTCCCGGCCCCCACGCGGGATAGCGCAGCAGCGGCTCGAAGCGGCCGGCCAGCATCAGCAGGCGCTCGCGCATCAGCGCGATCGCCACCGGATAGACCACGCGGCGGTCGATCGGGCCGAGCCGCTCGCCGCGCGCGCGCATGGCGCGGTCGATCTCCGGCACCACCGACTCGGCGGAGAAGCGCGGGTCCTTCGCGCATTCGAACAGGAAGCGCTGCAGGCCCCACACGTCGAAGCGGTTGGCCGGCATGCCCAGCACGATCCGCGGCCTGGCGCCGGGCGCGTCGCGCACGGTGCTGGTGTGGCAGACCGCGCAGTTGAGGAAAGTGCGGTCGACGCCCTGGTAGTTGCGCCGCGACATCCCGATCGGCAGGTCCTTGCCGTCCTCGAAGATGAAGCCCAGCGAGGCGTAGCCGCGCGCGGGGTCGGGCAGGTGGCGTGCGCACACGCGCGGCATCACCTGCCAGATCCAGTACGGGATGCCGGATTCCATCTCGCCGCGGGTGGAGCCGTACTTGAAGTGCTCGGCCGGGTCGGCGTAGGTGACCGGCACGTTGCGCCCGAGCAGGAACAGCGCGTACGCGCCGCCGCCGAGCAGCAGCACGGTCGGCAGCGCCAGCAGCAGGCACAGCCAGCGCACCCAGCGGCGGCGGAACAGCGCGTCCACGCCGGCCTGCACGCGCGCGATCGCCCGGCGGACCGCGGCGGTCACGGCGCGGCTCCCCGCGCGACCACGGGCGGCAGGCACGCGGGCAGCGCCTCGTAGCCGTCGGCCAGCAGCGCATCGAGCCTGGGCGCGCGGCCGGCCTGCTCGCGCAGCAGCCGCGCGGCGATGGTTTCCAGCTCGGCGACGTCGCGGGCCGGCCCGGCGGGCGTGCTCGCCGCGGGCGCGAACGGCGGCGGCATCGGCGTCTTCTCGCGCAGCGCGGGCTTGCGGTGGTTCATCGCCAGCCGCACGTAGATGCGCGGCGCGCAGTGGCGCAGGTTGGCGGCCACCTGCGCGCCGTCGCCGGCGAGGAAGTTGGGCGGCGTGCGCTCGCCGGTCGAATGGCAGCCGGCGCAGGGTTTGTAGAACGCGGCGTACGGCTGCGCGGGGCCCGCGGTGGGCGGCTTGGGCGCGGCCGGCTCGACGTGCGCGGGCGCCAGCCGCGAAGCGTCGCTGCAGCAGGCGGTGTTGCCGTCCATGCCCATGCGTTCGAACAGCGCGGCGGTGATGCGCGCGCGGTCGAACGCGGACTTCGCCAGCGGCGCGGACTTGCCGCCGTCGCCGGCGAGCGCGGCGACCGCGTCGCGCAGCGGCGCGAGGTCGTCGACCACGTCCACCGTGGCGGTGGCCGCGCCGGCGTCGTCCCACTGCAGCCGGATCGCGTCGACGCGCGCGCCGTCGGCCAGGCGTAGCGGCAGGCCGCGGTCGTCCGGCCGCAGCGTCACGCCGTGCGCGTCGACCGCGGTGCCGGGCGCGATCGAGATGGCGTTGAGCGCCGTCCCGCCTTCGACCGCAAGCCCCTCGATCCTGCCGCCGGCGACGTCGTCGCCGCGCAGCGCGACGCTGCCCGCCAGCCGCGCCTTGCCGGGCGCGGGCGCGGCGTCGCAGTGGAAGCGCAGCGCGGTGGCGTCGCGGTCGATCGTGCAGTCGGAGCGGAAGCCGGCCGCGGCGCCATTGGCGCGCGCGCGCAGCTGCCGCTCCAGCGCATGCACGTCGTCGACGGTGAAGTAGCCGGCGAGCCCGGCGACGTAGCGGCGCGCGACCGCGGCGAGCGGCATGGCCGCGGTCGCATGGAGCGGATCGGGATCGGTCATCCACGTCTCCAGCGGCACGCGCGGCAGCAGCGGCTCGAAGCGTGCAGGGATGTCGGCCAGCGCTGTGCCCGCGACCTGCGGCGCGGTGGCCGGCGGCAGCGGGTCGCGGCTGGGGATGTCGGGGTTGGGGATCGCCATCCCCGCGGGCCAAAGCCGCTGCCATTCGCGTTCGAACACGGGCACGAAATCCTTGCGCCAGCCGACGGCACCCGCGTCGAAGCCGCGCTCGCCGCCGAGCCGGTACTGCAGCGCCGCCAGCACCACCGCGCCGCGGCAGCGACGGCCGCCGGCATCGTCGCCGCCGCAGCCGTCGCGCCACAGCCGCTGCCACACGCCGAGCAGGTTGGCGCGGTCGCTGGCGTCGTCGATCGCCTCGGGAACGTCGACGCCGCGCCGCAGCGCGACCCCGAACGGCGCCTCGCCCAGCGCCGCCATCCGCTGCGCGACCGCGGGATTGGCGTTGGTCTCGGTCCACAGCGGCCGCGAGAAGATCGGCGCGAGGTTCTGGTGGCAGGCGGTGCACACCTGGCGGCGCGCGTAGGCCACGCGCGGGTTGCCGCCGGCGCGGTAGTCGTGCACGAGCTGGAACTCGAACCGCCCCGCCGCCTCGTTGTAGCTGATCACTTCCAGCAACGCGGACTGCTCCTGGTAGCCGATGTAGATCCGGTCCCTGAGCAGGGCCACGGCGCCCGGGCGATCCTCGACCACCGTCGCGACCACGCGCGGATGGCGGAAGAAGTCCGGCGAGGCGGCGAGCCGCTGCAGCGAGCGGCCCAGCGGAATGAGCACCGCGCGCACGCAGCCGGGCGCCGCGCCGCAGCCGGCGCGCTCCTCCAGCCGCCGCAGCAGCGCGGGGAAGGGGAACGGCACGTCCTGCACCAGCCGCCCGTCCTGCTCGCGGCTGGCGACGAAATCGAACAGCGAGCGCCCCGCCGGCGGCCTGTCGCGCCCGGCACGCGCCGGGCTCACCGCCCACTTCGGCCCCGACGCCTCCGCCCGCGCGCCGTCGTCCGCCGACGCCGTCGATCGCTCGGCTTCGCCCTGCGGGCGGCAGCCGGCGAGCAGCGCGAGCGCGCACAGCGCGGGCAACGCGGCGCCGGGCAGCTGCCGTGCCGCGCGCGCAAGCGTCCGCGCGAACGCCGCGCGCGGGCGACGTGCGCACTCGCGGCCGTGCGGCGCGCGTGCGTCAGTCCGTCGCCACCACATGCGCCTGCGTCCCCGGCCAGCAGTCCTCGGCCACGGTGCCGCTCCTGGCGAAACCCGGGCCGTCGCGCTCGGCGATGTCCTTGTTGTAGAGGGTGAAATCGAGCAGGAACACGCGGCCGACGTAGGCGCGGCCGAGGTAGAAGCCGGGGCGCACCATGCGGATCTCGTCGCGCACCTGCAGGCCGTTGCGGCCGGCGAGGAAGTCGGGCTTCTCGCGGTAGCCGGGCAGGGTGTCGGTGAAGGCGTAGTCGATGATGATCGACTCGCGCCGGCTGTCGAGCAGGCTCTGCCCGCAGTACAGCCGCGCCGGGAACAGCAACCACTGGTCGCGGCCGTCGACGGTGGTCTTCGGGATGTTGCCCATGTCGCTGCCGACCAGCGGCTGCAGCAGGCGGGTGTCCTCGATCCGGTTCCGCAGCAGGCGCTGGTCGCGGTAGAACACCTTGCCCTTCCACAGCGCGCGCGCGAGCTCCTCGAGCTTGATCGTCTTCCATTCCACCGCCATGCCGCCCAGGCCGCCGACGATCTCCGACAGCCGGCGGTCGCCGCTGCTGCCGCGCGGGAACACCAGCCCGCCGTCGAACGCGCCGTCCGGGATCGGCCCGGCGCTCAGGCGCGCGTAGATCTGGTCGATCTGCTCCTGGTCGAAGCGGGTGATGTTCTCCGGCGTCAGCGACTGCAGCTGCGCGGCCGAGAGCGGATGGCGGTGCTCGACCTCGGCGAAGTCGGGCTTTTGCGCGTAGCCCTCGTCGTAGCTTGCGAACGGGATGTCCGGCGTGCGCCGGCACGCGGCCAACGCGAGCGCCAGCGCGAGCATGCAGGCGCCGCAGGCCAGCAGCGCGCGCCAGGCGCGTGGGCTCGCGTGCGCGTCGCGATGCGGGAGGTTGGGGAAGGTCGCCATGGCGTCGGTCCTACATCGTGGCGAGGAAGGCGGTCAGCGCCTGCTTGTCGGACTCGGGCAGGTCCTCGCCGAAGCGGTGGCCGCCGTTCTCCACGTCCTCGTCGCAGCTGCTGTAGGCCAGGAACAGCTTCGGGTGCTGGCGCAGCGCGGCGACCAGCTGGCCGGGATCGCTCAGCAGCCGGTCGGCGACTTCGCGCAGCTGCGCCAGCGTCGCGTCGCCCTCGCGCGCGCCGAGCCTGGCGCGCAGCCGCGCCTGCAGCGCCTTCGGATGCAGCCGCAGCTCCACCATGTCATCGAGGAACTGCTTGTGCTGGAAGTTGCCCAGCCGCGCCGAGCTGGTGCCCTTGGGCACCACGATGGTCAGCCCGGCCACCTGCTTCTCCTTGCCGTCGGCGACCGTGCGCAGCCCGGCGACCAGCGGCACGTCGACGTCGAAGCGGGTGACCTTGGGGATGCGCTGCGCCGGGTGCAGCAGGGCCTGCATCGAATCCACGTACAGCGCGAAGCGGCCCTCGACGCTGGGATCGTAGGCCCGGCACTGCGGCGCGGCCTGGCCGGCGGCGACCAAGTAGGGACTGCGGTAGAAGAAGTTCTCGCGGTGCGCCGGCTGCCCGCAGATCTCCGGGCCGACCGCGTTGTCGTGCATGAACGGCGCGTGCGCCCACAGCGACAGCAGCGAGATGTTGCGGTAGTAGCCGCGGCCGCCGTCGTGCGGCTCGCGCAGGCCCGGGTCGGCGGCGCGCGCGCGCAGCGTTTCCGAGCCGTACTGCTGCCAGATATGGCCGGACATGTGGTTGGAATGCAGCGAGCGGCAGCGGTTGGTGCCGACCTCGGTCACTGGCGTCGCCGCGTCGCTGCCCAGCCAGTCGGCGCGCAGGCCGGTCTTCGGGTCGAGCGCGCGGAAATCGCGGTTGCGGAACGCGCCGGCGGTCGCTTCCGGCAGGCTGGAGTGGCAGCGCGCGCAACGCTCGGCGAACACGTCGTGGCCGCGCGCGACCGCGCCGGCGCCGAACTGCTTCTCCAGGTCGGCGACCAGTGCCTCCTGGCCGTAGCGCGCGGCCGGGTCGCGCGCCTTGCGCTGGTTCTCGCGCGCCGCCTGCAGGTCGGTGTCGTGGGTCTCGCGCGAGTGCAGGAAGGCGGCGATGTCGCCGAGCCGGTCCTCGATCGCGCGGAAGTTGGGGCAGTCGCGCCGGCACTGGCCGATGTCGAACGGGGTCTGGCCGAAGTTGCGCCCCTGCGGGTCGAGCTGGCGCAGGTCGGTGAGGTGGTTGACCCAGCACTGCTCCGAGCACGAGCCGATGTTGAAGTAGACGCGCTGGATCGCCTCGTCGGCGCCGATCGAGTCCTCGCCGCCCTTGAGGATGTGCATCACCGTCTCGCGCGCGGTGCCCTTGCGCCAGCACTTGCCGGTGCGGCCGGGCTCGCACCAGCAGGCGGTGTCGGCCGCGCCGGCCGCGCAGGCGTCGACCTTGCGCCACTTCTCGACCAGCTCGTTGGCGAAGGTGGGGCGCTGGTGCAGGTTGATGATCGCGTTGATCGTGCCCGGATTGTTGACCTGGTCGTTGGGGATCGCCGAGGTGTCGCTGGTGCCGGGACGCGCGTGCGCGAACATCTGGTATTCCACCGAGGCCGGCGACATGCCGGAGGCGAACAGCTCGGAGATGCGCAGGTACTGGTTGCCGATCGCGCCCTTGATGTCGGCCCACGCCGGGTTCGCTGGATCCTTCGGCGGATGGAGCGGGTCGAACGCGATGTGGCAGGAGCCGCAGCTGGTGCCGATCAGGAACGGCGGCTCGATCGCGCCGTCGGCCAGTCGCCGCACGTGGGAATCCGCGCGCGCCGGGTCGTCCGACATCCGCCGCGCGTAGCCGTCCCAGCTCGCCAGGCTGCCGTTGAGGCGCAGCCATCGTTCGCGGTCGAAGCGCGGGTTGGGGAACTTGCGGTAGCCCAGCGCGCCGGTCGAGGTGCCGAAGGCGAGGTCGCAGGCGGACTGCCGCTGGTCCTTGCCGCCGACCGGCGCGTCGCGCAGGTCGCAGGCCGGGTCGCGGTAGCCGGACCTGCCGACGTGCGCGAGCAGTTCGGCGTCGCCGGGACACCACTCGAAGCCATAGGTGTCCTCGCCGCTGCGCGCCGGACAGCCCGCGCTGCCGGGGATGCAGCAGTCCGGGTCGTTGATCAGTCCCCAGGCGGCGAAGCGGTCGTCGTGGCGGTCCGCGCGCAGCACCCGGAACCAGTCGATCAGGATGCCGATGCGCTGCTGGAACACGTAGGTGTGGAAGCGCGCGTTGCCGGCGGTGGCCTTGTACCAGATCTCGCGGCCGGCGCGTTCGGAGGGCGAGAGCCCGGCTTGGCCGTCGTAGAAGCCCGAGGCGGCGGGCGCGTGCGCGCCTGGCGTCGCGTCGGGCGCGGCGTTCGTCGCGTTCGTGGCGTTCGTGGCCGGCGCAGGCGGCGCCTGCGCCGCGGGCGCGGCGGCCTGCTGCCGGCCCGGCAGCGTGGCGATGGAACCGGCCGCGAACAGCATCGCGGCCGCGACGATGACGGCGGATCGCTTCATGGCGCAACCCCGCGGCTGTCCGGGGGATGGCAGCCGCTACACCGACCAACGACGTCGTTCGCGCGCACCGGCCAGCGCGCGCGGCCCGCGGCGACGGGCGGCGCGGCCGATGCGCGGCGCGGCCGCCGCGGCGCGTTTCAGGCGATGGTGGCGCGCAGCTGCCGGTACGGCGGCGTCGACATCACCATCTCGGCCAGCGAATAGGCCAGCTCGCGCTCGGCCAGCACCGCGCCGTCGGCGCCGTGCTCGAGCAGGTGCCTGACCTCGGCGTCGCTGTGCGCGCGCGCGAGCACGGTGATCTCGGGATTGAGCGCCTTGAGCCGGGCGATCGCCTCGCCGGCCTCCAGCGCCTGCGGGATCGCGAACACCGCCAGCTTCGCGCGCTCCGGCGCCGTCTCGAGCATCACCCGCTCGGCGGCGACGTTGCCGCGCACCGCGGGGAATCCCGCCGCGCGCGCGCGCGCCACGCTGTCGGCGTCGTCCTCCAGCACCACCACCGGCACCCCGCGCGCCTGCAGCAGCCCGGCCAGCTGGCTGCCGACGCGGCCGTAGCCGACCACGATGGCGTGGTCGACGACGTCGTCGGGCACGTGGTGCTCGGCGGCGTCGCGCGCCAGCGCATCGTCGGCGTCGCGCGCCTGCTGCGCGTGCAGCTGCGCGTCCTGCCTGGCCTGCCAGCGGTCGACCAGGCCGAACACCACCGGGTTGAGCATGATCGAGATCAGCGCGCCCGCGAGCACCAGGTCCTGCGCCTGCGAGGGCATGATCTTCAGCGTCACGCCCAGGCCCGCGATGATGAAGGCGAACTCGCCGATCTGGGCCAGGCTCGCGGAGATCGTCAGCGCGGTGCTGTTGGGATGGCCGAACGCGCGCACGATCAGGTAGGCCGCCGCCGACTTGCCGAAGATGATGATGAAGGCGGTGGCCAGCACCAGCAGCGGCTGCTCGACGAGGATGTGCGGGTCGAACAGCATGCCGACCGAGACGAAGAACAGCACCGCGAAGGCGTCTCGCATCGGCAACGAGTCCTGCGCCGCCTTGTGGCTGAGCTCGGACTCGTTGAGCAGCATGCCGGCGAAGAACGCGCCGAGCGCGAACGACACCCCGAACAGCTCCGCCGAGCCGAACGCGACGCCGATCGCGATCGCCAGCACCGACAGCGTGAACAGCTCGCGCGAGCCGGTGCCCGCGGTGCGCTCGAGCAGCCACGGCACCACGCGCCGCCCGACCACCAGCATCACCACCACGAACAGCGCGACCTGCACCAGGGTGAACAGGACCTTGGCCAGCACCTGGCCGAAGCCGATCGCATCGTTGCCTTCGGCATTCACCACGCCAGCCACCACCGGCATCAGCACCAATGCCAGCACGCAGGCCAGGTCCTCGACGATCAGCCAGCCCACCGCGATGCGGCCGCGCCGCGATTCGAGCAGGCGCCGCTCCTCCATCGCGCGCAGCAGCACCACGGTGCTGGCGGTGGCCAGCGAGAAGCCGAAGATGATGCCGTGCAGCGTGGGCCAGCCGAGCAGCGCGGTCAGCCCCCAGCCCAGCAGCGTGGCGACCGCGATCTGCACGATCGCGCCCGGGATCGCGATCGACCTGACCGCCATCAGGTCCTTGATCGAGAAATGCAGGCCGACCCCGAACATCAGCAGGATCACGCCGATCTCGGCCAGCTGCGGCGCCAGCGCCTGGTCGCCGACGAAGCCGGGCGTGAACGGCCCCGCGACCACGCCGGCGATCAGGTAGCCCACCAATGGCGACAGCCGCAGGCGCTGCGCGAGCAGGCCGAAGGCCAGTGCCAGCACGAAGCCCATGCAGAGGATCGCGATCAGCGAGGTGTGGTGCGGCATCGCGGGTCCGGCGGGGGATGGAGGACGATAGTGACCGGCGCGCGCCGGGGGCGCAACGCGCGCGCGGCAGGAATCGCGGTGGGAGCGGCTTCGGCCGCGGCCTTTCGAATGGCCGGCACGCCGGCTGGTGGGAGCGGCTTCAGCCGCGAGCTTTCCAGGATGACCGGCACCGGGCTGTAAAGCTCGCGGCGGAAGCCGCTCCCACGCTGCGGTGGAGGACCCGCGCCAGGCGCCGGTCCCCGCCAACTCACCAGCTCACCACTTGTAGCCCACCTTCCCGTACACGTACGCGCCGTTGAAGCCGAACGGCGAGCTGGTCGAGTACGGCAGGTAGGTGCGCGTGCCGGCGCCGGCATTCGAGCGGTCCGGGTACTCGTTGAGCACGTTGTCGCCGCCCAGCGTGAACTCCCAGCCGGCGACCTTGTAGCTGGCGGCGAGGTCGAGCGTCCACTTCGCGCCGTAGGTCTGGTCGGAAACCGCGGTCGTGCCGAAGCTGGTGAACTCGCCCCAGCGCGTGGTGGTCGCGGTGAACATCCAGGCGTTCGCGTTGAAGGTGCCGCCGAGGAAGAACTTGTCGCGCGGCGCGCCCTTGGTGATGCGCCCGATCTCGGTGCGTCCGATGCGGATCGCCGCGGGGTCGATCGCCTCGAGCGCCGGCGGGTTGGGCGCGATCCTCTCGATCTCGGTCTTGTTGTAGTTGTAGCCCGAGGTCAGCTCCAGGCTGCCGGACGCCAGCGCCCAGCGGTAGCTGCCGATGGCGTCGATGCCGGTGGTCCTGGTGTCGATCGCGTTGGTGAAGTAGCGGCCGCCGCCGATGCCCGGGTAGTCCTGCTGCAGGAAGTCGCGCACCGGCTCGCTGATCAGGTTCTCCGACAGCGCGATGCGGTCGTCGATGTCGATGCGGTACGCGTCCACCGTGACGTACAGGCCGTCGACCGGCTGCAGCACCAGGCCGAGGCTGTAGTTGGTCGATTCCTCGGCCTTGAGCGGCTCGGCGCCGAGCGCCACCGCGGCCGGGTCGCCGACGCGGAAGGTGCGGATCTCGAACGGCACCGAGGCGCCGTTGACGTTGATGAAGTTGGTGGCGGTGGACTGGAAGTACTGCTGCTGCAGCGACGGCGCACGGAAGCCGGTCGACACCGTGCCGCGCAGCGCGAGCTTGTCGGTGAACGCGTAGCGCGCCGAGAGCTTGCCCGAGGTGGTGTCGCCGAAGTCGCTGTACTGCTCCGCGCGCCCGGCCAGGCCCAGCGACAGCTTGTCGGTCAGGTCGGCCTCGACGTCGGCGTAGAACGAATGGCTCTCGCGGTTGAACGCGCCCGAGTCCTCCGGCCGGAAGCCGGCGAACACCTGCGCGCCCGGCAGCAGCGAGCCGTTGGCCGACGGGATCCCGCCGTTGGCGTACGAGGCGAACTCGCCCGGCGACTGGTTGAACTTCTCGCCGCGCCACTCGGCGCCGAACGCGACGGTGACCGGGTACTGCAGCCAGTCGACGTCGTAGGCCTTGTTGAAGTCGAGGTTGAGCACGTTCTGCGTGACCTCGAGCGCGCCGGCGTGGAAGTCGGTGGGGCTGTCGAGGCCGAGGCTGTTGTTGAGGCTGTTCTCGACGTCGAAGGTCAGGTGGTTCTGGCCCCAGTCGTAGCTCAGGTCGATGTTCCAGCCGCCTGAGGTGAAGCCGCGGATGCCGCCGACGAAGGCGCGGTCCTCGCTGACGTTGTGGATCTGCGGCAGGAAGCCGTTCGGGTAGATCTCCGGCCGGTTGCGGTTGTCGTCGCCGCCGCGGAAGTAGCCGTTTGAGAGCACGTCGCGCTTGCTGAAGCTGGCGAACGAATAGAACGTGATGCCCTCGGCCGGGCTGAACTCGGCGTTGTACGAGGCCGCGCCGGCGTCGATATCGGGATCGCCGTAGCGCTGCTCGACCACGCCGTTGTAGGGCTTGGCGCGGTCGGTCTGGTCCTGGTGGCCGCCCTGGCCGGCGAAGCGGATGAAGCCGCGGTCGCCGAACTGGACGCCGGCGTCGCCGCCCGCATTCCACTGCTCGCCGTCGCCCGCGCTCATCTTGCCGGCGCCGACGGCGAGGCTGCCGCCGCCGCCGCTGCCCTTGAGCACGATGTTGACCACGCCGGCGATGGCGTCGGAGCCGTACTGCGCCGAGGCGCCGTCGCGCAGCACCTCGACGCGCTCGATCGCCGCGACCGGGATCGCGTTGAGGTCGACCGGCGAGGAGCCGCGGCCCTGGCTGCCGTTGAGGTTGATCAGCGCGGTGGCGTGGCGGCGCTTGCCGTTGATCAGCACCAGCACCTGGTCGGGCGCGAGGCCGCGCAGCTGCGCCGGCCGCACCGCGTCGGTGCCGTCGGTGATCGCCGGGCGCGGGAAGTTCAGCGAGGGCAGGGCGCGCGCCAGCGCGGTGGCCAGCTCGGTGGTGCCGGTGGACTGCAGCACCTCGGGGGTGATGATGTCGATCGGCGCGGTGGACTCGGCCACCGTGCGGTCGCTCACGCGGGTGCCGGTGACGACGACGGTGTCGAGGGTGCGGGCGGAGGATGCCGGCGCGTCGGCGGGGGCCGGCGCGGGATCCTGCGCGAAGGCGGGCGGGGCGGACAGGACGAGCAGCAGCGCGAGCGCGAGGGGGTGCCGTTGCATGGAGCTTCCTTGGTGGGGGTGCCACCCGGCATTAACACAGGCGTAACAATCCGGTCAATCGCATGATCCGGATAAAGGGATGGCGATCGCGCAACGATGGTCGATCGCCGGATCCGGGCGCGCGCCCGCCTTCGGTAGAATCCGCGCCCCATGATCGCCTTCAAGAACTTCGCCCTGCGGCGCGGCGAGCGCCTGCTGCTGTCCGACGTCGACCTCGCCCTGCACGCCGGCTGGCGCGTCGGCGTGGTCGGGCGCAACGGCACCGGCAAGTCGAGCCTGTTCGCCGCGATCCGCGGCGAGGTCGAGGCCGACCGCGGCGACATCGACGTGCCCAACCGCGTGCGCATCGCCAGCATCGCGCAGGAGATGCCCTCGCTCCCGGACGCCGCGCTCGACTTCGTGATCGGCGGCGACGCCGCGCTGCACGCGGCGCTGCAGGCCGAGGCCAACGCCTTCGCCAACGAGGACTGGGAAGCGGTGGCCGAGGCGCACCACCGGCTGGAGGAGGTCAACGGCTACGACGGCGCCGCGCGCGCCGGCAAGCTGTTGCACGGGCTGGGCTTCTCGGCCGAACAGCAGCAGCACGCGGTGTCGACCTTTTCCGGCGGCTGGCGCGTGCGCCTGAACCTGGCGCGCGCGCTGATGACGCCCAGCGACCTGCTGCTGCTCGACGAGCCCACCAACCACCTCGACCTGGACGCGGTGCTGTGGCTGGAGCAGTGGCTGCTCAAGTACCCCGGCACGCTGCTGCTGATCAGCCACGACCGCGAGTTCCTCGACAACGTCAGCACGCACACACTGCACCTGCAGGGCGGCAAGGCCAGGCTGTACGTCGGCGACTACACCGCCTTCGAGCGCCAGCGCGCCGAGCAGCTGCGCCAGCAACAGATCGCGCACGAGAAGGAGCAGGTCGAGCGCGCGCACCTGCAAAGCTTCATCGACCGATTCAAGGCCAAGGCCAGCAAGGCGAAGCAGGCGCAGTCGCGGATGAAGCGGCTGGCCAAGCTCGCCGGCACCGAGGCGGTGCGCGCCGAGCGCGAGATGCGGATCGAGTTCCCGGCGCCGTCGCGGCTGCCGCATGCGTTGTTGCGATTGAACCATGTCGATGCTGGATATGCGACGAAGAACCCTCCCCCGCTTGCGGGGGAGGGAGGCGCGCGCAGCGCGCAGGGTGGGGGTGCGGCGCTCGCGGCATCGCGCGAAAAGCCGGGCCCCCTCCCCAGCCCTCCCCCGCAAGCGGGGGAGGGAGCCGACGCGGGGCGGGAGGGAGTCACCATCCTCCGCGACGTCGGCTTCGGCCTCGAAGCCGGCGACCGCATCGGCCTGCTCGGCGCCAACGGCGCCGGCAAGTCGACCCTGGTCAAGACGCTCGTGGGCGAGCTCGCGCCGCTGGCGGGCGAGCGCTACGCGCATCCGGACCTGCGCATCGGCTACTTCGCCCAGCACACGGTGGAAGCGCTGCGCGCCGGCGCCTCGCCGATCGACCACCTGCGCGACCTGTCGCCCGATGCTTCCACGCAGGCGTTCCGCGACTTCCTCGGCAAGTGGAACTTCCCCGGCGACCGCGCCTTCGAGAGCATCGACGGCTTCTCCGGCGGCGAGCGCGCGCGGCTGGCGCTGGCGCTGATCGCATGGAAGCAGCCCAACGTGCTGCTGCTCGACGAGCCCACCAACCACCTCGACCTCGACATGCGCGAGGCGCTGGCCGAGGCGCTGAGCGATTTCGACGGCGCGATCGTGCTGGTCTCGCACGACCGCCACCTGATCGGCCTGGTCAGCGACACCTTCTGGCGCGTGCATGACGGCGTGGTCGAGCCGTTCGACGGCGACCTCGACGAGTACGCCGCGTGGCTGCGCGCGCGCTCGGGCGATGCGCGCCAGGCGGCGTCATCGGCTGCCGCGAAGGCCGACGCCGCGAAGCCGGCCACCGCGCCGGCGAAGCCCGCGGCCACGACCGCCAAGCCGCCGAAGCCGAAGGTCAACCCGCACAAGCTCGCCCAGGCCGAATCGCGCGTCGAGTCGCTCGCCGCGCAGCTGGCCGAAGTGGAGTCGCAGCTGGCCGACCCGGACGCCTATGCCGACGGCGGCAGGCGCGCCGCCGAACTCGGCGCCCGCCAGGCCGCGCTGCGCGTCGAGGTCGAGCAGGCCGAGGCCGAGCTGCTGGCGCTCTACGACGCCGCCTGACGCCGCCGCCGCTCCTGCCGCAGCGAACGCGCCGCGTCCGTCCCCGACCGCGCCTAGCTTGATTTGCCGCCGCAGGCCCCCAGAATCCGCCCAGGTTTTCCGCTTCGAACCGACCATGCCCATCTACGCCTTCCAGTGCACCACCTGCGGCCACGACTTCGACCGCCTGCAGAAGCTCTCCGACCCCGATCCCGATGCCTGCCCGGAATGCGGCGCGCCCACGGTGCGACGGCAGCTGACCGCGCCGGCGTTCCGGCTTGCCGGCAGCGGCTGGTACGAGACCGACTTCAAGAAGGACGGCGACCGCAAGCGCAACCTCGTCGAGGGCGGCGAGGGCGCCGGCAAGCCCGCGCAGGCCGACGCGCCCAAGACCCCCGAGAAGGCGCCCGCCGACAAGGCCACGGCACCGGCGAAGGCCGATGCCCAACGGGCCGCCAAGCCGGCGTCGGGCAAGGCCTGAGGCCGGGATCGCGCCTCAGCGCGTCCCGAACCTCGCCCGGCAGCCGTTGCTGACCCAGATCGCGTTGCCGTCGTACCGCCAGCTGCCGCCCTCGCGGCAGGGCGAGGAAGACAGCTGCTGCAGCAGGTATGGCCGGCCGTAGCGGCTGTTCCAGGCGCAGGATTGCGGCCGGCTATCGGTGCTGGAGCAGGTGACCGAGTAACCGTTGCCGATACCGGGATAGGCGCCGCCCATGCCGGCCGCGGCGAACTCGCCGCGACAGCCGCCGCTGACGTGGACCTGCCCGCGCCGCGACTGCCAGGTGCGGCCCTCGATGCAGGCCGTGCCGGACAGTTGCCGCACCAGTCGCGAACCGTCCTGCCACGGGGTCGTGCAGGCGCGTGGCCGGTTGTCGTCGCTCTCGCAGCGGATGCTGCCGCCGCCGACCGGCGGATAGGCCTGCGCGCCGGCGGCGAACTCGCCGCGGCAGCCGCCGCCGACGTAGACCTGCCCGCGCTGCGACTGCCAGGTGCGGCCCTCGATGCAGGCGGTGTCGGACAGCTGCCGGACCAGGCGCGAGCCGCCCTGCCATGGCGTCGGGCAGGTGCGCGCGCGCCCGTCGTCGCTCTCGCAGCGGATGCGGTTGTCGTCGCCGCCTGGTGGCCATGTCCCGCCGCTGCCGCCCAGCGAGCGGGCGATGTCCTGCTTGACCTGGCTGAAGCCCCAGTTCGAGCGATCGACCTGGTCGAGGTAGAAGCGCAGCTGGTCGTCGGGGATGCGGCGTCCGTGGGACTGCTCGGAATACTCCAGGCCGATGACGCGGGCCTGGTCGTCGCGCGAGAGCGAGCGCAGGTTCTCCGGCGCGTAGGCCCGCGCGGTCGGCGGTGCGGCGGTCGCCGGGGCGGCGACCGCAATCGCGACGGCGGAAGCCAGGCACAGCAGGGCGGCGTGCAGCGATCGGTTCATGCGGTTTTCCCCTCGCGGCATGGCGCCATCCGGGCGCCGGCGGCCCGGACCCATCCGGTGCCGGGGCAGTAAGGCGTGGCTGCCGTTAAAATGCCGTGTTCCGGCGCATTGCCGGCCCGCAGCCGCGACCCGCCACCCCCTGGAGCCCCCATGCGTACCCACTTCTGCGGCCTGATCGACGAGTCGTTGGTCGGCCGGACCGTCACCCTCTGCGGTTGGGCCGACGTCGCCCGCGACCTGGGTGGCCTGTGCTTCATCGACCTGCGCGACCATGAGGGCATCGTGCAGGTGGTGGCCGAGCCCGCGGACGTGCCGGGCAACGCGGACGTCGTCGCGACCGCGGCGAAGGTCGGTTACGAGGACTGCCTGCGCGTGACCGGCACCGTGCGCCGGCGCGAGAGCGTCAACGCGAAGATCCGCACCGGCCAGGTGGAAGTGGTCGCCACCGCCATCGAGGTGCTCAACAAGGCCGAGCCGCTGCCGTTCCACGCCCACGAGAACGCCGGCGAGGACATCCGCCTCAAGTACCGCTACCTCGACCTGCGCACGCCGAAGATGCAGCAGATGATGCGCACGCGCATCCGGCTGGTGCAGGCGCTGCGGCGCTGGCTCGACGCGCGCGGCTTCCAGGACATCGAGACGCCGATCCTGACCAAGGCCACGCCCGAGGGCGCGCGCGACTTCCTGGTGCCGGCGCGCATGCACGCCGGCGAGTTCTACGCGCTGCCGCAGTCGCCGCAGCTGTTCAAGCAGATCCTGATGGTGGCCGGCTTCGACCGCTATTACCAGATCGCGCGCTGCTTCCGCGACGAGGCGCTGCGCGCCGACCGCCAGCTCGAGTTCACCCAGCTCGACATGGAGTTCGCGTGGGTGGACGAGAAGATCGTGCAGGACACCGTCGAGCAGATGATGCGCGAGGTGTTCCGCGAGGTGATGGACGTGGAGCTGGGCGAGTTCCCGCGCATGACGTATGCCGAGGCGATGCGCCGCTACGGCTCCGACAAGCCGGACCTGCGCTTCGACATGGAGCTGGTCGACATCGCGGAGCTGGTGCAGGGCTGCGAGTTCAAGGTGTTCACCGACTGGGCGAACGCCGCCGACGGCCGCGTCGCCGCGCTGCGCGCGCCGGGCGCGGGCACGCTCTCGCGCAAGCAGATCGACGAGCTGGCCGCGCACGCGGCGAAGTTCGGCGCCAAGGGCCTGGCCTGGATGAAGGTCGAGGACGCCGGCAAGGGCCGCGAGGGCGTCAATTCGCCGATCGCCAAGTTCCTCGACGACGCGACCCTGGCCGCGATCGTGCAGGCCACCGGCGCGCAGTCCGGCGACCTGCTGCTGTTCGGCGCGGCCACGCACAAGGTCGCCAGCGACTTCATGGGCGCGCTGCGCCTGAAGCTCGGCAGGGACCTGGGCCTGGTGGGCGAGGGCTGGAAGCCGCTGTGGGTCACCGACTTCCCGATGTTCGAATGGGACGAGGAGGAGCGGCGCTACGTCGCCTTGCACCATCCGTTCACCGCGCCGGCGGTGGATTCGGTCGACGACCTGCGCGCGAACGCGGCCACCGCCGTCAGCCGCGGCTACGACATGGTGCTCAACGGCAACGAGATCGGCGGCGGCTCGATCCGCATCCATCGCTCGTCGATGCAGAGCGCGGTGTTCGAGCTGCTGGGCATCGGCGCGGAGGAGGCGGAGGCGAAGTTCGGCTTCCTGCTCGACGCGCTGAAGTACGGCGCGCCGCCGCACGGCGGCATCGCGTTCGGCATCGACCGCATCGCCGCGCTGATGGCCGGCACCGAGTCGATCCGCGACGTGATCGCCTTCCCCAAGACCACCACCGCGCAGTGCCTGATGACCGGCGCGCCGTCGCCGGTGCCCGACCGGCAATTGGCGGAAGTGCACGTGGCGGTGCGGCCGAAGGCGGCGGGCTGAGCGATGGCCGGATCCTCGTGGGAGCAGCTTCAGCCGCGAGCGTCCGGATCGTTGCCAGAAGACGAAACAGCTCGCGGCTGAAGCCGCTCCCACGGGTTTCCCGCCATGCCGCAATCGTCCACCATCCGCCGCGCGCTGCCCGATGACGCCGGAACGCTCTCGCGGCTCGCCACCCGCACCTTCGTCGAGACCTTCGGCCACCTGTATCCGCCGCAGGACCTGCAGGCCTTCCTCGCCGAGGCCTACGCGGTGGACAGGCAGCACGCGATCCTGTCGCATCCCGACTACGCGGTGTGGCTGCTCGAGCGCGCCGGCGAGGCGATCGGCCACGCCGCCGCCGGCCCCTGCGGCCTGCCGCATCCGGACGTCGCGCCCGGCGACGGCGAGCTCAAGCGCCTGTACCTGCTGCGCGCGCACCAGAACGGCGGCTGGGGCGGCAGGCTGTTCGCCGCCGCGCTCGACTGGCTGCTGCGCGATGGCCCGCGTACGCTGTGGATCGGCGTGTGGTCGGAGAACCTCGGCGCGCAGCGCTTCTACGCGCGGCACGGGTTCGCGAAGGTCGGCGAATACGAATTCCCGGTCGGCCGCGTGCGCGACCGCGAGTTCATCCTGCGCCGCGAGAGGGCCACGGGATGAGGCTTCCCGCGTGCGAAGGCGGTGCCTGAGATGAAGGGCCAGGAACGTCCCGGCGCGCCTGCGCGGCGCGTGGTGCTGCTGCACGGCATCTGGATGGCCGGCGTGACCATGCAGTGGTTCGGGACGCGCCTGCGCGCGGCGGGATTCGCGCCGGAAACCTTCGGCTACCACAGCATCGTCGGCGGCCCCGACGAGGCGGTGCCGCGCCTGGCCGAGCAGCTGCGCGCGGGGCCGGAGACCGACATCGTCGCCCACAGCCTCGGTGGGCTGGTGGCGCTGCAGGCGCTGGCCGCGGAGCCCGACCTGCCGGTGCGGCGGGTGGTGTGCCTGGGCGTGCCGCTGTGCGGCAGTGCGGCCGCGGCCAGCCTGGCGCGCTGGCCGATGGCGGCGCTGTGGCTGGGGCGCAGCGCGCGGATCCTGCAGGACGGCTGCGGCGACTGGCCGCCGCGCTACGAGGTCGGGATGGTCGCCGGCCGCCTGGCGCACGGCCTGGGTGGGCTGCTGGCGAAGTTCGGCGGCGAGAACGACGGCACGGTGTCGGTCGAGGAGACCCGCGCGCCGCGCCTGGCCGACCACGTGGTGGTCGAGGCCAGCCACAGCGGGCTGCTGTTCTCGGCCGAGGCGATCGCGCAGGCGGCCGGATTCCTGCGCGAGGGCCGCTTCCGGCACCCGGACGCGGCCGCCTGACCTCCGGTTTCCTGTGGGAGCGGCTTCAGCCGCGAGCTTTTGCGTCTGCGCCGGGAAAGTGAAGAGTTCGCGGCTGAAGCCGCTCCCACAAGCCGTCACCGGCCGCTTCCAGTAAAATCACCGGCTTTCCAGCCCAGGACCGGAGTTGCCAATGGGGCGCGGCCCATCCATCGAAGCGCGCAAGAACGCCTCGGACGCCAAGCGCGGCAAGATCTTCACCAAGATCATCCGCGAGATCTCGGTCGCGGCACGCAAGGGCGGCGCCGACCCGGCCAACAACCCGGCGCTGCGCTCGGCGATCGACAAGGGCCTGGCGATCAACATGCCGAAGGACACCATCGAGCGCGCGCTGAAGAAGGCCACCGGCGGGCTGGAAGGGGTCGAATACGAGGAAATCCGCTACGAGGGCTACGCCCCCGGCGGCGTGGCCGTGATCGTCGACTGCCTCACCGACAACAAGGTGCGCACGGTGGCCGACGTGCGCCACGCGTTCGGCAAGTTCGGCGGCAACCTCGGCACCGAGGGCTCGGTCGCCTTCATGTTCAAGCGCATGGGCGTGCTGCGCTTCGCGCCCGGCGCCGATGAGGACAAGGTCACCGAGGCCGCGATCGAGGCCGGCGCCGACGACGTCATGGTGTACCCGGAGGATGGCGCGATCGACGTGGTCACCGCGCCCGAGGCCTTCGAGGCCGTGCGCGACGCGATGAAGGCCGCCGGCGTCGCGCCGGGCGACGCCGAAGTCACCTGGCGCGCGGACAACGACATCGCGGTGGCCGGGGAGACCGGGCAGCAGGTCGCGAAGCTGCTCGACTGGCTCGAGGACCTGGACGACGTGCAGAACGTCTACAGCAACGCCGAGCTCGGCGAAGACGCCTATACGTGATGCCACGCTGCGACAATCAGCATCGATTGTCATCCCGAGCGCAGCGAGGGATCTTGCAGGCGGCTTCAGTTCGGGTGGAAGCAGATTCCTCGCGATGCTCGGAATGACACAACCCTCTACGATGCCCGGGGCTCCCGGCCGCACCCGTATCCTCGGCATCGACCCCGGCTCGCAGCGCACTGGCGTCGGCATCATCGACGTCGACGCGGCGGGCCGCGCGACGCACGTGTTCCACGCGCCGCTGCTGCTGCTGGGCGAGGGTGGCTTCCCCGAGCGGTTGAAGCGATTGCTCGACGGATTGTCTGCCATCATCCGCGACCATCGGCCCGACGAGGTGGCGGTGGAGCAGGTGTTCATGGCGCGCAACCCGGATTCGGCGCTCAAGCTCGGCCAGGCCCGCGGCGCGGCGCTGTGCGCGGTGGTGATGCACGACCTGCCGGTGCACGAGTACGCGGCGCGCGAGATCAAGCTGGCGCTGGTCGGCAAGGGCGGCGCGGACAAGGTGCAGGTGCAGCACATGGTGGGGATCATGCTCAACCTGAAGGGCAAGCTGCAGGCCGACGCGGCTGACGCGCTGGCGGTCGCCATCACCCACGCGCACGTGCGCGCCAGCGCGCGGCGCCTGGGCGTGGGGACGCGCGAGGCCTGGAGCCGCAAGGGATGATCGGCCGGCTCAAGGGCGTCCTCGTCCACAAGCAGCCGCCGTGGCTGGTGGTCGACGTGCACGGCGTGGGCTACGAGCTGGAGGCGCCGATGAGCACCTTCTACGACCTGCCCGCGGTCGGCGGCGAGGTGGCGCTGTTCACCCACTACGCGCAGAAGGAGGACAGCGTCTCGCTGTACGGCTTCTTGCACGAGGCCGAGCGACGGCTGTTCCGCGACGTGCAACGGGTCAGCGGCATCGGCGCGAAGATCGCGCTGGCGGTGCTGTCGGGCGCGGGCGTCGACGAGTTCGCGCGCCTGGTCGAGGCGGGCGACGTCGCCGCGCTCACGCGCATCCCCGGCATCGGCAAGAAGACCGCCGAGCGCATGGTCGTCGAACTGCGCGAGCGCATGGCGCAGGACTACGGCGCCGGCGCCGCCACCGGTGGCGGCGCGAAAACCGCGGGCGGCCACGATGCGCTGTCGGAGGCCACCGTCGCCCTGCAGCAGCTGGGCTACAAGCCGGCCGAGGCGCAGCGCATGGCGAAGCAGGCCTTCGCCGACGGCGATGTTGCCGAGGCCATCATTCGCAAGGCGCTACAGTCCGCGCTGCGTTGACGGACCGCGGCGCTTCGCGCCGGTCCGGACCAGACCAGGAAGCCCATGGCCACCCAGCACAGTCCTTCCAAGCCAGCCCACGCCAACGCCCAGGCTGGCGGCCACGCGCCCGCGACCGGGCTGGCCGGGCTGGTGGTCGGCGCGCTCGGCGTGGTGTTCGGCGACATCGGCACCAGCCCGCTGTACACGCTCAAGGAAGCGTTCTCGCCGCACTTCGGCCTGACCGGCAACCACGACACCGTGCTCGGCATCCTGTCGCTGGTGTTCTGGGCGCTGATGATCGTGGTGACCCTCAAGTACGTCACCGTCATCACGCGCGCCGACAACGAGGGCGAGGGCGGCATCATGGCGCTGATGGCGCTGGCCCAGCGCACGCTCGCCAAGGGCGGGCGCTCGGCCTACGTGGTCGGCATCCTCGGCATCTTCGGCGCCTCGCTGTTCTTCGGCGACGGCGTGATCACGCCGGCGGTCACCGTGCTCGGCGCGGTCGAGGGCCTGCAGGTCGCCGCGCCGGCGATGGATCGCTTCATCGTGCCGATCGCGGTGCTGATCCTGCTGCTGGTGTTCTTCGCCCAGCGCTTCGGCACGGCCAAGGTCGGGCGGGTGTTCGGCCCGATCACGATGGTGTGGTTCCTGGCGTTGGCGGCGATCGGCATCCACAACATCGTCGACGCGCCGGAAGTGATCAAGGCGCTCAATCCCTGGTGGGGCGCGAAGTTCTTCATCGAACATGGCTGGCATTCGCTGTTCATCCTCGGCGCGGTGGTGCTGGCGGTGACCGGCGGCGAGGCGCTGTACGCCGACATGGGCCACTTCGGCGCGCGCCCGATCCGCTATGGCTGGTACGGCATGGTGCTGCCGAGCCTGATGCTCAACTACCTTGGCCAGGGCGCGTTCGTGCTCAAGCACCCGGGCGCGGTCGAGAACCCGTTCTACGAGGCGGTCCCGGAGTGGGCGCTGTACCCGATGATCGTGCTGGCGACGATGGCGGCGATCATCGCCTCGCAGGCGGTGATCACCGGCGCCTACTCGGTCGCGCGGCAGGCAATGCAGCTGGGCTACATCCCGCGCATGCAGGTCAGGCACACCTCCAGCGAGACCATCGGCCAGATCTACGTGCCGTACATCAACTGGACGCTGATGGTCGCGGTGCTGGCGGTGGTGCTGATGTTCCGCAGTTCCACCGCGCTGGCCACCGCGTACGGCATCTCGGTGTCCGGCACCATGCTGATCGATACCCTGCTGCTGGCGCTGGTGGCGCGGGCGCTGTGGCCGCGCGCGCGCAAGTGGGTGCTGCCGCTGTGCGTGCTGTTCTTCGTCGTCGATGTCGGCTTCGTGATCGCCAACGGCGCCAAGTTCCTCGACGGCGCGTGGTTCCCGGTCGTGCTGGGCCTGCTGGTGTTCACCCTGCTGCGCACCTGGCGCCGCGGCCGCGAGCTGCTGCACGAGGAAGTGCGCAAGGAAGGCATCCAGATCGACAGCTTCCTGCCCGGCCTGATGCTCGCGCCGCCGGTGCGCGTGCCCGGCACCGCGATCTTCATGACCGCCGACCAGGGCGTGGTGCCGCACGGGCTGCTGCACAACCTCAAGCACAACAAGGTGCTGCACGAACGCAACGTGTTCCTGACCGTGGAGACACTCACCGTGCCGTACGCGCCGGTGGGCAGCCGGCTGAAGATCGAGCCGATCGGCGACGACTTCTACCGCGTCGTGATCCGCTTCGGCTTCATGGAGACGCCGGACGTGCCGATGGCGCTGATGCGCAGCTGCGACCAGGGCGGCGTGTACTTCGACCCGATGGACACGACCTATTTCGCCAGCCGCGAGACGGTGGTCGCCAGCCGCCACCGCGGCATGCCGATCTGGCGCGACAAGCTGTTCGCCTTCATGCACCGCAACGCGGCGCCGGCGACCGGCTTCTTCCGCATCCCGGGCAACCGGCTGGTGGAGCTGGGCGCGCAGGTCGAGATCTGATCTGCGCCATCGTCCCAGTGGCCTGTCATTCCGAGCGCAGCGAGGAATCTTGCCGGGCCGGTGGCCTGGATTCCTCGCTGCGCTCGGAATGACAGTTCTTCCAGGGGAAGGCGCATCGGGCATGGCAAAACGCCGTTGCCGCCCCGACATCGGTGGGAATCTCCCGCCGGACGCCAGGATGATCCCGTACTCGCTCCTCGACCTCGCCCCCGTCACCGAAGGCAGCACGCCGCGCGAGGCCTTCGCCAACACGCTCGACCTGGCGCGCCACGCCGAAGCGCTCGGCTATTACCGCTACTGGCTGGCCGAGCACCACAACATGCCCGGCATCGCCAGCGCGGCGACCGCGGTGCTGATCGGGCACGTGGCCGGCGGCACCTCGACCATCCGCGTCGGCGCGGGCGGCGTGATGCTGCCCAACCACGCGCCGCTGCAGGTGGCCGAGCAGTTCGGCACGCTGGCCTCGCTGTACCCGGATCGCATCGACCTGGGCCTGGGCCGCGCGCCGGGCACCGACCAGGCGACGGTGCGGGCGCTGCGGCGGTACTTCGACGGCGCCGACCAGTTCCCGCACGACGTCGCCGAGCTGCTGCGCTACTTCGAGCCCGCGCGCCCAGGGCAGCCGGTGCAGGCGGTGCCCGGGGCCGGGATCGAGGTGCCGGTCTGGCTGCTGGGCTCGAGCCTGTTCAGCGCGCAGCTCGCGGCGGCGATGGGGCTGCCGTTCGCCTTCGCCTCGCACTTCGCGCCGGCCGCGATGGAGCAGGCGCTGGCGCTGTACCGGCGCGACTTCCAGCCATCGGCGCGGCTGGAGCGGCCGCACGCGATGCTCGCGCTCAACGTGGTCGGCGCCGGCAGCCAGGCGCAGGCGCGGCGCCTGTTCACCACCCAGCAGCAGAGCTTCGTGCGCCTGCGCCGCGGCCAGCCCGGCCTGGTGCCGCCGCCGATCGACGACATCGAGGCGTTCTGGAGCCCGGCCGAGAAGGCGATGGTGGAGCAGGCGCTGGCCTGCACCGTGCTCGGTGACGCCGCCGGCGTGCGGGCCGGCATCGCCGCCTTCGTCGAGCGCCATCGCCCGGACGAGCTGCTGCTGACCGCCAACGTCTTCGACCATGGCGCGCGCAGGGATTCGTTCGCGATCGCGGCCGAGGCCTGCCGCGGGATCGCCTGAGCGTCGTGGGAGCGGCCTCAGCCGCGAGCGCCTTGTCCACGTCGCGGCCGGGGCAAAGAGCTCGCGGCCGAAGCCGCTCCCGCGAGGGAAGCCGCGGCCCGGGCAACCCGCCGCCATGCGAACATAGGCCGCATGACCGAGGACCGCATCATCGCCGCCGCCGCCACCCGCGAGGACGAGGCCATCGAGGCCTCGATCCGGCCCAGGCGCCTGGACGAATACCTCGGCCAGCAGCCGGTGCGCGAGCAGCTGGGGATCTACATCGAGGCCGCCCGGCACCGCGGCGAGGCGCTCGACCACGTGCTGGTGTTCGGCCCGCCCGGGCTGGGCAAGACCACCCTCAGCCACGTCATCGCCAACGAGCTGGGCGTCAACCTGCGCGTGACCTCGGGTCCGGTGATCGAGAAGGCCGGCGACCTGGCCGCGCTGCTGACCAACCTGCAGCCGCACGACGTACTTTTCATCGACGAGATCCACCGCCTCTCGCCCGTGGTCGAGGAGGTGCTGTACCCGGCGATGGAGGATTTCCAGATCGACATCATGATCGGCGAGGGCCCGGCCGCGCGCTCGATCAAGCTCGACCTGCCGCCGTTCACCCTGATCGGCGCCACCACCCGCGCCGGGCTGCTGACCGCGCCGCTGCGCGACCGCTTCGGCATCGTGCAGCGGCTGGAGTTCTACAGCGCCGATGAGCTGGCCCGGATCGTGCGCCGCTCCGCGCGCATCCTCGGCATCGACTGCGCGCCGGAGGGCGCCGGCGAAATCGCGCGCCGCGCGCGCGGCACCCCGCGCATCGCCAACCGCCTGCTGCGCCGCGTGCGCGACTACGCCCAGGTTCGCGCCGGCGGCCACATCGACCACGACGTCGCCAACGCCGCGATGCAGATGCTCAAGGTCGATCCGGAGGGCTTCGACGACCTCGACCGCCGGCTGCTCAACCTCATCATCGAGAACTTCGACGGCGGCCCGGTCGGCGTCGAGTCGCTGGCCGCGGCGCTCTCCGAGGAGCGCGGCACGCTCGAGGACGTGATCGAGCCGTACCTGATCCAGCAGGGTTTCCTGGTGCGCACCGCGCGCGGGCGCATGGCCTCGCACAAGGCGTACCGGCACCTGGGCCTGAAGCCGAAGGCGGCTCGAGCCGACCTGTTCGAGGCGAGGACGGAAGCGGGGAATGGGGAATAGGGGACGCAAGGCTGCGATTTCCCCGTGCGATCGACGCGACGGGGAAGGATCCGGCCGCGCAGTCGTCGAAGGCGGCGCCGCCGATTCGCCGCGGCCGCGCGTGCCCTGCGCCCCAACGCCCGCTCCCGCGCTTTCTTAACCTATGTTCAGCCACCCCGTCCGCGTTTACTGGGAAGATACCGACGCCGGTGGCGTGGTCTACCACGCGCAATACCTGGCGTTTTTCGAGCGCGCGCGGACCGAATGGCTGCGCGCGCGCGGTTACGGCCAGGCGCTGTTGCGGGACGACCACGGGCTGGTCTTCGCGGTGCGGGCGATGCGGATCGATTTCCGCGCGCCGGCGCGGCTGGACGACGCGCTGGAGGTCACGGTCGCGTTGCGCCAGCGTCGCCGCGCCAGCCTGGTGGTCGCGCAGGAACTACGTCGCGGCGGCCAGCTGCTGGTCGACGCGGAGGTGCGGCTCGCGGCGCTGGATGCCGCGACGTTCCGCCCGCGCGGCATCCCCGACATCCTGTACGAAGCACTCGAGAACCCTTGAAACCAGCGCGCAGCGACAATCCCATGCCAGCGCCCGCGCCGGGCGCTCGCGCGCATCGCGTGGCCGCCGGCCGCGCCCGCCTTCCATCGCAACCAGACACACCAGACACCGGAGCCCATCCATGACGCCACTTCTCGCCCTGCTGCAGGCGACCTCGGTCGAACCGCTGCCGGAGGAGGCCGCGACCACCGCGACCCAGCTGGCGGCCGACCCCAACGTGGCCGATGCCGCCGCGACCGCCGCCGCGGGCAACCACCTGGACATCCTGCAGCTGGTGCTGCACGCCTCGATCCCGGTGCAGTTCGTGATGCTGCTGCTGCTGGCCGCGTCGATCGCCTCGTGGGTGATCATCTTCCGCAAGCGCAGCGTGCTCAGCCGCGCCGAGGACGAGGCCGATCGCTTCGAGGAGCGCTTCTGGTCCGGCGCCGAGCTGTCCAAGCTGTATGCCGGCGCGACCGGGCGCGGGCGCGATTCGGGCGGGCTGGAGGCGATCTTCGAGGGCGGCTTCCGCGAGTTCAACCGCATCCGCGAGCGCCGCGGCGTCGACAGCCGGATCCAGCTCGAGGGCGCGCAGCGCGCGATGCGCGTGACCACCTCGCGCGAGCTCGACGGGCTGGAGCGCAACCTGGAGTTCCTCGCCAACGTCGGCTCGATCAGCCCCTACGTGGGCCTGTTCGGCACCGTGTGGGGGATCATGATCTCGTTCCAGGGCCTGGCCAACGTCAAGGAGGCGACCATCGCCAGCGTCGCGCCCGGCATCTCCGAGGCGCTGATCGCCACCGCGATGGGCCTGTTCGCGGCGATCCCGGCGGTGTGGGCGTACAACCGCTTCGCCACCAAGGTCGAGCGCATCGCCACCCGCTACGACGCGTTCTCCGAGGAGTTCTCCTCGATCCTGCAGCGCCAGGCCCACCTCGACGACTGACCCGCAACCCCGGCGCCGGCCGTCGCGCGTTCGCGCGGGCCGGCCACCCACCGAGCACGAGGTGAACTTCGCATGGCCCTGACCGCCAACGGCCGCCGCATCCGCAAGCACAAGCTCAAGGCCGACATCAACGTCGTGCCCTACATCGACGTGATGCTGGTGCTGCTGATCATCTTCATGGTGACCGCGCCGCTGATGAACCTCGGCGTGGACATCGACCTGCCGCAGTCCAACGCCAAGTCGATCGAGGAGAAGAAGGACCCGATGGTCGTCAGCGTCGACCGCGAGGGCAACTACTTCCTCGCGGTCAAGGCCGGCAGCAACGAGGCGATCGGCGCCGACGAGCTGGAGCAGAAGGTGGGCGCGATCATCCGCCAGAACCCGAAGCAGGCGATCTTCGTCGCCGGCGACGGCAGCGCCAACTACCAGAAGGTGATGGACGCCATGGTGCTGCTGCAGCGCGCCGGCGTGGAGAAGGTGGGGCTGATGAGCGAGCCGGCCCAGGGCCAGGCGCAGGGCAGGAAGTAATGCGCGAGACCCGCGCCGACACCGCGCAGGCGTTCGTCCTCGCGCTGCTGCTGCACATCGCGCTGTTCGCGCTGATGTTCGTCGGCCTGTGGTGGACCCGCAGCGCGACGCCGCAGTCGGCCGCGGGCTCGCCGCTGAGCGCCGAACTGATCGACCAGAGCGACCTGTCGGCCCCGATGCGCCGCACCCTGGCCAGGCGCCCGGAGCCGGTGAAGCCCAAGCCCGCGCCGCCGCAGGTGGTGGAGGAAGAGGCCGCGCCGCTGCCGCAGCCGATCCCCGAGCCGCGGCCGCAGGAGTCGCCGGTGCCGCAGCAGCAGCAGGCGCAGGATTTCGTGCCCGAGCCGACGCCGGTCGAGCAGGAGAAGGTGGACCGCGACGCGATCTCCGCCGAAACCCGCGAGCGCGAGCAGGAAGAAAAGCGCCGCCAGGAGCAGATCGACCTGACCGAGCGCAAGAAGCAGGAAGAGGCGGAGAAGAAATTCCGCCTCGCCGAGCAGCAGCGCGACGAGAAGCTCAAGAAGATCCAGGCCGAGCGCGCGCGCCTGCAGCGCGAGGCGGACCTGGCCGAGCAGAAGCTCAAGCAGATCGCCGACCTCCGGGCCACGCAGGCCTCCAACGACGCCGCCGCGAGCGCGCCGCCGCCGCCGGGCAACGAAGGCGTCGACCCCGGCCTGAAGGCGCGCTACGCCGCCGCGATCCAGGAAGCCGTGCTGCGCAACTGGACCCGGCCGGAGAACGTGCCGATCGGCCAGCGCTGCCGCATCTACATCACCCAGCTGCCCGGCGGCGACGTGATGAGCGCCAAGGTCGACCCGTCGTGCCCGTACGACGAGCTCGGTCGGCGCTCGGTGGAGGCGGCCGTGCTCAAGGCCAAGCCGCTGCCGTACGCGGGCTTCGAATCGGTGTTCCAGCGCAACCTGATCCTCAACTTCGAGGCGCAGGACCGCTGACCCCACCGCTGTCGTTTCGAGCGCAGCGAGGAATCCGCGGCGCGCGGCTGCGACATCGAGGATTTTCCACTGCGTTGGAATGACAGCCGGTTGGCAGGAATGGCGGCCGGGTTGGCCGGATACCAAGGTTGCAAGGCGGTCTAGACCTGCTGCGAAGTACGGTCGGCGACCAGGCGCATTCAGCTTTGAGACGCCGTTCACGTACACCCTGCCACCATTCAGTTTTTCCGCAGCCCGGCCCGCCCATGAAAGCATCCCTGCGCCTTTTCGCCGCGTTCGTCGCCTTCCTGCTGCCGCTGGCGGCGCTCGCACAGGAGCGGGGGCTGGAGATCGACATCGTCGGCGGCAACGCCTCGGCGCTGCCGATCGCCGTGGTGCCGATGCCCTACCAGGGCAGCGCCGCGGCGCCGGAGACGGACGTGGCCGAGGTGGTGCGCGCGGACCTGGCGCGCTCCGGCCAGTTCCGCGCCCTGCCGGTGGGCGACATGGTCGAGAAGCCCGCGCGCGGCGGCGAGATCCAGTTCCCGACCTGGCGCCTGCTCAAGCAGGACTTCATCGTGGTCGGCCACGTGCTCGACGCCGGCGCCGGCAGCTACCGGGTCGAGTACGAGCTGTTCGATGTCGCCAAGCAGGAGCGCCTGCTCGGCTTCGCGATGACCGCGCGCTCGAGCGCGATGCGCGACGTCGCCCACCAGATGGCCGATGCGATCTACGAGAAGATCCTCGGCGTGCGCGGCGCGTTCTGGACACGCATCGCCTACGTCACCGCGGTCGGCACCGGCAAGGGCGCGAAGTACGCGCTGATGGTCGCCGACTCCGACGGCTACAACCCGCAGACCGTGGTGCGCTCGCCCGAGCCGCTGCTGTCGCCCTCGTGGAGCCCGGACGGCCGCAAGCTTGCCTACGTCAGCTTCGAGCGCGGCAATTCCTCGATCTACATCCAGGACATCGGCACCGGCAGCCGCGAGCTCGTCGCCAGCTTCCGCGGCATCAACGGCGCGCCGTCGTTCTCGCCCGACGGCCGCCGGCTGGCGCTGACGCTCTCGCGCAGCGGCAACCCCGAGATCTACGTGATGGACCTGGGCAGCAAGGCGCTGACCCAGGTGACCAAGCAGTTCGGCATCGACACCGAGCCGACCTGGAGCGCCGACGGCGGCACCCTGTACTTCACTTCCGACCGCGGCGGCCGGCCGCAGATCTACCAGGTCGCGGCCAGCGGCGGCGCCGCCAGCCGGGTGACCTTCCAGGGCAGCTACAACGCCAGCGCCACCGTTTCCTATGACGGCAAGAAGATCGCCGTGGCGCAGGGAAGCGGCAACGTGTACCGTATTGCGCTGCTGGATCGCAGCCTGGGGTCGCCGCGCTGGTCCACGCTGTCGCCGGGTTCGCTCGACGAATCGCCGAGTTTCGCTCCCAACGCCAGCATGGTCCTGTACGCGGCCCGCGAGGGGCGGCGGGGGGTGCTTTACGCCGTTTCCGCCGATGGTCGCGTCCGCCAGCGTCTGGTGCTCGCCGACGGCGACGTCCGCGAGCCGGCCTGGGGACCCTACCGCTCGCAGCGCTGACGCCTCCTGCACGCCTGTGCGCCCACGCTTTCACACGTTTTTCGCAACACCCATCAACGCAAAGGATTCGACGCCATGAATACCGCTACCCGTGTGTTGTTGACGGCCGTGCTGTGCACCGCAGCCGTCGCCTGCTCCAAGAAGGTCAAGGAGGTCCCGCCGGCCGACACCGGGCCGAGCACGGGCGTCGTCGACCAGGGCGCCACCACTTCCGGCGTCTACGGCCCGGGCGATCTCGACACCGACGCCTGCCTGCGCCAGCGGGTGGTGTACTTCGATTTCGACCAGGACGCGCTGCGTCCGGAGTTCCAGGCCGCGATGGCCTGCCACGCCAAATACCTGCGCGACCGCCCGTCCTCGCGCATGACCCTGGAAGGCAACGCCGACGAGCGCGGCAGCCGCGAGTACAACCTGGGCCTGGGCGAGCGCCGCGGCAACGCCGTGTCGTCCGCGCTGCAGGCCAATGGCGGCTCCGGCAGCCAGATCACCGTGGTCAGCTACGGCGAGGAGCGCCCGACCTGCACCGATTCCAGCGAGGATTGCTGGGCCAAGAACCGCCGGGTCGAGATCGTCTACACCGCCAAGTAAGCGGCCCGATGGCGTAACGTCGGCAGCTGGCGGAACCCCCGCCAGCTGCCGATTGTCTTTCCAGTACCCGAAAAATCACCGGTCCCGAGCCATGCCCCAGATCCCGACCCCCGCGAACACGTCCATCCGCAGCCTTGCCCTGGCCGTCGCCGTGGCCGCCGCCGCCATGGCGATGCCCGCCTCCGCCCAGCGCGCCAGCCTGGCCGACCGCGTGGCCGCGCTGGAGCAGCGGGCGTCCGACAACCAGGGCAACGTCGACCTGCTCAACCAGGTCACCCAGATGAAAAACGAGCTGCAGGCGCTGCGCTCGCAGGTCGAGGAGCTGCAGCACCAGAACGAGCAGCTGCAGTCGACTGGCCGCGCGCAATACCTCGACCTCGACGGCCGCCTGAGCCGGATCGAGAATGCCGGCGGCGCGCCGACGCTCGACCCTGATTCGGTGCCGGCCACCGCCGCGCCCGCGGGCGCCAGGGCCGCGACCCCGGCCGCCGCCACCGCGGAAAGCGCACCGGCCGTCTACGGCGACCCGGGCGCGATGGCGCGCACCGCCGACGAGCGCGGCGCCTACGAGACCGCGTTCGATGCGCTCAAGGCCGGCAAGTACGCCGACTCGGCGCAGCTGTTCCAGGGCTTCCTGCAGAGCTATCCGAACGGCGCCTACGCGCCCAATGCCTACTACTGGCTGGGCGAGAGCTACTACGTCACCCAGAACTACGCGCTCGCCCAGCAGCAGTTCCAGGCACTGGTCGACCGCTACCCGACCCACGACAAGGCGCCCGGCGCACTGCTCAAGCTGGGCCTGTCGCAGTACGGGCAGAAGCAGTTCGACGCCGCCGAGAAGACGCTGGCGGAAGTCTCGACCCGCTACCCTGGCACCGACGCCGCGCGCACCGCGCAGGACCGCCTGCGCGCCATCCAGCTCTCGCAGGTCCAGTAGGGCGGGTCCGGGTCGGCCGTCCTGCGGCCACGCACGCCTGGCCCAACCATTGTCGAGCCGGGGTCGCCGTGCGAGGCGTTCCCGGCGAGCCGTTTCCTGCTCCATCCACGACGCGGTTCCACGCCCGGGGCCGCATGGTGGGCCGGGGTCCACCCTACAATTCGCCCCCAATGAACGCCGAAACCGCTGCCGAAGACGCGGCCACCGCCGCACAGGCGGACCGGCTGCGCATCACCGAGATCTTCCTGTCGCTGCAGGGCGAGGCCCGCGACGCCGGCTGGCCGACCGTGTTCGTGCGCCTGACCGGCTGCCCGCTGCGCTGCCAGTACTGCGATACCGCCTACGCGTTCCACGGCGGCCAGTGGTGGACGATCGACGACATCCTCGCCGAGGTCGCGAAGCACGGCGTGCGCCACGTCTGCGTCACCGGAGGCGAACCGCTGGCGCAGAAGCGCTGCCCCGGCCTGCTGCAGCGGCTGTGCGAGGCGGGCTACGCCGTGTCGCTGGAAACCTCGGGCGCGATCGACATCGCGGGCGTCGATCCGCGCGTCTCGCGCGTGCTCGACATCAAGACCCCGGGCTCGCTCGAGGCCGGCCGCAACCGCTGGGAAAACCTGCCGCTGCTCACGGCGCACGACCAGGTCAAGTTCGTGCTGTGCGGCCGCGGCGACTACGAGTGGGCGCGCGAGGTCGTGGCCCGGCACGAGATCGACCAGCGCTGCGACGTGCTGTTCTCGCCGAGCAAGTCCGAACTCGACCCGCGCGAGCTGGCCGACTGGATCGTCGCCGATCGCCTGCCGGTGCGGTTCCAGATGCAGCTGCACAAGTTGCTGTGGAACGACGAACCCGGGAGATGAATCCCGGAGCGCGCATGCCACGGCGGCGATGAAGCGCCACCGTCGTCGATGCGTGGTGGGCGATGACGCCGGCCGTCGTCCCGGGGTGGTGAGCGACCCGCCTCGACGGTGATCCGGCAAGATCCCTCGCTGCGCTCGGGATGACAACGAGGGCGGGCCGTCGCATGCTCGTTCCCGGTTCCCGGTTCCCGGTTCCCGGTTCCCGGTTCCCGGTTCCCGGTTCCCGGTTCCCGGTTCCCGGTTCCCGGTTCCCGATTCCCGATTCCCGATTCCCGATTCCCGATTCCCGATTCCCGATTCCCGATTCCCGATTCCCGATTCCCGATTCCCGATTCCCGATTC
>DATLJE010000026.1:0-58444 GCA_035539095.1 Luteimonas sp.
GGGGGGGGGGGGGGGTCGCCAAATTGGAGGCGATCCGCCGGGGACCGCACACGGTACCTCTCTTACCTCAAAACCCCGATTCTCCTTTGAAAAAGTGACCACCTCCGGGTGGGCCTGAAACGAGGTATTGCCTTGAAAGAAGCCACTCCCAAGTCCCCGCCCTCTGGGTTGTCTCCAGCTGCCAAAGCGTGGTGGAAGCGCCTGTGCAAGGAGTTTGACCTGGAGGACGCCGGGGCGTCATTCCTCCTCGAATCGGCGCTGCGAGCCTTCGATCGCATGAACGAGGCGGCCGAGCTGATCGATAAGCACGGGGTCTGCATCCTCGACCGCTATCAGCAGCTCAAGCCGAACCCAGCGGTGGCTGCCGAGCGCGATTCGCGCGCCGCGATGCTGGGCGCGTTCAAACAGCTCAACCTGGACGTGCTGCCGCCCCAGCGGCCGGGCCGTCCGAGCGGGAGATAAGCGATGGCAGGTGTTCGAAGGCGTCGGCGACTAGAGAAGGCCGGGCGCATCACCCAAGAGGCCATCGCGGCGTTCAAGGCGGGTGACGTGATCGCCTTGCAGCGCGCGTTGCGCCTACCGCCGTGGCAAGTATCGCCTCTCACTGTGGCGGGTAAGTGCCCGTGGCCACCGGGCAGCGGCGGCGCGATCACTTGGGTCGATTCGGTGGGCTTGCGGGAGGCGCTCAATGGGCATGGTTAACCGCCGTAAGCGCCGCCGCATGGAAAATGTGGAAAGCCTTGCGGGCGCCTGGGATCGCGGATGCCCTCCGCCGGAGTGGGCATACCAGCCGGGCGGGCATTTCGACGAACTGATGGAATTGGTCTACTTCGGTACCGACGCTAGCCCATATGCAACGAAGCACCCGCACTACCTGGACTGGTCCGAAGCCATGCGCGAGGCCAGGGCATGACGCACAACTGGAACAACAAGCGTGGTGTCGGGCGCCTTTCGAGCCGGCCCTGGAGCCGGCTGCGGGAGCAGATCCTGCGCCGCGACCCTCTCTGCGTCGCCTGCAAGGCCCAAGGCCGCATCCGCGAGGCCACGGAGGTCGACCATATCGTGGCGCTGGCGAAGGGTGGCACAAACAACGCCGACAACCTCCAGGCGCTTTGCGCTGACTGTCATAAGGTCAAAACCCAGATCGACAGCGGCAGAAGCCGGAAGGTTGAGATCGGTGGGGACGGCTGGCCCGTCTCAGCGCGCATAGCGGGGAGAAGCAAGCCGGGATCCCACTGGGACCGCTAACCAAGACAACGACCGTCGTGAGACGGACAGGAGAACAACATGGCAAACAGGTCCCTTGGGGTCCTGTCGGTAGATCTCGTCGCCCGCATTGGAGGCTTCGAGGAAGGCATGGACAAAGCTGGTCGCTCGCTGGACAAGAAATCCCGCGAGTTGAACCGGAGAGCAAAGCAGCTAGGCGCGGACCTGGGGCTGGCGCTGTCCGCAGGCATTGGCGCCGCCGCTACGGCGATGGGTGTCTATATCAAGAACACGATCGAGGCCGAAAAGGTGCAGGCGCAGTTGGCATCGCGCATCAAGGACACGGGAGGCATCGCCGGCAGGACGCTGGCCGACCTCAACGCCCAGGCGGACAAGCTGCAGAACCTGACGATCTTCGATGACGAAGCCATCGGCGGCGTGCAGGCAATGTTGCTGACCTTCAAGAACATTCAGGGCGTCAACTTCGACGACGCCACGGCTTCGGTTCTCGACCTGTCCACGGCGATGGGGACGGACTTGAACAGCGCGGCGCTGCAGCTGGGCAAGGCCCTAAACGATCCGGTCAAAGGGCTATCGGCGCTGGGCCGCGCAGGCGTTCAGTTCAGCGAGGATCAGCAGAAAGCCATCAAGGCGATGGTGGAGGCTGGCGACGTGGCGGGCGCGCAGCGCGTCATCCTGAAGGAGCTGGAGGGGCAGATGGGGACGGCGGCCGAGGCCGCGCGGAACACGCTGGGCGGCGCCTTCCAAGGACTGAAGAACACCGTAGACAACTTGCTGGAGGGTGACGCCAGTTCCGGCGGCATGTCCGGGCTGGTGGAAGCGGTCAACAACCTCAACGCGTCCCTTCAAGATCCGGGCCTGAAGCGCGGCATTGATTCGCTCGCGGAGGGCATCTTGGCGGCTGCCAATGCGGCCATTCAAGGCGCGGCCAAGCTGGGCGACTTCATCGCGCAATACAAGCAATTCCTGGCCGACCGTGGATTCATTGCCGGAAAGGAAATCGATCAGCTGGAGAAGCGGCGCGACAAGCTGGTCGAGTTCAAGGGCACGCTAAGCGGGAAGCTGCTGTTCAACAGCAGCGATATCGACAAGGAAATCACCGAGGTCGATAACAGGATCGAGCAGCTCAAGCACGACGCGGTATGGGGCAACGTCTTGGGCGGTGTTGGCTCGACCTATGACCCCAAGGCCGCGGCCGTCCCAGGCAGCACAGGCGGGGGCAGCGCGCGCAGTGCATCCAAGGCGAAGTCCGACGCAGCCAAGGCGGCGCGTGAGGCAGAGGGGGCCATCAAGGCGCTCACAGAGGCCGATGCCGACCTGTACGCGGCATCCCTGCAAGTCGTGGACGCCCAGTCGCAGGCGATGGTGCAGTGGACCGACCTGACGGCGGAGCTAGACGGCCCGCTGAAGGTGGCGGAGGTTGATCACATCCACCGGCTGCAAGAGATCGAGGAAACGGGGAAGGCGGCCGGCGCCACGGCGGAGCAGATCGCGGACGCCAAGGCCAAGGAAACGGCGGCCTACAACGCGACCACGGAGGCCATCAAGGCGCAGCAGGAAGCCATGCAGAATGAAGACCTGATCCGGGGCATGGATAACGCCCGCGCGGTCGCCTATGACTTCCTGATGGACTTGCCGCGCAAGGGAAAGGGCGCTTGGCAGGACTTTCTCGACAACCTGACCGACATGCTCGACAGGTGGGCCGCCAAGGGCATCGTGGATCAGCTCTTCGGCCCGCAGGGCACCACGGGGCAGGGCACCACGGGCGGCGGCTGGCTGAGCAGCCTCATAGGCGCATTCGCCGGCAGCGGTAGCAGCCAAGGATCGCTTATAGACCTGTTTTCCGGCGGCTGGGGCTTCGCTGACGGCGGCACGATGGCGGCCAACTCCTTCGCGCGTGTGAACGAGCGCGGATTCGAGATGGCGACGGTCGGCGGGAACGATTACCTGCTGACCGGGAATCGGCCAGTGAAGATCACGTCCCACGAACGACTGGGCGGGGGTGGGGTCACTCAGAACGTGACCTTTAACGTCCAGGGTGTCATCGATCGCAGGACCAAGGACCAGATCGCCAACGACATGCTCAAGCAGGGCGTGCGCGCCAACCAGCGCAACTGACCTCAACGAATCTCACATAGGAGAAAATGAAATGATGCCAGGCATTGTTGCAGGCGGGGTGCGAAGCAGCAGCGGCACGGTGTACGCCACATGGAATCCAGCCGACAAGGCAACGGAAATCACTCTGTCGAACGGGAACCGCACGGCGGAAGTGGATGGTCTAGGAATACGAACGGCGCGCGCAACGATTGCCATGTCGGGCAAGCAGTATTTTGAGGCGTCATTTGCGCCCAACGGGGATGGCGTGGGCATCGGATTGGCCAGGTCGGCCGCCGATCTGTTTGTCTATCTCGGCAGCGACAGCGCGGGGTACGGCCACTACCTGCCCTCAAACGACGTTTACCGTGGCGGGTCGGTTGCCTACAACGGCGCGACCAACTCCACGTCCCCGGTGACCGTTGGCATTGCCTTCGACGCGGCAACGCTCGAAATGTGGGTCATCGTGGAGGGCGGCTCTGGCTTTGAGGGCGGCGGCGATCCCGCCGCAGGCACCAGCCCAACCCTCACCCTCGCGGCAGGCACGTACTACCCGGCCTGTACGCCCTACACGGGGGCGAGCGCGGTCACGATCAATGCGGGCCAAGCCGCCTTTTCGCTGTGGACACCCTCGGGCGGTTTCACTGGCGTTAGCTGAGCTAACGCAACCCGTGAGACCCCCGCCAGTACGCTGGCGGCATGGCCAACGATGACATCGGGCGGCGCATCAAAGTGGTTCTGAACTGTTCAGGAAAGCGCCCCTACCCTCCCGTTCATGTGGAAGCTGAAGCTCGTAGCCGAGCCCCCAGATTCAGACGGTCAACCCAGCCAGCCCGTTTGGATTCTGGTTGACGATAAGGGCACGCCTTACGCACGCGATGGAAGAGTTCTCTCCGGCACGCCCTTCGAAATGCAAGCGATCGCCGACCAACTTAACGCGGCTGGAAACTGAGCGCCTTTAATCCACAGCTCGAAGCGTCCCCCGCCCAAGGGAAGCCAGGTCATCGATCGTCTGTGAATCGCATTTTCCGGAGCGGCCGGAATTGACTACGAAGCCAAATCGGGATGAGAAGTCATCCAATAGGCCGCAGTCCCGTGCGACTTCTACCAAGCGCGCATCGATGCTCTCTCTATCGGCGGGCGGGCACAGGTTTGTAATGATCTCCACACCCATCCAGTACCGATTGAGGCGCCGCATTCGTCCGCGAGTGGAAAGGCAAATGAGGCTGAGCTGGTCCACAATTTCAGCGAGGCTTACGGCGTGATTCGGTAAGCGCCGAGGGATGGTGTGCATGATCGTCCCCTTGGAGTCTTGGAGAGAAGGCAGTACGTGAGCGCCGTGTTGTGGCTGCTCAAGGGGTGAATAGTTCGTACTTGCGGATAAGTTCCTGTAGCCGCGCGGTCACGTAGGGAATATCGACCTCCGCTAAGGAGAGGTCGTGGAAAATTTGACTACCGAGGAAGTACGCCCCAAGGGCGTCACCTTCCGGCGCGCCGGCAATCTCAGCATCCAGGCTGTCCAGGATTTCGTCTATGTCGGGGCGGGCTAACTGCATGGCCGCAAGCCTTGCGCAATCCGATCTCACTGCATGGGACTGCATCGCTATTTGCCAAGGTGCTCCCGGACGGCGGTAGCAGAATTGCCAACCGCGGCGACTGCTTCCCTGAGCTCCTCTTCAGAGACCCCCAAAGACTTGGTCCACCACTGGACCTCCCAGTCCTCTTCAAGGGCTATGCGGGAACGGTCGGCGGGCCCGCGGTTGCTCAGGTCGTCACTCATGGAGTTCTCCGGCGGCAAGGGAGAGCAAAAATAGGCGGGCGACTGCAAGGCTGCGTGAAAAATCCTGCCGGTCTCGGCTGGCGAGTCTGTCTCACGGTTTGTGATGGGGACGGGGGTAGGATGGGCGCCGAAGCGAGGTGCCGCATGTGCTATTCAGCGATGGTCATTGCCGAGATCCGCAAGTACGAGCGCAAGCTCGGTGTGAAGGTCGATCCGAAGTGGTACGTCCAGACCTTCTGGATCGACCGCGGAAAGAACCCCTTCAAGCGGCCGAAGGTGCCGCGCGCCCTGGAACTGGACGCCATCGCCAACGGGCCTCCGGAGATCGCCGCTGCGGTGCGCGAAGCCGACCAGGCGGAGACCGACCGGCTCACACAGGAGCTGTTCGCCCAGCGCAAACGCGTCGGCGATGCCGAGCGTGCGCTGCAGGTCAAGGAGACCAAGAAGGCGCGCGAGGACGTACGCATCGGCTCGGCGAAGGTGGAGGCGGCGCTGCGCCGTCTGGACGAGTTGAAGAAGCCCGCCAGCGAAAGCGGCATGGGGCGCATCTACCCCGGGTACTACTGCCCGGTGCTGACCTTCGAGGACGGGCGGCACGTGGTGCGGCCGATGCGCTACCAGTGCCGGCTGCCGGGCTGGGATGAACTGGTCGAGCGAAGATATCCGGACACCTACAACGCCCGCCGGGACAAGCTGGAAACGTCGTGGGGCAAGGTGTTCAGCCATAGCCACGGCGTGGTGCTGGCCACCGCCTTCTACGAGCACGTCGACCGCAATGGCCAGGACGCGATCCTCGAGTTCAAGCCCGACGACGGTCGCGACATGATCGTCGCATGCATCTGGACCCGAGCGGTCGACCGCGACGGCGCCGAGCTTTACTCGTTCGCCGCGATCACCGACGACCCGCCACCCGAGGTGGTCGCCGCCGGCCACGACCGCTGCATCATCCCGATCAAGCGCGAGAACCTCGACGCTTGGCTGCAGCCTGACCCGACCAACCTCGCTGCGCTCTACGCCATCCTCGACGACCGCGAGCGACCGTACTACGAGCATCGGCTCGCGGCATGAGCAGGGTCAGCGCCGAGCCACTGCCGGAGGGGTATTGGTGGTCCGAGTCGGAAGACGGAGCGACGCTCTTCCTGCGCTACGGCTGGGCCGCTACCGTCACGCCCAGCAAGGTCGAGGTGCGGTGCCGCGACGGGCGGCGGCTGAGCGGCCGCTGCGGGAGCATCGCCCAAGGGAAGCGCTTCGTGACCCGGTGGCTGCTGGCCAAGCTCAAGCCGGGCGGCTGGCGCCGGGCAGAGAGCCGGGCACCGCTGCTGCCGCCGGCGCCTCCCTCCCTGGACCGGGCTTACGCCGCCGTCCTGCGTCCGCGCCGGCCAGCCAGCGCGGCGCCCCAGGTCTGCCGCCTGCCCGCCGAGCCAGCGGCGGACGATTGGGAGACCTGGGCGTGGCGTCAGGACGTGCCGTTGGAACGGCTTAAGGACTTGTCATCCGGAATCTGAACTTCCCGACGGTTGCAACGGGCGAGGCCAAGGCACGGGAATCCCACCCACCAAGATAGGGTGATGCCCGTTGCTAATGCGGACACGCAAGCTTCACCCGGCCGATTCGAACATCGCCACTTGGCGGAGTTGCGCATGGCGCTGTCGAGTTCACATTACGCTGAGCTGTATGCCTTGGGCGCGGTCGCGGAGACCGGCTACATGCCCGCCGGCTGCGGCCCTGACGTGTTCTTGCAGGTAGGCTATGTGACGCGCGATGGCTCGGGGTACCTGTTAACTCCGGCTGGTAGGGCGAGGCTAGGGGAGTTATCCCGGCTCCACGCTTCCTCCGAACACAGCCCGTAAGTCGATCCCCAGCGGGCAGCCCGGGGGCGCGATTGCCTCCTTTCGACTACCCGTGTTCGGCGACGAGTACCTCCGAGCCACACGCAAGCCGCAGCACGACGCCTATGGGCTCGCCGGTGACCCCGAAGCGGTCCTCCGCATGATCCTTGGCGGTAGCCAGGGCTTCCGCTTCCGTGGCCTTGGTGGCGAGAGCAGACCCCTAAAACTGACAGCCCAACCGTCCGCGGTGGGCTGGACCAAGAGCATCCGCTTCTGCATGGCGCAATCCTGAGGAGGAGAAGTGCCCCGGCCCAGCTTCACGACTTGCCCAAGGTCGCAGCCCATCTCCGTTGCTGAGCGGCATCCCTACCGGGTGCATGGGCCGTGCTGCCGGGGCGGGGACAGGCTCCCTCGAACCGCGGACGTTGTCAGTCGGCAAGTGCCGCGATTCCGTGTAGGGATTTTCCTACACATGAGATTGCGTTCTGGAGGACTTAGAGTTCCATGTAGAAGGAACTTCGAAAATGAGGAGTGCCAACATTATGATAGGGTCCATCCCAAACGTCTGAACCAGTCGATGACTGCAGCAGGTAGGGGGGAAGCTTGGCTTTCACCGTCTGCGTTATTCGAGTGGGGAAGGAATGATCAAGGCCTGTAAAGCTATTTAGCTTGGCCGCATGGTTTGCCGGCGAACCAACCCACACGAGCTCATTATCTCCGCGCACCCCTGCCTTGCATACCAAAACTGATCCGGAATCAATGCCAACGGTGTGTTGAATGGGGATGTGATTGGAGTGAAAAGAAAATGCCGGGTTAATGATGTGACCAACACAATAGTTGATCTTCATCGCAGCGAGAACGGCATTCTCTTCTTTTGCGCTCCCTACAAAGACACCCATAACTCTGTCGCCGTCATAGGCTTCTATTGAGCCTTCATTCGCGACTATTATCTTTGCGGAACACCAGAGAAATGATTTGTAGTACTCAGCAGCAAGCGTTGAGGACACACGCTCAACAATGCCCGTCGAATCACTGAGATCGGCATAAAGAAAGCATGCATCAATGGTCTTTCCGGAATTGCCTAGAGTTAGTGCCGCCAGATCAGGCACAGTCTTTGCACTATTGGTTTCCCATTTCTCTAGGGCAATTGCATCCACGGCGGTTACCAAATCATCTTTTAAGGTCATTACGCCACCGCCATTGATGCGAGTGTCACTACCCAGCACGCCACTGCAACGACAGCTAATCGCATTGAGATTCGAATGAGATCGTATTTCCAAGCCGCAATTTCAGAGTTGCGGTGTGTTTGTCGAGCGATGTCTTCGATGATCTCCTTCGCCCCAACCTGAAAACAATGCTCTATGTATTCCTCTTTTTTGAAGTTCCTAATCCTACCGAAGAAAATCATGGATCCATCTCCCCCAGTTGTAATGGGAAAGAAGACGGCGGCCGCATAACCAGCACCTAGGGCGGAAACGATCGAAGAAATCGCAATCGCAATAGCCAAGATGTTGCCCGTCTCGCTTGATTTCAAACTATCGATCGCGATTCCACCCAAGGCCAAATACAGCGCAACTAATGCCGCTGCTTTGGTGTCGGCACCCGAAATCCAATGAAGTTGGCGCTCCAAAACCCACTTTTGTACATCCAGTCGTTCTCGATCGTTCACTTTGTCGCCCCCCTCTACAGCAAATATCTAAGTGCTGCAGTTGGCCAAGTCCACACTTACGGAGAAAGGCTTGCTAACCATGCCGCCTCCGAAATGATGGCTAATGGATATCCATCTTCACGCAGTTGCACAGCCTTCTCGATTTTTCTTCCAGCATTGCTGTTGATCCAATCACGAGAACCGAGATCGCCAATCACCAAGTAGTTTGTCTTGCGAGTTGGCGAACTGCTGACCTCGCTTCCGCGTCCTTCAATTGCTGCGTGCACAGCAGATCGAGCGCCAAATGAAAATGTGCCGGTGACTACGAACATTGTTCCCGTGTAATGGATGATGGGGCATGGATTGTCGAGAGGAAGACTCGTGGATCGCGATGCTGTTTGCCCTTCAGCGCTATAAGCCTCTCCCCCCACAAAGCGAGCTAGTGTGTCATGCAGATCCGCAGACTCATCAGAGTCAACGAAGCCATCCTTTAACACTTCGATCAGCTGGCGATAAATGCGGTCGAATGGATACATGCCAACGAAGTCGGCATTTCGTTCGATCCAATCCTTGAGAAACTGCGCTTCCATCTGGCTCACATGGCCGTCTGCGAGTAGGCCGCGGCATAGCCCGACGAGTTCAGTAGTTGCTCGGTCCGCGAGTCGAGATCTAGTAATTCTCGGAGATGGTGCGCGGTCTTCGACGTTACCCATCTGGCCTCCCAATTTCTGGTCCGTGCTTTTCGTCCATCGAGCCTCCGTGCAACTTATAGGAGGCGAATCTCAAAACGCTATCGCGGAACCTTGAGATGCTGGCATGCGTCACATCGCTTTGCGGGATCTGCTTCATACCTCTGCGTGACTGAGGACTCGGCCGATGCCGGCGCCACTAGCGGAAGAGTTGTGGCTGAGGCAGGATCGCGAGTGCCGGCGGGATACTTGGCCTCATAGTTCGCGACCGCTTGATCCAAGCCCATTTGTATCTGGTTTCTGAACTGGTTGTTGTTGTAATCGACGCGCTGCACGTCACCAAAGCAGCGGTTGACCTCCAGCCAACCATTCGCCGTCACAAAGACATCCATCCCCGACGGCACAAGGGTGAATTGCATTCGCTCGACCGGATCGTGAGTACAAGCATTACCGAGCAATACTTGAGCAAGAAAAGCCTGGCCGCTCGATGGCTTTCCGGTGCATGTCACCGCGTATTGTTGGGACTCCACGTTCGCACCATGCTTGGCGCAGGCTAGTGCCAACTCATTGCGCACAAAGTCCACTGACGCATTCCGGAATGTAGCTTCCGGGCGTCCAGACATGGTTTCCTTCATAAGCGCTTGCTGCGAAGCGCATCCTGTGATCAAGATCAGCGACAGACCAAGTACAAGCCCCTTTCCAACCATTGCGACTCTCCCCAGGCGCATCAGGCGTGACCGAGGCTACGCCTCATATCGCTGATAGGGATGCTGCCCACCACTGAGAAAAATTCCCGGTAGACCAAACCGCGTGTTGTGGTGTGGCGGATGTTGCGGACTTCCAAAGGGGGTAGGGCATCCGCACGTCGCGCGGGAGTCACCTGATTAGGTTTCCGTACATGCGTCCGTACAGGGAATTTTATGGGCTACTTGAAAAGAAAAACCCCTGATAAATCAGGGGCTTAAATGGTGGAGGTGGCGGGAATCGAACCCGCGTCCGAAGGCACTCCATCCCCGGCACTACATGCTTAGCCCACCGTTGGATCTCGTTCCCCGGCAGCACGGCGTGCGAAGCGCACCGGGGAACCAGCCTGTGAGTTCAACCACGGCAGACAGGCGGCCGCCGCGGCTGGTTCCCGTGATGATGACCCTACATCCACGAGCACGGGCACAAGTGGGTTCGGGGCTTACGCCTTAAGCGGCGAGAGCGTAGTTGTCGTCGTTGGCAACTAGAGTTTGCGGCTGGATTTACGAGGAAAGCTGCCCCCTCGGCATGCGCCAGGCGATTTCGCGACCCCCGTCGAAGCCAGTGCACCCCCGGGAATGTCGATCTCGCCGACCACCGCAGTATAGGGGCGGAAGCCGCCCAGGCAAGCGCCGGCCCGGTCGCGCGAAGGTGGTCGTTCACGCCCGCGGCGGCGCCGGTCCGGGCTATGCTGAACGCGATGGGACTCCTGCGCGTCATCGGCCTGGATCGGGGAGGGACGCGGCTCCGCGTGCCGCTCCACGGCTACGCGCTTTCGCTGCTGGCGCTGGTCGCTTCGCTGCTGCTGGTCTGGTTGTACTGGCAGAGCGCCAAGCAGCGCGAGCTGAAGGCGGCGCAAGCGGAGTTCGCCGCCGAAACCGACGCCATCGGCGAACTGCTGCGCCGGCGCATGGCCAGCTACGAGCTGGTGGCGCGCGGCGGCGTGTCGCTGTTCGCGTCGGTCGATCGTCCCAGCGCGGCGCAATGGCAGGGCTACGTCGATGCGCTCAGCATCGGCGAGCGGTTCCCGGACGTGCTCGGCCTGGGCTACGCGCCGTACCTGGATCGTTCGGGATTGCAGGCGCTGCAGCTGGACATGCGCGACGCCGGCCAGGGGTTCTACGTCGTCAAGCCCGGGGGCATGCGCACGCACTACGGCCCCATCCTCTACCTGGAGCCGAGGTCGCCGCGCAACCGGGAGGCGGTCGGCTACGACATGTTCTCCGAACCCGTCCGCGGCGCCGCCATGGCGGCCGCGCGCGACGACGCGGCGGTGCGCATCACCGCGCCGGTGGTGCTGCAGCACGAGTCAGGCAGGCCGATTGCCGGCGTGGTGATGTACGCGCCGGTGTACCGGTTCGGCCTGCCGACCACCGTCAAGGCGCGCCGCGCCGCCCTGCAGGGCTGGGTGTATGCGCCGCTGGACGTGCACGCCTTCGTGGATGCGGCGCTGCGCGCGTCGCCCCGGCACGTGGCGCTGAGCATCCGCGACGCCGGCGGCGCGGGATCGGCGGCGGTCCTGTATTCCGAGCCGGCTGCCGCCACCGGGGACGCGGCGTTCGCCCGCGTGATGTCGCTGGACCTCTATGGCCGCCACTGGGAGCTCGACTTCAGCGCGGACGCCGAAGCCGCGCTCGCCGGGCGCGCGCCGGAACTGCGCATGACCCTGGGCGCGGGGGTGATCGCCTCGCTGCTGCTGTTCGGCGTTGCGCTCGCGCTGGCCAGGACCGAGTCGCTCGCCGAGCGCAAGGCGGAGGTCCTGGCCGAGTCCTACCAGCGCAGCGAGCTGCGCTTCCGCAACGCGATGCGCTTCTCCGCGATCGGGCAGGCGCTGCTCGACCGGCACGGGGCGATCGTCGACGCCAACCCGGCGCTGGCCGCGATCTTCGGCGCCACCACCGACGATCTCGTCGGCACTGCCTTCGGCGCCCACTTCACCGATGCGCGCGACGAGGTCAGGCGCAGCCGCGAGTTCGCGGCGCTGGCCGAAGGCGTCTACCGGACCACCCGGCAATGGCGGACGGCGTCGGGCGAGCTGCGGCATGCCCAGCTGACCTATGCCCCGGTCCCCGGCGAGATCGGCCAGGACGTGGCGAGCCTGGTCCAGGTCGAGGACATCACCGAACACGTGCTGGCGCAGGCGCGGGAGCAGGCCCTGAACCGCACCCTGGAAGCGCGCGTGGCGCTGCGCACGCGCGAGCTGACCCACGCCAACCAGGAGCTGGAATCGTTCGCCTACAGCGTCTCGCACGACCTGCGCGCGCCGCTGCGGACCATCGAGGGCTTCAGCCGGCTGTTGGCCGAGCGCTATTCGTCGGTCGTCGACGAGACCGGGCGCGACTACCTGGCGCGCGTGCGCAACGCCGCCGGCCGCATGGACGAGCTGATCGGCGCGCTGCTGAAGATGTCGCGGGTCAGCCGCGGGCCGCTGAAGATGGCGCCGCTCGACCTCGCGCCGATCGCGCGCGACGTGGTGGCGGAACTGCGGGCGGCGCAGCCGCAGCGACAGGTCGAGCTGGTGATCGAGCCGGGCCTGCACGCGGTGGGCGACGCTGCGCTGGTGCGCAACCTGCTGCAGAACCTGCTGGGCAACGCCTGGAAGTTCACCGCCGGGACCGCGGACGCGCGCATCGTCGTCGGCAAGGAGGGCGATGCGGGCGAGCAGGCGACATTCTTCGTGCGCGACAACGGCGCCGGCTTCCCGCCCGAATACGCCGCCAAGCTGTTCCGCCCGTTCCAGCGCCTGCACAACCAGGAGCAGTTCGACGGCCACGGCATCGGCCTGGCGTCGGTCAAGCGGATCGTGGAGCGCCACGGCGGCACGGTGTCCGCGGAAGGCCGCCCGGACGAAGGCGCGACGTTCCGGTTCACGCTGCCCAGGGAGGCGCCGGCGGCCTGAAGCCGGTCAGGCGTCCCGGTCGTGCCGTTGCATCACGCGCTGCTTCTCATGGGCCGCGCCCCGGGCAGGACAGGAAGCCCGGATGGTCGAACGCGCCGTGGCGCGCGACGAACCCACCGCCCCGGCCTCGTTTCATGCATCCCGGTTGTGCCGCCGCATCACGCGCTGCTTCTCCCGCGCCCAATCCCTCTCCTTGCTCGCATCACGCTTGTCGTGCGCCTGCTTGCCCTTGGCCAGCGCGAGCTCGGCCTTGACCTTGTTGCCCTTCCAGTACAGCGCGGTGGGCACCAGCGTGTAGCCGTCGCGCTGCACCGCGCCGACCAGGCGATCGATCTCGCGCCGGTGCAGCAGCAGCTTGCGGGTGCGGCGGTCGTCGGCGACGACGTGGGTGGAGGCCGAGATGAGCGGCGTGATCTGGGCGCCGAACAGGAACAGCTCGCCGCCGCGCACCACCGCGTAGCTCTCGGTGATGTTGGCGCGGCCGGCGCGGATCGACTTCAGCTCCCAGCCCTGCAGCGCCAGCCCGGCCTCGAAGCGCTCCTCGAGGTGGTATTCGTGGCGCGCGCGCTTGTTCAGCGCCACGGTGCCGCCGCCGTTTGCCTTATCCTTGTCGCCCTTCTTCTTCGCCATGGCCGCATTGTCGCAGTTTGCCGCGAGGCATGGAGCGGCCGTGGCGGGCCGACGCCCGGACCCGAATGCCTACCATCCAGCGCAGCGCCCTCGTCGAGCACTCCGCCGCGCGCATGTTCGCGCTGGTGAACGACATCGCGTCCTATCCGCGCCGGTTCGACTGGTGCGAGTCGGCCGAGGTGCTCGAGTCGGGGCCGGAGCGGATGGTGGCGCGGCTGGACCTGGGCTTCGGCGCCTTGCGCACCTGGTTCACCACCGAGAACACGCTGTCGCCGCCGCACCACATCGCAATGGAGCTGCGCGCCGGGCCGTTCAAGCGGCTGCACGGGCGCTGGCAGTTCCATGCGCTCGACGAATGCGCTTGCAAGGTGGGCCTGACCCTGGACTTCGAGCCCCAGAGCCGCCTGCTGGCGCCGGCCATGGCGCTTGGCTTCCAGGGCCTGGCCGACCGCATGGTCGACGACTTCGTGCGCGTGGCCGACCGCGGGGAGGAGTGATGCTGCGCGTGCAGGTGGTCTGCGGCTGGCCGCGGCGATTCCAGGCCGTGGAACTGTCGCTGCCGCCGGGCGCCACCGTGGCCGATGCGGTCGCCGCCGCGGGCATCGCGGACGCGGACGTCGCCGGCTACGCGGTCCACGGCGAGCGCGCCGACGCGGCGACCGTGCTGCGCGACGGCGACCGGGTCGAACTGCTGCGGCCGCTGCAGGCCGATCCCAAGGAAGCCCGGCGGCGGCGCGCCGCGGAGGCCCGCGCGCGGCGCCCCTGACGGCGGCGCGTCAGCCGCCCTTGCCCTTCTTCTTGTCCTTGGCCAGGTTGGGGCCGAAGGACTTGCGCAGGTCGCGCGAGAGCGCCTCGTCCTGCTCGGGGAAGTAATCGCCGTCCCAGCGGGCGAGCGCGTCGTTCTCGAAGTACAGCACGAGGTTCTTGCGCTCGACGTGCCCGACGCGGCCGGCGCGCTGCGTGGTGGTGTAGTCCCAGCGCTGGTTGTGGAACGGGTCGGCGATCGACGGCGTCCCCAGCAGCGTCAGCACCTGCTGCTTGCTCATGCCCGGCTGCAACTGGTCGACCGCGGACTTGTCGAGCAGGTTGCCCTGGTAGATCGGCTGCCGGTAGATGATGCCGCAACCGGAAACGACGAAGGCCAGTGCGATCAGGATCAGGAGTTTGCGCATGGGAAGGTGGGGGGCGGAGACCCGCCGATGATACACTCCCGGCGCCGCGCAACGTGGCTGGCGCGGGACGCGCCGCGACGCGGCCGGCGGCGGTCCCGCCGGCATTTTCCGCGCCTGCGGTCGACGAAGGCGCGGGCGCGGGGGTCGCATGCCGAACGGCCAGTGAACGGAGGCGTCATGGAATCGCAAGAGCTGCGCAAGGCCGGGTTGAAGGTGACGCATCCGCGCATGCGCATCCTCGAGTTGCTCGAGCAGAAGGGCTCGCGCCACCACATGACCGCCGAGGACATCTACCGCCAGCTGCTCGACAGCGGCGACGAGATCGGGCTGGCGACGGTGTACCGGGTCCTGACCCAGTTCGAGGCGGCGGGCCTGGTGCTCAAGCACAACTTCGAGGGCGGCACCGCGGTGTACGAGATCGACCGCGGCGGCCACCACGACCACATGGTCGACATCGACACCGGCAGGATCGTCGAGTTCGAAAGCCCCGAGATCGAGAAGCTGCAGCGCGAGATCGCCGAGAAGCACGGCTACCAGCTCGAGGAGCACTCGCTGGTGCTGTACGTGCGCAAGAAGCGCTGAGCTTCCGCTTCACCTCGGTGACGGCCCGCAGCGGGAGTCGCCGTGGACGCGACGGGAGTCGCGACCGCGTCGATCCGGCGGCATCGCGACTTCAGTCGCCTGCGCAACAACGGCGGGCTGTTTGCCGCCTGGAGCCTGCCGGCTAGGACGCGTTGCGCAGCAGCCGCTTCGCCGCCGCGCGGGCCTCGCTGCTGACCTGCACGCCGCCGAGCATGCGCGCCAGTTCCTCCTGGCGCGCGCGCGCGTCGAGCGGCTGCACCGCGCTCTGGGTCAGGCCCGCGCTCTCGGACTTGCTGACGCGATAGTGCCGGTGGCCCTGCGCGGCGACCTGCGGCAGGTGGGTCACGCACAGCACCTGGCGGGTCTCGCCCAGCGCGCGCAGCTTCTGCCCGACGATCTCGGCGGTGGCGCCGCCGATGCCCGAATCGACCTCGTCGAACACCATCGTCGGCACCGCGTCGTGGCCGAGCGCGGCCACCTCGATCGCCAGCGAGATGCGCGAGAGCTCGCCGCCGGAGGCCACCTTGCGCAGCGGCCGCGGCGGCTGGCCGGCATTGGCCGAGACCAGGAATTCGACGCGCTCGCCGCCCTGCGGATCCGGGCGGTCGGCTTCCAGCGGCTCCAGCGCGACCTCGAAGCGCCCGCCGCCCATGCCCAGCTCGGCGATCAGCGCCGTGGTGGCGGCCGACAGGGCCTTCGCTGCCTTGGCGCGGGCCTTGCCGAGCGCGTCGGCGGCGCCGCGCCATGTGGCGGCGGCGGCGGCGATTTCGCCGTCCAGCGCCTGCAGGCGGACCGCGGCGTTGCGCAGCGACTCGAGCTCGGCCGCCAGCGCGTCGCGCTGCGCGGCCAGGCCATCGGGCGCCACCCGGTGCTTGCGCGACAGTTCGTGCAGGCGCGCCAGCCTGCGCTCCAGCTCGTCGAGGCGGGCCAGGTCGACGTCGAGGTCGTCGCGGATGCGGCCCAGCAGCAGTGCGGCTTCGTCGACCTGGATCGCGGCCGCGTCCAGCATCGCGTCGACCTCGCCCAGCCGCGGCTCGTGCTCCAGCACCCGCGACAGCTCGCCGCGCAGCTGCTGCAGCTGCCGCGGCAGCGCGGCGCCGCCGTCGCCGTCGAGGCGGGCGAGGGCGGCGTCGCAGGCGGCGATCAGCGCGGCCGAATGCGCCTGCCGGCGGTGCGCCGCGTCGAGCTCGGCGATCGAAGCGGCGTCGATCGCCTCGCGGTCGAGTTCGGCCAGCTGGTGTTCGAGCCATTCGCCGCGCTCGGCGACGTCGCCGGGGCGGCCTTCGCGCGCGCGGGTGAGCATCTCGCGCTCGCGCAGCAGCGCGCTCCACTGGCCCGCGGCCGCGGCGACGCGCGCCAGCAACGGCTCGTGGCCGCCGCAGGCGTCCAGCAGAGCCAGCTGGCTCGCGCGCGACAGCAGCGCCTGGTGCTCGTGCTGGCCGTGGATCTCGACCAGCCGGGCGGCCAGCGCCTCGAGCTGCGACAGCGTCGCCGGCCGGCCGTTGATCCAGGCGCGCGAGCCGCCGTCGGCGCGCAGGGTGCGGCGCAGCTGGCAGGCGTCGCCGTCGTCGAATTCCTCTTCCTGCAGCCACTGCCGCGCGCCGTCGCAGCCGGCGAGGTCGAACTCCGCGTGCAGCTCCGCGCGGCCGGCGCCGTGGCGGACCATGCCGCTGTCGGCGCGCTGGCCGGACAGGAAGCCCAACGCATCGACCAGCAGCGACTTGCCGGCGCCGGTTTCGCCGGAAATGACGGTCAAACCCGCGCCAAACTCGAGCTCGGCGGCGGTGACGACGGCGAAATCACGGATGGCCAGGTGGGTGAGCATGGTTGCCGATTGTGCCGGGACGGGAAGGAGGCGGCCAAGGGGCCGGACGCCCGCAACTGGTTACCCGGCCCGGGTTGCAGGCGCTGAGACTCCCTCCACGCCGGCGCGCTTGCGCCGGCCCGCCATCGGACTTATATCCGGAAGATGAGCCGCAGGATTGCCAGCGAAGGCCACCTCGACCCGCGCACGCGGCAGCTGCTGCGCGCGCTGATCGGGCGCTACATCCGCGACGGTGAACCGGTCGGCTCGCAGACGCTGGCGCGCCATGCCGGCCTGGACGTCAGCGCGGCGACGATCCGCAACATCCTCTCCGACCTCGAGGAGATCGGCCTGCTGTCCGCGCCGCACACCTCGGCCGGGCGGGTGCCGACCGCGCGCGGGCTGCGGGTGTTCGTCGACAGCCTGATCGAGTGGAAGCCGCCGGGCGAACGCCAGATCCAGATGATCCAGGAAGGCCTGGCCGCGCGCGCCTCGACCCAGGAGGTGCTGCGCGAGGCCTCGTCCCGGCTTTCGGATATCTCGCACTTCGTCGGCCTGGTCACGGTGCCGCGCCGCGACCGCTTCGCCTTCCGCCACATCGATTTCGTGCGCCTGGACGAGCGCCGGGTGCTGGCGATCCTGGTGTTCGTCGACGGCGAGGTGCAGAACCGCGCGGTCGAGGTGTCGCGCCCGCTGTCGCCCGACGACCTGGAATGGATCGCCAACTACCTCAACCAGAACTACGCCGGCCTCGGCCTGGCCGAGATCCGCGAACGGCTGGTGGCCGAGCTCGACGACCAGCGCCGCGAGGTCGACCGCCGCATGGCGGCGACGGTGGCGCTGGCGCAGGCCACCCTGCAGCCGGGCGACGACGAGGACATGCTCGTCAGCGGACAGACCAAGCTGATGGGCGGGACGCAGGGGCTGGCCGACGTCGAGCGCCTGCGCGAGCTGTTCGAGGCCTTCCAGCGCAAGCACGAGCTGCTGCAGGTGCTCGAGGGCTGCCTGCGCGCCGACGGCGTGCGCTTGTTCATCGGCGAGGAGTCGGGCGTGACCTCGATGGAGCAGTGCAGCCTGATCGCCGCGCCCTACGCCAGCGGTGGCCGGGTGCTGGGCGTGCTGGGGGTGATCGGCCCGACCCGGATGGACTACGACCGCATCATCACCACCGTGCAGGCGACCGCCCAGGCCCTCTCGCGGACGATGGCGGAGCGGGTGGGGTAGGGAGGAGCCGCGGCCGTGGTCCGGCCGGAGGTCGATTGCGGGACCAGGGGTTGGATTCCGCGCCCAGGCCCCTACATCGACCCGCGAACCCGCGCCGGCCCGTGCCGCCGCCTTTCTTGGCCACCGCCACCTGGACATTCCACCGACCCGATGACCATGCCCCCAGAACGAGAAGACGTGACCACCCCGGACCCCGGCATCGCCGGCGAGTTCTCCCCGGAAGAACAGGTCGAGCGGCTCACGGCCGAGCTCGAGCAGCTGCGCGCCCAGTCGCTGGTCGAGCGCGCCGACCTCGAGAACCAGCGCAAGCGCCTGGAGCGCGACGTCCGCAACGCCTGCCGCTTCGCCAACAAGCAGTTGCTGGGCGACCTGCTGCCGGTGTTCGACAGCCTCGAGGCCGCGCTCGCCAACGCCCCGGACGCGGACCCGCTGCGCGACGGCGTGGTGCTGATCCTGCGCGAGCTCGGCCGCGTCGCCGAGAACAACGGGCTGGTCGAGATCGCCCCGATGGCCGGCGACGCGTTCGACCCCGCGCACCATCAGGCCATGAGCGTGGTCGAGGTCCACGGCATTGCCCCGCACGCGGTGGCGCAGCTGTTCCAGAAGGGCTTCATGCTCCACGACCAGCTGCTGCGCCCCGCGCTGGTGGCGGTCGCCAAGGGCGACTGACCGACGCCTTTCGCGCGGCCGCGGCGGCGCTTGAACCGATCCGCCCAGGCCCCAGATAGCGTCCATCGGCGGCATCGCCGCCCCGAATCCAAGTTCAACCAGAATCATCGAGAGGGACCACCACAATGGCAAAGATCATCGGCATCGACCTCGGCACGACCAACTCGTGCGTGGCGATCATGGACGGCGGCAAGGCCAGGGTCATCGAGAACAGCGAGGGTGACCGCACCACGCCGTCGATCGTGGCCTACACCAAGGACGGCGAAGTGCTGGTCGGCGCGTCCGCCAAGCGCCAGGCCGTCACCAACTCCAAGAACACCTTCTATGCGGTCAAGCGCCTGATCGGCCGCAAGTTCAAGGACGCCGAGGTGCAGAAGGACATCGGCCTGGTGCCGTACGCCATCACCGAGCACGACAACGGCGATGCGTGGGTGGCGACCAGCGACGGCAGGAAGCTGTCGGCGCAGGAGGTCTCCGCGCGCATCCTCGAGAAGATGAAGAAGACCGCCGAGGCCTATCTGGGCGAGACCGTCACCGAGGCGGTGATCACCGTGCCGGCCTACTTCAACGACTCGCAGCGCCAGGCGACCAAGGACGCCGGCAAGATCGCCGGCCTCGACGTCAAGCGCATCATCAACGAGCCGACTGCGGCCGCGCTGGCCTATGGCCTGGACAAGGAAGGCGGCGACCGCAAGATCGCCGTGTACGACCTGGGTGGCGGCACCTTCGACGTGTCGATCATCGAGATCGCCAACGTCGACGGCGAGAAGCAGTTCGAGGTGCTGTCGACCAACGGCGACACCTTCCTCGGCGGCGAGGACTTCGACAAGCGCGTCATCGACTACCTGGTCGAGGAGTTCAACAAGGACCAGGGCATCGACCTGCGCAAGGACCCGCTCGCCCTGCAGCGCCTGAAGGACGCGGCCGAGCGCGCCAAGATCGAGCTGTCCAGCTCGCAGCAGACCGAGGTCAACCTGCCGTACGTGACGGCCGATGCCTCCGGTCCCAAGCACCTGAACATCAAGCTGACCCGGGCCAAGCTCGAGGCGCTGGTCGAGGACCTGGTCAGGAAGACCATCGAGCCCTGCCGCATCGCGCTCAACGACGCCGGCCTGCGCGCCAGCGACGTCGCCGAGGTGATCCTGGTCGGCGGCCAGACCCGCATGCCCAAGGTGCAGCAGGCGGTGGCCGAGTTCTTCGGCAAGGAGCCGCGCAAGGACGTCAACCCCGACGAGGCGGTCGCGATCGGCGCCGCGGTGCAGGGCGGCGTGCTGGCCGGCGACGTCAAGGACGTGCTGCTGCTCGACGTCACCCCGCTGAGCCTGGGCATCGAGACCCTGGGCGGCGTGTTCACCAAGATCATCGAGAAGAACACCACCATCCCGACCAAGGCCTCGCAGACCTTCTCCACCGCCGAGGACAACCAGTCCGCGGTGACGGTGCACGTGCTGCAGGGCGAGCGCGAGCAGGCCCGCTACAACAAGTCGCTGGCCAAGTTCGACCTCACCGGCATCGAGCCGGCGCCGCGCGGCATGCCGCAGGTGGAGGTGTCGTTCGACATCGACGCCAACGGCATCCTGCACGTGTCGGCCAAGGACAAGAAGACCAACAAGGAGCAGAAGGTCGAGATCAAGGCCGGCTCGGGCCTGTCGGACGAAGAGATCCAGCGGATGGTCAGCGACGCCGAGGCGCACCGCGAGGAGGACAAGAAGTTCCACGAGCTGGTCACCGCGCGCAACCAGGCCGATGCGCTCATCCACGGCGCGCGCAGCGCGATCAAGGACAACGGTGACAAGGTGCCTGGCGACGTGATCGGCCGGGTCGAGGGCGCCATCGCCGAGGTCGAGTCGGCGATGAAGGGCGACGACAAGGCCCAGCTCGAGGCCAAGACCAAGGCGCTGGAAGAGGCCGCGCAGTCGCTGTTCGCCGCTGCCGCGGCGGCGGCGCAGCAGCCGCCGTCGGGCGAGGACGCGGCCGGCGGCCCGGCGCCCGGGAGCGACGACGTGGTCGACGCCGAGTTCACCGAGGTCAAGGACGACGAGAAGAAGCAGTGATTGGTGGTTGGTGATTCGTGATTGGAAGAAGCGGGGTCGAGGCTCCGCTTTTTCCGTCACGGAACGCCGGATCGCTTTTGCTTTTCCGAATCACCGATAACGAATCACGAACCACGGCTCCATGAGCAAACGCGACTACTACGAAGTGCTGGGCGTCCCGCGCGACGCCAGCGACGAGGACCTGAAGAAGGCCTATCGCCGCTGCGCGATGAAGCATCATCCCGACCGCAACCCCGGCGACAAGGCCGCCGAGGCCGCGTTCAAGGAATGCAAGGAGGCCTACGAGGTGCTGTCGGACGGCGGCAGGCGCCGCATGTACGACCAGCACGGGCACGCCGCGTTCGAGCACGGCATGGGCGGCGGCAACGCCGGCCCGGGCTATGCCGACATGGGCGACATCTTCGGCGACATCTTCGGCAACATCTTCGGCGGCGGCGCCGCGCGCGGCCCGCGGCGCGGCGCCGACGTCGGCTACGTGATGGAGCTCGACCTGGAGGAGGCCGTCGCCGGCGTCGAGCGCCGCATCGAGATCCCGACCCTGGCCGAATGCGCGCCCTGCAAGGGCACCGGCTCGGAGGACGGCAAGCTCGACACCTGCGCGACCTGCCACGGCCGCGGCCAGGTGCGCTTCCAGCGCGGCATCTTCTCGATGCAGCAGCCGTGCCCGGCCTGCCACGGCCGCGGCCAGACGTTCAGGAGTCCGTGCCCGTCGTGCCACGGTGCCGGGCGCGTGGAGGAGGAGAAGGTGCTGTCGGTGAAGATCCCGCCCGGGGTCGACAACGGCGACCGCATCCGCCTGTCCGGCGAGGGCGAGGCGGGTCCGCCCGGCTCGCCGCCGGGCGATCTCTACGTCGAGGTCCGGGTGCGCCCGCACGGGATCTTCGTGCGCGACGGCGACGACCTGCACTGCGAGGTGCCGGTCCGGATCTCGCAGGCCGCGCTCGGCGACACCGTGCGCGTGCCCACGCTCGACGGCGAGACCGAGATCCGCATCCCCGCCGAAACCCAGACCGGCAAGGTCTTCCGCCTGCGCGACAAGGGCGTGAAATCCGTGCGCAGCCGCGTTCCCGGCGACCTGTACTGCAAGGTCGTGGTGGAAACGCCGGTCAACCTCACCGCCGAGCAGCGCGAGCTGCTGGACAAGTTCGAGGCCACCTTCGTCGGCGAGGGCGCACGACGGCATTCGCCGAAGTCGAGCACCTTCTTCGACGGGGTGAAGGGCTTCTGGGACCGGATGGTCTCGTAGCGCGCGCCGCCTACTGGCGCACCAGTTCGATCGACGCCACCAGCGGCCGGGCATCCGCGGCCGGATGCCCGCCGGGCTGGAAGGTGACCGCCAGCGAATCGCGCGCGTTGCCGTTGCCGCGCGTGGCGAGGCGATCCAGCAGCGCGGTCACGTCGAAGCTGAAGAAATTCTCGCCAAGCGCCTCGTCGAGCTTGCCGCCGCCGTGGTCGTGGAACTCGGCGTCGAAGAAGTTGATGCTGCCGACGTAGTCGCCGCGACCCGCGCCCGCCGGTCCGCGGCCCGGACCCAGGTAGACGTGGTACAGCACTTCCGGCTGGTGCCAGGCATGCAGGTCCTTGAGCACCAGCCAGGTGCGCCGCGGCGCGCGGTCCAGGTCCAGCCCGAGCACGGCCGTCCTCGCCGCGCCGGCAACGGGCCGCAGCAGACTCCGGGTCGCTTCCGCGCCGAGTTCCGCCGGCAGCGCGCGGGCGACGAGTTCCGGCGCAGCGCCTGGCATCGCGGGGATGCGCCGCAGGGCCGCGCCCTCCATCGGTGGCGCAGGCGGCGACTCGAAGCTGTCGTAGGTGTAGCCCAGCGTCGCGATGTCGAAGTAGTCGCGCAGGCGGCTCGACACGCGCTGCCCCAGGCCGTCGGCGAACACGAACGCCTTGTTCGCCCACGCGAGCGCGGGGTTGGTGCCGCCGTTGAGGTTCCAGCTCGCCCAGAGGCGGTCGATGTTGGCGTGGTGCACCCAGAACAGCGGGTCGCGCGCGGCATAGGGCACGGCGCCCATGTTGTACTTGTTGCCGACCAGCACGTGGATCGAGCCGTGGATGCCCGAATCGATCGCGCGGCAGAACCCCTGCACGCCGCCGCTGCTGCTGTAGCTGGCCTTGCCCATCGGCACGCTGATGTCCATCAGGTTGCCCGGCTGGTTCTTGTGGATCGGCTTGCCGTTGTTGGCGAGCTTGATGCGGTCGGGCCGGTACAGGGATTCGAACACCAGGTCGTTGGGCAGGCGGAAGGCCTGCGGCAGCACGCCGCACAGGGCCGGGTCGGAGGCGGTGTAGTTCCAGTACGGCAGGGTGAAGTCGGGCCGGCCGCTCACCTGGCGGATGATGTTCTCGAAGAACAGCACGTACATGCGGTGCCAGGGCAGGAAGTTGTTGGCGTTCTGCCCCGCGTGCGACTGGCAGGTGTTCCACATCTCGTTCGCCAGCGCGCCGGCGACGCCGGGTTCGCTGCCGAAGATCCGCGCCAGCTCCGCGGCCTTGGTGGTCGTGCCGTCGACGAAATGCGTGTACCACTGCCAAGTCCAGCTCAACGGGTCGAACTCGGGGCGCAGCTTCATCGCCGCCACGGCGCCGGCATAGACCTGCAGCATTTCCTGGCCGATGGGGCTGTTGGCGTCGTAGCGCACCAGCGGGCCGTCGGCACGCGCGTTGCGCGCCACCCACAGCGCGAGCGGGATCGTGGCCAGCCCACGGACGAAATTGCGGCGCGATGTGGAAACCATGGGTCACCTCCGACGGCGGCGACGCGTGGTGCGGCCATGTGCGGCGGCACTCGATCGCCTGGGTGTCGCCCGCCAGGCCTGTCTGTGCCTTCGGGCTTCGGGCCGGCCGGAATCGTTCCGGCCGCGACTGCCGGATGCCGATATCGCCGCGGGACGGCATTCCTCGACCGGTCCGGGGCGGGCGGGAGTCCCGCTCGAGCGCGCCGTGGCGCTTCATCGGCATCCCTGCAAGAGGTCAGACGCAGCGCGCCGGGACAAGCGGACGCGCATCGCAGCCGCGCAAGGCAAGGAGAATGCCGGTCGCCGGAACCTCGAAGCGTGAACCTGCGGCGCGCGCCGAGTGAACGGGGCGCCGGCGCGATCAACGCGCCTGCTTCCGCGATCGCCGGCGTCCGCTCGCGTCAGGAGTGTCGCGCGTTGGCGCGCCGGCGTGAACCCCAGATCCGGTCCAGTCCGCCGGCGATGCCCTTCACGACGCGTGAAAATCCGCCGCGGCGCTGCTTGCGAGCGGCGTCTTCGGCGCTGGCCAGCCACGCCACCTGGACGACCTTGCGTTCGCCCTCGAATGGCAGATGCCCGTGCCACGAGTTGTCGGCGCGCCGGAACGCGACCAGCGTGCCGTAGAGCGGGCGGATCTCCGGCGCCGCCAGCGCGTCGATGTCGTCGCCGGCGCGCAGCAGGCGCAGGCAGCCGTCGCTGGTGTCGGGCCAGGACGGATTGAGGTAGAGCAGGGCGGTGACGACCTTGGAGCGGCTGTCGGTGTGGATCGTGCCGTGGCGGCGGTGGACCGAGTCGCTGAGCGTCGTGATCGACGGCAGCGCCGACAGCGCGGGAACGCCGAGCCTGCGGCCGATGGCGTCGGCGATCTCGCCGCCGCCGAGTTGCGCGACCAGTGCCCGCAATGCCGGGCCGCAGTCCTGCTCGCGGTAGGGGAAGAAGCCGGCGCTGCCGTAGCGCGGGAAATCGCGCAGCAACGCCTCGCGGTCGCCGTCCGCGAGCTGCGTGGGAGCGACGAGGAAGGCGAAGGGCGCGCGCGCGACCAGCACGTCGGCGCGTTCAAGTCGGGTCGGGTCGAGCATCGTGGCCATCGGGGCATGGCGTCGCGCGAAGTCTAGCGCCGCCGGCGTTAGCACTTCGCCATGTCTTGTCGCGCCGGCCCCGCGCCCGTAGCCTGCGCGCATGAGCGATCCGATCCGACTGCTGGTCCACGGCGCCGGTGGCCGCATGGGCCAGGCCCTGCTGAGGCTGTGCGCGCAGCGCGACGATTGCCGCGTGGTCGCCGCGGTGTCGGCGCGCCAACCGGCGCAGCGGGTGGTCGACGGCGTGCCGTGGTTCGCCGCCAGCGAGCTTGCCGGCGCGCCGGATTTCGACGTCGCGATCGATTTCAGCCTGCCTGCCGGCCTGGAGGCCGCGCTCGCCGCCTGCCTGGCGCGCGGCGCCGGCCTGGTGTCGGGCACTACCGGCCTGTCGGACGCGCAGCGCGCCGCGCTCGAGGGCGCCGGAAGTCGGATCGCGGTGCTGTGGGCGGCCAACTTCAGCCTCGGCGTGGCGATGCTGGAGGAACTGGTCGAACGCGCCGCGGCCGGGCTGCACGGCTGGGACTGCGACATCGTCGAGATGCACCACGCCCGCAAGCAGGACGCGCCCTCGGGCACCGCGCTCGCGCTGGGCGCGGCGGCGGAGCGCGGTGGCGCCCGGCCGCGCTACGCCAGCGTGCGCGCCGGCGACATCGTCGGCGAGCACACCGTGCAGTTCGCCGCCGCCGGGGAGCGCGTCGAGCTGGTCCACCGCGCCGGCAGCCGCGACATCTTCGCCAACGGCGCGCTGCACGCGGCCACCAGGCTGGCCGGGCGTGCAGCGGGGCTGTACAGGCTGCGCGACGTGCTTTCCTGAAGCCGGCGACGCCGCGCAGGCCCGGTCGCCGCGATTGCGTGGCAATCAACGCTGGCGCCGCGCGCGGCGCGCCGGTATCATTCCCGCTCGCCTGATTCCTCTCGCCTCCGGCCGGTCCAGCACCGCGTCGGCGGTTTTTTGCAACCCGACGTAGGCGAATCCCCCCGTGACCGACACCGCAATCCTGGCCCTCGAAGACGGCACCGTGTTCGAGGGCATCTCCGTGGGCGCGCCCGGCCTGTCGGTCGGCGAAGTGGTGTTCAACACCGCCATGACCGGCTACCAGGAGATCCTCACCGATCCGTCCTATGCGCGGCAGATCGTCACCCTGACCTATCCGCACATCGGCAACACCGGCTGCACGGGCCAGGACGACGAGGCCGCGCAGGCCTGGGCCGCCGGCCTGGTGGTGCGCGACGTGCCGCGCCGCCCCAGCAGCTGGCGCAGCCGCAGCCCGCTGCCGGAGTGGCTGCGCGCGCGCGGCATCGTCGCCATCGCCGGCATCGACACCCGCAAGCTCACCCGACTGCTGCGCGACGGCGGCGCGCAGAACGGCGCGCTGATGGCCGGAAGCATCGATGCGGACAAGGCCATCGAGGCCGCGCGCAAGTTCCCCGGCCTCAAGGGCATGGACCTGGCAAAGGAAGTCAGCGTGCGCGAGCCGTACCGCTGGAACGCCGGCCAGCTCGACCTCGACCGCGACGCCTTCGTCGAAGGCGGCGACCGCTTCCGCGTGGTGGCCTACGACTACGGCGTGAAGCGCAACATCCTGCGCATGCTGGCCGAGCGTGGCTGCGACGTCACCGTGGTGCCAGCGCAGACGCCGGCGGCCGAGGTGCTGGCGATGCAGCCCGACGGCGTGTTCCTGTCCAACGGGCCCGGCGACCCGGAGCCCTGCGACTACGCCATCGCCGCGATCCGCGAGTTCATCGACCGCAAGGTGCCGCTCTACGGCATCTGCCTGGGCCACCAGCTGCTCGGCCTGGCGATCGGCGCGAAGACGCTGAAGATGAAGTTCGGCCACCACGGCGCCAACCACCCGGTCATCGACCTGGACAGCGGGCGGGTGATGATCACCTCGCAGAACCACGGCTTCGCGGTCGACGAGTCGAGCCTGCCCGCCAACGCGCGGGTCATCCACCGCTCGCTGTTCGACGGCAGCAACCAGGGCATCGAGCTCACCGACGCCCCGGCCTTCAGCTTCCAGGGGCATCCGGAGGCCTCGCCCGGGCCGCACGACGTATCGCCTCTGTTCGACCGGTTCATTGCTGCGATGGAGAAGAACTGACATGCCAAGGCGCAGCGACCTCAAGACCATCCTCATCATCGGCGCCGGCCCGATCGTCATCGGCCAGGCCTGCGAGTTCGACTACTCCGGCGCGCAGGCCTGCAAGGCGCTGCGCGACGAGGGCTACCGCGTGGTGCTGGTCAACAGCAACCCGGCCACGATCATGACCGACCCGGAGATGGCGGACGCGGTCTACATCGAGCCGATCAACTGGCAGACGGTCGAGCGGATCATCGCCAAGGAAAGGCCCGACGCGCTGCTGCCCACCATGGGCGGGCAGACCGCGCTCAACTGCGCGCTCGACCTCGCCGACAACGGCGTGCTGGAGAAGTACGGCGTCGAGCTGATCGGGGCCAAGCGCGACGCCATCCGCATGGCCGAGGACCGCGAGCTGTTCCGCGTGGCGATGGCCGAGATCGGGCTGGAGTGCCCGAAGGCCGAGGTCGCGCGCAGCTTCGAGCAGGCGGTCGACATCCAGTCGCGGGTCGGCTATCCCACCATCATCCGGCCCAGCTTCACCCTCGGCGGCAGCGGCGGCGGCATCGCCTACAACAAGGAGGAGTTCGAGGAAATCGTCAAGCGCGGCTTGGAGCTCTCGCCGGTGCACGAGGTGCTGGTCGAGGAGTCGGTGCTGGGCTGGAAGGAGTTCGAGATGGAAGTGGTCCGCGACACCGCGGACAACTGCATCATCGTCTGCTCGATCGAGAACCTCGACCCGATGGGCGTGCACACCGGCGACTCGATCACGGTCGCGCCGGCGCAGACGCTCACCGACAAGGAATACCAGCGCCTGCGCGACGCCTCGATCGCCGTGCTGCGCAAGATCGGCGTCGACACCGGCGGTTCCAACGTGCAGTTCGGCATCAACGCGCAGACCGGGCGCGTGGTGGTGATCGAGATGAACCCGCGCGTGTCGCGCTCCTCGGCGCTGGCGTCGAAGGCCACCGGCTTCCCGATCGCCAAGGTCGCCGCCAAGCTCGCGGTGGGCTACACGCTCGACGAGCTGAAGAACGAGATCACCGGCGGGCTGACGCCGGCCTCGTTCGAGCCGACGATCGACTACGTCGTCACCAAGATCCCGCGCTTCGCGTTCGAGAAGTTCCCGCAGGCCGACTCGCGCCTGACCACGCAGATGAAGTCGGTGGGCGAGGTGATGGCGATCGGTCGCACCTTCCAGGAGTCGCTGCAGAAGGCCTTGCGCGGGCTGGAGACGGGCAAGGCCGGGCTCGATCCCACCGGCCTGGACCTGGCCAGCGAGGAGGGCCTGGCGACGCTGCGCCGCGAGGTGAAGGAAGCCGGCCCCGAGCGGCTGTTCCACCTCGCCGACGCTTTCCGCGCCGGCATGTCGGTGGAAGAGGTGCACGCGCTGTCGTTCGTGGACCCGTGGTTCCTCGACCAGGTCGAGGAGCTGGTGGCGACCGAGAACGACGTCGCCGCGGCGGGCGTCGACGCGCTCGACGCACGCGCGCTGCGCGCGCTCAAGCGCATGGGCTTTTCCGACGCGCGCCTGGCGCAGCTGGTGCAGGTCGACGAGAAGGCGATCCGCGCGCTGCGGCGCGCGTTCGGGATCAGGCCCGTGTACAAGCGGGTGGATTCCTGCGCGGCCGAGTTCGCCACCACCACCGCCTACCTGTACTCGACCTACGAGGACGAGTGCGAGGCGCAGCCGACCGGTCGCGACAAGATCATCGTGCTGGGCGGCGGCCCGAACCGGATCGGCCAGGGCATCGAGTTCGACTACTGCTGCGTGCACGCCGCGCTCGCCCTGCGCGAGGACGGGTACGAGACCATCATGGTCAACTGCAACCCGGAGACGGTGTCCACCGACTACGACACCTCCGACCGCCTGTATTTCGAGCCGCTGACGCTCGAGGACGTGCTGGAGATCGTCGAGCTGGAGAAGCCCAAGGGCGTGATCGTGCAGTACGGCGGCCAGACGCCGCTCAAGCTCGCGCGCGCGCTGGAGGCCAACGGCGTGCCGATCATCGGCACCTCGCCGGAGAGCATCGACCTGGCCGAGGACCGCGAGCGCTTCCAGCAGCTGGTGACGAAGCTGGGGCTGCTGCAGCCGCCCAACCGCACCGCGCGCAACCCGGACGAGGCGCTGGCGCTGGCGCGCGAGATCGGCTACCCGCTGGTGGTGCGCCCAAGCTACGTGCTCGGCGGCCGCGCGATGGAAGTCGTGCACGCCGACGCGGACCTGAGCAAGTACATGCGCGACGCGGTCAAGGTCTCCAACGACTCGCCGGTGCTGCTCGACCGCTTCCTCGACAACGCGGTCGAGGTCGACATCGACGTGATCGCCGACAGCACCGGCGCCGTGTTGATCGGCGGCGTGATGGAGCACATCGAGGAAGCCGGCGTGCACTCGGGCGATTCGTCGTGCTCGCTGCCGCCGTATTCGCTGTCCGCCGCCACCCAGGCGCGGCTGCGCGAGCAGGTGGTGGCGCTGGCGCGCGCGCTCGACGTGGTCGGGCTGATGAACACGCAGTTCGCGGTGCAGGTGGGAGAGGACGGCGAGGACGTCATCTACCTGCTCGAGGTCAACCCGCGCGCCTCGCGCACGGTGCCGTTCGTGTCGAAGGCGACCGGCCGGCCGCTGGCCAAGATCGCGGCGCGCTGCATGGCCGGCATGACGCTGGCCGGGCAGGGCGCGAACGACGAGGTGGTGCCCGGCTACTACTCGGTCAAGGAGGCGATCTTCCCGTTCGCCAAATTCCAGGGCGTCGACCCGATCCTCGGGCCGGAGATGCGCTCCACCGGCGAGGTCATGGGCGTGGGCCGCAACTTCGGCGCCGCGTTCGCGCGCGCGCAGGAGGCGGCCAACATCAAGGCGCCGCCGGCCGGCAAGGCCTTCATCTCGGTGCGCGACCCGGACAAGCCGCGCGTGCTGGCGGTGGCGCAGGACCTGGTCCGCCGCGGCTGGTCGCTGGTGGCCACCGGCGGCACCGCCGCGTGGCTGCGCGGGCACGGGCTGGAGTGCGCGCACGTCAACAAGGTCGCCGAGGGCCGCCCGCACATCGTCGACCTGATCAAGAACGGCGAGATCGCCTACATCGTCAACACCACCGAGGGCCGGCAGGCGATCGCGGACTCGTTCTCGATCCGCCGCGAGGCCCTGCAGCAGGGCGTCACCTACTCGACCACGATTGCCGGCGCCAGGGCCTTGCTGCATTCTCTGGAGTACCGCGGCAGCGGCCCGGTGCTGGCGCTGCAGGAATTGCACGAGGAACTGAGCAAGCAATGAGAGCCCCCATCACCACCCAGGGCGCGCTGCGCCTGCGCGCGGAACTGGAAGAACTGAAGTCGGTGCGCCGGCCGGCGGTGATCAACGCGATCGCCGAGGCGCGCGCGCACGGCGACCTGAAGGAGAACGCCGAGTACCACGCCGCGCGCGAGCAGCAGGGCTTCATCGAGGGCCGCATCAAGCAACTCGAGGCGGAGCTTTCGCACGCGCAGGTGATCGACGTTTCCACGCTCGACGCCGGCAGCCGCATCGTGTTCGGCGCGATCGTGCTGCTGGCCGACGCCGACAGCGGCGAGGAGAAGCGTTACCAGATCGTCGGGGACCTCGAGGCCGACATCAAGCAGGGCATGATCGCGATTTCCTCGCCGGTCGCGCGCGCGCTGATCGGCAAGCACGAGGGCGACGAGGTGACGATCGAGGCGCCCGGCGGCATCCGCGAGTACGAAATCGTCGAAGTCCGCTACGGCGGCTGAGCCTTGGACGGGGCCACGCTGCTGCTTCCCGCCGCCGCGCGCCTGGGCGGGCAGCGGCTGGGCGACGCGGTCGCGCGCGCGCTCGGGCGCGCTGATCGCGGTCCGCGCGGGCTGGACGGTCGCCGGGCGCAGCTGCTGCGCCACTTCGAGCTGGTGCCCAACCACTGGCCGATGGCCGCGCTCACGCGCCAGGCCGACGCCGGCGACGCCGCGGGCGCGGGCTGGCTGCGCGCCGATCCGGCGTACGTGCGGCCCGACATCAACGGCGCGCGCCTGCTCGCGATCGGGGAATCGCTGGCGCTGGCGGACGAGGACGTCGCCGCCTTCCTGCCCGCGCTCAAGCCGCTGTTCGGCGACGCCGGCTTCCCGATCGACGCGCCGGACCCATCGCGCTGGTACCTGCGCCTGCCCACAGCGACGAAGCTGCCGGCGTTCACCGCGCCGGACGAGGCGCTCGGCGCCGACCTGTTCGAGCATCTCGCCGAGGGCAGCGAGGGACGCCGCTGGCGCGTGCTGCTGGGCGAGGCGCAGGTGGTGCTGCACAACCATCTCTGGAACGAACGCCGCATCGCGCAGGGCAAGCCGCCGGTGAACTCGCTGTGGTTCTGGGGCGGCGGCGTGCTGCCCGACTTCGTGCGCTCGCCGCATGCGGCGCTGCATTCGGACGACGAAGCGGCCGTCGCGCTGGCGCACGCGGCGGGCATCGCGCACGCGCCGCTGCCGCCGCGCTTCGACGCCGCGGCCGCCGCCGGCGCCGTCTTCGACCTGTCCGCGCAGCGCGACCTCGCGGCGATCGAGCGCGACTGGCTCGGGCCCGCGCTCGCCGCGCTCGGCGACGGCACGTTGCCATCGCTCGTGCTCGACCTCGCGGACGGCGCCGCGTTCGGGCTCGCGCGCGGTCAGCGTTGGCGCTTCTGGCGCCGGCCACTGGCGCGCCTGGACGCGTGAGCGCCGTGCGCACCATCCGCCGGCGCGAATGCGCGGTCGGCGACGGCTGGCCGGACGCGATCCCGCCGCTGCTGCGCCGCGTCTACGCCGCGCGCGGCGCGCACGACGCGGCCAGCGCGCGGCCGAAGCTGGCGTGCCTGCCGCTGCCGGACGGCCTGCTGGGGCTGGACGCGGCCACGAGCCTGCTCGCCGAGGCGATCGCCGGCGACCGCCACATCCTGGTGGTGGGGGATTTCGACTGCGACGGCGCCACCGCCTGCGCCACCGCCGTGCGCGGGCTGCGCATGCTCGGCGCGACGCGGGTGTCGCACGCCGTGCCCAACCGCATCGTCCACGGCTACGGGCTCTCGCCGGCACTGGTCGACGAACTGGCCGCGCTGCAGCCGGACCTGCTGGTCACCGTCGACCACGGCATCGCCTGCCACGCCGGCGTGCGCGCCGCAAAGGCGCGCGGCTGGCAGGTGCTGGTCACGGACCACCACCTGCCCGGCGAAACGCTGCCGCCGGCGGATGCGATCGTCAATCCGAACCAGCCCGGCGACGGCTTCCCCGGCAAGACGCTGGCGGGGGTCGGGGTGGTCTTCTACGTCCTGCTGGCGTTGCGGCAGCGGCTGCGCCAGGCCGGGCGCTTCGACGACAGCGGGCCCGACCTGTCGACGCTGCTCGACCTGGTTGCCGTCGGCACCGTCGCCGACCTCGTGCCGCTGGACGCGTGCAACCGCGCGCTCGTCGCCGCCGGCCTGCGGCGGATCCGGGCAGGGCAGGGATGCGCCGGCCTGCAGGCGCTGGTCGAAGTCTCGCGCCGGCGCGCCGACGTGCTGTGCGCGCAGGACATCGGCTTCGCGATCGCGCCGCGCCTCAACGCCGCCGGGCGGCTCGAGGACATGGCGCTGGGCATCGAATGCCTGCTCTGCGACGAGCCGTCGCGGGCGCGCGAGCTGGCGCAGCTGCTCGACGGCATCAACGCCGAGCGACGCGCCGTGCAGCAGCAGATGGTGGCCGACGCCGACGCGGTGCTGGCGGCCCTCGCGGCGGTCGATGCCGCGCCGCGCGTCGCCCATTGCCTGTTTGATGCGCAGTGGCACCCGGGCGTGGTCGGGCTGGTCGCGTCGAAGATGAAGGAACGGCTGCATCGTCCGGTGGTCGCGTTCGCGCCGAGCGAGCCGGGCAGCGGGCTGCTGCGCGGCTCGGCGCGATCGATCCCGGGCTTCCACGTGCGCGACGCGCTGGCCCGGGTGGACGCACGGCAGCCGGGCCTGATCGAGCGCTTCGGCGGGCACGCGATGGCCGCCGGGCTGAGCCTGCGGCAGGAGCGCTACGCGGCTTTCGCCGAGGCCTTCGCCGAGGCGGCCGCGGCGCTGCTCGACCCGGCGATGCTGGAGGACGTGGTCGACAGCGACGGCGACTTGCAGGCCGCCGACTTCCACATCGGCAACGCGGTTGCGCTGCGCGACGGCGGGCCTTGGGGGCAGGGCTTCCCGGAGCCGCTGTTCGACGGCGAGTTCGCGGTGCTGTCGTGGCGGCCGGTCGGCGGCCAGCACCTGAAGCTCGAGCTGGGCCTGGGCGGCCTGCGCCTGCAGGCGATCGAGTTCGGTGGTGGCGCCGGCGCGCCGCCGGGCGGGCGCGTGCGCATCGCCTACCGCCTGGCGCCGGACGACTATCGCGGCGGCGACGCGGTCCAGCTGGTCGTGGTCCACCGCGAACCGGCCTGACTGCTAGAATCCCGGGTCTTTTCCGCCGGCATTCCACCGACATGATCGAACTCAATCCCGTCCGCCAGCGCATCGCCGACCTGACCGGTCGGCTGGATGCGCTGAGGGGGTTTCTTTGACTACGACAGCAAGCGCGAGCGCCTCGAGGAAGTAGAGCGCGAGCTGGAGAACCCGGACGTCTGGAACGACCCCGAGCGCGCCCAGTCGCTGGGCCGCGAGCGCTCGCTGCTCGACAAGACCGTCAACGGCATCCGCACGCTGACCGACGGCCTGTCCGGCGCCGCGGAGCTGCTCGACCTGGCCGAGTCGGAAAGCGACGAGGAAACCGCGCAGGCGGTGGTCGACGACGTCGAGCGCTTCGGCCGCGACGTCGACAAGCTCGAGTTCCAGCGCATGTTCTCCGGCAAGATGGATCCGGCCAACGCCTTCGTCGACATCCAGGCCGGCGCCGGCGGCACCGAGGCGCAGGACTGGGCCGAGATGCTGCTGCGCATGTACCTGCGCTGGGCCGAGTCGCGCGGCTGGAAGACCGAGCTGCTGGAAGCCAGCGGCGGCGACGTCGCCGGCATCAAGTCCGCCACCTTCCGCGTCGAGGGCGAGTACGCCTACGGCTGGCTCAAGACCGAGATCGGCGTGCACCGGCTGGTGCGCAAGTCGCCGTTCGATTCCGACAACCGACGCCACACCTCGTTCACCTCGGTGTTCGTCTCGCCGGAAGTCGACGACAGCATCGACATCGAGATCAACCCGGCCGACCTGAAGACCGACGTCTACCGCTCCTCCGGCGCCGGCGGCCAGCACGTCAACAAGACCGAATCGGCGGTGCGCATCACCCACGTGCCCACCGGCGTGGTCGTGGCGTGCCAGACCGAGCGCAGCCAGCACGCCAACCGCGACCGTGCGATGAAGATGCTGGCGGCCAAGCTGTACGAGCTGGAAGTGCAGAAGCGCAACGCCGAGCGCGACGCGCTGGAGGCGACCAAGTCCGACATCGGCTGGGGCAGCCAGATCCGCAACTACGTGCTCGACCAGAGCCGCATCAAGGACCTGCGCACCGGCGTGGAGCGCTCCGACACGCAGAAGGTGCTGGACGGCGACCTGGACGAGTTCGTCGAGGCGAGCTTGAAATCGGGCCTCGAGGCGGGTTCCAAACGCTCCGACGCGGTATAACTCCCGTCAAATCGCGGGTCTGGGCTACGCTCCCCGACGCATTGCATCCATCAGGGCCGGACGTGCGGCTGTCCATCATTTCCCGGCGTCGGGGGCGTAGCCCCGACCTACCATGAATTTCCATCCATGACCGACACGACGCCCAACCCGCCGCCCGCCATCGACGAGAACCACCTGATCGCCGAGCGCCGCGCGAAACTCGCCGCGCTGCGCGCGCTGGGCGTCGCCTTCCCCAACGACTTCCGCCGCAGCGACCACGCCGGCGACCTGCAGGCCGAATACGCCGACGCCGGGCGCTGGACCGGCGAGGCGCTGGAAGGCGAGGGCAGGCGCGTCGCGCTCGCCGGCCGCCTGCTGGCCAAGCGGGTGATGGGCAAGGCCGCGTTCGCGCAGGTGCAGGACGTGTCGGGGCGGATCCAGCTGTTCCTGCAGTCGACCACGCTGGGCGAGGCCTACGACGCGTTCAAGGGCTGGGACGTGGGCGACATCGTCGCCGCCGAAGGCACGCTGATGCGCACGAAGACCGGCGAGCTGTCGGTGAAAGCCGACCGCCTGCGCCTGCTGGTGAAATCGCTGCGCCCGCTGCCCGACAAGTGGCACGGCCTGGCGGACGTCGAGCAGCGCTACCGCCAACGCTACGTCGACCTGATCGTGACGCCCGAGGCGCGCGAGGTGTTCGTCAAGCGCTCGCAGGTGATCGGCGCGATCCGGCGCTGGCTCGATGCGAGGCGCTTCCTCGAGGTCGAGACACCGATGATGCATTACCTGGCCGGCGGCGCCACCGCGCGTCCGTTCACCACCCACCACAATGCGCTCGACCTCGACCTGTTCCTGCGCGTTGCGCCGGAGCTCTACCTCAAGCGCCTGGTGGTCGGCGGCTTCGAGCGCGTGTACGAGATCAACCGCAACTTCCGCAACGAGGGCGTGAGCACGCGCCACAACCCGGAGTTCACGATGCTCGAGCTGTACGAGGCCTACGCCACGTACGACGAGGTCATGAACCTGACCGAGTCGATGATCCGCGACGTCGCGCTGGAGGCGGTCGGCACCACCGGGCTGTCGTGGGAGGGCAACGCGATCGACCTTGGGCCGCGCTTCCGCCGCTGGAAGCTCGAAGAGGCGGTGCGCGAGCTCAACCCCGGGATCACCGTGCAGGACTGTCGCGACCGCGACGCGCTCGCCGCGCACTGCGCGCGCCTGAAGATCCCGGTCAAGCCTGGCTACGGCTGGGGCAAGCTGCTGCTGGAGATCTTCGAGAAGACGGTGGAGACCGGGCTCGTCCAGCCGACCTTCATCACCCACTATCCGGTCGAAGTGTCGCCGCTGGCGCGCGAGTCGGACAGCGAGCCGGGCATCACCGACCGCTTCGAGCTGTTCATCGGCGGCAAGGAACTGGCCAACGGCTTCTCCGAGCTCAACGACCCCGAGGACCAGGCCGCGCGCTTCCGCGCCCAGGCCGACGCCAAGGCCGGCGGCGACGACGAGGCCATGCATTTCGACGCCGACTACATCCGCGCGCTGGAGGTCGGGCTTCCGCCCACCGGCGGCCTCGGGGTCGGCATCGATCGCCTGGTGATGCTGCTGACCGACTCCGCGTCGATCCGCGACGTCCTGCTGTTCCCGTACATGCGGCCGGAAAGCCAGGGCTGACGGTCGCGCCGGCTTCCCGGCGCCCGGCCGGCCTGCGGACGGCAAAAAGGTGACGCGGCCGGTCATTCCCTGACCGCACCGCACCGCCCGCGACGTTGCACCGGGAAGGGCGTGGACCCCGCGATCGCGCCTACGCGCGCCCGCGGCCCAGGGCACGGGACTTGCTTGACCCGTATTCACGGGGGAGTATTCGGGCTGTCAGGGGAACCACGCTCAAGGGGCGGCAACCACGTGAACATCGTCATCGTCGACGACCAGACATCAGCACGCACCATGCTGCGCCACATCCTCGAGGACATCAGCCCCGAGCTGGATGTGCTCGACTTCGGCGATCCCCAGGACGCGCTGCGGTGGTGCGAGGGCAACCGCCCGGACCTGCTGCTGCTGGATTACCGCATGCCGGTGATCGACGGCCTGGAGTTCGCCCGCCGCTTCCGCCGCCCGCTGCTGCACCGCGACGTGCCGATCGTCCTGGTCACGGTGGTCGGCGACGAGCCGATCCGCCAGGCCGCCCTGGACGCCGGCGTGATCGATTTCCTGGTCAAGCCGGTGCGCCCGCGCGAACTGCGCGCCCGCTGCCGCAACCTGCTGCAGTTGCGCCAGCAGGCCGAGTCGGTGAAGCAGCGCGCCCTGTCGCTGGAGCAGCGCCTGCTGTCGAGCATGCACGAGGTCGAGGAGCGCGAGCGCGAGACCCTGACCCGGCTGGCGCGCGCGATCGCCTACCGCGACTCGGGCACCAGCGCCAACCTCGAGCGCCTGGCCCGGGTGGCCGGGCTGATCGCCGAGGAGATGGGCCTGTTCGAGGACGAGGTGCGGATGATCGAGCTCGCCGCGCCGCTGCACGACCTGGGCAAGATCGCCATCCCCGACGCGCTGCTGATGAAGCCGGGCCCGCTGACCGACGAGGAAACCCTGGTCATGCGCCGCCATCCCGAGATCGGCCACGAACTGCTCAGCGGCAGCCAGAACCGCTTCATCCAGGTCAGCGCGACCATCGCGCTGCGCCACCAGGAGCGCTACGACGGCAGCGGCTACCCCGACGGGCTGGTGGGCGAGGCAATCCCGATCGAGGCGCGGATCGTCGCCGTCGCCGACGTGTTCGACGCGCTGATCTCCGTGCGCCCGTACAAGCGCGCCTGGACCATGGACGAGGCGCTCGACTACATCTCGCAGCAGAGCGGCAAGCTGTTCGACCCACGCTGCGTCGACGCGCTGCTGCGCAACCGCGCCAAGCTGGCGGAGATCTGCGCGCATCCGGGCGCGCGGGCGAACCGCCCCGGGCTGCAATAGGCCGCCGGCCACCGACATGAGCGCCATCCTGCAAAGCATCAGGTCCCGCTTCCAGAACCGCCCTGACAGCGAGCACGGGCAGGCGATCACGCGCGCGATCATGCTGGTGGTGGTGGTGTGCTACCTGCAGTTCGTGGTCAAGGGCCAGCCGGGCATCGAGCGCGGGCTGGAGCTGTCGGTGGCCTTCCTGGGCTTCGAGTTCATCGTCGCGGTCGGGATCCTGGCGTGGCTGTACGTCCAGCCGGGGATCTCCTACCCGCGTCGCGTGCTGGGCATGATTGCCGACTACAGCATGATGGGCGTGGGCATGTACCTGCTCGGCGAGCTGCTTTCGCCGCTGTACGTGATCGTGCTGTGGGTGACCGTCGGCAACGGCCTGCGCTTCGGCCCCCGCTTCCTCTACACCGCGATCTGCTTCGCGGTGGCGACCCACCTGCTGGTCATCCTCAACACCCCGTACTGGCAGGCCAATCCCCGGCTCGGCTGGGGGCTGCTGGTCGGCCTGGTCGCGGTGCCGCTGTACCTGAGCTCGCTGCTCAAGGCGCTGGTCAGGGCGACCGAGGCGGCGAAGGCGGCCAACGAGGCCAAGAGCCGCTTCCTCGCCAACATGAGCCACGAGCTGCGCACGCCGCTCAACGGCATCGTCGGCATGTCGCAGCTGCTGGCCACCACGCCGTTGACCGCCGAGCAGCGCGACAGCGCGCAGGTCATCCAGACCTCGGCGCGCGCCCTGCAGTTGCTGGTGGACGACGTCCTCGACATCTCCGCGATCGAGGCCGGCAAGCTCAAGCGCACCGACGCCGACTTCTCGCTGTCCGACCTGGTCAAGAGCATCCACGTGATGCTGCTGCCGGGCGCCCAGGCCAAGGACGTGGCCTTCGAGCTCGACGTGGCCAGGGACGTGCCCAACCTGCTTCACGGCGACAGCAACCACCTGCGCCAGGTGCTGGTCAACCTGCTGTCGAACGCGATCAAGTTCACCGAGCGCGGCCGGGTTTCGCTCGAGGTCACCCTGCTCGATATCGAGGGCCAGTCCGCGAAGCTGCGCTTCTCGGTGCGCGACACCGGCATCGGCATCCCGGAGGCGCACACGGCGCGGATCTTCGACGCGTTCGAGCAGGTCGAGTCCGGGCGCGGCCGCCGCTTCGGCGGCACCGGCCTGGGCACCACGATCGCCAAGGCGCTGACCGAGCTGATGGGCGGGCGCATCGGCATGGAAAGCCGCAGCGGCGCCGGGTCGCATTTCTGGATCGAGGTGCCGTTCCTGCTGGCCGAGCAGCAGAGCCAGGACGAGGCGACGATGGCGAGCAACATCATCGCCTTCTCCGACCCGTTCGTCCGCCACCGCGCGCGCGTGCGGCCGATGCGCATCCTGGTCGCCGACGACCAATCGGCCAACCTGATGGTGATGCGGCGCCTGCTGGAGAAGGCCGGTCACCGCCCGCAGATCGTCGACGACGGCGAGGACGTGCTCACCGCGATCGAGAGCCAGTCCTTCGACGCGGTGATCATCGACCTGCACATGCCCGGCGCCAGCGGCGTGGAGATCATGAAGCAGACCCGCTTCATGGAAGCCGGGCGCCGGCGCACGCCGTTCATCGTGCTGACCGCCGATGCCACCGCCGAGGCCAAGCTGGAGTGCGAACGCGCCGGCGCGCACGCCTTCATGACCAAGCCGGTGATCGTCGACAAGCTGCTCGAGAAGCTGGCCGAGATCGCCGAGGGCGTGGTTCCCGCCACCGGCCAGGCCGCGGCGGCCGCGGCCGAGCCGCCGGTCGACCGCAGCCTGATCTCGCAGCACATCCTCGACGAGCTGCGCGAGATGGGGCTGGGCGAGGAGTTCGTCCGTCGCTTCCTGGTCGAGTGCGTGCGCGACGCGCGCAAGTGCCTGGCGGAGCTCGAGGTCGCCGGGCGCAAGGCGAGCTGGGACGAATTCCGCGACGCCTGCCACGCGCTCAAGGGCGCGGCCGGCAACATGGGCGCGGTGCGGCTGGCCGACACCGCATCCGAAGGCATGCGCCTGCCGTCCGACCGCCTGCTGGCGGAGTGGAACGGCCTGTTGAACTTGCTGCGCCAGCAACTCGAGCAGGCGTCCACGGCGCTGCGCGAGCGCGGCGACCTGGCCGCGCCCGACATCGGCTCCGAGGGGAGCTGACGGGTCCCGCGCGAGGCGGGACCGTCATCCAGGGGTGTCGCCTGCCGTCAGAGCGCGGTGACCGCGGCCTCTGCCTGCGCTTCGGGCTGCGGCTCCGGGCGGCGCAGCTGGGCGCGCACGAGGCGTTCCATCGTCCGCAGCTGCTTCTCGCCGAGCTGCAACGCGGTGTCGACCCAGATCTCGGTGATCCGCATCAGCTCCTCGTGGCTCACCGGCGCCACCGCTTCGCGGACGCGATGCAGCGCCAGGCGCGCGGCGGCGATGCGGCGGTTCTGTCGGATCGCCTCGTGCACCGCGCGCACACCTTCGCCCTTGGGCACCAGCACGTCGACGATGCCCATGCGGTGCAGCTCGTCGCTGCTGTACATCACGCCGTTGAGCATCATCTGCTCGGCCAGCTTCGGGCTCACCCGACGCGAGAGCAGCGAATAGGCGCCCATGCCCGGGAACAGCCCGAACAGCACCTCCGGGAAGCCCATCTGCACGCCGCTCTCGGCGACGATGGTCTGGCACGCCAGCGCCAGCTCGAAGCCGCCGCCCAACGCGTCGCCGTCGACCAGCGCGATGGTGTGCGCGTTCGGGTGCAGTCGGGTGTGCAGCAGGTGGATGCTGTCGACGCATTCGGTGGCGTAGTGCAGCAGGCCATCGCGGTCGCGCGCGCGGATGAGCTGGGAGAACAGGTTGAGGTCGCCACCCAGGTTGAACACGTGCGCGTCTGAGGCGAGCACGATGTGGGAGAGGTTGCTTTCGCTGGCGGCCGCTTCCTGCGTGATGCCGTCGATGGCCTGCCGGGCGAACAGGCGCAGCTCGCGCAGCAGCCTCGGCGAGAAGCAGGCGCGGTAGTTGGGATCGGCGAAAGCCTGCTGGCCATGCATGAAACACCAGTGCGAGTCGTTCGACGGGTCGTGCTGGATGCGGATGGTGGACAGCGGGTTGTCGCGGTGGAGCGGCTCGACGTTGTACATGGCTTGGAATCCCCTGGGGCTGCCGCCAGGCCGGCCGGGCTCCCCGGCTGGCGGCTTCGAAAAGGTGATGAAACGCCCGATTCGGGGACTTCTATGCACCCAAATGCGGCCAATCGCAAGCGCGATTGGCCGATCGGGGCAAATCCTGACGTTTTCCAGCAGCCCGGACCGGCTCCCGGGCCGGGGCCATGGAGGCGGCTCGCCGGGGAGGCCGGCATCGCGCCGGCCGCGGGAAGGCCGCGGGAAGGCAGGGGTCAGGCCGGGGCCTGTTCGCGCAGCTCCCGGCGCAGGATCTTGCCCACGTTGGTCTTGGGCAGGTCGGTGCGGAACTCGACGTACCTGGGCTGCTTGTAGCCGGTCAGGTTCTCGCGGGCGTGGGCCTTGACCTGCTCGGCGGTCAGCGCCGGGTCCTTGCGGACGATCACCACCTTGACCGCCTCGCCGGACTTCTCGTCCGGCACGCCGACGGCCGCCACCTCCAGCACGCCGGGCATCATCGCGATCACGTCCTCGACCTCGTTGGGGTACACGTTGAACCCGGAGACCAGGATCATGTCCTTCTTGCGGTCGACGATGTAGAAAAAGCCCTTCTCGTCCATCCGCGCCATGTCGCCGGTGTGCAGCCAGCCGTCGGCGTCGATGGCCTGGGCGGTCTCCTCGGGCCGGTTCCAGTAGCCCTTCATGACCTGCGGGCCCTTGATGCACAGCTCGCCGACCTCGCCGACCGGTAGCATGGCGCCGTTCTCGTCCTTGACGCAGGCGTCGGTGGAGGGCACCGGCAGGCCGATCGCGCCGTTGTACTCGGCCAGGTCCATGGGATTGATGCAGGCGGCGGGGGCGGTCTCGGTCAGGCCGTAGGCCTCGACCAGGGTGACGCCGGTGACCTGCTTCCAGCGCTCGGCCACCGCGCGCTGCACCGCCATGCCGCCGCCGAGCGTCAGCCGCAGGTGCGAGAAGTCGATCCTGTCGAAGCCGGGCGTGTTGAGCAGGCCGTTGAACAGCGTGTTCACGCCGGTGATCGCGGTGAACGGGACCTTCGACAGCTCCTTGACGAATCCCGGCATGTCGCGCGGGTTGGTGATGAGGTAGTTGAGCGCGCCGATCTTCATGAAGACCAGGCCGTTCGCGGTCAGCGAGAAGATGTGGTACAGCGGCAACGCGGTGATGATGATCTCCTCGCCCTCGCGCACCAGCTGGCTGACCCAGGCCGAGGCCTGCTGCATGTTCGCCACCAGGTTGCGGTGGGTGAGCATGGCGCCCTTGGCCACGCCGGTGGTGCCCCCGGTGTACTGCAGGAAGGCGATGTCGTCGTGGGTGATCGCCACCTCGGGCAGCTCATGGCGCTGGCCCAGGGTGAGCGCATCGGTAAAGCGCACCGTGCCGGGGATGTCGTAGTCCGGCACCATCTTCTTCACGTACTTGAGCACGAAGTTGACGATCGCGCCCTTGGGGAAGCCGAGCAGGTCGCCCAGGCCCGTGGTGATGACCTGCCGGACCGCCGTGCCCTCCAGCGCCTGGGCCACGGTGTGGCCGAAGTTGTCGAGCACGAGGATCACGCTCGCGCCGGAGTCGGCGAGCTGGTGGCGCAGCTCGCGCGGGGTGTACATCGGGTTGACGTTCACCACCGTCAGGCCGGCGCGCAGGATGCCGAAGGTCGCGATCGGGTACTGCAGGCAGTTGGGCATCATGATCGCGACGCGATCGCCCTTCTTGAGCTTCAGCTCGCCGAGCAGGTAGGCGGCGAAGCGGCGGCTGTGCTCGTCGATCTGCGCGTAGGTGAACGTCTTGCCCATGTTGGCGAAGGCCGGGCGATCACGGTACTTGCGGATCGCGCCCTCGAGCACGGCCGGGATCGACGGGAATTCGTCGACGTCGACCTGCGCCGGGATGCCGGCGGGATAGTTGGCCAGCCAAGGACGTTCGACGGTCATGCCGCTCCCCCTTTCGATGTTTCGTTCGGACCGCGTCGACGCGGGTGTTCCGGTCGATTGGAGCATAGGCTCTATGCCCTCGCAAGGCGGCCAAAGCCCGCTGCCGCGGCGCCCTGCGGGCGTGGCCGGATCGGTTAGCCTTGGCCGTCGCGAAAGCCACTCGTGGGACCGCCATGTCGACGCCACCGCTTCGGTTCACCGCCCGCGCCGCATCGTGGTCGCGCATGGCATTGCTCGCCTGTTTCGTCCTCGTCGCGGCTGCCGGCTGTCGTCGCGAGCCGCCGGAGCAGGCGCTCCGGCGCGAGCTGTCGTCACTGCAGGCGGCGATCGTGGAGCGCGACGCGGGCAAGGTGGCGGGCTTCCTGTCCGAGGATTTCGTCGGCACCGGCCGCCTCGACCGGGAGGGCGCGCGCCGGCTCGCGCTCGTGCATTTCATGCGCAACCGCAACATCGGCATCACGATCGGGCCGGCGGACGTCGCGGTCCGGGGCGACCATGCGACCGTGCGCTGCAGCGTCGTGCTGACGGGAGGCTCCGGCGGCCTGCTGCCGGAATCGGGCAGCGTGCGCGAGGTGACCAGCGGATGGCGCCTGGCGCAGGGCGAGTGGCGGATGACCAGCCTCGCCTGGACGCCGGAGTAGGGCGCCACCACAACAACGAAGAAAGGCGGCCGAAGCCGCCTTCCTTTTTCCCTTGCCCGGCTCGCCGGGCTGCCGCCCGCCGCTGCGTCAGGCCGCCTTCTTCGCGGCGAGCTGGCGCAGCACGTACTGCAGCAGGCCGCCGTGGCGGAAGTACTCGACTTCCTTCGGCGTCAGCAGCATCACGGTGGCCTCGAACGACTTGCTGCTGCCGTCGGCCTTCGTCGCCGTCACCGTCGCGGTCTTCGAGGCGCCGTCGCGCAGGCCGGTGACGTCGAACGTCTCCGAGCCGTCGAAGCCCAGCGTCTGCGCGTTCTCGCCGCTGTGGAACTGCAGCGGCAGCACGCCCATGCCGACCAGGTTGGAGCGGTGGATGCGCTCGAAGCTTTCCGCGATCACCGCCCTGACGCCCAGCAGGTTGGTGCCCTTGGCGGCCCAGTCGCGCGAGGAGCCGGTGCCATATTCCTTGCCGGCCAGCACCACCAGCGGCGTGCCGTCGGCCCTGTACTTCATCGCCGCGTCGTAGATCGCCATCTTCTCGGGCGGGTTGCTGCCGAAGTACAGCGTGTTGCCGCCTTCCTCGCCGCCGAACATCAGGTTCTTGATGCGGATGTTGGCGAACGTGCCGCGCACCATCACGTCGTCGTTGCCGCGGCGCGAGCCGTAGCTGTTGAAGTCCGCCGGCTGCACGCCGCGCGACTGCAGGAACAGGCCGGCGGGCGAGTCCTTCTTGATCGCGCCGGCGGGCGAGATGTGGTCGGTGGTGATCGAGTCTCCGAACAGGCCCATCACGCGCGCGCCGCGGATGTCCTCGATCGCGCCGATGTCCATCGTCATGCCTTCGAAGTAGGGCGGGTTCTTGATGTAGGTCGAGGCCTCGCTCCAGGCGTACAGCTCGCTGTCGGGCGACTCCATCGAGTTCCAGCGGGTATCGCCCTTGAACACGTCGGCGTAGTTCTTGGCGAACAGCTCCGGGCCGACGGTCGCGGCGATCATGTCGCCGATTTCCTTGTTGGTCGGCCAGATGTCGCGCAGGTAGACGTCGTTGCCGTCGCGGTCCTTGCCCAGCGGCTCGCGGGTCAGGTCAATGTCGACCGTGCCGGCGATCGCGTACGCCACCACCAGCGGCGGCGAGGCGAGGTAGTTCATCTTCACCTCGGCGTGGATGCGGCCCTCGAAGTTGCGGTTGCCCGACAGCACCGAGGCCACGGCCAGGTCGTTCTCGGCGATGCCCTTCGACACCGCCTGCGGCAGCGGGCCGGAGTTGCCGATGCAGGTGGTGCAGCCGTAGCCGACCACGTAGAAGCCGAGCTTCTCCAGGTCGTCCATCACGCCGGCCTTCTTCAGGTAGTCGGTGACCACCAGCGAGCCCGGGCCGAGCGAGGTCTTGACCCACGGCGCGGCCTTCAGGCCCTTGGCCGCGGCGTTGCGCGCCAGCAGGCCGGCGCCCAGCATCACCGCGGGGTTGGAGGTGTTGGTGCAGGAGGTGATGGCCGCGATCACCACCGAGCCGTCGGCGATCTGGTACTCGCAATCCTCCACGCAGATGGTGGAGATCGGCTTGGCCGCCAGGCGCTCGGCCTGGGGCTGGCCGCCGCCTTCCTTCTCGAAGCGGTTGACCTGCCAGTCGCGGGACTTCTCGCGCTGCGCGGTCATGGGGCCGACGTTGTCGTTGAAATTGCGCTTCATGTCCTCGAGCAGCACCCGGTCCTGCGGGCGCTTGGGGCCGGCGAGCGAGGGCTTGACCGAGGCCATGTCCAGTTCCAGCACCGAGGAGTAGGTCGCCTCGGCCTGGCCCGGCTCGTGCCACAGGCCCTGGGCCTTCGCGTAGGCCTCCACCAGCGCGACCTGCTCCTCACTGCGGCCCGACAGGCGCAGGTAGCGCAGCGCCTCGGCGTCGATGGGGAAGATGCCGCAGGTGGCGCCGTACTCGGGCGACATGTTGCCGATGGTGGCGCGGTCGGCCAACGGCAGGTGCCGCAGGCCGTCGCCGAAGAACTCGACGAACTTGCCGACCACCCCGTGCTTGCGCAGCATCTCGGTCACGGTCAGCACCAGGTCGGTCGCGGTGGCGCCCTCGGGCAGCCTGCCGGCGAGCTTGAAGCCGACCACCTGCGGGATCAGCATCGACGACGGCTGGCCCAGCATCGCGGCCTCGGCCTCGATGCCGCCCACGCCCCAGCCCAGCACGCCGATGCCGTTGATCATGGTGGTGTGCGAGTCGGTGCCGAACACGGTGTCCGGGAACGCCCAGGTCTCGCCTTCGATGTCGCGCTCCATCACCACGCGGGCGAGGTTCTCCAGATTCACCTGGTGCACGATGCCGGTGTTGGGCGGCACGACCTTGAAGTTCTGGAAGCCATTCTGGCCCCAGCGCAGGAAGCCGTAGCGCTCCTTGTTGCGCTCGAACTCGATCTTGCCGTTGAGGTCCAGCGCGTCGGGGCGGCCGAACACGTCGACCTGCACCGAGTGGTCGATGACCAGCTCTGAGGGGATCAGCGGGTTGATCTGCTCCGGCTGCCCGCCAAGCCTGACCACCGCGTCGCGCATCGCGGCCAGGTCCACCACGCAGGGCACGCCGGTGAAGTCCTGCAGCACCACGCGCGCGGGCATGAAGGCGATCTCGGTGTCCGGCTCGGCCTTCGGGTCCCACTTGGCGACCGCTTCGATGTGCTCCGTGCCGACCGTCATGCCGCCATCCTCGTGGCGCAGGAGGTTCTCCAGCAGGATCTTCAGCGAGTAGGGGAGGCGGGCGATGTCGAAGCGCTCGCCCAGCTTCTGCAGGCTGGCGTAGGTATAGGACTTGCCGTTGACGTCCAGGCGGGCGCGGGTGGCGAAGGAATCGGGAGGAGACATGGGGGGCTCCGGGGCTGGGGGCCGTGCGGCCCTGGCTGATGGGTGCGGGAAATCCGGTTCCGGCCGGGCCGCGTGGCCTGCGGTCGCTTGCGGAAGGTCCGCATACAGTATGACGGATTGAGTATGAAAAATGAAGTATGTAGACTCCATCCATACTTCCTGCACCGGAGGATGCGCCGATGGAAGCGACCGTTGCCGAGCGCGGCCAGATCACGCTGCCCAAGGCGGTGCGCGATGCCCTCGGCCTGAGCAAGGGCACCATCCTCAAGGTCGAGCTGGACGGCGGCCGCATCATCCTGCGCAAGAGCGTCGACGACGCGATTTCCCGGGCGCGCGGGCGCTTCAAGCTCGACGGGTTCGCCAGCACCGGCGAGGCCATGACCACGATCCGCGGGCGCAAGCCGGGCGATCCGGCGGGCGGGTAGGGCGCGCCCGATGGTCGCGATCGACACCCCGGCGCTGATCGACCTGCTCGCCGACGGCCCGGGCGCCGACGCGGTGGAGCTGTGCCTGCGCCAATGCCTGGGCAGCGGGCCGGTGGTCGTGTGCGACGTCGTGCTGGCGGAGTTGTGCAGCGCGCTCAAGGACGGCTCCGAGGCGCTGGCGGTGCTGGAGGAAATGAGCATCCGCTTCCTGCCGACCGAGGCCAAGTCGGCGCTGCGCGCCGGCGAGATGCAGCGCCGGTATCGCCAGCGCGAGGGCGGCGACGCGCGCGCGGTGCCGGATTTCCTCACCGGCGCCCATGCGCTGATGCAGTGCAACGGCCTGATCACCCGCGACGCGCGCTTCTACCGCGACTACTTCAAGGGCCTGAAGCTGATCGTGCCGGCGGCGTAGGGCGGGCCTTGGCCCGCCGCCAGCGTCCTCATGGGTACCGGGACGCTCGTTTGGTCGCACGGAGATCCCGGCATCGATCGGCAATGGCGGGCCAGGGCCCGCCCTACAACGGTGCGGCTCAGCCCAGCTCGCTCTCGATCGCCGCCAGCATCTGCCGGCGCCCGAGCAGGAAGTCGAACAGGTTGCCGCCCACCTGCCGCCACAGCACCGCCGAACGCAGCGCGGCGAGCAGGATCGCGCGGATCTCCGACACGATGTCGGCCTGGCCGAGGTAATGCGGGTTGCCCTGCACCATCACCTTCGGGCGCAGGTGGCTGACGGTGTCGGCGTAGAGCGTGCCCAGCGCGGCCAGCACGTCCGGGTGGGTGCTGCCGAGGCGCTCGGCGATCGGCGCCGCCGCCAGGATGCCGTCGTGCACCTTGCGCGCCATGTCCTCGTCGCGGACGAAGCGGCGCTCGATCTGCAACACCGCCAGCGCCAGCCGCGGCAGCGCCTCGTCCTTGTTGCGGTTGCCGAAGTAGTCGCGTAGCAGCAGCAGGCCGGGGCGCACGTCGGCCGCCGACCCGTACACCGCTTCGGCGGTCTCGGCGTCGATCCGGAACACGCTGTCGAGCGCGGTCGAAAGGACCGTGGCGTCGGCCTGGCCGGTGTCGGCGATGCGGCGCACCTGCTTGAGCGCCTGCACCAGCCCGGCGAGGGCGAGGATTCGTTCGTGCGTCATGCCGTGCTGCTCCGGGGGCTCGAGTCCTGCGGTCGCCGTTCCAGCGGCGCGTCCGTGGTGGCGATGACCGCGCCACCGAGGCAGGCATCGCCATCGTAAAGCACCAGCGACTGCCCCGGCGTCACGGCGCGCTGCGGGCGCGCGAAGCGCACGCGCAGGGTGCCGTCGTCGGCGACTTCGACCTCGCATTCCTGCGCCTGCTGCCGGTAGCGCGTCTGCGCGACGCAGCCGAAGGCGGCGGCGGGCGGCGCGCCGGCGATCCAGTGCGCGGCTTCGGTCCACGTCGTCGTGGACTGCAGGTAGCGGCTGTCGCTTCCCTGGTCGACGAACAGGACGTTGCCGGCGACGTCCTTGCCGACCACGTACCACGGCGCCGCGTCGAAGCCGCGCAGCCCGCCGATCTGCAGCCCTTCGCGCTGGCCGAGGGTGAAATGGAAGACGCCCGGGTGCGTGCCGACGACGCGGCCGTCCGGCGTGCGCATCTCGCCGGGCCTGGCCGGCAGGTAGCGGCCGAGGAACTCGCGGAAGTCGCGCTCGCCGATGAAGCAGATGCCGGTGGAATCCTTCTTGGCCGCCGTGGGCAGGCCGGCGTCGGCGGCCATCCGGCGCACGTCGGGCTTGGCCAGCTCGCCCAGCGGGAACAGCGTCGCGGCAAGCTGCGCCTGCCCGAGCTGGTGCAGGAAATAGCTCTGGTCCTTGTCGCGGTCGCGCGCGCGCAGCAGCCGCCAGCGCCCGCCAACCTGGTCGATGCGGGCGTAGTGGCCGGTCGCGATGCGCGTGGCGCCAAGCTCGCGCGCGGCGTCGAGGAAATGCTTGAACTTGACCTCGCGGTTGCACAGCACGTCCGGGTTGGGCGTGCGGCCCGCGGCGTACTCGGCGAGGAAATGGGCGAACACGCCGTCCCAGTATTCGGCCGAGAAATCGCGGAAGTGGACCGGGATGCCGAGCAGGCCGCAGACGGCGACCGCGTCGCGGCGGTCGTCCTCGGCGCGGCACTCGCCGCTGCCGTCGTCCGCCCAATTCTGCATGAACAGTCCCGCGATCGATTCGCCGGCGTCGCGCAGCAGCAGCGCGGCCACCGACGAGTCGACGCCGCCCGACATGCCGACGATCACCTGCGCGCTCATGGAATGGCATCCGGTGGAAGGACTTGGAGGCGGTCGCCATCCCCCCGCTTCGGCACGATCCCGTCCCCGTTGGGTGCCGAGGCCAGCGTGGCGCCGTGGCCAGTCCCGACATGCCGGCCGGACGCCCTGTGCGCCGCGCCAATCCGGACGGGAGCAGGGCGGGTGATGGCCATTCGCACGCCCCTCACGCCAGCCGACTCGCCAGCGCGAGCGGGTAGCGCCGGCCGCCCAGGAAGTCCGCCACGGCCTGCCAGACCAGCGGGCTGCGATGGCGGTCGCGGGCGGCGGCCAGTTCGTCCGGCGCCAGCCACTGGGCGCGGACGATGCCCGCGTCGAGCGACCGCTCGGGATAATGGCGGACCGGCACCGCGGCGAAGGCGAAACGCAGGTAATGGATGCCCGCGTCGCCGTCGACGGTGGCCGGCGCCTGCCACTGGTAGGCGCCGATGAAGGCGGTCAGCCGCACCTCCCAGCCGGTTTCCTCCAGCGTCTCGCGCAACGCGGCCTGTTCCAGGCTTTCGCCGGGCTCGAGGTGGCCGGCCGGCTGGTTGAACACCAGCTGGCCGTTGCTGCGCTCCTCCACGCAAAGCAGGCGGCCGCCGTCGACCACGACGGTGGCGACGGTGACGTCGGGCTGCCAGGGGCGATTGTCGGGAGGGGCCATGCAAGGGGCATCGAATCGCGGGATCCGCCCGCCATTGTCGTTCGCCCGTCCACGCCGCGTCCACGGCGGCGCGTGCGCCGCTCGTATAATTGGCCGATGGGAACCGAACACGAACAGGACCGCGAACACGGCGTCGCCGTCGAGACCGGCAAGCCGGAGGTGGCGCGCCCGCCGCTGTATTCCGTCCTGCTGCTGAACGACGACTACACCCCGATGGACTTCGTGGTCGACGTGCTGGTCCGCTTCTTCGCCATGAACCTGGACAAGGCGACCCAGGTGATGCTGCACGTGCATACGCGCGGGCGCGGCGTTTGCGGGGTCTTCACGCGGGAAGTCGCCGAATCCAAGGTGGCGCAGGTCAACGAGTACTCCAGGCTCAACCAGCACCCCCTGCTTTGCACGATGGAAAAGGCCTGACCGGGGCCGCCCGCGGAACACTGCATCCCGGCGCTTTCGCGACTTGCGGGACGGCCGCGAAAAGGCCTACAACGAGGACAGGCCGGGGTTGTGGAGAACCCCGGGGCACCCCCATCTAGGTCGCAGTGCTTCCGGAGGCTCCCGCCCCATGTTCAGCAAAGATCTCGAATACACCATCGGCCAGTGCTACAAGCGCGCCCGCGAGGCGCGCGACGAGTACATGACGGTCGAACACCTGCTGCTCGCGCTGCTCGACAACCCCTCGGCCGAGGCCGTGCTCAAGGCCACCGGCGCCGACTTCCACCGCCTGCGCAGCGACCTCGAGCAGGCCATCGCCAGCTCGGTCTCGCGCCTGCCCGAGGACGATGGCCGCGACACCCAGCCCACGCTCGGCTTCCAGCGCGTGCTGCAGCGCGCGGTCTACCACGTGCAGTCCTCCGGCAAGAAGGAGGTCACCGGCGCCAACGTGCTGGTGGCGATCTTCGGCGAGAAGGATTCGCACGCGGTCTACTACCTCAACCAGCAGGACATCTCGCGCCTGGACGTGGTGAACTACCTCTCGCACGGCATCGCCAAGAGCACGCTCGACGAGCTGCACGAGAGCGCCGAGGCCGCCAAGGCCGAGCAGGCCGAGGCCGAAGGGAAGGGCGACGCGCTGGCCGAGTACGCCACCAACCTCAATACGATGGCGCAGGAAGGGCGCATCGACCCGCTGGTCGGCCGCGCCGAGGAAATCGAGCGCACCATCCAGGTGCTGTGCCGGCGGCGGAAGAACAATCCGCTCTACGTCGGCGAGGCCGGCGTCGGCAAGACCGCGCTGGCCGAAGGCCTGGCGCGTCGCATCGTCGAGGGCGACGTGCCCAAGGTGCTGGAAGACACCGTCATCTATTCGCTCGACCTGGGCGCGCTGGTCGCCGGCACCAAGTACCGCGGCGACTTCGAGAAGCGCCTGAAGGCGGTGCTCGCCGCGCTGAAGAAGGTGCCCAACGCGGTGCTGTTCATCGACGAGATCCACACCATCATCGGCGCCGGCAGCGCGAGCGGCGGCACGATGGACGCCAGCAACATGATCAAGCCGGCGCTCGCCTCCGGCGAGCTGCGCTGCATCGGCTCGACCACGTTCCAGGAATACCGCGGCATCTTCGAGAAGGACCACGCGCTGGCGCGGCGCTTCCAGAAGATCGACATCGTCGAGCCGACCGTCGGCGAGGCGGTGGAGATCCTGCGCGGCCTGCGCCCGCGCTACCAGGAGCACCACGACGTGCTCTACACCGACGAGGCCCTGCAGGCCGCCGTCGACCTGTCGGTCCGCCACATCGGCGACCGCCTGCTGCCCGACAAGGCCATCGACGTGATCGACGAGGCCGGCGCACGCCAGCAGCTGCTGTCCGACGAGGAGCGCAACACGCTGATCGACGTCGAGGAGATCGAGCTGATCGTCGCCAAGATGGCGCGCATCCCGGCCAAGCAGGTCAGCGCCTCCGACAAGGACGTGCTGCAGCACCTGGAGCGCAACCTGAAGATGGTGATCTTCGGCCAGGAGCCGGCGATCGAGACCCTGACCTCGGCCATCAAGCTCGCGCGCTCGGGCCTGGCCAACCCCGACAAGCCGATCGGCAACTTCCTGTTCGCCGGCCCCACCGGCGTGGGCAAGACCGAGGTGACCAAGCAGCTCGCGCTGCAGCTGGGCATCGAACTGGTGCGCTTCGACATGAGCGAGTACATGGAGCCGCATTCGGTCAGCCGCCTGATCGGCGCGCCCCCGGGCTACGTAGGCTTCGACCAGGGCGGCCTGCTGACCGAGAAGATCGTCAAGACGCCGCACTGCGTGCTGCTGCTCGACGAGGTCGAGAAGGCGCACCCCGACATCTTCAACATCCTGCTGCAGGTCATGGACCGCGGCATCCTCACCGACACCAACGGGCGCGAGGCGAACTTCCGCAACGTGATCCTGGTGATGACCACCAACGCCGGCGCGGCGCAGGCCTCGCGGCGCACGATCGGCTTCACCACCCAGGACCACAGCACAGATGCGATGGAAGTGATCCGCAAGGGCTTCAGCCCGGAGTTCCGCAACCGGCTGGACGCGATCGTGCAGTTCCAGGCGCTGGGCTTCGAGCACATCCTGCGCGTGGTGGACAAGTTCCTGATCGAGCTCGAGGCGCAGCTGCACGAGAAGGGCGTGACCCTGTCGGCCACGCCTGCCGCGCGCGACTGGCTGGCGCAGCACGGCTTCGACCCGCTGATGGGCGCGCGTCCGATGTCGCGCCTGCTGCAGGACAAGATCAAGCGGCCGCTGGCCGACGAGCTGCTCTTCGGCAAGCTGGTCAAGGGCGGCCGCGTGGGCGTGGACGTGGCGGGCGACGAGCTGGTGCTGGACGTGCAGTCGGAGCCGGAGAAGCTGCTGCCGGCGACGGTCTGACGCGCTCCCGCGCGCCGGCGCGATCGATGCGCGGCGCGCGGGGTCCGGCGGCTCAGCGCGAGCGTCCGCGGCGCGCGTAGTTCTCGTACTGCTCCTGGCTGATCAGGGCGACGTCGCGCACGGTGCAGCTGCCGACGCGGGCGACCACCTGCGTGCCCTGCGGGCACAACCTGCCGGCCTTGCCTTCCGCGCGCAGCTCGATCCGGGTGGCCTGGGCGATGGCCGCGCAGGTGCCGCCGAACCCGAGGCGGTAGTAGGCGTCGCCATCCTTGACCAGCAGGTACTGCGAGCCGAACCGGGCCATCTCGTGGGCCGGGGAAAGCTCGACGCAATCGCCCAGCGCCTGGTTGCGGCCGGCGGCGTGGGCCGCGGGCAGCAGCGCGCACAGCGCCGCGAGCGCGAGGATGGTCTTGGACATGGGGCGTGCCTGCACGTGGCGATCCGGAGCGGACCGCGGGTCAGGCTAGGCATCCATCGACGCGATGGAACCTGCTTGAAGTTGCGGTGACCTGAGACAGGCCGAGGCGACAAGCGCGGCAAACCGGGGCAACGTTGCCCGGGCGCCGCAGCCGCCTACTTCATTCGATAGGTGATGCGACCCTTGGTCAGGTCGTACGGCGTCATCTCGACCTTGACCTTGTCGCCGGTCAGGATGCGGATGTAGTTCTTGCGCATGCGCCCGGAAATGTGCGCGATGATCTCGTGGCCGTTCTCGAGCTTGACCCGGAACATGGTGTTCGGGAGCGTCTCGGAGACGGTGCCTTCAAATTCGATGACGTCGTCTTTCGCCATGCGTCCTGGGCTGCTGCGTGGGGATCCGGCGCGGAATCGGCCGGACAAGCCGCGAATTCTGCCACGCGGTGGCGGCCAGCGCAAAATTTCCGTTAACCGATCGAGCCGGAGGGGGCGGCGAGGGCGCTGGCCGGCACTTGCCCGAAGCGTTCGGTCCAGGGGCCGGGCGGCGCGGGTTGGCGGCACAGTTCGGCCACCGTCGCGATGAAGCGTTGGCGCGGCCAGCGCTCCGCGCCGAGGCTGAGCAGGTGGGGATTCTCGACCTGGGCGTCGATCAGCGGACAGCCCCATTCGCACAGCCGCCGGGCGAGGGCGGCCAGGGCGACCTTCGAGCCGCCGTCCCGGGCCGAGAACATGCTCTCGCCGAAGAACATCCTGCCGATCGCGACGCCGTAGATGCCGCCGGCCAGCCGCTCGCCATCGAAGGCCTCGACGCTGTGCGCGTGCCCGAGCCGGTGCATGCGGACGTAGGCTTCGCGCATGTCGGCGGTGATCCAGGTGCCGCGCTGCCCGGCGCGGGGCGCGGTGGCGCAGGCGTCGATCACCTCTTCGAAGGCGGTGTCGGCGCGGACCTGCCAGGGCGATCGCCGCAGTGCTCGGCGGAACCGCGACGACAGCCGTACGCCGTCGCTGCGGAACACGGTGCGCGGGTCGGGCGACCACCACAGGATCGGCTGGCCCTGCGAGTACCAGGGGAAGATGCCGCGTGCGTAGGCGTTGAGCAGGCGCGGCGGCGACAGGTCGCCGCCGACGGCGAGCAGACCATCGGGCAGGCGCAGTGCCGCCTCGGGCGAGGGAAACGGCGATTCCGGGTCGGGGCCGAGCCAAGGCGGCAGGTTCAGGTTCATGCGGCGATTGTAGGAGCGGCGGGCGGCCGTGCCGGTGTCGGGGGGCAGCGCGCATCGCAGGGGCTAGGAAGTGGGGTGGGACGTCGGGTTTCGCGGGTCGCGGGCGCGCCATGCCACCGGCGGGACACGCCTTGGATACGTCCATGCAGGCTTTTCGACGACATCCATGTCGTTGAAAGTCCCGCCGGTGGCATGGTGCGCCCGCTCTCCAGGCTTTCGCGGAGCACTTGACGCGGCCCCGGCCATGCCCGCGGAAGGCCAGTCGGATCCCACCTGCGATCCGTGGCAGGCCAGACGGCTCCCGCCTACGCCCCGCGGAAGGGCGAGTGGCGCGCGAGCGTCATCGCGTGGCGGCCCACCTCGGCCTCTTCCTCCGCGCACCAGCGCCGCAGCGCCTCGGCGAAGGCCGGGTCGGCGATCCAGTGGCGGCTGCGTACCGGCGTGGGCAGGAAGCCGCGCGCGATCTTGTGCACGCCCTGCGCGCCGGGCTCGAACGCCGCGAGTCCTTCGCGCAGGCAGTAGTCGATGCCCTGGTAGTAGCAGGCCTCGAAGTGCAGGCCCGGCAGTGTCCGCGCCGCGCCCCAGTAGCGGCCGTACAAGGTGTCGCCGCCGCGCAGGCACAGGGCGCCGGCGATGGGCTCGCCTTCATGGTCGGCCAGGAACAGCACCAGGCTGTGCGGCATCGTCCGCGCGAGGTGGCGCAGGAAATCCAGCGTCAGCGCCGGCGAGTTGCCGTACTCGGCGAAGGTCTGCAGGTAGAACCCGTGCATGGCCGCCAGGTCGCCGTCGCTGGCCTCGTCGCCGTGCACGACGCGGAAGCCGACCCCGGCGCGCGTCACTCGCGCGCGCTCCTGGCGGATGTTCTTGCGATGCTTGTGGTCCATCGTGGCGAGGAAATCGTCGAACGCCCGCCAGCCGGCGTCGTTGCGCCAGTGGTACTGGAGGTCGGTGCGGCGCAGCCATCCCGGGCCGAACGCGGCGTCCTCGGCTTCTTCATGGAAGTTCACGTGCGCCGAGGACAGCCCGGCCGCCCGCGTCGCCGCGACCATCGCCTCGACCAGGTTCCGCCGGCCCCCGTCGTCCAGCGCCAGCAGGCGCGGGCCGGTCACGGGCGAGTAGGGCACGGCGAACAGCCATTTCGGGAAGTAGTCCTGCCCATGGCGCGCGTACGCGTGCGCCCAGGCGTGGTCGAACACGAACTCGCCGTGCGAGTTCTCCTTTAGGTACCCAGGCGCGGCGGCGACCAGCGCGTCGCCCTCCCACAGGGTGAGGTGGCGCGGTGTCCAGCCCCATTGCTCGCGCAGGCAGCCGTGGCGCTCCATGCCTTCGAGGAACGCGTGCGAGACGAAGGGATTGCGGCCGTCGTGCAGGGCATCCCAGTCCGCCGCAGGCACGCCGGCGAGGCTGTCAAGGATGCGGATGTCGGCCAAGCGGTTGCTCCTCCATCGTCTCCGTCAGCGCTTCCCGTGGCAGCGGGTTCTCGTGGAATCAGCTCCTGTGGGAGCGACTCCTGTGGGAGCGGCTTCAGCCGCGAGCTCCTGGTGCCATGCGGGAAAAGCCCGCGGCTGAAGCCACTCCCGCGAAGACCGAAAGCCGTCGCGCCGCTACTCGCCCTTGTCCAGGAACCGCTCCGCGTCCAGCGCCGCCATGCAGCCGAAGCCGGCCGAGGTGATCGCCTGGCGGTAGTGCTGGTCGGCGACGTCGCCGGCGGCGAACACGCCCTTGACCGAGGTCTCGGTGGCGCCGCCGCCCAGGCCGGAGCGGATCTCGATGTAGCCGTTGTCCATCGCCAGCTGGCCCTCGAACAGCGAGGTGTTGGGCGTGTGGCCGATGGCGACGAAGAAGCCGTGCACGTCGACCTCGCGGGTGGAATCGTCCTGCACCGACTTCAGGCGCAGGCCGGTGACGCCGGCATCGTTGCCGAGCACCTCGTCGACCACGTGGTGCCAGACCGGCTCGATCTTGCCCGCCTGGATCTTCGCGAACAGCTTGTCCTGCATGATCTTCTCCGCGCGCAGGGTGTCGCGGCGATGCACGAGGTAGACCTTGCGCGCGATGTTGGACAGGTACAGCGCCTCCTCGACCGCGGTGTTGCCGCCGCCGACCACGGCCACGTCCATGTCCTTGTAGAAGAAGCCGTCGCAGGTGGCGCAGGCGGACACGCCGCGGCCCTTGAACTTGTCCTCCGAAGGCAGGCCCAGGTACTTGGCGGTCGCGCCGGTGGCGATGACCAGCGCGTCGCAGGTGTAGTCGCCGTTGTCGCCCTTGAGCCGGAACGGGCGCTGCGACAGGTCGGCGGTGTGGACGTGGTCGAAGATCACCTCGGTCTCGAAGCGTTCCGCATGCGCCTGCATGCGCGCCATCAGGTCCGGGCCCATCAGCCCGTGGGCATCGCCCGGCCAGTTGTCGACCTCGGTGGTGGTCATCAGCTGGCCGCCCATCTGCAGCCCGGTGACGACGACTGGCTTGAGGTTGGCGCGCGCCGCGTAGACGGCGGCGGTCCAGCCGGCGGGACCGGAACCGAGGATCAGCAGGCGGCAGTGCTTGGAGGTGGTCATGTATACTCGCGGGCAGGGAAAAAACGCGCCGGGCGAAGGGTTTCGCGGTGTTCCGGCGACGTCGTGGAGGCCCATAGAGTGGCGGCCGCGGCGTTGCAGTTCAAGGCGCGGAGAACGGATACAGCGTGCCGCCGCGCGCACCCGCGCGGGGCGGCCAACCACCACAAAGGCCCGCACACGCGTTGTGCGGGCTTTCGACCATGAAGGGCAGGGGCGATCGCGCCTTGCCCGCGAAACGGAGGCGGCAATGCGCATCGGTGTACCCAAGGAAACCAAGACCCTCGAAGGCCGCGTGGCGCTGGTGCCCGCCGCCGCGGGCGACCTCGTCAAGCGCGGCCACGACGTGTGGCTGGAGAAGGACGCGGGCGTGAAGTCCGGCTTCCGCGACGCCGACTACACCGCGCTCGGCGTGCAGATCGCGCCCGACGCGGCTGCGCTGTACGAGAAGGGCGAGTTGATCGTAAAGGTCAAGGAGCCGATCGCCGGCGACCTCGCGCACCTGCGCAAGGACCACCTGCTGTTCTGCTACCTGCACCTGGCCGCCGAGCCGGCGCTGACGAAGCAGCTGCTCGACATCGGCCTGACCGGCGTCGCCTTCGAGACCGTCGAGCTGCCCAACGGCGACCTGCCGCTGCTGGCGCCGATGTCGGTGATCGCCGGCAAGATCGGCGTGCAGGTCGGCACCCACCTGCTGCACCTTCCCGAAGGCGGCAAGGGCAAGCTGCTCGGCGGCCTGCCGTCGACCGAGCGCGGCAAGGTGGTGGTGTTCGGCGCCGGCAAGGCCGGAGGCGCGTCGGCCGCGCTGGCGGCGTCGGCGGGCGCCAACGTCACCGTGTTCGAGATGCGCCAGGACCGCATGGACGAGATGATGCGGCTGGGCAACAACGTCACCGCGCTGTATCCCTACCACGACGTGGTCGCGCGCGAGGTCGCCGCGGCGGATCTGGTCGTCGGCGCCGTGCTGGTCACCGGCGCCAAGGCGCCGAAGGTGCTCACGCGCGAGATGCTGCAGGGCATGGAGGACGGCAGCGTGGTGGTCGACATCGCCATCGACCAGGGCGGCTGCTTCGAGACCTCGCGCCCGACCACCTGGAAGGAGCCGACCTACGTGGAGGAGGGCGTGACCCACTTCTGCGTGACCAACATGCCCGGCGCCGTGCCGCAGACCTCGTCGCAGGCGATCTGCGCTGCGATCCTGCCGTGGGTCAACAAGCTGGCCGGCGGCAGCGAGTGGCGCAGCAACCAGGCGCTGGTGCGCGGCATCAACGTCGAGGCCGGCAAGCTGGTGCACCCCGCGCTGCAGGACATGAAGCTGTAGGAGCGCACCAGGGCGCGACCGGGCCTTCCAGGGACCCGGCCGCTGTCCACGGGACGCCCATGCCGGAGCCGCCGGGTCCTCGTGAAGCCAGGGGCGCGCCCCGATGCGCTCCTGCGAGGTGCGGCAGGTCGAAAATTGCGTAGAATCATCCAATTGCAGGGTCTTCTTAAGGTCTGACCACACGGTGGCACGCCCGATCACGGAACGCAGCAAGCGCCAGCGCGCCGGCACGGCCAGGGAAGCCGTGGCGAAGGCGCCCAATCCGCGCCGCCAGCGGCTGTGGCGCGACATCGCGCTGATCCTGGTCGCGCCGCTGCTGCTGTACCTGCTGGCGAGCCTGGTGTCGTATTCGCCGGGCGACCCGGGCTGGTCGCATTCGGGCAGCGTGACCGCGCCGCTGCACAACGTCGGCGGCCGGATCGGCGCCTGGCTGGCGGACGTGCTGCTGTATCTGACCGGCTACGTCGCCTTCCTGCTGCCGGTGATGCTGGGCGCGGTGGCGTGGATCGCGCTGTTCGGCATGGACAGCGATGGCGACGGCGACGCCGACCTCGGGCCGGCGCTGCGCCTGGTCGGCATCGTCGGCTTCCTCGTTTCCGCCACCGGACTGCTGTACCTGCGCGTCGGCGCCGCCGAGAACTTCTCCGCCGGCAGCGGCGGCATCCTCGGGCGCCTGGTCGGCAACTCGCTCTACCGCGGCTTCGGGCCGGTGGGCGGCAACCTGTTCCTGCTCGCGCT
>DATLJE010000027.1:0-15634 GCA_035539095.1 Luteimonas sp.
AAGGTCGCCCGGGAATTGAGTAGCAACGTCCCACTCTGACTCTGGGAAGTCCTCAGCAAGATTGCGCCGGTACCAGGCGCGATTAAGGTGCGCATAGACATGCCCTAGATCTATCCGAAGATCCTCCTCGGAGTAGTCCGAATTCTCAGACGCCTCTTTGAGCAAATTGCCTAGATGCTCGTGTGCATCGCTCAGCTCATACAGAAAGAGCAACCGGCCACTAGAATTTCTGTCTTGTTTGATCATGTGACTGGCGCCTAACACTTAAATTAAGCCGACTCGTGTGGCGGAGCAAACAGCATGGCAAGCTGTACCTGCCATGCTGTTTGTGGAGCGACACGAGTTCGGCTTGAATGCATTGTTAGGCTGCGGCGCGATCATGCTGGCGAATCAGCGCCGTGCCATAACCATAGTCAATGATGCCAAGTCGGCGATCTAGCGTGACCGTATCGGGCACATCGAAGGACGACTCAACTAGATCGAAGTCTATGGGCTGATCTAGTAGGCAGAAGTACCCTGTCGGATTGGCTCCCCACCGATAAGTCTCAGCGAGTCGGTTGCCATGCGCGAGAAGAAGGTCGACGACGGGATCAAGCAACGCATCTCCTCTTTTGCCAAGGTCGAGTTTTCGCTTGGGTATCGATACTGTCATGTGAGCAGCCTAACACCTGAATTAAGCCGAGCCGCGAAGCGGCTTCGGCTTGAATGAATTGTTAGGCGCGATCATCCCGCGGAAGTGACTGCCCAGCAAGGCCGCTTGAACCGACGTCCAGGACAACCGGGCGCATCCCGCGAATTATCAGCGGCGAACACCCCGAAGCCCGTCCTTTCTGGGCCGACAATGTCTCCGCGACCACGCGCCGCTCAGTGTCTCCGAAGCCGGTGACCGAAACGCGACAATGCCCGAGTGCGCGAGCGGAGAAGTGACCGAAGCAAGCCCTCCGAAGCCCGGCAAGCAGGATCGAATGGCCAACAGATCTATCCGAAGCCGAGAACCCGCTGTAGCTCTGGCTGTAACGCGCCTAACGCCTGAATTAAGCCGAGCCGCGAAGCGGCTTCGGCTTGAATGAATTGTTATGCCCCACGCGAGCTCTCCACAAAGCTGGCCGCGGCACGCCGGTACAAATACAGATGTTCACCTCTGCCGTTGCGGTCGAGGCCCAGCAGGCCCAGCTCCACCAACGTAGAAAGATCGTCATCTAGGAAGCGGGCATCCGTGATTTTAAGCTCGCCGTTCGTTGGGCCATCTACGATAGCGAGAGTTCTGGAACCGTCTAGGTACTGCACCGAGAGAATCTTGCTTGCACCAGAGTCGTGGAATTGTTGCAAGAGTGAGACTGCTTGAGCGGATAAGACAGACGTCGGGTGGGCAGCTTGAGCGAGGCCACGATAGGCATCGAACCCCGCCGCAAAACTTGCCATTGACCGATCAAGCGATTGAAGACGGTCGAGGATCTCTCGTTGGCTCTCCCCGAGAAGCGCCTTGATGCCGGTAGTGGTACTGGTGTTTTGCTCTAACAGCGTTTTGATTTCCTCGTGACGCTGCTCCGACAGCCAAGCCATGAACTCTTCAAAGGAATTGTCTTCGGCGGCGCCACGATGAGCAACGAAGTCAGCGAGGAGGCTGACGATGGTCGCGAACGTAGTGGCGGCTGACATTGGATCCATGGGGCATAACACTTGAGTTAAGCCGACGTGCGTAGCGGAGCCAACAACATGGCAAGCTGTTCTGCCATGTTGTTGGTGTAGCGAAGCGCGTTCGGCTTGAATGAATTGTTAGACCTGCACCTACTTGAGCATGAGCGAGAAGCTTTCATAGCTGGGTCCAACTGGAGAGTGGATGGATCCTGAGTCCTTGCTGATAAGGAAGCCATCTATGGGCGTGCCTGCAACTCCGGACTTGCCGTGCACCACCCAAGAATCACCGCCGTCTGACACGGAGTCATAGAATCCACAGCCGACGTTGTGTAGGAAGTAAGCTTTAGCAATTAACTGCGCCTCCTTCTGATCAATCCCGTCTCCCGCGTGCACTTGCTTGAGCAACAGGCTGGCCTCTAGGTCTTGCGGCGCCGGCCTAGTGCAGCTTGCAGCAAAAGAGCACAGGAGTAGCAGTTGAAGTGTTCGCATCTATGCAGGTCTAACACTAAGTAGCACCCAGAACCGGGTGATACGCCGAGTATCGATTCTGGATTTCTGAGGCGTCAACCGGAATATTTCCAAGCCGAACCACGACTTGCGGCGGGCAACCGGTGGCGGCCCGGTCGCCGGCGACATCGCGAATCCCCGGAATCGGGGGATATCCCGGAACAGGCTCGAAAGCGGGGGATAACGCGGTGGCGGGGTCGTCGCTGGCCGCGGCCGGGCCGGGGCGGGCACGGCCGCCAGGCCCTCAGCCTTCCTCTTCCGGCTGCGGCTTGATCGCCTCCGGATCCAGCGCCAGCCTGCCGGCAATCAGCACCGCCTGCGTGCGGTTGCTCGCGCCCAACTTGCGCAGGATCGCGGTCATGTGCGCCTTGACGGTGGCCTCCGACACGCCGAGTTCGTAACCGATCTGCTTGTTGAGCAGGCCTTCGCCCAGCATCTGCAGCACGCGGAACTGCTGCGGGGTGAGGCCCTGCAGGCGCTGGGCGGCGTCGTGCTCGTCGGCCGACGCCGCGGGCGCGGCGCTGGCGGCCGGTGGCGCCCAGCGGTCGCCGTCGAGGACGCGGGTGATCGCCTCGCCCAGCGTGGCGGCGTCGGCGGACTTGGGGATGAAGCCCATCGCACCGTGGTCGAGCGCGCGGCGCATCACCGCGGGCTCCTCGCGCGCGGACACCATCACGATCGGCAGCTGCGGATGCAGCGCGCGCAGGTGCACCAGCGCGGAGAAGCCCTGCGCGCCGGGCATGTTGAGGTCGAGCAGCAACAGGTCGGCGTCGGGCTCGGCCTCGACCAGGGCGTAGAGGGCGTCGACGTCGTCGGCCTCGCGCAGCTGCGCGTCGGGCAGCACGCGCTGCACCGCGCCGCGCAGGGCTTCGCGGAAGAGCGGGTGGTCGTCGGCGACGAGGACGGTCGAGCCCATCGCGGTCAGTCGGGCACGCGGCGTTCGCGCACCAGCGATTCCACCACGGCGGGATCGGCCAGGGTGCTGGTGTCGCCGAGCTGGTCGGGCGCGTTCTCCGCGATCTTGCGCAGGATGCGGCGCATGATCTTGCCGCTGCGCGTCTTCGGCAGGCCCGGCGCCCACTGGATGTAGTCCGGCGTGGCGGTGGGGCCGATCTCGGTGCGCACCTGCTGCACCAGCTCCTTGCGCAGCGCCTCGCTCTCCTGCTCGCCGGCCACCAGGGTCACGTAGGCGTAGATGCCCTGGCCCTTGATGTCGTGCGGGAAACCGACGACTGCGGCCTCGGCCACCTTGGGATGCAGCACCAGCGCGCTCTCCACTTCCGCGGTGCCGATGCGGTGGCCGCTGACGTTGATCACGTCGTCCACGCGGCCGGTGATCCAGTAGTAGCCGTCGCCGTCGCGGCGGCAACCGTCGCCGCTGAAGTACTTGCCGGGATAGGTCCTGAAGTAGGTGTCGATGAAGCGCTGGTGGTCGCCGTAGACGGTGCGCATCTGGCCGGGCCAGGAATCGAGGATTACGAGATTGCCCTCGGCCTCGCCGTCGAGCAGCTGGCCGCTGGCGTCGACCAGCGCCGGCCGCACGCCGAAGAAGGGCTTGGTGGCCGAGCCGGGCTTGGCGTCGATCGCGCCCGGGATGGGCGAGATCATGATGCCGCCGGTCTCGGTCTGCCACCAGGTGTCGACGATCGGGCGCTTGCCGTCACCCACCACGTCGAAGTACCAGCGCCACGCCTCGGGGTTGATCGGCTCGCCGACGCTGCCGAGCAGGCGCAGGGAGGCGCGCGAGGTCTTCTTCACCGGGCCGTCGCCCTCGCGCATCAGCGCGCGGATCGCGGTGGGCGCGGTGTAGAAGATCGTCACCTGGTGCTTGTCGATCACCTGCCAGAAGCGCGAGAAGTCCGGGTAATTGGGCACGCCCTCGAACATCAGCGCGGTGGCGCCGTTGGCCAGCGGGCCGTAGACGATGTAGCTGTGGCCGGTCACCCAGCCCACGTCCGCGGTGCACCAGTAGACGTCGTCGTCCTTGAGGTCGAACACGGCCTCGTGGGTATGGGAGACGAACACCAGGTAGCCGCCGGTGGTGTGCAGCACGCCCTTGGGCTTGCCGGTGCTGCCGGAGGTGTAGAGGATGAACAGCGGGTCCTCGGCGTTCATGCGCTCGGGCTCGCAGGTGTCGGGCTGGCCGTCGACCACGGCGTCGAACCAGCGGTCGCGCGGCATCTGCATGTCGACCGCGCCGCCGGTGTGGCGCACCACCAGCACGGTCTCGACGGTGTTGGTGCCGGGCATCTTCAGCGCGGCGTCGACGTTGGCCTTGAGCGGGACGGGCTTGCCGCCGCGCAGGCCTTCGTCGGCGGTGATGATGAGTTTCGACTGGCAGTCGCGCACGCGGTCGGCGATGGAGTTGGCCGAGAAGCCGCCGAACACCACCGAGTGGATCGCGCCGATGCGCGCGCAGGCGAGCATGGCGACGGCGGCGTCGACGATCATCGGCAGGTAGATGGTGACGCGGTCGCCCTTGCCGATGCCCAGGCTGCGCAGCGCGTTGCCGAGCCGGCACACGCGCGCATGCAGCTCGCGGTAGCTCACGCGCTGGGCGGGCTTGTTCGGGTCGTCGGGCTCGAAGATGAGCGCGGTCTTGTCGCCGCGCAAGGCGAGGTGGCGGTCGAGGCAGTTGACGCTGGCGTTGAGCTCGCCGTCGGCGTACCAGCGGATGCGGAAGTCCTCCAGGTCGTAGCTGACGTCGCGGATCTGCGTGGGCTTGCGGTACCAGTCCAGGCGCCCGGCGACCTGGCCCCAGAAGCCGTCGGGATCGCGGACGGATTCGGCGTACAGCCGCTCGTAGTCGGCGTGCCTGATCGCGGCGGCCGCCGCGAAGCCTTCGGGGACGGGATAGATGGCGGGAATCTCGGACATGGCGCCCTCCGCAGCGGCCGGTGGTTTGCTTCCAGTGTGCCGCATCGCAACAGCGGGTGCGTTAGACCTTCGTCTACGAGTCTGGCGGTTGGTTCTTTCCTGGCTTCTTTGGGTTCTTCTGCCGATCGAGGCAAAGCGCTGCATCCGTTGGATGGCCCCGGCGCAGGGTGCGGATGCCCTCGGGTGCGAATGTCCTCCGGCGCCGGCCTGCGGCCGACGCCTCCTCCTTTATTTCGCACCCAAGGGCATCCGCACCCTGCGTCAAACTTGCGCGGTGGTTCAGAAAGCAAAGTCGTAGGTCGGGGCTACGTCCCGGACACCCGCCATGCCGACCTCTGCCTTTTTCGGCAAGCCTGCGATCCGGGCCCCGGCGCGACCGGCAGCCCTTTGGGGCGAAATAAAGGAGGAGGCATTCGCCGCAGGCGGATGCCGGGGGCGTCGCCCCAAAGGGCTGCCGGTCGCGCCGGGGCCCGTCAGGTCGTGATGGGGTCAGTGATCGAGCAACAAGCAGGAGGCCATTCACAAGCACGCGGACTACGACCAATGGCGAATCGACGCGCCCGCGCCGGGTCGCGCAGGCTGCCGGGGCGTTCCGAACCCGCAGCCCTGGGAGGGGAGATCCATGTCGTCCACACGCAACGTCGGCGGGCGCGCGCCCGTCACCGCGATGCATCGCCGCCTGCTTGCGGCGTCCGTCGCGCTCGCCCTGCTGGCGCCCGGAGCGGCGCTGGCGCAGACCGCCAAGGAGAAGGAGCTCGAAGCGCGCGTCGCCCAGCTCGAGCAGATGGTGCAGCAGCTGATGGCGCAGCAGCAGCAGACGCAGGGCGCCGTCGAGCAGGCCCAGGCGCAGGTCGCCGAGGTGAAGACCGCGCAGGCGCAGGCCCCCGCCGTGCCCGCCGGCAAGCAGCCGGTGCAGTCGACCACGATCATGACCGCGGCCAACCCCGGCACCACGTTCTCCTACGGCGGCTTCGTCAAGTTCGACGCGATGGCCACCGACACCAGCGACGGCCGCATCGCCGACGGTTCGTCGGGCCGCCTGTTCTACGTGCCGAGCACGATCCCGGTCGGCGACGACACCGCCGACGGCGGCGATCCCTACACCGACTTCCACGCCCAGTTCTCGCGCTTCTGGCTCAGCGCCGACCACGTCACCGACAACGGCGACAAGTTGAAGGGCTACGTTGAGATGGACTTCTTCGGCGGCGGCAGCAACGCGCTGGCCGGCAACGAGACCTCCACCAACACCTACGCGGTCACCCTGCGCCAGGCCTACGTGAGCTGGAACAACTGGCTGGCCGGCCAGACCTGGTCCAATTTCCAGGACACGGCGGCGCTGCCCGACGCGGTCGACTTCGTCGGCGTCACCGACGGCACCACCTTCGTGCGCCAGGCCCAGGTGCGCTACACCAAGGGCGCATGGTCGTTCTCGGCGGAGAACCCGCAGACCACGATCACCGACTACCTCACCGGCGTGCGGCTGCCGAACTCCGGCGACAACAACATGCCCGACCTCACCGGTCGCTGGATCACCAAGGGCGACTGGGGCCACTTCACCGTCGCCGGCCTGGTGCGCCAGTTCAAGTTCGGAGACGAGACCGAGACCGGCGGCGCGGTCAGCGTATCGGGCAAGTTCAACCTAGGCGACAGCGACGACATCCGCTACATGGCCAACGCCGGCAGCGGCATCGGCCGCTACATGGCCTTCGGCCTGGGCGCGGACACGGTGCTCGACGCCAACGGCGAGCTGCACGCGCTCGACGGCTATGGCGGCTTCGTGGCGTGGCGGCATGCGTTCAGTTCGAAGCTGCGCACCAACCTGATGTACTCGGCGGCGCTGTTCGACAACGACCCGTCTCTCACCGGCTATGGCGTCACCGAGCGCGCGCAGTCGTTCCACGCCAACGTGATCTATTCGCCGTTCCCGAAGCTGGACGTGGGCGCGGAGATCGGATTCGGCAAGCGCGAGCTCGAGGACGACCGCGAGGGCGACCTCAAGCGCGTGCAGACCACCGTCAAGTACAGCTTCTAAAGGGGAGCCACCATGTCCAGCACGACTGCAAACGCAACCCCCGCGCCAGGCACGCTGACCCAGGGCCACAAGAAGGTCATCTTCGCCTCCAGCCTCGGCACGGTCTTCGAGTGGTACGACTTCTACCTGTACGGCTCCCTCGCGGCGATCATCGCCAAGCAGTTCTTCACCGGCCTCAACCCCACCAGCGGCTTCATCTTTGCGCTGCTGGCGTTCGCCGCGGGTTTCGCCGTGCGCCCGTTCGGCGCGCTGGTGTTCGGCCGCATCGGCGACCTGGTCGGGCGCAAGTACACGTTCCTGGTCACCATCGTGATCATGGGCCTGTCGACGTTCCTGGTCGGCGTGCTGCCCAGCTACACGTCGATCGGCTTCGCCGCGCCGGTCATCCTGATCACGCTGCGCCTGTTGCAGGGCCTGGCGCTGGGCGGCGAGTACGGCGGCGCGGCGACCTACGTCGCCGAGCACGCGCCCAACGGCAAGCGCGGGCTGTACACCAGCTTCATCCAGACCACGGCGACGCTGGGCCTGTTCCTGTCGCTGCTGGTGATCCTGGGCTGCCGCTACTTCCTCGGCAGCGAGGACTTCGAGGCTTGGGGCTGGCGCATCCCGTTCCTGGTCTCGTTCGTGCTGCTGGCGGTGTCGGTGTGGATCCGGCTGCAGCTGGCCGAGTCGCCGATGTTCCAGCAGATGAAGGCCGAGGGCAAAGCGTCGAAGGCGCCGATCACCGAGAGCTTCTTCACCCGCAACGGCAAGATCGCGCTGCTGGCACTGCTCGGCGCCACGGCGGGCCAGGCGGTGGTGTGGTACGCGGGCCAGTTCTACTCGCTGTTCTTCCTGACCCAGACGCTGAAGATCGAGGCGGCATCGGCCAACCTGATGATCGCCGCGGGCCTGCTGATCGGCACGCCGTTCTTCATCTTCTTCGGCTGGCTGTCGGACAAGGTGGGGCGCAAGCCGATCATCATGGCCGGTTGCCTGATCGCGGCGCTGACCTACTTCCCGCTCTTCAAGGGGCTGACCCACTTCGGCAATCCCGCGATCGAGGCGGCGGCGCAGACCAGCCCGGTGGTGGTGAGCGCCGATCCCGACACCTGCAGCTTCCAGTTCAACCCGGTGGGCACCAGCAAGTTCACCACCTCGTGCGACATCGCCAAGAGCGCGCTGGCCAAGGGCGGCACGCCCTATTCGAACGTCGACGCGCCGGCCGGCACGGTGGCCAGCGTCAAGATCGGCGACACGGTCATCCCCGCCTTCGAGGGCAAGGGCCAGGACGCCGAGACGCTGAAGGCCGGGACGGCGCGCTTCGGCGACGAGGTCAAGGCGGCGCTCGCGGCGGCGGGCTATCCGGAAAAGGCCGACCCGGCGCGCATCAACACGCCAATGGTGATCTTGCTGCTGGCGATCCTGGTGATCTACGTGACGATGGTGTACGGGCCGATCGCGGCGTGGCTGGTGGAGCTGTTCCCGACGCGCATCCGCTACACCTCGATGTCGCTGCCGTACCACATCGGCAACGGCTGGTTCGGCGGCTTCCTGCCGACGATCTCGTTCGCGCTGGTGGCGGCCTCGGGCAACATCTACCAGGGACTGTGGTATCCGATCGTGATCGCGGTGATGACGCTGGTGATCGGCACGCTGTTCCTGCCGGAGACGAAGGACCGCGACATCACGCAGTGAGGCGCGCGGCGCAGCGGCGCCACCCACTGTTTCCCGTCGAATGCCGGGCCCCCGGGCCCGGTTCCTCCCACGCCGGCCTCGCGCCGGCGTTCTTTTCGTGGCCATCCGAACCCTCTCCCGCACAGCGGGAGAGGGAGGGCGCGAAGCGCCCGGGTGAGGGCCCGGCTTTTCGCCGCACTGTTTTGTTTCTTGAGGGCTTTGGCTGCTTGCGCGAAGGAAGTCGCCGCCCGGTGAATCGCTCTTCCCTCGGCAGGTACGCCGCTGCGCGGCTCCCCCGGCCCGGCGCAGCGCGCCGGGCATTCGCACGGGCGCGCGGCAGTGCCGCGCAAGCAGCCCGTGCTCATCCTGTCCTGACGAGGGCGCCGGCCATCCATGGCCGGCTTGACGCGATCCCCCGGCCCGCGCCTTCCTGCCCACTTCCATTGCTTCGGTCTGGGGTCCCGCTTCGCGCGGCCGCGATGAAGGACCCAAAGCCTCGTCATCCCCGCGAAGGCGGGGATCCATGGACGTTGTATCAAACCCTCAGGCAATCGTCGGGGGCTTAGCTCCGACCTACGGTTCACCGAAGCCGATCAACCGCGATCCGTCCGAAGACGCATCCGCACCTACATCCGCCACTCGAGCCCGGCATAGAACGAGCGCCCATCGCCCGGCAGGAAGTTGGCCGCATCCAGGCCATGCGCGTCGGCCACGACGTTGGTGCTCGCGATCCAGCGCCGGTCGGCCAGGTTGCGCGCCTCGGCGAACCACGACCAGCGCGCGCCGATCCGCCCACCCGCGCGCAAGCCCAAAACGGCATAGCCGGGCGCGTCGAACGTGTTGGCGTGGTCGATCGCATAGTCCTGCGACGCCCATTCGAGCGTCGGCGCGAGATGGAAGCGTTCGCCGGCCTTCCATTCCAGCGCCGCGCGCAGCAGCTGCGGCGGCACGCCCGCCAGGTGGTTGTCGCCGTAAGCCGCATCGTGGTCGAAGCGGAAGTCGTTCCACAGGTAGTTCGCCGACAGCGTCCACGCCGGCGCGAACGCCCAGCCCAGGCCCAGCTCCAGCCCCTGGTGCACGGTGCGGCCCGCGTTGACCGTGCCCAGCGGGTTGCCGTTGCCGTCGCTGAGCGAGAGCAGTTCGCCGTCGATGCGTGCGCGGTAGAGCGCGGCGTCGAGCGAGAGCGCGCCGCGGTCGATGCGCACGCCGAGTTCGGCGGTCGTGGCGCGCTGGGCGTCGACCTGGGTCACGCCGGGACCGCCGGTGAGCTCGCCGAAGCTCGGCGGCTCGGCGCTGCGGCTGAGGTTGGCGAAGGCCTGCACGCCGTCGGCGGCCAGCCAGCGCACGCCGAGCTTGGGATTGAACGCCGAGTACGACACATCGAAGCTCTCGTCGCACAGCGGTTGCCCGCAGCTTCCGGCGGTGACGAAGCGGTCCTGCGAGCGGCGAGCGGCATGCAGGCCCTGCGCGCCGACGGCGAGCACCCAGCGCGGCGACAGCCACAGCTGGTCCTCGACGTAGGCGCTGGCGTTGCGCGCGCGCTGGTCGAAGCGGTTGGTGCGCGCGCCGGCGCGGCCGGCGACGTTGGCGAAGCGGTCGTCGTCGATCGTGCCCTGCGCGAGCGCGACGCCGGCGACGAGCACGTTGCGGCGCCCGCCGAGCGTGCCTTCCGCGCGCCAGCGCGCGTCGACGCCGGCATCGCCCGTGTCCTGCTCCAGCACCTGGAAGATCGGGTGGTGCAGCGACTTGTCGGCGTAGTAGGCCGACACCACCAGCGAGCGCGCGTCCGACGGCGCCCACGCGAGCTTCGCGGCGACGCGGTCGAGGCGGTAGTCGCGACGCTGGTCGAGCGCGACGTTGCCGGCGTTGGCGGCGCGCGGCTCGTCGAGCGCCTGCGCGCGGGTGAGGTTGCCGGGCAGCTCGGAGCGCGTGTCGACGTGGGTGAGGTACAGGCGCCCGTCGAGCGTCTCGCCGAAGCGATGGCCGGCGTTGGCGAACAGGCGTTCGCTTTCCTGCCGCGCGTGGTCACGATAGCCGTCCTGGCCCAGGCCGGTGAGGCTCAGGTACGCGTCGCCGCGGTCGGAATGGCCGGCGAACGCGGCCTGCGCGCGCAGGTAGCCGAAGCTGCCGGCCTCGATGCGCGCATCGGCGGTGGGCGCGTCGTAGCCGGTGGGCGAGACGAAGTCGATCGCGCCGCCGAGCGTGGCGGCGCCGTGCTCGAGCGCGTTGGCGCCGCGGTACACCTCGATGTAGCGCGCGGCCAGCGGCTCCACCGCCTGGAAGTCGAAGCTGCCGTCGGCGAGGTTGAGCGGGCTGCCGTCCTGCAGCAGCACGATGCCGCGGCCGTGGAAGGTGCGCTGCAGGCCGGAACCGCGGATCGACAGCCGCGCCTCCTCGGCGCCGAAGCGCGGCTGCACGAACACGCCCGGCGCGAAGCCGAGGGCATCGGTGAGCGTGCTGACGCGGCCGTCGCGGTAGGCGTCGCCGTCGACCAGCGCGGTGCCGCCGGCGCGCTCGGCGACGCGGCGCCGGGCCTGGTCGAGGGTGTCGACGGTGGCGATGGGCGGTCGCTCGCCGCGCACCTCGACGCGGTCGAGCGTGGTGGCCTGCGGGGCGTCGCCGGCGGGCAGGGGCATGGCCGCGTCGGCGGCGCACGCGGGGGGAACGAAGGCGCAGGGCAGCAGTGCCGCGCACACGGATGCGGCAAGGCGCGACGCGCGCGGCGTCGCGATGTTGGGATTCGACATGGGATCTCCGGGACACACAAGGCGCGCGGACGCGGTCCGCGCGATCGGGAAGCGTTCTTGTGGTTCAGGAGGGCGAAGGCGGGCCACGGGAGCCGAGGCCGCAGGGATGCGATCGCGACCGCGGCGGCGATGCGCGCGGGGCGGCGGGCGCGGCGCGCGCGGGCGCATCGCGCAGCGCGATCGCCAGGAACAGCGCCACGGCGAGCGAGGCGAGCAGCGGGCAGTAGGCGCAGTCGGCGTCCTGGTGGGGATGGACGGGCGCGTCCGGCGCGCCGTCGCCGCGGTGGGCCGCGTGCAGGAGCGCCGCCGGATCCGCCAGCCGCAGCCCGGCCGAGGTACACATCGCCTCCAGCCCGGCGCGCATGCCCTGCGCCGCCGGCTGCGCCAGCCGGCCGGCGGTGGGCAGCACGGCCAGCAGCAGCATCGCGGCGAGCGCGAGGCGGGCCATGGCGGCATGGAAGGCGTGGTGGCGCATCGGGTGCGCATTCTACGGCCGCGCCGCGTACACCGCCTTGACGTGACGCAAGGCCGCGGCGCGGTGACTTCCTGCACATGCCGCCCGGCGGCATGCGCGCAACATCGGCGTTTCGCCCGAAGACAGGACTCCCCATGCACGCATTCCGCAAACTCGCCCTCGCCACCGCCGTGGCCGGCGCACTGGCCGCCTGCACGCAGGCGCCGTCGCCCGACGCGCAGCCGCAGGCTTCGGCAGCGCCGCCCGCCGCCGCGCCGGCGGCGGCGACGGACTCGGGCATCGACCTGGTCGGCATCGACAAGTCGGTCAAGCCCGGCGACGACTTCAACGCCTACGCCAACGGCACCTGGGAGAAGACGACGAAGATCCCGGACGACCGCTCCAGCACCGGCGTGTTCGTGCAGGTGTTCGAGCTGGCGGAGAAGCGCACCGCGGAGCTGATCCAGGGCCTGGGGAAGTCCAACCCGGCCGCGGGCAGCGACGCGCGCAGGATCGCCGACTACTACGCCGCCTACATGGACGAGGCCGGGATCGAGCAGCGCGGGCTGGCGCCGCTGCAGCCGGTGCTGGATCGGATCGACGCCGTCGACTCGGTGGCGGCGCTGTCGGGCTACATCGGCGGCAGCGTGCGCGCCGACACCGATCCGCTCAACTACACCAACTTCGCCACCGGCAACCTGTTCGGCGTGTTCGTCGCGCGCGGCCTGGAAGGGCCGCCGCGCAACGTCGCGACCCTGATGCAGGGCGGCCTGGGCATGCCCGACCGCGAGTACTACCTGTCGTCCGACAAGCCGATGGCGCAGAACCGCGACAAGTACCGCGCCTACATCGCCGCGCTGCTCGAGCAGGCCGGCACGCCCGACGCGCAGGCCAGGGCGAAGGCGATCTTCGACCTCGAGATGAAGATCGCCAAGGCGCACGCCAGCGTCGTCGACAGCCAGGACGTGCACAAGGGCAACAATCCCTGGGATGCGTCGGGCCTGGCCAAGCAGGCGCCGGGGCTCGACTGGCCGGCGTTCCTCCAGGCCGCGGGGCTGTCGGGCGAGAAGACGATCGTCGCCTGGCAGCCCGACGCGATCCGCGGGATTTCCGCGCTGGTGGCGAGCGAGCCGCTGGCGGTGTGGAAGGACTACCTGCGCTTCCACGCGCTCGACCACAGCGCGGGACTGCTGCCCAAGGCCTACGCCGAGCTCTGGTTCGACTTCCACGGCAAGACCCTGCAGGGCACGCCGCAGCAGCGCGACCGCTGGAAGCGCGCGGTGGCTTCCACCAGCAAGGCGCTGGGCGACGCGGTGGGCAAGCGTTACGCCGAGGAGTACTTCCCGCCTTCGTCCAAGGCGCAGGTCGAAGGGATGGTGCACAACATCCTGGCCGCGTTCCGCGACGGCGTGGACAAGCTCGACTGGATGACGCCGGAGACCAAGGCCAAGGCCAAGGCGAAAGCCGAGACCATGCGCGTGAGCGTGGGCTATCCGGAGACCTGGCGCGACTATTCGAAGCTGGAGATCCGCCGCGACGACCCGCTGGGCAACGCGCTGCGCGCCGAGGAGTACGAGTACCGCTACCAGCTGTCCAAGCTCGGCAAGGACATCGACCCGGGCGAGTGGTGGATGACGCCGCAGACGGTGAACGCGATCCAGCTGCCGCTGCAGAACGCGATGAACTTCCCCGCCGCGATCCTGGAGGCGCCGTTCTTCGACCCGAAGGCGGACCCGGCCGCGAACTACGGCGCGATCGGCGCGGTGATCGGGCACGAGATCAGCCATGGCTTCGACAACACCGGGGCGGACTTCGGCGCCGACGGCCAGCTGCGCAACTGGTGGACGCCGGAGGACAGCGCGCACTTCAAGGCCGCCGCCGACCGCCTGGTGAAGCAGTACGACGCCTACGAGCCGCTGCCGGGCCTGCACATCAACGGCGCGCAGACGCTGGGCGAGAACATCGCCGACGTGTCCGGGCTGCAGGCGGCCTATCGCGCCTGGCGCGCGTCGCTGGGCGGCAAGGAACCGCCGGTGATCGACGGGCTGACCGGCGACCAGCGCTTCTTCCTCGCCTTCGGCCAGGCCTGGCGCACCAAGATGCGCGAGCCCACGCTGCGCGCGCGGGTGATCGGCGACGGCCACGCGCCGGGGCCGTACCGCGCGCTGACCGTGCGCAACATCGACCCGTGGTACGCGGCGTTCGGCGTGCAGCAGGGGCAGAAGCTGTACCTGGCGCCGGAGGAGCGCGTGCGGATCTGGTGACGGCGTTTGCGCGGCTGGCGTGGCGATCGGCGCCGGCTCGTGCGCGGGCGCGGGCGCGGACCAGGCCTGCGTGGGCACCGGCGATGCGGCGCGGCACCGCGGGGGTTTCGATGCCGCGTCCGCTGTCGCGACGCGCCGCTAGCGCGGCGGCGCCGAGAGCTCCTTCGCCGACAGGAAGCCGTCGCGGTCCACGTCCTGCTTGTTGAACGTCGCCGCGATGCGAGCCCGATATTCGGCGCGTGCCACCGGCTTGCCCTTTCCGCCCGGTAGTTCCTCCGGCGCAAGCATGCCGTCGCGGTTGCGGTCCATCGCGTCGAAGGCGTAGCTCATCCAGTCCTGGTATTCGTCCAGCGCGATGCGGCCGTCGCCGTCGCCGTCCATGCGCGCGAGGTAGTCGCCGGTGGCGGCGACCTGGGCCTGCGCGGCGAGCGGCGCGGCGAGCGCGAGGAACAGGAAGGCGAGGCGTTTCATCGGCGCAGTCTAAGCCGTGGCGCGGCGGGTCATGGAAGCCAATGCCGGAACTGCTCGTGGGAGCGGCTTCGGCCGCGAGCTCTTCGCCAGGAGCTCGCACTGAAGCCGCTCCCACAAACCCCCCTCTCCTGCGAAGCGGGAGAGGGAAAGCGCGAAGGGTGAGGGTGAGGGTGAGGGTGAGGGGTGAGGGTCTGGCTTTTCGCCGCGCGGTCTGCTCCTGTGGGCTTCGGTCCGTCGCGCGAAGGAAGTCGCCGTCCGGTGAATCTCTCTTCCCCGGCAGGGCATCCGGCCCTGAAAGGCGGACATGACAATGGCGGGCCAAGGCCCGCCATCGTGGATCACGCCATCGTCAGCCGAAGCCGCGCTATGCGCGCGCCGGCTGCAGCGAATAGCCCTTGAGCCGCGCGGCGTAGTCCTGCAGCGCGCGGATGCCGCTGGCCTCGGCCTCGCGGCACCAGGCCTGCAGGTTCTGCAGCGCCTCGGCGGCGTTGTGGGTGCGCGCCTCCAGCACCGCGGCCAGGCGCGCGCGGTGCTCGACCAGCACGCGGATGCGCGGGCGCGCCGCGACCCATTGCTGCAGCTGCTGGCGCGCGTCGGGCTTGAGCCAGCGGCCGTCGTCGACGATGCCCTTGCGCAGCTTGCGCGGCAGCAGCGCACGCAGTTTGGCGCCGGCCGCGCGCGCTTCCTCGCGCAGCGCCGGCTTGAGCACGTTGCGCTGGTAGTCGGTCATGGCCTGGAAGCGGTGCGCGAGCAGCGCCTTCATGGTGTCGGCGTCGGGCACGTTGATGTTGGGGCGCACGTCGAGCGACGGCGCGACGCGCAGCACCTTGGCCAGGCGCAGCTTCTCCAGGCCCTTGATCACGCCCCAGCCGATATCGACCTCCCACTTGCGCAGCGCGAACTTGGCCGAGCTCGGGAACGCGTGGTGGTTGTTGTGCAGCTCCTCGCCGCCGATCCACACGCCCCACGGGGTGAGGTTGGTCGCGGT